>CAKAGU010000001.1 GCA_916439095.1 uncultured Stomatobaculum sp.
CGCCCTGCAAGCGCGGCGCGCTATGACTAGCGGCGGAGCCGGTGCGAGACGCGACACATCGTGTCGCATATGGATGCAGCAAGTGCGCACATACCAGGCGCAAGCGCACGCCCGCTTATGAGATACACGACATAGAAAAAAAGCACATAGCTATAAAAAAAGATTTTTTTCCTTTCATGCGGTTTATGCTAGTATAAAAAGAGCGGACGAGGCTATATTGGTGATGAAGCGTTTTCGACAGCTCGTGTAGTAGTGCGACGACTACAGGGAGCAGATGGTGTCCGTGGGTATAGACGACATTCGCTTTTGCGATTGCGCCGAGCGCGTATGCTGTGGCTGATATCCAGCTAAAACGCTTCTTCTTTTTTGCTCTTTTTCTTCTCATAGCACTTCCTCCGTTTTCCCCGCATGCGCGAGGGTGATTCGGCGCTTATCTTTTTTTGCTCTTTTTCGTTTCAGTTTTTCCCGCACGTGCGGGGGTGATCCGCTCGCCAAAGCTCTGCGGGAACTGATCGAAGAGTTTTCCCCGCATACGCGGGGGTGATCCGGCCGAGGGGATTCTGCCGATGATCGAGCGGACGTTTTCCCCGCACACGCGGGGTGATTCCTCGGCGCTGTCGTATGTGCTGGAGCCGTAGTAATTTTCCCCGCATGCGCGAGGGTGATCCCTTGCTTCATCATGCTTTTCACTTTGGGATTCACCACTGCACAGTTTAGTGCTTCTTTTAACCGCTCCCGGACCTCTTTTTTCTCCTTCTGGATTTCCCGGAGGCAATGCCACCATTTCGCCCTTGCTCCCTTGATTCATCACTGCTTCGAACCGGGCCCATGTTCTTTTCATTATTCATCCTCTCACCAGTTCATTTTCTCTGTTTCTCGGGTTATCTGTACCCCATATTTTCCTCTTTTCTGGACAGCAAAAAGGACCGCATCTCTGCGATCCTTTACGCAAATCCCCGGATTCGCACCGGGCTCCAATGGCATTCCTTCGTATGCTAGTCTTTGCTTTTCTTAATGTCCCACACTCTTAAAATAGTGTCAAGTGTTTTTTTCTCCCTCTCTGATAGACTTCGCGTCTTTCCATCATGCATATAATCCAAATGTGTATGTGGTGTGGGAATAACCACATCGCCGATGCGATGTGCGTTGCCGCTGATATCAATTTGCTTTCGCTTTTTACCTTTTTTATCATAATATGTTACTGTTTTTGGCGTATCCTGATTTTTCCCTCCAAGCGTAACATATATGCAATCTCTCGTTCTCGTTTCCAAAGGTGCCTTTGAAGATCCGGATTTCACCTTTATAAACTTAATGTTGCGATATTGATCCACAAACTGATATTCATCTCCATAAGTGTCCCGCGCGTCTCCCACGTGATAACCACCGCTTGCCCCTCTTTCCCTCATCAACCGAACTTCCCTTCTCCATAAGCTCTCTGCGCTTACAGATGCCGACTTCCGGAAGATTGATTTCACAGATATCATTGGATACTAATTGATTTCTCTCATTTGTTCTGGTATACTGAGAATGCAGACGTTTGGTCTGCGGTGGGCTGACACCTTAATTCGACGCTCGATATGATTAGCGTAAACATATCTGGTGGGCTTGCACATGAGAAGCCGTAAGGTAGCAAGACATCGTGCCGAACGTATGGGTCGGCAAGCTGGCGAACAGCAGAAAAATCAGCCGCCAAAGAGGGAACACTAGCACCGCGGTGCTAGTGTTCCCTCTTGAAATTTTAGGAGAAAACGCAATGAAAATCTCGAAGAGGCTTGCAACAAGAATCATCGTATGCTGTGCGAGGGAATACCACAATAACCTGGAGAACCGAAATCTATTAATTGTATACGGTTCTCCAAGCAAGCCGGACTTCTTTGAAACCATTTTTCTGCCAAGTAATTTTCTTCATCTAACGGGAGTCAGGTCTGTCTCTGATAAGATTCCGAGCAGCAATGTTTTCTATCAGAAGGCCATGAACGGAATTCTAAATCCGAATGACTTCACTATGTCGGTGAATGGAACAACTGAGAGAAAACTCTCCGTACTTCCATGGCTAACCAAAGTACATCTCATAGCCAAAATGGTCGGTACCTACAATCCCGTTCGATCTATGCAATATACCGATAAACTGGTTGGAAATACAAAAGCGTTTCTGGGATTCATTTTCCAAAATGGATTTTATATACCGAATACTGCTCTTGAAGAGGATATCCGCAATTTCTCACTCTATCAGCCTCAAAAAGTTCTGGCTATATTCAGAAAACCTGTTGACATTGGCCAGTATCAAGAACTGTACTACATCGCGAAGGGGATGGATGTTAATACTATCGCTTTACCCGGCAATATAAAAATGTAGTTCTCCGCTAATCCTGTACTCAGAGTGCGTGCTCCGTTCAATCTTCCGGAGTCTCCGTTACCCCGCCCCCCCTGAGCACAAAATAAGCACAGCTTTTATAGCTGTGCTTTTGTTGCTGTTATTTAGTTGGTTTCGCTGTGGTCCAGTTATCAGGTAGCGGACACGGGCTCAGATATTGGTTGGTTATCTCTACCAGTCTGGCATAGATAGCTTGAATCTCCGGAGGCGCATCCGGGCGAAGCCCCCATCCTTTCGTAGCGGCGTAGGGCCTGACCTTATCAAACAATCGCTTCTCTTCTTCGGTGAACTTGATTCTCATTTAAACCTCCTTTCCCGCCTCACGGGGGGCGGCACACGTTCTTTTAGAACAATCAATCAAAGCATTTTATTTTTTAGACTTATTCCCATAGAATATCATCGAAATCAAAAAAAGTGATCAAACCGTTATAGGGCTTATCCTGATTTGATTTGATAGCAAAGAAGGACTCAATATACGCTTCGGGATAAGAAATGCTTCCGTCGCCATCGAGATCGATTGGATGCAGTTCTCCTGCCTCACACTTCTCAATGAATTGATTCAGGTTGATTTTAATATCCATAAGGAAGCGATTCAGATCATCGCCCTGAAGATAATTGGGATTATCTACGCTGCCGATATAGTAATAATTTCCGTCGTCCGTTTCGGGCTCCCAATACCAGATCCAACCTTTATCTACTCTAGCAATGTAAACACCGGGGTATGCATCGGAGGCGTAGGCTTCTTTGAGTTTCTGCGCATATTGGTTGTTTTCGTCATAGGACGGAATGTTGTAGGGACCGTATGTTCCGTCGTTATAGGTATACATCTTTACTTCGCGCTTAGGACTTGCGCTTGTTTCGGCGGACGCTTGAACAGAAGTGCTTGCTGTGGTTTCAGCTTCTTTTTTCTCGCTTCCGCAACCAACGAGGACAGATCCAAGCATCGCCACTGCCGTTATCAAAACAAAAATTCTCTTCTTTAACATTTCTGTCTCCTTTCGGCGTTTGCGATTCTTATTATACATCATGTTCATATGGGGGTCTACGATACTGCACTGCTAACTATCGGAGTAAAAATTTCAAAGGGGAACATAGGCACCGTAGTGTCTATGTTCCCCTTTGTCGGCTGATTTTTCCGCTGTCCGCCAGCCACCGGCACATTCGTCCGGCAAGGTTTCTTGCTGCCTTACGGCTCTTAATGTGCAAGCCCACTAGACGAGTTTACGCCGTTCTCGTCAGGCGTCGGATTTAGGTGTCAGCCCACCGTACAATTTAATTATCAACTATTCTACCGGTGTAACAGCGCTATGTCAATAAGGGGCTTTTGGCTTGGAACTTTCATCGTGATGCATCTTTGAGACTTCCCTGATTCCAAGGGACGTGCCGTCCTTTACATTTGTTCGGCGCATGAGTAGAATGATAATTGTTAAGATTGCTTAAAGTTAAGCAATCATTTCAAAACAGGGGGCAGAGATGAAGAAGAACATTTTCCTTGCGGCTGCGGTGGCACTTGGCACCATGCTCATGGCTACGCCGGTTTTTGCCGGCAACAACGGTTGGAATCGTGACAACCGCGGCTGGTGGTATCAGTTTTCGAACGGTTCGTACGCGCGCTCTTCCTGGGTGTCGGTCAACAATTCCTGGTACTTCATGGATGCTTCCGGTTACATGCAGACCGGTTGGCTGAATGACGGAAGCGGTTGGTATTATCTGGACACCAACAACGGAAACATGTGCGTGGGGTGGGTCAATGTGAACAGGGAACTGGTATTACATGAATCCCGCGAACGGCGGCCGCATGCTCGCAAACAGCTATACGCCGGACGGTTATTATGTGGACGGAAACGGTGTACCGGCCCGGGGTCGGAACCGCGCAGTCCGGCGGACAGGACAACAGTCAGAGCAGCGGACAGAACAGCACGCAGCTTTCCGAGGCGCAGTTTGAGGATCAGGTAATCGAGCTTGTGAATCAGGAGAGAGCAAAGCAGGGGATTTCGCCGGTTAAAAAGGACGCCGGGCTCACAAATACGGCGGATGTGCGTGCGGCGGAACTCGAAGTTTTGTTCTCGCACGACAGACCCGACGGTTCGGACTGCTTTACGGCGTATCCGAGAGGATTCGGCTATAAGGGTGAGAACATTGCCGCAGGCCAGAGAAATCCGGAAGAGGTAATGGATTCCTGGATGCATTCCAGCGGACACAGAGCCAATATTTTGAATCCGAATTATGACTCCATCGGTGTGGGGTATTCGAATCTGAACGGAAGGGCGAATTGGGTCCAGAACTTCGGCAAAAAGAACAGCGGTTGGAATTAAAGAAAGACGGGGGACTTGCGCTCAGGCCTTCCACCGATAGAGCTTAAGGGACACATGTGTTGCGTCGCGGAGCACGACCCCTTCTGCCTGTAAGAGAGTGGCCTGCGCTGCCCAGCCGGGTGCCAGGCGGCCTGTGGCATTCACCACGCGGTGACAGGGATAGTCGCCGTAATATTCCGCATGCGAGAGAACGCGCGCCACGAGGCGCGCGTTTTTTGGATATCCGATCAGGCGGGCAAGCTGTCCGTAAGTAGCAACTTTGCCCTCCGGAATTTCCGCGACGGCGGAGAGCACGGCATAGGCAAAGTCATCGTTCAGTGCGGCGGTCTCGGACATGGAACTCCTTTCTCTGTCAGCGAAACGTGGGGCGGTTTACATCTCCCGCAAGATGCGCAGCCCGAGTAAGAGGGCGTTTTCGTGCGCATCCCGCCCGAAGTTTCGGGCATCGTAGTCATGGATGCAGGCGAGAGAGAGTCGGCGGTAAAGAGCAGCTGTCCGAAGGCAGCGCCGCGAAGGCGGGCACAGGCGGCAAGCGCCGCACACTCCATCTCGACGCAGAGACAGCCCTCGCTTCGGCGGTATGCGACCATATCCTTGGTCTCGCGGTAAAAGGCATCGGTGGTCCAGCTGGTGCAGGGGACAAAGGGGAGGCCTTCTGTCTTCAGTACGCTTTCTATGGTCGTAAGGACTTCGCTGTCAAGTTCGATATAGCGGGAAGCGGGCAGATAGTGGTAGGAGCTGCCCTCGTCGCGAAGCGCGCGGATCGGCACCAGAAAGGCATTTTCCGGGAGTTTTTCCAGTACGCCGCAGGAGCCGAGCGCCAGGATGCTGCGGCAGCCGCTCGCAATCAGCGCATCCAGCATGGAACTTGCGGGCGGTGCACCGACCGGCGCCTGCGCAAGGCAGATTTCTTCGCCGTTCTCCTCAAATACATAGATGGGATAGGTGGCGGAGACAGTGCGAAATTCGCAGCGTTTTTCCGCATGTTTTGCCTCGGCGTAGCGGTGGATGGTATCGCCGAGGAAGGCAAAGAGGCACTTTTTCGGAAAGCGGCAGTCGCCGAATTCATGAGCGGGAGGAATCACTTCGGGGGAAGTCGCATCGTATTCCAAGAGCGGGATTTCGTGTCGTTCTATCATGGCAGCTCCGTTTCTTGCAAGATTTTTTAGCAGTCTAGCAAAGCGCTGTTTTGCTGTCAATCCGGACGCGCGAAGGGCTCACATTATGCTATGATTGCCTTTGAGGAGGCGCGAATATGATTGAGGCAATCAAGGCGCGGCGCAGCATACGACATTTTTTTGCCGACGCCGCTTTCGAAAGAGCAGTTGGAAGAAATTGTAAGAGCAGGCATGGCAGCGCCGTCCGCAAAGAATTTGCAACCCTGGCACTTTGTCGTGACCGAGGGAAAAGCAAAGGAGAGAGTCTGCGCGGCCATGGAGGCGGGAATCGAGCGGGAGCGGCATTCCCCCATGTTGCCGGACACGCGCCATTATCTGGACGGGGCGTTTGAGACCCTGCGGGTGATGCGGGAGGCGGCAACAGTAATCCTGATCACATCGCCGATTGCGCGGCCGCTTTCCGCAACCATGACGCTTGACCAGCGGGTCACGGAAATCTGCACGGCGCAGTCGGTCGGTGCTGCCATCGAAAACATGTGCCTGCAGGCGACGGCACTCGGCATCGGCAGCCTCTGGATTTGCGACAGTTTCTTTGCGCAGGCGGAGTTAAGAGAGGAGGCGGGAGGAGACAGCGAGCTCTACGCGCTGTTGGCACTCGGCTATGCGGCGGAAGAACCGGCCGCCCGGCCGCGGCGCGCCCTTTCGGAGAGTTCAGAGTGGAGAACGGAATAACAGGCCTTCGGAAGACAGATGCTTTGCCGGAACCGCTGTGTTACGGTAAGAAACGAGATTTTTTAGGCATCGGGATAGCCGATTCCATAGATGGGTTTGACAGATAAAAGGAGAGAATCATGCGGAAAATCTTAGTGGTCATTGACATGCAACGCGACTTTATTGACGGCGCACTCGGAACGGCGGAGGCGAGCGCCATTGTCCCTGCGGTTATCGAAAAAATCAAGGGCTATGCGCCGGAGGATGTCTTTGCGACGCGGGATACACACGGCGAGGACTATCTGAATACGCAGGAGGGGCATTACCTTCCGGCGAAGCACTGTATTCGCGGAACGGACGGCTGGGAGCTGGATGCGGAGATCGCGGCGCTGATTCCGAAAGACCATATCTTTGACAAGGGTACCTTTGGCTCGACGGAACTCGCGGAGGCTGTGAAAGAGCTCGCGGCGCGGGAGAGTGTGGAACTTGAGCTCATCGGCCTCTGCACGGACATCTGCGTGGTTTCGAACGCGCTGCTCTTAAAGGCATCGCTTCCGGAAGTGAAGATTTCCGTGGATCCCGCCTGCTGCGCCGGTGTGACGCCGGAAAAACATGCGGCGGCGCTTGAGACGCTGCGCTCTTGTCAGGTTCAGTGCGGCTGAGTTCCGGGATTTCGTGTTGTCGCGATGCTTAGCTGCGGAAGCAGTCCGATTGGCGGCAGGAGTCAACAAATGAACCGGTACTAAGGTTAAGAGAGGAAAGAAATGAGAGTCATAGATTTAACCCATACCATCAAAGAGGATATGCCGGTTTATCCCGGCACGGAGACACCGACTCTCACACCGGTGAGCGTATATGAAAAGGATGGCTTTCGGGAGAGTCTTTTAAGGATGACCACGCACACGGGCACACACATGGATCCGCCGGCACACCTCTTTCCCGGGCGCACCACGCTGGACGAATTTCCGGCGTCGCAGTTTATCGGCAAGGCACTTGTGATTGATTGCAGCAGCCTGAAGGAAGGGGAAGAGATTACGCTTGCCCACATCACCCGCTACGGGGAGAAGGCCGAGAAGGCGGACTTTCTGCTCTTTTATCTCGGCTGGGACAAGCGTTGGGGGAGTGAGCGCTATTTCGGCGACTACCCTTGCCTCAATGAAGAGGCGCTCGACTTTGTAATTCGGGGCGCGTATAAGGGCATCGGTTTTTGATGTGATCGGTCTCGACCCGATTGCGGATGCCGGATTGCCGCGGCATAAGAAGCTGTTCCGCGAGAAGGATATCGTGAACATCGAGAATCTCAAGAATCTGGGGCTCTGCGGCGAAGAGCTCTTTTCCTTCAGCTGTTTTCCGCTGAAATTGGAACATTGTGACGGTTCGCCGGTGAGAGCGGTCGCTTGGTTCGAGGAGGAAACTTGACAGGAACGTATGTTTTGGCTACACTGAAATCAGAACATACATTCGGAGAAACGGGCTGTGCGACTGTCGGAACTCATTAGCTATGCGCGGGAGCGCTATCATATCGAAGAGCTGCACAAGTGGCGGGAGATGCCGGGACTCTCGGTCTTAGTCTCCCCGGCAAGCGGAAAGTGGATTGCGCTGCTCATGCGGGAGCGGGATGCGGGCGGAAGAATCAGGGAGCGCTGTGATTTAAAGTACAGCGCGTTTCGCGAGCTGCCCGCGCGGGACTATCTCACGCAGGGATTTCGCATGCCGGGCTGGCTCGGGGTGCGCTTCGGCGCGGAAACGGAGCGAGCGTTCCTGTTACATGTGTTCGATCTTGCAGTGGAGGAAGAGGCAGAGAAGGTGGAAGGGTATTACCGTGAGACGGCCATACCGGGGCGCAGTGAGCTTCCGGCGCGGATAGAGGCACTCTATGCCTGTGAGGACTTTCTCTCTGCGGCGCGGGCCATGGAGGACTATGAGGACGATTGCCCCTTTGCGGGCACGGTGCCGCTCTATCAGCCGGAGTATCGCGATTTGACGCCGAACGAGCTCCGCGGTTATTTCACCTGGCGCGCGGCGCTTCGGCGAGGAGAGGTATCTCCGCACAGCGATGCCTTTGTGTATCTCTATCTCAGCGAGCTCATGCTGGGGGTCGGCGCGGCGAATGCCGCAGAGGCACTTGATTGCATGGATGCTTTTGCGTCTGCCTATTTTTCCGCGGGCTACGGGAGCGAGGCGCTGCAGCGGAATTTTAAAAATTGGCGCTTTGAATATGCAGTGTTAAACCGCGCGGATGCGGCGCGCGTGCGGGCATATGAAAACCCCGCGCTGCGTCACTGGGACGAGGCGCTCACCGTGCTGCAGGGAGCCGGAAAAGCAGAGCGATGAAGCTGTTTTTGCGGCGCTCGCGGAGTTAGGCGGCAAGAAACTCACGGAAGCGCGGAGCGTCAAGGGACTCGGGGACAAGGCAGCGTTTTACTATGCCGCTATCTGGAGAAGCTCAGCGCCGCTTTTATTTGCGGCCTGTTTCGGAAACTTGCGCATGCGCGAGTGGAAGCCCTTTTCGGATGCGCCGCGGCTTAAGGCGGTTTGCGAGAATGCGGGACAAGGCTTTTCCTATCAACTGAACGAGCTTCGAAGTTTCGCGGCGACGGGAGACGGCTTTACGGAATACAGCTATTTGCGGCAGCAGTTTGACAGCAAGCGCTTCTTTGCCTTTAAAAGAGGCGGATACAGCGCTTCGCATTCGTTTTTTGCGCGGCAAAGCTTCTAAAAATATGTCTGCTACGCAGGACATCGCACTGCGAGAGGCCTTTTCGCGTGCCTTTGTAAGTTGTGAGGCTATGGAGGCGGCGCAAAAGCTTGCGGCGGTTCCCGTGCGGCGGGAAAAGCTCGCGGATATCCGCGCGGCGGCCGCAGTCACGACGGCGGCCCTTCTCACCGAGGCAGAGACCGGGGCCGAGCGGGAAGAACTGCTGCGGCGGGAAGCGGAGAAGAATTGCGGCTTAGCAGAGCTTATAAACGGCGAGGAGAGCGAGCAGACCGGCAGTGCGTTTGCGCAAGTCGAGGCGGCGGCCGGTGCAACTCTTGCAGAGCTTGCAAACAGAGGCGAAACGAAGCAAACAGACAAAGTGGGCAGAACAGAAATCTTGGATGCGCTCGAACGCCGCTGCCTTGCGGCCTTGCTCCGCGGAGAGAGCGTGCGCGCGGAACTGCGCGCGGCGCATTGTTTGACCAGTCTCTTTGCCGAGCGGGTCAATGAGAAACTGTATGAGCATTTTCAGGATATTTGCCTTGAGTCCGAGGGAGAGGAACTTCTCCTCGTGCCGGATTACCGGGAAGAGCTGGAGACTTTATTGCGGGAGACAGAGAAATGAGTGATACGGAACGCGCTGTGCCGCGGCGCATTGCACAGGCAATTTTAAATTCCCTGCAGAGCGGCGTGGTGCCGCGCGTCGGCTTGCCGTACATTGCGGTCGGGAGGAAGGAGGAGATTGCGGCGCTGCTTCGCGACACGGAACTCATTGCGGAGGGCGGCGCTTCGTTCCGTTTTCTGATCGGAAAGTACGGCGCGGGCAAGAGTTTTCTCTTGCAGACCATGCGAAACTATGTCTTTGAACAGGGCTTTGTGGTCGCGGATGCGATTTATCGCCGGAGCGGCGTTTGCAGGGCAGCAAGGGGCAGGGGCTGGCCACTTACCGCGAATTGATTGCGAACCTCGCGACCAAGACCAAGCCGGAGGGCGGTGCGCTGCGCCTTATTTTAGATCGCTGGGTTTCTCAGGCGGAGCGGGAAGCCGCAGAGGAACAGGGAGGCTTCCGGGAGGACAGCGCTTTCTTTGCGTTGGTCGAAAAAAAGATTGCGGCCGCGGTCGATGCGCTGCAAGACATGGTACACGGCTTTGAGTTTGCCAAGCTCCTGCGGGGCTATTATCTCGCGGGGGCGGAGGGCGACGATGAGAAAAAGGAGCTGATACTCAAGTGGTTTCGCGGGGAGTATGAGAACAAGCGCGAAGCGCGGGAGGCGCTCGGCATCAACCTCATTGTGAGTGATGAGAACTGGTACGATTACATCAAACTCTTCTCGCAGTTCTTTCGCCGCGCGGGCTATGCGGGTACGTTGATTCTGCTCGATGAAGCGGCGAATCTCTGCAAGATACCGAATGCGATTGCAAGACAGTATAACTACGAGGTGCTGCTCACCATGTACAACGACATGATGCAGGGCAAGGCGCAGCACATCGGCATCTGGATGGGAGCCACGCCGGAGGCGCTCGAGGATAAGCGCCGCGGCCTCTTTAGCTACGAGGCACTTTCTTCGCGGCTTGCGGAGAGCCGCTTTTCCCGGGCGGGCAGCAAGGATTTGTTTTCACCGGTGCTCCGCCTCGAGGCGCTCACGCCGGAGGAGATGCTGGTGCTCACGGAGAAGCTCTCTGCCATACACGCGGCGCTCTACGGGGATGCGCGGTGCTTCCGCGCCGACGAATTGGAGCTCTTTGTGCGGACTTGCTATGCGCGGGTCGGGGCGAGCGCACAGCTTACACCGCGGGAGATGACGCGCGACTTTATTTTTCTTCTGGACGCGCTGCACCGGGAACCGGAGAGCAGCATGGAGCAGTTGCTTAAGCCGGAAGCGGCCAGTGCGGCATTGGATAGTGTTGCGAGCGAGTTAAGGGAGACAGGCGGCGGGGACGATGCGCCCTTTGATTTTTCCTTTTGAGGACAGTGCATGGATATCTTTCGGCGCTATGCGCCCTTTATTCAGGACTTTATTTACCGCGAGCGCTGGCAGTCGCTCCGCGCCGTGCAGAATGCGGCGGGAGATGTACTCTTTAACAGCGGGGATAACCTGCTGCTCTCAGCGGCCACAGCCTCCGGAAAGACGGAGGCTGCTTTTTTTCCGATTTTAACCCTGCTCTCGGAGGAGCCCTCTGCTTCGGTCGGTGTGCTCTACATTGCGCCCTTGAAGGCGTTAATCAACGACCAGTTTGAGCGCCTCGACAGGCTTTGCGAGCGCGCGGACATACGGGTTACCAAGTGGCACGGAGATGCCTCGCGGAGCGCAAAGGAGAGGCTTATCAAGCACCCGGAGGGGATTTTACAGATTACGCCGGAGTCGCTGGAAGCCCTGCTTCTTCATCGAAAGGCGGCGGTTCCGACTCTCTTTTCGGATTTACGCTTTGTCGTGATTGATGAAATTCACGCGCTGCTTCGGCAGGACCGCGGGCGGCAGACCTTTTGCCTGATTGAGCGACTCATGCGGCTCTCGGGCTGCAGGCCGCGGCGGGTCGGGCTCTCCGCTACCATAGGCAATCCAAAGGAAGTGGGGCGTCTGCTCGCGGCGGGAAGCGGCCGTGCGACCGCGATTCCGCGCATGGAGCCCGGCAAAGAGCACTGGCGCTTATCACTTGAGCACTTTTGGAAGACAGGGCCGCAGTCGGGCACAGCGGATACGCGCTTTCCCACGCTGCCGCTCGACCGGGCGTTAGAGAGCGCGCCGCGGGGGGCGGATCCCGGTCTCGGCTATATTTACGCCCACAGCGCCGGCAAAAAGTGCCTCATTTTTACGAACTCCCGCGAGGAGTGCGAGTTGGTCTGTCAGGAATTAAGGCAGTATTGCGAGGCCATGCGGGAACAAGACCGCTTTCTCATTCATCACGGAAATCTCTCGGCCTCTTACCGCGAGAGCGCGGAGGAGGAGATGCAGCGCGCGGACTCCTTAAAGAGCATCTGCGCGACGGCGACCTTAGAGCTCGGCATTGACGTGGGCAGGCTGGAGCGTGCCTTTCAGCTCGATGCGCCGTTTACGGTCTCCGGCTTTTTGCAGAGGCTCGGCAGAACGGGGCGGCGCGGTGCCCCCGCGGAGCTCTGGTTTGTGATGCGGGAAGAGCCCGCCGAAGCGCGGGCTTCGCTCCCCGAGGCCTTTCCCTGGTATCTCTTACAGGGCATTGCCTTGGTGCAGCTCTACGCGGAGGAGCGCTATGTGGAGCCGCCGGACACACGGCGTCTGCCCTACAGTCTCCTCTACCACCAGACCATGAGTACGCTCGCCTCGGAGGGGGGGAGCTCACGCCCCGGGAGCTTGCGCTCCGCGTCTTGACGCTCACGCCGTTTGAACGCATCCGGAAGGAGGAATACGGCCTTCTCTTACAGCATTTACTTCGCATAGACCACATCAACCGCACGGCGGAAGGCGGGCTCATCATCGGCATCGCGGGAGAGCGCGTGGTGAACAACCATAAGTTCTATGCGGTTTTTCAGGAGAATGTGGAGTACACGGTGAGAACCGGGAGCGAGACCCTCGGCACCATTGTGAAGCCGCCGCCCGCGGGCGAAAAAATCGCGATTGCGGGGCGGGTCTGGGCCGTGGATGAGGTGGATCATAAGGCCCACACCGTGCTCTGCACCTTAATTAAGGGCAGGGTTCCGGCCTACTTCGGCGATGTTCCTGGCTCGATCGAAACGCGTATTCTGGAGCGCATGCGGAAGACGCTCCTGGAAGATCAGGTCTATCCGTACTTGCAGCGGAATGCGGCGGGGCGGCTTTTGGAAGCGCGAACGCTGGCGGCGCGCACCCGGCTTAAAAAGACTTCGCTCTTGCCGCTCGGTGAAAAAATATGGGCGCTCTTTCCCTGGCTCGGGAGCTATGCCTTTCTCGCGCTGGAGCGCTTTTTAAAGCTTCGTTGTAAGGATAGGCTCGGTCTAAGGGGCTTCACCTCCGCGCGGCCGTATTATATGATCTTTTCAATGGAGGTCGGGGAAGAGGAGTTCTTTGAGATTTTGCTCGACGAGGCCGAAAAAGACTTTGCGCCGGAAGAGTTGCTCTACGAGCGCGAGGTCCCGGTTTTTGAAAAGTTTGACTGCTATGTACCGGAGGAACTCGTGCGCCGCGGTTTTGCGCGCGGTGTGCTGGATCTTGAGACCATGCTAGTGCGTGTGCGGGGGCGGTTCGCATTGCAAGATTGTGATAGACCTGCTATAATAGGCTGAGAGAAGCCCATGTCGGGCGCTCGGAAAGGAAAGGCGTATGCAGCGGGAATTCAGTGCAAAACAGTCGATTATCACACCGGAGGCTGTTTTCATCATCGGAACTTACGATGAGAACGGTGTCCCGAACGCAATGAATGCAGCCTGGGGCATGCAGAGTGACTACGGGGAAATTACCATCCAGCTCGCAAAGCATAAGACCACGGATAATTTAAAGAAGACGGGCGGCTTTACGGTCGCCTTTGCGACCGAGAGCACGGTGGTCATCTCCGATTATTTCGGCATCGAGAGCGGCAACAAGATCAATAAAATCGAACAAGCGGGTTGCCATGTGCGGAAGAGCGTACATGTGAACGCGCCAATCATCGAAGAGTATCCGGTCACCTTAGAGTGCAAGGTGAAAAGTTACAGCGATGAGACCGGCCTTTTGGTCGGCGAGATTGTGGCGATGCAGGCGGACGAAGCGGTCTTAACGGACGGCAAAGTGGATTATGATAAGCTTCGCCCTATCATGTTTGACATTTCGAGCATGAGCTACCGCGTAATCGGGCCGGTGGTCGGCAAGGCGTACCACGACGGTCTGGCACTGAAAAAATGTGAGAGAGCTGCGGGGTCAAAGCCGCAGCTTTTTGACAGCGGCGTCTCCCCGGGAGCGTCGTGAGGGAAAAGCATGAGATTATTCGGCGGCACGGATTTGGTGTTGTACTTCTTTTTCTACGCTTTTGCGGCGTGGGTGCTGGAAACCTTATTTTTCAGCCTCAAAAAACAGCGCTTCGTAAACTGCGGCATTCTGGATTTGCCGCTGCTCCTTTCGCACGGTGCGGCCATGGCAAATTTGATTCTTGTGAGCAGCGGGGAGATGCCTGAGCGCTCACGCTTTTTGTTCGGTTTTGTACAGACCGTGGCAATCGGGTATCTCTCCGAGGTTTTTGCGGAGCGCTTGCTCCGCAAAAAAAACTCCGCACTAGGCAGAATCAAACTGCGACCCAATTTTATGCTGCGCTTATTATGGGCGCTCGGACTCAGCGCAATCTATGAATCACTTCTGATTGTTGTGCAGCCCCTGCTCTTTTCGCTGATTTCCCTGCTGCCCGTACTTGCGCTGCGCATCATTGCCGGGGTGTTGATGCTTCTTTTGCTCAGCGACCTCGTGCTGGTGGCTGTCTTGGCGCGCTATGTCACGGACTCTGCGGGGCGGCAGTTTCTGCAGGCACATAAGATGAAACTCGGAGAGCGGCTTTCCGCGCATCTCTGGGACAGAGTGTACCGCGTGTATCCTTCGCTTCGGCAGACTGAGAGCGGCGGCATTGAGGCTGCGGAGCGGGAACTCCGCGCGCAGGGCGTAGTCTTTGCGGAGGGTATCAGCTTCGGAAAGCTGGTTTGGATGCTGTTTCTCTGTGCCCTGATCGGCGATGTCATCGAGACCTTTTATGTCTTTTTACGGCGGGAATTTGGATGCGGCGCTCCAGTCTGGTGCTTGGCCCGTTCAGCATTGTCTGGGGCCTCGGAGCGGTCGTATTGACCCTGGTATTATCCCGGGTCGAAAAGAAAAATAATTTGAGCATCTTCTTTGCCGGCTTTTTCTTCGGCGGAGCCTTTGAATATCTCTGCTCGGTCTTTACCGAGGCCTTTTTCGGCATGAAGTTTTGGGATTACAGTCATATCCCGCTGAATATAGACGGGAGAACCAATGTGCCTTTTATGGTATTCTGGGGCTTGCTCTCGGTTGTCTGGCTCCGCTACGCGTACCCGCCGATTTCCGCGCGGATTGAGAAAATCACACCGGTACTCGGCCTGGTGCTCAGTTGGGGCATCGCGATATTCCTAACTTGTGATATGCTGGTCACGGCGGCCGTCATGGTGCGCGCCCATGAGAGGCTTACAAAGCCCGAGGCGGCGAACATCGTGGAGGAGTTTATAGACCGCTATTATCCGGAAGAAAGGGTCAGAAAACTCTGGCCGAATATGAATTTTCTGGAGTCGTAAGAGTGATATGTACCCAGAATTCTGGACACATTGACTTTCGTTAGGCACCGCAACTGGATGCTATCCTGTATTGTACAGGAGGCATCCAGTTTGTTTTCTTCTGGATTCTCCTGTTGTTATAGTAATCGATATAATCATCGACTGCAGTAACAAATTCCTCAAAGGACTTGAACTCTTGCTCATGTCCATAGAACATCTCATTCTTCATCCGACCAAAGAACGACTCCATAATGCCGTTATCATGGCAATTCCCCCTTTCTGGACATCGACTGTGTGATGCCATGCTTCTCAAGCTCGGTTCGATAGTAGGCGTGCTGATACTGCCAGCCCTGATCTGAATGCATAATCAAGCCTGTTAACTTTGGGAACTTTGCAAATGCCTTATCCAGCATGTCCTTGATCTGTTCCATATTAGGATGCAGCGAAACATTGTACGAGATAATCTCGTTCCCGCACATGTCGAGGATTGGAGAAAAGTAGCACTTCCCCCATCCCATGTTGAACTGAGATACGTCTGTTGTCCATTTCTCGAGGGTGTGTCTGAAATAAAATCCTGTTTAAGGAGATTGTCAGCGGTCTTGCCCACCTCACCTTTTGTAAGAATGATACTTCTCCTTCGGACGCTTGCCGAGCAGTTCCATGTCGTGCATGAGCCGCTGAACACGCTTGTGATTGACCTCAAATCCACGATTATGCAGCTCCGCCGTAATTCGGCGGACACCATATCGCTGCCGGTTCTCATCGTAAATTCTGCGGATCTCTGCGGAAAGACCTGTATTCCTGAGAGCAACTGCGTCAGTCCTGCTAAGTTCATAGTAGTAGGTGGACCGGGACATTCCCATTGCTGTCAGCAGGTACTTCAGTTTGTATCCTCTGTCGCGGAGTTCTTTGATGATTGCTGCTTTCTCGCCTTGAGTCGCGCAGCTTCTTTTCTTCTCTCAAGGCGATCTCTTTTTATTACTTCGTTCTCGGCCTTAATCAAGGCGTTCTCTTCACGAAGCCGGAGGAGCTCCTCGTATTCACTCTCCTGGAGTTTTCTGGGATTGTTGATATTTACTTTTTTCATTTTCACAGGATCCTTTGGCTTGCGGCCTTTCTTCTTACTTACAAGTCCATTGTACCCGTAAATCTTATATTTTTGCACCCAGTCATAGAGCAGACGGCTCCCAATGCCGGCCTCTAGCGCAACGGACTGTGCCGTCCTCCCGGCGAGAACCTTTGTGATTAGCTTCAGTTTCTCTTCAGGCGTCCACGGATGCTGCTTTCCATGCTTTAGGACCTGGGAGCCATTTGCCTTTCGGCACGAGCCCATCGACGAATCATGGCGTGAAAGTTACCCGGATCGTTATAACCTTCCGGTGTCTCTGGCCATTTCCCCTGTCGATACAGGTCGACACACATCTTCTTGAATTCATAATCATAGCGCATGATAAAACCCTCCTTACTGTGACACTTTCGTGTCCAGTAAAGAGGGTACATATCAGAGAAGGGAGGAACTATGCCGTTTTTAATTTTTGCTTTGCTCATGTGGCTCATCTTAAAGTGCACGGGACTTTTGTTTCGTATCATCGGCAAGGCGCTCAGCCTTACTTTTGGCGTGATCGGCTACATATTGCTTGCGGCAATCGGGATTATCGGTTTCGGCGTGAGTCTTCTGGCAGGTGCCGTTGTGGTGATTGCCGGGATACTCGCATTGTTTTTCATGTTCTTGCGTTAACAACATCCGGTGGAGGAAAAAGAAGTGCAGGAGAACGAGAATAGGGGCTTGGAACTGGAAGTATGCGTGGACAGCGTGGCATCCGGCATCGCTGCGGAAGCGGGCGGCGCGGACCGTCTGGAACTCTGCGGGAGCTTAGAGATCGGTGGCATCACGCCGAGTTTCGGCTTATTTGGAACTGAGAAAGCGGGTCACGCTGCCGCTCTTTGTCATGCTGCGTCCGCGTTTCGGCGATTTCTGCTATACGGAGGAAGAGTGCCGTGAGCTCGAAACGGAGGCCGAGCGCTTTGCGGCGGCCGGGGCGGATGGGTTTGTGCTCGGTATGCTGAAACCCGACGGAAGCTTGGACTGTGAGCGCATTGCGGAACTCATGAAGCACTGCGGCGGGCGGCCGATTACGCTGCACCGCTGCTTTGATCTCTGCAAAGATCCCCTGGAGGCGCTTCGGACAGCGGAGGAACTCGGGATAGCGCGCATTCTGACTTCCGGTCAGGCAAATACCGCTGAAGAGGGCGTCGCAGCTCTTGCCTCTCTCGCGCAGGAGGCAAAGAGCCTTCGCCTTATGGCGGGCTCCGGTGTCTCGGCGGAAAAAATCGAGGCGCTTTACCGCGAGACCGGGATACTCTCGTATCATATGTCCGGCAAGGTAAACGAGGAGAGCCCCATGCAGTTTCGGCGAGAGGGGGTCTCCATGGGGCTTCCGGGCTTCAGTGAGTACAGCCGGAGCTATACTTCTTTAGAGAAGGTGAAAGCGGCGAGAGAAGTGCTTAAGCGCCTGGACCGCGAACGGAATCCATCTGATTGGCTTCCCTCTGCGGAAACGGAGCGGGAGATAGACGCTGCCTTCTTTGCGCGCCTCAAAAAAAGCGAAGCACTCCGGGCGGGCTACCGCGCGAGCGTTGCCGCAGCGGGAACATTGACAAGCGCTGAGAAAACGGCGCTCCGCTACTATTATGCGCTGCTTCCGGAGAGCGATCTCTGCGGCTATGACTTTTCGCCCGAGACCTTGCTTTCCTTCCTACGACCGGCGCTTACTCTTTACCGCGAGCGGGCGGCAGTTCGTGAACTCCCGGAGAGCTATTTCCTCCAGTATGTACTTTTGCCGCGCGTCAACAACGAGGAGTTCCGCCCGGTGCGGGAAAAGCTCGCAAACTGCATTGTAGCTCACTTAGCGGAACAGGGCGAGGAAGCACTGACCGGTGCAGCGCTGGCGCGCGCGGTGAACTATGCCTGCGCTTCGGGAGGGCAGCTATGTGTCGAGCGACGGCAGAACCATTTCTGCGGCGGGCTTTTTGGAGTCCGGGCAGGGGCGCTGCGGCGAGGAGTCGGTCTTTTATGTCAATGCGCTTCGCGCGATCGGCATCCCGGCGCGCCAGGTCTATGCGCCCTGGTGGGCGCACTGCGAGGACAATCACGCCTGGGTTGAGTATTGGGTGGACGGCGCTTGGCACTTTGCGGGTGCCTGCGAGCCCACGGAGAAGGATGACAACGGCTGGTTCATTGCGGCGGCAGCACGCGCCATGCTCGTGCATGCCCGCTATTACCCGCTGACCCCTCAGGCCGACACGGCGCTTGACCGCGCAACCCTCGCGGGAGAAGAGATACTCGGCGGTCAGAACGGCGTCCTTTACTTAAATCAGCTTGCGCGCTATGCGGATCCTGTGAAACTTAGTATTCAGGCGGAAGATGCGGAGCTCGTGGAACTTTGTCTCTTAAACAGCGCAGGCATACGCCCCATCTCGATGTACAAGCCGGAGGCGGGCGTCGAAAAGACGGTCTCCCTCGGAAAGGGCAGTGTGTATGTCCGCTTCCGTCATCCGGGCAAGAATAAGGCTGTCATGGCGGACCTCCGCGCGGGAGATCTGCGCATTGCGGAGCGCGACTGCAAAGAAGAGGCAGAAGAGCAAGAATTCCGTTTCTTCGCGCCGAACGGCAGCCGCAGCGCGCCCAAGCAGACCGCAGAAGAGCAGGTACTCGGCCGCGAAAAGTATGCGCGTTGCAATGAAAAGCTTAAGGCAAAGCGCGCCGCACGCCGCGACCGCACGCGTGTCTTTTTGGAGCGAGCAACATCGCAGGAAGAGCGCATGTATCGGAATGCCTTTGTGGCTTCGCTCTCCGAAAAAGACAGGATAGACGTAAGAGAAGAATTACTTGAGCCGGAGTTTCAGGCTGCCATGCGGCATGTCGGAACACTCACGGCGCGCGCCTTCTTTGGAGGGCGTATTGCCGGAGCGCTTCGGCCTGGAGCCGCTCTGCCGTTTCCGCGGCGAAGAGGAGCTCAGCACAGCTGAGCGGAAGGCACTGACAGCACGCCTTGCGAGCGCCGACTGCAGCGATGTAGAGGCCCTCGCGGCCCTCCGTCGCTTAAGAGGCAGCGGCATTCCGGTGAAGCTTAGAAATGAGGACGGCGCTCCGCTCTATTTTGAGGACGGCGATTTTCGTCCCTTCCGGGAGGCGGATGCGGCGAGAAATCATCTCACGCTTAAGAAGCCGGAGGGTGAGCTCCGCTACGAGCAGCACTGGACGCTCTACCGAGACGGGAAGGAGCTGGACCTTGAGAAGAAGCAGTGGGAAGAGAATACGCTACCCTGCTTCTGCCGGACGGCGAGTATGAGCTATTCACCGAGAAGCGCCTGCCGAACGGAAATGCCTACGGAAAGCGCGTGGCCTTCCGCCTTACGGGCGGCGAAGAAAAAGCGCTTGTGCTCGGCTTCCCGGAGGTGACGGCAGAGGAATTGCTCGGCAAAATCATCATTCCGGAAATCGGCGGGCAGGGCTACGAGACCCCGTTTACCATGGAGTTTTTCATGGCGCCGGGCGAAGAGCCGAGTGAGCACATCGCAAATGAAATTCTTGCGGAGACAGAGTCCCTGAAGGCGCTCTGCGCGCAAAAAAAACTCTCCCTGCGCTTCTACCTCAGAGAGGCAGATGCGGCAGAGAGAGGAAGTTGTAAGATACTGAAGAGCCTGTTCCCCGAAGCATTTTCCTGCCCGGCTGATTACGATGCACAGGAGGAAGTCCTGGCGCGTAAGCTCTTCCTGGAACCCGGTCAGTTGCCGCTCAGCATTTTGCGTCGCGGCCGTGACTGCGCGATTTTCTCAGCGGCAGGCTACCGGGTCGGGCTCATTGCCCTGATGTCAGAACTCTTGACGGTGAGTGAGGCGAGCGCTCCTTCTCTTTGAGGCGTGTGAGCATTAGGGTATCGCCCTCAAGAATCTCGGTTTGACCGTTCGGAATAATACTTTGATTACCGCGTTGGATGAGGAAAATAATCTCTCCGCGCGGTAATTTTATGTCCCGAATATGGCGGTGGAGATATTCGCTCGACTTGTCGATCTCGATCTCCGAGAGCTGCATGGCGTTTTTCGTCTGCACCGCGGGGGCACAGAGAATCAGAGAGTCGCCTGCCTCGAGCAAGGTGGTGCCCTTCGGAACCAGCTTTTTATCCTCTCGCACAATCAAGAGGAAGAGAAACTGGAGCGGCAGGGAGAGCTCGGAGATATGCTTACCGACCCACTCATTGTCCTCGGCGAGTGTGAGCTGAATGAACTGTACCGGCAGTTCTTCGCTGTAGTCGGTGAAGGTCTTCATGACATCGTTGCTTAAGTCGATCATATCGAAGCGTTGCGCCGCAAAGGGCAGGAGACTGCCCTGCACCAGGAGGGATAAGAGAACGACAAAGAAGATAATGTGAAAGAAGCGCGTGTCGCTCTTTAAGGTTTGCACCGCCATAATCGCAAAGACAATCGAGGAGGCACCGCGGAGACCCGCAAAGGAAATCAGGCGGCCCTGTCCCTTGCTCGCGCGGAACGGCAGAGCAGAAGTTTTACCGCAAGCGGGCGCGCAATCAGGGTGAGGAACAGAAACACCGAAACTGCGGACATCAGGACGCCCGGAAGCAGTGAGGGCGTAGCAAGCAGGCCGAGCAGGAAAAAGACCGCAATCTGCATGAGACCGGTCAAGCCGTCAAAGAAGTGGACAATGTTCTTCTTGTCGCTCATCTTCACATTTCCGAGGATGATGCCGGTCAGATAGGTCGAGAGATAGCCGTTTCCGCCGAGCGCCGCGGAGAGCGCGTAGGAGAAGAGGGCGATGCCGGCGATAAAAATCACGTCGAAACCGTCTACCTCAAAAGAAACGCTCTTTAAAATGCGGTAGGACAGAAGGCCGCAGAGCACGCCGATTGCGATGCCGAAGACAAGCTGCGCGGTCAAGAGGCGGAGTATGCTGCCGACATCGGCCTCGCCGGTCAAAAAGGAAAGGCAGACCAGGGTCAGCATATAGGCAATGGGGTCGTTACTTCCGCTCTCAAGTTCGAGAATAGAAGCTGTGTTCTCTTTTAAGTCCAGTTTCCGGGAGCGCAGCACCGAGAAGACGGAGGCCGCGTCCGTGCTGGCAAGCGCGGAGCCGGTCAAAAAGCAGAGCCAGAGCTCGCGCCGCAGCAGCAGAAAGAGGAAGAGCCCGAGAAACAGGGCGGTCAGAAACACGCCCGCCGTTGATAGCAGTATGGATTGGCGCGCCACCGGGCGCGCCATTTTCCAATTGGTGCCGAAACCGCCGTAAAACATGATGAAGATCAGGGCAACGGAGCACACGGTCTCCGAGAGCGCAAAGTTATCAAAGGAAATGCGCGCAAAGCCGTCGGTCCCGAAGGCCATTCCGAGGAGTATAAAGACAAAGAGGGTCGGAATGCCGAAACGGAACGAGATTTTATTGAAGAAGATGCAGGAAAAAATAATCAGTGTGATCAGCAGCAGGTTTACATTCATGAGCAGGGTTCCTTTGCGCCCGCGTCAGAGAAAGAGCGAGAGATCCGGTTTCTCGCTGCGGAGTGCATCGCGGAAATCGGGGTGTGCAATCGCAATCATGGCCTCACGGCGCTCGGCGAGACTCTTTCCCGCGATGTGGGCAATGCCGTACTCCGTTGCGACCGCCTCAATCAGCGTGCGCGGCGCGGAGACCGTGCTGCCGCCCGGAATAAAGGGGAGAATGTTCGATTTCGCACGCCGTCCTTCGTGAGGCGGGAGGAATTGAGGCAGATGTAGCCGCAACCGCCCTCCGAGCGGAACGCGCCCTCCAGAAAGTCCATCTGGCCGCCTATGCCCGAGAGCTGCATGCCGTTTGCGGATTCTGCGTTTTCCTGTCCCATGAGATCCACCTGCACGCCGCCGTTGATGCTGATGACGCGGCTAAGCTTCGCGATGCGGAGCGGATCGTGAATGTAGTCGACGGAATCCGGGCGGAAGAGCTCAGGATTCTCCCGGAGCCAGTCATAGAAGGCAGCGCTGCCCATCGCAAGGTTAAAGCTGCTGAGGCCGGTGTCGAATTCTTGCGGGCATTCGTGAGCTTACCCGCGAGGTAGAGCTCCGATAGGCGTCGCTGATGGTGCCGGTGGCAGCCGAGATCTTTTTATCGGAGTCCGCGAGAGCGGAGGCAATCGCAAAGGGAACCGTGCCGACACCGAGCGAGAGCACGGCACCGTCCGGAATTTCGTTTACCACGAGTTCCGCAATTCTTTGGTCAATCTCCGAAGCGCACGGTAATTCCGCTCGGGCAGCGGCGTGTGCGTGCCCTCGACAACCATATCCGCTTCATCGAGGCGGCAGAGGTTTGAGCCGTCGACACCCGGCAGGAAGGGAAGGTGCTCGTTGATTTTCAAAAGATGACCGTCTTTGCGCTCGCAATGATGGTCTTCCAGAGGTAGCAACCCGTGCCGAGACTCACATTGCCATCGGCATCCGGACGGGAAACCGGGACAAAGGCAAAGTCCGAGCGAAATTTTCCCTGCCGATAGAGGAAGGGAACCAGGCGAAGTGCGGTCGGCACAAATTCGATGCGGCCTGCGCGGTAGAATTTGCGCTCGTAGTCGCCGAGGTGTGTGCTCTCATAGCGAAAGGACTGTCCCTCCGGATCTGCCTCGAGAATCGCAATCTTGGGGGCAATGATGAGACCGCCGCGCACGGTCACATTGCGAACCGTGCCGCAGCGCGCCGCAAGTGCCGCGTCCAAAAGTTCGGGAAAGCTTCCGCCGAAGCCGTAGTCAATATAATCACCGTCCCGTACGGCCAGAACCGCCTGCGCCGCCGTGACATAGTTTGTTTTTCCGCTCATGGGTGTATCTCCTTTTTTTATTGTCAGAATAGCGGGAAGTACATGGAAAGTCAATCTGAGCGCATTGCAAAGCGTAGAAACGGCTTGACTAAAGTAAATAAATAACATAAAATTTGTACTATACTACCGCATGAATCATGGGGCGGAGGGGAAATAAGCGCCAAAGCAAAAGCGGTAATTACATAACGAAAGTTTAATAAAGGACAATTGTTAAAATACATGGAACAATCAAACTTTCGAGAGGAGAGGCAAGATGAGAAGAGGACGCGCGCAGGCTTATATGAGAGGCATCGCAGTGACGATTGCAGCGTTTGTTTTGCTCGGCACCGGCGGGTGCGGCGGCAAGGCGGAGAGCAGCGGACAAGCGAGTCAGAGTGAGGTGACGGAAGAAGCCCACGCATCCTCGACAAAGCGAAAGCAGGAGGCACAAAAAGAAACGAACGAAAGCGAGCAGCTTTCGGAGTCGGCGGAAACAGAGGTTCATGATACAGCAGAGGAAAGCACTGCAGAAGAAAGTACCGCAGAGGAGCAAAGCGAGGCAGCGCGCGAGCCAGCCGAGACCTTAACTGCGGAGGAACAGCGTGCTTTGCAGGAAAGCGTGGAAGCGGCAATGCGAGACTCGGAGATGTTTCGGGAGCATAGGGAGCGTTTAAAGCCGAGCCTCGACGAGATAAAAGAAATGAATCAGAAAATACTGACTCAAAAATATTGGAAATACGGAGATAAGCTGACTCCGTACTATGATTTTGATGTCTCTTGTTTCGGCGACAAAAAATATGAAGAGCTCGCCGGAAGCAGTCAAACAGAAAAATACGCGGGTACCAACCAACTGATTAACTCTTACTATCGCTGGAACCCCACCAGACAAAAAGGACAATTATATGTC
>CAKAGU010000002.1 GCA_916439095.1 uncultured Stomatobaculum sp.
GAACCATTCCGATTAAGGAAGAGGAAAGGGGCTTTCGGATACGATAAGAGTCTTCTTTCTACGGAAAGACCGTATTTCTTAACTTGTTCCGCGATAGGGGGATACGCTATAGTTAGCCTTGGTATATTGTTGCCGAAGCATCACGGAAACAGCAGGAAATAAGTTCATTTCGAGAAGGGAGTTCTTATGAGAAAGAAGAACGGTCGTATGCTGTTGCTTGCGACAGCGGTGGTACTCAGCGTTGCCGCCTGCGGAAACAAGGCTGCCACAAGCACTTCTGCGGAAAGCAGCACCGAGACAGAGAGCAGCATGGCGCAGGGAGAAGCGCCGAGCGGTGCGCCGGATGGAAAAGCCCCGGACGGAAAGGGCGGCCCCGGAGGAGCGCCGGGCGGAAGCAGCTCGGACATCGAGTACAAGGGCGCCGCGGAAATCACATCCGCAAGCTCGACGAGCGACCAGACTTATGTGAGCGCGACGAGCGATGAGAGCGCGCTGCTCATTTCGACTTCCGATGCGGTGAACATTGCGAATCCCCTGCTCACGAAGACCGGCGATTCCGACGGCGGCGACAACTGCAACTTTTACGGCCTCAACGCAGCGCTTCTGGTAAAAGGCGGTTCCAAGACCACGATTACCGGCGGAAGCATTACTTCCAACGCAAACGGCGCGAACGGTATGTTCTGCTACGGCGGCAACGGGGGAAAGAACGGAGAAAGCGGTGACGGCACGACAGTCACCATCAAGGACACGAAAATCACAACCATGGGCGACGGCTCCGGCGGCATTATGACAACCGGAGGCGGCATCACGAACGCTTCGAATCTGAAGGTCACGACGACAGGACAGTCCTCTGCGGCGATACGCACGGACAGAGGCGGCGGCACGGTTGTGGTAGACGGCGGCAGCTATGAGTCAAGCGGCCTCGGCTCCCCGGCGATTTATTCCACGGCGGACATCACGGTATCTAACGCAGAACTCAAGTCGTATCGCGCGGAGGGGGTCTGCATCGAGGGACTGAACTCCATTAAGCTTGAGAACTGCAATCTCACGGCGAAGAACACCGAGCGAAACGGCAATGCGACCTTCCTTGACAGCATCATGATCTATCAGTCCATGTCCGGTGATGCGGACAGCGGCACGAGCAGTTTTACGATGAACGGCGGCAGCCTGACCAGTCAGAGCGGCCATGTGTTCCACGTGACCAACACCGATGCGGTGATTACATTGAACGATGTGAAGATTGTCAACGAGGACTCCGAGAAGATACTGCTCTCTGTCTGCGCGGACGGCTGGAGCGGCGGAAAGAACATTGCGACCTTGAAGGCGAGCAAGCAGACGCTTGCGGGTGCGGTCAAGGTTGGCAACGATTCCGCCTTAAATCTTGAGCTTAGCGACGGCTCGAGCTTTGAAGGTTCCGTGGACGGCAAGATCAGCAATGCGAAGGGCGAGAGTGTTTCGACCGAAGTAGGAACCGTCTCGGTGACGCTGGACAGCACCAGTACCTGGACGCTCAGTGCGGACAGCTATGTGACTTCCTTTAACGGAGATGCGGCCAATGTGACGGCAAACGGGCACACGCTCTATGTGAACGGCGTAGCGCTCACGGGGACCAAGTAAAAAAGAGGGAAAGAGGCAGGCGCTGCAAACACTTTGTGCAGCGGCGATTGTCATCGCAATGCGCTATCGTAAGCACTAAGCCATACAGAGAAAAAGAGACGGCTTTCCGCTGTTTGGGAGGCCGTCATTTTATGCGATTGACCATGTCAATGCGAATGCGTGTAGCTCAGACGCTTCGAACGGCCGGTTCTGCTTGTGCTTCCCGCGCAAAGCTTTTATAATGTGAAGCACAGGTTTCTGTAGCTCAGTTGGATAGAGCGTTCGCCTCCAAGAAAAATGTTATCATGCGCCTAATCGAATTTCGAATTTTTTGTTCGGCGTTCGAAACGGGAAAGGGGGATTCAGAGCGGCGGGCAGAGTCATTTGATTCATGGTTTTCTTGACCATCACGGCAAAGCCTTGAAAATAAAGGAAAATCCAATATGTCTTCGTACCTCAGCTGGATAGAGGGTTCGCCTCCTAAGCGAAACGTCGGCGGTTCAAATCCGCCCGGGGACAGTTAGGAACAGGGGAAGATTGCACAATCTTCCCCTGTTTTCATCTAAAAAAACAGAGATCCGATTAGATAATTTCTAAAAAACGGCTTTTTTTCTAATTCAGGAGCAAGTCCTCAGAGGGGACACAAGCTAAAAATGGCGGGAGGTCGTGTGTTTTTCGCTGCGCAGCGGTGTACCAGTTCCTTTATCGCATGAAGATCATTTTTAGTCAGCTCAATGTCAAGCCATTCATCAATGATGAAGAGTTTTGGCCTGGCATAGGCCTGCAGGACTTTGTCATAGCGCTTTTCGTCCCAGGCGACCGTACACTCCAGAAGGAAGTCTGCCATACGAACGTATTTCACTGTTATATACTGCTTTAAGGCTTCCATCGCAAGGGCACAGGCAAGATATCCTCTGTTCCATAGTGACAGAGGTTTCCAGTATACAGGCAAACCTTTCTGCACACGTTTAAAGAAACATCATATGAAGCAGAGTATGTCCAGAGTGCCCATTGTACCGACAATGGGCCGATGGAAGGTTTTTGGGGTATTTTGAAGCGGGAAATGTACTATAGCAAGAAGTTCACCTCAAAAGGAGACCTGATTACTGCTGTTGAATCCTACATCAGGTATTACAACACAGAGCGGATCCAGCGGAAGATGCATCTGATGACACCTGCGGAATTCCATGATCATTTCGATGCTGCGGCATAAGAATACCGCCAGCCGATTATTGCTCTGACTGGCGGTAAAAAGCTTTTTAATGATTCACTGTCCTCTTGACGGGTAGCACACCATTGCGGCAGCTCCCTTCCTCTTTTCTCATTTTCCGATCCTTCCGTACCGCTTCGTGATCTCATACAGCGTCTTCACTTCCTTCTCTCCGAATTCATCCTTCAGAAGACGCCATTTCCAGTTGTTTCCGTAGGTGGAAGGAGCGTTCATCCTTTGCCTCGTTTCCGTACCCCAGAAGGTCCTGCATGGGGATGATGCAGAGTTTGCTGACGCTTCGCATGGCGGCGCAGATCAGGGGTATGTGCATCCCGGCGTCGGGAGTCGTATGGTCGCAGAAATAGTCTCTGACTGCCTCCTTCTCCTCCGGCTTCAGGCCCTCGGAAAACCAGCCGGTCACCGTCTCGTTGTCATGGGTGCCGGTGTAGACCACACTGTTCTTTTCGTAATTGTGGGGAAGGTAATCCTCCGCACAGCCAGAATCTCTTGAGTCAAAGGCAAATTCCAGGACCTTCATCCCGGGATAGCCGCTGTCCTTCACCAGCTGCCGGACACTGTCCGTCACATACCCCAGATCCTCCGCGATGATCTCCCGTCCCGGGAAGGCTTCCGAGACCTTCCGGAACAGATCCATGCCGGGTCCCTTCTCCCAATGGCCTGCTCTTGCGTCCTCCGCACCGGCAGGAATGGAAAAATATTCATCGAAGCCGCGGAAATGGTCGATCCGCATCACATCATAAATATCAAAGCAGTTTTTAAGACGTTTCAGCCACCAGGTAAAACAGGTCTTTTTGTGATAGTCCCAGTCATAGAGTGGGTTGCCCCAGAGCTGTCCCACAGCGCTGAAGCCATCCGGCGGGCAGCCCGCCGCCGCGGTCTGTCGGCGGTTTTCATCCAGCTGGAAAAGTTCCGGATCCGCCCAGACGTCTGAACTGTCCAGGGATACATAGATCGGGATGTCTCCGATGATCCGTATTCCCTTCCGGTTCACGTAGTCCTTCAGCTGCATCCACTCTTCGTAAAACTCAAACTGCAGGAAACTGCAGAAACCGATGCCTTCCTCCAGGCGTTCCCGCGCCGCGGCCAAGGCTTCCGGATCCCTGAGTCTCAGCGAATCTTCCCATTCGTACCAGGGCCTTCCTCCGTTCTCTTCCTTCAGAGCCATGAACAGCGCGTAGTCCGGAAGCCATTCCGTCTTCTCCGTGAACGCCCGGAACTTCTCATTCTCTTCGATCCGGCTGTTTCTGTACGCCTTCCGGAGCAGCTCATAGCGGCGTTGGTACTGCAGCACGTAATCCACACCGCGCGGGTCGGAAGAAAGGCCGGCTTCGCGGCAGTCCGCCTCAGTGATCCATCCCTTTTCCACCAGCGTCTCAGGTGAAATGTAGTAAGGGTTGCCCGCGAAGGTGGAGAAGGACTGGTACGGTGAATCTCCGTATCCCACCGGCCCCAGCGGCAGGATCTGCCAGTAACTCTGGCCCGCCTCTGAAAGGCGGTCCGCAAACTCATATGCTTCCCTGCTGAAGCAGCCGATCCCGTATTCGGAAGGAAGGCTGCTGATGGCAAGAAGAATTCCGCTTTCTCTCATGCTGTCTGCTCCTTTATTCATTCGATCACCGCCAAGACTCCGAAATGGTCGGAAAGCACCGGCCCGCTGATCCCGTTCAGGACCACCTTTGACTGAAGCACCCCTGTGCCTTTTTGCGGTCCAGATATAATCCAGGCGCATGCCCGTATGTTCACCGTCCCTCCATCCGTCGATGTTTCCCGGAACGGTGATGCCGCTGTCTTTTATTTCGGCATCCTCATAACTGTCCCGCCACCCGAGGTCCAGGACCATGTCCCTTCCCTCTCCGCGGATCGCTGCGGGACTGTTGAAATCTCCCATAGGAAACTGTCAGAACCGTCCTGCGGACGAAGCTTCCCTTTCGCGGAGCGCCTTCTGCAGCCGTTCCATCTGCCCCCGGAAGTTTTCCTCCGGATCATTCCACCATCCCATGTGGACGCTCAAAAAGGCAGGCCCGTCAGCGGTGCAGGCTGCCAGCGCCTTCCGGGTCTTCCAGTTGGAGAAGTCCCGGACGCCGGAAATATAGAAACTGTCCGCGCCTGTAACAGGGCGGCGGCTGAAGATGGCCAGACCCTCATTGTATTTTCCGTACCCGAGCTTCGCTCCGGTCCAGGTCCACCAGTACTCCTGCTGCAGGCCCTGAAGTTCCTCCGCCAGGACCAGCGCACAGTTATCCTCCCGGACGCGGGAGTCCGGTCCGGCAGGCACCCAATGCATGGGGAGGGGCCGGAGACCACCGGCCTGTCCTCCTCTTCACTGCATTCCTGGATCGCCGCGGCATCGATCTCTTCTTCCTTCATAAATGCCGCCAGCGCCTTCATCTTCTGATGATAAAGTTCCGGTTCAAAGTCACTTCCATGGCTGTGAATATTGATAGTAAGCAGTCTCATAGTTCTTTCCTCTGCGTATTGAGCAAAATCTGCCCGGTGAGCAGGCTCCCCGTTCATATTTCGCTCATTTTTTTCCGGGTGCTGAATTGTTACAGGATATCGTTGATATCCGATTTCAGCACGTCCGCCTTTGGGTCCGTAAATTGCCTGGATGCCGTTGTCTTTCTTCACAAGGCCCATGGCGCCCTCTGCCTTCCACGCCGGAAGTTCAGCCACCTTGGAGAGATCCTTCACTGTCACGCGGAGCCTGGTCATGCAGGCGTCCACAAATTCAATGTTCTCCCGTCCGCCAAGGAGGGCGATGATACGCTCGGGCTGGCTGTTCCCGCCCGCTGCGTTTCCTGCCGCGCCGGCAGCGGGGCCTGCCTCTTCCTTGCCTTCGTCATCCATGTAGTTTCCCAGACGGCCCGGCGTAGCGTAGCCGAACTTTCCGATCATGAAATACGCCACAAAGTAACCGATCGCAAAGAAGACGACCACGCAGATTACAAAGTTTACCAGGTCCCCGGCAAGCCCTGCCTTCAGCGCCATGGGAACGCGGGTCAGGAACTCCAGGTTCCCGAAGGAATGAAGCCTGAGGTGGATAATGCCGGCCATGGCGAACGCGCAGCCCTGGAGAACTGCGTACACCAAGTAGAGCGGCAGTGCGCAGAACATAAACATGAACTCCAGAGGTTCCGTGACACCGGTCAGGAAGACCGCGGCCGCAGTGGAGATCAGCATGGACTTGTACTTTGCCCTGTGCTCCGGCTCCACCCTGGCGGTAGATCGCCAGGGCGATGCCGAGAAGAAGGCCTGTGGCGCCGATCATCTGGCCAACCTTGAAGCGGGCAGGCGTCACCGTGGTGAGGAGGTTCGTATGAGCAGCGGTATCGCCCGCGTTCTTAAAGTTGATGAGATCCGTGGTCCAGGCGAGCCAAAGCGGATCCCTGTCCGAACACCTGGGTCCCGGCGTTGCTTCCCGTAAGGATCGTGTAGGTGCCTCCGAAAGAGGTATAGTTCATGGGAATGGTCAGCATGTGGTGCAGGCCGAAGGGGAGCAGCAGACGCTCCAGAGTGCCGTAGATAAACGGGGCAAGAATGGGGGAGGTGGAGCTGGAGTTCGCGATCCACACACCGAAATCATTGATGCCGCCCTGGACCACCGGCCACACTACGCTTAAGAGGATCGCCGTCACCGTAGAGTAGAAGATCACCACCAGGGGAACAAATCTCTTGCCGTTAAAGAAAGACAGCGCGTCCGGAAGCTTCCGGAAGTTATAATACTTATTGATGCGTTGGCGCCCACGAAACCGGCGATAATACCTACGAACACGCCCATGTTCAGCGCGGGCCTTCCCAGGATGTTGACAAAGTAATCCTTCACCAGGATCTCTTTTCCGAGCAGCGTGTGGGTGACTGCCGTCGGATCTTCCAGCATGGCCGAGCTCACACCCAGCATGGCGCCGGTGACGACATTGATGAGACAGAAAGCAATGACTGCGGCAAAGGCGCCTCCTGCTTTCTCCTTCGCCCAGGAACCGCCGATGGCGGCAGCAAACAGGATGTGCAGGTTTCCGATGATCGCCCAGCCGATCTGGGCCATGGTATTGCCCGCCATGAGGCCGAAGCCTTCCGGGAAGCTCATCGTCAGAATGTTGCCGAGACTGATCATTAGACCCGCGGCGGGCATGACCGCGATCACGGTCATGAGGGACTTGCCGAGCTTCTGCAGGAAGTCAAAATCGATGGGGAACTTCTTTTTGGCGGGGGTGCTGCCGCAGCTGCCTTGCCTGCCGGCTGTGCGTCCGAGGGGGCCGCTTTCTGCGCATCTCCATCCGCGGCGGCTGCCGCATCCACGCTGATCTCCGCAGTCATGATCTCTTCCCCATGGCGGATCTCTCCTGTCTTTACAGAGAAGCTTCCCTCCTCTGCTCCGTCTGTCACCAGCACCGGCGTCACCGTGTTGATGCCCTTTGACTTCAGGAAGTCCATATCCGCTATACAGAGAAGCTGACCCGCTTTCACTCTGTCCCCCACCTTCACCTTCGGGGAGAACCCTTCTCCCTTCAGGTTCACGGTCTCAAGGCCAAAGTGGACGATCATTTCGATCCCGGCGTCAGACCGGATTCCGTATGCATGAAGGCTCTCCGGAATAGAGACGATCTCGCCGTCTATCGGGCTGTAAATGTTTCCATTCTCAGGAATCACGGCTGCGCCGTCTCCCAGCACCTTTTCCGCGAAAACCTCATCCGGCACTTCCTCCAGCGGTATCACCCTGCCATCCAGAGGGGACAGTATCAACATCCTACTCATTTCCTGCTCCTTTCTGTTCATTTCCCGTCTCTTTTTAGTGTAATTTCAAGCTGTTTTCCATCTTCCCAAAGGTGTTTCAGCTCCGCAAGATACTTGCCACGGAAAAGGCGCGAAATGCCCCTGAGTAGGAAGAAAGAACTCTTCTCCGTTGTCTTTCCAATGGTTTTTGGAGTCAAGACCGCCGTCAAGCACAACGGCATGGATGTGGGGATGGAAGTTCATCTCACTCCCCAGGTATGGAGAATACAGATGTACCCGATATCCGCACCAAGATACTTGCTGTCTGAGGCCGGTTTCCGCAGTGTGTCAGATGAAGCGTGATAAAGGGCATCATACAGAAGCTTCTGGTTGCTATAGATTACCGGGTTCAGTTCCTCCGGGACAGTGAAGACTACGTGGAAGTATGGCGCATCCAGTACATCTTCCCGGCGGGCGCCCACCCACTTTTCCTTTGGGAACTCCTGGCACATACCATCCCGACAGCCTTTTGATACAGGCGCGCCGCAGGAAATGAAAAATGTGCAGAATAGTGCAGCCTGTATTTAAATAGTATACTCGTTTTTACGATCTTCTTAAAACGGAGAAATGTTGTATAAAGCCTTAATTTACGGGCTTTTTTTGTATTCTGGCGCCCGTGGGAGCGGTATTCCCTCGGGGACATTCCGTATTTGCGGCGGAAGCGCCGGATAAAATAAGAGAAGTTGTCGAACCCGCACAGGGAGGCGATGGCACCGACAGAGTCCGGGCGCTCCCTGAGCAGATAGGACGCGTATCTGAGCCGGTAATCCGACAGGTATTCGCCGAAAGTGAATCCCGTCTCGCGGCGGAAGACCCGCATGAAGTGAGCGTCGCTGTAGTCAATAAGACTTGCGGCGTCGCTTACCGTGATCGGCTCCGAAAAGTGATTCTGGACGTAGAGCAGGACCTGCTTGATGGCGTCCTCGTAGGGGGACGGCGGTAAGCTTTCCTCGCGGATCCGATGGGTGTAGAGCGCAAAGAAAAAACGAAACAGGCTGCTGCGCACCAAAAGAGAATAGCCGTCAGGCCTCTTGCTGCAGGCATCGTCAGCCGCGTCAAGGGCAGCGGATACCTCGGCGTGCATCGCGGTGTCCGCGTAGATCGGGCGGGGGAAGCGCAGGGTCCCCATCTGCAGAGGGGTCAGAATATTGCGCCTTGCCCAGTCGTTTTCAACCTGATTGTCCAAAAGGGAGAGGGGGAATATGATATTCTCGTACTCCATCCGCACGCCGGGGTCGCCGTCGATGGCGTGGAGTTCACCGGGGAGGATGGGCATGATGGAACCGGCCATGACGGGATATTTGCGGGAAGAGGCAGTCACTGTGCCGCGCCCTTTTTTGACATAGATGATCTCCATCTGGTCGTGCCAGTGCAGATCCACCCGGGCAAAGTCCTGGGGGATGGTACCCAGGTAAGTGTTGTAGGCGAAACCCGGCTGCTCATGCAGCAGGGTCTCTCTGTATTGTGAGTATTCCTCGAGATTCATAAAAACGGAACCCTTCTTTGTGCCCTTCTTTGTGCTGAATTAATTAATATCATTATTGTACTATTATTTGCCGCTATTCTGCAAGATTATCACACATATAAATCATTATAATGCATTCTAATAAATGGAACCATTGTAAGCAGCGGAGATCTTCCGCAGGAGGCAGTAATGGATACATTAAAACTCAGAGATTACACTGGAAAAGCACTTAGCGAGTGCACGATTCTGGAACTTTACAACGCGGCGCTGGCCCTGACGCAGGACGCCTGCAGGAACAGGGGATACAACAGCGGAAAGAAGAAAGTTTACTATATTTCGGCAGAATTCCTGATCGGTAAACTTCTTTCCAACAACCTGATCAACCTCGGCATCTACGATGATGTGAAAGCGGAACTGGCTGAGGCTGGGAAAGACATTACGGAGCTGGAGGAATTTGAATACGAGCCCTCCCTCGGAAACGGCGGCCTTGGCAGACTTGCAGCCTGCTTCATCGACAGCCTTGCGACACTGGGCCTTCCCGCTGACGGCGTAGGCCTGGCCTACCACTGCGGTCTGTTCAAACAGTCCTTCGAGGACCGCAAGCAGCACATGAGACCTGACTACTGGCGCGAGTGGGGCATGGCCAACTGGATGAAGCGCACCGACAAGCACTATAAGGTGCAGTGCGGCGATCTGGAGCTTCTTTCCACCATGTATGAGATCGATGTCACAGGTTACGGAAGCAAGTGCGGACGCCTTCGTCTCTTTGACCTGGACACGGTCAATGAGGGACTGATCGGCTCGGGTATCGGTTTTGACAAAAAAGAGATCGAGAAAAACCTGACCCTCTTCCTGTATCCCGATGACAGCGATGAGGACGGAAAGCTTCTCCGCGTCTATCAGGAGTATTTCATGGTCAGCAATGCCGCCCAGCTGATCCTCGACGAGTGCGTGGAGCGCGGCAGCAACCTGCATGACCTTGCCGACTACGCGGCGATCCAGATCAACGATACGCACCCTTTCTCTGGTCATTCCGGAACTGGTGCGCCTTCTGACCGAAAAGGGCATTGAGGAGAAAGAAGCATATCAGATTGTGACTGATGTCTGTGCTTACACGAACCACACGATCCTTGCTGAGGCACTGGAGACATGGCCCCAGCACTTCTTCAAGGCTGTCGTGCCGCACCTTATGCCGATCATCAAGAGGATGAATGACGCTGTTAAGGCAAAATATGAAGAACCTTCCGTTCAGATCATCGACGAGTACGGCAACGTGCATATGGCCCACATGGACATTCACTACAGCCACTCCGTGAACGGCGTCGCGAGACTTCACACTGACATTCTCAAGGAGACAGAGCTCAACAATTTCTACAAGCTCTATCCCGAGAAGTTCAACAACAAGACTAACGGCATCACTTTCCGCAGATGGGTCATCGAGTGCAACCCTGAGCTGACAGAGCTGATCACCGAGAAGATCGGCGAGGGCTGGAAGACGGACGCCAGACAGCTTGAGCAGCTTATTCCTTACGCGGAGGATGAGACTTTCCTGCAGTGCATCCTGAACAGGAAGAACACGAAAAAACACAAGTTCTCCGCATGGCTTGAACAATATCAGGGCGACAAGGTTGACCCCGAGTCCGTCTATGACGTGCAGATTAAGCGCCTGCACGAGTACAAGAGACAGCAGCTCAACCTCCTGTGGGCCATCGACCGTTACCTGCACATCAAGGACGGTTACAGGCCGAGAAGACCGGTCACGGTATTTTTTGGCGCAAAGGCAGCTCCTGCCTATGTGATCGCCAAGGATATAATCCATGCGATCCTCGCCTTCAGCAGCATCGTGAACAACGACCCTGAAGTGAGTCCTTACCTCAAGGTCGTCATGCTTCGCAACTACAACGTGTCCATGGCGGAGAAACTGATCCCCGCATCGGACATTTCCGAGCAGATCTCACTGGCCTCCAAGCGAAGCCAGCGGGACCGGCAATATGAAGTTCATGCTCAACGGCGCTGTGACGCTGGGAACCATGGACGGAGCGAACGTCGAGATCGCGGAACTTGTCGGGGAAGACAATATTTTCACCTTCGGACAGTCCTCCGAGGAGGTCATCGAGCACTATAAGAACGCGGATTACGTCGCAAAGAACTGGTATAAGAAGGACAAGAGACTTGCCGCGGCTGTGGACTTCCTGGTCAGTGAAGAGATGCTCGAAGCCGGCGACAGGGAAAGCTTTCCAGCAGCTCTATGACGAGCTGCTGGGCAAAAGACTGGTTCATGACATTCCCTGACTTCGAGAGTTACTGCAAGACCAAGGACAAGGCTCTGGCAGCTTATGAGGACAGAATGGGCTGGGCGAAGAAGATGGCAGTCAATATCGCCAAGGCGGGCTACTTCTCCTCCGACAGAACGATCGACCAGTACAACAATGATATCTGGCATTTGAGAAAGACTGCTGACCGCAGGGAACAGAATATCGTGCAGAGAAAACCCCGGAGATCCGATTTCCGGGGGTTTTAACTTGCCCCATTAAGGCCTCTCTGCAATAATAAAAGTGGAGGATTATGTCAAAAGCGGGGCATTATTGCAGCGGAGATTTTAATGCTCCGCCATCTCATGGTAGATGGTATTGAGTTCCTGATTATACCAGTCATTGTTATGGATCACAGCTGTCTTGGTATTATCCGGAACCAGGATACGGGTAACACCGCCGAAGTACTCATACATATGTACATGAGCTGTGATCCAGGCACGCTGTTTCTCATCGATAAAGGCTTCAACGTAAGGGTACTGGCTGTACGTCATAACGCCTACAAAGAGAAATGCCGGGATGATCTCACCGGTATCCGGATCGGTGATCTGAGCAGGATCTCCGGCCCAATCGACCTCGATCTGCTCACCGGGCTTTCGGTTGATATGCATCGTAGCACGGCGTTTCTGTTCGTCCTGCTGGATGTAATAGCAGAACTGGGAATACATTAGGGGATCGTCGCCGGACTGGCGGCACTCCTCCAGGTATTCCGTCCAGAGGAGTTTTTTGTTGACTCCGTTGCGAAGCAACTCCTTCTGGATGTAGTTGAAGTCAGGCATCCGTTTTGTTGATGACACTAGATGACGACAGAAAGAATAACGCCGAGCTGTTCGAGAGGGCATTTTATAGTGGCAAGGGAACAGAAGTGGCAGAGGAGGAATCCAAAGTACAGGCGGATGTGAAGGTAGCGAAGCGAAAGTCAGCGAAGCCAAAGACAGGAGTCGGTGATGTGGATCCCGCTTTGTTGGGAAAAATTCTGGCAAATCCGGAACTGGCCACCCTGCTGACGACCTTGGCCAAAGGCTTGACTCAAAGTTAAAGTCGAAGTACCGGCCCAAAGTTTACATAGAGAGTATTGCAAAAACCGATTCACTTCGAAGCGGAAAGGCAATACTCTCTTTTGCTATCCTTTTCCCCAACGAACGCTTTTCGGGGATTTGTTGAAGGGTGGATTTTCTGCTAATATAGGCGATAGCTGAAAAGAGTTCTTCTTCTCTTTGTTAGAAAAATCTAAAAACCGTCTAATAAGACGCTGTGGATATCTAACGACAAGGGGGAACATCGACGAGCCGGAATGAACTCGGAATGCGAAAAATCCTTGATATACAAAGGCTTTCACGTACATAGGTGAACATGGAAAAAGAGTTCTATGGTTCTCCTAAGAAAAATGTTATCATGCGCCAAAACGAATTTCGAATTTTTTGCTCGGCGTTCGAAACGGGAAAGGGGGATTCAGAGCGCCGAAGTGCGGCGAGCAGAGTCATTTGATTCATGGTTTTCTTGATCATCACGGCAAAGCCTTGAAAATAAAGGAAAATCCAATATGTCTTCGTACCTCAGCTGGATAGAGGGTTCGCCTCCTAAGCGAAACGTCGGCGGTTCAAATCCGCCCGGGGACAGGTCTGGACAGGGGAAGATTGCACAATCTTCCCCTGTTTTCATCTAAAAAAACAGAGATCCGATTAGATGCAATCTAAAATACAGGCTTTTTTTCTAATTCCGGAGTAAGTCCTCAGAGGGGACGCAAGCTAAAAATGGCGGGAGGTCGTGAGTTTTTTGCTGCGCAGCAGTGTTTACCGGTGCTCAAACCGGAAAAACAAATTAGAAATATGGCAATTATATACGGAGCATGTCTAAAGGTGTTAGAAATTAAGTCCCGAGGATTTTAGATTTCCAAAGGCATGCGCCTTGGTTAGCCCGATTCCTCTCACAGTCATCCCATACGATATCTTACATAGCCCTGTAGTGAAGAAAATTCACTGCGGGGCTTTGTCGTCTCCGGATTTTCCGGAGGCGCAGCAAAGAGAGGAGGATATCAGCTTGAGAGGGAACAAACAGAAACGAAGGAGAGTCATTCTGGTGGAGGGTGTTCGCTACTACGATGACAAGCCGGAAAGCTGCAGGTGCTGCTTCTTCTGGAAAAACCGCAAGGCCGGTTGCATCCTGGAAGAGCGGAACTGCTACTATCTGGCCGAGACCGTGAAGAGCGAGCAGGAAAAGAAATGCGAGGGCTGTTGCTATGCGAAAACACAGCCCTGTGTCAGCGCCTGCTGTTACAAGGAGCTGGACAGGTGGCTCCTGGCAAGCAGAGAGATGCGCGGGGAGAAGGGCGGGGCGCAAAATGAGCAGGAATGAAGAACTCTTTCGCCGGTATGAGAAGCTGACAAGGGAAGCAAAAAAGACAGGCTGGAAATCAAAGGACAGGCCTGTTAGCTGTGCCCGCTGTAGCTTCTGCCGTCCGGAATTCAAGTACCGTAACTGCCAGTTCAGTAGCTGTCCTTTCGGCGCGGAGAAGGATGTATTCCGTAAAAAGCCGCTCAAACGAGACAGGTTTTCCTGAAAAGAGGTGGTGATGATGCTTGTTTGATTATTTCTACGGAGCCCAGGCAGAACAGTTTTCTTTCTACCGGGTTCCCAAAGTGCTGTTTACCAAGGAGCAGTTTAAGCAGCTGTCGGCGGAAGCCAAAATTCTGTACGGCATCATGCTCGATAAGCTGAATCTGTCCGTCAAGAACAAGTGGGTGGATGAAAAGGGGCGGGTGTATATCATCTACACCATCGAACAGATCATGGCAGACATGAACTGTGCCGACCAGAAAGCCACGAAGCTTCTGGATGAGCTTGAAAGAAATGCGGTCTGATTGAGCGGAAACGGCAGGGACTCGGAAAGCCGAATCTGATCTTCGTAAAGAATTTCATTACCGGTGTGGAAGGCTCTCTGATGGCACAAATTCAGAATCGTGAAAACCACGATTCCGGAGCCGTGAATATCACAACTGCAGATTACCCGAAATCACGAGGAATCAATACTAATCATAACAATACTGAGAATAATGATATCAATCCCATCCAATCGGGATACGATGAGGATGGAATCAGTGAACGCAACAAGTATGAGCGCTATTTCAGAGAATCACTGTCCATTGACGTGCTGCTTCGGGAGAATCTCGGCGAAGAGGAAACCATTCTCGGCATTCTGGATCTCCTGGTGGATGTCTGCTGTTTCAGGCGAAGCGTTATCCGTATTGCCGGTGATGATAAGCCGCTCGCAGTGGTGAAGAGTCGCTTCATGAAGCTGAACGCAGAGCATATCCGCTATGTTCTGAAGTGCCTTTCCGAGAACACGACCAGGGTGCGGAATATCAGACAGTATCTCTTGACCGCGCTCTACAACGCGCCAGCGACAATCCGCCCCTTTTATCAGGCGTGGGTAAATAACGACATGGCCACAGGCCAGTTTTAGGGAGGTGATCAATCAATGTCGAAGCCACAGTGATGGCAGTCGTCAACCAGAAGGGGGGAACCGGCAAGACCACCACCTGTGAAAATCTAGGAATCGGTCTTGTCAGAGAAGGGAAGCGGGTGCTGTTAATCGATACGGATCCGCAGGGCTCTCTTACGATTGCGTTAGGGCATTCCAGACCGGATGACCTTCCGGTCACTCTGACAGATTTGATGGCAAAGGTCATGCAGGATCAGCCGCTTTCGCCGAAGGAGGGGATCCTACAGCATGAAGAAGGCGTCGAGCTTGTCCCCGCAAATATCACGTTGTCAGGTCTTGAGGTTTCATTGGTCAATGCCATGAGTCGGGAAACGGTTCTGAAACAATATCTGGAGACCGTGAAGGATCGCTATGATTTCATTTTGCTGGACTGTATGCCTTCTCTCGGGGATGCTCACCGTCAATGCACTTGCGGCATCGGATCAGGTGCTGATTCCCGTTCAGGCCAATTATCTTTCTGCCAAAGGTCTGGAACAGCTGCTTCAGACAGTCAACAAGGTGAAGCGCCAGATTAATCCGAAGCTCAGGATTGAAGGGATACTGCTGACCATGGTGGATTACCGCACGAATTTCGCAAAAGAGATCAGCGCTCTGATTCGTGACACCTATGGCGGAAGGCTGAAGGTCTATGATGCGGATATTCCGCGTTCCGTCCGGGCGGCCGAAATCAGCGCCGAGGGTGTGAGCATTTTCAAACATGATCCCGGCGGCAAGGTCGCCGAGGCCTACCGGAGCCTGACAAAGGAGGTGATGGCAAATGCCGAAAAGAGGCGGAAACATCAGCTTGACCAGCTACGATGATATCTTTGAGACAGATGAGAGCCGCGCGGAAAGCCAGCTTGAACGTGTGCAGAGCATCCGTCTCAGCGCGCTGGTGCCCTTTAAGGAGCATCCTTTCAAGGTGGTGGATGACGAAGCCATGCTCCGGACCACGGAGAGTATTGCTCAATACGGCGTCTTGACGCCTCTGATTGCACGGCCGCTGGAGGATGGCAGCTACGAGATTATCTCCGGACACAGGAGAGCGCACGCAGCAGAACTTGCGGGACTCACAGAAGTGCCGGTGCTGGTTCGCCGTATGGATGACGATGCAGCGACAGTTCTCATGGTAGATTCCAACCTGCAGCGAGAAACATTCTGCCCAGTGAGAGAGCCTATGCGTACAAGATGAAAAACGAAGCGATGAAACGCCAAGCTGGACGACCGCCCAAAGAAAATTGTGGCCAACTTGACCACAATTTATTTGGCAGAAAAACGGTTGAGGTTATAGCAGGCGAGTCCGGTGATAGTGTTAAGCAAGTTCAGCGTTTTATCCGTCTCACCAACCTTATTCCCGAAGTGCTGGACATGGTCGATCAGAAGCAGATCTCCTTCAACCCCGCAGTTGAGCTTTCTTACCTGAAAGCAGAGGAACAGGAAATGTTTATCCAGGCCATGGATGAGGTACAGGCAGCACCGTCTCTTTCCCAGGCACAGCGTCTGAAAAAGCTGAGTCAGGAAGGCGGTTTCACCCTGGATGCCGCAAGAGAAATCATGAATGAAGTAAAGAAAGGAGATCTTGAGCGGGTTACCTTTCGGAACGAGCAGCTTAGGAAGTACTTTCCCAGATCCTACACCACGCAACAGATGCAGAACACCATTCTGAAACTCCTTGATCAGTGGCAGAAAAAGAAAGTCCGGGATCAGGAACGATAATGCAATACCCAGTGAACAGCGCCTTTGAGGAATCGAGGGCGTTTTTCTTTTGCCAAAATCAGGCAAGAAAGGAACGATAGCAAATGACCCAAGAAACAATGGCGCGTATGGCGGAGACCATGCGTCATTTCCAGCAGACCAAGAAGGTAAAGATTCTCACCGAAAAGTGGAAGGAGTTTTTAAGCGAGACCGGTGAGATTTTGGAAAAACTGACCGATGTGATTACAGGTGAAGAAGATGAAGACGAAGAGGACTACGAAGAGGAGGCCATCGTACTCTACGCGGAACCCAACAACAGCTTCCACCTTGTTGAGGAGGTCGAGGCGATTGAGGAAATCATGCTGAATCATAGCATGTCCGGTTTTTATCAGTCACTTCATTACGGACGAGCTGATGGCGATGTACCCGAAGGAATATGCCCGAGCGCGTAAGGACGGAAGTGTCCTGGTGACCGGACCTCTCTATATCGCGCATCCTGTTATCAATGAGGATGAGCTGGATGCCTGCATGGATTTAAGCGCAGTGGAGTTCTGTGAAGCGCTGGCATACTTCACTTCTCACACCATTTATGCGAAAAACAATGCGGAAACGATCGGCTTTCTGCTGGAAAAGGAGGACTGACACATGGATTTTGATGTTTTCAAAAAGGCAGTAATGGATGAAATGCGCGAGCGCTTTCCGAATCTTGAATTCGGATCCCGGGAGATGAAAAAGCTACAGGGAGAGTCCTATGAGGGGCTCATGGTAACGAGTCCCGGCAGCAAGGTGAGCGCAAGCCTGAACCTGGATGCCTACTATGAGCGTACCAATACCGGTGCTTCCGAGCATCAGGTGATGGACTTGATTGAGAGTGCGGTTCGGGAGGCTTCTCAGAACATGCCGCAGCTTGACTGGAAGGTCCTCGGCAACTATGAGCAGATGAAGGAAACTTTGATGCTGCAGATGATTCCGGTTAAGGGAAACGAAGAGAAACTTGCCGAGATTCCCCATGAGACAGTAGAGGACATGGCGGTGGTCTATCGCTTTGACTTAGGCAGCAATGAACGCGGAACGTCCAGCGTTCTGGTGACCGATACGATGCTAAAGAGCTACGGCATCACCAGGGAGCGGCTGGCGGCGGATGCAATCGACGCAGCCGTTAGAAGTCATCCGGCAAGTCTTCGGAACATGAATGAGGTCCTGCAGGAGATGGCAGGTGACAGGGCTGACGATTACCGTTCCAATGAGCCTTCTCCGCTTTGGGTGGCAACAGTCGAGGGCGGCATGAACGGAGCCGCAGTGATCCGATACCCGGGATTTCTTGACCGGGCGGTTGAGACAATCGGCGGGGATTTTTACGTGCTGCCCTCCTCTATCCATGAAGTTTTGCTGGTTGCCGATGACGGCAGCGTTGCGCTGACGCATCTTGAGCAGATGGTGCGAGACATCAACGAAGCTGAAGTTGCCCCGGCGGACCGGCTTTCCGACAGCGTGTTTCACTATGACAGCGAGGCACACATCTTTGAGAACGCCCGCAGCTTTGAACTCCGTGAGGCCATGCTGGCAGAGGCGCTCTTTGCAGAAGATGAACCGGAACAGCCTAAGAGCCTCACCGTACTTCTGGTAGAGCCGAACCGGTATCCGAAAGTCGTTGAGATCGGATCTGATCTTTCGAATCTGCAGAAGGCCGTTGGCGGCTATATCGAGGTGGTCTATCCCTTTGAGGAGAAGGTCGGCTTAATAGTAAATGAAGAAGGCAAGATGAACGGCCTGCCGCTCAACCGGGCGCTCCGTGATGAGAATGGCGAGGTCTATGACGTAGTTGCCGGGTCTTTTCTGGTAACCGGTCTCACCGAGGAAAGCTTCGCCTCTCTGACACAGGCACAGATTAACAAGTTCGAGAAGCTCTTCCATCAGCCGGAGGCATTTCTCCGTATGGGCAATCATATTATGGCGCTTCCCATCCCTAAGAAGGAACAGGAAACAAGGAAGGCTGCCAAGGCAAGGGATACCGATACGGTCGGCTCTAAATCGAAACCGAGGAAAACCGGGCACGACGAACGTTAAAGAAAGGAGGTGATGACGCTTGCAGGAAGAGGTCGAGAACAGGACAGTCAATCTGGCAATCAGTACGACAAAGCTGACTGCACGCATTACGCTTCGCCTGGCTTTGTGGGGCATTCGGAAACTGAAGGAAAGTGAGGCAAAGGCCGAAGCCAAACGGAATCTTCCGCCGAAAGGCAAGCAGACCATACGGGAACTGGTAGGTCAGAATCAGGGAGTCACCAACATCGACATCGCAGGAACAGACCTGAAGGGCTTTGAAAAGCATGCCAGAGAATTCGGTGTGGACTATGCTATTACCAGGGATAAGTCGGTGAATCCGCCGAAGTATCTTGTGTTCTTTAAGGCGCGGGATGCGGATGCCATGACGGCCGCCTTCAATGCGTACTCCGCAGAGGTCTTTGCCAAAAACAAGCGTCCGAGCGTGCTGAAGACATTGCACAAGCTGATGGATGCAATCAGGGACATTCCGGCAAGGGTGATTAGCAGGGACAGGCAGAGGGAGCAGTCGCGATGAGGGTTGATAGCGGAAGGCTGAGGAAACGCCTGATTTTGAATATCCCCTATCTCTTGTGTGGTCTTATCTGTACCAATTTTGGGGAGGCATGGCGCATGGCGGAAGGCGTCAATGCATCGGAAAAGCTATTGTCATTATTTTCGACACTTGGCATAGCGTTTGCCTCTCCGCTTCCGAGTTTTCACATGCCGGATCTGATGATAGGTCTGATCTGTGGTGTTTGTTTTAAGCTTGCCGTTCATCTGAAAGGCAAAAACACAAAGAAATACAGGCGCAATGCGGAATACGGTTCTGCCCGCTGGGGCGGCCCGAATGACATTGCGCCATTCATGGATCCGGTTTTTGAAAACAATGTGCTTCTCACCAAGACAGAGCGGCTCATGATGAGCAACCGGCCAAAGAATCCCGCCAATGCAAGAAATAAGAATGTGCTGATTGTCGGCGGTTCCGGTTCCGGTAAGACAAGGTTCTGGATTAAGCCGAATCTCCTTCAGCTTCACAGCTCCTATGTTTTAACCGATCCGAAAGGATTAACCTTTTAGGGACAGAGAAAATAACAAAAACTTGGAAAGGAGGTAATTCTCATGTCAAATACGAAAAGAACAGGACAAACAGCCCTTTATGAGCGTTTAAGTCGAGATGATGAAATGCAAGGAGAAAGCAATTCCATCACCAATCAAAAGCAACTACTTGAAAGCTATGCCAAAAGAAACGGCTTTGTAAATATCTATCACTATACCGATGATGGAGTAAGCGGAACAACCTTTGATAGAGAGGGATTTCAAAAAATGATAAAAGCAGTAGAAGAAAACAAAGTATCTACTGTGATAGTAAAAGATATGAGTAGGTTTGGCAGAGACTACCTCAAAGTAGGTTTTTACACCGAAATACTTTTCAAAGAAAAGGGAGTAAGGTTTATCGCCATCAATAACGGAATAGACAGTGAAAAACAAGCAGAAAGCGACTTTACCCCATTTCTAAATATCATGAACGAATGGTATGCAAGAGATACATCAAGAAAAATACAATCTATCTTCAGGGCAAGAATGGAAGAGGGGAAAAGAGTATCTCCAAGCGTACCATACGGCTATTACAGAAACCCAAAGAACAAACAGGAGCTACTTGTCGATAAAGAGAGTGCAAAGGTCGTAAAACGCATTTACAGGCTTGTAATAGAGGGATATGGAGTAACACAGATAGCAGATATACTAACCAAAGACAAAGTCCTTATCCCATCAGCCTATGCAGAAACCCATTATCCCGAAAATAACCATAGCTCAAAGAAAAGAGGAATAGAAGACCCATATTTTTGGACACCGACCACAGTAGGTTATATCTTAGAAAAAAGAGAATATATGGGGCATACTGTATTAGGAAAGACAATTAGTTTAGACTATAAAACCAAAAAAAGAAGAAAGGCAAAAAGAAAAATGAACTCATTATCTTCAAAAATACCCACGAAGCCATCATTGACGAAGAAACATGGAATAACGCCCAAAGGTTAAGAAAAACAGTGAGAAGAAGTCCAAAGTATGGTACAACCTCACACCCATTCACAGGGCTTTTAATCTGTTCCGACTGTGGAGGAAAGCTAAGCTATAGAGAGCCGGCAGAACATAAAGAAAAGAAGTACGATTGCGATTATTGTTTTGTATGTCAACATTACAGACACAGAAAAGGCTCTTGCAGTATGCACTACATCAAAGTAAAAACAGTAAATGAAATTCTCCTAAAATCAATCAAAGAAATCACAGACTTTGCAAAAGAAGAAAAGCAAGAGTTTCTAAAAGTGATGAACAAGTTATCCGACGAAAAAAGAGAAGAAAAGTATCAAGAGGATAAAGAAAAGTTAGAAAAACTGTCATCAAGAAATGCAGAGCTAACAACACTCATTACAAAGCTGTATGAAGACCACGCACTTGGTAAAAATTCCTGTAAAACATTTTTGACAGATTATTTAATACCTATGATATGGAGCAACAAGACTTAGAAAAGCAAATACAGTATTTTTGAACAAGAAATAGAAAGCTATCATCAGAGAAAAGTTGATACCGATAAATTCTTAAAGATGATAGAAAAATATACAGATATTGAAAAACTTACAGTACCAATGATAAATGAGTATATAGAAAAAGTTGTAGTCTACGAAGCGACAGGAGGAAGACAAGGCAAATATAGAAAACAACAAGTTGATGTGTACTTTAACTTTATAGGTAACTGTCAAGTGCCACAGAAAGTAGATATAGAAAAAAATGGCTTAAAAAGTGGTATAATATTATAAATATTGAGTGAAGTAAATTAGAATTTGACGAGGAGATAGCCATGTTAAATATATGTTCTAAAAAGGTTTAGAAAAAAATATGGTATATTATTTTTTTCATTACAGAGGAAGCCTTTTCAATTATTCACTAAAAAAATAATTTTTAAAGGAGACAAGTAAGAAATGAAGAAAATATATATGTATTTACTAGATACGATGGCAGACTGGGAGAATGGCTACTTTTTACAAGGATTTACACTACAAAAAATGTTGCCAAAACAAGAATATGAATTATGTACCGTAGCTACTTCTAGGAAGCCTATAAAAACTGCTGGTGGTATGACTTTGATTCCCGATATTACATTAGATGAATTAGACGAAAATCAAGCAGCGGCATTGTTGCTGATTGGTGCAGATACTTGGGGCAGTACAGAACAGACAGCTATTCTTGAAGTAGCCAAAAGCTTAATAGAAAAAGGGGTATTGGTTGCAGCGATTTGCGGAGCAACTTTGGGACTTGCAAATGTGGGAATATTAGACACACAATACCATACAAGTAATGCTTTGTTTTTCTTAACAGGTATGTCATCGAATTATAATGGAGAGCAATATTATAAAAGATGTCGCTGCTGTAGCTGATGATAATTTAATAACAGCAAGTTCCGCTGGTTCGTTGCTTTGGGCAAAAATATATCTTTGAAAAAGTTAGAAATATATTCTTCTGAAACCATAGAAGCATGGTACAACTACTTTTTCAACAGGAAAGGCAAGTTATTTCGGAGAACTAATGAATACATTTTCCTAATAATCAAATTCCAGTTTGTCGAAATGAAATAATTAAATAGAAACAATAGTATAGCAGCTTACGAAACAGTAAATCAAATCGGTTTACTGTTTTTTTCTTTTGCTCAAAAACATAAAGAAAGGAAAACAGAAGATGAAAAACATAGATGAAAAAAATCTTAATTACAGAAGAAGAAATCAAGCAGTTACAAAACAAAAGAAAAAAAAGCTCATCAGTCAGCAGAAACAGGAAGAACGAAAGAAAAGAGATAGACGGCTTTATGAAAAAAAGGAGCAGTCTTTGAAAGTATCTTTACCGAGAGTAAGGATTTTTACCAAAGATGAATTTTATCAACTCATTACATTTCCGAATATCAAAAGAAGTAATCAATCAAAAAAATCAAGAAAAATCATGGCAATGCGAGAAGAAAGTGGAAAATCAAAAATACAGAAATGAAAGAGGAAGAAACGGACATAGAGGAATAGTCCCTTGTTTACAAGGGGAGGCACTTATACACCCTAAAGGGTGTGTGCGTTCTCCGAAGGCTCTTAGCAGAGGGCATATCAGCTAACGCTGATACAGGGGAGCTACACTCCCCTACGGAAATAAATTTCCTACCCCTTGTGTACTTCCCAAAAGAAATCGGATAAAAGCTATCCGATTTTTTTAGGAAGTCTTATCCATCACCACCATATCCATATTAGAAAAAGAGAGGAGGTTTTCCCTTATGGCAATATATCATCTTAGTATAAAGATTGTCTCAAGAGGAAAAGGAAAAAGTGCAGTTGCAGCTTCTGCCTATCGAAGTGGCGAAAAGATAAAAAATGAATATGACGGAGTAGTTCACGACTTTACAAGAAAAGGAGGGATAGCACATACAGAAATTCTCTTACCACAAAATGCACCACAGGAATTTTTAGATAGAGGAACATTATGGAACAGTGTAGAGAAAATAGAAAAAAGTAAAAAAACTCACAGCTTGCAAGAGAAATAGAAATTGCATTACCTAAAAAGAATTAGACAGGGAAAAACAGATAGAGCTTGTACGAGAGTATGTAAAAGAAAATTTTGTAAAGATCGGTATGTGTGCCGATATTGCTCTACACGATAAAGATGACGGAAACCCACACGCACATATCCTATTAACTATGCGACCGCTAAACGAAGATAAAACATGGGGAGCAAAATCAAAAAAGGAATATATCCTTGATGAAAACGGAGAGAAAGTAAAACTTAAAAATGGCAACTACAAAACAAGAAAAATCAATACAGTGGATTGGAACGAACAAGACAAAGCGGAACATTGGCGAAAGGCATGGGCAGACATTACAAATAAATATTTGGAAGAAAATAACATACAGGACAAAGTAGACCATCGTTCCTATCAAAGACAGGGCATAGAACAAATACCGACCATTCATTTAGGCGTATCAGCCACCCAAATGGAAAAGAAAGGCATAACTACCGACAGGGGAAATATCAACCGAGAAATCAAACATCAGAATAAGATATTAAAAAGAGATTGCAAGAAGAATAAAAAGCCTTACTAAATTGGATAAGAGGAATAGGAAAAAGAAGAAAAAGGCAGAAACTGATAATCTCAAATCTACCCTCCCATTCAAAGAAAATTTGCTATCCGTTTTTTGAAAATCTTATCCGTAAAAAAATGCAGATAACCATAATACAGATTTAGAACAATACATCGGAAGCTATCAATTCTTAAAAAGAGAAAAATATCATTTCCGTATCTGAACTGAAAGAAAACATAGTTACTTTAAGAGATAAGAACTACAAGACCACAAGAGCTATTAAAGATACCGAAAAAGCGGATTGACAATAAAGTACAACTTATCGACCACGCCGAAAAAAATATTTGAAGCATAAAGATACCTATACAGCTTATACCAAGCTAAAGAAAAACAAACAAGATACTTTCTACAATGAGCATACCGCAGAGATTATTTTTGTTTGAAAAGTGCCAAGAAATATCTGAAAGAACATTTAGGAGAAAGCAAGACCTTAAATATATCCAAATGGAAATCGGAAGCTGCCAATATGAAGAAAGAGAAAAATAGCCTATACAATCAAATATTAGAGATACGAGAGGAAGTAGAACAGGCTGAAAAAGTTAAGACTTGTATTGAACAGTTACAGGAACATTCAAAGCAACTAACACAGGTAAAACGGAACGAGTTAGACCTATAAAATCAAGCGAAAAAATGGTATAATATTAGACAAGTATTTGATTTTGGAGGTGCTTAAATTCATGGATGAAAGAGAGAAAATCATTCGTTTATGGTTTGATATGTGGCTTACACAACAAGACTTAGGAATAGATGATATTTTTTTGGATGATGTGATTTATATTGAGAGTTGGTGTCCTAAGTATGAAAATCGGCAAACAGTAAAGCACTGGTTTAATGAGTGGAATACAAGAGGAAAAGTTCTTGCGTGGGATATAAAGCAATTTTTTCATAAGGATAATCAAACTATTGTAGAATGGCACTTCAAAAATAAAATGAATGAGGGGAAAGTTGAAGAATTTGACGGTATCTCTTTGATTGTTTGGACAGCCGATAATAAGATAAAAGCGTTGAAAGAGTTTGGTTGTAATTGTAACAACTACAATCCTTACAAAGAGAGTGAAACACCATTATTTAGAGATGAAAAAGTAAATTGGTTTTGAGGAGATAAAATATTGATGGAAAGTAGACCTGAGTTTGACAAAATTACATCGTTTGATGAATTTACTAAATACTATTGGTATCGTGAAGAACTTTCACAGATATGCAAGTCATTAGGATTAGAATATAGAGGCACAAAACAGGAACTCAATTATATTATTGAGCAATACTTTAAGGGCAATTTGATTAAAAAAATCATCAATAAAAAAATGAAAAGAAGCAAGTGGAAAAATATTACTTTAGATACACCATTACTTGAATGTGGTTTTTTTCTTTTAATGCAAAGTTCAGAGAATATTTCGCTGTTTTTAACAGGTATCTCACCATTTAAATTTACTGCTGATATGGCAACAGTTTGGAGAAAAAGTAAAAAGAGAAAATGATTTGAGTTTTTACAATTCAAGATATGCTAAAAAGTTTATTATGGGAAATCAGATTATGCAAAGTATGATAATTCGGTTTGTCAATGGAATCAATTTTTAAAGGATTTCTGTGCAGACGAAAATAGTTGCAACTACTCAAAAAAATTAAAAAGTAGCTTCTATTCTTTTGGAAAGAAGTCAGAAATTCAAGAAATGAAAAAAATTTATTCAAAGAATCTTTTGACTGAATATGCCGATAAAATAAAAGAGTATTGCAAGTAGGATATTTTTAGCTTGCTAAACTAACAATTCAATAAAAGCTAACACGAAAGCAGTAAATCAAAAAGGTTTGCTGTTTTTTTCTTTGCTTAAAAAAACGGAAAGGAGGACACATGGAAGAAGAAAAAAAGAGTAATAAAAGAACCACAACATAAACAGTTAATAATGGATATTGGAAAAACAAAATACACCGTAAACCTACATTTCAAGCAAGGTACAGGGGAAACATACAAGGATAAAATACTAAAGCTAATCAAGAGAGAAACAGAGAAGATATAAATTTATCAAAAAAATTTTGTTTATGTCCTTGACAAATCTTCCCAAAAGGAACGACTCTTCTTGAGGTGGGAAATGCCTTTGTTAAGGCGAAATATCGCATCCGGTTCTTCAATACCATCAACTTTAAAAAGTCGATGCACTATAACCCGTTTGCCTATATCCACTCGGAAAAGGACATCCTGAAGCTGACCACAACCCTGATGGCGAATACCAGGGGAGAAGGCAAGGGAGGAGATCCGTTCTGGGACAAAGCAGAGGCGCTGCTCTACTGTGCGCTCATTGGCTACATTCATTATGAGGCACCGCAGGAGGAACAGAACTTTGCGACTCTCATCGAGTTCATCAATGCCATGGAGGTTCGAGAGGATGACGAGGAGTTCCAGAATCCGGTGGATCTGATGTTCGAGGATCTGAAGAAAAGGAAGCCGAATCACTTTGCCGTCAGACAGTATGCCAAGTTTAAGCTTGCGGCGGGGAAAACCCTTAAGTCGATACTCGTTTCAGCCGGTGCCAGACTTGCCCCCTTTGATATTCAGGAAGTCCGTGAGATTACGATGTATGACGAGCTGGGTCTGGATACCCTCGGAGATGAGAAAGCCGCGTTGTTCCTGATGATGTCAGATACGGACGGCAGCTTTAATTTCCTAATCAGCATGATCTACACCCAGCTCTTTAACCTGCTTTGTGAGAAGGCGGATGATGTGTACGGCGGCAGACTTCCGGTCCATGTGAGATGCCTGATTGACGAGGCGGCGAATATCGGTCAGATTCCGAATCTGGAAAAGCTGGTCGCCACGATTCGATCCCGCGAAATCAGCGCCTGCCTGGTGCTGCAGGCAAGGTCTCAGCTAAAGGCAATCTACAAAGACAACGCCGACACGATTATCGGCAACATGGACAGCCAGATCTTCCTTGGAGGCTCCGAACCCACAACGCTGAAAGAGCTCTCGGAAGCACTCGGTAAGGAAACCATCGATACCTTCAACACCTCGGATACGCGGGGCAACAGTCCAAGCTACGGAACCAACTATCAGAAGCTTGGCAAGGAGCTCATGAGCCGGGATGAACTTGCGGTTCTGGACGGCGGCAAATGTGTGTGTTACAGCTGCGCGGTGTCCGTCCGTTCCTGTCGGAGAAGTACGATTTGACGCAGCACCCGAATTACAAATTAACAGCCGACTATGATAAGAAACTCACCTTTGACATGGAGAAGTTCCTGGATACTAGGGCAAAGCTCCACCCGAAGGATGAGTTTTTTGTTGTTGAGGCCACGGAATAAGGAGGAACAGCAAAATGGCAGAGGAGAGATTTGCAATGCCCGATGATATGCCGGATTTTGTCCGGGAGGCCGAAGAGGCGATGCCCCACGATGAAACACTTCCCGAGCAGACGGATCAGGTAACCATCAAGTTTGGCAGGGGGCTTGTCGGAGAGTCCTTTACTTCAAGGAACGGAAAGGAACTTGTGGAAGTCAGTATTCCGAACCCGGACAAGGGGGACTCCCGCCCCTGGGAGACCTTTGTGATCTCGCCGAGAAAGATTCATGACAATCAGTTCGGCAAAGGGGTATGGATGAAGCTTCCCGAGTACGGCATCACCAGACTTTCCCGCTCCGTAAAGATCGGAATCGATAAAGCCGGTAAGGCAATCTGGGGACGTGAGACGCATGATGTAACAAATGCGCAGCTTAAGTTACTCCTGGAAGCCTACAAGGAAAAATCCAAGGGCTCAGTGCTCTCGGACTTATCCGAGCGGAAGGCTGATACGCCGTCAGTAAAGCCTCCCGGGAAGGATTCTAAAGAGATAGCGGCTGACAGGTAATCTGCCTGAGATTAGGGTACGTCCGGAATCAAACACACTGCGGTTCAGCAGACAACAAGCAAGGATAGGGTTCAATCGGACAATAGCCACGGTTTCAGGTCAATGATGAGCCAAACAAAGACAAATGAAAGCAAAACAAAGGAGGAAAACAAGATGGCATTTTTCAACAGCGCAGTCGGTGTATTGCAGACTCTCGTGGTGGCACTCGGTGCAGGTCTCGGTATCTGGGGAGCAATCAACCTTCTGGAAGGTTACGGCAACGATAACCCCGGTGCCAATGCTCATGTACGGTAAGGAAGCAAGCAACCGAAAACAAGAGATAGACCGCCAGCACTACACTATTCCGAACCAAAGACCAAAAGATAAGCATTGTGGGAAAATCTAAACTTTTGGATTTTCCTACAATGCCAACTACGGCGGAATCCCTCCCACTCCTTATATCTTTCTGTATACATTGAATTTGTATTTAGTAAAATGCAGACAACACCACGGATCGGCTTTTGGTTGGACAATTCCAACCAAACACCACAGCAGACAGCAGAAAACATTCTGAACGCTAGGAAGCCGGTATGATTGTTACATATAAGGGGAAGAAAAATTTCTTTTAGGTACTTGCTTTCCTAAAACTGATGTGATACAATGATTTAATCCAGAAAAGGAGTAAAAAATATGCGGCAAGGTATTCTTAAATAAAACTATAATCAAATAGTGGGAACAAAGGATTATGATAGCTCCTTTTGTAGGGGCTTAGTTTTTTGTACCCAATTTAAGAATACTTTTGCCTTATCAATTTTGACATATCCCCAAAAACAGCAATCACAAACAGGTGTATGCTGTATATGTGTATGTCCGCAACTTATAATCCCCAGTGGTAAAAGTATTTTACTGCTGGGGATTTTTATGCCCTTTGGGGCTGTAAAGGGAGGACAATCACATGAAAATAATCAATATTGGAATTCTTGCCCATGTAGACGCTGGAAAGACGACCTTGACGGAGAGCCTGCTATATGCCAGCGGAGCCATTTCAGAACCGGGGAGCGTCGAAAAAAAGGGACAACGAGGACGGACACCATGTTTTTTTGGAGCGGCAGCGTGGGATTACCATTCAAGCGGCAGTCACTTCCTTCCAGTGGCACAGATGTAAAGTTAACATTGTGGATACGCCCGGCCACATGGATTTTTTTGGCGGAGGTGTACCGCTCTTTGGCTGTTTTTAGATGGGGCCATCTTGGTGATCTCCGCTAAAGATGGCGTGCAGGCCCAGACCCGTATTCTGTTCCATGCCCTGCGGAAAATGAACATTCCCACCGTTATCTTTATCAACAAGATCGACCAGGCTGGCGTTGATTTGCAGAGCGTGGTTCAGTCTGTTCGGGATAAGCTCTCCGCCGATATTATCATCAAGCAGACGGTGTCGCTGTCCCCGGAAATAGTCCTGGAGGAAAATACCGACATAGAAGCATGGGATGCGGTCATCGAAAATAACGATGAATTATTGGAAAAGTATATCGCAGGAGAACCAATCAGCCGGGAAAAAAACTTGCGCGGGAGGAACAGCAGCGGGTTCAAGACGCCTCCCTGTTCCCAGTCTATCATGGCAGCGCCAAAAATGGCCTTTGGCATTCAACCGTTGATGGATGCGGTGACAGGGCTGTTCCAACCGATTGGGGAACAGGGGCGCCGCCCTATGCGGCAGCGTTTTCAAGGTTGAGTACACCGATTGCGGCCAGCGGCGTGTCTATCTACGGTTATACAGCGGAACGCTGCGCCTGCGGGATACGGTGGCCCTGGCCGGGAGAGAAAAGCTGAAAATCACAGAGATGCGTATTCCATCCAAAGGGGAAATTGTTCGGACAGACACCGCTTATCAGGGTGAAATTGTTATCCTTCCCAGCGACAGCGTGAGGTTAAACGATGTATTAGGGGACCAAACCCGGCTCCCTCGTAAAAGGTGGCGCGAGGACCCCCTCCCCATGCTGCGGACGACGATTGCGCCGAAAACGGCAGCGCAAAGAGAACGGCTGCTGGACGCTCTTACGCAACTTGCGGATACTGACCCGCTTTTGCGTTGCGAAGTGGATTCCATCACCCATGAGATCATTCTTTCTTTTTTGGGCCGGGTGCAGTTGGAGGTTGTTTCCGCTTTGCTGTCGGAAAAATACAAGCTTGAAACAGTGGTAAAGGAACCCTCCGTCATTTATATGGAGCGGCCGCTCAAAGCAGCCAGCCACACCATCCATATCGAGGTGCCGCCCAACCCGTTTTGGGCATCCATAGGACTGTCTGTTACACCACTCTCGCTTGGCTCCGGTGTACAATACGAGAGCCGGGTTTCGCTGGGATACTTGAACCAGAGTTTTTCAAAAACGCTGTCAGGGATGGTATCCGTTACGGGCTGGAGCAGGGCTTGTTCGGCTGGAACGTAACGGACTGTAAGATTTGCTTTGAATACGGGCTTTATTACAGTCCGGTCAGCACGCCGGCGGACTTCCGCTCATTGGCCCCGATTGTATTGGAACAGGCATTGAAGGAATCGGGGACGCAGCTGCTGGAACCTTATCTCTCCTTCATCCTCTATGCGCCCCAGGAATACCTTTTCCAGGGCTTATCATGATGCACCGAAATACTGTGCCACCATCGAAACGGCCCAGGTAAAAAAGGATGAAGTTGTCTTTACTGGCGAGATTCCCGCCCGCTGTATACAGGCATACCGTACTGATCTGGCCTTTTACACCAACGGGCGGAGCGTATGCCCTACAGAGCTGAAAGGATATCAGGCCGCTGTCGGTCAGCCGGTCATCCAGCCCCGCCGTCCAAACAGCCGCCTGGACAAGGTGCGCCATATGTTTCAGAAGGTAATGTAAAGATACATAATCGTCAAGACGGCAACAATCAGAAGTTATGGAGGGTAACAATGGAATATAGTAAGGAAGATTTAATGGAAGCAAAAAAGCAAATTTGGGGAGTGGGAGAGAACATGGGAACAGAGGAAAGTAAAAAAATCTGGGAGGAGAACGCACAATTTTGGGATAATGCAATGGGTGACGAATCTAATGAATTTCACAGAGAGGTAGTGCGTCCCAAAGTAACGGAACTTCTATCTCCTAATCCTGCGGATTACATTTTTGGATATTGCGTGTGGCAATGGAAATTATTCTTCGTATCTTGCACAAAGAGGCGCTTCGGTTGTCGCTTTTGATTACAGCAAAAAAATGATAGAATTGGCTAAAAAGACGGCAATCACAATATGCAAAAACAAATTGAATTTTGTGTGGCGGATGCGACCGATAGAAAAAGTATATTAGAATTAAAAAGAAATCGAGCCTTTACGAAAGCAGTTTCTAATATGGCAATTATGGATATTACGGATATTGAACCACTTCTTATGGCTGTTTATGAACTGTTGCAGGAAAGCGGAATTTTTTTGTCTTTGCAACGCAACACCCTTGTTTTGTCACGTTGACTGAAAAAAATATGACACCGCACAGTTACTATGATATAGCGATTGAAGGGCAACCGAAAAGAGCAGATTTATTATCATCGTTCCATACAAGATATTTTTTTAACCTTTGTTTTAGAGCTGGATTTGTCATTGATGGATTTTTATGAAGAATGTTTTAAAAACCAACAAAGAAATTCCTATGGTAATGATAGTAAGGCTTAAGAAGGTAAAACGTGATAGCTTAAAAATAAATTCAAGTTTGTCGGGTAAATAGCAAACCCAGCCGAGCCAGTCAACGGTCAAGATGAACGGCGCATATGCGCAGCCGTTGACAGCCCCGCCCGCCTTTGCTGGTAGGCAATCAAGGGGCGACAGCAAGAAGTGCCACCGCCCCGCACTATTATTCAGAAAGGGGAATTTCCATGACCGACCAGATAGCCTATCAAGAATATATCCAGCGCAGGTACAACGCCTTTTGCAAGACTGTTATCCGCTGTGCCGCCTTGGACAAGATTTTGAAGCTTAAACGGCAATGGGAACGGCAAGTTTCCCTTGACTATCTGATGAACGAGAAGTTTGTCCAGTTTGCCGCGTCGGAGCCGGACGAGGAATACCCATTTACCGTCTGCGGTCAGACCGTCCTGCTCTGCAACGCCGCCCTTGCCGACGCGATCTCTGTTTTGCCGGAGCAGACGCGGGAAGAAATCCTGCGCTATTACTTTCTGCGCCAGCCGCAGCGCGTGATCGGCGCGTGTATTGGCCGGTCACGCAGCACAGCGGGGCGGCATATCCAGCTTGCCTTGCAGCGGCTACGCGAAGAAATGGGGGTGAGCCGGTATGAGTAGACTTCTCCCCTATGAAACAATCCTCAAAGCCCGTGAGGGCGACCCAGAAGCCGTGAACGCTGTCCTGCTCCACTACGCCGGATATATCCGCTATTTCTCAAAAAGTGAACGGGCAGGTCAACGCCGAGGTGGAGGACTATGTAAAGCAGCGGTTAATTGACTGTCAATTCAAGTTCCGGCTTGACGAACCACCGGACAAGTCATAAAAACTGAATACCAGCCGCCACCGACGCGGCCAGCGAAAGCAGTAAGTCTTGAAAAAGATTTACTGCTTTTTTTGTTGTCCGGCTCCGCTCCCGGCCATTTTGCCCCCTGCCGGTTGTAGTAGTAAGCGAGGAGGGAATTTTTCTGCCCTGGTGTTTGGCATTTGGAGCATTTACCCGTAGTAGAGGGCAAAGAGAAAGGATTTCTCCAACACCGGGTAGAAACCACTGCGTCCGGTGTCATTTTAGCGAAAGCGGGCAGGAATGCCCTTTACAGGATTAGTAGTAGCAGAAAAAGAGAAACAAACTTTTGTGGTTGCAGTTTTCCAAAAAAGTGGCGGACGGAAGTGAGAGAAAGTTTGCAGTCACGGAGAGCAAGTTTCTACCACGGTGCCAAAATCCGCAATTCTGCGGTTTTGCCCCTCGCGGGAAACTTGTTGGGGAGTGCCTTCCCCAAACCCTGCTATGGCGGCTTGCGCCGCAAAAATATTTCCGTCCGGCAGGCCGTTTTTTTGCGGGAACTGTCCCGGAAATACCTAACAGACCAGCCTATTTTTTGTGATAAGTGAAAGGAGGTTTATAGCCTATGCCGAAGCGATACAACACGCCCCACCGCAGCCGTGTTGTGAAAACCCGGCTGTCCGAAGATGAATACGCCGACTTCACTGCGCGGCTTGCGCCCTATGGTATCAGCCAGTCCGAATTTCTCCGGCAGGCGATACGGCGCACCGCCATACGCCCCGTTATCCATGTGTCGGCGGTCAATGACGAACTGCTCTCCGCTGTCGGGAAGCTGGCCGCCGAGTACGGCAGGATTGGCGGCAACCTCAACCAGATTGCCCGGTATCTGAACGAGTACGGCGCACCCTACAATGCGTTGTCCGGCGAGGTACGCGCCGCCATAGCCGACCTTGCCGCCCTCAAGTATGAAGTCTTACAGAAAGTAGGTGATGCGGTTGGCAACACTCAAGCATATCAACTCTAAAAATGCCGACTACGGAGCCGCCGAACAATACCTGCTTTTTGAGCATGACGAGTTTACCATGAAGCCCGTCCTTGATGAAACCGGCAGGCTTATTCCCCGCGAGGACTACCGGCTGTCCACGCTGAACTGCGGCGGGGAGGATTTTGCCGTTGCGTGTATGCGGGCAAATCTCCGCTACGGGAAGAACCAGCGGCGGGAAGATGTGAAAAGCCACCACTATATCATCAGCTTTGACCCACGGGACGGCCCGGACAACGGCTTGACCGTAGACCGGGCGCAGGCATTGGGCGAGAAGTTTTGCGCCGAGCATTTCCCCGGCCACCAAGCCCTTGTATGCACCCACCCGGACGGGCATAACCACAGCGGAAACATTCATGTGCATATCGTCATTAACAGCCTGCGGATAGAGGAAGTGCCGTTCCTGCCTACATGGACAGGCCAGCCGACACGAAAGCCGGTTGCAAGCACCGCTGTACTGACGCGGCCTTGCGCTACTTCAAGTCCGAAGTCATGGAGATGTGCCACCGGGAGGGGCTTTACCAAATCGACCTCTTGAACGGCAGCAAGAACCGCGTCACAGACCGGGAGTATTGGGCGCAGAAAAAGGGACAGGCCGCGCTGGACAAGCAGAACGCCCCCATGATTGCAGGCGGTATCACGCCCCGGCAGACCAAGTTTGAAACGAACAAGGAGAAGCTGCGGCAGACCATACGGGAAGCCCTTGCCACCGCCACCGGCTTTGACGAGTTTTCTTCTCTGCTGCTGCGGGAGGGTGTGACCGTTAAGGAGAGCCGGGGGCGGCTATCCTATCTCACGCCGGACAGGACAAAGCCCATTACCGCCCGCAAGCTGGGCGACGATTTTGACCGCGCCGCTGTCCTTGCCGTTTTGGAGCGGAACGCCGCCAGAGCCGCAGAAAAGGCCGCGGCTATACCCGAATATCCCCGGCATGGGAAAACCGACATACAGCCCACAAAAGCCCCTCAAACCGCTCCGAATGTACAGCGGCTTGTGGACATTGAGCAGAAGAAAGCCGAGGGCAAAGGCCGGGGCTATGAACGCTGGGCGACCATGCACAACCTCAAACAAATGGCCGCGACGCTGAATGTGTATCAGGAATACGGCTTCACTTCCCCGGAGCAGTTAGAAGCCGCCGTTGATACCGCCTATCAGGAAATGCGCCAGACCAGCAGCGAACTGAAAGCACTGGAAACCAAGCTGCAAGGGAAAAAGGAGTTGCAGCAACAGGTACTTGCTTACGCCAAGACCAAGCCCGCCCGCGACGGGCTGAAAGCGCAGAAATCCGAGAAAGCCCGCGCCGCATACCGGCAGGCGCATGAGAGCGACTTTATTATAGCCGACGCAGCCGCCCGGTACTTCCGGGAGCATGGCATTACCAAGCTGCCCGCCCGAAAAGCGTTGCAGGACGAGATCGAGCAGCTTGTTTCCAAGAAATCCGGCCTGTATAACACCTACCACGAACAGAAACAGCGGTACACGGAGTTGCAGACCGTCAAGCGGAATATCGACCAGATTTTTGCGCCGGGAGGAACCCCGCCGCAGAAAGGAGCAGAGCCATGAGCGATAAGCTGCCCCGCATGGACTACCGCCAGCACCGGCGGGCGCGGCGGCTGGTGCATGAGTGCTGTAACTACGACGAGGGGAACTGCCTGCTGTTAGACGACGGGGAGCCTTGCGTGTGCGTCCAGAGCATTTCCTTTTCCCTCATGTGCCGCTGGTTCCCGTGTGGCTGTTCTGCCCCTTGACGAGGAACTGGCCGCAGCCCTCTTGTACCGGGGGAGCCGGAAACGGTGCGCCGTCTGCGGCGCGGCCTTTGTCCCCAAATCCAACCGGGGGAAATACTGCCCCGACTGCGCCGGGCGCATGAAGAAACTCAAGGCCGCCGAACGAAAGCGGAAACAAAGGCATAAATGTCACGCTTTAGAGCCTTTCAAACCCGCATAAATCAAGGCTTTTTTCGTGGGTGTCAAAGGGTGTGCGATACATTTATCCTTTTCCCCCGGAAACAGCGTTCTAAATGCGTACAAACGCCCCAAATCCACCCAAAGGAGGAACCATGTCAGACAACCGAAAATACTACTACCTCAAGCTGAAAGAGAATTACTTTGACGAGGACGCTATCGTGCTGCTGGAAAGTATGCAGGACGGTATCCTCTATTCCAACATTCTCTTGAAACTGTACCTGAAATCGCTGAAAAACGGCGGGAAGTTGCAGCTTGATGAAAATATCCCCTACACCGCACAGATGATTGCCACCATTACCCGTCAGCAGGTCGGCACCGTAGAGCGAGCCTTGCAGATTTTTATGAAGCTGGGGCTTGTGGAGCCGTTACAGAACGGCGCGCTGTATATGAGCAACATTGAACTGCTTATCGGCCAATCCTCTACCGAGGGGGAGCGGAAACGGCGGGCAAGGCTGGCTTTGCAGGAGCAGAAAGCCTTGCCAAAGGCCGGGGCGGACAAATGTCCACCATATCAAGCGGACATTTGTCCACCAGAGATAGAGATAGAGAAAGAGATAGAGATAGAAAAAGAGAGAGAGCGAGAGTTAGATACGGGACAACCCGCCCGCGCCGCCTATGGCCGGTATGAAAATGTCTTTCTTTCGCAATCAGAACTGGACGGGCTGAAAGCAGACCTGCCCGACAAGTGGAACTACTACATTGACCGGCTATCCTGCCATATCGCGTCCAGCGGCAAGCGATACCGCAGCCATGCCGCCACAATCTACAAATGGGCGCAGGAGGACGCAGCCAGGAAAGCCCCGAAAAAGGGCATACCAGACTACTCATGCAAGGAGGGCGAGAGTTTATGAAGAACGAAATCAACGCTGTTTTGGAGAATATGACGACCACCACCCCGGAGCCGGAGGACTACACCGGCGAGGACGGTTTACTGTACTGCGGCAAGTGCCGCAAGCCGAAAGAAGCCTATTTTGCGCCGGATAAGGCCGCTGTCTTTGGCCGTGACCGCCACCCGGCAGAGTGCGACTGCCAGAGAGCCGCCCGCGAGGAACGGGAGGCCGCCGAGAAGCGGCGCAGGCACCTTGACACCGTGGAGGAACTGAAACGCCGGGGCTTTACCGACCCCACCATGCGGGACTGGACTTTTGAGAACGACAACGGCAGGAACCCGCAGACCGGGATTGCCCGCCGGTATGTGGAGCATTGGGAGGATATGCGAACCGACAATATCGGCTGCCTGTTCTGGGGCGGCGTGGGAACCGGGAAAAGCTACCTTGCGGGCTGTATCGCAAACGCCCTCATGGAGAAAGAAATCCCCGTCCACATGACGAACTTTGCCCTTATCCTCAATGACCTTGCCGCCAGCTTTGAGGGGCGCAACGAGTACATTTCCCGCCTTTGCCGCTATCCGCTGCTTATCCTTGACGATTTCGGCATGGAGCGCGGAACGGAATACGGGCTGGAGCAGGTTTTCCATGTGATTGACAGCCGTTACCGCAGCGGCAAGCCGCTGATCGTCACGACCAACCTCACGCTGGACGGCCTGCACAACCCGGAGGACACCGCCCATTCCCGGATTTATGACCGGCTGCTTTCCATGTGCGTCCCGGTACGTTTTACCGGCGAGAATTTCCGGCAGGAAACCGCGCAGCGGAAAATGGAGAGCATGAAGAAACTGATTACCGACTGAAAGGAGTATTGCCTATGGCAGATAACAAGCAGCCCGACACCCGCACCGCCCGCCGCCCCGACTGCGTGACGGAAATCCGCATGGGCAATTCCGTCCTTGTCGTGTCCGGCTATTTCAAGAAAGACACGACCACCACCGCCGCCGACAAAATGGCGCGGGTACTGGAAGCGGAAGCCGCTGCTACACAAAAACCGGCGATTTGACAAGCTGTAAAGAAGCAGATTTGACACTTTTGCCGCTATACAACCAGCCCTATTCCGTGGTACAATGAAACCACGGAATAGTGGGGCTGGCTGTCGGAAACGGAGGATTTTATGTTAAGACAAGCCACCCAAAACCTCATTACCGCCCTTTATCCGAGATTGTCCCATGAGGACGAATTGCAAGGTGAGAGTAATTCCATATCGAATCAAAAAAGGATACTCGAAGCCTTTGCAAAACAGAATGGCTTTACCAACCTGCGCTGGTACACCGACGACGGCTATTCCGGCGCGAACTTTCAAAGGCCCGGTTTTCAAGCCATGCTTGCAGACATTGAAGCTGGGAAAGTGGGTACAGTTATCGTCAAGGACATGAGCCGGTTAGGGCGAAACTACTTGCAGGTAGGGTTTTACACGGAAATGCTGTTCCCTCAAAAGGGCGTGCGTTTTATCGCTGTCAACGACAATGTGGACAGCGCAAACGGCGGCATGGACAACGATTTTACCCCTCTGCGAAATCTGTTCAACGAATGGCTAGTGAGAGATACGAGCAAGAAAATCAAGGCAGTTAAGAGAGCAAAAGGCATGAGCGGCAAGCCCGTTACCAGCAAGCCGGTGTACGGCTACCTCATGGACGAGGACGAGAATTATATCGTTGACGAGGAAACCGCGCCGGTAGTCCGGCAGATATACCAGCTTTGCCTTGCCGGGAACGGCCCGACCAAGATTGCCCGTATGCTTACGGAGCAGCAAATCCCCACGCCGGGGACGCTGGAATACCGCAGGACGGGCAGCACCCGCCGCTACCACCCCGGCTATGAGTGCAAATGGGCGACAAATACCGTTGTCCACCTGTTGGAAAACCGGGAGTACACCGGCTGTCTGGTAAACTTCAAGACGGAGAAGCCCTCTTACAAGACCAAGCACAGCGTAGAGAACCCCATCGAGAAGCAGGCCATTTTGAGAACCACCATGAGCCTATCATAGACCGGGAAACATGGGAGCGCGTGCAGGAGTTACGCAAGCAGCGCAAACGCCCGAACCGCTATGATGAAGTGGGGCTGTTCTCCGGTATGCTGTTCTGCGCCGACTGCGGCCATGTGATGTACCAGCAGCGGTATCAGAACAAGACCCGTAAGCAGGACTGTTACATCTGCGGCAGCTACAAGAAGCGCACCCGTGACTGTACGGCGCACTTTATCCGCACCGACCTGTTGACCGCCGGTGTCCTCTCCAATCTCCGGCAAGTGACGGAATATGCCGCCAAGCATGAGAGCCGCTTTGTGAAGCTGCTTATCCAGCAGAACGAGATCGGCGGCAAGAGAAAGACCGCCGCAGCCACCAAGCAGCTTGAACAGGCGCAGGAGCGCATTTCCCGAAGTGAGCCGCATTATCAAGCGGCTGTATGAGGACAATGTGAACGGCAAAATCAGCGACGAGCGTTTCATGGAACTGTCGGCAGACTATGAGCAGGAACAGCGGGAACTGAAAGACCGCGCCGCCGCTTTGCAGGAGGAACTTTCCAAGTCGCAGGCCGCCACCGTCAATGCGGAAAAGTTTATGGGTATCGTCCGAAAGCACCTTGCCTTTGAGGAATTGACCCCCACCCTCTTGCGGGAGATGATTGAGAAAATCGTCGTGCATGAGTGCAGCTATGACGAGAACGGCATCCGCAGGCAGGACATTGAGATTTATTACAGCTTTGTCGGCAAGATTGACTTGCCCGAAGCCTAACGCCCGACCTATCCGACACAATGGCCAAGTGCCGGATAGGAACGGCAAAATTTTTTGCACTTCTATTACTTCTTTATCACACATAAGCAAAGTCGCAGGGCATGAAGCAGCTGATGGCGGGCGGCAGTGTCGCGCTCATCGGTATCACGCTGGTGCCTCAGCTTGCCGGTCTTTTCGGTTGACTAAAACGGGAGGCGAGGATAATCTCCCGCCTCCCGTTGAGCTTTATTGTTCAAGATGAGTTGTTCCCCAATTCACAAGTAAAATAAAAGGCTGAACCAAGAGGTCCAGCCTGGTCCCCGACACACATTACCTCGGGCAACTCTGTTGAGTAGATAATAACAGAAAAGTGAATTGAATACAAAGATAAAGGCAAATTTTGGGATTAATGATAATTTTCTTCAACAAAGCAGTCAAAGTACTACAGAAAGGAGCGTAGCCTTTGGAAGACGTACTCCAACAGCTTTGGCACCTGGATGAAGGTAATCCTTGTCAACGGCATCATGACCCAGCTAACAGGGCTGTTTGATTCGGTAAACGCGCAGGTTGGCGATATTGCAACCCAGGTGGGGACTACCCCGGCGAATTTTTCGCCGGGGATATTCTCCCTGATACGGAGTATTTCCGAGTCAGTCATACTCCCGATTGCAGGTCTGATTCTCACCTTCATTGCCTGCTGCGAACTGATTCAGATGATTATTGACCACAATAACCTTGCAAACTTTGAGACGTGGATTTTCTTCAAATGGATTTTCAAGACCTTTGTGGCAGTCACGCTCATTAGCAATACCTTCAACATTGTGATGGCGGTCTTTGATGTGGCACAGCATGTCATTAACAGCGCGGGCGGTCTGATTGCCGGTAGCACGGCGGTGAATGGGAGCGCCTTAGAGACCATGCGGCATACCCTGGAAGGGATGGACATCGGGGAACTCTTTGGCTTGTATCTGCAGAGCATGATACTACAGTTTACAATAAAGGCGCTTAGCGTTGTGATTTTTGTAATCGTCTACGGCCGTATGATTGAAATCTACCTGATGACCAGTATGGCGCCGATTCCGTTCTCGACCTTCGGGAATCGTGAGCAGAGCGCGGCGGGACAGAATTATCTCAAATCCATGCTTGCTCTTGGCTTTCAGGGTTTTCTTATCATGATTTGCGTCGGTATCTACGCAGTGCTGATTCAGGGAATCACCATCTCAAGTGATATCGTTGGATCCATCTGGGGCGTTGTCGGGTATACGGTGTTATTGTGCTTTACCTTATTCAAGACAGGATCGATTGCAAAGAGCATTTTCGCGGCGCACTGAGGCAGGAGGTGTTTTATGGCAGCTTATATCCCTGTCCCCCGGGACTTAACGAGGGTCAAATCAAAAATTCTTTTCAACCTGACAAAACGTCAGCTTATCTGTTTTGGGGCGGGAGCACTGATCGGTGTCCCGTCTTTCTTTATGCTCAAAAACTTCGGCACGACCAGCATGGCAGTCATTTGCATGATGGTCATCATGTTGCCGTTCTTCTTTCTCGGAATGTATGAGAAAGATGGGCAGCCACTTGAAAAGATTGCAAAGCAGTTCATAGAGGCCAAGTTCGTAAGACCCAAAGTTCGTCCCTACCGCACCAATAACTATTACGCAGCACTGATTCGCCAGGCAAAAGTTGAGAGGGAGATAGAGCGTATTTTGCAGGCCGCATCCGGCGGTAAGAAGTAAAAATTTGAAAGGAGATAAATACCCTTGTTTACGATGAAAAATCCGTTTCGAAAAAAACTGGGAAAAGAGACCTTGGCCTACCAAAAGAATTTGAGTAAGGCGCAGGAAAAAGAGATTCTCCGGATTATCAGGAAGGCAAGAAGAGATGACGGAATTCCCCGCAGCGCCCAGGATTCGATTCCGTTTCAGCGTATGTTTCCGGACGGTATCTGCAGGGTGACGGACCACTACTATACCCTGACCATTCAGTATCAGGACATCAACTACCAGCTGGCTCAGCAGGAAGACAAGACCGCAATCTTCGAAGAGTGGTGTGCCTTTTTGAACTCTTTTGACAGCACGATTCACTTTGAACTGTCCTTCATGAATATGGCAACGGACGCGGAAAGCTTTGAGAAAAAGGTCCGCATTCCCTACCGGAATGACCGCTTTAACGGCATTCGCAACGAATACAGCCAGATGCTGAGAACCCAGCTGGCACAGGGGAACAACGGTCTGACAAAGACCAAGTATATTACCTTCGGAATCGAAGCGGATTCCATGCGAGAAGCTAAGCCAAGGCTTCAACATGTACAGACGGACATGATGAATAACTTAAAGCGCCTCGGCGTCTCCGCCAGGGTATTAAACGGCAGGGAGCGCCTTAAGCTGATGCATGCCATGTTCCACATGGGAGATCATGACCGCTTTTATTTTGACTGGAGCTGGCTGGTAGGCTCCGGTCTCTCTGTGAAGGATTTTATCGCGCCTACTTCGTTTTCCTTTCCCGGCAGCAGATCTTTTACGATGGGGGATTTGAAGGGAGCCATGAGCTATCTGCAAATCACGGCTTCAGATCTTTCGGACCAGATGCTGAAGGATTTTCTGGACATGGAGTCCAGCCAGATTGTGACGATGCACGTTCAGTCGGTGAATCAAACGACAGCCATCAAGCAGATCAAGCACACCATCACGGAGCTTGATCGAAGCAAAATCGAAGAGCAGAAAAAGGCCGTCCGTTCCGGTTACGACATGGACATCATCCCTTCGGATCTTGCGACCTACGGGAAGGATGCAAAGGCGCTCTTAGAGGAGCTGCAGTCACAGAACGAGCGCATGTTTCTGATTACCTTCCTGATCATGAATACCGGTAAGACCGATCAGGAGCTTGAAAACAATGTGTTTCAGGCATCTTCGATTGCGCAGAAGCATAACTGCAATCTTCGAAGACTCGACTTCCAGCAGGAGCAGGGGCTCATGAGTAGCCTCCCACTGGCAAACAATCTCATCGAAATCCAGCGTGCACTGACCACAAGTTCGACGGCAATCTTTGTTCCATTCACCACGCAGGAATTGTTTCAGACAGGAAGTGAAGCGCTATATTACGGCCTGAATGCGCTGTCAAATAACCTCATTATGGTGGACCGAAAGAAGCTGAAGAACCCGAATGGCTTGATTCTCGGAACACCCGGTTCCGGCAAGTCTTTCTCGGCAAAGAGAGAGAGATTGCCAATGCCTTTCTGGTGACGGATGACGACTTGATTATCTGTGATCCGGAGGCAGAGTATACGGCCCTAGTCAACTGCATGGAAGGGCAGGTCATTAAAATCAGCCCGACCAGCACGCAGTATATCAATCCCATGGACATCAACGATTCCTACAGCGAAGAGGACAACCCCCTGGCGCTCAAGGCTGACTTTATCCTGTCCCTCTGCGAACTGGTTGTGGGCGGCAAGGACGGCCTGCAGCCAATTGAGAAAACTGTGATTGACCGTTGTGTCCACCAGGTCTATCAGCACTATTTTGAGGAGCCGAAGCCGGAAAACATGCCGCTTCTGGAGGACCTGTACAATGCTCTTTTAAAGCAGGAGGAAACAGAGGCAAAGCGTGTGGCGGCAGCACTTGAAATCTATGTGAAGGGCTCTCTCAATCTCTTCAACCACAGAACCAATGTGGACATTCAGAATCGCTTTGTCTGCTATGACATCAAGGAACTTGGCAAGCAGCTGAAAAAGCTTGGAATGCTGATTGTGCAGGATCAGGTCTGGGGACGTGTTACAGCCAATCGTTCCGCCGGAAAGACCACCCGCTACTATATGGACGAGTTCCACCTTCTTCTCAAGGAGGAACAGACAGCGTCCTATTCCGTAGAAATCTGGAAGCGCTTCCGCAAATGGGGCGGCATTCCGACCGGCATCACCCAGAACGTAAAGGATCTCTTATCCAGCCGCGAGGTAGAGAACATCTTCGAGAACTCTGACTTCGTGTATATGCTGAATCAGGCCGCCGGTGACCGGCAGATTCTGGCGCAGCAGCTGAATATCTCCCCGCATCAGCTGTCTATGTGACGCACTCCGGCGAGGGCGAAGGACTCTTATTCTACGGCAATGTCATTCTCCCCTTCGTGGATCATTTTCCGACGGATCTTCAGCTGTATAAGATCATGACGACCAAGTTATCCGAGGTGCAGGCGGCAGAGCACGAAACCGGGCAGGCAGGAGACAAAGGGCTTACAGACGGTATGGTGCGTGCAGAGCGCCTGCCGAAGCAGCGGACAAAGGAGGCGTAAATCATGGCAAGGAAAGCGCCCCGTCTCCGGTTTACCGAGGAAGAACTCACAGATCCCAAAGTAAAAAGAGCGGTATCCAGAGCCGAGAGAGCTTCGGATAAGGCTGAGCGTGCAGCCAGGAAAATCCGAAAGAAACGGCATCCGGTATCAGGTACGACTACAGAGAGAAAGACGAAGCTTAGCTTTCAAAAACAAGGAGGCAAGGCAGCCTGTGCGGTAACGAATACAGTTTCGAAGAAACTTCACAGCCAGGTGGCAAAGAACAATCAGGACAATAATACGGCAGTGGAGGCGGCAAACACAGCTACGGAGGCCACGGAGACCGGTTTTCACACCGTCGATCATGCTGTCTACAGCAAGAAGCTGAAGGCCTATCAAAAAGCCGCACAGCTTGAAGCCAAGGCAGATGCGGCAAATGTAGAGGCAATCTTTCAGCGGCGTATGGCGGAACATCCGGAGGCGTTTTCCAATCCGATTTCCCGCATGAAGCAGAAGCAAGCAATCCGGCGGGAATACGCTGCCGCAAGGCGGGCGGAACAGGCGGCGGCAAGGAGCAGTTCAGCCGCAAAGGAAGGCGTGACCGAGGTAAAGTCCATTGCCCAGAGACTTTCGGAGCTGAAAGACAAGGGTATCGAGTATATCGCTGAGCATCCGCAGATGGCGCTGACGATTGCCGGACTGGCCCTGCTCATTATGGCCTTATCATCCGCGTTGTCTTCCTGTTCGGCCTTCCTGCCGAGCGGCTTCGGCGCAGTGGTAGCGACGACATTCACCGCAAAGGATGGGGATATCATCGGGGCCAATGAAGACTATAAGGCGCTTGAGGCTGATTTGCAGAGGCAGATTGATTCTATCCGGGCAACGCATCCGGGATATGACGAATACAACTTTCACTTGGATGAAATCGGGCATGATCCCTATCAGCTCGCGGCGTATCTGACCACGCAGTTTGAGGATTACACGAGAGCGGAGGTGCAGGATACGTTACAGAGACTCTTTCATCTGCAGTATGTGCTGGATATCGAGGAGGTGGTGGAAACACGCACCAGAACAGAAACGCGAACCACTACAAGCACGGATCCTGTCACCGGAGAGACCTCAGAAGACAGCGAAGAGGTAGAAGTTGAGTATGAGTACTACATCCTCAACGTTACGCTGACCAACAAAAACCTCGGGCATGTCATCACGGAGTCCGGCGGCATGACGGAAAAGCAGGCGGAGCGCTATGGAATTCTGCTGCTGACCAAGGGGAATAAGGCGAAGCTATTCGAAGATGAGGCCTTTGTTTCTGCCGGAAGCGATTACCCTTCACTATGACATTCCGGGTGAAGCACTTACGGATGAGCGCTTTCGGAACATGGTTAATGAAGCGGAAAAATATCTGGGTTATCCCTATGTGTGGGGCGGGTCATCACCTTCGACAAGCTTCGACTGTTCCGGGTTTGTGAGTTGGGTTATCAACCACTGTGGCAACGGCTGGAATGTGGGAAGGCTTACGGCAAATGGGCTAAAGAACTATTGCCAACCATCCGGGCAAGCGAAGCAAAGCCCGGAGATCTGGTCTTTTTCCGTGGCACCTATAACACTTCGGGAGCCAGCCATGTCGGCATTTATGTCGGCAACGGGATGATGATTCACTGCGGGAATCCAATCTCATATGCGTCTATCAATACGCCCTACTGGCAGAGACATTTCTACTGCTTCGGGCGTCTGCCGTAATAAGGAGGAGCACAATGACAAAGCTTGAGAAAATCGGTGCTGATTTGAAGCGTGCCCGTGCCAAACAGGCCGTGTGGGCGCAGCGCGTCAAGGAACTGGAGAGTCGCTATCGCGAAGAGGAGAACAGCGTGATTCATACAATGGTTCACGCGGCAAATCTGACGCCCGAGCAGCTGGCGCAGGTGATTGCATTGGCAGGGAAAGGTATGCTTGGCGTTTACCCTGCAGAGACCATCGAAGCGACAGGTAATAAGAATCAGGAGGAAGCTGAAAATGGATATTAAAAGACTGATGGCAGGCTTTATGGCCGGAGTATTCCTGTGCGGAAGCAGTTCCGTGACCTGCTTTGCCTTTGCTACGGAGACAGAGAGCGCTACGGTGACCACCGATGCCGCCACAGCGGAAGCGTCCACGGAGGCGGAAACGCGCTCTGAGGATGATATCCGTCCGCTGACACCAAACGGAAATTTGACTCTGGTTGATGACATCGGGTCGCAGGCAGGACAGGGAAGGCAGTTTATCACCCTGGTAACCAAGTCCGGTAACTACTTCTATCTGATCATCGACCGCAATGATAAGGGAGAGGAAAATGTTCACTTCCTGAACATGGTAGACGAGGAGGATCTGTTTGCTCTGATGGATGAGAAGCAGGTTGCTAATTATAAGGCAGCACAGAACGAAAAGGATGCAGCAGCAGTTACCGTTGCGACGCCTTCTGTGTCCGGTGCAGTGCAGGATTCCGCACCGAAACCCACAGTGAAGGAAAAGAAACCCTTCCATGCCTTTCCTCTGCTTGGTGTCGTCATTGCGCTGTCTGCCGGCGCCATCGGTTACCTCTACTTGCAGTCGAAGAAAAAGCAGACCGCTGCGCTGAGACCCGATCCGGATGCAGACTACGTGGACAAGGATGACGAAGAGGCATATGAATTTCCGGAGGATGAAGAGGAGGAAGGCCGGGAGGAGTCGGAATTTGAAAGCAACGAGGACGAGGATCAGGAGTAAGAAGCGTTTTTTTGAAAGGAGGGGTTCGTGTGAAAAAGGAAAAGATTAAGTCACAAGAAGCGGAACTGACGATGGAGGCACTCCGCGAGCGCCTGGAAGAGCTGAAGGATGAGGAGTTTATCCTTTCCATTCCCCTGCAAATAGGAGATGACGACGATGACGAAAAAGCCTAACATCTACGAATCAGACGGAAATGGCTTTCAGCTGGAGCAGGTCGGAATTCGTCTGGTCAAGGAGCGGTCGCTGTATTCCGAGACAAAGATTGACTCTCCGGAAGCTGCGGTACAGCTGGTAGCGGATGCACTTTCTCGACTATGATCGTGAGGTTTTTGGCCTTATCAATCTGCAGGTTGATAATAGACCGATCAATTTAAACATTATCAGCATGGGCACGCTGAATTCTTCGCTGGTTCATCCGCGGGAAACATTAAAGTCGACCATTTTAAGTAACGCTTCGAATGTTCTGTTGTTCCACAATCATCCCTCCGGAAAGTTGAAGCCCAGCAAGGAAGACATCTCCATTACAGACCAACTGGTGCAGGCCTTTAATATGATGGGAATCAAGGTCTTGGATCATGTCATTGTCGGGAATGCAACGAATTACTACTCGTTTCTTGAGCAATGTACGCTTCCACTGCCGAGATCCTCCTATACCACTTCTTTGGATCAACTGGATTTACGGAAACAGAAAGTTGCCGAAGCGGAATCGGTGGTAGCCAAGCTGAAAGAGACTGAGCATCCGCAGAAAAGAAAAAGAAGTAAGGCGAAACCGAAGGATCCGGAGTTATGAAGAAGGCGGAAAGGAGACGCAATGGTATTTACAAAAGATGAGAGAACTCTGTTGATTCTCTACTGTGAGAGAAACAGAAGCGGAACACTCAAAAATCTGTTTCTCATGCGGGGACAGCTTCAAGCGGATGAGAAAGCACTGTCAGCTCTGACAGATGCCGTAATCCGGAAACTTGGCGGCATGACCGATTCTGAATTTGATGGTCTGAATCTCTTAGGTGCGGTAAGGAGCAGCGATGCGGGAACGTAATCAGGAAATTCATGTGCTCCTTCTTCCGGAAGAGATGGAACGGATTAAGCAGAAAATGGCCGAGCTTGGAATCATCAACCGCAGCGCTTACGTGCGTAAGATGGCGCTGGACGGCTACTGTATCAACCTTGATCTGTCGGACATGAAGGAAATGGTGTCTCTACTCCGGCGCTGTAGCAATAACCTGAACCAGTACGCAAAGCGGGCAAATGAGTCTGGATCCATTTACGCCGAGGACATTCAGGATTTGCAGGTGAGGCAGGGTGAAATCTGGGAAATCGCGAAGGAGATGCTGGCAAGACTTGCGACGATTCAGTGAGTGCCGCAGATTGGAGGAGAGCTTCGTTGACATCCTTGCAATACGGGTTAGGGCATTATAAACTGACTGTAAAGCAGAGAAGGAGGTAACGATATGTGGCTGATTAAACTCCCGTTTCGAATCATTGCACTCCCAATCATGGCAGTCGTTGGCGCGCTGTCAATCTTTTACAGACTCATTCTGGAGGTTGGACTGCTTGCAATCGGGCTGATTTACGTTATCCTCGGTATCGGTCTTGTTAACTATCTGATTCAGCGAAATTGGCTGCAGGTAGGAATTATCCTTGGCATTGGAGCGATTGCTTTTGTAGGCTCCATGTTTGCCCAGATCCTTGCCACAGGCCTGGAGGCACTGAGCGGAAACTTGTTGAATTTGTATTCACTTAAGTAGTCAAATAAAGTCGAGGCCCGAGAACAGAAATGTTCCCGGGCCTTTTTCTTTTGCGAATGATGCGGAAAGGAGTTACAGAGATGGCAGCCACAAGACTTATTGCCCTTCATGCCAATAAGGGAAAGACCATTGCACGAAGTCTCAGCGACCGGACGGATTATGCCAAGAATCCGGACAAGACCGAGAAAGGCGAGCTGGTCACCGGCTACCAGTGTGATCCCTTTACCGTAGATGAAGAGTTCATGCTGACCAAGCAGAAGTATGAGCAGATTACAGGTCGTCACCAGAGACGGGATGTGATTGCATATCAGATTCGGCAGTCCTTTAAGCCCGGTGAAATCACGCCGGAGGAAGCGAACCGATTGGGGCGGGAGCTGGCACTTCGATTTACCAAAGGGAAGTTCGCTTTCATCGTTGCGACACACACGGACAGGGCACATATCCATAATCATATCGTGTTCAATTCGACTTCCCTTGACGGTACAAGGAAGTTTAAGAACTTCTGGTTTTCGGGTCTCGCACTGCAACGTTTAAGTGACCTTGTCTGTCTGGAAAACAGCTTGTCGGTGATTGAAGCGAAGCCAATCGGCGAGCGGGAAAAACGGACGGAATACCCCACACGGACAAGCATCCGAGACTTCATTTGCCGGGATATAGACCGGATACTTCAAAAGAAGCCGAAGGACTTTGAGACAGTTCTCTTTCAGCTACAGCAACTTGGCTATGAAGTCAAGCGGGGGAAACATGTTTCAGTCAAGGGCGGGAATCAGAAGCGCTTTGTCCGCTTATCTTCACTTCCGGAAGGATATAGAGAAGCGGAAATTCGTTCGGCACTTTCCGACGAAGCAAAGCATGAAGGCAGACCACACTCAAGGCTGGAACGCTCGTTCAATCTGCTCATTGATATTCAGAGCAAACTGCAGTCCAAGGGCCAAGGCTTCAAGCGCTGGGCGACGGTCTATAACCTCAAACAGATGTCAAAGACGCTGCTGTTTCTCCGTGACAATAAGATTGATAGTGTTAATCAGCTAAATGTTCTCGCGACAGAACAGCAAGAGAAGTGCGACCGCCTGCTTCTTTCAATTCAGGCAGCCGAGAAGCGACTGGCGGAACTCGCGGCGCTGAAAACGCAGATCATCAACTACTCAAAGACCAGACCAATCTACGAAGCGTATCGGAAAGCCGGATATAGCAAAAGCTTTCTGGAGGCGCACAGGACAGAAATCATGCTACACAAGGCGGCGAAAGCGGCTTTCGATGCGCTTGGGATAAAGAAACTGCCAAAGGTTAAAGAACTGAGCGTTGAATACGAACAGATACTGGAAGCGAAAAAGGCAGCTTATGCCGAATACCGGCAGGTGAAAAAGGAGATACAGGAATTTTGGATTGCGCAGAAAAACATTGCCTCTCTCTATGCCGCAGAGCACGAAGCAGACGAAGAGAGACAGCGACGGGAAGAGAAGAAGCAGAGATGATTAGAAACCAGGGCAACAGAGAAACACATCATTGTCCAGTTCTGCTATCAAGCGTTCCGCAGGAACGCGCAGCCTCACGAAGTGAGTTTTTAAGGGCTTGGGAGTATCCCAACAAGTGGCGTATGAGGTCCGGATGGACGCTCATACACTGCTTGCCAATTTGTAACACTCAATCAACACCAGGATTTTTATGACTTTTCCGAATAAGTATTAACCTGTAAACCACAGGTGCGATATTTCGGAACTTAACTTCGGAATTAATAATGCTGGATCGCTTAGAACGCAATTCTATGGTATGATGATAAATGTACTGAAAGAAGCACCGAAATTTTTTTGGGATACGGTAAGGCAGAGGTGAGAATATGGCAGTGAGTTATAAGAAACTTTGGAAATTGCTGATTGATAAGGACATGATAAAAAAGGATCTCCGTGAATTGACAGGTGTTAGCACAACAACAATGTCTCGATTGTCGAAGGACGAAAATGTTAGCACTGAGATTCTTTCTAAAATATGCTCTGCTTTAGGCTGTGATGTTGGAGACATCATTGAATTTGTTCCGGATAACAAAGAGAAACAGTAAGGAGGTGTACTGCTATGGATCATTCGTATTCCTATATTGCATCGTTGACAAGAGAGCCGTTTCTTTTCTATGAAATGCGTTCCACTGCCAAGCTGATGAATGAAGGACTTTCTGATGAAGCGATCGTAACAGAAATTGTAGAGCAAAATCTCTTTCAGTATCCGACTGAAAATCCATCACACGCATAGCAAAAGCCTGTATAAAACGGCTTCGTACTCTGGAAGATGAATCCCTGATTTCTGCAATCGCATCTCAGCCAACAGAAGTGGCAAAGCAGATCTGCCTGTATGCGATGATGAAGCAGAGCCGTCTGGTCTGGGAATTCATGCTGACAGTGATTGGCGAGAAGTACAGATTAAGGGACACCTCATTTGGTAAGATAGACTTGAATACATTTTTTATGCGTTTGCAGGAGCAGAACGATGCGGTAGCCTCCTGGAGCGATGCCACAATAACAAAGTTAAAACAGATTATTGCCAGAGTGCTTGTTGAAACAGAATATCTCGACAGCATCAAGGCAGATCATTTGAACCCGGTATGGCTGCATCCTATTTTGGAGAATGCCATCAGAAGCAACAGCGATGCGGAGGTACTGCCGGCATTTAATTGCTTTTCGTAGGAGGTAGCCGATGAGTGTCATAAAAGAACGCCTAGATAAAATTCGGGCATTGATTCAGGAACCGGAGTTTCTGGAGGGCAAGGGACTCAGCAATGAGGTAAACATCAGAATCTTCTGCTATAAGCCAGAGGACGAAATGGTTGTACGCCATTTTGTAAATCAGTTGGAAACCGATCAATCCCTGACCTGCCATTTGAAGGTTTGTAATTTATATAAAACATTTCTCTCTATTTGCGATGACATGGACATTACGGATGTCATTCCGGATATGGAAGAAGCTGATGGAAGCCTTTTCCTTCTGGAGCAGCTGAGTTCCGCAATCGGCAATGGAGAGTTCATCGACAAAATTCAGTATGAGCCGCACGAGTTTGGCGATGTACTCATGCTGACCGGTGTTGGTGAGGTATTCTCGTTTATGAGAATCCATACATTACTGGAAGCCTTGCAGCCATATTTTTCTGATGTTCCAATTTTGGTTATGTATCCGGGCGAGTTCGATGGTCACCATGTAAAGCTGTTCAATCGCCTTAAGCCAAACGACTATTATCGAGCGTTCAATGTGATTTAAGGAGGATAAAGCCATGATAATTCGAGATATGTTTGCGACGACATCAACCGCAAAATCAATGGTGTTATTAAAGTAGATCAGGCTTCTGACGATGTGATCGAGCAGGAATTAAATGAGTATGTTATCACCAAGGAATTGAAGAAGCACTTCATTACCTTTTTTAATTACTATGGCGATGCCTTTGAGCAGCCGACCGCCGATATGGGCGTTTGGATTTCTGGCTTCTTTGGAAGTGGTAAATCTCATTTTCTGAAAATGCTCTCTTATCTTTTGGAGAACAAAGAAGTTAAGGGCATTCGCAGTGTAGAGCGTTTCCGGAAAAAGCTTGAAGTTGATCCGGCAACCTTTTTATGCTGATTGACCGTGCTACGAAGGGTCAGACGGAAACCATTCTTTTCAATATTGATATTGAAGGCTTCAGCAACAAAGACAAGACTGCTGTTCTTCGTGTTTTCGCAAAGATGTTCTATAACCATCTGGGATTTTACGGCGAAAACTTAAAGGTTGCCATGATGGAGCGTTATATTGACCAGCAGGGCAAGACTGATGAGTTCCGCAGAGTTTTTGAAGAAAAGAAGGGCAAATCCTGGTTGGAAATGCGCCGTGCATTTGCATTCAACGGCAAGTTCATTATCCCTACTCTGATGGAAGTTCTGGATATGAGTGAGGACGATGCCAAAGCATGGTTTAATGATAAAACCTCCACAGAGATTTCGATTGCACAGCTTGTGGAAGATATGAAAGCTTATGTGGATACCAAGCCTGCAAACTTCCGTTTGCTGTTTATGATCGACGAAGTTGGTCAGTATGTCGGTACTGATACCGATATGCTGTTGAACCTCCAGTCGTTGACCGAGAAAATAGGCAGCGAGTGCGAGGGCAAGATCTGGGTGATCTGCACCGGACAGGAAGCCATTGATGAAATCATCAAGGTTCGTGCCGATGAGTTCTCCCGTATTCAGGCTCGTTTCAAAACAAGACTGAGCTTATCTTCTTCCTCTGTGGACGAAGTGATTCAGAAGCGTATTCTGAAAAAGAAGCCGGACGCAGCCAAAGAGCTGGAGGCAGTTTATGAGCAGAATGATTCTGTTCTGCGTAACCTGTTCAGTTTCAGTGGCTCGATTCTGGATATTAAGGGCTATTCCACTTCGGTGGAGTTTTCGGACAATTTCCCGTTCGTGCCGTACCAGTTCATCATCATGCAGAAGGTGTTTGCCGAAATCCGTAAGCACGGAAATTCCGGTAAGCATCTGTCCGGTGGTGAGCGCTCCATGCTGTCCGGATTCCAGGAAGCTGCACAGAAAATTCAGGAGAGGGACGAGTATGCCCTCGTTCCGTTCTTCCGTTTTTATGATACCGTACATACTTTCCTGGATGGTTCTATCCGTCGAGTGATTGAGCGCTGCCAGAAAGCGGCTGACAACGGCGATGGCATTGAGCAGCAGGATGTGGATGTATTGAAGCTCCTGTATCTGATTCGCTATATTGATGATATTCCTTCTAATCTGGACAATATCGTAATCCTGATGGCAGACGATATTCGTGTAGATAAAATCATCATGCGTGAATCTATTCGTGGCTGCCTTGACCGCTTGATGAGTCAGAACTATATCGGCAGAACCGGTGATACCTATAACTTTCTGACCGATGAAGAACAGGACATTCAGCGTGAAATCCGAGATACCAATGTGGATACCGCTTCTATTGTGGAGCGTATTGCCCAGATGATCTACGGCGATATTTTCACAACCAAGAAGTTCCGCTATGAAAAATATGACTTCGCCTTCGACCAGATGGTGGACGGAATTACCGTTGGCGTAACGACTGGCGGTATGCGCCTACGCTTTTTGACAGTTGCAACGGATGCCACGGAAAAGACGGAGTTCCGTTTGATGGCAGAGTCTAAAGGCAACGAAGCAATTGTTGTTCTGGCGGATACCCCTTACTACGAATCTCTGGAATCTGCCATGAAGATTCGCAAATATGTAAAACAGCGAAATGTAAGCCAGCTGCCCTAAGAGTGTGCAGAAAAATCATCAGCGATCAGCAGGACGAAGCTGGAAAATATGAACTGAGCGCCATGACTGAATTGCAGAAGGCGATTGAGGGAGCGCAGTTTTATGTGGATGGTGAGCATCTGGAGATCAAATCCGGAAACGCTAAAAGCAGAATTGACCAGTCCCTGGAATACTTGGTTGCTCATGCATATAGCAAGCTCGATTTGATTACCAAGAATGCCGATAGCGATGCCGACATTATCGCTATTCTGAACGGAACCGAAGCGATGATTCCCGGAACAGAGCCGAACCGTGAAGCGGCTTCTGCCATGGAAGAATATCTGGAAATGCAGGATGCGAAGAAACTGCCTACCTCTATGGCAGATATTCAGAGGTACAGTGCCATTCCTATGGCTGGAAGGAAATCGACATTGCTGCGGTCGCTGCACAGCTGATCTATGCCCAGAAAGTAACCATTAAGTATGCGGGCAATACCATTCAGCCCGGTGACCCGAAACTGCCGGATATGCTCCGAAAAAAGAGCGAGATCGGCAAAACCTCCATCAGCAAGCGTAAAACCATTTCTGCTACAATGATGCGTGATGTAAAATCAATGCTTCGTGAGTATTTCTGACATTATGGATGTGCCGGACGATGAGGATGGTCTGATCCGCTTTGTAACCGAGAAATTCACAGAACAGCGTGACTACTATGCTTCTTTGGATGCCCGTTATGAAGGGCACAAATACCCGGATCACGGATTGGTGCAGGAAGCCATTCATCTGATGGACGATGTTCTTTCCCAGAAGAAGGACAACATCGCCTTGTTTGAGCGAGTGCTGAAAAAAGAAGATGACCTGTTCGACAACAAGGAAACCATGAGCAACGGCATCGAAAACTTCTTCAAAACGCAGGTGACGGTGTTCGACCAGGCAGTGCAGCTTGAAAAATCGCTGCATGACGATCTTGACCGCATTGCGGAAAATGAGGAAGCACACAAGGCACTGAACACCATTCGTCTGATTATCACAATTCAGATGGGTACGAAGTTTAGATATGACCGGATTCGTGAGCTGAACCCGCTGATGGATACGGTTCGTGCGGCCCATGACAAGATGCTGGAAGAAAAACGTGCTGAGGTTCTGGAAACGGTTCGTCAGTGCATGGAAGACCCATACTGCCGCAAATGGCGATCGGAAGGCATCTCACCTGATTGAAAAGTCGGATCGCTATTTCAGCCAGTGCAAGGAGAAGATTGCCGAATTAAAGAGTCTTGCCCTTCTGGATGCTATGTTCTTGCCGATGTGCCAGTACAAGGATGATACGGTCAGCAACATTGAAGCCGTTCTCACCCCGCCTGCACCGAAGTCGCAACCCCAGCCGAATCAGGAAGGTAAAGAAGCAACCCCGGCAAAGAAGAAAGTAGTTCGTGCCTATAACCGTCAGGTTGTATTCCAGGCAAAGACCTTGCAGACGGATGCGACATTGATGATTATGTAGAGAAGATTCGTTCTCAGCTGAAGCAGCTCTTGAAGAATTGCGATGAGATCAAGCTGAATTAAGGAGTCGAATTATGGATAAGAATGCGATAAAAAAATTTGCTGTCGGGGCAAGAACAGAGCTGATCGCCCGTGTTTCCCTGAAAGGTGTGGAATACGGTATCACAGAAGACAACATGGTGGACGCCAATGCAGACAGTGTTGGCGGTAAAGTCCTCACTGCCGATGAAAAGGCACAGCGCAAGGCTCTGATTGCCGAGATCAACGACAAAGGTTATAAGCAGGTTATGGAGGAAGTTGCCTACATTTGGTTCAACCGCTTCTCTGCCCTGCGTTTCATGGAGGTCAACGGCTACCTCCCTTCCCATGTGCGTGTATTCACGGACGAGGAAAACAACTTTAAACCGCAGATTATCACCGAAGCTATTCATCTGGATTTGGATGGCTTGGACATGGAAAAGGTCTATGCACTGAAAGAAGCCGAAAAGACCGAGGAACTGTATAAGTATCTCTTGATCGTGCAGTGCAACGCATTGAACAAGGTTCTGCCGGGAATGTTCCAGAAGATCTCCGACTATACGGAGCTTCTTCTGCCGGACAACCTGCTCCGTGAAGGTAGCGTCATTGAACAGATGATTACCTGCATCGACGAGGACGATTGGAAAGATGCCGTTCAGATTATTGGCTGGTTGTATCAGTATTACAACAGCGAGAAAAAGGACGATGTTTTCGCCGCTCTGAAAAAGAATGTAAAAATCACAAAAGAGAATATCCCTGCGGCAACCCAGCTTTTTACCCCGGATTGGATCGTTCGCTACATGGTGGAAAACAGCCTTGGTCGCTTGTGGGTGGAGGGGCATCCGAATGACGAACTGAAATCCCAGTGGAAATACTATCTGGACGAAGCGGAGCAGGAAGCCGATGTGCAGGCTCAGCTTGACCAGATTCGCAAAGAATATGCGACTATTACGCCGGAGCAGATCAAGTGCATTGACCCTTGCTGCGGTTCCGGTCATATCCTGGCATATATGTTTGATGTACTGGTGCAGATTTACGAAGCATACGGTTTCACCACTCGTGAAGCTGTGGCAAGCATTGTCGAAAAACAATCTGTATGGTCTAGACATAGATGACCGTGCGGCTCAGCTTGCCTATTTTGCAGTGATGATGAAAGCACGTCAGTACGACCGTCGATTCTTCAGCCGAGGCATTCAGCCTCATGTTTATGCGATTGCAGAAAGTAATCATGTGAATAGCTTTACGCTGGACTACTTCTGCAATGGCGATGCCAAACTGACTGCGACAATGAAAACTATCATCCACGAACTGTACGATGCGAAGGAATACGGTTCCATCCTGAATGTTACGCAGCAGGATTGGTCTGCCTTTTATGCTCGTTTTGATGAAATCAAAGAGGATATTAACATCTCCCGTGATTCTGCGCTGGGAGAACTGCTTCCTCTGGTGCAGGTGGCAGAAGCAATGGCGCAGAAATACGATGCGGTTGTGACAAATCCGCCGTATATGGGTGCAGCTGGAATGAACGGAAAGCTGTATGATTTGGTAAAGGATGTATATCCTGATACAAAATCGGATATGAGTACCGTTTGTATGGAAAAGACTCTTTCAATGTGTAACGATATTGGTTATATGGCGATGATAGACATTCCTGTCTGGATGTTCATTTCCAGTTATGAAAAGTTGCGAAAAAAGATTATAAACGACAATACTATTGTTCAGATGTTGCATTTAGGACGTGGAGTATTTGGCTCTGACTTTGGTACAACGGCGTTTGTAATTGGCAGGCGATATATTTCAAATTATTGCGGCACATATAGAAAGCTGTTTAAGAAGCAGGGGGCTGTGGATTCTATTGAAACAAAAGAAAAATGGTTCCATGAGGGAGAGGGAGCATTCGAAGCAAAACAAGCATCCTATCTTCGCATCCCAGGAAACCCCATTGCTTACTGGGTAAGTGAAAGATTTATTAGCAATTTCTCAGGAAGGCTGGTGCAGAACACCCATTTCTCAGGCGGTAGAAATAAAACTCACGGGAACGAACAGTACACACGTATGTGGTGGGAAATCGCCGATAGAGAAAAATGGCAACTATATGTAAAGGGTGGAGACTTCAGACGCTGGTATGGAAACCAGGAAGTTGTTGTGGATTGGTCTACGGAAGCAAAAAATTCTTATGCTTCTCATGGTGGATTGTATAATCAGGATTATGCCAATAAAGCGGGCATCTGTTGGACTTTGATTACTTCAGCGAAAACAGCTTTCAGATATAAAATCCCGGAAGCTCATTACGATTCTGGTGCGCCAACTATTTTCAATGAGAACTTTACGCTCGATTTGACATTGCTTGGCTTTTTGAATTCAAACATTGCAATAGAATATCTCCAGTTGTTGAATCCAACCATTAACATGGGAAACACTTATGTATTGTCGTTACCATATTTGGATGTAGGAAGCAAAAAGAGTGAAATTGAGACACTTGTCAAAGAGAATATTCAGGTTGCAAAAAGATGATTGGGATTCATTTGAAAAATTCAATGCAATTTGGATCACATCCACTTGTTAAATATGCAAAAATGTGGATTTATTTCGGATGCTTTTTGGCGTGTGGAGCCGTCTATGCAGAGGCTGCTTTCACTGGTATGAAGAAAGCAGAAGAACGGTTAAATGAACTTTTTTGTGGATATTTATGGTCTTTCAAAGGATATAAGCACTGAGGTTCCAGATAAGGATATATCCGTTAGAAAAGCAGATTTGCAGCGTGACATTAAGAGCTTCATTTCCTACGCTGTGGGTTGTATGTTCGGTCGTTACTCTCTGGATGGGGATGGGCTTGCCTATGCCGGTGGTGAGTGGGATGCTTCCAAGTACACCACATTTGAGCCGGACAAGGACAACATCATTCCAATCTGCGATGATGAATATTTCCAGGATGATATTGTGGGCAGATTTGTCAAGTTCGTCGAGGTAGTTTACGGCAAGGAAACTCTGGACGAGAACCTGAAGTTCATTGCAGACGCCCCTGCGGTAAGGGGCAGCCGAAGGATGTCATTCGAAACTACTTCATCAATGACTTCTATGCTGACCATTGCAAGATTTATCAAAAGCGTCCGATTTACTGGCTGTTTGATTCCGGTAAGAAGAACGGTTTCAAATGCCTGATCTATATGCACCGCTATCAGCCGGACACCATTGCCCGTATTCGTACCGACTATGTGCATGAACAGCAGGCTCGTTATCGTACCGCCATTGCCGACCTGGAGAACCGCATTGCAGCGGCATCCACCTCTGAGCGTGTGAAGCTGAACAAGAAACTGAACTCCTTGCAGGCACAGGAAGTGGAAATCAGAGCCTACGAAGAAAAAATTCATCACTTGGCCGACCAGATGATCTCCATTGATCTGGACGATGGCGTGAAGGCAAACTACGCAAAATTCCAGGATGTACTGGCGAAGATAAAATAATGAAGGAGGAGAAACCTTGTGAGTGATGAAATCCACATGACCATTTCGATTCCGGTAGATGACGAAGGATATGTGCTTTTGAAATGTGAACATTGTGGCACATTTTTCAAGGGTACTCCTTCAGATGTTCAGGACGATGGCGTATGGCAGATATTCTGCCCAAGCTGTGGCTTAGTCAGCGATACATACATCACGGAAGATGTATTAGAGCTTGCTATGAAAATGACGAAAAATCTTGTCAATGACATGATTTATGATGCGTTCAAGGATTTAGAGCGTCAGACTCGTGGTAATAGTATGGTTAAGTTCAAAGCTGGGAAACGCCCCGTACATGAAAGTGAAGACCCTATCCGTTCGGGAATTGAAGCACTTGAGATTTGCACATTTCCATGTTGTACTCGTACAGCAAAAATAAAACCATTACTAAAAATGACGGGAGCCTATTGCCCGTTCTGTGGGGTGAAAAACTATGAGATTGAATAGGAATGAACTTAGAAAAATCCTGTATGATTTCAACAGCTTTTCTAATCGTCTGCTTCAAGCTGATTACAATGACTATGCGGGTGTTCTTGGAAAATTCCTAAATTACATAAACGGCACCCCTATTATCATTGATTATATTAAGGACTGCGGCGAATGTGAGTGGAATTTAGCTGACGAGGTCAATAAGGTTCAATCGTCGTATGGACGTTTGATTTTCCCTACCGGAGATTCGAATGAGGAAGAAGTTCGCAATGTTTATGCTGTTTTGCGTTACTTGGTAGAGACTGATAATTCAGTTCATTATGGCGTGGCTATGGGATATTCTCATTCCAATGGCTATCAGGACAAGATTAAGGGGTTTAATGACCGCTTTGTCATGGTGCTGATTCGTCATGTGGAGGGTTATCTTACGAAGGTGGGAATTGATATGGGGTTGGATGATAAAGTGGTATATAACGTTACGGTGCATAACGGACAGGCTATCATAGCATCTGAAAATGCGAATGTCACCGCAACGAATAATGTCGGTATCAATACTGACGAACTTGCAAAACTGATTGCCGATGTACGGGCGACATCCGGTAACTTGACCCCAGAGGATCAAGTTACCGTCGCTGATAGTCTGGAGGTTATCGAAACTGAAGCATCAGCCAATAAACCTAAAAAGGGAATGTTAAAGACAGCTATTGCTACGTTAAAAACAGTAAAAGGCATTGCTGAGTTCAGTTCAGCTGTTGTTGCGTTAGCTGAGTTTGTTGGTCCCTTAATCTAAAGTTAAGGAGGATTCAGCATGGATGCTGATAAAGTAATACAAGACTTGAATCGCAGATTTGCTGCACCCTTGCCTGAGTTCTACCAGAGAAGAATTATCTTCTGGTATGACGAGGATCTGGAATTTGCGGACAAGCTGGACGAAGTGATTCTGGAAAACGCCAAGGTGGTTGCTCTTACGGGCAGTAATACATTTTCCATAAAGAAGCTGCTTTCAGTGGACGATCTGACGACAAACTATCTGGTTTACGATCCGCTGGTATATGACCAACCGGATGATAACTGGCTTTTGGATGTGGAGCTTTACAGTGAGGAGTTCCGGGCAGACCTGATTTCTATTTGGATGGATGAGATGGGGCTTACTTCAAATCCGGCCATGAGAAAGCAGGTGAAGAATTATCGTGCCTATTTTAATGCGAAGGAACGCCGTCAGAAAATAAGCAGCCAGAATAAAATTCCTGCTACTCCGGCACAGCTGCACATGGCTGTGATGGCGGCAATCTGCGGCTTGAAAGAAGCGCAGCCAAATAAGATTCTTCGCAGCGTGTTCAGGGCAGGACTGGATTTGAACCACAATGCGATTTATCAAGACTTCGTAAAAATACCATGCAGATAGTGCGTTTTGGGCAATGGTGCGTCAGGGATGCGGATTTGCCGAGGAAGAACCGGATCTCGGTCAACTGGCAATTCATTTGCTGTTGACCGCCGCTACCCGTACCATGCGTCAGGAATATCTTGCTGGACTGGATAAGTTCATTTCCGTGCCGCATCAGGCATATTGCTATGATTTTATCTCTGAATGGCTTCATGGTGAGGATGCTCAGCAGCTTTATGATGTGGCTCGATATGTTGAGGAGGAAGCCCGCCTTCATCAGAGATTTGAAAAGCTGACAGTAGACAATCTGGCAGCGACAGAGTGCTTCCCTTGCATCAACGAGGTGATTCTGACCAAGTTGATGACAGAGATCAGTGACCATATCATTGATGTGGATAAGATTGTTTCCACAGTTGAAAAACGGAGAACCTGTGCATGGTACGAGCCGTTTGAGAACTTCTATAACGGAATTTTGCAGGTGGCCAATATGCAGAGCTTCTTCAAGGAGCATTCTGCGGGGTTCCATACCGCAGAAGCGAAGGGCATCTGGAAAGAATACACGGAAAGCTATTATCGGATGGACACCTACTATCGCCTGTTCCATCTGAGCTTCCAAAAGAGTCTGGAAACCTCCAATATTCTGCTAGATGATCTGTTCAAGCACGTTGTCGATAAAGTGGAAGGACTCTATACCCACTGGTTCCTGGGCGAACTGGGCAACAACTGGTCGGATGTATGTGCGGAAGAACTGGCAACCTACGGCAAGGTTCTGGAAGTGCCGCAGCAGGAGAATTTTTATAGTTCCCGAATTAGAACTTCCGAAAACAAGGTGTTTGTGATTGTTTCGGATGCCATGCGCTATGAAGTGGCAGCTGCTATGGCAGTTCAGCTTCAAAGAGAAACGCAGAGCAAGGTTGCTATCAGCAGTATGCAGAGTATCTTCCCCTCCATCACCAAGTTTGGCATGGCGGCATTGCTGCCGCATAAAAAGCTGACTGCGGAGCTTCGGAACGATGTTTTGACCGTATTGGCAGATGGACAGCCTACCGCCAGCGGCTATCGGGACAAGATCCTGAAATCGGAAGATTTTGCGAGTGTGGCGCTGAAATACAACGACATCATCGCCATGAAACGAGCAGAGCGAAGCGTTTTGGTAAAAGGCATGGATGTGGTTTATATCTACCACGATACGATTGATGAAGCCAGTCATACTTCTGATACTGCCGTATTCGCCGCCTGCGATAAGGCAATTTCGGAATTGAAGAACCTTGTTCGTATTATCGTGAATGAATTTGGTGGAACGAATATCCTGATTACCGCCGACCATGGATTCCTTTACACATACAGCCCTCTTACCGAGGACGACAAGGTGGACAAGTCCAGCTTTAACGGCATGGATGTGGAATATGGCAGACGCTATGCAATCATGCAGAAAGGCGCTCAGCCAAACTATCTGTTGCCGGTGAAGTTCCTGGGCGGCAATACGGAATATGATGGCTTTGCACCGAGAGAAAGCATCCGTATCAAGATGAATGGCGGCGGCTTGAACTTTGTGCATGGCGGTATCAGCTTGCAGGAAATGGTTGTTCCGGTGATTGAATACCACTATCTCCGTAACGATTCTATGGAATATAAGCGCAACAAGCAGAAGTATGATACCAAGCCGGTAACGGTCAATCTGCTGTCTGCAAGCCGTAAAATCAGCAATATGATATTCTCTCTGAATTTATCAGCAGGATTCAGTTGGTGCGAACCGTGAAGCGGCAACCTATCAGGTCTACTTTACGGATGAAAGTGGCAAGCAAATCAGTGATGTTCAGAAAATCATTGCAGATAAGACAAGCGACAACGGTGCAGAGCGGACATTCCGCTGCCAGTTCAATCTGAAATCGCTGAAATATAGCAACACGGCTACTTATTATCTGGTAATTGCGGACGAGCAGGGATTACAGATGCCACAGCGTGAACCGTTCCAGATTGACATTGCTTTCGCTGTGGATGAGTTTGATTTCTTTAGTTGAGTCCACCGGCACACCCTGCCATGACGGATGATGGATTTGGCTTTTGGTACAACGAGGAAAGCACTATGAACTTTTGGGATCACCTGATTTATCACACAGTCAGCGGATATTATCGAGATAAACGGCGTTTGGTTCGGGAGCATGAGCGTGAGCAGCAGCGCAAACCAGGGCTGAAAGCTATGCGCCTCAAGCCCCGACAAGAGTGCCGCCTAAAATTGTGCAGCAATAGGGCACTCCGGGCGAGAATATCCAAAAAGCACGGTTGGCGTGGGAACGCATGATAAAAAAAGGGTAACTTGGAACATACCATCACTGACGGGCAGGAAATACTAACAACGATCCTGGCGATAATCGTATGTGATGTTGTAATGATGGGGAATATCCCGGCTCAAGATAAGCTTTCGGAAGTGGAATTGTATTTTGCACAGAACCGGTTAGAAACGCTAAAGCCTGCCAAGGAGTTTTTGCTGGATATTGCCGCTCACGGAGAGATGTGGCGGTTCTGCGACACGATGATGAATCACCAGAGCGGCAAATTGGCGGGCTTATGGGATATTGCAATGACCCTGGTGCAAAACGGAAACTGTGAGCAGGATATGAGTGACTTTATGCTGGCTTATCAAAATTTGGCATAAAGCCTTGTTACTGAAATGATATATATGGGGATCCTTATGCAAAGCAGAACGAAGCTCAGAATTCTATATTTGTACCAGCACCTGGTTCGGCATACGGACGCAGAACATCCGCTCTCTACCGCTGTGTTGATCAAGATTCTGAAAGAGCAATATGCCATCAGGGTTTCCCGGAACACAATCAGCGATGACCTCGCCATTCTTCACGACTGCGGTCTTCACATTGAGCACTATGAGTCTACACAGAACAAGTATTACTATGATGGTCACGCCTATGATCTGGCAGAGCTTAAACTCCTGACGGATGCAATTTCTTCTTCCAAGTTCATAACGCAGCGAAAGAGTGATGAACTGATTTCCAAGCTTCTTACACTGACCAGTGCATCGAATGCCGCCAAGCTCCGCCGTCACATCTATGTGGCCGGTCGTGTGAAGTCGGATAATGAGCAAGGCTATTACATTGTGGATGCCCTCAATGAGGCTATCGACACCCGACGGAAGATCCAGTTTGCCTACACGGATTTTGATGTGAACAAGAAGCGCTACATGACCAATGGCGGTGCGCCGTACACGGTAAGTCCCTATACATTGGAATGGGATGGCGACTACTATTACCTGCGCGGCTTCTGCGATGAGCGCCAGGCGATGCGCACTTTCCGCATCGACCGCATTGCGGAGCAACCGAAAATCCTGAATCAGATTGCGGTATCACCTCCGGAAGATTACTCACTGTCCATTTCAGCAAGTGTGTTTTTCGTATGTTTGACACGGATCAGCCGGAAGAAGTTCAGCTTCAGTGCCATGTATCGACAATGAAGTATCTCATCGATAACTTTGGCATGGATGTTAAGACAGAACCAATCGGTGAAGATAGCTTTAGGGCCAATGTCCTTGTGTGCGCTAGCTCAACTTTTTACCGTTGGCTCTTTGGTTTCAACGGTAAGATCAAGATTCTGGGACCGGAAGCGGTGAAGAATGCCTACCGGGAAATGCTCCAAAAAGCGCTCTATGAGGAGTGAATCGTAGTTCGCTGCTCAATATTCTGTGCACCTGCGTTCCATTAAACGCCTCACCCCTTGACCTCATCGTGATATGTACCCTCTTTACTGGACACGAAAGTGTCACAGTAAGGAGGGTTTTATCATGCGCTATGATTATGAATTTAAGAAGATGTGTGTCGACCTGTATCGACAGGGGAAATGGCCAGAGACACCGGAGGGTTATAACGATCCGGGTAACTTTCACGTCATGATTCGTCGATGGGCTCGTGCCGAAAAGGCAAATGGCCCCCAGGTCCTAAAGCATGGAAAGCAGCATCCGTGGACGCCTGAAGAGAAACTGAAGCTAATCACAAAGGTTCTCGCCGGGAGGACGGCACAGTCCGTTGCGCTAGAGGCCGGCATTGAGAGCCGTCTGCTCTATGACTGGGTGCAAAAATATAAGATTTACGGGTACAATGGACTTGTAAGTAAGAAGAAAGGCCGCAAGTCAAAGGATACTGCGAAGATGAAGAAAGTAAATATCAACAATCCCAGAAAACTAAAGGAGAGTGAATACGAGGAGCTCCTCCGGCTTCGTGAAGAGAACGCCTTGATTAAGGCCGAGAACGAAGTAATAAAAAAAGAGATCGCCTTGAGAGAAGAAAAGGAAGCTGCGCGACTCAAGGCGAGAAAGCAGCGATCATCAAAGAACTCCGCGACAGAGGATACAAACTGAAGTATCTGCTGACAGCAATGGGAATGTCCCGGTCCACCTACTACTATGAACTTGGCAGGACTGACGCAGTTGCTCTCAGGAATACAGGTCTTTCCGCAGAGATCCGCAGAATTTACGATGAGAACCGGCAGCGATATGGTGTCCGCCGAATTACGGCGGAGCTGCATAATCGTGGATTTGAGGTCAATCACAAGCGTGTTCAGCGGCTCATGCACGACATGGAACTGTTCGGCAAGCGTCCGAAGGAGAAGTATCATTCTTACAAAGGTGAGGTGGGCAAGACCGCTGACAATCTCCTTAAACAGGATTTTATTTCAGACACACCTCTCGAGAAATGGACAACAGACGTATCTCAGTTCAACATGGGATGGGGGAAGTGCTACTTTTCTCCGATCCTCGACATGTGCGGGAACGAGATTATCTCGTACAATGTTTCGCTGCATCCTAACATGGAACAGATTAAGGACATGCTGGATAAGGCATTTGCAAAGTTCCCAAAGTTAACAGGCTTGATTATGCATTCAGATCAGGGCTGGCAGTATCAGCACGCCTACTATCGAACCGAGCTTGAGAAGCATGGCATCACACAGTCGATGTCCAGAAAGGGGAATTGCCATGATAACGGCATTATGGAGTCGTTCTTTGGTCGGATGAAGAATGAGATGTTCTATGGACATGAGCAAGAGTTCAAGTCCTTTGAGGAATTCGTTACTGCAGTCGATGATTATATCGATTACTATAACAACAGGAGAATCCAGAAGAAAACAAACTGGATGCCTCCTGTACAATACAGGATAGCATCCAGTTGCGGTGCCTAACGATAGTCAATGTGTCCAGAATTCTGGGTACATATCATCGTCAAGGGGTTTTTATAATGCCATTAATGGAACGATTCATTCCATTATCGATTGAAAGGAATTGCGACCATGAGGAAAATGAACTCGGAGACGATGGAACTCATCATTTCTTACGTTGATCAGTATTTCTGTGAAAAGCATGCCACGCCTTCGGTGAATGAAATTGCCAAGGGTGTGGACATCCCCAAAACAACTGCATATCGCTACCTGGTTGAAATGGATAATCGCGGAATGATTGAGTATGATGGTCAGTCTCGTGCCATCAATACGCCGATGATCAACAAGTTCACGACCGGTTCTGCCCCTTGTCCTGTTGTCGGATCCATCCCATGTGGAACTGCGGAGGAAAAGGAGGAATGCATTCGGGAATACATCAGCCTTCCTGTTTCCCTTTTCGGGAAGGGTGAGTTCTATATTCTGGAGGCATGCGGTGACTCCATGGTTGATGCGGGCATCGATGACGGTGACAGAGTCGTTATCAGGATGGATTGCGAGGCCAGGGTTGGTGATATCGTTGTTGCCCTATTGGGTGACAATGAGAGCACGCTGAAGGTGTATGGCGGTGTTGATGCTGAGAATCAGGAAGCGATTCTCTTTATCAGAAATGAAGCTGTTTATCCCGGTAAAGAGATACGCACAAAAAAATCTGATTGTCCAGGGAGTTGCAAAAGCACGTCATCAAGGCACTGTAATCCGGTGAACGGAGGTGAAAGCATGAATCAATACGATATGAAATGTCCCGATTTGCGGAAAGAGTCAATCATCAACTGCTGCTCGAAGAGACAGACGGATGGATGGAATGCGAATACTGCGGGGAAACGACGCAGCAGCTCCGGAGGATGTGGAAAATACAGAAGCCCTTTGTCTTGGCAAGAAGGGGTGAACATGTCGCAATTCCTACAGTATGAAAAAACGAGCGAATGAGAAGGGAGCAAGGTAATTGGCACATGAGAGCCAGGGCATATTACGCCCGAGAAGCGTTTGTTGTCCCAACTGCCATGAGGTTAATCATGGTTTGGAAGATCGCGAGGGCATAGTCCGCGTCACTTGCAAACGTTGCAAGTCGGTTATGGTACAGAAGCGAATGGGCCGCAGACACAATCGTATCGATGTGTATGCGCCGGAAGATCGGAATGAACTTACATGTAATAAATGAAATAGAATGAGCGTACAGACGGGAATGGTCGAGTTGAAACAGACTGCGTAAATCCATTTCAGGTCACATGCTTGAATAGTCGATGAGTTAAGCCAGACATACATGAGAGGCCATCGGCAAGGACAGGATACCTATATCCATAGGGTTCCGTCCTTGTCGGTGGCTTCTTTTTTGTACCGATTAGCAAGACAAAAGCATGATTTCAATCCACGTCATAAACATATCGCATCCTGACATGTATGAAGGGCTGAGGATATACATATAGTTCAGATTTCGGAGAGAAGCGATATCGGTATCCTTATCTCTTTTTGGCTTTTGTAAGGTCCTGAAGGTTCTAATCTGTCTGCAGGAAGGTGTAGCTCCTTCCAATCTCCCGTGTCAGGAGGAAAGGAAAAATAATTTTGTACAATATAGGGAAGCTGATTTTTGCAGGGCGTTTGAAAGCACTTCGTAAAGCCCGAGGTAAGACGCAGGAGAAAAAGTGCTGAAGAACTCAACATCAGTCTCGAACATCTCGGCAATATAGAGCGTGGAAAAGGGAAACCATCGCTGGAACTGCTTGTTGAAATTGCTCTCTATTTTCATGTTAGCACGGACTATCTACTTCTGGGGAATGAGATTGATAAAGATTCTGTTCGCAGGAATCTTATTGAAATGGCTTCTCATATGATGGAACTTGCCAGTAAATTGTAGAGCATCGGAAGTAGTAGAATTTTTCTCTTTTTCTGTTGATAGAAAAAAATGCTATAGACAACTTTACATATAGCTACAATCCAGAAGGTGAATGCCAACCTGAGTCCTGATGTAAACCTCATGGAATTAGTTTGGTTGCCCCAGGGCAAGAAAAACCTGCAGGTACCACAATTGTGGTACCTGCAGGTTTTTGATAGAAAAAAATAGGGCTCGATCCTAGGATAGAGCCCTTACAAAAAGCATTGCTGCTTTTTTTCGACGTGCCATTAGTTTAAACGAGGGAGAACCAGTTGTCAATGACCAGTTTCAAAAAATTGAAATTCGCGGCAATCAACTGATTTGTATTGTAATAGTCAGCGTGCCTCATCATCCGATCTTTAAATGCATGTAATTTTTGAGCGGCCTTGTTGTGGACCCCTTTGCTGGTCACGATTTCGTTATGGATATAGAGAACATATATTAGCTCCTGCATCCGTTCATTCTGCATACGACGTTTACGGGAATCAGATGAAAGCGAGGGATTACTGCTAACTTTTTGGATTACAGGATACTTGGGCTTATATGGTGCAGTACCTGTATGGAAATCATTGATGAAGCAGTCGTTGTGGGCACAGGCGTTTCGAACATTTTTACATCTGATCATGATGTAAAAGCGATCGCACATCGACTTAGAGTTAAAACGTTTAGCACAAAAGAGATAGAAATCAAGGATTGTACCAAAAGGAAGAAGTTCTAAAAAAACCCAAGCAGGGAAATCAGGATTATATTTATTATAGACGTCTTTCGTGTAATAGCTATTCTGATTTTGCCGTAATTCCGATTGAATGTGTTGTTTTCTGTCGGTTTTCTGAGCATTAAGGAAATCTGAGACGATTTTATAACCGTCTTCATTATGTCGCTCAATTTCTCCTAGAAGATCCATTTTTGCAAAATGCTCAATATCAAGTGTTAGTTGGATAAACGTGTATCTCAGTTCCATGTCGATAATGGCAAGATCCTGAAGATATCCAAAATCTAGATTTACATACTCGTCTATTGGATTTTGCTTTGAATCAAGTCGTTTATTATAGTTCTTGCGGTAGGACGCTACACGGAAATAGTTATTATTTTTTTCCATGTACTGGACGGCATCTTCCGGAGAAACGATATTGAACGTAATTCCTTTGCGTTTCATGTGTTCAACTAGGTCCTGGGAGGACTTCATTGGCTTGGTAAGTGTACTCATAGGATAGTCGGACTCCATTAAAAATCGTTTCACAATGTGTATGCGTCAATAATGAATTATCGATTCGGATGAGAAATTTATTCTATTTTAGTCAGATTAACTTTGACCGTCAAGGAAAACGGAGCGAAAAGAGGTAAGCAAATCACCTTGTCTTCTGTTGATGTGTTGAATGAATATGTCATTTTACAACATCTGTAAATATGCCGGCTGTTGAGTCAAGAACACTTCATTCTTATCCACTTAGTATTGTAATCATCATTGAATCCGCGAATCTATATAACCAGCACAGCAAATCCGTAGTGTCAGTTCCTAAAGCTTTATCATCTGCACAGCTAAACTTGTACATGTCAGGAGCCAAGTGGTTCTTGTTTAGATCCTTGAAAACTGAATCTACATTCTTCAGGCACAACCCCTGTGACGGGGAGCCACATCAGCGGGAAACGCAAGGATTGTCCTTAAAAGACAAGAGCGCGAACCCAGTCTGTAAGCTTCGGATTGCTTCCGGAGTACAGCATTGATCCGTCACAGCATAATGATACTTCTGTACGCAGCTCGGTGAGAACCACGGAGGGGTTAGAGTCCCATGGATCCGGAAGCAACCGGACGCCTGAATGCATTCCCGGCAGGACAGAGAGTCTGCCAGTTCCCAGGGGTGTCGAGGACAAATGTGGGGATAACATACGTAATAAGCAGGTCAAAACAGATCTGTTTAGGATATGGCAGACAGCGATGCCTGCCATTTGCATAGGAATATCAACGAAAACAAGGAGGGATTATATATGCTTCGTGACAATTGGAATTACAGACGGGGAGACGTCTATCTGATCGATTTGCCGGAACCGGTGAATCACATCCAGGGCGGCCTACGGCCGTGCATTAACATCCAGAATGAGATTGGGAACAGATACAGCCCGAATCTGCTGGTTTATCCGCTGACAACGCAGCTAAAGAAACTCGGGCAGAAAACACACTACGTTCTCTACAACGTGCCGTTCTTGGAGAAGCCGTCTATGATACTTGGTGAACAGCCGACGCCGGTCGATAAGTGTCGGGTGGTGAAATATCTCGGAAAGCTGATGCCATGGCAGATGGACAAGGTCAATGAACTCATTCGTGTAGCAACCGGCTATATGAATCCTGAGGATCCGATTCCGGGGGAGTGCCTAGAATTTCCCGTAATGAGGCAAATGCTGAGAAGCCAAACGAAAAAGCAGAAAGTGAGGGGTTGCATAATGGAAGCGATTGAAACCTTTGAGCGCCAGGAAGAAGCAGCAGTTGCCGGTGCAGAAAAGCGCTGTTATACCGTTGAGGATCTACAAATCATCCTCGAATTGCAAGAGGAACCGCATACAAGCTGCTTGAACGGCATGAGTTCCGCTGGTTCAAAAATCGGATCCACGTATCGGATTTCGAAAAAAAGAGTTTTGATGAGTGGCTGGACAGTAAGCTGTAAACGCGTCAAGGATGCCCGTTCAATCGGGTGACATCCTAACAATGGAAAACAGTATCCGCTACGATTTAGCCAGGTCATAAGACCTGGCTAAATCACGATAAGGAGGTTGTGAGATGAAGGACAGAGATAAGACGACCATGTCCGTTTCTGAAATGCGGCAGATGCTTGGTCTGAAGAAAAACGGACTCCTATTGGCTGGTACATAGACAGCTCTTTTGAAACGGTTCTTGTCGCCGGAAAGATGCGGGTGGTACTTGATAGCTTTGAGCACTGGTATGCAAATCAGGTTAAATACAAGAAGGTCGCCGGTCCGCCTCCAGGTGCCGAATTGAAGGCCTATTCTTATTCGATACCGGAGATTGCGACGCTTTTTGGGTATCAGTGATTCGACTGTCTATGGGAAATCATCAAGCGGGACAAGCTCGAAACGTTTGAGGTTGCTTCCTGGAGGCGCGTCCGCAAGGATGTCTTTGAAGCGTGGTATAAGGCCCAAACGAAGTACAGGACGCCGGAGGATCGGCAGCGAGATGCGGAGCAGGAAAAACACTTCCATGACACTGCCGCAGATGGCAAGGCTTTTGGGCATCAGCCGCGAGGAGGCCTACTCGCTTGTCAGAAGAAAGCGTAATCGGGATGTTTTCGAGATTATCATGGTTGCGGATAAAAAGCGTGTCACACTGGACAGTTTTGAACGCTGGTATCAGAGACAGAATTGTTATCAGAAGGTCACGGAGCAAACTTCGGGTCTTGATAAAGAACTCGAAGAGGTCGATGATGCCGAATGCACGGTACTGTTGGATGCTGACAAGATGAGTTTTACGGTCAAAGAGACCGCACGTCTGATCGGCGCAACGACCCGTGAGATATACCAGATGATTGAAAGATGATATTCTCGATGGTATTCGTATCGGAAAGGTGGTTCGGATTAGACGCGCCGCCCTGGAATGGTGGATGTCCTCTCAGGACAATGCTTATGAGAAGGAGGAACGGTGATGGCATCGCTTGTTGAAAGGAAGAATAGGTATTATGTGGTATACACTTACGAAAACGAAGCGGGAGAAAAGAAGCAGAAATGGGAAAGTTGCAAGACAAAGGCGGATGCGCAGAGAAGAAAGTCGGAGGTAGAATACCGTCAAGAGCTTGGTAGCATAGTAATCTCGCAGTGCGAAACCATGGCAGACCTTTTGAAGGAATACATATCCATGTATGGCAAGAATAACTGGGCGCTTTCGACCTACGCTTCTAATGTCAATATGATTAACACCTACATTCTTCCCGCATCTGGGGACAAATGAAGCTGGGAGATATTACCGCAAGGTCACTGGAGAAGTACTACCAGACGATGCTGAAGACGCAGGGCGGTTCCCCAAATGCACGGATAATAAGCACAAGAAGACCTCTGCGCTGGTATCGGCGGAAACGGTCAGGCGCATACATAAGCTTCTTCACAGCTGCTTTGAACAGGCGGTCCGCTGGGATTTGATGATACGGAAATCCGGCGGATTACGCCACGGTACCGAAGTCAACGAAAAAGCAGCGTGAGATCTGGAATGCCGAAACTCTCATGAGAGCAGTTGAGCTTTTGCGGGGATTCAAAGCTCAGGCTTGCCATCAATCTGGCATTTGCCTGCTCCTTCGAATTGGTGAGCTGCTCGGCTTAACCTGGTCTTGCATCGATGTTTCGGATGAGAGCATCAAAAAGGGAGTCGCTTATGTCTATGTAAATAAGGAATTGCAGCGGGTGAACCGCAGTGCTATGCAGCAACTGGGATGAAAAAGGATGTCATCTTTTGCGTTTCCGGTGATCTCTGAGAAAGAACAGGACGCAGCTCGTTTTGAAGAAGCCGAAGACGCTGTCCAGTATCCGCAAAGGTATTTCTCCCCAGTACGGTTGCAAAAATGCTAATCCTCAGGAAGGAGGAGCAGGATGAACTGAAGGAGGCCCTGGGATCCGAGTATTCAGACTATGATCTTGTTTTTGCCGGAGACTACGGAATGCCCACGGAAGCAAGCACTATAACAGAATCCTTCAAGAAGCTGATTAAGGAGCATGATCTCCCGCCGGTGGTATTCCACAGTCTGCGACATTCCAGTATCACCTATAAGTTGAAACTGAACGGGGGTGATATTAAAAGCAGTTCAGGGAGATTCCGGTCATGCGCAGGCCAAGATGGTCACGGACCAGTACTCGCATATCCTGGATGATGACCGGCAACAGAATGCAAAGCTTTTTGAAAAGGCATTTTACCGGAAGGATATCGTCCGGGAGGATGCGGGAGAACATTTATCGGCGGTCGAAACAAAAACAGGAGACGCGCTAACCGCTGGTGACAGGCAGCTGCTTGAGAAGCTTATGAGTGATGAATCGACTGCAACGCTACTGATGAATCTGTTGAAAAAGCTAAGTTGAAATGCATAGAATACATAGCCCACAGGACCTTGTAAGAGAGGCTCTGTGGGCTTAAAATATCTAAAAATGGCGACAGTTGGTAAGGGCACAAGACGCCGGTTTTAGCAATTTCTAAAATCCATCTAATGGAAACGATTAGACAGCGGTGAACATCTAAAGAAATCTGTGAACAGAGGACAACTCAGAACACGAAAAAACACTGGAAATACGCGGGTTTCATGAACACCTGTGAACACTGATGGATAATGAGAACCAAACGCCGGACTTGCTCCTAAGCGAAACGTCGGCGGTTCAAATCCGCCCGGGGACAGGTCCGGACAGGGGAAGATTGCACAATCTTCCCCTGTTTTCATCTAAAAAAACAGAGATCCGATTAGACAATATCTAAAAAACGGCTTTTTTTTCTAATGCCGGAGCAAGTCCTCAGAGGGGACGCAAGCTAAAAATGGCGGGAGGTCGTGAGTTTTCGCTTGTATTAGCGACGGATCAATGTATACTAATAATAACATTAATTCGGTATATGTCTATAATAACAAACGTTATTTGGTGAAACAATGAAGAAGGCCGCATATAACATTCTTCCGGGAACGGAGGAAATACTGAAAAACATGGGGGAGCAGATTAAGCTCGCCAGGCTAAGACGAAATCTATCTACGGAGTTGACCGCAGAACGTGCAGGAATCAGCCGAGCAACCTTGTGGAAGGTTGAAAAAGGCGACCCATCCGTAGCAATGGGTATCTACGCAGCAGTGTTGCATGCGTTGAACAATCTCGATAAAGACCTTCTGCTGGTTGCAAAGGACGATGAACTTGGCAGACAACTTCAGGATCTGAATCTAATCACAAGAAAGCGGGCCCCGCGGAGGAAGGACTAGTGGTATCCAAAGAAAAGACAATTTTTGTCTACGATGACTTTAGTGGGCAGAATCCGATGCGGATAGGGACACTCTATGTAAATAGCATGAAAGGCGGGGAATCCTATTCTTTCGAATATGAGAGAGAGTGGCTCAAAAAAACCTCACTAAGATTCACCTTGGATTCGGAACTTATGCCATATGCCGGAAGACAGTATCCTGTCGGCAAAACTACTTTCGGCCTGTTTTCGGATTCATCTCCCGACCGCTGGGGGCGCGTTCTTATGAATAAGCGTGAGAGAATTTTAGCGGAAAAGGAAGGCCGTAAACCGTCTAAACTGTATGACAGCGACTATCTATTGGGCGTGTACGACGAGACGCGACTGGGAGGGATTCGATTTAAGACAGATATGAACGGAGCATTCCTTTCCGACGATAAAGATACAGCTGCCCCGCCTTGGGCAACGCTTCGGACTTTAGAGGAAGCATCCAGAAATTTTGAAAATGACGATTCGGGTTTATCGGAAAAATGGTTAAATCAATTGATTAAACCGGGTTCTTCGCTTGGCGGTGCAAGGCCAAAGGCGACAGTCATTGATACCGATGAGCAGCTGTGGATCGCAAAATTCCCATCTAAGAATGATGAAAATGATACCGGAGCATGGGAAATGGTGACGCACAATTTGGCGGAGCTCTGCGGTCTGCGCGTTACGGAGGCGAAACTAGAAAAATTTTCCGCTCTCGGGAGCACTTATCTGGTTAAGCGCTTTGATCGTATTTTGAAAAAACGGGTACACTTTGCCTCCGCTATGACGTTACTCGGAAAAACAGACGGAGCATCCGCTGTAGACGGAACAAGCTATCTGGAGATGGCAGCATTCATTAAATCCTACGGTGCACAGCCCAAGGAGGATTTGATAGAACTCTGGAGACGAATCGTTTTCAATATGGCTGTTACCAACACGGATGATCATCTACGCAATCATGCGTTTATTCTGACCGAAACCGGCTGGAGCCTTTCGCCTCTTTACGATGTCAATCCGGTTCCATACGGAGACGAACTGTCTTTAAATGTTAATGCGGAGGATAACAGCATAAGCGTTGAGCTTGCAGTGGAAACGGCTGTCAGATTCGGAATATCCGAGACAGACGCCAAAATGTATGCAAAAGAAATTCTGGGGATTGTAAGAGAGAATTGGGAGAAACAAGCCGTTCGTTGCGGGTTGACGCGTAGACTCATAGAAGAGATGCGTCCCGCTTTTCGTGCTTGTTATGTGTAAATGAACGCGAAATCAGAAAATCTAAACCTGTCTAATGAGAATTTGTGGATATCTAACGAAAGGGTGAACATCGACGAAAAAGAGCTCTATCGCTTCCCGGGCGAAAGGCTCCGGGTTTCGACTCCGTCAGGAATTGAACGCTTCTTAATTTCCCGGGAAAGGATGAGGTGTTCCGAGAAAGTTAGCGGTTTCTTCAGATTCATGTCCGTTCCCCGATTCACAGGTAAAATAAGAGGCTGAACCAAGAGGTCCAGCCTGGTCCCCGACACACATTACCTCGGGCAACTCTGTTGAGTAGATGGTAACAGAAAAGTGAATTGAATTCAAGAATATGGATGAAATGCGTGAACGCTTTCCCGAATCCGGAATTTAGATTCCGGGAGATGAAAAAAAGCTGCAGGGAGAGTCCCTATGAGGGACTCATGGTAACGCTTCCCGGCAGCAAGGTGAGCGCAAGCCTGAACCTGGATGCCTACTATGAGCGCACCAATACCGGTGCTTCCGAGCATCAGGTGATGGACTTGATTGAGAGTGCGGTTCGAGAGGCTTCTAAGAACATGCCGCAGATTGACTGGAATGTCCTCGGCAACTATGAGCAAAGGAAGTTGTAAAAGCGGAATTGATTTATAAGAGAAAGTCCGGGCAGGAGACTGTTCGGACCTTTCTCATATAGTCCAAAGTTACGGCAGAATTGTTCAAAAGTTTTATGGTATAATTTGAATACGAAAATTGAGCAACAAATCGGAATCTATGGAGAGATGTAATGCGTGGCTGCGAATGGTGTGCGTATAAAGAAACTGAGTGGTTGCTATATCAATCACTGCATTGGTCAGTCTATTTGGCAGATAGACAGGATTATGTCGGCAGATGTATTCTGGTGTTGAATCGGCATTGCGGCAGTCTTTCCGAATTGGATGTTCCTGAGTGGATGGAATTGAAAACGATTATAAATCGACTGGAATGGATCTATAAAGAGGTATTAGGCGCCGAATTATGCAATTGGAGTTGTCTGCTGAATAACTTTTATAAAGAAGCAGTACCAAACCCACATCTGCATATCCACGTGCGGCCGCGGTATAAAAATGCCGTTGTAATCAACAATCATACATACATAGATACAGAATTTACCCACCACTATGCTTTGAAAAAAGAGAGCATAGTGGTTGATGATGACAGAAAAGTATTGTATGCACTTATGAAGAAGCATTTTGTTTTATGACTGTAGTGGTACAGTGAATTTGTAACACCTCTGCCTGATAGATTGTATTGTCAGCAGAGAAGAAAAGCACATGACTCGAATATCAGACGAAACTAGGCGAAAAGTTGTTCGTGCGCACATTCAGGACGGATGCACGATTGCCGGCATTGCGGTTGAGTACGGCATATCCGGAGCCACTGGTTCCAACTGGGTACGCTCGTATCGCGAAGAATGCCAAAACAATGATGAGGAGAAGTCTCAGGTGGAGATGATGGAGGAGAAATTGTCAGAATTTTTAAAGACGAAAAAATGTCATGGCAACACCTCCGACTAAAATCGAAACAGTATAAAATCACGAGGAGGCTAAGAGATGAGCGATTATATCAAATTAAATGAAGACAGATGGAATCATGTAAAAAATGACTATACCGAGCCGTTGACACATGAGGAATTAGAAGAAGCTAAAAATAATCCGATATCTGTTGCATTAACTGTCGGGAAAAAGGTTCCGATAGAATGGTTTGAAAAAGCCAACGGAAAAAAGATATTAGGGTTAGCCTGCGGCGGCGGACAGCAGGGACCGGTTTTTGCGATAAAGGGTTATGATGTAACCATCATGGATTTTTCTGCATCACAATTACAAAGAGATGAGATGGTTGCTGAAAGAGAAGGCTTAAAAATCAACACGGTTCAAGCCGATATGACAAAACCGTTCCCGTTTGAAGATGAGACCTTTGATATCATTTTTAATCCGGTTTCAAATGTTTATATAGAAGATTTAGAAAACATGTATCAAGAAGCCTCTCGCGTATTGAAAAAGGGTGGAGTGTTAATGGTCGGATTTATGAATCCTTGGATATACATGTACGATGCTGACATCGTATGGGACAAACCCGACGAGGAATTACTTTTAAAGTTTTCAATCCCGTTTAATTCAAAAGAGCTTGAAGAGGAAGGTAAGATAAGCATAAATCCGGAATATGGATATGAATTCAGCCATACCTTAGAAACGCAGATTAGAGGACAACTTAAAAACGGGCTCGCGATGATAGATTTTTATGAATCGTGTGACAAGAGAAATAGATTAGCGCGTTACGGAAATGACTATATCGCTACACTTTGCATTAAACTGTAATGTTATAGAGCACACTTCGGGAGCATGGCCCGCTTCATTTTTTAGAAGGGTTAAAAGCTAAATATAGAGGAGACATGAAGTCGGTTCAAGGGGACTCCGGTCATGAACGGAGCGACAATGTTTTGCCAACGTAGTAAGAGACCGTGTGTGAAAGCTATCGTTCATACGGAGATGAAGAGGGAAGATGTTTGAGCTGACAAAACACAAGGCCTACGAGTTATTGAAAACCACATGGAGTCGAGTGAGTCTCGATTATGTGATACTCTCTGTCGGCAAGGAGTATGAAGGCTATGCCACGCACAAGCTTGCGGTGATTGAGGCATTCCGAATACTTGAGCTCAGGTTTGCCGCGTTCGCGTATCAACTGAATATTGAGGCTAATAACATGAGGGCAACAAAAGTCGATACGGAAGAATTTTTGGTGCCGCCGAGTTATGCACATTATGAGGACAGAACCAAGAAACGAGGTTCGATGCGATGAGCGAAACATATCAGCCGCCGTTTCGTATGACGGAGGAAATTACAAACTTAATCGTTGAAATCGGACAATATGTCGGCTCGATCACAACCTATGAGTCTATGCACCGAAATCCGGTTCTTCGAAGAGAAAACCGGATTAAATCCATCTATTCTTCATTGGCGATTGAACAGAACACACTGTCTCTTGATCAGGTCAGTGATGTAATCAATGGGAAACGAGTACTTGGACCGCCGGAGGATATCCGGGAAGTGAAGAATGCGTACGAAGCATATGAGCGTGTTTCCGAGCTTGATCCGTACAGTGTTAAGAATCTGCTCTATGCCCACAAGCTGATGACGGAAGGGCTGGTAAAAGAAGCCGGGAGATTCCGAAGCGGTAACGTCGGCGTATATGCCGGGGACCGCTTGATTCATGCCGGCACACCGGCAAGATATGTTCCCGAGCTGGTGTCGCAGTTAATGACCTGGCTAAAGGAATCCAAATACCATCCGCTGGTAAAAAGCTGCATCTTCCACTATGAGTTTGAATTCATTCATCCCTTTGCGGATGGGAACGGACGAACCGGAAGGCTCTGGCAGTCGCTGATCCTTCGGAAATGGAATGAGCTTTTTGCGTGGCTGCCGGTGGAAACTCTGGTGCATGAGAATCAGGAAGAATACTACCGTGTACTGCAGAAGGCAGACAACGCGGGAGATTCCACAGAGTTTGTGGAGTTCATGCTGGGCATGATCCGCAATGCACTGAAGGAATTGCGTGACAATCAGAACAAGGGTGTCAATGAAGCCAATGTTGAAGCAAATGAAGCTAATCGTGAAGCCAATGAAGCAAAAAAACAGGGACAATCGAGAATCAAATCCTGCGGCTCATTCGGGCGAATCCTAAAAATCTCGCAGACACGGATTGCGGAAGAGCTCGGCGTTTCCCGCTCTACGATTCAAAGAGCCTTTGGCAAGCTGATTGAGAGTGGATGGGTTCGGAGAAGCGGCGGAACACGGGGATCATGGATCATACAGGAGAAACACTGATATGGCAGAGCTTAACCTAAAACAAATCATTGAGCGGCTGAATGCCGAATTTACAGGGAGATACGCGTAAGCTTGTCTTCCGGTAAGACGATAAGGCAGAATTTGCGGAGGATATAGCTTCTGTCGAACCGGAGAATGCCAAGGTCTACCGGCTGGAGTCTGACAATCAGTTTATGACAAAGCGCTTTCCGGAGCGCGAGGATACGAGCACGAACTACTGAATCGATGCGCCGTTTCCGAAGCCGGATGTAAAAGACAACCACTTTGAAGATACGATGTTGTATTCCAAGCGCTTCTTTGCCGACCGGGCTTCTCTGCTTTCTGTGGATCTCGGAATTGAATGGAGGCGGCCCGCTCAAATTTCTTTGGTCAGCATCGTCCAAAAGATCACGAACTTGATTACGACCCTGGATTTCATCCAGACCGATGCGGTCAGTGATACCATTAAGAAGACCACAAATAAGATGTACTTTATCTCCGAGGATATTGAAAAGATTTTCAATGAGAACACGTACATCGCGGACAGCCGCGATACGGATACGCAGAAGAGAATTTTTCGAATGCGCTTTACGTTCAAGAATAAGCAGTATGATAAGAATCAGCAGTATTACCTGGTCGTTTACGATGAGGCGACCGGAACGGAAAGTTTCCGCCATCCCGTGATTATGGACTTGGCATTTGCGGATGATTACGGTTTCACCTTCTGACAGACGGAAGGGAGGGGAGGCTTGTAACAAGTTCTTTCCTTGAGATGACATCATGAAAGTAAGCTACTTAGACCACAGCGGTTTCTTGCCGGAATTAAAAGACCGCTACTGTATTTTTGTCTATTATAAGGGCGAACTGCCGCCGCTTGACAAAGGAAAAGAAGTGCTCGTCTTTTGCGGGTATCGTCAAGATTTATGATTTATGCGCAACTTTTTGCTCCTCTGATTCAATGGAGCCAGCCTGCTACAGAGGTGTTTTCTGATTCTCCTTCTGGGTTCCCGCAACATAGCGCAGCCAAGCTCCAATCTGCATTCACAGAGTTCCCAACGCCTAACACAGACGCGCATCCGTAAACCACCTCCGCGAGGCCTATACCGCGAATATGGTATACTGGTGTTCGGTATTTTCAGCATAGGCAGGAGGTGGAGATGGCGAAGAGAAAGCACAAATTGCGGAAGAGAACGCTTCGAAGTGCCGCGACGCTGCTGGTACTGCTGTTGACGGCGGCTGCACTTCGAGTCGGCGCGGGCACAGCTGGGCTTGCGGTACAACAGGAGAGCGTGGGAGCCGTTCCGGAGAGCAGTGAGGCAATCGGTGTCATTGTGCCGCCGCCCGGAGAGACGGAATTTCCGGTGCTCTCGGCAGCGGGCAGCTATACGGGACAGGCGGCTGTCGACATCAACCGCGGAATCCCGGACTTTACGGCGGAGGAGCGGGAACTCGGCAGAGCGCGGGCCAAGGAGGGCTATGAGTCCTATGCGGCGCTCGACGCCCTCGGGCGTTGCGGCAGTGCGTTTGCAGTTCTGACCAAAGAGACGATGCCGACAGAACCGCGGGGGCAGCATCGGCATGGTGCGCCCGAGCGGTTGGCACACGGTGCGCTACGATGATTTGATTGACGGAAAATTTCTCTATAACCGCTGTCATCTGATTGCCTACATGCTCTCCGGAGAAAATGCGAATCCGAATAACCTGATTACGGGCACACGCTATTTGAATGTGGAGGGCATGTTGCCCTACGAGAAGCAGGTCGGAGACTTTATCCAAAACGGCGGCGGCGCTGTCCTCTACCGGGCAACACCTGTCTTTTCCGGAGATGAGCTGGTGGCGCGCGGCGTGGAACTGGAGGCAGAGTCCCTGGAAAAGGGTGGGATTCGCTTTCATGTGTTTCTCTACAATGTGCAGCCGGGCATTGTGATTGACTATGCGACCGGAGAAAGTCGGCGGGAAGATTGAAGGACAGAGGAGGTTCTTATGAAAGTGACATACTTGGACCACAGCGGTTTCTTGCTGGAATTAAAAGACCGCTACTGTATTTTTGACTATTACAAGGGCGAACTGCCGCCGCTCGACAAAGAAAAAGAAGTGCTTGTCTTTTGCAGTCACTCCCACAGGGATCACTACAATCCGAAAATCTTTGACCTGCTCGATGAGCGGGGGCTGCGCTACCGGGCGGTGCTGGCGAATGATATCAGCGATGAAAAGCGCTTGTCGAAGATAGAGCACTGCTTTGTGGAGCCCGATCAAAGCTATCAACTTGAGAGCGGGATTCAGGTTGAAACATTGCTTTCCAACGACAGCGGCGTCGCGTTTATCGTGAGCACCGAAGAGGGAAGCATTTATCACGCCGGTGACTTAAACGACTGGTATTGGGAGGGCGAACCGGAGGAGGAGAACCGAGAGCTCCACGCGATCTTTCACACGGAGATCGGAAAAATCAAGGGCAGACATTTTGATTGCGCCTTTGTGCCGCTTGACCCGAGACTGGAAGCGCACTACGCCGACGGCTTGCTGTATTTCCTGGAAAATGTGGACTGTGATGCCGTTTTTCCGATACACTACTGGGGAGATGCCGCAGTCATACAGCGTTTTCTCACGGAATACCCGCAGTATAGCGCCCGCATCAAAAATACGGAGACAGTGAAAGGAGAAGAGATATGAAGTTTCGGATGATTCACGAGAATTTGAATGTCGCGGATTTGGAGCGCTCCATCCGCTTCTATAACGAAGCCCTTGACTTACACGAGGTGAGACGGAAGACGAGCGATGACTTTATCATCGTGTATTTAAGAGCGAGGTCGGGGAGTTTGAGTTGGAACTCACTTGGCTTAAGGACCATCCGCAGCCGTATGATCTTGGCGAGTGCGAATTTCACCTCGCATTTCGGGCGGACGATTTTGACGCGGCGCACAAAAAACACAAGGAGATGGGTTGCATCTGCTTCGAAAACGAGGCGATGGGCATCTACTTTATCGAAGACCCGGACGGCTACTGGCTTGAGATTTTGCCGTAATGAGAGTTTGTTGTAACGCGAAAAAGGACAGAAAAGCGAAGTTAAGCTCTTCTGTCCTTTTTGCTTTTCGAATTTGCAACTGTCAAATAGGGGCAAAGGCCGGACTCTTGGAGTAGCACTGCAAGTCACAGCTGTGGTGGGGTGCCTGCGCAGGCTGAGAGAAACCGATGAAAAGCGAATCTACGGAGCAGTTGCCAAAACCCGGGGTGAGGAAAGAAGAGCTTCCGGCAATACTGCTGCGTTTTACTGCGGAGAATCGGATTTGGCGGCAGCGCGAAAGAAGCGAACGTCCCGAACCTGTTCAAGCCGGAGTTCCCAGAAGTTTGCCTGAATGTAGTAACCTCTTCGCGACCAGCCGTTGTTTAGGGGGCTTAGATTAAAAACGCGCTCCCAGTTTTTGTCTTTCATGCGACGCTTTCTCGGAAGGGGAGAGCGCCTCGTATTGCGCCTCGAGGCAGCGGTCTTCTTCTTCGGTATCGGAGATCAGGAAGTCGCTCAAGAGCATGCACCAGGCGTCAAAATCGGATAAGAGAACCTCTCGGTCGGGAATTTCGATTTCGATGCAGGCAAAACGTTCTCCGTCGCAGCCGAACTCCCAGCGCTCTCTGCGGAGATCTGGTTTACGGTGTTTGTCGCTCTGTTGATAGATGGCCCAGACCGGGTAAGTAACCTGTTCCGGCGGCGGGCCGATGCGTTGTTTCATTTGTCGTACCAGCCAGTCGTACTGCTTACGACAGTCTCTCATCGATGAAAGATTAAAATCGCAGCGATAGACGCCGGTTTTCAGAAGCTTGTTGTAGACGGCTTCTTCCTGAGAAGTCCAAAGAATCATTCCGGGCTCAGCTTTCCACGCGGTTCATATAGTAGTCCCAGCCGAAGACGGCCTTTTCGCAGCGGACGCCGATTCGGTAGGAGGGGGTTACGAGAGTGTCAAACTCCTCGGACTGCGGGAATTCGATGCCGAGTTCCAGGAGAACACTCCCGTCGGCTCTTGTTTCGCTGAGAATCTGGAAGAGGTACACATCGCGGAATGTGGGGAGCAGTGCCTCGACTTCGGCAGGGGAGAGCACGGTGTCCGGGACGGATTCGAGGAGCTTTCCGTTGGCATCGCGGTAGCGGTAGCCTTCTTTGATACTGTCCGTCAGCTGTCCGCCGATGAGGCGTAACTGTACGGGCCCCGCATAGCTCTTGGTGAAGTTTGTATTCTGCGAATTCTCCGGGAGGACAATGAGTGCCTCGAGTGTGAGCTGTATGCCGGCGGGGTTCTGTTCGATTCCGGTGAGTACACAGTCGGAAAAAGAGAAGTGGGAGAATTCGTTGACGGATTGAAATTTCATGCTTGTCCTTTCGTAGTAGCGCAGTGCGCTTGGTCGGGTCCGCAAAGCGGAACTTTATCCAGTATAGTGTGCATGCGCAGCGGCTGCAATCATGACATTGGTGCCGGGGCGAGGAGAGAAAAAGAAAAACCGGCACAGCCTGTTCGGACTGTGCCGGTTTGAAAAGAGTATTGCGGTGATGTCGGCTTAGAGCGCGGAATTGTCGGAAGTACTGTCACTTACGGGCGGTTCTTCGGTGCCGTTTCAGCGGCGGGAACTTCCGGCTCTTCGGGAGCGGGGGGCGTACTTTCCGGCAGTGCCGCCGTACCTGTCGCAGCGCTTTCTGCCTGTGCTGCTTCGGCGGCCTTCGCTTCTTTGGCTTCCTTCAGCTTCTCGCTTTGTTTATTGATTTCTTCGGACGCGGACTTCACAACCGTTGTGGTCGCCTGGGCGACGGTCTTGGAGAGATTTTTGCTCGCGTCCATGACCTCGGTCAGCGTGTCCTTCGAGAGCTTGCCGCCGGAGAGTGCCATTGCGCCGAAAACGGCAGTCGCAATACCGGCGAGGAGGTCGAACAAGAAGCCGATGCCGATGTGAACGCTGACACCGTAGCTTTTCAGTGCGGCACCTTGCGAACCGAACACGCGGCTCAGGTTGAGGAGGTTGATTAACATAATCAGGGTCTGCAGTGCGCCGATGACGGCAACGCCGGTCGCAAAGTTTCTCGGCAGCGCTGTTTTATTGTCCTGCAGGCAGGCGAGGACAATCGCGATAACGCCGAGTACCGCGATGAAGGTGCCGTCTCCCTGGGTACCGCGAATGCTCATGGCGCCGAAGAAACCGGCAGAGACACTCGCCCAGGGGAGAAATGCTCCGAGAATTGCAACAGCCGAGGAAATGATGATAAGCAAGCGATTTCGATTCATGACATATCTCCTTTCTATGCCATATAACTATATCATACTTTCATAAAATGCGACATATTGAACGCGATAGATTTGCCTAAGTTCTTGATTGTGTAAAACACACAAAACAGATTCACAAAGCGCTTTCTTTTTGGTACGATGATACAGAAGTCAACAATTGCTCTCGAAAGGAGAACCCAATGGAACAGAAGCTGCCCAAGAGAAGTGAAGTTGCGGTGGAACAGACCTGGAAGCTGGAGGATGTCTACCCGGATGTACAGGCCTTTGAAGAAGATCTGAAGCGCGGCCTCGCCCTTGCGGACGAAATTGCGGGCTACGAGGGAAAACTCGGCGACGGCGCCGAGGTACTCTTAAAGGTCTATGAGCTCTACCAGGAGTGCAAGAAGACAGACTACCGCTTCTTCGGCTATGCGATGATGCGAAGCGACGTGGACACCGGAAATGCGGACAACCTCGCGCTCTTACAGAAAGCACAGAGTGCGGATGTAAAGATCCTCGAGAAGACAGCTTTCATTGAGCCGGAAGTGTTGGCACTCGGCGAGGGAGAAGATGAACGCCTACTATGAGAGCTGCCCGGCGCTTCGCGCATTTAAGATTACGATTGACGATGCATTCGCCTTGCGCCGCACACCCTGAATAAGAGCGAGGAGAAGCTGCTCGCGGCGGCAAACATCATGGCACTTGCCCCCTATCAGAGCTTCTCGATGCTGCAGAATGCGGACATGAAGTTCCCGACGGTAAAGGACGGCGACGAGGAAGTGCAGATTACGAACGGCAGATTTACGCTGCTCGAGGCATCTCCGAACCGTGAGCTCCGCAAGGAAGTGTTTGACCAGTACTACGGAACTTATAAGAGCTTCCGCAATACCATTGCTTCTCTCTACGATGCGCAGATGAAGCAGCTTTTCTTCTTTGCGAAGGCGAGAGGGGTATAAGAGCTCCTTTGAGGCGGCGGTCGGCAGAGACAATGTGTCCCCGCAGGTCTGTGAGCGGCTGCTCTCGAGCGTTCACAAGAACATTGCGCCGTTCCACCGCTATATGGCTCTCAGAAAGAAGATGCTCGGCGTGGACGAGCTTCACATGTACGATGTTTACGCGAACATGTTAAAGGACTACGAGCGTAGCGTGACTTACGAGGAGGCAAAGGAGATGCTGCTCGAGGGTCTTGCACCGCTCGGCGATCACTACCTTGCGCTGCTTCGCGAGGCGTTTGAGAACCGCTGGATCGATGCGGTCGAGAACGAGGGCAAGCGTGTCGGCGCATACTGCAACTCGGTTTATGCGACGCATCCCTTTGTTCTGATGAACTTTAACAATACCTTTGAGGATGCCTTTGTGCTTGCCCATGAGCTGGGGCATGCAATGCACTTCTGGCACTCCGACCACAGTCACGACTTCTTCAACGCACAGTATAAGATGTTTGTCGCGGAGGTCGCTTCGATCACCAATGAAGTGCTGTTGAACCACTACCTGATCGGTAAGGCGGCGTCCCGCGAGGAGAAGGCGTATCTCATCAATCACCTGCTTGACAGCTTCAAGGGAACGCTGTTCCGCCAGGCGATGCTCGAGGAGTTCGAAATCGAGAGTAACCGGATGTCGGAGCAGGGCGTTCCGATTACGGCGGATAGCCTCTCCGAGCTCTATCTCCGCCTGAACAAGGAGTACTACGGTCCGGCTATGATATCCGATCCGCTGATCGGCGAGGAGTGGAGCCGTGTGCCGCATATGTACATGAACTTCTACTGCTATCAGTACGCGACGAGCTTTGCGGCTTCGGTTGCGGTCGCGAAGCGCATCCTGACCGAAGGAGAGCCCGCACTCAAAGGATTACATCCGCTTCCTCTCCGCAGGTTGCACGGACGATCCGGTCAGCATCCTGAAGATTGCAGGCGTGGATCTCTCGACCGAGAAGCCGGTTGAGGACGCAATGAAGTACTTTGATGAACTGCTGACACAGCTCGAAGAGCTGGCAGAGTAAATCGCGAGAGGCGCCCGCAGAGCGCCTCTTTTGTGCCGTGCTTCAGGCTGCTTGGGAGAGCAGCGGGGCAAAAGAGCAGAAGAGGGAGGAAAAACAATGGCAGTTACGATTTTGCGGCGCTTGCGCGCATGAAGTACATAGACCGCTGGGCCCTGATGCGGGCGAGCCGGCGCGAGAACCTGAGCGAGCATGCGGCCGAGGTCGCGATTCTCGCCCATGCGCTCTGTGAGATCGGAAATTTGCGCCACGGCAGACAGCTGAATGCCGAGCGCGCGGCTGTGATCGGGTTATTCCACGACGCGAGCGAGATTATTACCGGCGATATGCCGACGCCGGTCAAGTACGGCAGCGCAGCGCTCCGCGAAGCGTATCACGCAGCGGAGGAGAGGGCGACGGAGAGTTTACTTGCGCGTCTGCCGAAGGATCTCGCAGCAGTCTATGCGCCCTTGCTCGGGATTGTCACGGCGGCGGAAGAGGGCGGCGCGGAAGAACTCTATCTTTGGCGGCTTGTCAAGGCAGCGGATAAGCTCTCGGCGTATATCAAATGCCTTGAGGAAGAGAGCGCGGAAATACGGAATTTCGGACGGCAAAAGAAGACCATAGAGGCAGAGCTTGAAAAGCTCTGCCGGGGAATTGCCGGAGCTTCGGGATTTTTATGGAGAATTGTCTGCCGCCCTACGGCAATACGCTGGATGAGCTCTCCGTACAGGGTGACTGGGATGAAAAAGCATACGGAGACAGCGCCGGATGCGGAGGCCTAACGCGAACAAAAATTAGCGTCTCTAAAGTTAAAAAAATTTTGACTTTTCCGGAAAAGGTGGTATTCTGGAATCAACAAATGAACAAATGCTCATATGTTCAAATGTGATAGATACTTGCAAATTCAGAGGAGGAGATATGCCGAGAAAAATCAGACAGCAGGTGCCGAGCGAAGATCAGCTCTACGATCTCGCCGAGCTCTTTAAGGTTTTTCGGAGACTCGACGCGAATCCGGATTTTATACCGTCTGTTTTTCGGGAGAGTACGGCGTGAATGAGCTCGCGGAGAGCCTGAACCTCACACAGTCGGCCGTTTCCCACCAGCTGAAACTGTTGAAACAGGCGAGGCTGGTGCGGGCGCGCCGCGAGGGGAAGTCGATGATTTATGCGCTCGCCGATGACCATGTGAGCACGATGATCGGGCAGGGATTGGAACACATTGCAGAATAAGGAGAGGAAAGATGAAAAAGAAGTTCGCTTGTGAAATTGATTGTGCAAATTGCGCGCAGAAGGTGGAAGATGCAATCCGGAAGCTGGACGGCGTCGTGGATGTGAAGGTGAATTTCCTGATGCAGAAATTCACCCTGGAGGCGGCCGATGAGTCCTTTGAGGAAGTGCTTGAGGCTGCGATTCGGACCGGACAGAAAATCGAAGCGGATTTCAGCGTGAGCCGCTGAGCGGAGGATCCATATGAATCGGAAACAACAAACCCTCTTAAAGCGCATTTTACTTGCGGTCGCGGGCTATGCAGCCGTTCTGATTTTTGACAAGAGCGGCGCGGCCGAAGCCTGCAAATGCCCGGGTGGATGCTCGGTGTCCTCTTTCTGTTCCCCTATCTTCTGGTGGGACGAGAGGTCATCTTAAAGGCGCTCAAGAACATACGAAACGGTCAGGTCTTTGACGAGAACTTTTTAATGCTGATTGCGACGGTCGCTGCCTTTGGCATCGGTGAGTACTCGGAGGCCTGCGCGGTCATGATTTTTTACCAGGTCGGTGAGCTTTTTGAATCGCTGGCGGTCGGAAAATCCAGAGCTTCGATCACGGCGATGATGAGCATCGCGCCGGAATCGGCCAATGTGGAGCGGGACGGAAAAATCGAGGAAGTGGATCCGGACGAGGTAGAGGTCGGCGAAGTGATTCTGATTCGCCCGGGCGAAAAGGTGCCACTCGACGGCATTGTCCTCGAGGGAAGTTCTTTTCTCGACACGGCGGCGCTGACCGGTGAGCCGGTGCCGCGCGAAGTGCGCCCCGGCGATGCGGTAATCAGCGGCTGTGTGAACGGCGAGACCGCGCTCCGCGTGAAGACAAGCAAGGCGTATGAGGACTCGACGGTTGCGCGGATTCTGCAGCTGGTCGAGAGCGCGAGCGAGAAGAAGACTCGCATGGAGAACTTCATCACCCGCTTTGCGCGCTGGTATACGCCGGTGGTCACGATCACGGCCTTTTTGCTTGCAATCTTGCCGCCGCTCATGTTCGGCATGCCTGCGGCCCCCTGGATTAAAAGCGCGCCTGCATCTTCCTGATTGTCTCCTGCCCATGTGCGCTGGTCATCTCGGTGCCCCTCGGCTTCTTCGGCGGCATCGGCGCGGCGTCAAAGCGCGGTGTTCTCGTCAAGGGATCCAACTTTCTCGAGACCGCTGCGGAGTTAAAGACGCTGGTCTTTGATAAGACCGGTACGCTGACCCGGGGAGAGTTTCGCGTGGTTGGGATTCACCCCGCGGAGGGGTGCAGCGAGGAGGAACTTCTCTCGATGGCGGCGCACGGAGAGAGCCTCTCTTCGCATCCGATTGCCCAGTCCATTCTGCAGGCCTACGGCGGTGAAATTGACCGCGCGCGTCTCGGCGAGATGCATGAGGCGGCCGGGCACGGGCTCGAGGGCGTACTGGACGGCAGAGAGTTGCTTCTCGGCAACGAAAAGTTGCTTAAGAGCAAAGACATTGATTTCCCCGCGGTCAAGGAGCACGGAACCGTGGTATACGCCGCACACGGCGGCAGTTATGTAGGACATATCATCATTGCGGATGTCGTGAAGCCGGGCGCCGCTGCGGCACTCCGGCAGCTCCGCGAAGTCGGCATCGAGAAGCTGGTCATGCTGACCGGCGACCGGAAGGATGCCGCAGAGGCGATTGCCGCGGAGGTCGGTGTCGACACGGTCTATCACGACTTACTGCCCGCGGACAAGGTTGAGAAGGTCGAGGCCCTGCTCGCGGCCGAGAAAAACGGCGAAAAGGTCGGTTTTGTCGGCGACGGCATCAACGACGCGCCGGTCTTGATGCGCGCGGATGTGGGCATTGCGATGGGCTCGCTCGGCAGCGACGCGGCCATCGAGGCTGCGGATCTTGTCATCATGGACGACGAGCTCTCGAAGATTGCGGACATCATCCGCATTTCGAGAAAGACGGTGCGCATTGTGCGGCAGAATGTCGCTTTCGCTTTGGCGGTCAAGGCGGCGGTCCTGATTCTCGGCATCTTCGGTCTCGCGAATATGTGGGAGGCAGTCTTCGGCGATGTCGGTGTGACAGTGATTGCCGTGCTGAACGCGATGCGCGCGCTCACACCGCCGTCCGCTCAGCGCTGAGGCAGCGCTCAATTTCTTCGAGAAAATGAAGCATCAGATCATTCGGAACGGTTCCCTTTTTAGGATGTAACCGATCCGCATGGTCTGATTTTTATTAATGCCTGTCCTCGCGAAACGGTATTGCGACATAGTCGGAGCCGTTTAAGTCGCGGCTTATGATGCCCGAGCAGAGGGTGTAGCCCTGAATGGAGCGCATCAGATTTAAGTTGGTCGCGCGGTCGGAGGTCTTGATGACGCGCGGGTAGTCGCGGTCGCTCAAAATCTCCTCGGCGAGGAAGGCTGAGCTGTCTTCGCCCTGGTCAAACTGAATGCAGGGGTAGGGTTGCAGTTCTTCGAAGCTGATTGCGTCGAGGGAGGCCAGCGGGTGGTCTTTGTAGAGATAGACATAGGCGTTGCACTCAATCAGCGGGTGGAATTCAAGCAGCTCCTCGCGGAATATTTTCGAGAGAAAGCGGTGGTTAAAGCTGCTCTCGTAGAGGATGCCGACATCGGATTTGCCGCTGATGACATTGCGGATGACATCGATGGTGCGAGTCTCGAGCACCGAGAACTGGTACTCGTTGGTGTCAAAGCTCTTTGTCATGCGGGCAAAGGCCTGGGTCACAAAGGAGTAGTGCTGGGTTGAAATCGAGAAGCGCTGGCGCACCTGCCGCGCGCTGCCGAAGCGGTCCATCAGGAGCTCATATTGCTGGTGGAGTTCGCGCGCGCGCGCCAGAAATTCCGTGCCGTCCGGCGTCAGGCTGATGCCGCGCGAGTTGCGGTTAAAGAGACGGAAGCCCAGTTCTTCCTCGGCCTCTTTGACGGCGTTCGTGAGAGCGGGCTGCGAGAGGAAGAGCTTTTCCGCGGCGCGGTTGATGCTGCCGGCATCGGCGATTTCCGTGAGATAATAGATTTGCTGAAGGGTCATGACAGTCTCCTGCTATACAGTGAAGTTATAGGTATCAAAGGTGATACTAACACGCCAAACCGAGCAAAACAAGGGAAGGGTATATGCTCTGTGCGCGCGGCGGTACAGGGGGACAAGGGTATGGCAAGAATTACGATGAGGCATATGCTCTGTGCGCGTAGCGGTGCGGGGGGACAAGGGTATGGCAAGAATTACGATATGGCACATGCTCTGTGCGCGCGGCGGTGAAATCAGGCAAATAAGCAGGGAAGAGAAAAAGAGAGCGTTGAAGACAGTACGTGATTGAGATTTGAGAAGTAGGGGTTCGAAACGGGAAAAGAGCTCGTCTCCGGGAGGACCGGAGACGAGCTCTTTTTGGGCTAAGCGGAAGTAAAGTGGGCGCACAAGTTCCGGTATTCGCCGGAAGGCTTGCCGAGTCTGTGCCTGTTTCGGCAAGCTGCCATTGCGATTTGCGATAAAAGCAGATGAGAAAGGCCGCGGCGTATGCGCGCCCCAAACAGTGCCGGCTTTACGCTTGCCCTCGGAAGCGAAGTTCGTTGCAGAAGGGAAGCGAAACGAAAAGCAGGTTCAGAGTTTCTCTAAGAGAGAAATCATCTCGAGCGCAGCGACCGCGCATTCAAAGCCCTTGTTGCCGGCCTTCGAGCCCGCGCGGAGCAGTGCCTGCTCGAGCGTATCGCAGGTCAGAACGCCGAAGAGCACGGGGAGTCCGCTCTCCAGGCCGACGGCGGCCAGTCCCTTGGAGACTTCGTTGCAGACATAGGTATAGTGGTCGGTATCGCCGCGAATGACCGCGCCGAGCGCAATGACCGCGTCGTACTTGCCGCTCTCCGACATTTTTTTGGCGACAAGCGGAAGCTCAAAGGCGCCGGGCACCTTGACGAGTGAAATCTGTGCGGGGAGAACGCCGTGGCGGAGCAGAGCATCCTCCGCGCCGTCAATCAGGCGGGAGACCACGAGGTCGTTAAAGCGCGCCGCGACGATGCCGATGCGGATTTTTTCGGGGGACTCGAGATGTAAGCTTCCTTCGTAAAGATTCATGGTTGTATCCTCTCTTTCACTGGTTCAAAGTCAGGGGTATTTGCATACAAAGCGTTTCAGCAGCTTTCGCGGAGCAGGGGTGCCTCCAAAAGATGCCCCATGCGGTGCCGCTTGGTGCGGAGATAGCGGATGTCGTGGCGATTTGCGGGAATCTCAATCGAAACGCGCGATGTGACCGGAATGCCGAAGTCCGTGAGCTGCGCTATTTTGTCGGGATTATTGGTCATAAGGCGCAGAGACCGAACGCCGAGGGCGCGGAGCATGGCGGCCGCTGGGGCGTAGTTCCGGAGATCGTCCGGAAAGCCGAGCGCGCGGTTGGCCTCGACGGTGTCGAGCCCCTGTTCCTGGAGCGCATAGGCTTTCAGTTTGTTGAGGAGTCCTATACCGCGCCCCTCCTGGCGGAGATAGAGGAGGACACCCTGTCCCTCGGCTTCAATCTGTCTCAGTGCGCGCTGCAGCTGTTCGCCGCAGTCGCAGCGCTTCGAGCCGAAAACATCGCCGGTCATGCACTCGGAGTGCATGCGGCGAAAGCACCGCTCTTTTCTGGCAATATCGCCCTTGACGAGCGCGAGGGTGTTCGAGCCCGCTCAGCGGATCGAGAAAGCCGTGAGTTTGAAAGTCACCGAAGGCACTCGGGAGAGCAGCGCTCGCAACTTCTTCGAGCGCGTAGTCGTAGCGCTCGCGGTAGCGAACCAGATCCTCGATGCTGATGATGCAAAGGCCTTCGCGCTCGGCGAGGGCAAGCAGTTCTTTGGTCCGCATCATCTCCCCGTCCTCGCGCATAATCTCGCAGCAGAGGCCGGCGGGTTTCAGTCCCGCGAGGCGGCAGAGGTCAACGGTCGCCTCGGTGTGGCCGCGGCGCTCGAGGACACCGTGCGGGCGCGCGAGGAGCGGGAAGAGATGGCCGGGGCGGCGAAAATCAGAGGGAGCGGCATCCTCGGCAATCAGTTTCCTTGCGGTCAGCGCGCGCTCGGCGGCGCTGATGCCGGTTGTGGTCTCGACATGGTCAATCGAGACCAGAAAGGCGGTCTCGTGGTTATCGCTGTTTACGGCGGACATCGGCGGCAGCCCGAGCTTCTTTGCATAGTCCGCAGCCACCGGGAGGCAGATCAGACCGCGCGCAAGTCCGGCCATCCGATTCACGAGTTCCGCAGAGGCAAATTCGGCGGCGCAAATCAGGTCGCCCTCGTTTTTCGCGTGAGGGTCATCGATGCAGACAATCAGTTTTCCGGCGCGAAGATCCGAGAGCGCCTGTTCAATCGTTGAAAATCCCATGGCAGAATTCCTTTCTCTTATTGGGGCGAACGGTTTCAGTAACCGAGTTTGCGAAGCCACTCCTCGTTGATTCGGCTCTTTTTGTCTGTCCCGTCCTCCCCTGCGAGGAGGGCGCGCAGCACATATTTGCCGAGCAGATCGGTCTCGAGATTCAGCTTGTCGCCCGGACGCTTTGCGGCGAGGGTTGTGACTGCGGCTGTGTGCGGAATCACGGAGACCGAAAACTGATCGTTGTCGACGGAGACCACAGTGAGGCTGATGCCGTCGATTGCGACGGAACCTTTTTCGACGATACCCTGTAAAATAGCGGGGGCCGCGCGAATCGAAAAGAGCAGGGCGTTGTTCTCGCAGTGGATGCCGAGCAGTTCGCCGGTGCCGTCGATATGGCCGCTCACAAAGTGCCCGCCGAGGCGACCGTTGACCGGGAGTGCGCGCTCCAGATTGACCTGGCTTTTTGCGCGAAGCATACCGAGATTCGAGCGCCGCAGTGTCTCCGGCATGACATCTGCCGTAAAAGACTGCGCGGTGAAAGAGACGACAGTGAGACAGACGCCGTTGACCGCGATGCTGTCGCCCGCAGAGAGACCTTCGAGCACCGTTTGAGCGGCGATGGTGAGCTGATACTTTTCGGAAAAGTTGAGAAGCGTGCCGCGCTCCTCAATGAGGCCGGTGAACATAATCAGAGATCTCCTTCGATGCGCACATCGGCGCCGAAAGAGCGGATGTGCAGATTTTTGAGGGAAAAAGCATCCGGCGGGCACGGCACACCGGTGCCGCCGAGCGCCGAGGGGGCATTTTTCCCGCCGAAGAGTTTCGGGGCGATATAGGCCTGTACGCGTTGCACGAGACCGGCACTGAGCAGCGCCCAGCCGAGTTCCGCGCCGCCCTCGACCAGCACCTCGTTGATGCCGCGCGCGCCGAGTGATGTGAGCAGGGCGCGGAGGTCAACGCGCTTGCCGGGGAAGGTGAGGATTTCACAGCCCGCGGCAAGATAGGCCTCGTGCCTTGCTGTATCGCTCACACAGCAGGCGAGTAAGGTCGGAACTTCTGCGGCGGTCTTTACGAGGGCGCTGTCAAGCGGCGTCCGGAGACCGGAGTCACAGACCACACGGAGCGGATTTCGCCCGCCCGGAATGCGGCAGGTTAAGAGAGGATCATCCTGCAGCACCGTATTGATGCCGACCATCACGGCGCCTACCGCAGCGCGGGTCCGGTGAACTTCCTCCCGTGCGGCCTCGCTGGTAATCCAGCGGAGGCGCCGGAGGCCAGGCAGTTTTGCCGTCGAGCGTCATCGCATATTTCAGAAGGACAAAGGGAGGCCGGTTCTGATGTGGTGAAAAAAGGGAGCGTTCAGCGCATCACACGCGGATTCCGACACATGTTCCGTGACAGCAATGCCGCCCTGCCGGAGTGCGGCAATGCCCTTGCCTGCGACCAGCGGGTTCGGATCGCTGCTTCCCACAAACACCGCGCGGATGCCGGCGGCGAGAATCGCCTCGGTGCAGGGCGGCTGCTTGCCGGTATGACAGCAGGGTTCCAGTGTCACATAGAGTGAGGCGCCCGCCGGAAGAGTCCGCGATGCCTGCAGTCTTCGAGCGCGGCGCGCTCGGCGTGCAGACGCCGTAGAATGCGTGAAAGCCCTCGCCGATGATTTTGCCGTCCCGGACAAGGACGGCGCCGACCAGCGGATTCGGCGCGGTGTGACCGCGGCCGCGTTCTGCGAGCGAAATGGCGCGGCGCATAAAAGTTTCGTGCATAAGACCTCCTTTCGGCAATCAAAAAAGCCCCGGCGTAAGGCTCGGGGCAAGTAGAAGAAAGCCTGGAATTTCCATTCCAGGGACTTTGACTATGGAGGGTGCGTTGCTTCTTCCATCCAGACTATACTGTCGGCTCCGGAATCTGACCGGATCATGCCTTTTCGGCTCGCGGGCTGTACCGCCGGTAGGGACTTTCACCCCTGCCCTGAAGACTACGAGGCTCAGTATAGAATAGCAGAGCAGTTATGTCAAGATTCGCGATACTTGGCCATCATACTTTTGAAGAGCTCGGCGGTGGAGGGCGGTGTGAAGGTGATGGCATTGGCGCCGGCCGCAATGGTCGCCTGAATGCTCTCTTCGGTATTGCCGCCGCTCACGATGATCGGGACCTCCGGAAAATCGCGGCGGATTTTTCAGTACCAGCGCCGCGGTGCCGGGGCCTGCCGCGACATTCAGAATACTCGCGCCGCTTGCAGGCGCGCGGCGATATCGGTCTCTTCGCTGACGACAGTGATGATGACCGGAATATCCACGACCTTGGTCACGGCGAGGAGGTTTAAGTCGCTGATCGGCGCATTCAGGACAATCGCCCATGGCGCCTTGGCCTCGGCATCCTGTGCGAGCGAGGCGTGCGAAGTCCCTCGTCGTGCCGCCGCCCGCAGCCGCAGAAGACGGGGATATGAGGGCCGTTGATCAGTGCGTGGCTGATGGCCGACTGCGGGGTAAACGGGTGACCGCGAAGACCGCATCGGCGTCCAGTTTCGGATAATCGCGAGATCGGTCGTGAAGACCAGGGACTTGATGCGCCGCCCGTTGACCACGATGCCGCTCGCCTGATAACAGGAGAGGCAGTTGTTCAAACCAAAAAGTCTCTTTTCTTTATAAGGCTGTCGCTGAAAAAGACAAGCGGATTGCCGGTTTACACTTTTTCTGTTTGCAAAAAGTTTTATGATAAAGAAATCTTAAAGGCAAGCAAGGTAAAGGAAGAATCGAACCATGAGATTGATGCGACAATTCGGCATTATCGCGGGCATGACTTGTGTCGGCGAACAATGCATATTTTATTCCGCTGCCGGTGCCCGGCAGTATTTACAACCTGGCGCTCGCGATGATCGCGCTGATGACGGGGATGATAAAGCTGGAGAGTGTGCTCGAGACCCTCGCAGTTTCTGATTGATGCGATGCCGCTCATGTTTATTCCGGCCGGTGTGGGACTCATGGCAGCCTGGGGGCAGCTCGGGAAATCCTTCTGCCGGTCACCGTTGGACCTTTGTCTCGACAAAGTGCTGGTTATAGGGAATCACGGGGCGCGTGACGCAAATTTTGCTCGCCGTGACGGCGCGCGGACGTGCAAAAAGGCGAGACGGCTTCGCAGGAGTTAAAGGAAGAGGTTCTGGCCGAAGAGAATGTAATCGCCGAAGAATTGCGAGGCGGCAAAACCACGAGACGGAAAAATCAAGCACCTGCTGCACGGCGAGGTGACGAAGAGCGAAGAGCCGGAAGCAATCGGACTGCGCCGCACGGTCAGAGTCTGCCGAAGCGGAAGAGACCGCGAAAAACAGAACACGCTGCCGCAGGCAACGGCAGCGCACGGGAAGAAAAGGAGGAAGCATCATGGGCATGGATGAGGCGATGAATGAAGTCATCCGAAACTCGACCATCATAGGCATCGTCATCAGTCTGCTCGCCTTTGATATCGGCAGCGTACTGCGCGCCAAGACGGGGCTTGCGGTGCTGAATCCGCTGCTGATCTCGATTATTCTGGTCATCGGCTTCATGGTTGCGTTTAATATCGACTACGGAAGCAGCATCCGGAGCGCGCTGGTATAAGCTATCTTTCTGACGCCGGCGACGGTGGCGCTCGCCGTGCCGCTCTACCAGCAGCTGCAACTTCGAAGGATAATCTGCTTGCGGTCGTGCTCGGCGTCCTGGCCGGTGTGCTCACGAGCCTCAGTTCGATTCTCGTGCTCTGCACGATATTTCATATGAACCATGTGGGTACATCACGCTGTTGCCGAAGTCCATCTGACGGCAATCGGTATGAGCGTGGTGGAGGAGCTCGGCGGCTGCCGACCATCACCGTGGCCTCGATTATGTGACCGGTATTTCTCGGTAATGCTGCTCGCCGACCCGGTTTGTCATCTGTTCGCGATTCACGCCCGATTGCCAAAGGACTGCGCTCGGCACTGGCACATGCAATCGGCACCTCGAGAGGCAATAGCAGATCGGTGAGAATTGAGGTGCCATCGGCGGGACTCGCTGATTGTGAGTCAGCGGTATCACTGACTGTGGTCGGTGCTTCGATTTTTGCCACCTTCCGCTGAGACAGCGCGAAACACTGCCCGCGGGTTCAATGCGAGGCGGCGAGCAAGTTCATAGAGAGGTCCGCTCATGGGCGGGCAGCAAAGCGCAGGCGTAGTCCTGCGCTTTTTCCGTTCGGGGAAGTTCCAGCGTTTCGGTTTTTTCAAGCAGCTGCGCGCGGCCGCTCTGCCGGAGATACTCCCGGAACGAGTTGAGTTTCAGAGCGGAGAGCGGGTCGGAGAGCACTGGGCATGAAGATGCGGTCGCAGAGTTCCAGGAGCTCGAGCGCGCGGCGGCGAAGGCGCCGAAATCCAGCACCATGCTACGGTAGCCGCTCTCCCGCGCGACTACGCTGTAAGAGGGCGGCGGAATTCCTCCGGGGGAGCAGAGACAAATCTTCCGCACAGCGCACCGGCGGCAGCAGATCCAGTGCGCGAAGGCGGAGAGTCTGCTCTGCAAAACGGCCCAGCTGTAGCGACCGCTGCTGTGGGCAAATAAAAGTTCCGAGAGACTTTCGGCGGCATCCGGCGCAATTTGCGCATAGACGCCGGCGTAGTCTTCGAGCGAGAGAAGCAGGTCTTGCCTGCGCGCGCGCGCCGAGTCGAGGAGAGGGCGAAGGTGGTCTTGCCGCAGCGGTGGACGGGAGAGTAGATGCCCAGGATTTCGCAGTCGCCGCGCTGAACCGGGGAGGGGCGGTCTTGCGGCTGCATAGAGTTGCACTGACGCGGCGCGCAAGGGCATCGGCCGGACGATAGGAAAAGACAGCGGGAACCGGGAGCGCGTTTTGACAGCGCTCGCCGACAAAGCCGTCTTCGCTCAGCAGGATGGCCATGCTCTGTCCGAGCAGGCCCTGCATTTCTTCGGCAAAGTGCTCGGAGAACAGCAGCAACTCCACATCGCGCACGCGCGCGAGGCGCGGAACGCCTCGAGTGCGGAAGGCATAGACGGGAAGGCCGAGACTCTTTCGCTGGTTCCAGAAGTCAGCAAGGCGTCCGGCGTAGTCGGCGTCGGTGTAAAGAACGGCACAGCGTCGCATGAGAAGAACCTCCTTTGGTGTGTCAGAAGAAAAGGGTGTGAAGAAGCGGGGTTTCGGAGAGCAGCTTTAAGAGCGCAAAGCCGGCAAAGAAAAAGGGCGCAAGCGGCAGCTGTTCCCAGCGCCGTCCGGAGAGCAGCAGCCAGAGCGCGCGGCAGGGTGGCGGCGAGGCTCAGAAAAAGAAACCGAGAAAGGCGGAGAGCCCCGAGATGAGGCGCAGCAGAGACCGAGGAGCTTGACATCGCCCCGCGCCGATGAGATGCAGGCGGAACCAGGGATAAAAGAGAAGGGCAGAGAGGCAGAGGCGAAGCGGAAGTGCGGATTCTGTGCCGCATACCAGGCGCAGCAGGGCCAACAGGAGGAGGCGGTTCGGAATACGGCGTTCCCTCAAATCCGCAATCGAGAATAGTGGCAAAAGAGGGCGAGCGGAGAGGTTGTAAAACATAAAATCCTCCTTTTCTTGCTTTGTCAAACGTCGGAGCTATGCTTGTCACTCAAAAACAATCGTTGCGCGGAGGGAGTATGGCAGAAGTCAACAGAGGTATGGGTGTCATCACAGAGACAGATTGTTATCTGTTCGGGCAGGGAACGCACTATGAGATTTATAAGAAGCTCGGTGCACATCCCATGACGCGGGACGGCGTGGAAGGGTATTACTTGCGGTCTGGGCACCCGCACGCGCGCGCAGTGAGCGTGGTCGGCGAGTTCAATGACTGGCAGGCAGAAGGCAAACCCGTGTGCGGAAATTTTTGAGGCGGCATCTGGGGTGCTTCATCCGGGACCCAAAGCCGGGATGCTCTACAAATTCCTTCTGAAAAGCGCTGCCGGAGAGCTTCTCTACAAGGCAGACCCCTATGCGCGCGCGGCGGAGTTCCGCCCCGGCACGGCGTCGCAGCTCACGGGAGAACCCTGGGACTACCGGTGGAAGGATCAGGCGTGGATGCAGCAGAGGGCAAAGCAGAATCCGCGGCAGGAAGCGCTCAGCATTTACGAGTGTCACCTTGGTTCCTGGCGGCGGGGCGATGAAAACAGAGCGGACGGTTTCTCTCCTATGAGACCTTGGCGCGGGAGCTCTCGGCCTATGTCAAGGACATGGGCTCTGCCATAATGGAACTCATGGGCATTGCGGGTATCCGTTTGACCCGGGAGCTGGGGCTATCAGGTGACCGACTACGCGCCGACTTCCCGCTACAGGGAGCCCGGCGGAATTTCAGGCTTTTGTCGACACACTGCACGCGGCGGGCATCGGCGTGATTCTCGACTGGGTGCCGGCGCATTTCCCGCGGGATGCCTTCGGCCTTGTGGATTTCGACGGACAGGCGCTCTACGAGTACGCCGATCCGAGAAAGGGCGAGCATCCGGACTGGGGCACAAGGTTTTTGATTACGGCAAGACCGAGGTCAAGAACTTCCTGATTGCGAATGCGCTCTACTGGATAGACGAATACCATGTGGACGGACTCCGGGTCGATGCCGTAGCGTCGATGCTCTATCTGGACTACGGCAGACAGAGCGGTCAGTGGTGCCCGAACAAATACGGCGGCAACGAGAACCTTGAGGCGATTGAGTTCTTCAAGCACTTGAATTCCGTGATCGCCGGGCGGAAGGACGGCAGCATGATCATTGCCGAGGAGAGCACAGCCTGGCCCATGGTCACACACCGTCCGGAGGACAACGGTCTCGGTTTCACCTTCAAGTGGAACATGGGCTGGATGCACGACTTCCTCAGTACATGAAGCTGGATCCCTACTTCCGGCGCGACAACCACAACAAGATGACCTTCGGCCTCACCTGTTTCACGAGCGAGAACTATGTGCTTGTGCTCTCGCACGATGAGGTGGTGCATCTCAAGTGCTCGATGATCAACAAGATGCCGGGTATTTACGAGGACAAGTTCTCAAATCTGAAGTGCGGTTACAGCTATATGATCGGTCATCCGGGCAAGAAACTGCTCTTCATGGGACAGGAATTTGCGCAGTGGCACGAGTGGGATGAGAAGGTATCGCTGAACTGGGAGCTGTTAAACGAGACACCGCACCGGGATATGCAGAACTTTGTGCGGGGACTCCTGCAGCTTTACCGCTCGCATCCGGCGCTGTACCGTTTGGACAACGACTGGCAGGGCTTTGAGTGGATCAATGCGAACGATGCGGACCGTTCGATTTTCTCTTTCCTCCGCCGGGATGAGAGCCGGAAGAAGTCTCTACTCTTTGTGATTAACTTCACGCCGGTTGCGCGCGAGGACTATCGTGTCGGCGTGCCGCACGCGGGCAGTTACCGGCTGATTCTGGATGAGACCGAAGGACTCTATGCGCTTCGGAAGAAGCGCGTGGTCCTCTATCGCGCAAAGCCGGGCGAGTGCGACCAGAGACCGTTCTATCTGGAAGCGCCGCTGCCCGGCGTACGGTGTGCAGTTTTCGAGGTTCGATGAGACGAAGAAATCGGCGGTGAAGAAAAGCGGCGGGAAGCAGAAAACCGCGACCGAGAAGGTGACGGGAGCAAAGAAACCGGCAGTGAAGAAGACGGTGGGAGCAAAGAAACCGGCAAGCGAGAAGACGGCGAGTAAGAAACCCGCGGCGAAGAAGACTCAGGGTTCGCGGAGTGCCTCCAAGAAGACGGCATCTTCCGCAGAGTGATTCAGTTCTTCTGTGCGGTGAAAAGAGGCGGCGGAGCAATCCGCCGCTCTTTTTTGCGAAGTTCCTCAGCACTGACCTCCGGATTTCGTGACGAGAGGTCAGAGCGGCGGCGCGGCATCGGCAGCAGGGTCCGCTTCGCGCGGCGTTGTCTCTGCGGCAGTCAGAATGCGCTCCAGATAGTCGAGAGAGTGCGGATGCGAGAGGCTTTCCTGATAGAGGCGGTAGGCGAGCACCATGTGTCGCTCTTCACTCTGATCGGTCAGCGCGAGTAGCGCATGTAAAAAGAGCGGAGAGGCTGTCCGAAAAGTCCGCATGTTGTCCCGGGTGATAGAGAAGCAGGGGCGCGGCTCTGCGGGTCCAGGTAAATCGCGTCGGCATCGAGACCAGACCGTCCGGAGACAAGAGATAGACCGGGAGACGGGAGGCGCCTGAAGAAGATATAGTAACAGGCGGCGAAGATCTTCGGCGCGAAGTTTTTCTGCTCGGCTGCGGCGTCGGTGAGAGAGAAGGCCGGTCACATCATAGGAGAGTGTCTCGGGCAGCGCCTCGCCGGTAGGGCAGAGCGGCGAAAACCAGGGGATATGGTTTTCCTCGAGCATGCCCGGCGCGGAAAGCCGGATGCGTCGGCGAGAGAGGAAGTTCGAGGGCGCTGTGTGTCGCACTATGAACCAGTTTTCATCATGGGGTTACCTCCTTTGTGCTGTCCGGAAGCGGACTGGTGCTGCGAAGCGCTGTCTCCGGGCGCAGCGGTTTTGTATTCGATGCGCGCAGAGAAACAGGGGCGCGCGGAGCTCGACACCACCGACATCCTGTCCGCACCAGACGGTGAAATTACTGTCGCCAACGGGGAGCAGGGAGAGAGACGGCGCAGATAGTGTGACTTCAGTTCGGCCAGGGCGGCGGCGATATCGCCCGGTGCGGGAATCCGCGCGCGAGGCCTGTACCGCGAGATCTTCGAGCAGAAAAGCCGGCCGTGCAGCGGGCCTGTTCCCGATAGACGAAGCGGGTCGCTGCGGTCAGCGATAAAAAGAGAAGCGAGAATCATAGGTGCTTCTACGGTGAGAGAGGCGCGAAGACGCAGAGACAGGGGCCGCCTCATGACAGAACCTTGCCCGGAGAAAAGAGACAAAAAAGGGCGGGGAGCAGAAAAAAGGGGAGCAGCGGAATGCGCTCTGTCCCTGTCTTTTTCGGGCGCCCTGAAGCGGCAGCAAAGCAGAAAAAAGAGAGAGAGTGCCGCGGACAAAAACCGGCTGTCAGCAGAAACAGCAGGCGGTGAAAGCCCGGCGCCGAGACCGAAACAGAGGAGAAATAGTGCGTCGCCGAGCCCGAGGGCTTCGCGGGACAGCAGGGAAAAGGCGAGCAGCGGAAGAGACAGGCAGAGCGAGAGCAGAAGCTCTGTCGGCACAGTCGCGCGGACAAAGAGAGCGCCACAGATAAAAGCCGAGCTCCAGGAGGAGCAGAAGCTCAAAAAAGCGGCGGGGTACGGTTTGATAGAGAAAGTCCTCGCGCACGCGCAGAGCAAGTGAAAAAGCGTGAGACTGAAGCAGCCGAAGAGGGTGGTCGCAAACATCGAACTCCTTTCATGGATAGCAATATCTGCAGGGGCCAAGCTGCTCCACTTCGCGTTTCGGCACGGCGCGGACATAGGCGCGAATCGCGCGGCAGGCCGGATCGCGGTGCCAGGCGGTGCCGCTCGGCATCAGGTAGACAGTGCCGCCGCTTGCGCCGCGCGCACAGACCGGGCAGGCGTGATAGCGACCGCCGGAGGCATTGCGCGCAGCCGTCGCTTCGGAGAGAGACACGGCGCGAAGATCGTTATAGAGATAGTGACAGCGGGCGGTCTTATGGTAGCGGGTCGAGTGCCTGCCGACATGAGACACTTTCCTCTTCCGGGTTTGCTGCGACGCAGTTTTTCCGGATCGGTTTCCCCGATCCAGGCGCGCGCCGCCATGCCGTGCGACTGCAGCGGATGGCGGGCAGGCGAAACAGGGGAATCGGGAGTGTGTAGCTGTAGTCCAGCACGACGCGAACCGTTTCGCCGTCCGCGAGGAAGCTCGAGCGCTCGGCACTGAGTTCGCTGAGATTCGGATCGGAGACAGCGGCGCGCGCGGCCGCAAGCGCCAAGGAACTCAGCGAATTTCTGTATTGCGCGGCCTCCGGCGTTGACAGCGAGGCCAGGGCAGCGGCGCGGTCACAGACGGTTTCCGCGGCGCGCTGCATCTGCCGCTCGGCGGTCATGATGCGGAAGGGCACGGAAAAGAGGAGGAGCACAAACAAAAGAGGCAGCACTGAGCGCTGCCTCACCGTGAAAAGCGGGCAGAGAGCGGGGCGCGGCGCCTCAGCGCTGCGCTCCTGTGAAGAGAAAAAGAGACGGAAAGTCGGGATTGTGCCTGGAGAGCTGTTTTCCGATTTTGATTGACAGTGGTTTTCATGTGGCCGTCTCCTCTGTTCACAGAAACGCAAGGTTGAAGCGCCGCGCGCCCTCAGTGAGGCCAGAACTCTGCACGGAAATCTGAAACTGTTTCGTACGCGGCAGCAGCAGGAAAAGAGCGCGGTGAAGAGATGTGAGGCATTGCAGCGGAGCTCCGCGCGGAGCGAACCAGGCAGTGCGTGATCCCGGAAGGGCGTCTGTCCGTTCGGAGAGCGCTGTTTCCCATGAGATCGAGCATGCGGTAATTCCGTTCAGCGCGGGAAGTTTGCGGTAGAAAAAGAGCAGGGCGTCCGGTAGGAGAGTCCTTCTCCGCTCTCTGACAGGGCGGCGGCGGGCGGCTGAAAGTCGCTGCTTTGCAAAAGAGCCGATCGGCAGAGATACGGGGAACCGGAGTAAGCACAAAGAGCGGTGCTTTCTGTCCGGCGAGCAGCAGAGACAGGTCTGTGAGACTGTCATAGGCTGCAATCGCATAGAGCAGCAGGAACCGGAGCAGGGCGCGAAGCCGCGGGGAAGCGGCCGCGGTACAAAAGAGCTGTCGGCGGCGTGGCCCGCGGCCTGACGGGCAGCCGGGTCAGAGGCAGCGCGAGCGAGACGAAGACTGCTGGTCCGCAAAGAGGCGGGAGCAGACTGCTGAAAAGTTTTCGCGGTCGGTCTCCTTGCCGGCGCTCAGATATTCCAGCTGGAGGCTGAGACCTGCCTGCGCCGCCTCGTTCGTTTGGGACAAATAGCAGGGGAAAAAGGAGGCCGCGTAGTGCGCAAAGAGACAATCATCGTCATCACTGCGCGAGGCGCGCAGCTCCCGCCGCCGCAAGCTGCGCGGAGGAAGCTCTGTGAGAGACAGGCTTCCGGCGGGAACGGCTGCACTCGCCGGAGGCAGAGGCGCCTCGCGGGTCGCGGGCTCGGTTCGAAGGAGAGCGGCGAGGGAGAGGAGCGGCGTCTGCCGAGGGCCGAGGCCGCGCTGAGGTCGGCGAGACTGAGCGCCGCGGAAAAGTCGGCGGCGAGCGAGATGCCGGAGGGCTTCGGCATCGATGCCCATGCCGTCGTCTTCGTCATCTCTCTGGCTTCTTCGGCGATGCGCGCGGCAAGCTCCGCGGCAGCAGTCTCGTAGGCGGAGACCGTCGCTGTGAGAGCGGGAGCAGCCGTCCCGGCCGCGGAAATTTCGGGACGCCGCGCGCGAAAGGCAGCTGCCGTCTCGGAGACGGTCTCGTAAAGCGGCAGGAGCGCGGCCTCTTCCGCCTGTCCCGAAAAGGCGAACCGCGCACTGCCGTCTGTGAGTTGCGAGGAGAGCTGCAGGCAGTCGGCGGAAGCAAGCTCTGTTTGCCTGAGGGCTGCGGAGAGCGCGGCGGCATGTTGGGAGAAGTCAGGGAGATTACCGGCTGCGAGGCGCTGCGGCCGCAGCTTCTCGTCCGGCGTCCAGAGCTCTGCTCCAGCCGGAAATACAGCGCCTCGCTCTCCGCGGCGTCTGCAAAGAGGGGAGACAGCGCGGTCACGGACGGGGACACATGCTCGGCGAAGGTAAGACCGGGACGATACTGCGTGAGCAGTGACACCGTGAGCGGCGCAGCGTCTCCAGGCTGTGTCTTCATGTAGTCGAGCATTTCCTGCTCCAGCCAGACCGCGCCGCCGTCACCGAGGAAGCCGGTTTCGAGCGGACGTATGGTCGCCTCGAAAAAGGGATAGCGCCCGGCATCCTGTTGGTATGCCTGTACGGCGCGGTCCAGTTCGGCTGCGCAGCGCTCGTCGCCCGGGTAGCGGTAGGCGAGGATGCGGTAGCGCGCAAAAGACGATGCGGTCATAGCGGAAAAACAGGGAATCACAGCGGCATTGGCGGCGAGAGCGGCATAATAACGGGTTCCCGCGGTTCGCGCGCTCTCAAGCAGCGCACAGATGAGGGCGCAGCAGGAAGTCAGAACCAGCGCGAGAAACAGTGTGACCGAGCCGCGGAGCCGCATCAGTAGACCTTGCCGGCCTGGTTATTAATCTCGCCGAAGGCGCGATTCAGGAGGGCAATGACCTGCCCTTGAAGAGCACCACCAGGGTCACGAGGACCACGACGGAATCAGAGATGAAAGGCTCAATCGTGGAAAAACCGTCTCCGAATCATCGTCAGCCAAACCGTTTCGCGACAAACCTCCTGAATTTGTTTACAGAAGCTGAAAAACGCGGGGACCAAGCCATGACAATCATGACGACAAGGAGCATGAGAAAGAGCGGGAGCAGAAGCCTGGTTCCGGCTTCCTCGCCGAGACGCCGCGCCAGATTTTTTCGCTCCTCCCAGGCGAGAGTCATCTCGGCCGCAAGGATGGTGCGGAGGGCAGCGACGCCGGTTCTCTGATTTTGTTCGAGCAGCGAGGCGAGCTTCATATATGCCGGAGACCGCAGGCGCGCCCGAAGGCGCGGTACATCATGCTCTCGCTCGCCCGCGCGGAGCAGAAGCAGTGCTCTTTTAGCAGGTTCTTCGTGGGCGGCGCGCGGTGCCGCTTTTTCTGCTGTTCGGCGCTGTAATCCACGGCAATCGAGGCGGGGCGTTGCGGGCATTCATTCCTGCGCCGAGCAGCACGAGGAGCGGACACGAGCTCAGGGGTGAGTCGAGCAGGAGCTGCCGCTGCCGCAAAGCGGCGGCGTCCGCCCTGTCCTGTCGCTCTTTCAGGAGAAACAGCAGCGCGGCGACAGCGCCGAGCAAAGAAAGAGGCGCGCTTCGCGGTGTTTCTTTTCGCGGTAGCGGAGCGCATGTCCTAGTATTCCCGGGGAGGAGAGTTCAGGCGCTGCTAGCCGCCGGCTGTCCTCCGCCCTGCAGATAGGCGAGAAAGTCCTTGGTGCGCTGTGCCGCCGGATCCGCAGCGGGCGGCAGTATCGTGAGGGGCAACAGGAAGCGGAGCCCCTCGCGCGCCGGTGTATCGCGGAGTGTCACTGTCAGTGTGAGCTCTGCGGGTCCGGTCAGCGCGGCGTTATTCACATTGCCGTAGCTGTCGAGCAGCGCAGGGTCGGAAGAGATAGCTCGCCGAAGAGCCTTCTTCCGGGAAAAGGGCGGGGAAGTCGAGGCGGCCGCGGATTTCCGCGAGCGAGGCGTTGCCGTTTAAGACGACAAGCGGCAACTTTTCCATACAGCGATCCGCGGCAGCTTTAAATTCGGCGTCCGTATAGCGGCGCGCCTGTGCACGAAGGCAGGTTCTGTCTCGCCGTCCCCGAGAGTCCGTCGACAATCAGATCATAGCGGCTGTCGGCGCCGCCGTAAAGATTCCTTGGCAGGGCGTGCGGCCGTTTTCGAGCGAGGCGCGGGCGAGGGTGCCGCAAGGTGGCAAAGAGGTAGAAGGGCAAGCCCTGCGGCCCGAGGCAGAGGCAGGGCGCACGATAGCGTTTCAGCAGGGAGAAAAGTCGTTTTTGCACTGGCCGCTCCCTGGAAATGGAAGAGATGCGCTGTGACAAGTAGAGCGCGAAGAGAGTAGGTGGCAAGGCAGAGGTCATCACGAGACGCCTGAGCAGGGTCTCGTACGACGGCGGAGAAAACTCGGGAGAAGAGAAGTCGACTATAGAGAATCATGAAGAGCGGCACGAGGTTCATGACGCGCTGCCAAAGCGCGCGCCGCGGCGAGTGCAGGTAGTTTCCTCTTGATCTGGATGCGGTCGCCGATCACCTCACTGGTGCAGCGCAGGATTCGGCGAGATCGCCACCGGACTTTCTCGCTACTGCGGAGCACCGGGCAAAAGGATCTTGATGTCATCGAGGCCGCTGCGCCTTGCGAAGTCATCGACCGCCTGTTCCGGCGGAATGTTCATCCCGATTTGCCGCAGTAAATAAGAGAATTCGCGGACGATGAGTGAGGTGTTTCCGTAGAGGACGCTGAGTTCGCCGAGGCCTCGCGAAGTGCGTCTCGAGGAATAGCCCGCGCTCAGCGGAGGCGCGAACAGAGGCGCTTCGCGGAAAGCAAGCAGGGTTTTCGCCGCCGTGCAGCGGCGAGCCCTCGCTGTGTGAAGGAAAGAGAAAAAGCGAGGGAAACGGGAGAGAAAAAAGAGGTTCCGGTAAAGACAAAAGGTAAAAGAGTCCTGTGATGAGAAGAGCGCGGAACAGAAGTCGGAGATACTCCCGAAGGGAGAGCGTGTAGCGCTCATAGGACGAGACCGGCAGCATCGAGCTTTCCGCGGCGCCTGAGGGTTCCGACCGCGCGGAGTTCTCCCCGCACCCGGAAACCGTCCTGTTCTTTTTCACTCCTGAAAGGCAAAGAGATCGTGCGAGTACAATTTCGCCATGTGAGACACCCCCGATTTCCGTGATGGAAAGCACACGGCGGCTCCGGTCGCGGAGTCGGCCGAGATGCACAATGAGATCCAGTGCGCTTGCAATTTGTCGTTGAATCGCGGCGAGCGGGAGATTGGCGCCGCCGAGCGCCATGGTCTCGAGCCGTGTCAGCATATCGGCGGCCGAATTGGCGCCGACCGGTCGAGAGGGCCGTCGTGGCCGGTATTCATCGCCTCGCAGCATATCGAGGGCCTCGGCGCCGCGCACTCGCCGACAATGAGTGCGGTCGGGGGTTCATGCGGAGACTGGCGCGCAGATCAGGTCGGCAATACGGGTTGGCCCTCCCTTCGGCATTCCGGTTGCGGGTTTCGAGGCGCACCAGATTTTCGATGTGGAGAAGTTGAAGCTCCGCGGAATCCTCAATCGTGATGACGCGTTCGGTTTTCGGAATAAAAGCGGAGAGTGCGTTTAAAAAGGTCGTCTTGCCGGAATTGGTACCGCCGCTGATGAAGATGTTATAGCCCGGCTGCAACCGCTTTTTCAGAAAGGCGGCGGCCTCGGCTGTCAGTGTCCCGAAACCGATCAGTGTTTCCATCGTGATGGGCTCGGGGAATTTTTCGAATGGTGACAGCGGGACCGCCGAGGGAGATCGGCGGCGGCACGATATGAACCCGGCTGCCGTCAGGGAGGCGCGCATCCGCAATGGGGTTGAGACATTGACGCTGCGGTTTACGCGGCTCTGTCGCTGAATCATATCCTCCAACTGCTCCTCGCTTGCGAAAATGCAGGTCGCAGCGCTCACCTGCCGCGTCGCTCCACGAAAAATCCGGTCCTTGCCGTTCACCGCAGATTTCCGTGACATCTTTTTGATCGAGGTTCCTGGGTATGTCCAGCCTGCGAAAAGGAATTGAAAAGAGTTGCGGAATACAGCTGATCGCTGACAGAAGAGCAACTGTGTGGCGCGGAGCTGTGAAATCGCGGCATCAATCTCTGCGAAGAGCGCGGCATCACTTGCATCCTGCATGGCTCGGCTCGTTTCAGACAGCTGTTCCCGAAGCGGAAGCGTAGAATACTTCCAAGGACTTCATGGGCTCTCCTTTCGTCGTACATATATAAGGACGGTCAAAACGGGAAAAAGGTTCGAAGATTTTCTAAAAAAGTTTTATTTTTTTCGATGCGACGGGAAAACGGTGAAATAGGGGGTTACAACCGGTGCAGCGGCAGGCGGAAGGGCAGCAGGCGTCGGCGCGAGAGTGTTTGCGGTGTAAAAAGCCGTGCGTCCGGGAAGGTAGCGGGAATCGGCGCGGCGGTGTGAAGAGAAACCGAGATTCGGCGCACCTATGCTGTGACAGATGAGGGTATCGATAAGAGGGCGGTTACAAACGGGTATGGCGGCAGACGGCAAAGCGCGGAGGAGTCGGTATACGAGAGGTTTTGCAGCGTGAAAGAAGTGCGGTGAGGTGTGCGGTTAGCGGCCGGTGCGGCGGCGAAAAGAGGGCGCATAGGCGGGTGCGCGAGGGGCTTCTGCGGAATTGGACAAAAAAAGCGCGGTGCTGTAAAGTAAAGACAGCACTGCGCGTTACAGACAGGAAAGAGGAGAGCTTGAGATGAGAAAAGACGACTGTATTTTTTGTAAGATTGCGAACGGCGAAATTCCGTCGACGGAGATCTGTGAGAACGAGGGATACCGCGTGATTCTGGACCTCGGTCCCGCATCGAAGGGACACGCTCTGGTGTTGCCGAAGGAACATTACGACAATAGTCACGGAGATGCCGGAACAGGCAATCGGCGAGGCGTTTTTCGCTCGCAGGCAAGGTCGGCAAGGCGATGCAGCGCGGCCTCGGCGCCGCAGGGTTTTGAAACCCTGTTCAGAACAACGGCACGGCGGCCGGTCGGACGGTATTTCACTTCCACATCCATTATCCCGCGCTACGAGAACGGCCCGGAGATGGCTGCGTGGACCCCGGGCAAGGCAGAGCCGGAGGAACTAGAAGGCAACTGCCGAGAGCATCCGCAAAGCGCTCTGGGCACGGCGATGGAGCTATATCGGAGAGTCGAAATGCGCCGGTCACGGATTGGATGATTCTCATCAATGTGCTGGTGTTTCTCTACACTGCACTCCCGCGGCGGCATGAGCGACAATGACATTCTGCTTCGCTACGGCGCGAGCTATACGCCCTATATTTTCGAGAAGCACGAGTACGGAGACTGCTCGCAGCTTTCTACACTTCGGCATACGGCATCTCGGAACAATATGCTGGTTCTCTTTGTGACCGGCGACAGTCTGGAGCACGCACTGGGGCATGTCAAGTACCTGGTATTCTATCTGCTTTCGGCCGTCGGCACTTCGGCCTGCTCTATGCGGTCGAGGTGTGGATGAGAAGAAAGTGCTGAGTGCCGGCGCTTCGGGCGTGGTCTTTGCCGTGCTCGGCGGTCTGATCTGGGTGCTCATCAGAAACCGCGGGCGCTGAAGAGTTCCGTATCCGGAATCTACTCTTTTTCTCGGGGCTTATGCTGCTTGGCGGCTTTATCTCGAGAGTCGACAACGTGGCACACACGAGCGGTCTTCTGATCGGGTTTCTGCTCGCGGTCGTGCTTTACCGGCGACCAGCAGTCACGCTGTTCAGCACGGACGTGAGCCTGAGCCACGCCGTTGGCGCTGCCGCCCGCTTCCATCGCGGCGAGTAGCGCGCGCGGTCGGCGTGAGGTTTCCGCACGGCGGCGAGTGAAGTATCTGCGACAGGGACTCTTCCTCAAGGACACGGGAGTAGCCCTGTTTTTCGTAGAGACGGGCATTCAGAATCTGGTCGCCGCGGCTCGCTTTTGCGGAGAACGGAATCAGGACATTGGGCTTCGGAGCGCGAGAATTTCGCAGATGGCGTTGCGCGGCGCGGCTCACCCGATGATATCGGCGAGCGCAAAGTAGTCCTTCAGCTCCTCGGAGACATACTCAAACTGGCGGTAGCTGGGGTGTCGGAAAGCGCCGGGTCAGGTTATTCTTGCCGCGATGTGCAGCACCTGAAATTCCTTCAGAGAGGTCCCGGCAGGGCGTCGCGGACGGCGGCATTGACCGCGCGCAGGAACCGAGACTGCCGCCGATCACGAGAAGCACCGGGCGCGAAGCGGAGAAGCCGGTCAGCGCGAGGGCGGTTTCCGGTTGCCGGAAGGAGCTCGGCGCGTATCGGAGAGCCGGTCAGCACCGCCTTGTCCTTCGGGAGGAGCGAGAGCGTCTCAGGAAGATTACAGCAGATTTTTGGTCGCCGCGCTGTGGGAGACGGTTTGCGAGGTCCGGCGTCATATCCGACTCGTGAATCACGGCGGAATGCCGAGGCGCTTTGCGGCGCGCACCACGGGGACGAGCGACACAGCCGCCCTTCGAAAAGATGAGGTCCGGCCGAGAGTCTCTGGGAATGGCGCTTTGCCTCGTAGTATCCTTTCAGAACCCGGAAGGGTCGGTGAAATTTTCCAGTCGAAATAGCGGCGCAGTTTTCCCGAGGAAATGCCGCGGTGGGGCGTGCCGGTCGCTTCGATTAATTTGCGCTCCATGCCTCGTGCAGGAGCCGATGTATGGGACTCATAGCCCGCCTCGCGACGAAGAGCCGGGAGCAGGGCGATATTCGGCGTGACATGGCCTGCGGTACCGCCGCCGGTCAGAACGATTTTTCAGTTTACGAACCTCTCCTTACAGGGGTAAGATGAAGAAACACTATGTCTTTTTATTTTACTCTGCGGAGGGCATTATCTCAAGGCGACAAAGAGCAATGTGACGATCAGTATTATCGGAGCCATGGAAGAAAGTGGAAGGAGCTCGCCAGAAAGCTCGAGGGAGACGGGAGGAGATCTGCGCAGGTATGCGCTTTCTGACCGGAAGAATTGCGGGCAAGGAGGTTGCGCTGGTCTGCTCAGGCATCGGCAAGGTCAATGCGGCGGTCGCCGCGAGCATTTTGGCGGAGCACTTTCATGCGGCTGCATTCTGAACACAGGGTGCGGGCGGCATTGCGCCGGAGGTGAAGCTCGGTGACATTGTGCTCTCGACGGACTGCCTGGAGCATGACTTTGATGTCACGGCGTTCGGCTATGAGAAGGGTGTGATTCGAGAATGAAGACGAGCACCTTTCCGGCGGATCAAAAAGCTCCTGGAACTCGCAAAATCCTGCGAAGAAGAACTCGATTCCGGCGTCACGGTCCATACAGGGCGCGTGGTATCAGCGATCTTTTGTTGCGAGCCGGGAAAAGGAAGAGCTGTACCGAGATTTTCACGGCAGCTGCTGTGAGATGGAGGGCGCCGCGATTGCGCACACGGCCCTATCTCTACGGCCTGCCCATCGTGATCCGCGCGATCTCCGACCAGGCGGACATGAAGGCGGTGGAAAATTACCCGGCGTTCACGGGCAGAGCAATTGGAACTTTTTAGCCCTCACGCTCCGCATGCTCCGAAGCGCTCTGAGCTCATTCTTCGAGGACTTCGATTTCAGATAGTCAAAGGGCAGGGCTTCCAGAAAGTTGTCGGCGGTAAAAGCGCGTCGCGCGCCGTTTGAAGTCGGATGTTTTTCAGAGCCAGAGAGGGGACGGCAGGTCAAATTCCGTTGCGAGTTCCCTCACGGCGCCGAACACTTTCTCGCGTGCGGCTTTTTCTCGTGCTCTCATCGCTGATGACAGCGCTGCTTACGATTTTAGTGTGCCGGACACATTTTCCGGAGAGACGAAACATAAGAGTGACCTCCGCGGTTGCGAATTTTTCTATGGTAGCGGGAAGCTACCGAGAAATACAATGCGGCAGGGAGAAAGGTTTTGGTTGGAAGATTGCGAGTAAATTCCTGGAGGAGGCGCAGCAGGCTGTGCTCCTCGAAGAAAAACTGCGCGGTCAGGAGACCGATTTAAAGGCGCAGACAGAAGAGCGGCAGAAGGAACTCGCGGCCGAGGAGCAGAGCTAAAGGACAGCATTGACCGCACCGTGACGAGCCGCCGGAAGGAGCTCGCCGCAAAATTTCGACGATGAGATTGCGGAGGAGCGGGCGGCCTTAAAGCGCGCGCAGTCAAAGAAAGAGAGCCAAACACATCGGCAAACAGGAGCGCATTGCGGCGGAATCCGCGCCGATCGAAGAGGAGATGGCGGAAAGCGGCGAGACGCCTCCGGGAACTGTTCCGGAAACAGCAGGTTCGAGGTTTTTCGGAGCAAACTAGTACTACGCGCTTTACTGGCCGCAGCACTTCGGCGAGTGGCTGCAGATTCTTCTCTTTGTCGCTCTCCCTCTTTGTGGCACTGCCCTGCGGCATTTATTTCCTGGCGCTGCCGGATTCGCTGCGGCATATCCCGGCGCTGGTGCTGATTTATCGCGGACATCGTCCTCATCGGTGGCATCTACACCGTAATCGGCACGCAGTCGAAGCTCCGCTATCTCGAGACGCTGAAAGAGGGAAGACGCATGCGGAACGAGATCGCGGAAAAAGGACAGAACTCCGGCGCGTGAAGCGAAGCATTCAGCGCGATAAGAGCGATGAGCCGTATAACCTCGAGGGATTTTGACAACGAGATTGCGGCGGCCGAGCAGCGCCTCGAAGCGACACAGCGAAAAAGGCCGAGGCGCTTCGGATCTTTGACGCAGAGACCGCCGACAAAATCGCAGAGGAACTGCGCGGCGAGGCAGCGACGCGCATCAATCAGAAGAAGAGCGAATACGAGGTGGCGCAGCGTACGCTCACCGAAGGTCGGGAAAAAGCGCCAGGCGGCGGCACTGCGCCTCGCGGAGCGTGCACGAGCCTATGCTCGGCAAGGAATTCATGACGGCGGAAAAGATTGCGGCGCTCAAGGACATCATGGAGAACGGGACGGTCACGAATCTCGCCGAGGCCATTGCGCGGTATCGGGACCGGCAGGAGTCGTAAGGTATGGCGGAAGACACCAAATCCGCGCGCGCAATCTGGCGGGGCCTCGTCTGGATCGGCATCGGACTGCTGCTCTTTCTGGTGCTGCTCAGTCTGTATCACGGGCGCAAACAGTATCACGCCTACGCCGTCATCAACCAGCAGGATGTAAGTCAGGGCAGTCTGGTCGGCTACGAGCCGTTTCAGCAGGGTTATCTCAAGTATTCGAAAGACGGCGTGAGCTATATCAGCGAAAAGAACGACACCTACTGGACCTCCAGTTTTGAGATGAAGGATCCGGTGATCGATGTGAACGGGAGCTATGCGGTGATTGCGGACCGTTCGGGCAACACGCTGCAGATTTTCGACGAGAAGCACGGAAAAATCGGCGAGTGCCGCACGGAGCGAACGCTGGACAGCGCCTCGATTTCGCTGTCGGGTGTCGTTGCGACGCTCGAAGAAGACAGTTCGGCGAGCTATATCCAGTTTTATAAGAAGGACGGCTCTGTCCTGGACATCACCGTCAAGGCACTGCTCGAGGGCGACGGCTATTTCACCGCGCTCGATCTCTCGGATGACGGCAGTCAGGTGATTGCAGGCGTCGCCTATCTGGAGGGCGGCAAGCTCGCCGGGAAAATCGTGGTATACGATTTCTCGGACAGCGGCGGCAGCGGCCGGGAGGATCAGATGAAGGGCGGTATCACGCCCTATGAGGGCGAAAATCTGATCTCGGAGGTGCGGTACTTCCGGAAAGGGCGCGCTTTTGCGGCGTCCACGCGGGCTCTGTTTTTTCCAGGTCGGCAAAAACGGCATTGAGAAGGGCTGGAAGCTCGCCGAGAAGCAGGAAGTGATACGCTCGCTCTGCTTCGACCGGAACTATGTCGCCATTGTCCTAAACGAGGCGGAGGCGCAGGACAATAAGCCCTACCGCGTTGAGCTCTACAACAGCGGCGGCGACAAAAGTCATGCACGCGAATTTCAGCGAGCACTACACCTCATCCTTTGTGGACAAGGGCACGGTTTTTTTCTGATCGGCAGCGATGCGCTGACCGTCTTTTTACAAAAAACGGTACGAAAGCAGTTCAGCGGCGCCGTGGATTTTTCCGCTGGTGCGTGCGATCCGGCTCTCGGGGAGAACCGCTATCTCTGGCTCGGCGCGGCGCATATCAAAGAAGTCAGGTTGAAGTAAACCAAAAGGGGAAAAAGGAACCATGGAGAAAGTTGGCATCGGTGTAGACGTCGGCGGGACCAGCGTAAAAGCTCGGCCTGTTTCAGCCGGACGGAACCATTCTGAAAAAGTGGGAGTTTCCGACAGACACGAGTGAGAACGGCACGCATATATTGCCGGACATCGCCGAGAGCATTCGGAAGACGATGGAAGAGACCTTTCAGGGGAAGGCAGAGCTGCTCGGCGTGGGAATCGGCGTGCCGGGTCCCGTGCAGCCGACGGGCTATGTTGAGGTGGGCGTCAATCTGCACTGGCGGGAAATGTACCCGGCGCGCGAGCTCTCTCGGAGCTGTTGAGACGGCGTACGCGTCGAGGTCGGAAACGATGCGAGATGTCGCGGCGCTCGGTGAGGCGTGGCGCGGCGGCGGTGAGGGCGCGGCCAATGCGGTGCTTTTGACACTCGGCACCGGTGTGGGCGGCGGCGTCATTATGAACGGCGAAATCGTGACCGGAAAGCACGGCCTCGCGGGCGAGGTGGGACATATCCATGTTCGCGACGGAGAAACGGAGCCCTGCAACTGCGGCGCGGTCGGCTGCCTCGAACAGATTGCGAGTGCCACCGGTATTGTCCGCGAGGCGAGACGTCGCCTTGCACAGGAGAAGACGCGCGACAGCGGGCTCCGGGCCCTCGGCGACAAGCTGACGGCAAAGGATGTCTGTGACCTCGGGAGAGCCGGTGACGGCCTCGCGGACGAGGTCATGGAGACCGTCGCCAAGTATCTCGGCGAGACCATCTCAATGCTCTGCATGACGATAGACCCGGAAATTTTTATTATCGGCGGCGGCGTGTCCCGCGCGGGCGCGTATCTGCTCGATAAAGTTAAGGTCTACTACGACCGCTACACGAAAATTTCGCAAAACCGCGGGCGCGTGGTGCTCGCGGAACTCGGCAACGACGCCGGTATCTACGGCGCGGTAAAACTGGTGCTCGGATGATACGGGAGATTTTTCCGGGCGTCTATGTGGCGGAGATTGAGACCGAAATGGTCGGCGTCCGTCATCTGAATTACAGCTTTCTTCGCGGTGCCGCCGGCGAGCGCAGTGTGCTGATTGACTGCGGCTTTCCGGAGAAGGCGGATCCGTCCTGCGGCACAGCGCTGCGGGAGGTCATGCGGACACTCGGTTTCCGGCCGGACGGTCTGGATGTGCTGATTACGCACGGCCACAAGGACCATCTCGGACAGGCGCGGGCGCTCGCGGCCGAGGGGGCACGCATTTTCGTGAACCCCGAGGACATGGATCAGAGTGCGATTCTGAATACCCTCCTGATGGATGAGGCAGGGCGGCGGCAGCTCTTTCGCCTGGTCGGTCTCGAGACCTATAACCGGGAGACCTACGAGGCGTTCTGGCAGGCCGCCGACTGCTTCGGCGAGGGCTATGAAGGGGTCTGGGATTTTCCGTATCTGCCGATACGGCCGGGCGACTGCCGGCAGGTCGGCGACTACCGCCTCGAAGTCGCGGCATTGCCGGGACACACGCGCGGAGAGCTCGGCTTCTTCTCGCGGGCGCAGAAGTTTATCTTCAGCGGCGACCATATTCTCGAGGAGGTCGCGCCGATTGTGAGCAACATCGAGGAGTTCCCGAATGCGCTCTCGTCCTACATCGCTTCGCTCGGTGAGGCGGCGGCACGGTTTTCAGACTATCTCTTTGTGCCGGGGCACGGCGCGCCGTTTCGGAACCCGCGCACGGCGGTCGAGAAGACCATACGCTACTATCACCGGCACTGTGAAAATCTGTATCACATTGTCCGCGCTGCGGGAGAACCGCTTCTCTTGCGGGATATCGGCGCGATGGCATACCGCCGCTATCAAAGGCCGCTCACGGAAAAGGAGCGTGAAGTCTGTATTCAGATTTGGTTTAAGACGTATGCCTGCCTGAAATATCTCGAAGAGCAGGGAGCTCTCCGGGAAGAAATCAAAGAGGGTGCCTCCTACTGGCAAAGCTTACGGTGAGCCCTCGGAGGCAGCGGAACAAAAAAAGCATCCGGTTTTCCGGATGCTTTTTTGTTGGGGCTAAGCGGACAAAAAGAGTTGGTGCTAGCTCCAGAGTTCGGGGTAGGGAGATGTCCTATGAAGCTCGCTCCATACTATTGCATCACCCCATGTCGGGATTGAACTTTCTATCTTTTTCTGCGGCGAGAGCCGTTTGTATATCTCCGCAATACTTTCATCCGTTGGCATTACCTTTAACAGTTCTTTTGCAGAAAGCGGCTCTGGTGAGTGCATGTAGCACCACCAGAAAGCCGCTTTTATTCGTCTCTCTATGTTTAGACCTCTATGATCTCTAAGCATGGCTCTAAGCCTTGCATTTACACCCCCTTCGATCTGATTGTTTGTTGAAGGAATTTTTTCAATGTACGCAACAACTCTTCATCCAAGTATGTAAATAAAGTCCCGTCACGAATCAATCGTATAAGCGAGTTTCGAGCCTTCAAAAGGCGTTCATGAGTCGGTCGACGTTGTCCATTCTCGTCTACTGTCATCTGGTTCAAAAAGGCTTGGTATCGTTCCATCCAGTCTATGAACCGATGAACCCATTTCTCTGCCTCGACTTTGTTTTTCAGATGCAACAGGTCTTTGGCTAGTATATATAACTCCATCGCAGCCAAGGTTTTAGGCCTGCTAGTCGTGTATCGTCTCACTTGACTGAACACATGGAATGTACACCGTTGAAGCTTGGCATGTTTCCAGGTTTGTCTCAAAGCTTTCGCAAAGCCGGTACCGCCGTCTGATACAACCATCCTAGGCTCTGCGATTCGTGATAATAACGCCTTATAAGCGCCTGAATGCTCGTATCTGCACAGATACCAACCAAGTACATGTTGCGCATCACAACAGATTAATACGCACGCTTTGCGCCCCATGTAGATACCATCTACAAAGACCACATCTCTTTCAGATTCAATCCGAGGAGGCATCAGCCATATATCCCAAAAACTGTTTAGCTTTTCTTCGAAATGTTCTTCCTTCAGCAGGCATCTCACGTTGTGTCTGCTTGCCAAACAACCACTTTAAAAAGACTTGTAGCTGTTTTGCTGCGTTATCAAACTTGGGCGTAATAATCATTGAGCAGGCATTGCAACGCCACCGTTGGGTTCCGGACTTATTCTTCCCGTATTTAATACAAGGCCCACCACAAGAAGGACAAATAGCATGCTTCATGACGTTTTCCTCCAAACATACTGTTTCAAGGAAGATGTAAGCAGAGAAAAGCCTTGTATCTCAAGGGTTTGAAGCACTTTTCACCAACTCTTTTTGTCCACCCTTCATCTTGTTTCAAAGAAGATAAAAACCCCGCAACGCTTGATTCTACTAGCGTTGCGGGGTTTTTTACCAACTCTTTTTGTCCTATAACTCTTTGTTGGCTTTGTATCAGTCGCTTACCTCGCGGAACCGCACGCGGGCCTTGAAGTAATCGCCGTCGATCTGAATATCCAGCGTGCCGCCCTGCAGTTCCGTGAGCGACTTCGCAATCGAGAGCCGAGGCCGCTGCCCTCGGTCGTGCGGGAGCGGTCGCCGCGCACAAAGCGCTCGGTCAGCTCTTCGGGGCTTATGTTCAGGGCGCTCGCCGAAATGTTTTTCAGCGTGAAGCTCACAAAGCCCTCCTCCGCCGAGACTTCCGCATAGATGCGGGAATTTGCGGCCGCATACTTGCAGGCGTTGTTGTAGAGGTTTTCGAGGACGCGCCAGAGATGTTGGCCGTCCGCAAAAATATAGAGCGGTTCGGTCGGGAGTGTCGGTATCAGCGTCAGACTGCGCTCTTCGAAGCGCTCTTCGAACTCGCCGTTGGTCTGCTCGACCAGCTCCACAAAGTTAATCTTGACGGGATCAATCTGCACATTGCCGGTCGAAGCCTTGCTTGCCTCTACGAGATCCTCGGTCAGCGTTTTTAAATGCTGCGATTTCTTTTCGAGGATGTCGACATACTTTTGAACCGCGGGATCGGAGGGATGGGCTCTCCGAATCAGGTCGATGTAATTGATGATCGAGGTGAGCGGCGTCTTGATGTCGTGTGACACATTGGTGATCAGTTCGGCTTTCATGCGCTCGGAGCGGACACTGTCATTCAGCGCGCGCTGCAGACCGTTGCTGATGTTGTTGATCGTGCTCGCGAGTTTCGCCTCGCGCCCGTGGAAATGTGCGGGATCCAGGAGCCGCTCACTGCGGTCGGGCTCCGCGTCCAGCGTGCTGATGGCGCTCGCAATCTCATCGTTCTCGGCCTGCTTCTGGTAGAGGTGCTGGTAGAGCCAGAGATCCAGGATGCAGATGAGGAGCGCGAGGGACAGCGCCTCAAGGCGTGCATTCAGCGACTTTCCGTGTAGCAGAAGCGTCACGCTTGTCGCGCCGGCGAGATTTGCGAGCAGGAAAATCAGATAGTAGATCGTGATGCGCTGGGCAAAGCTCACATCTTTCGCGCGATTTTTCAGCTTGTCCGTGAGTTCCCGGAGGAAGCTGTTCTGCCAGAGCTGTCCCGCCTTGTAAGTGCGGAGCACCGAGAAATAGAAAATCAGGAAGAAGAGATGAACAATCGCCGCGAAGAGCAGCTTCTCGAGAAGTCCCAGTAGCCGGAGGGCAAAATCAGGCGGAACAGCCACGCGATGACCTGATTCGCCAGGAAATTGGCGACTGCGCAGAGCAGAGAGAGCAGAAGAAAATTGCTCTCGAAGCGGTGGCGGTCAAAGGAAAACAGAAAAACCTCGCGGGAACCTCTGCCTCTGCGCCCCGAGAGGAAGGAGAGCAGGAGAAAGCTGATTATCATGAGTCCGCACCCGAGAGAAGCAGCGCCAGCTCCGTAGGGCGTAGTGTGCGCGCTGCTTGGCATAGTCGAGCACGCCCTGGTAAAAAGGCATCCTTCAGCGGATGGTTGGTATCGACTGCGAGAATCAGGTGGTATTCCGCCGTGCGGCTCGCAATTTCGTCGAGCAGCAGCGAGCGGATTTTGTTCGGCGTCTCGGGCAGATTGTTGTTCGGCAGCGGATTATCGGAACTGAAAATCGCATAGCGGCCGAACGAGCGCGCCTGTGCATCGGTTAAGCCCGGACGGTTGGTGTAGTCCTTTCGCCCCTCAATCTGCAGGAAATAATAGAGATTGGAGTTGCCGGTGTTAAAGAGCTTGACGCCGCGATAGTAGTCGCCGAGGCACTGCATGACCTCGCGGGTCATGGTGTCCAGGGTCTTAAAGGCGGAGCCGGGGCCGGACGCCTTCTGGGTCTCGCGGTAGGCGCGCCAGGTAATCGGATAGGTCTGCCCGTCGCCGCCCGGCGCGGCATCGTCGTGTATCACGCGGTAGTCGTTGTCAAAGGAATAGCCGTGCTCTTTGGCGTAGTTCAGGACATCCGACACGCTGAACAATTTCTCCGCGCCGTTGCCGTCCGAATAGGAGAAGACTTCATTGTCCGCGTCAAACTTTCCGTCGGTCTCGAAGACATCGCGGTAGCGGACATAACCGAGGAGCTGTTGCACGCGGTCGCGGAGCAGCGCCTCGAAAGCGGGCGAATCCTCGTAGTGTTCCGGATTCACCCAGCTTAAGCCCTCCCGGAAGCCGGAGCTCCCGTAGAGGAGGCAGATGCCGGAGAGAAAGAGCAACAGTGCCAGAAGATGGAGGGTGAGCAAAAAAGTCTTTTGGTAGAAAGAGACTTTCTCTGCCCGTGAGACCGGTTTCATGGCTTCTTTTCCACCTTATAGCCGACGCCCCAGACAACCTTCAGGTAGCGCGGTTCCTTCGGATTAATTTCGATTTTTCTCGCGGATGTGGCGGATGTGCACGGCGACCGTGTTGTCGGCGCCGATAGCCTCCTCGTTCAGATTTTTCTCGTAAATCTCATCGATCGAGAAAAACCTTGCCCGCGTTTTTGACGAGCAGGAGGAGAATGTTGTACTCAATCGGCGTGAGCTTTACATTGTTGCCGCTCACCTGTACTTCCTTGGTCTCGTCGTTGATCACGAGATCGCCGACCGTGTAGAGATGCATGTTGTCGCGGCTGTCCACATTGCCGAGCTCCGTGTAGCGGCGCAGCTGACTCTTGACGCGCGCCACGAGCTCCAGCGGATTGAAGGGCTTCGTGAGATAGTCGTCGGCGCCGATGTTCAGGCCGAGAATCTTATCATTGTCCTCGGACTTTTCGCGGAAGAATGATAATCGGGATGGAGCTCTTCTCGCGAACCTGTCTCGTGGTGCGAATGCCGTCCAGACCGGGCATCATGACATCGACAATCAGAAGATCCACGGGGGTGTGTTCCATAATTTCCAGCGCCTCCGCACCGTCATAGGCGGGCAGAACCTTGAAACCTTCGCCGGTGAGGTAGATGCTGATTGCCTCGACGATTTCGTGGTCATCGTCACAAACCAGAATTCTCTGCATATGCTTTCCTCGCTGTGTTAAAATGAACGTTCCAGTCACAGCGCGGTATGAGACCGCGCTGTGTCTAGTATATCATAAGGAGAGCGGGAAAGCGAAATGACGGATGAACAGTTGATGCGGGCGGCAATCCGCGAGGCCGCAAAGGCGGGGGCGCTCGGCGAGACACCGATTGGCTGTGTGATTGCGAGAGAGGGAAAAATTATTGCGCGGGGCTATAACCGGCGCATGACAGACCGGCAGACCCTGGCGCACGCAGAGCTCTTTGCGCTCCGGAAGGCCTGCAAAAAGGAAGGCGACTGGCGACTCGAGGACTGTACGCTCTATGTGACCTTGGAGCCCCTGCCCCATGTGTGCCGAGTGCCATTGTGCAGGCGCGGATTCGCGAGGTGGTCTACGGAGCCTCAATCCGAAGGCAGGCTGCGCAGGGATCGGTGTTGAATTTGCTCGACGAGCCGCGCTTTAACCATCAGGTCAGTGTGGAAGCCGGTGTGCTCGGAGATACCTGCGCCGCGCTCATGAGGGACTTCTTTCGGGAGCTCCGCGCAAAGCGTAAGGCAGAACAGAGCGAGAAAGCAGGAATTATAGATAATAAAGAGACAATTTACAGATAATTTAACACTAAATTTTACAAATCATTCCGATACTGCTTGCAAAAGTTCTGGGGGCATACTATACTTAATACTGGTTAAATTAAGAATAGTAAAAGGAGAATCCCCATGCAGCGCACAGAACGATGCTTTCGCTTGTTTCGCATCGGATATGCGGTTGTCTATCAGATTTTGTTGCTGTCAGAATGCGCGAGTCAGTATATGACCGGCGACAGGCATGAAATTGCGGCGTTCAACCTGTTTTTGAACAATATGATGCTGGCGCTGAGCCTGTGCGGCATCTTCCGCAGGGAAGCTCCGCGGCGATTTGCGTCTTTCGCTGAAGCTCTGCCTCGCGGCACTGGTCTGTATTTTCTTGAAAACTTTAGTTTTACAAGCAATTCCGATGCCCTTTGCCTACACCGAACTGTTAAACGGCGAGCTGGTCTTTATGGTGTACCTCTTTTACCATCAGCTCTGGTGTTACGATCCGGAGTTCTTCTGAGTCCGGTCCTATCTTGACAAAGGACGGCCGCCTCCCGTATACTGAAAGTCCGCACAGCCGGGGAGACGGCGGTTCCCTGCACCTGCAGTCCGCCATAGCAGGGGTGATATCCCGCCTCGGGCGTGCAGAGCTGTGAAGCAGCCCACGGTAAGCGGCGTAGACGCGAGGCCCCCGCGCAGCGGACCTTTGCGAACCGTGTCAGGGCAGGAATGCAGCAGCACTAAGCAAATGCGTACGGGCGATGCGGGATCGCCGTCGCCGAGCTGGCTGCCGCGGTAACGTTCATGGCTCCCGTTCAAAGCGGGATGTGCGGTTTGTTTTTGATTGATGTACAGAGGAAGAGACGGCAGAGCCGTCTTTTTTTCGTGGGGCTTTCTTGTGATATAGGCGGATCTGTCGTATACTTTTGAAAAGGTATGCGGTCGGAGAGTGCGCATACGGAAGCGTCTGGAGGAGTCGGATATGGCAGAGAGAAAAGTTAGAAAAAGAGAAGTTGGAGAAGGCAAAGGCAGAGAAGAAGGGCGGGCGAATCCGCGTCGGTATGCTGACCAGCGGCGGCGACTGCCAGGCGCTGAATGCGACGATGCGCGGCATCGCAAAAGCGCTCTACAATCTGTATGACAGCGTGGACATTGTCGGCTTTCGGGACGGTTATCGCGGCCTCATGTATGAGGACTACCGCCTGCTCCTGAAGAATGATTTTTCCGGCATTCTCACGCGGGGCGGCACCTTGCTCGGCACCAGCCGGCAGCCGTTCAAGCAGATGACACAACCGGACGAAAACGGCAATAACAAAGTGGAATTGATGAAAGCGACTTATCGGAAGCTGGGGCTCGACTGCCTCTGCGTGCTCGGCGGCAACGGCAGCCAGAAGACGGCCAATCTGTTGCGGCAGGAGGGGCTGAACATCGTCTCTCTGCCGAAGACCATCGACAACGATCTCTTCGGCACGGATGAGACCTTCGGTTTCCAGAGCGCCATTGAAATCGCCTCTAACGCGATTGACTGCATTCACACGACGGCGGCTTCCCACGGCAGAGTCTTTATTGTCGAAGTCATGGGACATAAAGTCGGCTGGCTCACGCTCTATGCGGGCATTGCGGGCGGCGCGGACATCATTCTGATTCCGGAAATTCCCTATGATATCAAGGCGATCATCGAGGCGCTGCAGAAGCGCCAGCGGGCGGGCAGCCGCTTCTCGATTATTGTCGTCGCGGAGGGCGCAATCTCGAAGGAAACGGCGGCGCTCAGCAAGAAGGAGAGAAAGACCAAAGCTCGCATCGCGCCGTTATCCCTCGGTTGCCTACGAGATCGGCGCGGAGATTCAGGCCATCACCGGACAGGAAGTCCGCGTGACCGTGCCGGGTCACACCCAGCGCGGCGGTGCGCCGAATCCCTATGACCGCGTGCTCTCTTCGCGTCTCGGCGCACGCGCGGCAAAGCTGATCAGCGAGGGCCGCTTCGGTGAGATGGTGGTCATTCGGAACAATGAGATCACGAGCATTCCGCTCGAGGAGTCGGCGGGCAAGTTAAAGACCGTGGATCCGAACTCTTCGATTGTCGAAGAGGCGAGACTTCTCGGACTCTCGTTCGGAGACCGCTGAGATGGCCTATGTCGCACTTTACCGGAAGTGGAGACCGAAAAACTTTGACGAGGTAAAGGGACAGGATGCCGTCTGCACGGCACTCCGGAATCAAATCGAGACGGGGCGTGTGGGGCACGCCTATCTCTTCTGCGGAACCAGGGGCACGGGAAAGACAAGTGTCGCCAAGATTATGGCGCGCGCCGTCAACTGCGAGAACCCGGTCAACGGAAACCCCTGCGGGGTCTGCGCATCCTGTCGAGCGATTCTCTCGGAGAGCTCGATGAATGTGCAGGAGATTGACGCGGCGTCGAACAACGGTGTCGACAACATCCGCGACATCAAGGAGCAGGTGCAATATCCGCCGACCGACGGCAAGTACCGGGTCTTTATCATCGACGAGGTGCACATGCTCTCGAGCGGCGCGTTCAACGCGCTCTTAAAGACGCTGGAAGAGCCGCCGTCCTATGTGATTTTTATTCTCGCGACAACGGAGCAGAGCAGAATTCCGGTCACGGTGTTGTCCCGCTGCCAGCGCTATGATTTCCGGCGCATCACGACGGATACCATTGCGGCGCGGCTTACGGAACTCGCAGCTGCCGAGCATATTCGGGCGGAAGAGGCCGCACTGCGCTACATAGCGGCGCAGGCGGACGGCGCGATGCGCGATGCGCTGAGTCTGCTCGACGAGTGTGTCGCCTTTTGTCCGGACGGAGAGATCCGCTATGAGGCCGTGCTGAACATACTCGGCGCGGTGGATGTCGAGGTCTTCTCGAAACTGTTTCGCGCCCTGCTCTACGGCAAGACCGGTGAGGCGCTGGCACTTCTCAACCGTGCCTTTCTCGAGGGGGGCGGGAACTCGGGCAGTTCAATGCGGACTTTCTCTGGTACCTCCGGAACCTGCTGGTCTTAAAGACGGCGGAACACGCCGAGGGACTTGTGGACAGCGCGGGCGAGCGCTTGCAACTGCTCCGCGCGGATGCGGAACTCGCGAATAAGGCCGTGTTGCTCCGGGCAATCCGCGTGCAGGCAGAGCTGTCCCAACAGCTTCGCTATGCGTCCGATAAGCGGACGCTCACGGAGCTCGCGCTGATACGGCTTGCGGAACCGGAGATGGACACCGACGGCGATGCGCTGCTCTCGCGGATTGCGCGCCTTGAGAAGCGCCTGCAGGATGTCGCAAAGAACGGTATCCCGGCCGCGGCGGCTGTAACGCCCGCGCCCGCAGAGACGGAAGTCGCGCCGGAAAATACAGCGCGCGCGGAAGTCAAAGAAATTGCTCTGTCGCGTCCCGCTTACGAGGACTTCATGAAAGTCCGGAGTGAGCTCGGCAGCATTGCGGAGAGTCTCGGCGGTATGTACGCCCCGGCACTCCACAGTTGCGAGCTCATTGCGGAAGAGAGCGGCAAGCTGACCGTCTGTTGTCCCAATGAGGTGACGGAAGGCGTTCTCGGCAACGGGGGACTTGACGCTCTGCGGAACTGTCTGCGGGAGCGCTACGGCAAGGAGTTTCAACTGGGGCTCGCGCGAAAGACCGGTCAGACGGCGGCGCGGAGCTATCGCATGACAGAGGAAGAACTGCGGGAACAAATTCATTTTCCGCTGGAGCGGGAAGAATGAGTGCGCCGCAGGCAGTAAAATACAGGAGAAAAAAATATGGCAAGATTTAACGGTATGCCCGGCAACGCAAACAATATGATGAAACAGCTCCAGAAGATGCAAAAGCAGATGGAGGAGCAGGCAAAGGCTTTCGAGAGCAAGGAGTTTGAGGCGACGGCCGGCGGCGGTGCGGTGCGCGTCACGGTGGTCGGCGGCCGGGAGGTCAGCAAGATTACCCTGGACAAGGACGCCGTGGATCCGGACGATGTCGAGATGCTTGAGGACCTCATCAAGGCGGCGGTCAATGAGGCACTTCGCATGGCGGAGGCCGAGAACCAGCAGATGATGGGCAAGCTGACCGGCGGACTTCCCTTCTAAGCAAAAGAACGGATTTTCATGGACTATTACGGCAAACAAATCACGAGACTCATGGAAGAGCTCTCGGCGCTGCCGGGCGTCGGCAGAAAGTCCGCGCAGCGCCTTGCGTTTCATATCATCAATATGCCGACAGAGCGCGTCGCGTCTCTGACCGATGCCATTCGCAGCGCGCGGCAAAACGTGCGCTATTGCAAAGGAATGTTTTACCCTGACCGATGAGGAGCTCTGCCCGATTTGCAAGAGCGCAAAGCGCAATCACCGGCAGATTATGGTGGTCGAGAACACGAGAGATCTCGCCGCCTACGAAAAAACGGGAAAATACGAAGGCGTCTACCATGTGTTGCACGGTGCCATTTCACCGATGCTCGGCATAGGTCCCTCGGACATCAAGCTCAAAGAACTGATGCGGCGTCTGGAGGGCGATGTGGAGGAGGTCATCATTGCAACCAACCCGAGTCTGGAGGGCGAGACCACCGCGATGTACATCGCGAAGCTCGTGAAACCGACAGGCATCAAAGTCTCCAGAATTGCGAGCGGGGTTCCGGTGGGCGGCGATCTGGAATATATCGATGAGGTCACGCTCCTGCGTGCCCTGGAAGGAAGAACGGAGCTCTAAGAGGCGGAAAGGAAGCGGATGGACAAGCACGAACTGAACGTAAAAGTGGAGCAGATGCGCAAGCAGGCGCAGGGCTTAGTGACTATCAGACGGCAATGAAGATTGCCGATAAAATCGACTGGAGACGCGTGTCGAATGTGAGTCTTCTGACGCAGGTCTCGAGATTTACGAGAAGAACGAGAAGTATCGGGAGGCAAAAGGATATTCTGCTCCTCGCGGTCGAGAGAACGCCGATGGGGCGGGGCCTCTTTAAATTGACGCAGCTCGCCCTGAAGGTCGAGGAGCATTGACGAGGCGGAGGAGTGCTTCGAGGAGTTTCAGAAGCTCGCGCCTGCAGGATTCCCGTCAGAAGCTGCTTCGCTATCAGATTTTAAAGGCAAAGGGCGCACAGCCGCAGCAGCTGATTCCGCCGCTCGAAGAGTATGTGAATGAGAAATCTCCGAAGAGTGGATGTACGAGCTCGCCGAGCTCTACCATAAGGCGGGAATGCGGGACGCCTGCCTGGATCTCTGCGACCGCATTACCATACTCTTCGGTTCCGGCGAGTGGGTGCAGAAAGCGCTGCGCTTAAAGGCGGAGGGCGAGGGCGAGCCGCTGAACGAGTACCAGCAGAGCATTGCCGGAGAAATATACTACCAGCCGGCAAGCTCGCCGCGTCAGAATGCCGTGCGGGAGACAGCGCCGGTGACACCGGCGTTTTCGCAGTCCGTGCCGGTGATTCCGGAGTTTTCGCTGCAGCCGCAGGAGGCAGTGCCGCCTGTCATGACAGCGCCGGAGACCGTACCGCCGTTCACAGCGGCGCCGGAGACCGTACCGCCGCTCACCGCAGCGCCGGTTGCCGCGCCGCAGTACACGGAGAGTGTGCCGTACGGCAATACGGCAGTTCGGGAAGCGGCGGTGCCGCAGCCCGCGGTCGCAATGCCGCAGTATGTCGGCGGCGTAGCGGCAGGGATAGCGCCGCAGCCGATGGCGGCACAGATTGTACCGGAAACCCCGGCGGCACCGAATCCGGCTCCGGTCCCCACGCAGGCGCTGACCGAGCAGTATGCGGCTGCGCAGGAGGATCGCTATCGCAATGTGCCGACCTTCCAAACGGCGACAGCAGCGACGACCGGTGTGCCTTCTTGGACGGAGGCCGTGCAGCCGCAGGAAGCGCCCGCGCAGAACGATATTGATGCCGAAATCGACGCGCATCTCCGCCGTCTCGAGGAGGAGAAACTCGGACGCAGGGCCGCGGCAACGGTTTCACAGCCGCAGAGCGCGGCGCCGATGCAGGTCGCGACGGAAAGCATGCAGACAGCGGCAGCGGCGGAAACGGGAAGTGTGCCGACCTTAGACAGTGCGGCAGTGACGGAGCGCGCGCCGATTGCGGATTCACGCACGGTAGAACAGCGCTATCGCGAGGAGAGTTCCCGCCCTTCGCGCGAGTATGTGGTGTCGACCGAGCAGCGCGCGGCCGATTCCGAATTTCCGGGCACCGAGCAGCTCATGGTGGACAGACTCCGCTATGAGGAAGAGAGCGCGGCAGCCAGAGCGCGGGCGGCGGCGCGCGCCGGTGAGATTGAAGAGGAACTGAGATCCCGCGAGGCGAAGCTCGATGAGACCAAAGTGCTGCCGAAACTCCCCGGACAGGAGAGACGGGAACAGCTCGCGCGGGAAGAGGCGGAACTGCGTCGCCTTGAGCAGGACAAAGAGGCAGAGCTGATTCAGAAACCCGCCGGGAAGACCGAAGAGACCGCGGTTATCGACGAAGAGACGCCGGTCAAGACGGGCGGGAGTGCGGAGACCGCGGCTGCCGTCAAAGAGGCGCCCGTCAAGGCGGCGGAGCTTGCGGCTGCCCCCGCGGAACAAGGCGCAGAGAAGGCCGATGCGAAGACCGCGGAAGAGACAGCGGAAGCGGCGGCAGGTAAACCGGAGGCGGCAGTCAACGCCGTGGCCGAAGCGGCGGCGACGGAAGAGAACGTAGCGACACCGGCGACAGAGCGCGCCGTGAGCCCCGCGAAAGAGCCGCTTGCGGAAGAGGCAGCGGCCGCAGAGCCCAGACCGAAGCAGCCGAAACTGCTCCGGACGCCGGGCTCGTTCAACGCACTGATTGAGGGAAGAACTCCGGAAGAAGGACTGCAGGGGGCGGTGGAACGCCTCAAGGAGGCGCAGGCCGTGACCGGCTTCAAGCGTCCGGCGGCCAAGGTGAAGGCAGAGCGCCTCAATGTTTACGGCGTCCGCAATTCCGCGGAGAAGACGGCAGGCCGCGACCTCATCATCGAAGAGGCGGGCGATTTGAGCGATGTGAGCCTCAGCGAGCTGATTCAGCTGATTGCCGCGGACGGCGGCATGCGCACCGTGCTTCTGATTGACAATCCGCTGCAGCTCACCAGACTCCGCGCGTCGCACCCCGAAGTGGAAAAGGTTTTCCACACGGCGGACAAGCGCGAGGATGTGAAGGCATACTTTGCGGCGGAGGCGAAGTACCGGGAGGCCGAGGCGCGTCGTCAGGAAGAAGTGACAAAGAGGCGCTCTGGAGGCAAAGGAAGCGCGCCGCAAGGAAGAAGAGGCGCGCCGCAGGGAAGAGGAAGCGCTTGCGGCAGCGGCCGCTAAAGAAGCGGCGGAGAGAGAAAGGGCCGAGGCCGAGAAAAAGGCCGCGGAAGCGGAGCGGGAGAAACTCGCCAAGGCGCGGGAGAACAATGTAGCGCAGGCGGTCGGTGCCGCCGCCGCACCGGCAGCGAGTGTTGTCAAGGAAGAGACCGTGCAGGTGCGCACCCGCAGCGAGACAAGCGGAGACAGGGAGAGACCTGAGGTCCCGGGAGCAGCGCAGGCCACGGAGGCAGCGCAGGCGGCAACACGGCAGGCGCGCACGCATGCGGAGGAACTCGCAAAACTCGAGGGCCGATAAGAAGCGTCTCTATGAGAACGAGCCGATGACCAAGGATGCGTTTGCAGAACTATGCGGCGGTCTACGCGCGCAATATCGACTGTGTGATTACGGGCAAGAGCATGAATGCCTCTACGAGCGGATTGAGCTTCTGCGGGCGGACAATGTAAAGCTCACGCGGAAAAAAATGCGGAGACTCTGATTGAAGAAGCGGCCGATCGCGCGGAGAAGCCGCCGCTCAGCAGAAGACTCGGCGGGCTCTTCTCCAAGCGCTATAACAAAGACGGGCTCCTGATTCTGAAGGAAGAGGATTTCCTCGGCTGATGGGAGCGCAACTCAGCACCTGGCTCGATCGGAACTGGTTCGCCCTGCTCGTCGCCCTGTTTCTCCTCGGCATGATGCTGGACGGTCACCGGCGAGGCTTTCTTCGCCTCGCGGTGAGCCTCCTGCCCTGATTCTGACAACCCTGTTTGCGCGGACGGCTCTGCCGGTAACGGCGAGTTTTTCTCGCAAAGAACACGAGGCTTACAGACGGCCGCGGAGCCTACATTTCGAGAAGACAGGCCTTGACACCGTGACGGACCGCCAGATCGACGACACGGCGGGGCAGGGACCGCGTGATTGAAAATCTGCCCATTCCGGACAGCCTGAAAGCGGGACTTCGCACCAACAATACGGCGACAACCTGGGAAGCACTCGGCGCGACCGGTTTTTCAGCGGTATGCGGCGGATTTCCTCGGGCGAACGCTTCTAAACTTCTTCGGTTTCAGCCTGCTGTTTATACTGTTTCGCATGTTGCTGCACCTTCTGATGCGCGTGCTGAATCTCTTTACCTCGCTCCCGATTATTCACGGAATCAACCAGATTGCGGGAGCTGTGCTGGGACTTGCAGAGGGTTCTTTTTCCTCTGGTTCGGCTTTATCCTCCTGAATCTCTTTCAGTATACGCCGCTCGGCAGCGGATTCTGGAGCGCATCGAGGCGACAGGGATGGCTCACCTTTCTCTACCAAAAACAATCTGTTGCTCACGGCGCTCGGCAATCTCTGGCAGGGCCTGTTCTGAGTGACACGGAAATGTAAATCAAAAAGCCCCGAATCCGAAGGATTCGAAAAGCTTTTCTATCTTTGCAGTTACGGATTCAGCGGTTCGACCACCTGAATCGAAGAAGTGCTTTTCTTCGGCTCGGTGGATTTTGCCGGGCCGCTCTTTTCCGCCGGAGACAGTTTCACCCAGGGCGGGCGCGCCGCTGTTGTTGACGGCATTTGCCTTATTGCCCGATTTTGCGGCGGTGGAACTCTCCTTTGCCTTGCCGGAAGCGGCACTTGTCTGCTTTGCGGCGGTCGAGCTTTCCTTTGCCTTCGTACCCGCAGCGGCGGAAGTTTCCTTTGCCTTTGTGCCGGCGGCGCTTGTCTGCTTTGCGGCGCTGCTTTCTTTCGCCTTGGTGGACGCGGCGGTCTGGCTTTCTTTTTGCCTTGGTGGGCGCGGCGGTGCTTGTCTTTGCGGCGGTCTGGCTTTCTTTTTGCCTTGGTGGGAGCCGCTGTGCTTGTTCTTGCGGCACTCGTGCTCTCTTTCGTCGCTCTTGTCCGGCTCTCGCTCTGCTCTGCCTTGCCGCTGTTCTGCTTCCGCTCGCTCTCTCGCGTCTCATCCTCGACAGCGGTGCCGCCCTGCTTCTTTTCGTCGGCGCCGTAAAGTGTGGTACTCGTGGCTGTTGTCGCCGCCGTTTCCCATCGCATCGAGCTCGGAGAAGTGCAGACAGCCTCGTGGCCGAGTTTATCGGACGCGTGAATTTCGAGGCGGTCGGTCGTAATCTGGAAGACAGCGGTGTGGGCGGCATCGTCAATGCTGCGCGGGAGCACGCGCTCCTCGTTTGCGTCCATGCCGTAAATCGAATCATAGTCCACGCCGGACTGGGCGTCGTCAAAAGCTCACGGTCAGCATGTTGCCGTCGAGCTCCTCGCCGGAAATCAGCGGGGGCTGATCGTCGACCGAGCCGATGTGCTCGTACTGGGTGCAGCTCATGCCGTTGATATAGCGGACTGTGACTTCCAGCGTGCCGTTCTTGTCGACACTCGTCTTATAGTGACCGCCGCCCAGATTTTTCAAGGTTCAGCGGTGTGTCGTCGAGCTTGACATCAAACGCAGCGAGCGGCAGGCGCGGGTGCATCTCCAGTTCGATTTCAGCCGAGCGGAAATCGACGGACTCCTCAATATGAAGCTTAAACTTGGGACGCAGGGTCACCAGGAAAAAGATCAGAAGATTCAGGAGAAAGAAAGGGAATTACATAGAAGAGAAACACATTACCCGGCTTCTTTTCCTCCGGCGTCGGCTGACTTGGGTTTCTCGCCTCCTCGTTGGCCATAAGACTCCTTTCAAACAAGCTATATTTTTTTCATTCTAACATTTGCGGGGAATGCGGGCAAGTGCGCGTTTTAAAGGAAAGTTTAGGACTTTTAGGGTAGTCATAAGTACAAAACATGTTATAATAGACGCTATCGTGCGCGGAAAAGCTATGGAAAGAAAAGGCGCACGGTCTTTGTGCTTCTCAGGCAACAAATGGGGGAAATATCATGAACGAGGAGGCAGAAAAGAAAACGATGAAAAAACAGACAATTTTTCAGCGTATCGCGGCGGTTGCACTTTCGCTCGCAATGACGCTTGGTATGAGTAACCTTTCCGGAGATCTCTCGGCACCCGTACACGCGGAAGAGGGCAAGGTAGTCCTTTCCTACGAGATGGAATATAAGGGACAGGGCTGGACCGGCTGGGCCGGGGACAACCACATGCTGACCCGCACGGGCACCTACCCGACGGCGTTCCGTGCGGCGCTCAGAGAGCAGCCGGCAGGCATGACGGGAACCATTCAGTATCAGGTCAATGTGAGCGGCAGCGGCTGGACCGGCACGAAGGAGAACGGCGCTGTGGCCGGCGTGGAAGGCGGAACGGCGCCGCTCGAAGGCGTTCGTGTCTGGCTGAACGGCGATCTCGCGTCTTCTTTTGATGTATACACGAAGGCACAGGTGAACGGACAGTGGCTCGACTGGGTCACGAACGGACAGGATGCCGGTAAAGTCGGCGTCGGCACGCACATTGACGGCGTGCGGATTGCGGTCGTGAAGAAGGGGGAGACTCCGGCAGAGGTCGCGGCGGCATCGGTGCGAAAGGTGGATCCGAACCGCCCGATGGTGGCGCTGAGCTTTGACGACGGCCCGAGCAAGTACGACGCACAGATTCTCTCGGCGCTCGAGGCAAACGGCGGCCGCGCGACTTTCTTTATGGTCGGCAATCTCGTGGCGCGTCACCAGAAGACCGTGCAGCGCATGGCGGCGGACGGCATGGAGCTCGGCAACCACAGCTGGGCACACGAGAATCTCGCAAAACTCAGCGGCCCGGCCGTGCAGGAATCAATTCAGAAGACCAACCGCGCAATCCGCGAGGCAACCGGTCAGAGCGCAACGCTGGTGCGCCCGCCCTACGGTTCGCTCGGCGGCAAGGCGCGTCCCACGCTCGCGGCAATGGGCTATTCGGCGACGCTCTGGGACATTGATACCCTGGACTGGAAGACCAAGAACGCGGACAATACGGTGAATGTCGTTCTGAGCCAGGTGAAGGACGGCGATATTGTCCTCATGCACAGCATCTATGCACAGAGTGCGGCGGCGGCAGAGCGCATTATTCCGGAGCTGACCAGAAGAGGCTATCAGCTCGTCACGGTCAGTGAGCTTGCGGCGGCGCGCGGCGTCAAGATGGAGCCCGGCCACAGCTACGGTTCCTTCCACAAGAAAAAAAGTGAGTACAGCAGAACTTGAGAGCGCACTGAAAAGCGGTGCGCTCTCGCGGGACCTATCTTCTTTGCGGAGAGAGCTATCTCCGCAGGAATTATAAGGCCCGCTTTTTTTCGTTGTTTGCGGGCGACAGCATGAATGTCACGCTGTTGCGGGAAGAGGCGGCGAACGAGGATAATATCATCGCGGCGGCCGATACGCTGCCCTTTTTTGCGGAGCGTCGCCTGGTCTTCGTCGAGGAGAGCGGCCTTTTCCAAAAGAGCGCCGACAAGCTCGCGGACTACCTGCCCGCACTGCCGGAAAGCACCCTTCTGGTTTTTTCGGAGGAGAGTGTCGACAAGCGGACGCGCCTCTACAAAAGCAGTTGCAAAAGCTCGGCGGGATTGTGGAGTGCGCGCACCCGGCGGAGCGGGATCTGAAGCTCTGGGCAGCGCGCTACCTGCTGCGGAGCGGCAAAAAAATTCAGGAGAGTGTGCTGGAGCAGCTGCTCGCGGCGGTCGGCGGAGACATGGAGCTGCTCGGCGGCGAGCTTGAAAAGCTGATTGCCTACCTCGGCGCGCGGGATGTGGTCACGCGGGAAGACCTGGCGGCGATTATTTCGGTCTCGGTTGAAAATCGAATCTTTGATATGATTGCGGCGAGCTGTGAGCGGAAGACAGACCGGGCACTCTCGCTCTACAGCGACCTGCTTGCCCTCAAGGAAAAGCCCGGGCGCATTCTGGCGATGCTAAGCCGCCAGTACCGCCAGCTTCGCCTTGTCAAGGCCTTTGCGGCCGAGGGAAAGCGGGAAAAAGAAATTGCGGAGCTTGCCGGACAGCCCCAGTGGCTGGTACGGAAACTTTTGCAAATGGGGCGGCAACTTTCGCTCAGCGGCCTCGCAGCCGCCGAACGGCGCGCCGCGGCCTGGGAAACAGCTTATAAATCCGGACGCATGGGTGAGCAGCTCGCCGTGGAGCTGTTGCTGTGCGACAGCGATTTGACAGAATACTCTCTGTGAATTTGCACAATTTTTAATAAACAGCATTCATAAAAATGTGAAAACAACACAGAAAAACCGAAATACGCATTGACACTCATCATAATACTTGCTATAGTTACATTGTGATTTGAGTGGACACGGATTCGCGCGACAGCGGAGATCATGAGGTTCCATCCATGGTCGATCTGACACGCACTTTGTTGCCCCGGGGGATTACGGATTATTTTATTCATGGAGGCACGACAATGCACAACGGAACAGTTAAGTGGTTCAATGCGACTAAGGGTTATGGTTTCATCACGGACGATGCGGACAAGAGCGAGATTTTCGTTCACTTCTCTGGTATCAACTCTGAGGGTTACAAGACGCTCGAGGATGGCCAGAAGGTCACGTTCGAAGTGGCTGACGGCAACAGAGGACCGCAGGCAGTCAACGTAACGGCTGTTCAGTAAGCTTATCCCATACGGGGGCAAACGAAACGACAGCAGGTTTTTAACTGAGATGGAACAAGAGAGAGTGCGAGAGCATTCTCTCTTTTTTTGTGCGCAGCACCTGCAGAGTCGCCGCAATCCGTATCATCCGGGGGATACGAAGACCGCTGTAGCACCGCGGCAAAAAATGTGCTTGCAGTTAATAGAAGATTGGTGTATTATGTCGATAGTTCACTATTGCAAACAAGTGAAAGTCAATCGGAAGAGCCGGGGGCGCTGCGGATTCCGCATCAGACCGCAGCGCAAACAAAAGAGAGATGACAGAAGAGAGGCAAAGAATGAATCGGATTGAACTTAGGGAGGTCAGCAAGCGCTACGGCAAAAAGTCTGTGCTGGACGGCCTGAACATAACGGTCAGACAGGGAGAAATTTACGGCCTGATCGGCAAAAACGGCGCCGGAAAGACAACCCTTTTTAAAACCATTCTGGGGCTCACGGAGATACAGGGCGGGCGTGTCTCGATTGACGGAGAGACGACACCGGCAGGGCTTCGAAAGGCAAGGCGAAAGATAGGTTTCTTTATCGGCGGTAATTTTTTTGAGTATCTGAGCGCGGAGGAGAATCTGCGCTTTTACTGCGGCGTCAAGGGGATACGGGACAGGGCGGAAATCGGGCGGGTGTTAGCGCTCGTCGGACTTTCCGGCGTCAAGTCCAAGTTCGGCGCCTTTTCACTCGGCATGCGACAGCGTCTCGGCATTGCGAATGCGATGCTCGGGAAGCCGGAGATTCTGCTGCTCGACGAGCCGGTGAACGGTCTCGATCCGGAGGGCATTGCCGAGATGCGCGCGCTGTTCCGGAAGCTGGCTGCGGAAGAGGGGTGTACCATTCTGCTTTCTTCCCATATCTTAGGGGAACTCAGAGCACGGCGGATCGCTTCGGTATTCTGGAGAACGGCACTCTGGTGCGCGAGATTGCGCGGACAGAGTTACGGTCCGAGGGCAGATGACTGCGTGAGCTTACGGGTCTCGGATCTCGAGCGGGCCAAGCGGGTGTTGCAGGCGGCGGGCATTCGAATCTGCGGGCGGGAAGAAAACGGGCAGAGTCTTGAGGACTACTATTTTTTTCGCTGACGGGAGGCAGAAAAAGATGCATAACTATATGTTTGCGGATATCTCGCGTGTTTTGAAAAAAAGCGAAGCGTCCGCTTCGGAATTCGGGCTTTTGCACTTTGTCTTGCGCTGCTGCTTCTGTTCTACGGCGGCAAGGGTGCGGTTTCTGCCGATATGCGTCGGGCGGCCGAGTTCGCGCTCGATTTTTTTCCCACTGGTCATCAGGGACGCTGCTCTTTGTCTCTGTCTATGCGGACGATTTTTAAGTGCCGGGCAATGCAGGTCGCAATCGGCGCGGGCGTCTCGCGAAGGTATCGTCCTCGCAAAATTCGGAGAATGCGCGCTGCTTCTGCTCTTCACGCTCTTGCCGACCGCGGCGCTCTGCTTTTCTGCTGCCGGGCATACGCCATCTGTTCTACACAGGCGCGGAGGCGGAGGCGGTCGCCCTCACCATCGCACAGGTATTTCTCCGGACGCTCAGGGTTTATGCAGCTTGCGGCGACGCTTTGCTTCCTCACGCAGAACAGTTTGCAGGGCGTGATTGCCTTTGCGCTGCTCTCATCGAATGCATTGTATATTCTGATTACAATGATTTTTCTTGACAGGGACCGCTTAAAAACAATGTGGGACGTCTTCAACCCTTTCTTTACACTTCGATGCTTCGCAGCGTGCGAGGCCGACTATACTGACCGGAAAGCCGTTTGTCGGAATTCTTGTGTTCGCAATCGGGTGTATATGCTGCTTCCGCTGATCCTTGCCCTTGCCGGGCTTTCGGAAGAAGGAATTGTCGTTCTAAGGAGGAATGGTATCATGCTGAATATACTGAAAAAAATGCTGAAGTTCTGCGTTCGATTGCTCTTAGGGCTCATTCTGCTCGTGCTCGGAATTTTTGCTGTTCCGCTTCGGAAAGCAAAAAAATAGAGGAGATACAGGCGCACCAGGAAATTCCGGAACTCAGGACAGAGATGCAGTCCCTATCCGCGGATCATATCCCGGACAATGTGTCCGTCCTGGCCATCGGGGAAGGGGTGCACGGCAGCCGTGAATTTCAGGAGCTGAAACTCTCTGTCTTGCGAGAGATGGTCGAGAAACAGGGCTATACGGCCTTTGCGCTCGAGGCCGATTACAGCGAGTGTGCCGACATCAACCGCTATTTGCAGAGCGGCGAGGGAAAGCCGGAAGAGTTGGTGCAAAAGTTCTCGTTCCCGATTTATCACACCAAAGAGATGGCGGAACTGCTTGGCTGGATACAGGACTGGAACCGGACAGCGCCGGAAGAGAAAAAGGTTCGCTTTTACGGCTTTGATATGCAGAACCCGGAGACCGGTTATGCCTTTTTAAAGCAGTACAGTATCGCGCACGGACTTACAACGGAGGCGGAATTTGATGCGGTGTTTAAAAATGTTCTGACGCCCCCTATTCCTTAAGTACGGAAAGTGCGGGACAGGCGATTGTATTTCTGGATGGGCTGCGTGCGAAAGCCGGTGATGCGGATATGCGGGATGCGGATGCGCGGGACTTTCGGATGGAACTCACAACCGTCCGACAGGCAATGGAATCCTGGACTTCGACCGAGAGTCCAACACGCTGAGAGACCGGGATATGGCGGAAAATGTAGAGGGCCATTCGGAAAATCGAAGCGGAGATCGGCTCCAGGGAAGATTGTGATTTCCGCACACGACGGGCACATTGAGCGGGTAAACCCGATTTACACCTCTATGGGTGTTCTCTTAGCGCAAAACTTCGGAAACGATTATTACGCGATCGGCACCGATGTCTGGAAGGTGCGGGATAATATTAAGAGCATGGGTGAAGCAAAAGCGGAGCATGCAGAGCTTTGTCTCCTGTGACCCGTTGGCGGCACAGGCGCGTTTTGCGGAGGGCAGCAGTATGTCCTCTATTTTTCAGCGCTTTCGGATGAGGAGAGCCGGATTGCCGCACTGGTGCGGAAGCCCATGCGGATGATGCAGCTCGGCGAAGGTTATACCTTTTTGATGCGACTCTTGCCGGATCGCAGCTATCGGCTGAAAAGGCGTACCGGCGGCCTATTACGACGCGATGCTGTTTCTCTATGAGGCGCATCCGATTGAGATTTTTGAACGGTTCCGGCAGCTGAAGTTGCGGTACGCGACGGAAGAAAACGAAAACGAGACACACAGTACTCAGCAGGCAGGGGCGGTGAAGAGAACATTCACCGCCCTGCCTGCTATCTTTGTCCGATACAAAACAACTGTCGCGATACGGCGGCGGCAGAAACTTTGTTTTGTAATAAGCGACAAAGAAAGGCTTTTATATGCGGATTATGAGCCGGGCTATACCGTCAGTACGAACGGAAACTGGCAGCTTGTGAACCCGGAGCACGCGGGTGGATCTTCACGCTGAACGGCGGTATCCGCCTGGTGGGACGCTGGGCAAAAGCTGGACTACGCAAACGGCGAGCTGAACAAAAAAACGGCTGGTATCACTTTAACTCGTACGGTATTATGGACTTCGGCTGGTTTAAGGACGAGCAGGGCAGTTGGTACTACTGCAACACGGCGAACGACAGCTGGCTCGGCAAGATGCAGTACGGCTGGCATTTTGACGAAGTGGACAAACACTGGTATTATCTGGATTCGACGACAGGGCGTGATGCTGACAGGCTGGCAGGAGATTAACGGCAAGTGGTACTACTTCACCCCGGAGACGACCGCATATACCTACGAGTACGATGCGGTCAACGAAAAGTGGTTCTACAAGGCGGGGAACACGGTTCGCCCGCACGGCTCCATGTGTCAATGAGACCACGCCGGACGGCTATCGCGTCGATGCAAACGGCGCGTGGCGGCGTTGAATATGTCGGGGCACCGCTTCGGTGCCCCGATAGATAGGAGAACAGAATGAAACGACACAAACTGAGAAAGAGGGCATTGACCGCGCTTCTCGCGCTGAGCCTGTTCTCGACCCAGCTGCTGACGGCACAGGCAGCGGGGCCTGTGGATTACTCGGACTATGCGAGTACATCGGGTATCGGGTATTCCAATCCCGACCATGCGAGTAGCTATGGCACAGCCGCCAAAATTGTTTTTGACACGGGGAGCGGGCCGAGGGTGAATGCAGCTACGACAAATCCTACGACACCGAATCTCACGGGTTGGCACAATGTGACGCAGACCGGGCGCTTTTATATCATCGATGGTCAATCCGGTCATGCGCTGAACGCCAGTGCACCGTTTTTCCGGGCACATGGACAATAACTATGCGGGAAGTTTTGCAAGACCCAACACATCCTGGCCCGGCGGTAAGCCGGTGCTCCCCTGGGGGCAGGACGATATCGCGCCGCCTACCTGGACGGGTTATACCTTTACCGGATGGAAAAAGATTATTCCGACCAGTGCGAGCATGGGCACCGAAGCAGATGTCAGACCGGAAGTCGGTATGGATCCGGTGTTTCCCTACACACGACGACAGTCTACCGGGCGAAGTGGATGGGCAGCGCGAACTACAAGCTCTTCACGACACGGCAGAAAAAGCGGACGCGGCAAGCGAATTTGCGCCCTGGACTTTTGACCGGGTGACGATGATATCGTGGTTGAGAGCGCTGTGAGCAAGGGCAGTGTGGACCTGCCGGGCTATAAAATCACCGGGGTCACGGTGAAGAGCACGGGCTCCACGGATGCAACGAGGACCGCAGCCGCGGACTTCACGGTCAACGGTGCCTCCGGCCTCGGGCCGGACGGCACAACGATTCCCCGGAGATGAGCGCTTCCCGGTGCCGTCGCCGATTACGAGTCCGCTGCTTCTGAACAGCAATATGCCGAACCAGAACGTCTCGATGCGGTTTGACTACGAGCCGGACACGAATCGAAGTTCAAGTTCTCGACGAGCTATGTCTATCTGGATTCCTCGAATATTGAGAACAGCATGACAGTGCCGGTCGGCTCGGCACAACTCTTTGCCGCGGAGAGCGACGGCGCGGGCGTGCAAAAACGGCACGACGCGCTTTACGGCGGCACTGCTTCCGGATGCAAACAATCCGAAAGACAATACGGCGGCGCATCATCCAGTATGTGTTCCACAAGGCGGAAATCGTGAGCGGCAAGGAAAAGAAGACCCTCTCGAAGACCGTTGTGGCCCGGCGGCACGGCAGAGACCTTTAGTGAGACAGCGGGGTCTCGAGGAGAGCCTTTTCGATCTGCAGATGCCGGCGGTTAATGCGGTGTCGCCGACGCCGGTCAGCTTCAAGTGGATGCCGAACCAGGATGTCAAGGTCAAGTATATCTATAAACTGAATCCGGACTACTCGAACATGGTCAGCATTGTCCTGAAGAGTTCGCGTGACGACGACACAAGCGGTTTTGTGGACAACAATGTGCCGCGGCCGATTATCGAGGCCGACGGCACCGGGCAGTCTGACGACCGTCAGCCTCCCCTATGTGCCGAACTACAAGGTGGTCAGCGCAATCGCGCTGGATTCCGCAACACTGACCCGGCAGCCGCAGATCCTCCAGCAGCCGACCGCAACGGCGAACGGAAGTATCAGTATGAGTCGACGACCGACCCGGCGACCATTGTGGTGCGCTATCAGCCGAATCCGAGCGCCTTTGCGAATGTCTATTACACCGCGAAGACGGAGGGCGGCGGCACCGGCAGCTCGCTCAGCGGCGTACTCGTACAGCAGATGACGATGCCGAAGACCTACACGCTCGACGAGCTGCTCACGCTGCACGGGATCTCAGCGACACCGGACACCAGTTATCTCGGCGACAGCTGGTACAAGGCAAATGCGAGCGGGACTGCGCCGGACGGACCGAAGCTGAGCGGAACGGACTCGCTTTCGGTCACGGCTGCGGGACCGAATAAGTACATCTATGTGTTCAAAAGAACCCGGCCGACTGGGGCACGGTGCGCTTCTTCAGCGGGGCGAACGGCAGCATCAGCGGCACGGCGGTGCGGTCGGTGTTAAAGGATACGGCGCTCAGCAGCCTGGCACCGACGGTCACGGCGAACATCGGCTATCAGTTCGAGGGCTGGTATGACAACGCCGGGAACCTCGTGTCGACGGATCAGAACTTCGGCAGTCTGACGGTGCAGGGGCAATGCAGAGCTATACCGCGCACTTTGTCCTGATCGCCGCGCTCAGCGACACGGTTTTGCGGTGCCGAATGTGGACGCAAGTGTCAGCGGCGCGGACGGCACAGGACAGCTTCGGGTCAACACGCCGAACACCTCGCGCGTCTATACGGTTACAGATCTGAACGGCAATGTGGTTGCGACAATGACAGGACTTGCGCTCTCGACAGGCGGCTTTACGGGGCTCCGCCCGAGCCAGCCCTATCATATCTATGAGCTGGAATCCGATCAGAATCCGGCAGCCGGAACCAATATTGCCGCGGTCCCGGCCAATAAGAAGGGACCGGAGGCGCTCGCGGTGATTCCGGCGACACAGCCGAACCTCACGGCAGTGCCGGATTCCTCGAATAACACGGCCTCGATTACAGTCAACCCGGCGGATGCGAACAGCCAATATGCGCTTGTCGACGACGCGGGCAATGCGGTCGCACCGGGTTTTGTGAGTCCGGGCGCCGGCGGCGTGGTCTTCACGGGGCTTGACCCGGCGAGAGTTATACGGTTGTCGCACAGCCGAACGGCAGCGCACAGAACCCGGCGGCGAATGCGGCGGCGGGATACAGCACGACCGTTCCGGCGGCGACGCAGAGCGCCGCGGTCGCAAACGACACCTTCACGGTCAAGGTCTACAACGACCCGGTAAACAGCGGCCGCCTGCTCCTGCACACGAGCTGGCGCAACGCTCCCGGTCTCGGATGAGAAAAGAAATCGACGATGCCAAGAGCGGCGACATTGTGATGCTCTCGGCCGATGCGACCGACAGCACCGGTGCGGCTTTTTGTGCGCTGGCAGCTTCTCGGCGGCAGTGTGCTCGGCTTTAACCCGGCACTGCGCAGTCAGAGCGTCACGGTGAGCGGCAACGCGGTCTTTGAGCCGATCTATCAGAGCACACCCGGCGCGAATCAGGTGGAACTGCAGGTCTCGTCGAGCGACAACAGTTTCGGCATCGCCGAGAACATCCGCCGGACAAAGCAGGGATGCGCTCAACAGCCCGCAGCTTCAGGAGGACGATGTCTGGGCGAGCAACAGCAACGCGACCTATACCATTAAGCTCCAGAAGGGCGCGCCGAGTGCGGACGTGAGACAGGCGGTTTCGCTGGCCGACGGAAACAGCGGCGAGGCTTCGTTCCGCTTCGGCTGGATGCTCGACGTGAAACTGTTCCGCAGCCTGACCAGAACGGCTGACGGCGCGGTCTTAAACCGCCCGGTACCGGAGGATGCGGCGGCGCGGATTGCGAACTTTACGATTACGACTGCCCTGAACACGGCGGCAATCGGCAAGACCGACTACGCGCTCTATGCCGTCCGGAAAAAAATGCGAGCGGTGCCCTGACGGCGGTGGTTTGAGCTCGCAGCTTCCGGCGGACTTCGCGACCAACCCGGGTGCGATTTACGAGCTCCCGGCGGAAATCGGCGATAAGCTCGTGCTGACCTACCATAAGGCCGTGAAGTTCCGCATTATCGACGGAAGAACGGCGAGCAACAATGCGACCGTGCTGCTCCGGAAGGGCTCGGCGCCCGCGGCGAATACAGCCTATACGGCGCTGCCGCTCGACTTCACACAGAACCTCGACAACGGCAAGTACCGCTTCGTGGGTCTCTCGAAGACGGCGGGCAGTTATACGGCCTTTGATCCGGCGACGGATGCGGTCAACACAGATTTGACAGTCTACGCGTACTACGAGGTGGATCCGGCCTGGACGGCGGCGCGCGCGGCGCTCGATGCGAGTCGCGCGACGGGCACGGCGGCACTCCCGAATGTCTCCGACCCGACACTCGCGGCAGCCTTGCAGGCGGCCTTGAACAATGCGGCGGCAGTGTCGAATGCGACGGCACCTTCCTCCTCGATTGCGGCCATGCTCGCGGCACAGGTCGCCCTGGATCAGGCAATTCACGATGCGAGTGTGGCGCCGACACCCACACCCACACCTACTCAATACCGACTCCTACGCCGACCCCGGTTCCGACGCCGGGCGGCGGCGGCAACGGCAGTGGCGGTGGCGGCGGCGGTGGTCGCGGCGGACGCGGCGGCGGCCGTGGCCTGCGCGGCGGTACAACGCCGACCGGCACAGGCAATCGCGTCTATCAGAACGGCGTGGAAGGCAACTGGGTCAACTTCGATGTTGCACAGCACGGCTGGTGCTGATCTCGGCGCCGGAAAGAAAATCATGGGCAGCTGGGCGGATGTCGCCTATACCCTATGGCGGCGAGACGAAGATTTACAGCTATCACTTCGACGCCGACGGCGTGATGGACAGCGGCTGGTGGAAGAATGATCAGGGCACCTGGTTCCATCTCTCGACCAATCATGACGGCTGGTTCGGTTCCATGGACAAAGGCTGGTACCATGACAGCGCGGACGGCAGATGGTATTACCTGAATCTCCTGACCGGTGCCATGCTGACCGGCTGGCAGCAGATTGACGGCGTCTGGTACTACTTTAACCCGGAGACGCCGGCACCGACCTGGGACTGGAACAGTGAGACAAACCGCTGGGTCTATGCAAACCGCGGCGGCAGACCGTACGGTTCCATGTTTGCGGGCGAGAAGACGCCGGACGGCTACCATGTGGACGCCTCCGGTGCCTGGATTCGCGAGACACCGTAAGACCATTCTTTTCGCTTCACAAGAAGGGCTCCCTCCGGGGAGCTCTTTTTTGCATTTTTACTGGACAAGTGCTGTATATCTGCTATAATTATTCATCATTTCTTAATTTTTTTGTGAGGTGCCATTTGGAAAAAAACGAGTGTCAGGAGCAAGTTGGATGCGGAGGCAGGGCGGTCCGCACTGAGTCTGGGACTCAGCGCGGCGCTCGGACTGCTCTCTGTTTTTGTGCCCGCAGCGAGTCTTGAAGCACTGGCGGCCACGGAGTTGCAGCCCGCCGTGCCGGCGCTCCCGCAGAGCGGCGAGACCACGAATCACAGCATGACCTTTTTCCTGGAAGGTGGGGAATGACGACCGCGAGCTGAGTGCGGCGCTGCGCTCAAGCCGCTATAACATCCGCGGAAAAAAATGCGGACGGCTCGGAACCCGGCATCACGCTGGATTCCGACAACGGCCTCGAGGGCAACGGCATTCCGCTTTACATCGTGATGCCGGACACGGATCAGGGACCCGCGCCGTATCCGAAGCAGGTGGATACCACAACGGGGTCCGGCGGAACCGGTTACTGGCCGGGCGTTGCGGAACATGACGGTCAGGGGAATACCTACTACATCGCGAAGATGGGGCAGAGGGCCTCGGAACTCGCGGGGGCAATGTAGCGAACAGCGCAAACCAGAACCTGAGCGGCGCGGCACTGCTCGCAAAGAACAGCGCGGTCGAGACCACGCGCTTCGGTCCTTCCGGGCGCTACCGCACGATTGAGACCCAGGTCGAGACCCGGGTTGCGGGCCGCTATGTCTACGCCGACTACTACTTCTACGGGCGGGAGAATCTGCCGCCGGGCGGACAGAAGTTCTATGCGGGCATGGCCTACGATCTCTCGGTCAATGAGAAGCTGGTGCATATTCCGGGATATCCCGGCCTTTACCCGTCGGGCGAGGTCAGGTGAAAGACATGATCAGCACGGACCGCGGCTTTTATGCGAGAAAGAGCGATGACATTGCGACGGTGAACATTATCCTCGACGATGCGACGCTCGGCACCTCGGCGCCGGGCAGCAAGTGGATCGGGAAGTTCGATCGCCGTTTGCAATACGCTTTTCACAGCAGCTATGACACAGAAACACACGGGACGTATCAGTTCAATCCGGTGGCGGGGCGGGCGCCTTGACCGGACATGCACTCCCCGATTCGGACCTCTCCCGGCTTTTTCCTGGGAGTTAAACCTCCACCCGGGGGAGACCATCCATAAGCGTGTCGCCTACAGCTATGTCGAGGCCGCGATTTATGTCTCGAGTGGTGGCAATGACGGAAACAGCGGCACCTTTGATCATCCGGTAAAGAAGTTTGACAAAGCGCTGGAGCTCGCAAAGGACAAAAAAATGCGGTCATCTACTTTGAAGACGACCAGGCGCTTACCGCGCCGCTGACCATCGACGCGAGTAAGGTCGGCAGCAGCACGCTGACGCTTGCGAGCACGGATATCCGGCAGAATGCGACTTCGGTGAGTTTCGGAACCGAGACCAAGACCATTGCGCCCGCGAAGAGCTACAGCGGACCGCTGTTCGTGAACAACCAGAGCACGGTGCCGGTCGCGATTGAGGGATCTCCGCTTTGCAAACGGCAGTGGCGATTTTATGTTAAAAAAATACGGCGGGAACGCTCTCGCTCGGCGCAAAGACCGTGCTCGAGGGCGGCGGAAGCGGTGCGCTCGGCATCACCGGCGGCAATGTTGAATTTGCCGCGAGCGGGGAGACCGGCAGGCAGTATCCGCTGACCATCCGGAATAACAGCGCGCATACAGACTCGGCTGTCACACCGACAGTCTCCGAGGGCGCCGTGTACCTCGGCGCGGGCGGCAACTTAACGGTCGGCGGCGCGGTGCAGCTGACCGGAAACCAAAATGCCGCAGGCAAGGCCGAAAATCTGTATCTCGCGGCGGGAAAAACGGTTGCGGTCAGCGCTTCGGAGCCTCTGGATGCCTCTTCGACCATAGGCTTTACGACCGCCGTGCTGCCGACCGCGACAACGGATGTTCCGGTTGCGGTCAATGCCGCTGACGCGTTGGACCGCTTCGAAAAGGACAGTGCGGCGGTCGGCATCGTGAAAAAGAAGAGCGGCACGTCGATTGTCCTGCACGCGGTCACGCAAAAGCTGAACCGGAGCATCACGGATTTGTACGGTCTGCCGATTTCCGGGTCTCCGGTGCTCACGACGCAAAGCTCCGACGAACTGGTCGGCAGCAATCTGACGGTCGCGGGACTTCCGGTCGCCCTGCAGAGCTTCGTGTCGGGCAGCACCCTCTATGTCTTTGACCACGCGGAACTCTCGGTTCCGCTCGGCAGCGGCGCGGCGCTGTCTGCGACGGACGGCACGCTCTCGAACTTTGTGATGCCGAATGACACGGTCAATCTCCAGTACCGTTACCGCGAGGACATGGGCCGCATTGTCATTAACGGCAACGGCGGACTTCCGGGACTGAACTCGACGAACGGAATGGCGGGCGCACAGACCGTAGCGCCGCTGCCGACACGCTACGGCTATGTGATCGACAAACTGACCGAGAACGCGGACGGCACGGGTGCGGCTGTCACGGCCAATGCGGCGGGACAGTATCTCCTGACCTTCGTGTCGGGGATCAAGACCTACTATGTGCAGTGGAAGCCGGATCCGAGCATTCACTATCAGCTTTACGCGCAGTATATGAACGGCGACGGCTCGATTTTGTTCCACCAGACAGCGGCTGTGCCGATTACCTTCCAGACGGCGTTTACGGTCGGCAACAAGCTGATTCCGGGCTACCGGCTCTTGCCGGACCGGAACCTGTCCGAGATTACGCCGACCTCGCTGAAAAACCTGGTCGGCGGCGTGGACACGAACTGGCAGGCAAACGGCGACTATCAGGGCATCATGCCGAACCAGGATGTGGCGATTGCGTTCCACTATATCCCGGGCAACGCGGAGAGCGACAAGTCGAACTTCACGATTGAATATCACACGGGCACGGCGGCAGCGCCGGGCGGTCTGGTGCCGGGCACAGCGCCGATTACGGTGCGCTATCTCCCGGAGACACAGATTAGCCGGAACCTCAGCCTGCCGACCGGTTATCAGGTCAACGGCAGCACGCCTTTCCGGGTCGTGCAGGGTGCTCAGCCGAGCCTGCCGACCGCGACCAACAATTTTGTCTCCGCGGTGCGGAATGTGGACATCACCGGCACGACTTTGACGGCCGAGATGCCGAACCAGGATGTAAAAATCGAGATTTATCTCGAGCCGGACGGCACCGGCGTCCCGTTTGTGATGAGCTTCCGGGATGCGGACAGTCTGGATCCCGCGCTGCAGGTCTTACGACCGCAGCAGATTTCGAACTCGGCCGATCGGCGCTGGGCTCACCGAGACCTTCCCGCAGATTTACGGCTATCGCTATAGCGCGACGGAGCCCGGCTTTCGCGATGCGCCCGCGAGGGAGCGGCACGGTCAGCGTGAGCGGCAATGCGCAGAGCTATACGGCTACCATGCCGGGCGGCGAGCTGGACTTGAATCTCGACTATCACCGCGACAGCAGTCAGTGGGTGAAGGTAAGCTACCTGCCCGGGGCACACGGCAGCCTCACGGCGACCGGAGCGGCGGCGGATGTAAAGACCGACGCGGCCGGGCAGCTCTACGCGGAAGTGCTCCGCGCCGGAAGTGCAGCGACCGAGGGGCTACACCTTTGCGGACATCAAGGCAAAGCGACTGGTGCCGGCCGTCACGGTCAGCGAGCCCCTACTATGACTTTGCGGGTTGGATTGTGAACGACAACGGCAACGGAACGCTCGACGCAGGCGAAACCCTTGCAGCCGATACCGACAGGGTTTACGGCCGACACGGTGCTCACGGCGTACTACCGGGAGAATCCGGCCTACTGGATTGATGTCACGATTGCGCCCTATGACAGCAACACGCTGCCGGTGCCGGGCATGCGCCTGCAGTACCACGTTAAGAAGGACAGCCTCTTCGGCAGCATCCGGGCGAGCGCCGACGCTGCGTTTACCGGTATCGCGAACTATGTGCGCGAGGACTGGTATACGGGCAACAGCAGCAAGGCGGATACCTCGACGGTTCTGCAAAACAGGGGAGACCTATCGGCTCAGATATGGAAGAATCCGATTGTCTTCGGCCTCCCGGCGCAGGATGTGGATGCGGTCGGCGGTCTGCTCTCCGACAACACGGGGCGCGTGACCGTCTTCGACACCAAGCCCGGCTATCAGTACATTCTGACCGATCCTTCGGGCGCGGTGCTCGACATTGTGCCGGGCTCGATTGCGGGGCGCAGTTAGCTGACAACCGGACACCGGGCGAACAGCTCGTGGTCTATGAGGCGACGGGAGATGTCACCGTGCAGCCCGGGCGATGCGATTGCGACCGTCATTGCGGCACATCCGGCGTCGCCGCACGCAAAGGTGGGACCGGGACATCCGGTCAGCATCCCGCTGCCGAATCAAAAATCCGGATCCGGATGCGGTCGAAGTGCCGAAGTTCATGCTTCAGACCCTATGAGGGCGAGATTCAGACCATTGCGGCGCGGGCGGTCAACGGGACGCTGACGGCGACGCGCACGCAGGGCGAGACCGTGGAACTGAACGCGCCGCTCGTCAACGCCGCGGGAGCGGCATTCAAAGGCTGGCGCGTCGTCGCGGGATATATCCCGGATGTGACGTTCCAACCGGGACAGGCGGTTGTGCAATTTACAATGCCGGCGAGCAACCTCGTGCTGGAAGCAGAGTATGAGGCAGGGCCGGGCACGGATGCGACAGTCAGCGACGAGAGCCGCAACGCGGCAAAGGGCGAGTTTTCGCTGGTGCCGGATGAGAAGGCAAGACTGTCGGCGCTACTCACCACACCGGAGGACCGCGTCCTCTCGGGGGTGAACGGCGCGAAGGTCGAATATCGCACGGTCTACAGCAAGAGAGAGAGGTGCCGCAGACGGCATCGAACGCATTAAAGACCGTCAGCATTGCGGGCACGCAGCACCCGGATGCCTATACGGCGGCCTTTGAGCTGAAGACCGATATCGAGCGCTATGTGGACGGCAGAAAAGTCAACGCGACGCCCTCGAATGCAACTTTTGAGACCTATGTGCAGCTCGAAAACAAGGACAATGACATGCTCGACTACGAGCTATTTGAGGAGCAGCCGAGCGGCGGCTATGTCGGCGTCGCGCTGCAGACCTTGTCCGGCAGCGTCGAGGAAAACGGCGGCCTGTTCCACTTCACCGCGAAGGCGGGTGTCCGCTACTATCTCGTCTACTCGAAGGCGTATCGCCTGACCTTCCTCAACGAGGCGCCGAATGCGGTGCAGCCGCGCTATCGCTTTAAGGTGCGGCGCGGAGAAGCGGCGGAGGACAGCGACTATGCGGGCAGCGATGCGCTTGGCGGCCTCGTAGATCCGGATCCCTATGCGGTCGATGCCGACGGCGTCGAATATCGCCTGCACGCGGTCCCGGTCTGGAGCAGGCGGAATGACCGCTACCTCGGCTTTGATCTCGGCACGCCGGTGCGGAAGCACATCACGCTCTACGCGTATTATGAAAACAACCGCGCGGAGTTAAATGATACAAGACGGCAGCTCGACGAGGCGACCCGCCGCGCAATCCGCATTGCGGACGACTTCTTCTTAAAGCGGCGGGAGACCGCGGATCTTGTGAACGGCGTGCACGGTGTCGCGGGCAGACCGGAGCTCTACGGCATCCGCGATGCGCTTTCGGTGCTCGAGCGGACAGCGCCGCGCGCAAGTCTCGCGGAGCTGCAGGCAGCGCTTGACTCCATTCTGCAGACGCTCGCGCAGTACGACGATATTCTGAATCCGCGCTACCGGCACTACGACGTGCAGCAGAATAACAACCTGTCGGGCGGCAGCAGCGGCGGTGGCGGCGGCCGGGGCAACGGCGGTCGCAGCGGTGGCAGCGGCAGCGGCAACGGAAGCGCGCGCTTCAATACGGCCGGCAGTCCGAAGCTCCTCGGCAGCGAGCCCTTTGTCGCGGACTATGAGAAGAGCTATGCGGTCGGCACGAACGGCAAGTGGGAGCTTGTGAATCCAACGCAGCACGAGTGGATTTTCACCTTAAACGGCGGCATGCGCCTCGCAAACCGCTGGGGAAAACTGGTCTATCACTACGGCGATCACACCGAGACGCACTGGTATCACTTCGGACAGCACGGCATCATGGACTTCGGCTGGTATCGCGACGAGGCGATGAACTGGTACTATCTCGACCGGAATCACGACGGCTTCTTCGGCAGAATGAAGACCGGCTGGCACCTCGACGACTTTGATCAGCGCTGGTACTATTTCGACGAGAGCAGCGGTGTCATGCAGACCGGCTGGCAGGAGCTCGGCGGCAAGTGGTATTACTTCGCGCCGACTGCGAGCGCGGAGACCTATGAGTACGATGCGGTCAGTGAGCGCTGGTACTATAAGGACAATGCGACGGTGCGCCCCTACGGCTCCATGTACCGGAATGAAGTGACACCGGACGGCTACCGGGTCGATGCCACGGGTGCCTGGATTCCCGGCACGCGATGAAATAAAAGGAATAGAAGCAGGGACAGGAGAAATACTCTCTGTCCTGTTTTTCGGCGGAAGACAATCCGCCGCGGCATTTATCTGCCGAAAGAGCATATTTGATATGGCAAACAGAGGGCGCGGCTAAAGCCCTTTGTTTTGAATAAACAGTGTTACTGATTTGTTACCGGAAGGCGCGGTATTGCGGCAAAACGGTGGTTGTAAGCTGAACTTTCCGGAAATCACAAGACTTAGGCGGCATGTACAAGCTGTGCGGTTTGTGATACGATAACGTATAGAAGTCTTCGATTGACAGAGGAGGAATCAATATGCAGGAGTACAGACCGGTAAAAGAGGGAAAAGTGCGCGAGATTTACGATGTCGGCGAGGGCCTTGTGATGGTCGCGACCGATCGCATTTCCGCTTTTGATGTAATTTTGAAAGAATCGCATCACCGACAAGGGCGCAGTGCTCACGCAGCTGTCCCGTTTCTGGTTTGAATATACCAAGGATGTCATGCCGAACCACATGATCAGCACGGACACGGCGGATATGCCGGAGTTCTTCCGGACGCCGGAATTCGAGCGCCGCAGCATGCTCTGCAAGAAGCTCACAATGCTGCCGATTGAGTGCATTGTCCGCGGCTATATCACGGGCAGCGGCTGGGAGAGCTACAAGAAGAACGGAACGGTCTGCGGCATTCAGCTTCCGGCCGGTTTACAGGAGTCCGAGCAGTTGCCGGAGCCGATTTTCACCCCGAGCACCAAGGCGGAGATCGGTGATCACGACGAGAACATCGACTTTGCGCGTTGCGTCGAGGTGCTCGAGAAGGCGTTTCCTGGCAAGGGCAGAGAGTATGCGGAGATTATCCGCGATAAGACCCTGGCACTCTATCGCCTCTGCGCGGACTATGCAAAGACCAAAGGTATCATTATTGCGGACACGAAGTTCGAGTTCGGTCTCAACGAGGCGGGTGAGGTTGTCCTTGCGGACGAGATGCTGACCCCGGATTCCTCGCGCTTCTGGCCGCTCGAGGGACTATGCGCCGGGCAAGTCCCAGCCGTCGTTTGACAAGCAGTTTGTGCGCGACTGGCTGAAGGCGAATCCGGACAGCGACTACAAGCTCCCGCAGGATGTCATTGACAAGACCATCGCAAAGTACAAGGAAGCGTATGCGATGCTCACGGGAAAGGAGTTAGACTGAAGCACTGCTTCGGGCGTTATGGATTGTAAGAAGGAAAGTCAGCCGGAGTTTCACCATTTTCACGCGGGCGATGTGGCGCGCTATGCAAAGTTCTACGAGTTGCGCTCCAATCTCACCTCGGACAGCACGCCGCTCGAGAGTTTCCTCTGGAGAAAGTATTTTGACGCGCGGGCTGCGGTTCTGAGAGACGGCGAGCGGGAACTCGGTCTGCTCTGGCTCTACGGCACCGAGGACGAGCCCTATGCGGCGATGCCGCTCGCGCGGGAGGAGGATCTTCCCGCCTGTTTTGCGGCACTGCAGCGGTATTTTCGCGAGGTGCTGAAAAAGCCGCTCATTGTGAAACTCGCGGATGAGGGCGCCGTGCGCGCACTGCAGCTGCCGGAGGATCAGTATCTGGTCGAGGAAGAGGAAAATGCCGCCGATTATCTCTATGACGGCAATGCGCTCCGCACGCTGTCGGGCAGAAAGCTCCACAAGAAAAAGAATCACTATAACAACTTTATGAAGAACTACGGGGAGCGCTTCAGCTACCGGCCGCTCGAATGTTCCGATCATGACGCAGTGATTCGCTTTCTCGACAAGTGGCGGGGCGGCAAGGGCGAGGAGGTTGAGAGTCATCTGGACCGCGAGGTCGATGGCATCCATGACCTTCTGAATCACTGTTCGGAAATCAGTGCCGAGACGGGCGCCATCTTTATCGACGGTGAGCTCGAGGCCTTTTCCGTGGGCAGTCTGAATCGGCGCGACAATATGGCGGTGATTCACATTGAGAAAGCAAATCCCGAGATTGACGGGCTGTATCAGGCAATCAACAAAGAGTTTTTGTGTCGCGCGTTTCCGGAGGCGGCCATCATTAACCGCGAGGACGATGTCGGTCTGGAGGGACTGCGGAAATCGAAGCAGAGCTACTATCCCTGTGGATTTGCAAAGAAATATCTGATCTTGGAGCGAAAGGGCGCGGATTTGAGCGACCGGCAGATTCAGGCAGAGATGCAATACTAAAAAAGAAAGAAGATCTGTCCGCGCCGGGCAGATCTTTTTTGACAAGGAGAGGGAAAAAGTGCATGCAAGTCAAGAAGTTGGAACAGACGGAAAAGGAGCGCACGCGGAAGCTCTATGAGGAGGCTTTTCCGGAGGACAGCGCGCGCATGCGGGATTTTTATTATGCGTCGCGCATGCGGGAAAATACGGTCTATGTCATAGAGAACGAGCAGGAAGTCGAAGGAATGCTCTGCCTGAACCCCTGCCGGGTGCAATTCGGGAGAGAAGAACTGACACTCTCCTATATTGTCGCGGTGGCAACGGGGCAGAAGTACCGGCGGCGCGGCATCATGCGGCGCATCCTCACCGAGGCGCTCCGGGAGGAGTATGCGGCCGGCAAACCCTTTGTGTTTCTTGAGCCCGCGAACCCCGCCTACTATACGCCGTTTCAGTTTGCCTATGCCTCGCGGCGGGAAAAACGCATTCTGAAAAACGACGCCTGCTATCACTGCCGCGCGGTGGATGTCGGAGACGAGAGCCTGTTAAATGAGCTGTCCGCCTGCTGTAACGCGGTACTCGCTGAGAAGTATGATATTTTCTGCCTGCGAAGCCCCGACTACCTGCGCCGCGTGTGCGGCGAAGTGTCCGCAGGGAGAAGGACAGGGTGCTGTCTGTCCGGGAGAGACAGGCGAGCGGCGTGAAAAAGCTGATCAGGGATGGAGGTCTTTGACTATCCGGATACACGGGAACAGGATGCCCGCGTCGTATTGCCGGACACAGCGACCCTGAAACGCTGCGGCACCGAGTCCCTTTATCATGGCGCGCATTCTCTCGCTCCCTGCCTTTTTGCGGGGAATTTCGCTCCGGGAGGAAGTGGATACAGAGGAGCGGCAGTTCTTCTTTTTCGCTGAAAGATCCGCTGATTGCGGAGAACAACGGCGTCTTTTGCTGCGCGCAACCAAGCAGGGGAAGTTCTGTGGAACGGCTTTCGGCAGAGACAGAGCGGCGGCAGCATGTCACGGCGCTCACGCCGGAAGAACTGGTCACCGTATTTTTCGGCATGCAGCGCGCGCCCTGGGCAGAGGAACTGACGTCATACAGAGCCTATTTTGACGAAGAGATGTGAGCAACGATTGCCGGAGCGGCAGAGAGGAGAGGCCTATGGGACAGAAAGAGTATGAGGAGCAGCTGCGCGAGCTCGCGCAGTGGATTGCGGAGAGTCGACGCATTGTCTTTTTCGGCGGCGCGGGTGTTTCGACCGAGAGCGGGATTCCGGATTTTCGCTCGGCGGACGGACTCTATGCGGAGAAGCGGCGCTACCCGCCGGAGCAGATTGTGAGCCACAGCTCTTTCTGTCGCACACAGAGCAGTTCTATGATTTCTATAAGGAAAGGATGCTCTATCCGGACGCAGAGCCGAACGCCGCCCACCTGACGCTCGCCGCGCTCGAGCGGCAGGGAAAACTCAGCGCGGTCATCACCCAGAATATCGACGGGCTGCACGAGAAGGCCGGGAGCAAACAGGTATTGCCGCTCCACGGAACGGTCCTGAAAAACCACTGCATGCACTGCGGAAAGTTTTATTCCCTGGCGGAGCTGCTGTCGCGCCCCGGCACAGTGCCGCACTGCGACTGCGGCGGCATCATCAAGCCGGATGTGGTGCTCTATGAGGAAGCGCTGGACAGTGCCCTGCTCACTGAAGCGGCGCACCGCATTGCGGAAGCGGATCTTTTGATTGTCGGCGGGACCTCGCTCGCGGTCTACCCGGCGGCGGGACTCCTGCGCTATTTCGGCGGGCGTCACTTGGTCGTCATCAACCGCAGCGCGACGCCGGCAGACCGGGATGCGGATCTGGTCATACAGGCGCCGATCGGAGAGGTGCTCTCCAAGGCTCTGGAAGAGGTGCGCTGAAGCGTGATTTTTACAGCATTTGCGCTTGCAAAGCGGCTTAAAATCGGGTAAACTTAGATACCGTGACATTATATCCTTGCTTCCGGACGTGACCGGAGGCCGGAGACCAAAAGGAGGAAGAGCGAAATGAACAAATACGAATTGACGCTTGTTCTGAACGGAAAGCTCGAGGAAGAGGAGAAGGCAGCTGCGCTGGAGAAGGCGCAGGGCTACATCACCCGCTTCAACGGCACTGTGACGAACGTCGACGACTGGGGTAAGAAGAGATTTGCTTACGACATCCAGAAGATGAAGGAAGGCTTCTACTACTTCATCAAGTTCGAGTCCGAGGATGCATCCACGCCGAACGAGCTGGAAGCAAGCCTTCGCATTTTCGAGCCGGTCGTGAGATATCTGATCGTCAGAGACGAAGCTGTCGAGCAGCCCGCACAGGAAGCAGCAGAATAATTCAGAAAGAGTGATTGTATGAACAAAGTCGTTTTGATGGGAAGACTGACGAGAGATCCGGAAGTTCGCTATTCGAGCGGCGAGAAGTCCATGGCGATTGCGCGTTACACCCTTGCGGTGGACCGCAGAGGCAGACGCGGAAACAGCAACGGCGAGCAGACAGCGGATTTTATCCCCTGTGTTGCCTTTGACCGGGCGGCGGAGTTCGCGGAGAAGTATTTCCGGCAGGGAATGCGCGTGCTGGTGTCCGGCAGAATTCAGACCGGCAGCTACACGAACCGCGAGGGCCAGAAAGTTTATACAACCGAAGTAATTTTGGAAGATCAGGAATTCGCCGACAGCAAGGGCGCTGGCAACGGCGGAAGCGGAAATTATAACAGCGCCCCGCAGACAGGCTACGCGGAGGAGAGAAGACCGAGCCCGCAGAACGCCAGCACCGAGGGATTCATGAATATCCCGGACGGCGTCGAAGACGAAGGACTGCCGTTTAACTAAAGAGATAGGGGGACAAGATCATGCCTTTTAACAGAAGTGACAGACCGGAAGGACAGAGAAGCAGACGTCCGGGCGGCATGCGCAGAAGAAGAAAAGTTTGTGTGTTTTGTGCAGAGGGCGCAAAGCCGATCGACTATAAGGATGTTGCAACGCTGAAGAAGTACATCTCCGAGAGGTAAGATTCTTCCGCGCCGCATCACCGGAAACTGCGCGCGTCAGCAGAGGCGCTCACGCTCGCAATCAAGAGAGCACGCCACATCGCTCTGCTGCCGTACCAGGTGGACTAAGCCGCAGGCGCAATACGAGAAAACGGAAGGGAGTTCCCGCGAGGGGGCTCCCTTTTTTGTGCGCTTGTTCTCATCTGTTTTCCGCAAATGCAACCTTGGGTGGAATCATCATTTGTTCTATCAATCAAACGGCACATCACCGGAAAGCACGTAAAAAAGAATCCCTCACTGCACACAGTGGGGGATTCCGGTATTATTCTCCGCGTCTCGCTTCATAGTCCTCGAGGAAACTGTGGTCGCCGTCGCTCTTCCGGATGCCGGGAAAGGTTTCGGTGCAGACTGCGTGAATCGCGTTAAATATGCTTTTTTCAATGTCCGGATTGGTCTGCTTTAAGTGGCGCAGCAGAATCTTGACTTCCTGGCGCTTGCTGCCGCCGCCGCCGTTGTCGCAGATGGTGCAGTTCTCGGTGAAGCGGCAGGCGCACTGGATAAAGGAGAGCTCGTTATAGCGCCGCCAGGCGATGATATCGTCCTCGCGGATGCAGTACATCGGGCGTATCAGCTCCATGCCCTCGAAGTTTTGCGAGTGCAGCTTCGGCATCATGCCCTGCAGCTGGGAGCTGTAAAACATCGCCATCACGGTGGTCTCGATCACATCGTTTAAGTGGTGGCCGAGCGCGATTTTTGTTGCAGCCGAGGTCCTTGGCTTTCCGGTAGAGGTGGCCGCGGCGCATGCGGGCGCAGAGGTAACAGGGGTGCTCGTCGGCATTGTTCGCGACATCAAAGATGTCGGTCTCGAAAATCGTAATCGGGATATGCAAGAGTTTTGCGTTGCTCTCGATCTTCGCGCGGTTCATCTCGTTGTAGCCCGGATCCATCACGAGGTAGATGACCTCGAAGGAACATCGCTGTGACGGTGCAGTTCCTGGAAGAGCTTGGCCATCAGCATGGAATCCTTGCCGCCCGAGATGCAGACCGCGATTTTATCGCCGGGTTCCACAAAGGGCATAGCGCTTTACGGCGGCAATAAAGGGGTTCCAGAGCTGCTTTCTGTATTTTTTTGATGATGCTGCGCTCGGCAATCTGATAGGGCAGTAGTTCTCGTGCCATGGTAGTCCTTTCTGGTAAGCGGTCAATGCAGGAGAGGAGCGAGTGCCCCGAGCAGGGCATCGAGTTCCTCGCGGGTGGTCAGGTGAGCTAGACTCAGGCGGAAGGAGGCGAGTGCGTTCTTCCGGGAGCGGCTCACGGCAAAGACGGCGCGGCTCGGCAGAGCATCCGTGGAACAGGCGGATTTCACGGAGATGCAGATGCCGGAGCGGGCGAGAGCTGCCTGAACGGCTGCGCCCTTAAGACCTGCGATGCTGAGATTCAGAATGTGCGGAACGGCGGTCGCCGGGCTGTTGACGGTTACTTTCGCCTCTCCCTTGAGCGCTGCGCGGAGATACGCGTTGTGTGCGGCGACAAGGTCGTAGCGGGCGGCTTCTTCGGCGAGTGCAAGTTCTAACGCGGTCTCCAGCGCGCAAATTTCGGCGAGTGCCGGTGTGCCGCTCCGGTAAGGCGAATCGCTCTCGCCGCCGTGCAGCTGGGGGTAGAGCGGAACGCCTTTCTTCTTATATAGAACGCCGCTGCCGACCAGACCGTAAAACTTGTGCGGGGCAAAGCTCACACTGTCGGCGACGGAAAAATCGACCGGGACTTTGCCGATGGCCTGGGTTGCATCCACATGAAAGTGACAGTCCGGGAAACGCCGGATCAGTGCGGCGGCCTCGGTGAGCGGCTGCAAGGTGCCGAGTTCGCTGTCGACTGCGGAGAGCGACACGAGGCAGGTATCCTTCCTGAGGAGAGAAGAGAGTGCGTTCAGATCGATGCAACCGCTCGGCAGAATGGGAAGCAAATCAATCTCATAGCCGACTTCCTGCAGATAGCTGAGGGTTGCGCTGACGGAGGGATGCTCGAGCGCGGTGCTGATGATGTGGCGGCCGACATGGCGGCGGGCCGCCGTGCTGCCGAGCAGAGCGAGATTGTTGGCTTCGGTGGCACCGGAGGTAAAAATCAATTCTTCCGGCAATACGCCAAGCAACGCCGCAATATGTGCCCGCGCGTCGGCAAGCGCTTTTGCGGCGGCCTGCCCGGCGGGGTGTCTGGAATTCGGATTGCCGGGGTAATCGAGACTTGCGCGGAGAAAGGCCTCGGCGACGCGGGGGTCTGCCGGAGTATTTGCGCTGTAATCGAGATAAATCATAAAAACCTCCCAAAAGAGTACAGAAAAACATTCTAGCATGCGGCTCTAAGCGGTGCAAGGCGACGCAGGCGGAAAGGAAGCAAAAGGGAGAAGCAGAGAGACTCTGACAAAGCGGCTCTTTTTGACTGTCTCGGTTTTTGTCGAAGGGCGCTCTTTGATGGAGTCACAGATGAGCACATACGAGAGCCCCAGGACCGGATCAATCAATGCCCC
>CAKAGU010000003.1 GCA_916439095.1 uncultured Stomatobaculum sp.
ACCGGTGAAGTTAGACTTTACGGTCGCGGCGGCAGAGGCAACGCCCGAGCAGCCCGCGGTCGAGGAGAAGGCAGCGCCGAGCGGCGCGACCCTCGGCACGAATCGCGGTGTCTTTGGCAGCGAGACCGTCCTTAACTTCGAGGGACTTTCCGGGAGGAACTCGGCAACTACCTCTCGAAGATCACGGAGCTCCGTGTGAACGGAACGGTTTTTGAAAAGAGCAACTTTAGCTACGGCCTCGGTGCCACCGCGTATGTGCTGAAAAAAGATGCTTACGGCAGAAACAATGCCCTGGCACTCGGCAGCACGGCGGCAGCGGCCGGCGAAAAGAAGATTGAAATTACGGCAGAGGGCTATGCGAAACTGACGGTCACGATTCCGGCAGAGGGCGGCGCTTCCGCGCCGGAGACGCCGGCAGTCGAGACCAAGGCAGCGCCGACAAGCGCAACGCTTGAGAAGGAAGAGAGCCTGCTCAGCAGCAATTGGCTTCTTCGCTTCGAGGGACTCTCGGCGGATGAGCTTGAGAGCTATCTTTCGAAAATCACGGAGATCAGCGTAAACGGTACGGCCTACGAGCGTAAGAGCTACAGCTACGGTCTCGGGAACAGCGAGTACGGCTTCCACAAGGATAGCTACGGCAGAAACGACGGCCTCAAGTTTGCGCTCGGGGCTTTGGCGGCGGGCGAAAACCGCATTGTCGTGAAGGCCGAGGGCTACGCGGAGAAGGAATTTGCGGTGCAAAACGGAAGCGCTGCACCGGCCGAAACGGCAAAGAAGAAAGCGCCGACGGCTGCTCAGGCAGAGAAGGTTTCGCCGCGTCAGGGCTATGACAGCGGCACGAAGGAGGTCTATGATCTCACCTTCACGGGACTCGATGCGGATGCCCTGGATACCTACCTCCGCGCAAAGGTGACAAAGCTCACGGTGAACGGAAAGCGTTACACGGAAGCGCAGAGCAAGAACTATCTCTTCTCGATGGATGATAAGTATGCGACGCTCTTTGACAGAACTTACAAGAAGAACGGCATGCGTCTCTCGGCGAACGGCTTTACCGAGGCGAGCAATGAAGTAGTGCTGGAAATAGAGGGTTACGAGCCCTTCCGCTTCACGGTGGAGCGCGCTGCAGGCGCGGAAGCCGAAAGCGGGGCGGAAACGAACGGAAAGGCTGTGCCGAGTGCGGCATCGGTCGAGAAGAAGACGCCGAATCCCTTCTATGAGAGCGGCTCCAAGCCGGCATACCGGCTGAGCTTCTCGGGGCTCTCGGAGGCGGAAACCGATACCTGGCTACGCAGCAGCGATCTGGAGGTTTCGGTGAACGGTAAGAAGGCAAAGTCAGTTTACGCAAACTATATCCACTCGAGTGACGACAGCTATGCCTTCATCCTGAAGAGCTATAAGCGCGCAGGCCTTTCTCTGAGCGGCAATCTCTTTGAGAGCGGCAGCAATGAGGTTACGGTGAAAGCCGGCGGCTATCAGGTCGGCAGCTTCACGCTTACGGTAGAATAAGGAAATCAGCAACGGAGGAAAGGGGGCAGCGCGGAAACGCGCTGCCCCTTCTTTGCTTGTTAGAATCCGCGGAATATGAGAAAATAGGTAAAATTACAACAAAGTCATTTGGGGGAGAAAAGATGCGAGACACAGAGGCGGAGAGCAGACGGCTGTTGGGCAATAAGGCGTGGAACTTGCTCCGCAGAAGGGCGCAGGGCTATTCCGTGCCGCCGTTTTTCATTCTGGACCGGAACTTCTTTTTTCGCTTTCTTGGCGATAAACAGGAGCGCTATGCGGAGCTGCTCCGCAATCCTTCCGAGGAGACGGGGGCAGAGCTTCGTGCGCTCTTAGAGAGTTGTACGTTCGGAGAGGAGGCGGCGGAGAAGCTGAGACGCGAACTTCAGGTTGCGATGCCGCGGGCGGAGCGCTTTGCGGTGCGCAGCAGCTTCATTCTGGAGGGCGAGGAGCGGCACAGTTTCGACGGCCTTTTTCAGAGTGTGCTCGAGGTGCCGCGGGGCGATGAACTCTTACAGGCGGTAAAGGACTGCTATCTCTCCTGTTTCTCGGAGCGCGCTGCCCGCTATATGCTGCAGTACGGGCTCTTTGACGAGAGCATGGCGGTGGCTGTGATTCTCCAGGACATGGCCGGAACCGGGCGGAACTTTACGGTCTATACGACGAATCCGCAGAGCGGAAATCCGGAAGAGCTGCTTGCAGAGTACTCGGATGCTGCGGGAAAGCAGCAGCGCACGGTGCTTGATCTCGCGGGACGGGTGCTTCAAACAACGGAGCGAGCGGAAGCCGAGGAGGCGGATGAAGAGAGAGAGAGGTGCTTTTTGTCCGGCTGGCCGCGCTCGCGCTGGAGCTGGAGGCAAGCAATACGCCGCAGACCGCCTGCTGCTTCGAGTTTGCGGTGGAGCCGAACGGAGAACTGAGGCTCCTTCGGGAGAGCGAGATGAGCTCTTACCGTCACCTCGACAAGCGGGTCAAACACTTCTATCTGGATGCGGCGGGGCGTAACGGCGCGGCGGACGGCGTGTTGACGCCGCTCGGCTTTGAACTGCTCCGCGGACTTTATCAAAAGGCGGGGAAAGAGCCCCTGCTCTTTGAAGGAAGAGTATACACGAGACGGGAGGGCGGCGAAGAGACGACAGCCGAAGCTTCGCCCTCGGCGGAACTCTTACAGCGACTGCCGCAGCACTATCAGCTCTCGCACTATTTGCAGACGGCGGAACAGGAGGAGCAGACCGAAGCGGAAGCGGAGCTCCCGGAGACGGTCGAAGAGCGCTGGCGGAAAATCGTGAATCTCAGTGACGGCTTCACGGCACTCGGGCGTTTTGCCGCCGAGGCGGAGACGAGTGCAAGGAGTTGCTACGCAGAGCTTTTACAGGAGCTCCGCGAGCGCAGTGTTCCGAACGCGGAGGGCCTTTTGAATGCCGCACTCATGGGACAGGGCGGCATGAAGAGCGCGGAGAGCGTGCAGGCGCTGAGCGCCTTGCTCCGCACGGTGCAGGAGAGCGAAGCTCTGCGCGAACTCGTGCTCTCGCAGAGCGCCCAGGAATTGGAGGGACTCTGCTGGAGAGTGCGCACGGAAGAGGGAAGCGCACAGAACGAATGCAGTGTGTTTGCGGGGGAGGTGCAGCACTACCTCAAGCACTACGGCAGTTGCACGTCGGCCGAGTATCTTTTGGAGCGGGAGAGCTACCGGCAGAATCCGCAGCCACTCTTTGCGTTCTTGAAGCAGTATGCGGCGGCAAAGCCGGTCGAAGTGCGGAGTGAGCAGAGTGAGGTGAGTGCGAAGGCGCAGGAAGAGCTGTTTAAGACCCTTGGTTTTCTCGGGAAGCTCCGCGGGAGGCGGCTCTTACAGGAACTCATCTTCTTTCTCCGCGCGCGGGAAAATCTGGATTTCCTCGCGCAAAGCCGGGTGGACCGGCTGCGGAGGCAGGTCTTGCAGCTCGGCGAGCTGCTCACACGCCGCGGAGAACTCGCGGAGGCACGGGATATCTCCTATTTAAAACGGGATGAGCTGGAGCGTGCCTTTTCGGCGGGAGGCGGCAGTACAGCGGTATTTCGCAGCCTGCAAGCCGGCATCAGCGAGCGAAGACGGGAACAGGAGCGCTATGCGGCCCTGCCCCGTTGCAGTCATCTCTGCTGCTTCGGCAGCCTCGCGCGGGAAAATATGACAGTGCTTCGGGAGTCGCTCACGCAGGAAGAGCTCAGTGTAGAGAGCGAGCGCCTTTTCTTGCGGGGCATTCCCTGCGGTGCGGTGAGAGAGGGAGAGGCGGGTTTCTTTGACGGAGAGACCCTGCCCCGCGCGAGCGGTGCCGTGTTGCTCGCAAATCACTGCACGGAGAAGCTCTTTCCGCTGCTCGCGCTGAGCCGCGGCTTGGTGCTGGAGCGAGGGGATCTCTGGTCGCACGAGGCAGTTGTCGCGAGAGAGTTGGGACTGCTCTCGCTGATTCGAGTCCCCGGTCTTTTCCGGGCGGTGCGCGAAGGCGAGTGGCTCCGCGCGGACGGCAGACGCGGAATTTTGGAGCGCTCCGCCGAAGGAGATGCCGAGCGCATCGAGGAAGTGGAAGTTTGAGAGAAACGAAAAGAAAGCGCGTGCCGGTCGCAACTCACGACCGGCACGCGCTTTTCGCTGTTCGGAAACGAAACCGTAAATTCGCTTTTTGGGTACAAAAAATGGAGATAGTAGGGTTCGAACCTGCGACCTTCCGCACGTCAAGCGGATGCTCTCCCAGTTGAGCTATATCTCCAGCGAGGTTCAGTATAGCGGAAGGAGAAGAAAAAAGCAAGCGGAAATTTTATTTTTTTTGACGGCGCGGCGGGCGCAGGGCGTAGCGGGATAAGAGCGGTCGGAAGGCCGAGGGCAGCGCGAGTTTTTCGAGCTCCGCGCGGGTCACAAAGATGCCGCTCCGCGCGAGTTCCTTCCGGTTTCGCCGGGGCTCGGTGGCAGAGAGCGGCTCCGCAATCTGCACCTCGTAGGCGCTCATATGCCACTCGATGTGGGTGAACACATGGTGGAAAGGCGGGAGGGCTTGGATGCGGAGCGGGGTAAAGCCGCGCTCGTGCACCAGCTTTAAAACCTCTTCCTCCGAGAGCGTTCCGGGGAAGCCGGGAAACTCAAACATCCCGGCGAGCAGGCCCTTTGACGGGCGCTGCCGCACATAGAAGCGCTCGCCGTCCCGGAGTACGAGTACGGTGCGCACTTCGTTCGGCGCGGCTTTTTCGGTGCGCGGCGCGGCAGAGTCTCCTGAATGCCGAGTCTTCTGCCGTCGCACTGTGCGGCGACCGGACAGCGCTCGCAGAGCGGCGCACCGTTCGGAATGCAAACCAGGGCGCCCAGTTCCATGAGGGCCTGGTTAAAGTCCGCGACCGGAAAGTTCTTCCAATCGGCATAGACCAGTTGCCAGAGTAAATCCTGCAGACGTTCGGTGAAGGCCTGCTTGGTCGCGGGCTCCATGATATCGTCCTCGCAGGCCGTGAGCCTCGAGAAGACGCGGAGCACATTGCCGTCGACCGCCGGAACGGGGACATTGTAGGCAATGGAGGCAATTGCACCCGCCGTATAGGGGCCTATGCCCGGGAGCTCTCGGAGTTCAAGCGGATCCACGGGCAGTTCGCCGCCGTGGTCGCGGAGCAGAACCTGGGCGCATTTTTTAATATTGCGCGCGCGGGTGTAGTAGCCGAGCCCCTCCCAGAGCCGCAAAAGGGTTTCGTCCGGGCAGGCAGCGATGGCTTCCAGGGTGGGGAGCGCCTCCCGAAAGCGCACAAAGTACTCCTTCACGGCTTCCACGCGCGTCTGCTGCAGCATGATCTCGGAAATCCAGACATCCTCCGGGTTTCCGGTATCTCTCCAGGGGAGGGAGCGCTTGTTTTTCTGATACCAGTGCAGAAGCAGTTCCGCATCGGCGCTGTTTTGTAATGCCATGACGAGAGCCTTTCCTTTGTCTTTCCTATGAGCTGTCCTTGCTATGTTCTGTATTGTAGCATGCCCGCGGGAAAAGCAGAAAGCAGCTTACGGGAATCGCAGCTCTTTTCTGCTGTTTGCTTGAATTCGGCCACAACTTTGTTTAGAATGAAAGTTGAAATAATTACTCGTCGACTTCTTTATGAAAGGGAGGTAACGGTTATGGCATTGGTCACTTCGGCGGAGATGTTCCGTAAGGCATATGAGGGCGGTTACGCCATCGGCGCATTCAACGTCAACAACATGGAAATTGTGCAGGCAATTACGGAGGCAGCTGCCGAGCTTAAGTCCCCGGTGATTCTGCAGGCTTCCGCGGGCGCGAGAAAGTACGCAAACTCGATTTATCTCGTGAAGCTCGTTGAGGCGGCGGTCGAGCTGCACCCGGAGGTCCCGATGGTGCTCCACCTGGATCACGGCGCGGATTTCGCGACCTGCAAGGACTGCATTGACGGCGGCTTTACTTCGGTCATGATTGACTTCTCGAGCCACAGCTTCGAGGACAACATCGCAGAGACCAAGAAGGTTGTCGAGTACGCACACGCACACGGCGTTGTGGTCGAGGCTGAGCTCGGCACGCTGGCGGGCGTTGAGGATGATGTCTGCGTCGAGGAGGGCATGTCCTCCTACACGAGACCGGAAGAGGTCGAGGAATTCGTGAGCCGCACGGGCTGCGACTCCCTCGCAATCGCAATCGGCACGAGCCACGGTGCTTACAAGTTCAAGCCGGGCACGAATCCGGAGCTTCGCCTCGACATCCTCGAGGAAGTGAAGAAGAGACTGCCGGGCTTCCCGATTGTTCTGCACGGCGCATCTTCCGTCCCGCAGGAGTACGTGAAGATTATCAACGCAAACGGCGGTCAGCTGAAGGACGCAATCGGTGTTCCGGAGGATCAGCTCCGCGCGGCGGCAAGAAGCGCGGTCTGCAAGATCAACATTGACTCCGACCTTCGCCTCGGCATGACGGCAGGCATTCGCCAGCACTTCAACGAGCACCCGGATCACTTTGACCCGAGACAGTACCTCGGCGACGGCAGAGCCAATGTCAGGCAATTGTCGCGCACAAGATCACGGAAGTTCTGGGATCGAATAACAGAATCTAAGCAGTCGGCAGCAAATCAGATACAGAAGAGAGGCGTTTTTACATGGCAGAGAAGAATCTGGACTGGGGTAACATTGGCTTCGCCTATCACGTGACGGATCAGCGCTACGTTTCTAACTATAAGAACGGCGCGTGGGATGAAGGCGGTCTCACGGCGGATGCGACCGTGTGCATTTCGGAGTGCGCGGGTATCCTGCAGTATTGCCAGGAGGTCTTTGAGGGCCTCAAGGCATATCGCACCGAGGACGGCAGCATTGTGACCTTCCGCCCCGACCTGAACGCGAAGCGCATGGCGGAGTCCGCGCGTTATCTTGAAATGCCGGCTTTTCCGGAGGAGAGATTCCTGGAAGCGGTGGATGCGGTCGTCAAGGCAAATGCGGACTGGGTTCCGCCCTACGGCAGCGGTGCTTCTCTGTACCTGCGCCCCTATATGTTTGCGAGCGGACCGGTAATCGGCGTGAAGCCATCGGATGAATACCAGTTCCGTCTGTTTGCGACCCCGGTGGGTCCCTACTTTAAGGGCGGCGCAAAGCCGACCACGCTCTGCGTGAGCAAGTACGACCGCGCGGCACCGCACGGCACGGGACACATTAAGGCGGGTCTCAACTACGCGATGAGTCTGCATGCCTATGTGGACGCACATGCGCGCGGCTTTGACGAGAACATGTACTTAGACGCTGCGACCAGAACCTATATCGAGGAGACGGGCGGCGCCAACTTCCTCTTCGTGACGAAGGACGGCGTTCTCGTGAGCCCGAAGTCGGATTCCATTCTGCCCTCGATTACACGGCGCTCCCTCCTTTACATCGCGGAGCACATGCTCGGCATGAAGACGGAGCACAGAGCGGTCAAGTTCTCCGAGTTAAAGGATTTTGCGGAGGCGGGTCTCTGCGGCACGGCGGCGGTCATCAGCCCGGTGGGCCGTGTCGTGAACGGCGAGGAGGTCATAGACTTCCCCTCCGGTACGGAGAAGATGGGGCCGGTGCTTCAGAAGCTCTACGACACGATTACGGGCATTCAGTCCGGTCACATTGCGGGACCGGAGGGCTGGATTCGCAAGATTTGCTGAGCAAAGAACGCTTGATACAAGTGAACAGAAAGTCCCCGCGCGAGTCTTCGGCGGGGACTTTTTTTGTGAAGGAGGCAGGGTGCGGGAGAGTTATTCCTTTGGACCGGTCTTTGACCGGAACAGTCATACACTTATTTTGGGGAGTTTTCCCTCGGTGCAGTCAAGGGCGGCGGGCTTCTACTATGCGAACCCGCAGAACCGTTTCTGGCGTATGTTAGCGGCGGTCTACGGGGCGGAAGTGCCCGGCAGCATAGAAGAAAAGCGGGCGCTGCTCCTCTCAAACGGGCTTGCTCTCTGGGACGTGCTGGAGCGCTGCGAGATTCAGGGGTCGAGCGATGCGAGCATACGGGGCGCGGTTCCGGTGGATATCGAGACGGTCACGAGAGAGGCAAAAATACGCCGCGTGCTCGTAAACGGCACGACCGCGGCGAAGTACTATGCGCGTTATCTGGAACCGAAGACGGGGATAGCGGCTACCTGCCTGCCTTCGACCAGTCCGGCGAATGCGGCCTACCGCTTGGAGCGCCTCACGGCGCTCTGGGGTGCCGCGCTGCTTAAGGAGGAGGGCTGAATGGGGACTTGGTATGTGCTGCTACAGCGATGGCATTTGGAAGTCGCTGTGGTGCTCGGTTTTCTCTTAGACCTCTTGCTCGGCGATCCGGAGCATTGGTTTCACCCGGTGCGCCTCATCGGGGGGCTCGTGCGGGAACTCGAGCGGCGGCTCTACCCGAAGGCGGGACCGCCGGTCGCTGCCTTTTGGAACGGCCTCTTCCTCTGGCTCTGCTGTGTCGGCGCGGTCGGCGGGAGCGTGTATCTTTTGACCGGAGTGCTCCGGCAGCATTTCTTCTTGGCGGGCTTTGCCTTTGAAATCCTGCTCTCGTATCAGCTCCTCGCGGCGCGCTGCCTTTCGGACAGCGCAGCGGCGGTGGCGCGTGCCTAAAGGAGGGCGGTCTTACGGCGGGGCGAAAGGCGGTGTCCTATATTGTGGGGCGGGACACGGAAGAACTCAGCGAGGCCGCTGTCATCCGGGCTACGGTCGAGACCGTTGCCGAAAACACTTCGGACGGGGAGATTGCGCCCCTCTTTTTCCTTATCTTCTTCGGTGTGGCGGGAGGTTGGGTCTATAAGGCCGTGAATACCATGGATTCGATGCTCGGCTACAACAATGCGCGCTACCGTCTCTTCGGGAGAGCGGCAGCGCGCATGGATGATGTCTTCAATTGGATACCGGCAAGGCTTGCCGCGCTTTTTTTGATGGTTGCGGCGGCACTCGGCGGACAGGATGCGGGCAGAGCCTTTCGCATCTTTCGACGGGATCGCTACCGCCACGCGAGTCCCAACTCCGCGCAGACCGAGAGTGTCATGGCGGGGGCCCTCGGGGTCAGGCTTGCGGGACCCGCGCGATACTTCGGCGAGATCAAGGAAAAACCCTACATCGGGGATGATACGCGGGACATCGAGACAGCGGATATTGCGCGCGCCAATCGCATGCTCTTCCTTGCGTCTTGGATCGGGCTGGTTGTCTTCCTCCTTGCCCGCGTGTTACTCGAGATGCTTATGGCCGGGCTTGCGCTTAAGCTGCAGCCAGCGGCGCTCGCATTTCCGAATCTACTTTAAGCGGAAGCTCACGTGCAGCCCCTCGGTGCGCTTCTCGAAGAGATTCGTGGAGTCGATGAAGGGGACAAATTTCTTGAACTGAAAGTTTCTCACGTCAAAGTCCGGGAACTGCTTATTCAAGAAGTTTCCGAGCTGACTCGAGGGGATCCAGCCCTCCTCGTCCGAATTCTCCTCCCAAATCTGAATGAGGGCTTTTCGAACCGCTTTTAGGCGCATACCCATGCCGGAGTTCGAGGCGTTGCCGCCCTTCTCGCTGTGCTCGCCCTCGCTGCTCTTTTTCGGCCTGGGCCGGGAGCGGGTTTGCGGGCTGGTTCGCGCGGTAGAGGAGGTCTATGTACGAGAACTTACTGCAGGCGGAGATGAAGCTCTTCGGCGTTTTCTGCTCGCCCATGCCGAGCACATAAAATTTCGGATTCGCGGAGCGCGCCGCGAGGCGTGTGAAAGTCGGAGTCCGAGGAGACAATGCAGAAGCAATCAAAGCGTCCCTGATAGAGCAGGTCCATGGCATCGATGATGAGGGCGGAGTCCGAGGAATTCTTGCCCGACACATTGGAGTATTGCTGTATGGGTTGAACGGAGTTATCGAGTATCACATTGCGCCAGCTTCCCATCTGCGGTGTGGTCCAGTCCCCGTAGATGCGCTTGATGTTGACACTGCCGAGATTGTTGGCCTCGGAGAGCACGATGGGCAGGTACTTCGGCGCGATGTTTTCGGCGTCAATCAGTACGGCGACGCGGCGCTCTCTCTCCTCATTGTTCATGCGAATATCCTTTCTCTTTTGACATAGCGCGCCGAGCTGCGCTATACTGGAAATACTCATTGTCAAGCGTGAGAATCGTAGTTATTGACACGCTTATTATAAGAAAGAGGAAAGAAATTGTCCATAAAAAGCTGGAAAGGAGCGCTGTTTGCGCTGGGTTTGGGATTTGGGGTCTGTGCGGCACTGCCGAGCAATGTACGCGCAGAAGAGCAGAAGCTGATACAGACGGTTGAAAATCGCCTGCATCCGGATAGCGCAGCGCTTCCTCGCAGGGCTGAATACGGGTATGTGTCGGAGGACGCCAATGCGGTCATTGCGCGTCTGCTTTCCTACGAGACAGATGCCGAGCGCAAGGAGATGCGCAGGCAGTTCTATCTGAACAGCGTCTGGTATCGTCAGGACGCGCAGTATGTCGATGAGAACGGCAAGCCCTATCTCCTGGTCTATGAGGGTGCGGCTTCCGACCGGAAAAAGCTGAGCTATGAATTGCTCGCAGGTCTCCCCTTCTTTTCAAATGCCAATGTCTTGATTACGACCAAGGGCGATAAGTTGATTGCGGCCGTTGAGCTGGGGCGGCCCTTTTCGGAGGCGGAGGCCTACCGGAATTACCGGAACTTACTCCGTCTGCAGGGCCTCACGGAAGAAGTGAAGGCGCAGACCGCGGGTAAGACCCAGCGGGAAAAGGCGCAGTTTATTTGCGACACGGTCGCAAAGCGCCTCAACTACGACTACAGTCTGCAGCAGAACTGCCTGCAGGATGTAGTGGTATCGCAGCGCACGGCCTGTGTGGGCTATAACGGTTTGACCGAGCTCCTGTTTCGGAGTGTCGGACTCTCCTATGTGAACATGATCGCAAACAACCGGGAGACCGGTGTCATGCACATCTTCGGAACCTCCAAGATCGACGGAAACTGGCTGATCTTTGATACGAGTAACTATGACAACGAGAGCGGCCCCCTTGATACGAGCTATATCTTCTCGGAACTTGAGCATGAGGCAAAGGGCTACCGCGACTTTAAACTCCTGCAGGGAGAGAGACTGAACTGATGGACCTCTTTGACTATATGCGCGAGAATGCGCTCCGACAGGAGGCACCGCTTGCCGTGCGCATGCGGCCCCGAAGCTTGGAGGAGATTGCGGGGCAGACGCATATCCTCGGCGAGGGAAAGCTTCTGTACCGCGCCGTGCGGGCGGATGCCGTGGGATCCATGATTCTCTACGGACCGCCGGGCAGCGGAAAAACCACGATTGCGGAAGTCATATCCCGCGAGACCAAATCCGAGTTTTGCCGTCTGAATGCGACGACGGCCGGCAAAAAAGAGATGGAGGAAGTGATTCAAGAAGCCCGCGAGAACTTTGGGCGCGGCAAGCGAACCACCCTCTTTGTCGACGAGATACACCGCTTTCACAAGGGGCAGCAGGATTTTCTGCTCCCCTATGTGGAGGACGGAACCGTTGCGCTGATCGGCGCGACAACCGAAAATCCTTTTTTTGAAGTCAATGCAGCGCTGCTTTCGCGCTCCCGCATTTTTGAATTAAAACCACTTGCGGCGGCGGATATCGCAGCGCTGCTTCGTCGTGCCATGGAGGATAAGGAGCGCGGGTACGGGAACTGGCGCGCCGAGCTCACAGAGGAGGCCTGTGCCTTTCTTTCGGACGCAGCGGGGGGCGATGCGCGGACCGCGCTGAATGCGCTGGAACTTGCGATGAAGACGACGCCTCCGGATGCGGACGGCGTGTTGCGCCTTACCCTTCCGGTTGCGGAGGAGTGTATCCAGAAGCGCGCCGTACGCTACGATAAGGACGGTGACAATCACTACGACACGATTTCCGCCTTTATCAAAAGTATGCGCGGCTCGGACCCGGATGCCGCGATTTACTATCTGGCGCGCATGCTCTACGCCGGAGAAGACCCGCGCTTTCTCGCGCGGCGCATTGTAATCTGTGCGGCGGAGGATGTGGGCAATGCGGACCCGATGGCGCTGGTGGTCGCGGAGAGCATGGCCGCGGCGCTTGACCGCATCGGCATGCCGGAGGGGAAGCTCTTACTCAGTCAGGCCTGCCTCTATGTGGCCTCGGCGCCGAAATCGAATGCGGCGACCACGGCGATTTTTTCGGCACTGGAGCTCGCGGAGCGCACGGCGACCGCGCCGATTCCGCCCTATTTACAGGATGCCCACTACCGCGGGCACGAGCAGCTCGGCAGAGGCAAGGGCTATCTCTATCCGCACGACTTCCCGGGCAACTATGTGGAACAGACGTATCTGCCGGAGAGCCTTAAGGGAAGCGCGCTTTACCGACCGAGCGACAACGGAAAAGAAGCCGAAATCAAAGCGCGGCTTAAAAGGCTGAAGGCAGCGGGAGAGGAGGGCCATGACGGAAGAAAGACTTGAGAGCCTAAGCCTCACGGAACTCAGAGAACTCGCGAGAGAGCGAGGCCTCTCCGGCGTGAGTGCGCTCAGAAAGCAGGACTTGATTCAGAAACTGAGGGGGAGAGCCGCGGAGCCGGATCGAGCAGGCGGTCTCCGAACTGCCGCCCGAACTTCGGGAGGCGGCGGACGGCGGAACCCTCGCCTCGGGCCTTTTGGAGATTGTGAGTGAGGGAGGCTTCGGATTTCTCCGCTCGGCGAATTACCTCCCGGGTGAAGAAGATGTCTATGTATCGCCCTCGCAGATACGGCGTTTTCGCCTGAGAACCGGCGACCTTGTGACCGGTGTGAAGCGCCTTCGCGGTGAAAAGGAGCGCTACAGCGCCCTGCTCTATGTGAACACGGTAAACGGCGTGCGCGCCGGGGAGCTCAGCCGCGCAAACTTTGAGGAGATGACCCCGATTTTTCCGAGCGAGCGCATTCCGCTTTCGGAGGGCAAAAAGTCTTCGCTTGCGCTCCGGGTGATTGACCTGATTGCGCCGATCGGCAAAGGGGCAGCGCGGCCTCATCGTCGCGCCGCCGAAGGCCGGTAAGACCACGCTCTTAAAGGAAATCGCGAAGGCCGTGCGGTGCACGCGCCCCGAGATTCATCTGATTGTACTGTTGATCGACGAGAGACCGGAGGAGGTCACGGACATCAAGGAGTACATCGCGGATCCGGAAGTCGAGGTCATATACTCGACCTTTGACCGGGAGCCCGAGCAGCACAGAAGGGTCGCCGAGATGGCAATCGAGCGGGCGCGCCGCATCACGGAGCAGCACAGGGATGTGATGATACTGCTCGACTCGATTACGCGCCTTGCGCGCGCCTATAACCTAACGGTTACCCCCTCGGGGCGCACGCTCTCGGGCGGTCTGGATCCCCGCCTCTCTACATGCCGAAGCGCTTCTTCGGCGCGGCGCGGAACATGCGGGAGGGCGGCAGTCTCACGATACTCGCGACCGCCCTCGTCGAGACGGGAAGCCGCATGGACGATGTCATCTACGAGGAATTCAAGGGCACCGGCAATATGGAGCTCATGCTGGACCGCAGGCTCGCGGAGCGGCGCATTTTTCCGGCAATCGATATCGCGCGGAGCGGAACCCGGAGAGAGAGCTGTTGCTCTCCCCGCTTGCGCAGAGCGGCGTCGCAAAACTTAGGAGGATGCGGGGCAACGGCAGCGGGGAACAGCAGACGGAACAGATACTCGAGCTCTTTTCGGAGAGCGAGGACAACGAAACCCTCTTAAAACGGCTTCGGGACGGCAAATAAAAGCGTTTTCCGGACTTGCGGAGCGTTGACAAGCATGATATACTGTGAAAGCTGTTTTTCTATGGGAATGGGAACGGAAAAGCGGTTCGCCGCTTTCATAAAAGATCAAGATTAAAGTGAGGTGAAACAAATGAAAGAGGGAATCCATCCGAATTACTACCAGGCAACGGTGACTTGCAACTGCGGCAACACCTTTGTGACCGGTTCCACGAAGCCGGAGATTCACGTTGAGGTCTGCTCCAAGTGCCACAGCTTCTACACCGGTCAGCAGAAGACTGCCGGCGCGCGCGGACGCATTGAGAAGTTCAACAAGAAGTACGGCGTGAAGGGCGAGTAAAAAATAAACAGGGGACAGGGGCTGAGGGTAGACTCAGCCCCTGTTTTACGTTAAAACGCTTCAGAGAGGAGGCGAAGTATGGCGAAACAAAAATACTCCGGCATCGGCGGACAGGCGATACTGGAAGGCATCATGATGAAAAACGGGGAGTATTACGCCTGCGCGGTGCGCCGCGAAGATAAGAGCATTGCGGTGGATCGGCAGCGTTACGTGAGTCTCACGGATCGTTACCCGCTCTTTCGACTGCCCTTTGTGCGCGGCGTGTTCAGCTTTGCGGATTCCATGATACTCGGTATGCGCGCGCTGAACTGGTCGGCGGAGATTTACGCGGAGGGAGAGGAGGAAGAGGAGGAGCCCTCGAAGTTTGAGCGTTTCCTTGAGAAGACCTTCGGCGAAAAGGCCATGAAGGTGATGATGGGTGTCATCATGGCGTTTCCTTCCTCGCGGCCATAGGCATTTTTATGCTGTTGCCCATGTTTCTCGCGGGACTTTTGCGCCGTGTTCTCGCAAACGAGACCTTGATTGCGGTCTTGGAGGGCGTATTCCGCATCCTGATTTTCATTCTCTACATCAAGGCAATTTCGCGCATGGAGGACATACACCGCACCTTTATGTACCACGGGGCCGAGCATAAGTGCATCAACTGCGTGGAGCACGGGCTTCCGCTCACGGTCGAGAATGTGATGAAGAGCTCCAAGGAGCACAAGCGCTGCGGAACCAGCTTCATCCTGATCGTGATGATGATTTCGATTCTTTTCTTTATTGTGATACGGCCCGAGACACTTTTGCTCCGCGCGGTATCGCGCATCCTCTTGATGCCGGTGATTGCGGGTGTCTCCTATGAGTTTCTCCGTTTTACGGGCACGCACGACTCCGCATTCGTGAATGCGCTGAGCCGCCCGGGCATGTGGATGCAGGGGCTCACGACCACGGAACCGACGCCCGAAATGGCGGAAGTCGCGATTCAGGCGGTCGAGGCGGTTTTTGACTGGAGAGAGTATCTGAGAAAGAACTTTGATGCGACGTTTCCGGAGACGGAGACAAACGCATGAGCGCAGAGACCCTTCGGGAGGCAGAGCGCCGCGGGGGCGGAAATCCTCGCGGCGGCGGGCAGAGAAGAAGCCGCGCAGACCGCGCGGCTTCTTCTCTGCCATCTGCTGAACTTTAACTTTACGGACTATGTGCTGGCGCGGGAAGACTTGCTTTCGCCGCGCGACGCCGCGCGCTACGAGGAATTGCTGACGCGCCGGGCAAGCGGCGTGCCGCTCCAGTACTTAACCCGGGAACAGAATTTCTGCGGCCTCTCCCTCTATGTGGACGAGCGGGTACTGATTCCGCGCCAGGACACCGAGTGTCTGGTCGAGGAAGTACTGCGGGACGGGGCAGGCGGAGACTTACTTGACCTCTGTACGGGGAGCGGCTGCATTCCGCTGGCGCTTCTAAAGCACGGGAACTTTTTGTGTGCGCTCGGCGCGGACATCTCGGTAGAGGCGCTCGCGGTCGCGGAGATAAACCGTGCGCGGACGGGATTGGCGCTAAGCCTCCGGCAGTCGGATCTCTTTTCGGAGATTCCGGAGCGCTTCGATGTGATCACGGCGAATCCGCCCTACATTGAGAGCGCGGAAATTGAGACCCTGAGCGTTGAAGTGCGGAATCACGAGCCGCGGCTTGCGCTCGACGGCGCGGCGGACGGGCTCGCCTTTTACCGCCGCCTTGCGGCGGAGAGCGGCGCGCACCTTAAGCCGGGCGGCAGACTTTATCTTGAAATCGGTATGTCGCAGGGAGCGGCGGTTGCTTCGCTCCTTAAAGCGGCCGCTTTTTCGGACATACAAATCATTCGGGATCTCGCGGGGCGGGATCGCATTGTGAAAGGGAGCATGCATGCTGGAGGAACATCTGAGCGAGGCGCTGCGCCGCTATGAGGAAGTGATGGCAGAGCTCTCCGTGCCGGAAACCCACGGGGACAGCGCGCTCTTACAGCGACTTTTAAAAGAACAGGCGGAGCTTTCGCCCCTGGTCTCCTGTGTCGAGGCACTGCGTAATGCCGAACAAAGGGAGGCAGAGGCCCTCTCCATGCTCGGAGAGGAAAAGGACGAAGAGCTTAGGGCGCTCGCAAAGGAGGAACTTTGGGAGGCGCGGCGCGAAAAGGAAGCGCAGGCGGCAAAGCTAAAAGAATTGCTCCTGCCGAAGGATCCGAACGACGAGAAAAACGTGGTGCTCGAGATTCGTGCGGGCGCCGGAGGCGATGAGGCCGCGCTCTTTGCGGCTGAACTCTTTCGCATGTACCGCCAGTACGCGGAGCACCGCGGCTGGAAGGTTGAGATTGATGACTTCCACGAAAGCGGGCTCGGCGGCATGAAGGAAGTCATTGCGACGGTGCGCGGGCGGGGCGCGTTTTCGCGGCTCAAGTTTGAGTCCGGCGTGCACCGCGTGCAGCGTGTCCCGGCGACCGAGGCGGGCGGGCGCATCCACACGAGCACCGCGAGTGTGGCCGTTATGCCGGAGGCGGAGGAAGTCGATGTGCAGCTTGATTTAAAAGATGTGCGCATCGACGTGATGCGCGCATCCGGAAACGGCGGTCAGTGCGTCAACACGACGGATTCGGCGGTGCGCTTAACGCACTACCCGACCGGCATTGTGATCTACTCGCAGACCGAGAAGTCACAGCTCCAGAATAAGGAGAAGGCCTTCCGCCTGCTTCGGAGTAGCTCTACGCGCTGGAACTCGAGCGGCGGCAGAATGAGACCGCGGAGGCGCGGCGCGCCCAGATCGGGAGCGGCGACCGCTCGGAAAAGATACGAACCTATAACTTCCCGCAGGGGCGCGTGACCGACCACAGGATTAAACTCACGCTCTACAACATAGACCGCGTCATGGACGGCGATTTGGATGAAATTCTGGATGCCCTGATTCACGCCTCGCGCGCTGCGGAGCTCGCCGGAAGCGCCGACTCGGAAAGCGCTGGAAAAGGGAGCGGGAATTCGCTATGATGAGACTGGCATCGCGATAAAGACCTAAGGGGGACAGAAAAATGAACGAGACCAAGCCCGGCATTGAGGCGCTCTACGGAGAAGAGAGCGAGAGCGCGCGGAAGCGCTATGCGCATTTGCAAGAAAAGTTTACGGAGGAATTCGGCGCGGCAGAGCTCCGCTATTTCTCCGCGCCCGGCAGAACGGAGATTATCGGAAACCACACGGATCACAACGGCGGTAAGATACTGGCGGGCAGCATTACGCTCGACACCATCTGTGCCGCGGCACCGACCGATGACGGTATTATTACGATTGTGAGCGAGGGCTATCGCCCGGTCACGGTAGACACCAAGGCGCTCTCGGAGACCCCGAAGGAAGACGGTTCCAGGTCCCTGGTTGCGGGAATGGCGGAGGCTGCGGAGAACTTCGGTTACAAGGTGGGCGGTTTTCGCGCCTATGTGACGAGCGAAGTCATTGCCTCGGCGGGCGTTTCGAGCTCGGCTTCGTTTGAGATGCTGGTCTGCACCGTACTCAATGCCTTTTATAACGACGGCAAGATGAGCGTTGCGGACTATGCGCGCATGGGCCAGTACGCGGAGAACCACTGGTGGAACAAGAGCTCCGGGCTCATGGACCAGATGGCCTGCGCGGCGGGCGGCGTGATTTTTCTCGATTTCTCCGAGGGCGTCCGCTACGAGACCATAGACTTCGCCTTCGACGACTACGACATGGATCTCTTTATCCTGAACACCGGCAAGGGGCATGCGGATCTCACCGAAGAGTACTCCTCCATCCCGCACGAGATGTATGCGGTCGCGGAAAAACTCGGCGAGAGCCGACTTGCGGATGTGAGCGAACTCGTGCTGCTCACGACCCTCGGCGGCATGCGGGAAAAGCTCGGAAACGACAGAGCCCTGCTTCGCGCCCTGCATTTCTTCGAGGAGAACAAGCGCGTCGATGAGGCGCGGGCGGCGGTCGCGGCGGGCGACAGCGACAAGCTTTTACGGCTCATGGGCGAGAGCGGCAAGTCCTCCTACGAGTGGCTGCAGAACGCCTACTGCATCGAGGACCCGAAGGAGCAGTCGATTCCGCTGGCGCTCTGCCTCACGGAGCTCTTCTTAAAGCGCTGCGCGCGCGGTACCTGCCGCATCCACGGCGGCGGCTTTGCGGGCGTCATCATGGCGATACTTCCGAAGGAGGAGCGCGAGGACTACGCGGCTTTCATGTCGCAGTTCTTCGGCAAAGAGAATATCTACCGCATGGGCCTGCGTCGCTACGGCGCGGTGGAAGTGAGTCTCTGAGAGAGTGCACAAAAATTTCACCGAAGTTTGTACAAAATGACGGGTAGTCATTACTAAATACTTAGCTAAGCCGATAGAATCAAGGACCCTTTTGAAGAAGAATAGGATTTTCTAGGAAAAGTATAGAAAATCCTATTTTTTTTTGTGCTTCGACTTGGTATTCTTGTCCCATCACTGAAATGCGAATGCGCATACAGAAAGAGGAGGAGTCAGTTATGAAGAAGGCAATTAGCATCATCGCAGCTGTGGCGATGGCGACCACGATGCTTGCGGCTTGCGGCGGCGGCGGCAAGACCGAGAGCAGCTCTGCGGCGGCAAGCGGCAGCGAGAGCGCAAGCGAGACCATGGCTGCGGGCGGCGAGACCGGAATGGTTGCAAACAAGGATAAGCCCTTGGTTTGGTACAACCGTCAGCCCTCGAACAGCTCCACGGGCGAGCTCGACAAAGAGGCACTTCACTTCAACGACAAGACCTACTATGTCGGCTTCGACGCAAACCAGGGTGCCGAGCTCCAGGGTGAGATGATTGTCGAGTACATCAAGAAGCACGCTGCCGAGATCGACAAGAACGGCGACGGCACGATCGGTTACGTCCTTGCTATCGGGGACATCGGCCACAACGACTCGATCGCTCGTACGAGAGGTGTCAGAAAGGCACTCGGCACGGCGGTTGAGAAGGACGGCGCAATCGATTCCACGCCGGCAGGCACGAACGTCGACGGCATGGCAACGGTTGTCAAGGACGGCGAGATCGAAGTGGACGGCAAGACCTACAAGGTCAGAGAGCTGGCTTCGCAGGAGATGAAGAACGCAGCGGGCGCTACCTGGGATGCTGCAACGGCAGGAAACGGCATCAGCACCTGGGCTTCCTCCTTCGGCGATCAGATTGACATTGTCGCATCGAACAACGACGGCATGGGCATGTCCATGTTCAACGCTTGGTCCAAGGAGAAGGGTGTTCCGACCTTCGGTTACGACGCAAACTCCGACGCAGTCGCTGCGATTCCGGAGGGCTACGGCGGCACCATCAGCCAGCACGCAGACGTTCAGGCTTACCTCACGCTCAGAGTGCTGAGAAACCTTCTCGACGGTGTGGATGTCGACACGGGCATCGGCACGGCGGATGAGGCAGGCAATGTCCTCACCGCAGCAGATTACAAGTATGTGCCGGAGGAGAGATCCTACTACGCACTGAACCTTGCGGTCACCGCAGACAACTATCAGGACTTCGCGGATGCAACCAAGGTCTATGCACCGGTCGCAAACAAGCTGGATGCAACGAAGCATGCAGAGAAGAAGGTCTGGCTGAACACCTACAACGCGGCGGATAACTTCCTTGGCTCCACCTACAAGCCCCTGCTGAAGAACTACGAGGCGCTGCTGAACCTGAAGGTCGATTACGTGGATGGCGACGGACAGACCGAGTCCAACATCACGAACCGCCTCGGCAACCCGAGCCAGTACGATGCATTCGCAATCAACATGGTGAAGACGGACAATGCAGCTTCCTACACCGCAATTCTGAACCAGTAAACGAAGCTTGTGTTTTGGGGGTATCGGGGGCACACCTGATACCCCTGTTCTAATTATTGGGAGAAGAACCATGTCAGATCAAAAAGAAGATATCATCTTATCCATACGAGGTATGTCGAAGTCCTTCGGCAGAAACCGCGTTCTGGATCACATTGAGCTCAATTTGAGACGGGGCTCCGTCATGGGGCTCATGGGAGAGAACGGCGCCGGAAAGTCCACCATGATGAAGTGCCTCTTCGGAAGCTATCAGAAGGACGAGGGCGAGATTATTCTCGACGGACACGAGGTCTCGTTTCGGGGCCGAAAGACGCATTGGAAAACGGAATTGCCATGGTTCATCAGGAGCTGAATCAGTGCCTGGAGCGCTCGGTTGTGGACAACCTCTTCCTCGGGCGCTACCCCGTGAATTCCATGGGCATTGTGGATGAGGCGAGAATGAAGAAAGAGGCGGCGGAGCTCTTCCGAAGTCTCGGCATGACCGTGAACCTGACCCAGCCGATGCGCAACATGTCTGTCTCACAGCGGCAGATGTGCGAGATTGCAAAGGCAATTTCTTACAATTCCAAGATTATCGTGCTGGATGAGCCGACCTCCTCGCTCACCGAGCCCGAGGTCAGAAAGTTGTTCGCGATGATGCGGAAACTCCGGGATCAGGGCATCTCCCTCATTTACATCTCGCACAAGATGGATGAGATTTTTGAGATTTGCGACCAGGTCTCGGTGCTCCGAGACGGCAAGCTGGTCATGACGAAGGACACGAAGGACACCGACTTAAACGAGCTGATCGCAGCCATGGTCGGACGCTCGCTCGAGAATCGTTTCCCGCCGGTCGACAATACGCCGGGCAAGGACATCCTCTCGATTCAGCACCTCTCGACCAAGTTCGAGCCGCACATTCAGGACGTGAGCTTTAATGTCCGCGAGGGCGAGATCTTCGGTCTCTACGGCCTGGTCGGTGCGGGCAGAACGGAGCTCCTCGAGACCATTTCGGCATACGCACCCGCGCTGCGGGCCGCGTCTATTACGGCGGCGAGCTCATGAACTTCAACTCGGCGAAGGAGGCCATGGAGCACGGCTTCGCGCTGATTACCGAGGAGAGAAAGGCCAACGGTCTCTTCCTCAAGGGAGACCTCACCTTTAACACGACCATTGCGAACCTGAAGCACTATAAGAACGGTCCGGCGCTCTCCGAACAGAGGATGACAAAGGCGACCACGAAGCAGTTGAAGACCATGCGCACCAAGTGCATGGGTCCCGAGGATTTGATTTCGAGTCTCTCGGGCGGAAACCAGCAGAAGGTCATCTTCGGCAAGTGGCTCGAGCGAGAGCCGCGCGTCTTCATGATGGATGAGCCGACCCGCGGTATCGACGTCGGCGCGAAATATGAGATCTACGACCTCATCATCCGCATGGCGAAGGAGGGCAAGACCATCATCGTGGTTTCCTCCGAGATGCCGGAGATTCTGGGAATCACGAACCGCATCGGTGTGATGTCGAACGGCTATCTGTCCGGCATTGTCGAGACCAAAGAGACCAATCAGGAAGAACTGTTGCGTCTCAGCGCAAAGTACCTGTAAAGTGAGGAGAGAGTTATGAGTCAGTTAGGAAATGAGAAGGACGCTGCGATGCGCGCCGAGGAAGAGGCAAAGCTCCTCGAGCCGATTCGCGCACATGTCGGAGAGATACAGGCTAAGATCGATGCGCTCCGCAAGGACGGCAGCGATCAGGTACAGAAGCTGAAGAACCGCATTCAGCTCTTAAAGAAGATAAGCACATTCAAAAGGACAAGAAGGATGCGCTGATTGCCGAGGCGACTGCGGCGCTCACGGCGGCACAGGCTGTCGAGAGTAAGAACCAGGCCGAGGTCTCGGGGCTCGTTGCCGAGGCGGAGAGCTACTTAAAAGAGCACTACGAGAAGGATTATCTGGGGCCGGTCACCGAAAACTGCAAGAAGGACAAGGAGAGCGCAAAGGCACGCTATCAGGCGCGCGTCGCGGAGCTCGGCAAGGAGCATGAGAAAGAACTGGCTCGCCTTCGCGCAGAGGGCGGTGCGGATCTGCAGCAGGAGCTGAAGGACGAGAACTACGTCTACAAGAACAAGCTTTTTGATGCGAAGATCAATTACGAGCAGGAACTTCAGGCCATCAAAGGACAGAAGACACGAGGCCTTCACCGAGCAGTATCACATGATTGACCTGCTCCGCATGTCCCGCTTCACCTTCGGACAGGCGCAGGCACAGCGCATCGAGAACTATAAGTACACCTTTAATCAGCGCCAGTTCCTCTTAAAGAACGGTCTCTACATTGTCATCGTGATGATTTTCATTGCGCTGAGCATTGTGACGCCGATCGTGAAGAACACCCAGCTCTTTACCTACAACAACGTCCTGAACATTCTTCAGCAGGCATCCCCGCGCATGTTCCTCGCGCTCGGCGTTGCGGGGCTGATTCTCCTGACCGGTACCGACCTCTCGATCGGAAGAATGACCGGTATGGGCATGGTCGCGGCGACCATCATCATGCACAAGGGTATCAATACCGGTGCGGTCTTCGGCAAGATTTTTCGACTTCACCTCCCTGCCCTATGTGGGAAGAGCGGTGCTTGCGCTTCTTACCTGCATTGTGCTCGCAACCTGCTTTACCTCGATTGCCGGCTTCTTCACGGCGCGCTTTAAGATGCACCCCTTCATTTCGACCATGTCGAACATGCTGATTATCTTCGGTCTCGTGACCTACGCGACCAAGGGTGTGTCCTTCGGTGCGATCGAGCCGGGCATTGCTTCGATGATCGTCCCGAAGGTGAACGGCTTCCCGCTCATCATTGTCTGGGCGCTCGCTGCAATCTTGATTGTCTGGTTCATCTGGAACAAGACCCGTTTCGGAAAGAATCTCTACGCAGTCGGCGGAAACCCGGAGGCGGCTTCGGTTTCCGGTATCTCGGTCTTCGCGGTCACGATGGGCGCCTTCATGATGGCAGGCGTGCTCTACGGCTTCGGCGCATGGCTTGAGTGCGCGCGCATGGTGGGTTCCGGTTCGGCGGCTTACGGCCAGGGCTGGGACATGGACGCAATCGCGGCCTGCGTGGTCGGCGGTGTTTCCTTCACCGGCGGTATCGGTAAGATTTCCGGCGTTGTGGTCGGCGTGCTGATCTTCACGGCACTCACCTATTCGCTTACCATACTCGGTATCGACACCAACCTCCAGTTCGTCTTTGAGGGTATCATCATTCTGACGGCTGTCACCCTGGACTGCTTAAAGTACGTTCAGAAGAAGTAAAGTTTCGCAAAGGCGCAAAGAGCCCGCATATGCTATACTGAAACCGCAGCGAAAGCTGCGGTTTTTTGAATGGGAGGAAAGACCATGCTCTATTCCTGCATGTTGGTGGACGATGAGGAAGATGTAATCAGTGCGATACGGCAAACCATAGACTGGGAGAGCCTGGGCTTTTCCGTGCCGCGCGAGGCGCACAACGGAATCGAAGCGCTCGAGTTTGCCGAGGAGAGTGCGCCGGATGTCGTTTTGACCGACATCAAGATGCCCTATATGGACGGGCTTGAGCTTGCGCACAAATTAAAGGAGCTCTACCCGAATCTACGCATTGTCGTTTTTTCGGGCTTTGATGAATTTGAATACGCCCGCGAGGCCCTGCGCCTCGAGGCGGAGGAATATATGTTGAAACCGGTGCACGCCGCCGAGCTCTCGAAGCTCTTTCTTCGGATACGGGAGAGCTTGGATGCCGAGCGCGCCGAGCGGCAGAACCGGGAACAGCTGCAGGCCTATTACGAGAAGAGTCTGCCGCGCCTGCAGGAGAGTTTTTTTGTGTCTCTCCTGGACGGCAAGATACCGGAGGAGGAGATTGCGCGGCAGGCGGAGGATTATCAACTGGAACTCGGCGCTTCGCCCTTTGCGGCCGCGGTCATTCACACGGGAAGTGCGGGGCTCCCGGACGGGGTCAGTGTCGTGATGATTGCGGCCTCGGTGCGGCGGCTCGCGGAGGAGAGCCTGGGACAGCGCTTTCATGCGCGCTTCTTCGGCTATCTCGGCAATACGGTCATGCTCGCGGAACTCGGGGAGGCGGGACAGCTTCGCTTTCTCACCGATGCCTGCGACCGCTTTTGCCGGCTCGCGGCGGCAAAGCTCGGCGCGACGGTCACCATAGGGGTGGGAAAGGTCTGTGCGGCCTTTCATGAACTCAGAGACTCCTACACCGGTGCCCGCAATGCGCTCTCGTATCGCATGCTATACGGGACGGGCAAGGCCATCAGCATTTCGGAAATTGCGCCGCAGGAGAAAAACGGAACCGAGCTCTCGGAGCGGGAATCCATGCAGGACATCTTTCGGAAGATGCGCATGGAGAAGGAGGAAGAGCTCAGTGCGGCGATTGCGCGTTACATAGCGGACAATGCGGCGGCACAGGCCTCGGTGCAGGAGTACCGCTTTTTTGTGATGGAGACGGCCGGAGAACTGTACCGCTTCGCGAAGGACAACGAGCTGAGCGCCGAGGAGATTTTCGGCGACAACGACGCGATGTACCGCATTTTACAGCAGCTGGAACCCGGCGAACTGACCAGTTGGATGGATGAGGTCTGCCGGAAAATGCGGGAGATGATACAGCATAAGCGCGCGGACAGCGCGAGATCCTTTGCGGCGCGGGCGCTCGATTATGTCAACGAGCACTACGCAGAGGGAGAACTCACCGTGGATGCGATGTGCTCGCATTTAAACGTGAGTGCCGCCTATTTTTCGACCATTTTTAAACGCGAGACCGGGAAAACCTTTGTGCAGTACCTGACCGATCTCCGCATGGAGAAGGCGGTCGAACTGCTGCTCTCGACGAGCGAGAAGACCTATATGATTGCGCGAAAAGTAGGCTATGCGGACCCCAACTATTTCAGCTATGTCTTCAAAAAGCAGTTCGGTATGTCGCCGAGTAAGTATAAGGACAGCCGGGGGAGCGAGGCATGAGACTGCCGGACTTTTTCGGAGTACCGCGCTCCATACGCTTTATTATCGTGGTCTCCTTTACGGCGGTCTCGGTGAGCATCACGGCCTTGCTCGGCGTTGGGCTGTACCGCATTTTCGCGCGGCACACGGAGCAGCTTCTCACCGAGAGCAGTGCCCAGCTTTTACACCGGGTGTCGGAAAATTTGGGAGATTATCTCAGGAATATGCGCTCCCTCTCGGACGCGGTTTACTATGCCTCGATTAAGAGCAAGGACTTTGCGAAGGAGAACACAAACCGGGAGATGGAGCTGCTCTACGAGGCGAATCGAGATGATTTGATTTCCCTTGCGCTCTACCGTCGCGACGGGACACTGCTCGGCGCGGCGCCGGTTGCGGTGGAGAAGCAGGATACGGATGTGCGGCAGCAGAGTTGGTTTCGAAGTGCGGCGGCGAAGGTGGAGAATTTGCATTTTTCGACGCCGCATGTACAGGACCTCTTTGACGACCCGAGCTATCGCTACCACTGGGTTATCTCGCTGAGCCGTGCGGTGGAATTAAACGAGGGCGGCCAGAGCAGCGAGGGCATACTGCTGGTCGACATGAACTATAAGAGCGTCGCGGATATGCTGGACGATGTAAATCAGGACAGTGCGGGGCGCTACGTCTATCTCTGCGACAGCCGCGGCGAACTGATTTACCACCCGCGGCGCATGCAGATCGACGCGGGCTTGGTCGCGGAAAACAGCGTGGTTGCGGCGGGCTATGCGGACGGCGCGCACAGCGAAATTTTTCAGGGCGAGCGGCGGGAAGTGGTCGTCGAGACCGTGAGCTATACCGGCTGGAAGCTGGTGAGCGTGATTCCCGGCACCTACTTTGCGCTCGGTCTACTCAATGTGCGGCAGCTTGCGCTCGGGCTTGTGCTCTTCACGGCGGCGGCGCTTGCGCTTGTCAACCGGCTTGCGGCGACCCAGGTCTCAAAGCCCCTGGTGCGGCTCAACGAGTCCATACGGAAACTGGAACTCGGGCAGGAGACCCAGGTGTACATCGGCGGCAGCGCCGAAGTGCGCCATTTGGGGCGCACCCTGCGCTCCTATGTGAAGGAGATTCAGCTCCTCATGCGGGACATTGTGCGGGAGCAGGAGGAGAAGCGAAAGAGCGAACTCGATGCGCTGCAGTCTCAGATTAACCCGCACTTTCTGTATAATACCTTGGACTCCGTGGTTTGGATGATTGAAGGAAAGCGCCACGAGGATGCCGTGCTCATGATTACCCGACTCGCAAACCTCTTTCGCATCAGTCTGAGCGGCGGAAAGACCGTTATCTCGATGGAGGCGGAGCTGCAGCACGCGGAGAACTATATGAACATCCAGAAGGTGCGCTTTAAGAACAGCTTTCGGATGCGCTACGAAATCGATCCCGCGGTGCGGAACTACTGCACGGTCAAACTGATACTCCAGCCCATTCTGGAGAACGCCATCTACTACGGCGTAAAGGGCATGGAAGACGAGGGTGAGATCTTGCTCCGCGCGGAGCTTGCGGACGGAGAACTGGTGCTCACCGTTCGGGACAACGGCTACGGCATTCCGGCGGAGGAAGTGCCGCTGCTCTTAAAAGAGGGAGAACATCGCCCGAGTCGCGGTTCCGGCGTGGGTCTTTTGAATGTACAGCGGCGCATTCAGCTGCGCTTTGGCGCGCAATACGGTCTCCGCATCGAGAGCGAGCCGGATGAGGGAACCGAAGTGCGTATATGCCTGCCGGCCATCCCCTACAACGAAGAAAAACAGACAGCGGCTTGAGGAGGGACGATGAAGCGGCAGACAGTGGTTTGGATTGCGGCAGCCGCGGCGGCGTTCGCCGTGCTGCTCCCGCTCTTTTTGGTGCGCACGCGCTATGCTTCGGAGCAGGCGGGGAGAAGAGCGCGCATTGCGGTGCTCACGCGCCGCGAGGCGGATGTCGGCACCTCGGTGCTCTTTGCGGGAATGGAAAAAGGCGGCGGAGGACGGCAAACTGGTGCTGAATTATGTGATGGTGCCGGAGGATGCCGACGCGGAAGCGGAGCTGAAACTCGCGCGACAGGAGATTGAGGACGGCGCGCAGGCGCTGATCATAGAGCCGGTCGCTTCCGAAGGCAGCGGCAAAATGGCGGAGGAACTGTCTCAGCGCGCCGTTGTCGTATTGCTCGGCGAGCGCGCCGACACGGAGGCCGCGGGGCGTTTCGGCTCTGTCAGCGCCGATAACTACGCAATCGGCGTGGCGCTCGGGAGAGAAATTCGGAAAGGTGCGGCAGAGACAGGGGGCAGTGTGGCCCTGCTTCCGGCCGCTGGTTCTCGGGGCTCGGTGGAACAGAGACGACGGGGCGTTTTGGAAGCGCTGCGCGGAAGCGGCATTTCGCTGCAAGAAGACGCAGAGGGAGCAGCGATTATCGCGGGGCTTGAGGACAGTGCGCTCACGGAGGCCCTTTCGTATGCGCTCACGGCAAAGGAGCGTCCCCTGGTCTACGGCGTCGGGAACTCAAACCGCAATCTCTACGGTTTGGACCGCGGCGACATTCGCGCGATGATAGTCATCAATGAGTTCAACATGGGGTATCTCGCGGTCGCGGAGGCAAAGAAAAAACTCTCGAGCAGGCTCCGGGAAATGGAGCAGCTGAGAGTCGGCGATACCCTGGTATCAAGAGACAATATGTACAGTGCAGAAAATCAGAAATTACTCTTTCCGCTGGTGCGGTGAAAGCGAGGCAAGATGCGGAATCGAATGCGGCTCCTCATACTCTTCCTCATGGCGCTCCTCTGTTTTACGGGTTGCCGGGACCGGAAGACGGAGGGCAAAAAGAAGGTGCGAATCGGCGTGAGTGTCTACGACGGCTACGACACCTTTATCTCGGAACTCACGACTGCGTTTCGCGAAGAGGCGGCCAGAGAGGCGCGCAGTGTGCAGATTGAACTCAGCGACGCGGGGCGCAGCCAGGAAGTGCAGGATAAGGCCGTGCGGCAGATGCTGGACAACGGCTGCGACATCATCTGCGTGAATTTGGTCGACCGGACGGCACCCGGAAAAATTATCGACATGGCAAAGAAAAAGAACGTGCCGATTATCTTCTTTAATCGCGAGCTGGTCGAAGAGGATTTGGAGCGCTGGGACAAACTCTACTATGTCGGCGCCGATGCCAAGGAGTCCGGCGTATTGCAGGGTGAACTCGCGGCAGCCTACCTAAAGGCACATCCTGAGGCGGACCGGAATCAAGACGGCGTGATTCAGTACGTGGTACTGGAAGGAGAGGCCGGGCACCAGGATGCCATCCTAAGGACCGAGTATGCGGCCTCCACCCTGAAAGAGCGGGGCATAGCGCTCGAAAAACTGGGCTATGCGCTTGCAAACTGGAACCGCTCCCAGGCGCAGACCCAGGTACAGCAGTTGCTGCAGAGCTACGGGGCCCAAATTGAACTGATACTCGCAAACAACGATGACATGGCGCTCGGCGCCCTGGATGCTTACCGGGCAAGCAACATCCCCCTGCCGCCGATCTTCGGAATCGACGGAACCGAACCCGGGCTCGCGGCGGTGCGCGATCAAGAGTCTCACGGGAACCGTCAAGAACAACGGAATCGGTCAGGCTGAGGCCATGCTCTCTCTGGCGCTTTCCCTCGCCGCGGGAGAAAAATCCGCTTACACGCTTGACCGAGGCAAGTATATTCGGATACCCTACGAGGCGGTAAGCGCGGACAAGGACTCTTCCATGACCGTGCGGAGCACGGAGCTTTCGCGCTGAAGAGAAAAGCGAGCGGGGAGTTCCGTCATGATTTGATGAAGTTCCTCGCGGAGGCGCCGCACAATCATCTCCTCCGGCACAGGGACCAGACCGAAGACGCGGCTCCGGTAGGCGGGATCGCGGAGGCAGCTTCGAAAGAGGCTGTCCGCAAAGTCTCGCCACTCGGCGGAGAGCAGCGCCGGAAAGCGGGGGTTCTCGCTGATCGGTTCAATTAAAAAATCAGGAAGAAGAAGGGCTGCGAAGGCGCGCAGCACTTCTTTTTTTTGTTTGCCGCGCGAAAGAAAACCGCTGTCTCTGGCATAGGTTACGCGGAGGTCCATGAAGGCCGTGAGAAAGCGGTCGGAAACCGTTTGCCGTCGCTCGGGGCGTTCGCCGAAGCGAGCGCTGAGAAGGCGGGACAGCAGGTCGAGCGTCTCGCGTTCCTCGGCACCGAGTTCGGCCGCTGCCGCGCGCTCGGCCAAAAAGAGAGAGCGTTCCCGCGCCGTGGGCAGCGCATAGTAGCTTTTCACCAAGTCATTCATACAAGATTATCCTCCCGCATATGCTGCTAAGAGCGTAGCAAAAAAGCGTGAAATAGGCAAAGAAAAAGGCTGTAAGAACCCATGGAGGAAGGTTCTTACAGCCGTTCGGGGAAAAAATTACTTATTCTCGCCGAAGTATCTGTTCAGCAGGCCAAGGAAAGCTCTGCCGTGTCTCGCCTCGTCGCGTGCCATTTCGTGGACGCTGTCGTGAATCGCATCGAGGTTCTGCTTCTTTGCCATCGTCGCAAGATCGACCTTGCCCTGGGTCGCGCCGAACTCTGCTGCGACTCTCATCTCAAGGTTCTTCTTCGTGGAGGAGGTGACAACCTCACCGAGCATCTCTGCGAAGCGTGCTGCGTGATCCGCCTCTTCAAGAGCCGCTCTTCTCCAGTACTCACCGATCTCCGGATAGCCCTCGCGGAAAGCCACGCGGCTCATAGCGAGATACATACCGACCTCGGAGCACTCTCCCTCGAAGTTCGCGCGAAGGCCTGCCTTGATCTCCTCATCGACATCCTTTGCGATGCCGACCTGGTGCTCTGCAGCCCAGACCATGTTGCCGTCTTCCTTCACTTCCTCGAACTTGCTCGCGGGAGCCTTGCACTGAGGACAGGCCTCCGGCGGATTCTGACCCTCAAATATAACCGCAAACCGTACATCTCCACTGCTTCATAATCGTACTCTCCTTTACTATGTGTTTTTTGTTTCATTGCCTGACATTTTCAAAAAGCATCTCTTCCGCCGAAGCGGAAGAGACGGCGCGTCCTCAGAGAGGCGCGGCTACCTGTTCCCGGGAGACCGTCCCCTTTGCAGCCGCCTGACAGCTGCTGCAAATACCGTAAAACACGAGGGCGTGGCACTCAACAGATCCGATTCCCGTCTCTGCCGCGAGCGCATTCAGCTGGTGATCGGTCTCCAAGGGGAGATCGACCACACCGCCGCAGTGCTTGCAGACAAAGTGACAGTGGTCGGAGGTGTCATAGTCGTAATGCTCTGTGCCGCCTTCGCAGTGAATCTTTCGAATCTGCCCCAGTTCTGCGAGCAGGTTCAGATTGCGGTAGACGGTGCCGAGGCTGATGCGGGGGTACTCCTCGCGGAGATCCCGATAAATCATATCCGCCGTCGGGTGATCCAGACGGGAGGACAGATTCTTCAGGATGGCATCCCGCTGTCGACTGTGCTTCCGTATTTTCATAGATGCCTCCAACAATAATAGGAACTGTTATTAGTATACTCGTTTTGTATGCAATGTCAAGAGGAAATTAAGACAAATATAATCAGACCTTTCGGAGCGATGAATAATGTGCTATACTCATTGCAAATAACGGCCTTTTGGCTGGATTCGGGGGAGGTAACAAAGTGGCAGAAGAGAGCATGAAGGATTTCGAGCAGGAAATCAACGAGTCGTTTAAGACCGCAAAGAAGGTTGAGAACGAGGACGGCGGCAAGTGGGAGCGCCTTCAGAGCCTTGTGGAGAGCAAGGAGCAGTTCAACGTTAAGATCATCGAGGTGGTGAAGGGCGGCTGCATCGCGTATCTTGAGGACACGCGCGCATTCATTCCGGCAAGCCAGCTTTCCTCGAGCTATGTTGAGAAGCTCGAGGATTTCCAGAACAAGCACATCGACGTGATTGTGATCACGGCGGATGCGGAGAAGAAGCGCCTGGTTCTTTCTCACCGCGCGATCGAGCAGGAGGAGAAGGAAAAGGAGAAGGCTGCGCGCCTCGCCGAGCTCAAGGTCGGCGACGTGGTGGACGGCAAGGTCGAGTCCCTGAAGGACTACGGCGCATTCATCGATCTGAACGGCGCAACGGGCCTTTTGCACGTTTCGCAGATTTCGAGAAAGAGAGTCAAGACGCCGGCGGATGTCCTCAAGGAGGGCCAGGAGGTCAAGGTCAAGATCATCAAGATCGGCGACGGCAAGATTTCTCTTTCCATGCGCGCACTCGAGGAGCCGGACGATCACTTCACCGGCAGAAACAACACCTTGGAGGAGACCGGAGGCTTTAAGTACGAGGAGAAGACTCGTGCTACGACGAACCTCGGTGATCTTCTGAAGAACATCAAGCTTTTAAGTCATAGTATCCTATTTCGAATGAGAAACCGTCAGCTTATGCTGTCGGTTTTTTTCATATCATAAACAAAGAAAGCGGAAAGGAGCACGAAATGGCAGACAAGGAACTGAGCAAGGGCAAGCAGTTGGAGAAGGAACTTTGCTGGGAGTATCCGAACATCGCAAAGAAGGCGCCGGAGCAGAGGGAGAAGGCGTACGAATTTGCAAAGGGCTATATGGAGTTTCTCGGGTCTTGTAAGACAGAGCGCGAATGCGTGAAGTTCGCGGAGAAAATGTTCTTAGAGGCCGGCTATGAGCGTTTCGATTCCAAGAAGAAATATAAGGCGGGCGACAAGGTCTTCTCGACCAACCGAGGCAAGGCAATGGCAATCACGGTGTTCGGCACCAGATCTTTGGCGGACGGCGTGCGCATCAACGGCGCGCACATCGACTCCCCGCGCATCGACCTGAGACCGAATCCGCTCTATGAGTCGAATGACATTGCACTCTTTAAGACCCACTACTACGGCGGCATCAAGAAGTACCAGTGGGGCAGCATGCCGCTCGCAATGCACGGCGTTGTCGTGAAGAAAGACGGCACCACGGTCGAGATTACGATCGGTGAGGATCCGAGCGATCCGGTGCTTTACATCACCGACCTCCTGATTCACCTCTCCAAGCAGCAGATGCAGAGACCGCTCTCCGAGGGTCTTCGCGGCGAGGAACTGAACATAGTGCTCGGCACGACGCCCTACCCGGACGAGGATGTGAAGGAGCCGTTCCGCCTGGAAGTGCTCCGCTATCTGAATGAGAAGTACGGCATTACCGAGCGCGATTTCGCGAGAGCGGAGATCGAGTTTGTGCCGGCTGCGAAGCCGCGCGACATCGGCCTTGACCGCTCGCTGGTCGGCGGCTACGGCCAGGACGACAGAGTCTGCGCATATGCGGCGCTCATGGCACAGCTTGCGACCGAGAATCCGGAGTACACGACGGTCACGATACTCACCGACAAGGAAGAAATCGGATCGAACGGCAACACCGGCTCCGAGTCGAACTTCCTCTATGATTACATCGGCTACCTCGCACAGGCGGAGGGTGTGGATCTCAAGGATGTGCTCGCGCATTCGGCTTGCCTCTCTGCGGATGTGAACGGCGCTTACGACCCGACCTTTGCGGATGCGTTCGAGGCGAAGAACTCGAGCTACTTAAACCGCGGCGTGGTGCTCACGAAGTACACCGGTTCCGGCGGTAAGTTCGGCGCAAGCGATGCGAGCGCGGAATTCATGGCAAAGTGATTGATATCATGGATGCGAACGGAGTATACTGGCAAATCGGAGAGCTCGGTAAGCTGGACCTCGGCGGCGGCGGCACAATCGCGGGCGATGTGGCACGCCTTAATGTCGATGTCGTGGACCTCGGTGTCGCGGTGCTCTCGATGCACTCGCCCTTTGAGGTGACGAGCAAGTTGGATATTTACAATATGTACCTCGCGTTCAAGGCGTTCTATCCGGAAGTCTAAGCGCCGCCCCGCGGGGGAAGAATCAGAAAAAGGAGTTATGAGAATGAGATTTTCACCGAAAAAGCTGCTGCTGATGACCGGCCTTGCAGCGATGGCACTTTCCTTCGCCGCTTGCGGCAAGAAGGAGGCAAAGACCGCGAGCGATGCGAGCGAGAGCACGGTAGCGGGATCTGCGGATTCCAATCTTCCGAAGGAGCCGAAGAGCTACGGAAGCGTAAAACTCGGCAAGTACGAGGGAGTCGAGATCACGACCCATGAAGTCAGCGTGAGCGACGAAGAGGTCGAGAGCTACATTCAGAACATGCTCGAGAACAGCCAGAATCTCACCGAGGTGGATCGTCCGGCGGCGGAAGGAGATGTTCTCAACATCGACTACGAGGGCAAGAAGGACGGCGTTGCGTTTGACGGCGGCACGGCACAGGGTCAGAATCTGGAGCTCGGCAGCCACAGCTTTATCGACGGCTTTGAAGAGGGCCTGATCGGCGCAACGAAGGGCGAGAAGAGAACCTTAAACCTCACCTTCCCGGCAGACTATCACGCAGCGGAACTCGCGGGCCAGTCGGTCACCTTCGATGTCACGGTGAACTCGGTTCAGGAGAAGACGCAGCCCGAATTGACGGATGAGTGGGTTGCAAAGACCACGAACAACGCACAGACGACGGTCGATGCATACCGTGCGGAAATCAAGAGCCAGCTGCTTGCGCAGAAGGAGAAGAACGAGCGCAACCAGGAGCTCACCGCAGGTCTGGATGCCGTCATGAACAGCTCGACCTTCGAAGTCAACGATGAGGCGAAGGCTTATGAGGCGGCGGTACAGAAGGAGCGCATGAACAAGCAGCTCTCGCAGTACGGTCTCACGCTTGAGAGCTACCTGCAGATGACTTCGATGACGCAGGAGAGCTACGACCAGCAGATGCTGGAGGCGGGCGAGAATGTCGCGAAGGTCAAGCTCATGGTCGATGAGGTTGCGAAGAAGGAAAAGCTCAAGTTAGACGACGCGGCTTACAAGGCGCTTGAGGACAGCTACGGCTATTCGAAGGATATGCTGGTCTCGATTCTCGGTCAGGAGCAGGTGGATCTGCAGGCGAGAGAACTCCAGGTCGCAAACTTCATCCTCGACAAGGCAAACAAGGTGCAGGCGAGCGAGACCGAGACGAGCGCGTCGGCAGAGGCCGGTGCCGAGACTGCGGCAGCGGAATCCGGTGCGGAGAGCGCAGCGGCAGAGGCAGGTGCCGAGAGCGGCGCAGCCGAGGAAAGCACCGCACAGCCGTAAGCGATTGCATGAATCAAAAATTATTTTTCTTCGATGTCGACGGCACTTTGGTCGATGACAAGAGCAAGGAGATCCCGCAGAGCGCGGTGACCGCAATTCGGTCGCTGCGCGAGGCGGGACATCTTGTATATTTGAATTCCGGGCGGACGCTCTGTCTCCTTGAGTACGAGATGGAGCGTTTCGGCATTTCCTGCGCCGTTTGCGGCTGCGGGACCGAGATCATTGCGGACGGCAATGTGCTTCTGGAACAGCGCATCTCCCATGAGCGCGGCGTGGAACTCCGTGAACTGCTGCGGGAACTTAAACTGGATGCAATTCTGGAGGCGCAGGAGGCAATTTATTTCTCCGACCGTCCGTTTGAAAATGAGGCGCTCATGGAAAAGCTGCTCAAGTATGTGAGCGGTTTTGCGGAGACAGAGGTCAATGCACTCGAGGACAGGTCCTTTTCTGTTTGACAAGTTCTGCGTACAGACGACGCCGGGCGGCAAACGGGATCCCCGCATCGAGACACTGATCCGTGCGACACCGGACTTTGAGGGCATAGCGCGCGGCAGAGGCTTCTATGAGTTTGTGCCGAAGGGCTATACCAAGGGAAAAGCCGTGAATCTTCTGATGGAGCGCTTTTCGATTGCGCCGGAGGATTGCTATGTGTTCGGCGACAGTGTGAATGATCTCACAATGTTTCAGAGTAAGGCCGCGCATCGCATTGCGATGGGCGAACACGACAGAGAATTGGAAGCGTACGCGAGTTATATCACGGACAAGGTCGGTGCAGACGGCGTTGTCAAAGCGCTCCGTGCACTTCAGGTATTGGAGAGGTAATCTATGCTGCTTCGCGATATCATTGCGGATGTCCGCGCAACCCAAGAGAGAGACCCGGCCGCGCGCAGTTTTTTTGAGGTACTGTTTCTGTACCAGGGCGTGCATGCGCTGATTGCATACCGCATTGCGCATTGGTTCTGGAAGCGCAAGCACTATTTCATTGCGCGCTTCATTTCCCAGCTGTCGCGTTTTATGACGCTGATTGAAATTCATCCGGGAGCTAAGCTCGGCAAGGGCATCCTGATAGACCACGGAACCGGCGTTGTAATCGGCGAGACGGCGGAGGTCGGTGATAACTGCACCATATACCAGGGCGTTACCCTGGGCGGTGTGGGAACCAAGAAGGGCAAGCGCCACCCGACCATAGGAAACAATGTGACCATAGGCGCGGGCGCAAAGATACTGGGCTCCTTTGAGGTGGGCGATAACTGCAAAATCGCGGCGAACGCCGTGCTTTTAAAGCCCTTGCAGGCGGATTCCACGGCGGCCGGCATTCCGGCCCGCCCGGTGCGCGTGGGCGGAAAGTCGGTGAAAAAGACAGCGCATGCCTACAGTGCGGATCTCGGAGAATTGCAGGAGAAGGTCGAGACTTTGCAACAGCAGGTCGACGAACTGCAGCGGGAACTGGCGGAGAACAAGGATGAGAGCGAAAAGCGTGGTGCCTGAGGGCGCAGGGAGCGCTGCGGAGGGGGAGGAGACAGCTTATGTCTACCTCCTCCTTTGCGGTGACGGGAGTTATTACTGCGGTTATACCGTGGATATGGAGCGCCGCCTGGCCGCTCACAGAAGCGGAAAAGGTGCGAAGTATACGCGGGCGCGAGGCCCGCTGCGCCTGATGTATCTGGAGCGCCTTGCGGGCAAAGGAGAGGCCCTGCGGCGGGAGGCGGCCATTAAGAAGCTGAGTCGTGCCGCCAAGGAAGCGCTGCTGACAGAGCCTTGTAATCTCGTTATGGGAGGAGAAGATGGAAATCATCTATGAGGATGCCGAAGTGCTGGTCGCGGTAAAGCCCGCCGGCGTGGAGAGCGAAGAGGCGCGCGGCTTGGCGCCCGATATGGTGAATCTGGTGCGAAAGCATCTTGCGGGGGACTGAAAAGGGCATGCCCTATGTGGGGCTCATACGCCGCCTCGATAAGCCTGTCGCAGGGCTCATGCTCTTCGGGAAGACCCCCGCTGCAGCAGCCGCGCTCTCGAAAGAGCTGCAGGCACAGAAAGACGGAGAAGCGCTACCGCGCGCTGATACTCGGTAAGCCGGCGGAAAAGAGCGGAAGCTTTACGGACTGGATTTTGCAGGACAAGAAGGAAAATATAAGTCGCGTCGTGCCGAAGGGAACGGTGGGCGCCAAGGAAGCAAGACTTAACTACCGCGTGCTCCGCAGCAGGTTTATCGGAGGGAAGCAGGTCACGGAGGTGGAGGCGGAACTTCTGACCGGGCGGCGTCACCAGATACGCCTGCAGTTTGCCTCGCGCAAATCTGCCGATACTCGGAGATTTGAAGTACGGCGTGAGCTTCCCGGAGCAGGAGAGTCTCTTTTCCTACGGCGGGCTCTGCCTTGCGGCGACCACGCTTGGCTTTACACATCCAAAGACCCGGAAAAGACTTTGCTTTCACTGGGAACCGGCGTTCAAATTAGCCCCTTGAAAAAGCCCCCTTCTTTGAGTATTATGATGGTATAAAGTTAAATAAGAAAAAACATAAGTGTCGCAAGCGCAGTGAAACCCTCCCGCAGTGCGGGATTGACGATAGAGTATGGCAGGAGGAAGCATATGCACAGAAGAGAAAAAGATGGTTTACGGAGATTCCTTCTGGAGTTAAAGGAAGAGCGACTTGCGGTTGCGGAAGCGGCACACAACGGTGCGACGTGCGATATCGGACACATCAAAGAGTTGCGCGAGGTCTTAAAGCAGATTAAGGATGTCGGCGAGCACAAGTTTGAGGAGTGTCCCGGAGTCGGAACGCTATCTCAATGCGGCGGATCACACCGAAGAGGAACTCGCGGTCATGGAGGACTCGGTGGACCTGCTCGACGAGGCGAGTCATCTCGCGGCAGCGGGACAGGGAAACGAAAATCTCTTTGAAATCAATGAGCTTCTCATGGAGGTCACGGAGAACCTCTGGGGCCTGCTCTAAACTTTGGTTTTTCTTGACAATCAAGGACACTGCGCTTATGATATTCCCGTAAGAGGGAGTAGCCGGCAGTGCAGAGCACAGCGACCGGAGGCGACATACCCGACGCGAGAGCGTCCGAATCCGGCTAGGCAAAGACCGATGGCAAGACTCTTACCACAGAACAAAGCTGTGGTAAGAGTCTTTTTATTGACTCTGCGGCACAGCGAGAACAGGAAAAGGAGAAGAAAAGATGGATTTTTTACTGGAAGGCATTCGGGCTGTCACCTGGCAGCAGGGAGTCATGTATGCGGTCGGCATCATCCTCATCTGGCTTGCGATCAACAAGGAGTATGAGCCCTCGCTCTTACTTCCCATGGGATTCGGTGCAATTATGGTAAACCTTCCGATGAGCGGCGTTCTGGATCAGCTCGTGCAGGGCAAGGTTCCCGCGGCGGGTATCATCGAATGGCTGTATAAGGTCGGCATTGAGTCCTCGGAGATGATGCCGCTCTTACTTTTCATCGGCATCGGTGCGATGATTGACTTTGGGCCGCTTTTAAGCCAGCCCTTCTATTTTCTCTTCGGTGCGGCGGCACAGTTCGGCATTTTTGCGGTCATCTTTGCGGCAACGCTCCTCGGCTTTGATTTAAAGGATGCGGCTTCAATCGGTATTATCGGTGCGGCGGACGGCCCCACTTCGATTCTGGTATCCCAGGTTCTGAACTCTTCGTACATCGGTCCGATTGCGGTTGCGGCTTACTCCTACATGGCGCTGGTGCCGATTATCCAGCCCTTTGCGATTAAGCTGGTCACGACGAAAAAAGAGCGTCAGATCCGCATGAGCTATAACGCTGAAGGCAATTCCGAAGTCCACGCGCATTGCCTTCCCGATTGCGGTCACCATGATTGTCGGTTTCATCTCCCCGCAGTCGGTCGCACTGGTCGGTTTTCTGATGTTCGGCAACCTGCTCCGCGAGTGCGGTGTTCTGAACACGCTGAGCCAGACCGCACAGGATCAGCTGGTCAATCTGATTACGCTGCTCCTCGGCATCACGATTTCGTTTAGCATGCAGGCGGAACAGTTCGTAAACCTGCAGACCATCATGATTCTGGGCCTGGGCCTTGTTGCCTTTGTCTTTGACACCATGGCGGGCGTGCTCTTTGCAAAGCTTGTCAATGTGGTGCTTGCCATCATGCGGAAGCCCCTCATCAACCCGATGATCGGCGGCTGCGGGATTTCGGCCTTCCCGATGTCCTCCCGTGTTGTGCAGAAACTTGCGAACGAGGAGAGCAAGGGCAATATCATTCTGATGCAGGCTGCGGGTACCAATGTCGCGGGTCAGGTTGCGTCCGTGATTGCGGGCGGTCTCGTGATCAGCATTGTGTCCCGTTATCTCTAAATCGAGAAGAGAGGAGAAAGAGATGAATACAGCGGAAATCGCACTGGAAATTATGGGCAAGGGTATGGGCGGCCTCTTTGTTGCGGCAACGGTCATGATGCTCGCGGTGGCCCTTTTGCAGCGCATCATGAAGCGCTGAGCCAAGGCGGAATAGATATCAACTCAAGTTATAGCTCCGTATAAATATTGTCTGCTGTCGGAACAATTGACAGGGCGGAGAGAATCCCCTATAATCCGAACATACCTACTGAGTTTGAGGGAAGAAACAGAGAAAAGAAGCCCTCGTTAAAAGAAAGAGAAGGCCCGAGAGGTTCGGGTTCATGGAGGAATAAAAATGAGCGAACAGAGAAAGTACCGGTTTGAGACCCTTCAGTTGCATGTCGGCCAGGAGAACCCGGATCCGGCAACCGATGCGAGAGCCGTCCGATTTACCAGACGACCTCCTACGTGTTCCGCAATGCACAGCATGCGGCGGACCGTTTCGGTCTGAGAGATGCCGGCAACATCTACGGCAGACTCACGAACTCCACGCAGGATGTGTTTGAGAAGAGAATCGCAGCGCTTGAGGGCGGTTCCGCGGCACTTGCGGTCGCATCCGGCGCGGCGGCAATCACCTACACCTTCCAGGCACTCGCACAGGCGGGCGATCACATTGTCGCACAGAAGACCATCTACGGCGGCACCTACAACCTGCTCGCGCACACGCTGAAGCAGTTCGGCGTCGAGACCAGCTTTGTCGATGCACACAATCTTGCGGAGCTTGAGGGCGCAATTCGCCCGAACACCAAGGCGGTCTACATTGAGACCCTCGGCAACCCGAACTCCGATATCCCGGACATTGATGCGATTGCGGAGATTGCACACAAGCACGGTCTGCCGCTTGTTGCCGACAACACCTTCGGTACGACCCTATCTGATTCGCCCGTTTGAGCACGGCGCAGACATTGTGGTTCACTCCGCAACGAAGTTCATCGGCGGCCACGGCACCACGCTCGGCGGCATCATTGTGGACGGCGGCAGCTACGACTGGAAGAAGAGCGGCAAGTTCCCGAACATCGCGGATCCGAACCCAAGCTACCACGGCGCATCCTTTGCGGACGTCGCAGGACCGGCGGCTTTCGTGACCTACATCCGCGCAATCCTGCTCCGCGATGAAGGCGGCGCAATCTCCCCGTTCAACGCGTTCCTGCTCCTGCAGGGTGCGGAGACCCTGTCTCTTCGCGTAGAGCGCCATGTTGAGAACGCGCTGAAGGTTGTCGAGTTCCTGAAGAAGCACCCGCAGGTTGAGAAGGTGAACCACCCGTCCCTCGCAGATCACCCGGACCACGCGCTCTATCAGAAGTACTTCCCGAACGGTGGCGCTTCGATCTTCACCTTCAACATTAAGGGCGGACAGAAGGAGGCCTTTGCCTTCATCGATAACCTGAAGATTTCTCCCTGCTCGCAAACGTCGCGGATGCGAAGAGCCTGGTGATTCACCCGGCGACCACGACCCACTCGCAGCTGAATGAGGCTGAGCTCGCAGATCAGGGCATTCAGCAGAACACGATTCGCCTCTCGATCGGTATCGAGAATATCGACGACATCCTCGCAGACCTCGAGGCAGGTTTCGCGGCAGCGAAGTAAAACTGATTTCGGATATATCCTCCTACCCCCTCAAAAGGGCGCCGGTAAATACCGGCGCCCTTTTTTTTTGAACCTGAAGCAGGCAATTACAGAGTGGTAGGAGAAAAGAGGCGGTAGCCTCTTGCCATGCGAACAGAATCAAGTCCCGGGGAGGGGCTTCCGTCTTCCCGGAAGCGGTATGTCTCGCCTCAGCTTCTTAGTTGTGTTCGGAGACGTGAACCTTTGCCCACTCTCCGGTTGACGGATTCATGTATTCGTGGTCTCCGATTCAATCCAACCCTCGGGAAGTGTTCCTTCTTCCTCCTCCTCGCCTTCCGCATAGTCATCCGTATCGAAGACTTCTCTGCCGGAGCCAAGCACCTGCGTGTGAAAAACTGTGCCTGCGAGCAAGAGAACAGCGGCAAGTGCTGTGAGCACAAAGTGTCTGCGCAGTTTCATAAGGAGTCTCCTTTCTTTGATAAAAGACGGTTCAAGAATAAGGTAGCATGGTCAGAAAAAAAGTAAATATATTGGATATAATCAGACAATAGTCGACGGAAAGCGGAACTTGCGGAGAAGCACATGGTATAATGGGCGTAGGAAAAGTCATTTTGACGGTGAAAGCGAGGGAAAATGCATGCGGATTCGTGAGATTCACAGTTTGTATTTCAGCCCGACGGGCGGGACGGCAAAGTATGCAAAGGCCATGGCGGCGGGCGCGGCGGAGGCGCTGGCCTGTCCCGCGGAAGTGAGTTCCTTTACCCTGCCGCGGGAGCGGGAGGAAGAGCGTCATTTTTCGAGCGATGAGCTCCTCATTATCGGTTCTCCGACCTACGCGGGCAAGCTCCCGAATAAGATTTTGCCGGAATTTCAGGAGAAGCTTCGCGGGGAGCATACGCCCGTCCTTCTGTTTGTGAGCTACGGAAACCGGAATTTCGACAACAGCCTTGCGGAGCTTTTATCCGTGCTGCGGACAAACGGTTTTCTGCCGCTTGCGGCAGCTGCCTTTGCCTGTCGCCATGCCTTTTCGGACCGCATCTGTCCCGAGAGACCGCGCGTTGAAGAGCTCGCCGAGGCGCGCAGTTTTGCGGCGCGCGCGGCGGAAGCGCTGAAGGCCGCGGACCCCGCGGTTTTAGAGGCGGCTTCCCTTGCGTTCACGGTGCCGGGAGATGCGGAGGCGCCCTACTATGTGCCGAAGGGCGAGGACGGCGCACCCGCCAAATTCCTGAAGGCAAAGCCGCTCACGGATCTTTCGAAGTGCCTGCACTGCGGCGCCTGTGCGGCGCACTGTCCCATGGGCTCGATTGACGCCGCGGACACCTCGGATGTCCCGGGCATCTGCATCAAGTGCCAGGCCTGCGTGCGGGGCTGCAAGCAGGGCGCCAAGTACTTTGAGGATGCGGCCTTCTTATCCCATGTCCGCATGCTCGAACAGAATTTTGCGGCGCCTGAGAAGGAGAATTTATACCTATCCGCGTTCTGAGAGAAGAAGAGAGAGAAGCGCCGTTGCCTTGGGCGGTAAAACAGAATGCAGAGTGCTGTCTGTTTGCGGAGAAATATGTTTGTATGAAAAATCCCCCTCGGTTTTTCCGAGAGGGACTTTTTGCTGCATATCGGAATTCGGAGCGGCGGAATACACCAAGGGAGAGAAGCGCAGCCGCAAAGTTGTCGCAGGTCGTGTGTCCTGTGCGGCGGCGGGGAAAGACAGAGACAGGATTGGCTATCGGGAAAGCGGGTGTGCCGCGTACCGGTATGGGGCAAATCAGGCGATAGGATTCCGCGGTCTCTGCGGGAAAATGCGGAAGTAAAGACCGACGAGAGCATTCGCTGCTCAGAGCGGGGCGCTTCCGCCGAGCAGGCGCTTTACAAAGCAGTCCAGGACCCTGGCGGTCATGCCCCAGATTAAGGGCTCGGTGTCCGGGTAGAGGGGAATATCGTACTCTCGGACGGCGAAGGGATAGTTCCTGCCGCCCTCAATTCTGTCATAGGGAAAGTTTTCAATCGGGCGAGCGACAAAGCTTCCCTTATAGTGTTCGGCGCGGTGGGTCAGGAAAAAGGAGAGCGGCAGGGTAAAGACCCGATCCACCTCGGCAGGGGAAAAGCTGCCGCGGTAGTCCTTAAGTTCCGCCGCAAAGGCGTAGACCTTCTGCCCGGAGGGACCGCTCACAATGCCGACTTCACCGAGCAGGGAGAGCTGCCCGTTCTCGAGTAAGAGTTCCTCCCGCGCCTCGCGGAGAGCGGCTTCGAGGGGCGTCTCGCCTTCTTCGATGCCGCCGCCCGGAAGCGCAATGTCACCGGGCTGGTGGCGGAGTGAGAGTGCGCGGCGCTCAAAGAGGATCAAGAGTTCTCCTTCTTGTTCAATCAAAGGGAGGAGCACAGCGGCCTCGCGTTCTTTTTTGCGCGGCGCAGGCGTACGTTGCAGCGCGCTGCGGATATCGTTCATATGGAAATGCATGGCAATCCTTTCCCGGTGCTTGACAAAGCAGAGATAGCGTCATAAAATAAAACAAGCTTTCAAATTCGAAGTGCACAGTCGGCGGCAGTGGCCCTCTCGGGTCACGTGCCGCCGTTCCTGCTACTGAAACTGCGGCTCGAGTTTGTCGGCATTATAACATAAGGAGGATAGACATGAAATTCAAACGTTGGATGGCAATGGCAACTGCGGCGGTACTGGCAATCGGCACCTTGGCGGGTTGCGCACAGGGTGAAAAGAAGGCGGACACGACCGCGGCAAGCAGTGCGGAGAGCAGCGCAGCGGCAAGCGGCAAAGCAGTTAAAAGATTGTCGCGACCATTTTCCCGGAGTATGACTGGGTGCGGCAGATTCTCGGCGACGAGGCAAAGAACGCAGACCTCACGCTGCTCCTCGACAACGGTGTTGATTTGCACAGCTATCAGCCGACTGCCGACGATATCGCAAAGATCTCGGAGTGCGACCTCTTTATTTATGTGGGCGGAGAGTCGGACGGCTGGGTGAAGGATGCCCTGAAAGAAGGAAAGAATCCGGACCGCAAAGGTCATTAACCTCCTTGAGGCACTCGGCAACAACACGAAGGAAGAAGAAGTGGTCGAGGGCATGCAGGCAGAGGAAGAGGAGCACGAGAGCACCGCGGCGGGTGAGAGTGCGGCTGCCGGTGAGAGCTCCGAGGCGGAAGAGGAAGAAGGACCGGAGTACGACGAGCACGTTTGGCTTTCGCTTCGCAATGCGAGAGAGCTCTGCGAGACCATTGCCGAGGACTTAAAGAGTCTTGACAGCGCGCATGCTTCGGTCTACGATGCGAACTTAAAGAAGTACGAGGGCGAGCTCGATGCGCTGGATCAGCAGTATCAGCAGACGATCGATGCCGCGGGCAATAAGACCCTGCTCTTTCGGCGATCGCTTCCCCTTCCGCTATCTGGTCGATGACTACGGCATCAAGTACTATGCGGCCTTTGTGGGTTGCTCGGCGGAGACCGAGGCGAGCTTTGAGACCGTCTCCTTCCTCGCAAAGAAGATGGATGAGCTCGGCCTTAAGCACGTCATGACGATTGAGGGACCGGACAAGAAGATTGCGGCGACCGTCATCGAGAACACGAAGGACAAGAATCAGGACGTGCTCGCCCTGAATTCGATGCAGTCCGTCACCTCGAAGGACATTGAGGCAGGCGAGACCTACCTCGGCGTCATGCAGCAGAACCTCGAAGTTCTGAAAAAGGCGCTGCAGTAAGAGATACAGACAGAGGGCGCTTGCGCCCCCAACAGAAAGGCAACATATGGCACAGCTTCTCTGCCGGGACTTGACACTCGGCTATGATCAAAAAAGCATCCTGGAACACTTGAGTTTTGAAGTCAATGCGGGGGATTACCTCTGCATTGTGGGGGAAAACGGCTCGGGCAAAAGTACTTTGATGAAAACCATACTGGGGCTGCAGCCCCCGCTCGCCGGAACGGTGGAGCGGGGCGACGGCCTCCGCGCCAATGAGATCGGCTACCTGCCGCAACAGACTCTGGTGCAGCGCGATTTCCCGGCTTCGGTCGAGGAAATTGTGCTCTCCGGTCGGCAGGGCAGAACCGGCATCCTCCCCTTCTATCGGCGGGTTGACAGGGAGAGCGCAGAGAAGAATATGGAGCGCATGGGCATTACGGAATTCCGGAAGCGCTGCTACCGGGAACTCTCGGGTGGACAGCAGCAGCGCGTGCTGCTTGCGCGGGCGCTCTGTGCGACCGAGAAAATGCTGCTCCTCGATGAGCCGGTCTCGGGTCTGGACCCGAAGGTCACGGCGGATATGTATCAGCTGATTCAGGGCCTGAACGATGAGGGCATTACCATCATTATGATTTCTCACGACATTGCGGCGGCGGTCAACTGCGCGACGCACATCCTGCACATCGGCAAGAAGGTGTTCTTCGGCACGAAAGGAGCAATACAAGAACTCCCGGCTCGGCGAGTGGTTTTTACAGGAAGAGAGTGTGAACGCATGATGGCAATGATAGAAAAAATTCTCTTTTATCTGCAGTACCCCTTTGTGCGCTACGCCCTCGTTGTCGGCGTGCTGATTGCGCTGAGTTCCTCGCTGCTCGGGGTGACTCTGGTCTTAAAGCGCTACTCCTATATCGGCGACGGGCTCTCGCATGTGGCCTTCGGCGCGATGTCCGTGGCCTCGGTGCTGAAACTCACGAACCAGATGGTTCTCATCCTGCCGGTCACGATACTCTGCGCGGTGCTTCTGCTCCGCACGGGCCAGAACAGTAAGATCAAGGGCGATGCGGCCATTGCCATGCTCTCGGTCGGCGCGCTGGCCTTCGGCTATCTGGTCATGAACGTGTTCTCGACCTCGGCAAATCTCTCGGGCGATGTCTGCTCGACCCTCTTCGGCTCGACCTCGATTTTGACCTTGACCAGCCGCGAGGTGGTGCTCTGCGCCGCGCTCTCGTTCTTGGTGGTCTGCCTCTTTATCGTCTACTACCAGAAGATTTTTGCGGTGACCTTCGACGAGAACTTTTGCGCGCGCCTCGGGGACCGATGCGGAGCGCTACAATCTCCTGATTGCGATTACGGTCGCGGTCATCATTGTACTCGCGATGAATTTGGTGGGATCGCTGCTCATCTCCGCGCTGGTTATTTTCCCGGCGCTCTCGGCGATGCGGCTGTTCCACAATTTTAAGAGTGTTACCATTTGTTCCGCGCTGCTCTCGGTGACTTGCGCGCTGCTCGGCATTCTCGCATCCATACTCGCGGGGAACGCCGGTCGGCTCCACCATCGTCGCGGCGGATGCAATCGCATTCGGGCTTTGTTCCCTGATTGCGGCGGTACAGCGGAGGAAGACAGCATGAGAAACAGAAACTATGTGCTGACGGCAGCGCTGGCGTTAGGACTTTTGCTCAGCGCCTGCGGCGGCAAGCGACGGGTGCAAAAAGTCGCGGCGGCAGTCAGGCGAAGGGCGTGAATGAAGTGCTCGAGTCCGGGCAGCAGGCGGCGGAGAGCCAAAAAGCGGAGAGTTCGCAGACGGGCGCTTCGCAGGAGACGGTCGATATCACCGCGGCGAGCCGCGTGGTCGAGGAGAGCAGTGATGCATCGGTCGACTTAAAAGGGCGCGGACGGCACTGACATCGACCTCACGAAGCTGAGCGCGACCATGGTCTTCTCGGAGGTCTATAACATCATGGTGAACCCCGACAGCTGCATGGGCAAGACCATACGGATGAAGGGACTTGTGGCGATTTATCACGACGAGACCAAGGATACGGACTACTACTCCTGCATCGTGCAGGACGCGACCGCCTGCTGCGCGCAGGGCATCGAGTTCAAGCTTGCGGACAACTACCGCTTCCCGGACGACTACCCGCCGGAGGGCTCGGAAATCACCGTGCGCGGGCGCTTTGATGTCTATAAGGAGGGCGAGTACAAAGTACGCTGTCTTAAAAGACGCGGTGCTGGAGAACGTCAATACCCAAAACGAGGGCGAGACAACGGCCCCGTAACGTGTAGGTCGACAGACAAAGAAAAAGAGCTGCGGGACGAAAATTTCGTCCCGCAGCTCTTTTTGTGCGGAAAGCCAATATCCGTAGCCGCTCAGTTTGCGATATTGTCGCGAATTAGGGCAATCAGAATACTGACGCCAAGCAGGAAACTACAGATGGGCGTCTGATACTTATTCGTAAAGATCCGGAGTTTTTGCAACGCGGGTAGCGTTTCGGCCAGTCGGGGATTCCGCTCCGAGAGTATCTTTGTGTGCCGGTCCAGAAGAAAAAAGATGAGAAGCATGAGGCAGCCGAGCCAGAGCAGAGGTCGGAACGCCGGAATATCATGGAAGATGAGGCGCAGGTCTGCAATGACACAGAGAAGAATCAAACTGGCAAAGCGGGCGATTGAGAAAAATAGAGCTTTTTTGCATCGGACATGGCAGAAACCTCCCGTTTCGGTGAAGTAAACCGGATGCTTCGAAACGTATTCCGCGAAAACGCAAAACAAATCGCTTATTGTTTTCCGAAGAGCATGGTGGCGAGCGAGTCACGCTTTAATTCGCGGGCCAGTCTCGCCTCCAGATCCGTCAAGTAGGCGCGGGTCTGACATGGCTTCTGCGTTGCCTCCATCCACTCGCAGCAGTAGCCGCCGGAGGTACAGTGGTTCACGCGCTCGTCCGGCTGAAAGACTTTCAGGAGGTCATAGAGCGTGAGGGCGGATAAATCCGCCGTGAGGCGCACGCCGCCGCCGACACCGCGGACCGCGGTGATAAAATCGGCCGCAGCCAGCTTCCGTATGATTTTATAGGCGAACTTTTGCGGAATCAGCTCGTCTTCGCAGAGTGCGCGCATGGTGTGCATATCCCCGTCTCCGAGGCCGCGCAGGATGCGGAGCGCATAGTCAAGTTCCCGTGAGATCAGCAAGGTATCCTTCCCCCTTCGTTTAATCAATAAAAGTATACCGAAAAGGGATGGAAAGAACAAGACGCTTTTCCGCGGGCTTTATTCGTAGACTGTCTCGACCTTCATAAAGACGAGAATTAAGATGAGACGGAACAAATAGTAGGCGGGCAGGATGCGCGTCACCAGAAAGTAGAAGGCATAGCGCGGGCCGCCCGCAGCGCGGAGGGTCTTCGGATCCAGATAGGCATGGTTCTCGTTGTTCTTCGCATGCAGCGCGTAGAAGAAGAGCGCAAGGAAGAGCAGAAGCACCTTGAGTCCGATGCGAAGCATGGGATCCATAGGTACAAAGGATATGTTTCCTCCTTCCGAAAGAGTATGCGCAATCGTTGCAAGCGATTCTCTAATTTAAGCATATCATTCCGGCAGAAAAAAACAATAAAGTACAGGCAAACGTAAGAAAGCGTCAGAATCTCGTTCCGTATCTTTCGGACTCAGAACAACATTTTGCCGCGCTTCATGACGCGGGACACAATGTTCACGCCGGTCCGGTAGGGCAGGAACTGAATCGAGGGGATAGCGGAGGAAGATGAGGTCCGCCTGCTTGCCCGGGTCTATGCTGCCGATTTCTTTCTCTCTGCCGACTGCCGCGGCACCGTTTAAGGTGAGCGCCGTGACCACCTCTTCGATTCGCATGCCCATGTAGATGCAGCCGAGCGCAATGAGGAGCGGAATCGAGTTGCTGAAGCAGCTGCCGGGGTTCAAATCGGACGCGAGCGCGACCGCGCAGCCCGCATCTATCATCTTCCGCGCGGGCGCATAGGGCTCCTTTAAGCAGAAAGCCGTGAGCGGCAGCAGGGTTGCAATCGTGTTGCCCTCGGCGAGGAGGCGTATGCCCTCATCGGAGGCCTTTAAGAGATGGTCCGCGGAGTGCGCGCCGCAGCGCACCGCCATCTCAGCGCCGCCGAAGTTCGGCGCAATTTCGTCCGCGTGGACTTTCAGGCGGAAGCCGAGCTTTTTCGCCTCCTGCAGGTAGTGCGTGGAGTCCTCGATGTTAAAGACGCCGGTCTCGGTGAAGATGTCCGCGAATTCCGCAAGATCTTCTTTTTTGACCTCCGGCATGACCTCGGTCAGCATGTAATCGAGGAATTCGCGCTCCTTGCCCTTCCACTCGGGCAGCACGCTGTGCGGCCCCAAAAAGGTGCGCACCACATCGACCGGGTGGCTTTCGTCCAGTACCTTCATCGCGCGGAGCATGCGAATCTCGGTGTCCTTATCCATGCCGTAGCCGCTCTTGCCCTCGACCGTGGTCACCCCGAGGCGGAGCATGGTGTCAAGGCGCTCACGTCCCACTTCGACCAGCTCCTCGAGTGTCGCCGCGCGGGTCGGGGTCACGGTTGCGTTGATGCCGCCGCCCTTTTCCATGATGGAGAGATAGCTCTCGCCCTGCAAGCGCCAGCCGAATTCGTCGGCGCGGTAGCCGCCGAAGACAAAATGGGTGTGGGAGTCCACAAAGCCCGGGAGTACGGCCTGTCCGTCCGCATCGATGAGCTCTGCCGTATGGAAGTTAACCTCCTTGTCCAGTTCCTCGGTCGTGCCGACCAGGACAATGCGGCCGTCCTCGATTAAGACAGCGCCGTTTTTGATGATGCCGACTTCTTTCATCTCGCTGCCGTGCTTTGCCTTGTTACCGCTGCAGGTCACAAGCTCCGCCGCGCGGCGGATGTAAGTTCGCTTCATACTGTTTTTACCTCCTCCAAAGTCGTAGTCCTGTCAAAGAAAAACCGCGGCGCAGGGAGAACTGCGCCGCAGTGAAAAATCAGTGCTTTTTCGGTTTGCGCGCCGGAATGCCTGCTCGATCAGGCTGTCGCTCGCAATATAGGGCATGGTGATGTGATCGCTGTCCTTAAACTTCTCGTTGTAAGCCGCAACGGTCTCGATCGAGTGCTCGTTCCGCGCCCAGTTTCTGCGGGACACGCCGACCATGGTATCCCACGGAATCGACTCGCGGATAATCTGATCCGTGAGCTCGCTGCCGTCGAGAACCAGGCCGAAGCCGCCGTTGATCGCCTTGCCGATGCCCACGCCGCCGCCGTTGTGAAGCGCAATCAGGCTCATGCCGCGCGCCGCGTTGCCGGCGAAGCAGTGGGTTGCCATGTCGGCCGTGAACTGCGAGCCGTCGTAGATATTGGAAGTCTCGCGGTAGGGAGAATCCGTGCCGCCGGTGTCGTGGTGGTCGCGTCCAAGCATGACCGGTCCGATTTCGCCCTTCCGCACCATGTCGTTGAATTTGAGGGCAATGTCTCTTCTGCCGAGCGCATCCTGATAGAGAATGCGGCACTCGGTGCCCACCACCAGCTTATTCTTGTCCGCGTCGCGAATCCAGACCCAGTTGTCTCTGTCCTGGAAGCGGCGGTTCGGGTCTATAATCTCCATGGCCGCGTGGTCGGTCTTTAAGAGATCCTCGTGCTTGCCGGAGAGGCAGCACCAGCGGAACGGACCGTAGCCGTAGTCAAAGAGCATCGGGCCCATGATATCCTCGACATAGGACGGGAAGATGAAGCCTTCGGTCGTGTCGCGCTTGTTCTTCGCGATTTCCGGGTTGCCCGCGTCAAAGATGGCCTTCATGAAGGAGTTGCCGTAGTCAAAGAAGTAGGAGCCGCGCTCCACGAGCTTCTGAATGAGGTGGAAGTGCTTCGTGAGGGTCTCATCGACCAGTTTGATAAACTTTTCTCTGTCCTCTGCGAGGAGACGGGTTCTCTCTTCGAAACTCACGCCCTGCGGGCAGTAGCCGCCGTCGTAGGGAACGTGGCAGGAGGTCTGGTCGGAGAGAAGCTCGATCTTCTCGTCGTGATCGACCGCGTACTGCAGGAGATCCACAATGTTGCCGTGGAAGGCAATGGACATGGGCTCCTTCTTCTCTAGGGATTCGTGTGCAAAGCGGAAGGCTTCCTCGGGCGTCTCCGCGACCTTGGAAACCCAGCCCTGGCTGTGTCTGGTCTCAATGCGGGAGTAATCGACCTCGGCCACAATGCCGACGCCGCCCGCAATCTCGACTGCCTTCGGCTGCGCGCCGCTCATGCCGCCGAGACCGCTGGTCACGAAGAGGTGGCCTGCGAGATCGCCGTTTGCCGGGACACCGAGATACTTTCTGCCCGCGTTCAGGATGGTGTTGAAGGTGCCGTGGACGATGCCCTGCGGTCCGATGTACATCCAGCCGCCCGCGGTCATCTGGCCGTAGCTCGAGCAGCCCATTGCGGTGATGCGGGTCCAATCCTTTAAGTTATCCGCCTCGCCGACCAGGAGACCGTTTGTGATGATGACGCGCGGCGCCTGCTTGTGGGAGTGGAAGAGGCCCAGCGGGTGGCCGGACATCACGACTAAGGTCTGCTCGTCGGTCAGCGCCTCCAGGTACTTCTTTAAGAGCTGATACTGCATCCAGTTCTGGCATACCGAACCGGTTTCGCCGTAGGTCACGAGCTCGTAGGGATAGAGCGCAATCTCGGGGCTTAAGTTATTGTCGATCATGACCTGGAAGGCCTTGCCCTGCAGGCAGTTGCCGCGGTACTCGTCGATCGGTTTGCCGTGTAAGGGCTCCTTCGGCATGAAGCGGTAGCCGTAGATTCTGCCGTGGGTCAAAAGCTCCTCCATGAATTCGTCCGCGAGCGCCTCGTGAAGTTCTTCCGGGACATAGCGGAGCGCGTTCTTCAGCGCGAGCTTCATCTCGTGGTCGGAGAGCTCAAGATCGCGCCGCGGTGCACGACGGAGCTTCGGATCGAATTTCGGATACTCGGGGAGCACAGCGTCGAGCTTAATGGTCATGCAAGCGCCGATTTCCTGATTGTTCATGGGGCACCTTCCTTTCTGCACAAAGCGAAAACAAATGATTTCACCATTGAAACCAAGTATAGAGGGGCAGAGTCGAAAAAACGTCTAATTTTCGATAAATGAAAGCTCATAATTTGACGTTTTTGCTGGACTTTGCCTGCCGCTCACTCCTATAATGAGAACAGCAGAGAAAGGAGGCGGGTGCTTTGGACAAAATTGAAGTTCGTTTTTTGGGCAATCCGGAGATACGGAAAAACGGCGTGCGCGTTGCTTTTCCGTACCGGAAAGCGGAGGCCTTCTTTTATTATCTCGCCTACCGCGGCAGCGCAAGCCGCGAAGAATTGATTCACCTGCTCTGGGGCGACGAGGAGGAGAGTGTCGGCAGAAAAAAACTGCGGGATGCCGTTTACCAGGTGCGGCGGCAGCTTGGAAACGAGGTGCTGAGGAGCAAGGGGCACACACAACTGCTACTCTCGGAGGAGACAGTGCTGGAACACGATCTTCAGAGCTGCGATGCGCCCTTTCTCGAGCATTTCTTCGTGAAGAACTGCTATGAGTTCGAAGCCTGGGCGGAAGAGGTGCGCGCGGAGCGGCAGAAATCGGATACCGCTGCGGCAAAGCAGAGCTATGAGCTCGCCTATCAAAAAGAGGACATTGCCGGGATGCAGCGCGCCGCCAAGGTACTGCTTGCGGAAGATCCGTTTAACGAAGCGCTCTACGCGGAACTCATGCAGCGTTACGCGGCCTGCGGGCAGCACAACATGGCGCTGCGCCTTTACCGCGACATGGAGAAGCTATTCCGGGAGGAATTGGAGACTGCGCCTTCCAAAGCGGCAAGGCAGCTCTTTCAGCAGATTTTTACGATGAAGGAGCAGTTTCCGCAGGCGGAGGATAAGAGCGGAAGACCGGGCTACATCGGCAGGGAGAAGGAATTACTGGAAATCAGCGCCTTTTTTCAGGCGGAGGGCGAGGCGCTGAAGAGCGTCGCGCTGATTGAGGGCGAGGAGGGCTGCGGAAAGACCGGCTTTCTGGATGCCTGCCGCAGACTCGGCGAGGGCAACGGCATGCTCGCGCTCCACGCAATCTGCTACCGTCAGGGCGCGGAATTTTTCCTGAGTCCCTTCAGCGATATGTTTGAGGAACTCCGGCAATTCGCGGCAGAGGGAAAGCTGAGCGGCATCTCCGAGGAGGATGCGGCGGCAACGCTTTCGGAACTCGCCGGCGGGGTGGAGGAGGAGAGCGGCGGTTATCTCCGCTACCGTGCGGTCGAGCAGCGCCTCCTGGAACTCATGCAGCGGCTTTGCCGGAAGACACGGGTGTTGATTACCCTGGATGAGATTCAGTGGATGGACGAGGTCAGTTACCGCCTGCTCTTAAAACTTTTACAGAGCATAGGCCCCGCGCGCTTACAGCTGATCTGTACCTACCAGGACTATGAGGAGGCGCGGGTGGTGCGGCAGTTGGAGCGCCTGGTCCGGGAGGACCGCGTGAAGTTCCTCTCGCTGAAGCCCTTTTCAAGAGCGGAGTCGGATCGCATTGTGCTGCGCGTCTTTCCGGAATTGCGCGAGCGGCCCGAGCGGCTGGCCGCGCTCTATGAGATGACGGAGGGCAATGCCTTCTTCTTAAAAGAAATGATAGCCCTGATTCGGGAGAAGGGCTTCGTGCTGAAAAAGACGCCGAAAATAGACCGTCTGATTGCGGCGCGACTCTCGGGACTCACGGCCTCGGAGCGGGAGGTGCTCTCCTGTATGGCCATCTTCCCGGAAAAAATAAATCTCGAAGAACTCGAGTACCTCTTACAGCACATGAATCGTCTGGAACTTTTGGAGCGCCTCGAGAGTCTTTCGAACAGCCAGCTGATTCAGGAGATTACGGTCGGCTGGGAAGTCTGTTATAAGTTTGTGCACCGCGTATTTCGTGAATATCTATACGAACAGCAGAGCACGGGGCGCACCCGTCTCTACCACCGTATGCTCGCCGAATACTATGAGAAAAAACACGGCGGTAGTTATGCGGCGCTGCCTGTCATTGCCCATCACTGGATGCGCGCCCTCTGCCCGGTCAAGGCCTACGGCTATCAGATTCGCTATTTGCGGGAGTTCTACACCATACTGAACGAAAACTTCCCGATTGTGCACTCCGAGGTCACGGATCTCGGTGGGCAGTTCGGCGCGCTCGCGGAGGCGGAAAAGATGCTGGAACTCGCAAAGGATGTGATACGCCTCGAGGACAGCTCGCCCGAAGTGGGACGCATGAAAATGCAGATGCTATACATTCTGGGGCGGCATGACATCGCAGCCGGGCACTACGACAGCGGTGTCGCGGCCATAGAGCAGTGCATGATGGCGGCGCGGCGCTGCGCAGACGATACCATGCTCTTTTCCTGTTACTTGCAGCATATTTTTCACAGCATCCAGACCGCCAATCTTCCGAAGGCGGAGCGCTATGTGGCACTCGGAATCGAGCAGTCGAAGGACTGCGACGCGGAGATGCATGCTGCTTTCCGGCGGCTTAAGGGCTGGTGCCTCATTCGGCGGGGCGCCTTTTCCGAGGCCGAGGCGGAACTAAAGGCCGCGCGCGCGGAGTTCGAGGCGCTCGAGGCGGCGCTCGGCGCTTCGGCCCCGAAGTACCGGGCGAGCATCGCAGCCTGCATCGCCTATCTCGGCGACATCAAAAGAAAACAGGGAGAGCCCGAGGCGGCGCTGCTTCGGTATCGGGAGGCGGCTGCCATAGGCGCTGTTTCGGGGGAGACCAACGGCATGGCGCAGATTTACTCCGGCATCGGGCAGCTCCTCTATTTGCTCGGGCGCTACGAGGAGAGCGGGAAGTACTTAGAGCGGGCTTCCGCCGTGCTCTCGGCAAACGGCTATCGCTGGGGTCTGGAGCGGAGCGAGGCCTATCTCGCGCTGCTCTGTGTCCGGCAGGGGAAGAAAGAAGAAGCACGGCAGCATCTCGAGTGGGCGCGCTACATTGCGAATCGCATCCAAAATCCGGAGACCGAGCTCTTGATTCACGGCGCGGAGGAGGCGATCGCGGAAGCGGAATAAAGTTCCCGTTTCGCGCGGTATAAGCCGAAGAAAGATGCAAACGGGAGAACAAACGACAGAACAAACGACAGCGCAGGGCGGGACTCCGCCCTGCGCTTTTAAGAACAGGAGACGAAGCGCAGCCGTTTCGAAAAACAAAGAACAGAGGGAATAGCGGAATACGGGGCGGCCCGAGGGCAAAGGACAGATAGACATATGACAGCCCGGTATTTGGTGGGTTTTGCGGGCTGTGCGGCTGCCGGGACTTAAAATTTACACAATAGTCACAATTAAAACGCATAACTAGACGCTTTTTTGACGGCGCGCGGGTAAACTGAAACGGAAAAACAGTCGGAACCAAGCTTGGTTGAGATAGGAGGATGCAGAGGGATGGATAAAATTCTGATTACCGGACAGGACCTGAGCGTCGATCAAATTGTTGCGGTTTGCCGCGAGCGCGCTGTTGTGGAGCTCTCCGCGGAGAGCCGGGAGGCTGTGTTGGCATCCCGGAAGATTGTGGACGATCTGGTCGCGGAGAAGCAGGTGGTCTACGGCATTACGACGGGCTTCGGAAAGTTCAGCGATGTCGTCATCAGCACCGATGAGTGCAAGGACCTGCAAAAGAACCTGATCATCACGCACGCGGTCGGCGCGGGCGATCCCTTCCCGGAGGATGTGGCGCGCGGCATGCTGTTGCTCCGCATCAACAACCTCTCGAAGGGCTACTCCGGCATACGCTTAGAGACCCTTGAGACCATGATTGCGATGCTCAACAAGGGCGTGACGCCCTTTATCCCGGAGAAGGGCTCGCTCGGCGCTTCCGGCGATTTGGCGCCGCTCTCGCACATGGTTCTGGTCATGCTGGGACTCGGCAAGGCCTACTATGAGGGAGAGCTGCTCTCCGGCGCGGAGGCGATGAAGAGAGCCGGCATTCCGGTTATTGAGCTCTCGGCGAAGGAAGGTCTCGCGCTGAACAACGGCACCCAGGCGATGACGGCGGTCGGCGCACTTGCCCTTCACGATGCGAAGCAGCTCTTAAAGATTGCCGACATTGCGGATGCGCTCTGCTTTGAGGCGCAGAACGGTGTCATGGATGCACTCGAGGACAGAGTCCATGCGATTCGTCCGCACGAGGGCCAGGGTAAGACCGCGAAGAACCTGCGCCGTCTGCTCGCGGATTCGAAGAACACGACGCGTCAGGGTGAGATTCGCGTGCAGGACGCATACTCGCTCCGCTGCAGCCCGCAGATCCACGGCGCTTCCAAGGACGCTGTGAAGTATGTGCAGGGCAGAGTGGACATTGAGATCAACTCGGTCACGGACAACCCGCTCATCTTCAAGGAGGACAGAGCAGGTATTTCGGGCGGCAACTTCCACGGCCAGCCCATGGCACTGCCCTTTGACTTTTTAAAGATTGCGGAGGCGGAACTCGCGAACGTTTCGGAGCGCCGCATCGAGAGACTGGTGAACCCCGCGTACTCGGCACTGCCGGCCTTCCTGACCCCGCACGGCGGTGTCTGCTCCGGCTTTATGATTGTGCAGTACTCCGCGGCGGCTCTGGTCTCGGAGAACAAGGTGCTCGCACATCCGGCGAGCGTGGACAGCATCCCGAGCTCGGCGGGCCAGGAGGACCATGTCAGCATGGGTACCATTGCGGCGCGTCAGGCGGCGGAAATCGGCAAGAATGTGCGCCGTGTCCTCGCGATGGAGCTCATGGTTGCCTGCCAGGGCATCGATATGCGCGGCAACAAGGGACTGGGACGCGGCACGCAGGCGGCATACGACCTGGTGCGCAAGGGCTGTGCCTTCCTTGATGATGACAGAGAGCTTTACGAAGACATCAACTACTGCGAGCAGATCCTTACGGACGGCTCCCTGATTCAGGCTGTCGAGGCGGCACTCGGCGGAGAACTGGATGTATAAAAATTAAATACAGCGTGTGTCTTGCGCGGAAAAAGAGGAGAGTATGGAAGCGAATAAGACAGGCACCAAGAAGGTACGACTGCCCAATTTCATAGAGGCGCTTATTCCCATTGTCGTCATGATGGACTTATGTTGCTCGGGTTCGTCGGCAAGACGGGCTATACGGATGCGCATATGCCCCTGGTTGTATCCATCTGCGTTGCCTGCATCATCGGTGGTATCTGCGGGCACAGTTTCTCGGATATGCTCGCGGGCATGCTGGATCGTCTGAATGCGACGATGGAGGCAATTCTGATTCTCTGCACCGTCGGTATTCTGGTCGCATCCTTCATCATGTCGGGCACCATCCCGGCTGTCATTTACTACGGTTTGGATCTTCTGACCCCGCGGCTCTTCCTGCCGGTCGGCTGCATCATGTGCGCGATTGTCGGCCTTGCCTGCGGTTCCTCTTGGACCGCAACGGCGACCATCGGCATTGCCTTCCTCGGCATCGGTGCGGGTCTCGGCATTAACCCTGCCATTACCGCCGGCATGATTATCTCCGGCGCATACCTCGGCGATAAGTTCTCGCCGCTCTCGGATACCACCAATCTCGCGGCGGCGGTTTCCGGCACGGGTCTCTTCGACCACGTGTCGGCAATGGTTTCCACGACGGCGCCGACCTCGTGATTGCTTTGATTCTCTACACCATACTCGGCATGAACATCAACACCGCGGGCTACGACCCGCAGGTGGCGGCGGGACTGCAGACCGCGCTTGCGTCGAAGTTCCACATCAACCCGCTGCTGCTCATTCCGATTATCGTGGTCATTGCGGCTTGCGTGATGAAACTCCCGGGTCTGGTGGGCATCGCAATCTCGGTGCTCTGCGGCGTGCTCTTTGCGGCCGTTTTCCAGGGCATGACCAACATCGGCGACATCTTCAACACCCTGCACTACGGCATTACGGTCGAGACCGGAAACGCAATCGCGGATAAGCTCTTAAACCGCGGCGGTATGGACCACCAGATGTGGACCATCAACCTGATACTCCTCGCGGTCGCCTACGGCGGCGCGTTGGAGCGCTGCGGCTGCGTGGACGCGCTGTTCGGCGGTCTCAAGAATAAACTGCACTCGGTCGGTCAGCTGGTGCTTGCAACCCTGCTCACCTCGCTCTTCTGCGATGCGACCATGTGCGACCAGTTCCTCGGCATCGGCGTTCCGGCACCGCTCTACAGCGACAAGTACGACGAGATGGGACTTGCGCGCAACATGCTTTCCAGAACCCTTGAGGACTGCGGAACCCTTTGGGCGGTTATGTTCCCGTGGACGGGCTGCGGCGCATATCAGATGGGCGTGCTCGGTGTGCACCCCTTCGCATACTTCCCGTTTGCGTTTGTCAACCTGCTGAACCCGATTTATGCGGCAATCACGGCCTTCCTGGGACGCAATGTCTTCTGGGCGGACGGCGCGTATACCAATATTTTCGGCAAGACCACCATGCATAAGCCGGCGGGCGCACCGGAAGAGGCGCATGAGATCGCACTGAAGAACCTCGAGAGACTGCGCGCGGAGGGCAAGGCGCCGAAGGTCGGCAAGTAAGTTTTTCGGGCTTTGAACGGGCCCTGAGTAAGAGAAAGGATTACACATGCTTCCATGGGAGAATGAGGGAGGCGTCGTCTACGCGGCGCGGGAGTTACGGCCCCGAAAGCGCTGGGTCACTTACGGAGGGTATTGCTTTGCGGCACTCTTACTTGCGGCGGGTATCCTGACCCGTTTCCGTATTGCCCTGCTCTTCGGCGCACTCTATATCCTGGCTCTCCTCATGGAGAAGCATGTGGTTGTGAGCGAAGAAGGAATCGAGCAGTTCTACCAAATGCGCATCACGACGCACTACGAGTGCTATCCCTGGATCGAGATAGACACCGTGCTGCTTGAGGACAGGGGACATCCCACACTCGCAGCCTTATATTTTCGGCGCGGCGACAAGACAAAGCGGCTCTTCTTTGACAGGGAGGACGCCGAAAAAATCCTTTTGCTCGCCCGCAAACAGAATTCCGCGATACGCATAGAACGCGTGGAAAAAAAGTAAAGAGAGAGCGCTCGGCAGGCCGGGCGCTCTTTTCTTCCGCCTTGCGAAGGACTACAATACGCATAGAGAGTAAAGCTGCGACATACAGGGGCAGGGCGGAGCGCGGCTTCGAAGGGCTTGCATCCGCACTGTCGCAGTGCGGTTTCGCACCGACGGGCCGGTTTTGGATATCTTTTCGGTCGAACGGAGGAGAGACGAGATGAAAGTGAAAAAGAGAAGCGCAAAGGATTATCGCGTGAGTCGCTGGAGCGGCGGAGAGACCAGGGAGTTTTTGCTCTTCCCGGAGAGCGCAAGCTATGCCGGACGGGATTTTCTCTGGCGTGTGAGTTCGGCGACCGTGGAGCTTCCCGAGAGTGATTTTACACCGCTGCCGGACTATCGGCGCTTTCTGACACCGCTCAGCGGTGCGCTCAAGCTCTCGCAAGACGGCGGCCCGTTTCGGACGCTCGGGGCGCTCGAGGTGCTTCCGTTCGACGGCGGGGCAGAGACCAAGTCCCGCGGCGAGGTGACGGATTTTAATTTGATGCTTCGAAAGGGCGAGGCAGAGGGCGGCATGGAGACCGCTTCGCTTCGCGCGGGCGAGACGCTTCGCCTCGGGACGCTCCTTCCCGCAGAGGCGGCAGAGAGCGAAACACTTTTGATTTACTGCTATTCGGGGGCCGCCGCACTTCGGCAGGCCGGAAAAGAATGCGTCTTAGAAGTCGGGGCCTACCTTCAGCTGTCTCCGGAGGCGGGAGAAGAGGGCGGACTTTCGCTTGCGGAATCGGAGTTACTGGCGATTGCGGAAAACACGGTGCTCGCGTTTGCATGGATGCGACGGTGCGATTGAGAGCGGGACAGGAATAAAAGAAAAGGGATTCAGGCAAAGGAATCAAGACGATGAAAGAAATCTTTGAGAGAAGAAGCGTGAGAAAATTTGCGGATCGGGAAGTGGAGGCGGAAAAACTGGAGGCGGTCCTCCGCGCCGGTATGGCGGCGCCCTCCGCGGGAAATCAGCGCCCCTGGGAGTTTTACATTGTGAGAGATCGCGAGAAACTGGAAGCTCTGTCCAAGCTGAGCCGCTATGCGGGGCCGCTTGCTGCGGCGCCGCTCGCAATCGTCACGGTATGCGACCCCGAGGGCAAGCGCTTTGCCGAGGTGGCGGCGACCGATATGGCAGCCTGCACGGAGAACCTCTGGCTCGGTGCGGTTTCGGAGGGACTCGCAACGGTGTGGATCGGTGTTTATCCCTACGAAGAACGCGTGAACTTTACGAATCAAATACTCGGAATCCCGGCGGGAAAATACGTGTTTTCGATCTTGCCGCTCGGCTATCCGGCGGAGGAAAAGACTGCGGAGGATCGCTTTCGACCCCTCCCGGATTCACGAGCTTTGAAGCCGAAACAAAAGAAAAGCAAAGATTTAATTACGCTAACTTTGTGAAATACATAAGTAAAAAATCGAAAGAATTTATAAACAGCGATTGAAAAAAAGAGAGACTGTACTAATCTGACAAATGTTTGTCAATCCCCGCCCGGCGGGGACGAAAGGTGATTTGGAAAGAGAGGTACAGTTATGGCAACATTTATGATTGGCCTCGCGATTCTGATCTGTGGCGGATTTTTGTACGGCTCCCTCTGTGAGCGCGTCTTCGGCCCGGATAACCGCGAGACCCCCGCGTATGCAAAGCAGGACGGCGTGGACTTTGTCCCGATGCCGACTTGGAAGAATGCGTTGATTAACCTTTTGAACATCGCGGGTACCGGTCCCATACTCGGGCCGATTCAGGGCATACTCTTCGGGCCGATTGCTCTGCTCACCATTCCGATCGGCAACGTGATCGGCGGCGCGATGCACGACTACTTCGCCGGGCATGATCTGCACGAGACGGCGGCATCCAGATGCCGGACATGATTAAAAAAAGTACACGAACAGCAAGGTGTTCTGGGATTTATGACGTCTTTGTCTCGGTGCTTCTGCTTCTGGTCGGTGCCGTCTTTATCTACACACCCGGCGACATCGCCGCGACGCAGGTTTTTGGCTTCTCGGGCGGTGCGAAAGATCCGACGACCTGGATTATCTACGGCATCATCTTCGTGTATTACTACATTGCGACGGTCTTCCCGATCGATAAGATCATCGGCAAGGTATACCCGATTTTCGGTGCGGTGCTGGTCTTCTCTGCGGTCGGTGTCTTCTTTGTCATGGTCGGAAGTCACTATCCGCTCGTGAACGTTTGGGACAGCTGGAATACCGGCGCGTTTGCGTACGGCGACTATTTCTTCGGTGTGGGCGATATGAAGTCCTTTCGGCCATTTCATGCCGATTTTTCTTCGTGACGGTTGCCTGCGGTATCCTCTCGGGCTTCCACTCGACGCAGACCGCGCTGATTGCGCGCACCATGAAGAGTGAGCGCGAAGGCAAGATGACCTTCTACAACATGATGATTGTCGAGGGCTTCATCGCAATGGTATGGGCAGCGGGAACCATGGCGCTGATCCAGATGGGGGCTGCGAAGGGCGGCATCACGATGCAGTTCGAAAACGGCGTGCTGCGCTACTTCCAGCAGGCGGCGGACGGCGGACTCAAGGCAATTTCCGCGACCTCGGTGGTCGGTGTGCTCTGTCGTAAGGCCCTGGGCCCGGTCGGCGGTGCGATTGCGCTCATCGGTGTCATTGTGCTTCCGGTTACCTCCGGTGACACGGCGCTCCGCGCACTGCGCCTCACGATTGCGGATACCTTCCACATCAAGCAGGACAACAACGCGCGCCGTCTGATGCTCGCAACCCCGATCTTTGTGCTGGTGTTCGGCATTCTGGTCTGGGCAAAGTTCGATACGAACGGCTTTAACCTGCTCTGGAGATACTTCGCTTGGTCGAATCAGGCGATGGCACTCTTTGCGCTGGCGGCGGCGGCCATTTACCTCCTGATTGAGAAGAAGGGCGCCTTTTGTCTGGATGCCGCTCATTCCGGGCATTTTTCTATACCGTGGTCTGCGGCAGCTACATTCTGAACGCGAAGATCGGCTTCAACCTTCCGTGGAATGTGGCGTACGCCGGCGGCGTGGCACTTGCGGTACTCTATGCCGTCTCCGTGTTTGTCCGCGGCAGAAGACCGGCAAATACCCTGTGACAGAAAAAGAGGTTCGGCGCAGACCGAACCTCTTTTTAGAAACTTTGAAAGGAAGAGATGAGAAAAACAGTCTGGATTTTTTTGCGCGCCGAGGGAATTTCCGAGCGTCTGATCGAGGAACTGCGCGCGTTTCGAAGCTTACTATCACTTGGATGAGGCGGAGGCGGACCGCGTGCCGGAGCCGCTTTACCCCTACTACGGGAGAGAGGTCTGGGAAGAGGCCATAAGCGCCCTCCTCGCCGGAGAACATTTGCTTCTGTCGGGCGGCAAGGCAAGCGGTAAGAATGTGCTCGCGGAGGGACTGGCGGCTGCCTTCGGGCGTCCGCTCTGGGACATCTCCCTCTATGTGAATGCGGATGCCGCGAGCTTAATCGGGTACGGATACCTTTCCGGGACGGTGCGGTACAGCTCAGGAAGGGACCGGTGCTCCGCGCGGCAGAGTGCGGCGGTTTCGGCATCTTGGACGAAATCAATATGGCGAAGAACGAGAGCCTCGCGGTGCTGCACGCAGCCCTCGACTTTCGCCGCGTCATCGATATCCCGGGCTATGAGCGCGTGCGCCTCCACGAGGCGACTCGCTTCATCGGCACCATGAACTACGGCTACGCGGGCACGCGCGAGTTAAACGAGGCGCTCGCCTCCCGCTTCCTCGTGATCCAGATGCCTGTCATTCCGCTCGCGGATGTGAAGCGCCTGTTGAGCGGCAAGTATCCGAAGTTACGCCCGGAATATGCGGCGCAATTTGCGGAGCTCTTCGATGAGATACGGAAAAAGAGCGAGGGCGGTGAGATCACGAGCCGCGCGCTGGATCTTCGCGGCCTGATTGCCGCCATCGGTATGATGGAGCGCGGGCTTTCTCCGGTGCGGGCCCTGCGCCTCGGCATCGTGAACAAGTGCTTTGACAGCTACGAGCAGACCTTGGTCAGCGACCTTGTCGCGACGCGGCTGCCGGAGAGCCTGGAAGCCGGGCGCGTGTTTGCATGAAACTCAGTGAATTTGAGAAGCGGCGCGCCGCCAATTTGATTTGGAATGCGGCCGGGGACTACGGCATTTCCCCGGGCTTCCGCATGTACGACGAGCACGGGCGGGCGGATCTCTACTGGAACAGCATCATCGGCGCGGCGCACCGCTTTTACGACTGGGATCGCTTGATGGATTTTTACAACAGCTTTCACGAGACCGTGGATCAGGGCGTCTATGAGAGTCTCTTCTGGCTGGCGCTCGAGAACGGCTGTTATGAAAAAATAAAGACGGAGCGCCCGGCGGCAGAATCGCTTCGACAGGCCTATGCGCGGGAAAAGTTGAAAAACTTTATGCCGAGTATCGCGGAGAGCCGCGAGGGCTGGATACTCGAGGGGCATTATCGCAGTATGCTCGGCGAGGACAGCGGACTCCCGGACCTCGTGGACCGCAAGCTGCTCGAGGAACTGGAAGTCTCCGGAGAGCTGGATACCGAGGCGTGGATTGACAGCGTCGGCAAGACGCTTGCCCGTTACTTTACCTATCTCCCGGGCAAGGGGGCTTCCGAACAGCGTCGCCGTCGCTTCGCGCTGCCGAAGTTTGTGTTTCGGAAGCGGAGCGCGGCAGAGCGGCAGGAAGCCCCTTCAGCCGAATGTGCGTCGCCTCGTGATGGGCTTCGGCGAACTTGTGCCGAGCGCGGGAGCAAAGAGAGGTGCCAAAAAGCTTCGGCGAGCGCTATCTGGAGAAAGAGTGCGGAACAGCTGAGACAGTATATCCGCGACTATTTCGGTGCGCCGTTGTATCCGGAGGCGAAGGAGAGTGAACTGAATCTCCGCTGCTGTAAGGATGCCCATGCGGGGAGCTGCCTTTATTTTACGGACGGCAGACTGCCGCTCGAAGAAGTCTAAAAAATTAAAAGGCTTTACCAAGCGCATGCGCCGCGAGATGGAAGCGCGAGAGCAAAAGACCCGTCGCGCCCACGAGGGTGAAATTGCGCGGGATCACGCGGCGATTGCGGAACTCAGAGAGCGCCTTAAAAATGCGCTGCGGCAGCTCCGCGACTCGGAGGAAGTGCCCGGGCCGCACGGGGCGGCTGCTTCCCGGAAAGCTGTACCGCGCGCTTTGTCTGAATGATGCGCGCATCTTCGAAAAGCAGCGCCCCGGGGATCAGAGTCGGGTGAGCGTGGATCTCCTGCTCGATGCGAGCACTTCGCAGGAGGAGAGAACCGAGTTGGTTGCGCGCCAGGCCTATATTTTGGCCGAGAGCCTGAGTGCATTGAAATTGCCGGTGCGAGTCTGGGGCTATCTCTCCATGAGCGGCTACACAGTGCTGACGCGCTACCGCGATTACGAGGAGCACGAGAAGAACGAAGAGATTTTCCGCTATTTCACGGCGGGCGCAAACCGGGACGGGCTCGCCTACCGCGCGGTCGGCGAACTGATGGCAGAGTACCCCTCGGAGCGAAAGATTTCTGATTGTGCTGAGCGATGTGACGCCGAACGATATGGTGAAGTTTTCTCATCAAGGGCAGGAACAGGCCTATGCGGGCGAAAGGGCGATAGAGAACGCCGCAAAGGAAGTTCGCGCGGTGTGCGCTTCCGGTGTCACGGCGCTCTGCGTCTACACCGGCGACGATGCCGGGCTCCCCGCGGTGCAGCGGGTTTTCGGGCAAAATTTTGTGAAGATCAATTCCCTGACTCGCTTCGCAGTGGCTGCGGGACGTCTTCTGGAGCTTGCGCTTTCGAATCCCGCATAGAGAGACGGAGTTTTCGACGCAGTTGGTTCAGGCGCCGTTCCAAGTAGCCGCGGTCTATGTACTCGGCGAGTACATACTGGTCGAGCGCGGGGACGGTGCAGGCATAGAAGCCGAGACGTTCGCGGTAACTTTCGAGGAGGCGCTTCGGGAGCACCATATAGGCGACACGCATGGACGGCGCGAGGGTCTTGGTAAAGGTATTGAGGTAAATCACAGAGTCGTTGGAATCCATCGCATAGATGGTTTCCAGCGGCTTTTTTTGGAGCGAAAACTCGGAGGCATAGTCATCCTCCACGAGAAAGGCAGCTCTCTCCTTGGCCCAGCGGAGATATTCAAAGCGCTTGGCGGCGGTTGCGGTCACGCCGCTCGGGTAGCTCTGGTAGGGTGTCACATGGAGTAAGGAGGCGCGGGAGGCGGCGAGCCCCTCGGCACTCACCCCGTAGGCATCGAGCGGCAGGAGTTCATAGGGGCGGGCGTAGGCGCTGTAGACAAGGCGTATCTTCTCATAGGACTGCGCCTCGATGCCGTAGAGCGCCGCGCGGGGCAGGAGCTGCGCAACCAGTCCGTAGAGATACTCGGTGCCGGAACCGATTACAATTTGCGCGGGATCCGCCTGCATGCCGCGATAGCGGAGCAGATAGGCACTGATGGCGCGGCGAAAGTGCAGAGCCCCCTGATTTTCCGGGCGCGCGAGCAGCTCACGCGGAAAGCGGAGCAGAACATCGCGGACAATGTGGGAGAAGGGCGTAAAGGGGAAGTCGGCGGCGAGTTCGCCGAGGGAGCTGTGCGGCGCGGAGGGTTCGGTTTCGGAGATTGCCGCTTCCGTGTTCGTGGCTGCGTTTTTGTCGCTGCCTTTGGGTGTTCGCGCCGCTTCCGCGGCGTTCGCGGGTTGAAAGTCTTCCTTGTCTGTTCGGTTTGCGTTGCCGTTTTCCGGAAGCGTGAGGGCGGAGACAAAGAAGCCGCTCCGCGCTTTGACCTCGAGATAGCCCTCATCGAGAAGCGCCGCGTAGGCACTCCCGACCGTCGAGAGGCTTAGGCCCAGGTGTTCCGCGAGCGCGCGCTTGGAGGGCAGGCGTTCGCCGGGAAGCAGTTTCTTTGCGAGAATATCGCTCCGAATGGCATTGTAGAGAAAGCGGTACTTACTCTCTTTGCTGCGGGCATTCAAAAAGTAGGTGAGCATGAAGAGACCTCCGATTTTCAAACTGATATCATTGTAACGCAAACTGATATTATAAAAAATATGAAAACTGAGTCTTTTTTGAATCCAGATTTGCGCTACAATCGTGCTTATCGAAACAAAGGGGGATGATGTCATGACAGGACAACAGACAGCAACAGCGACAAACACAGATCAGAGACTTCATAAAATCGTATTGACGGGGCTCATGGCAGCGCTCTGCTACGCAGCCTTTGCCTTTTTGAAAATCCCGATTCCAACGCCGGGCGGCGGCATGGTGGCGCTTCATATCGGCAACGCCTTTTGCGTGCTTGCAGCGCTCTATCTGGGCGGTGTGTACGGCGGCCTTGCGGGCGCAATCGGCATGACGATTGCGGATTTAATGGATCCAAAGTACGTGACTTCCGCACCGAAGACCTTTTTGCTCAAGTTCTTGATCGGCCTCATTGCGGGCTTTATCGCGCATAAGCTCGGCCACATCACAGAAGATCACGACAGAAAATATCTCTTTTTCTGGACCTTGCTCGCTTCGGCGGTTGCGCTCGGCTTCAATGTGATTGCGGATCCGATTGTGGGCTATCTCTATAAAACCTATCTGCTCGGCATTCCGCAGGAAGCGTCGAAGATTATGGCGACCTGGGCGGCCGGTGTGACCGCAATCAACTCGGTCGCGGGCACCGTGGTTGTGGTCATCGCTTATGCGGCGCTGCGTCCGGTTTTAAAGAAAGCGGGACAGTTCTTCTACTTGGGGTAAAAACCTGCGGTGCTTCGAAACAATGCATCGGGGGGTGAAAACAGAGAGGCGTTGCACTGTGCTTCGGGCTGCGGCATATTGCCGCAGCTTTTTTCTGATTGTCAAACGGGGCAAAACAGGCTATACAAGATAAAAACGGCGAGAAAAAGGAGGGACGGAATGAAACGGGCTTATCTCTTTGATGTAGACGGGACGCTCTGGGACAGCGCACGTGCGGTCACGGATTCCTGGAATGAGGTGCTGAAGGAGCGCAGGGGCAGCGGGACGCTGACGGTCGATGACATGCACGGCTTTATGGGACACACGATGGATGAGATTGCGGCACGCATCTCCCCGGACGCGGATCCCCTAGAGCAGAAGGAAATCATGGAAGCCTGCATGCGGCACGAGATCGATTATCTGGAGTCGCACAGCGGCTGCTTTTATCCCGGGGTGCTGAAGACCCTCCGCGCCCTTCACGAGAGCGGCAAGGAACTCTACATTGTCTCAAACTGCCAGGAGGGCTATATCGAGTCTCTGCTCGAAGCCGGAAATTTAAGCAGCGGAGAGGACGGTGTGATTCGCGATTTTATCTGCTACGGCGAGACGAGACGCCCGAAGGGAGAAAATATAGAGCTGATTCTCGAGCGGAACGAACTCAGCCCGGAGGAGGCGGTGTACATCGGGGACACCGAGATGGATCAGGCCGCGGCCGAGGAGGCCGGCGTCGATTTTTATCATGTGAGCTACGGCTTCGGACGGGTTCACGGGGCACTCCGCGAGCTCGACTCCCTCGAAGAACTCTTAGAGGACTGAGTCCGGGGGCAAAGAGAGGCTTGTCAGAAGAGAAGCAGTCTGCTATGCTGAATAGGCATTTTGGGCTGTCGCCAAGCGGTAAGGCAAAGGACTTTGACTCCTTCATTCGACGGTTCGAATCCGGCCAGCCCAGGCACGCAGCGGGAGCGCAAGCTCCCGCTGTTTTTTTAAGGCGTATTCATTCTCTTTTTGTATGTAGGCTCTTATAATACTGCTGTCAGGCAACTGCGTTGAAACGAGGTAAGAGTTATGTATTTGGAAACAATCAACAGCCCCGCGGACGTCAAAAAATTGAGTGTCGAAGCGATGACGGCGCTCGCGGCGGAAATGCGGGAGGCGCTCATCGTCCGCGCGAGTCGGCACATGGGACATGTGGGGCCGGATCTCGGTTTTCATCGAGGCGACCGTAGCGCTCCACGCGGTTTTTTTCTTCGCCGGAGGATAAAAATCATCTACGACATCTCCCACCAGACCTATCCGCACAAAATGCTGACCGGGCGGCGGGAGGCTATACGGACCCTGCGCACTACGACGATGTCTCGGCCTACTCGAACCCGAAGGAGAGCCCGCACGATTTCTTTGAGCTCGGGCACACCTCGGTCTCGATCGATCTCGCGCTCGGCATGGCGAAGGCCAGGGAGTTTACTCGGCGGAACGGAGAAAGTAGTCGCGGTCATCGGCGACGGCTCGCTCTCCGGCGGCGAGGCACTCGAGGGCCTAAACACCGCGGGTGAATTTAAGGGGCAGTTTCTCATTCTGGTAAACGACAATCAGATGTCGATCGCCGAGAATCACGGCGGGCTCTATGCCTCGCTGAAGGCACTCCGCGAGAGCAACGGAACTTCCGAAAACAACCTGTTTTGCGCGATGGGTCTTGACTACCGCTATGAGGCGGCGGGCAATGACATAGGCGCACTGATTCGGGCGCTGAATGAGGTGAAGGATGTGGATCACCCGCTTGTGCTCCACATCAATACCCTAAAGGGTAAGGGCTATGAGCCGGCGGAGACCCGAAAGGAGGAGTTCCACTGGCACTTCCCCTTTGACCGGGAGAGCGGCGAGACCCTGCCGGACTTCCGCTTTGAGGGCGAGAGCTATGAGGAGGCGACCGCAGAGTTTCTTCTAAAGGCAGCGGCGGAAGATCCGGCCGTGCTCGTTTTAACTTCCGGCGTGCCGGGCACCATCGATTTAACGCCCGAGCGCCGCGCTGCGCTCGGAGAACAGTATCTCGATGTCGGCATTGCGGAGCAGACGGCGCTTGCCGTTGCCTCGGGCGCGGCAAAGCGCGGCGCGAAGCCGGTCTATTTTACGGAGGCGACCTTCTTACAGCGCGCCTACGACCAGCTGGTTCACGATGTTTGCATCCAGAAGAGCCCGGTCACCATGCTGCTCGGCAGCGCATCGCTCTTCGGCATGAGCGACGTGACGCACAGCGGCGTACTTGCGCTCCCCCCATGCTTTGCAATATCCCGGAACTCATTGTGCTTGCGCCGACCTCGGTCGAAGAGTACTTGAGCATGCTCCGCTGGTCCCTGAAGCAGAGAGAAAATCCGGTCGCAATCCTCATCCCCTCCACCGAACTTTGTCACGCGACGGGGGCGGTACGGGAGAACTTTTCGCTGCCCGCGCACTATGAAATTGTGCGGCGCGGCGGGGAAGCAGCGATTCTGGCGCCAGGCGACATGCAGGCGCTCGGCAAAAAGACAGCCGCGGTTCTCGAAGAGAAGTACGACATATGTCCGACCCTCATGAACCCGGGGGTGGTTTCGGATCTCGACGAGGCGCTGCTCCGGGATTTGCGAAAAGAGCATCGCGCGGTGCTGGTTCTGGAGGACGGTCTGCTCTCCGGCGGCTTCGGCGCTAAGGTCGCGGGCTTTTACGCAGACAGCTCGATGAAGGTTTTACTCCGCGGTCTCCCGAAGGCCTTTTATGATCGCTACCGCATCTCGTCGCTCTTAAAAGCGCAGGGTATGACGCCGGAGCAGCTTGCGGAAAGCGTGGTCAATGCGCTCGGAAAGAACTGAATTTGACAGGAGGCAGGATGAAGCGCTATATCTCGGACTTACATTTTTTTTTCACGACAAGCTAAACCGCGAGATGGACTGCCGGGGCTTTGCCTCCCTCGAGGAGATGCACGCGCATATGATTGCCGCCTGGAATCAAACCGTGTCGCCAAAGGACGAGGTGTTTATCCTCGGCGACTTCTCCGTGGGAAAGGCCGAGGAGACCAACGAAATCGTGCGTCGCTTGAAGGGAGAACTCTATCTGCTTCGGGGAAACCACGATTACTATCTCAAAAAGAGCGCCTTTGACCGCAGCCGCTTCCACTGGATTCAGGACTATGCGGAGATTCACGACGAGGGAAGAAAGGTGATACTCTCGCACTACCCGGTCTTTTGTTACAACGGGCAGAATCGGCTGACCGCGCAGGGAGAGCCGAAGAGCGCCATGCTCTACGGCCATCTGCACAATACCTTCGATGAGGTGCTCGTGAACCGCTTTATCGCAGAGACAAGGGCGGCAAAGCGCCCGCAGACAGACAGAGAGACAGGGGAGTCCATCGAAAAGGACATCCCCTGTCTCATGATCAACTGTTTTTGTATGTTTTCGGAGTACCGTCCGCTCGGTCTTCTCGAGTGGATAGAGCTTGATCGGCGGCGTCGGCTCACTGCGCAGCAACGCGATAGCCGATAATCATGCCGTTTTGTTCGGCATAGAAGCAGTCAAGCCCGCCGGCCGGACGAACTTCGACCGAAGCAGACTGAAACGCTTCCCGGATGGCGCTTGCGAGCGCCTCGGCGACCGGTTGATTCAGGCAGTGCACAATTACGACTTCCTGAACGGCGCGCCCCTTTTCCCTGAGGTCTTGGACTATGCTGTCCAGGACCTTTTTTGTGCCGCGGACCTTGCCCTTGATTTGTATGGTCCCCTCGGGAGTCGCGATGCCCACGCCCCAAAAGCCGAGGGTATTTGCGAGAAAACCGGTCAGGCGGCTCATGCGCCCGTTTCGAATCAGATTGTTAAACGAGGAGAGCGCATAGACGATGAAGGTGCGGTCTATGAGGGCCGGAATGCGGGAGATGATTTCCGCGTAATCGAGGCCGTCCAGAATCATGCGCGCGGTCTCCCGGATTAAGAGCATAATCGAGGGACCGTCCGTACGCGTGTTGAAAACGGTGATGCGCTTGCCGGGTTCTTCTTCCTCGACCATGAGACGCGCGGTCTCGGCACTCTGGAAACTGCCGGAGAGCTCGGAGGAAATGGTGAAGGCAATCACATCGCCGGGTTTCCGGAAGGCCTCCGCAAAGGAAGCGGGAGAGGGGCAGGAGGTGCGTGCGGTCTTGCTCTTTTGTAGATCCTCCATCATCTCCGGGATGACAATGTTGCCGTCGTCCACATACTCATGATTGTCGGTGTAGAGGTAAAAAGGGGACGCTCTGATACAGAATATCTTCGCGCTGTTCTTCAAAGCGTATGTCGTCGCAGCTGGAATCGGTCACGATATTCCACATGTCAGACCTCCTGAGAATGGTATTTCATTGTTATCAAGCCATTATAGCGCGAAAGCGCGCTTGCGTCAAAACCGAAGCGCAGAGGAGATATGTTACAGAAATCTTACAAATACAATACGATTTCATGAGTTTCCTTGACTTGAAAAAGCGCATTTTCTAAGATGGGGGAGTCAAACGAATTTTGAATTTGCGGCATATGTCGCTGAAAATGAAAGAAGAGGATTCGGTATGAAGAAGGGATTATTTGCAAAGGTTTCGCGCAGCTTTGTCGCTTGCGCACTGACCGCGGCGGTCGCGGCGCTCAGTTTTCCGCTCAGCGCGTTTGCGGCGGGAAATGCAACACTCTCGCTCCGTCACTTTACGGCGGGAAGCGGTACGGTCGAGCAGGGCTCGGCAAGCATGCATGTCTTTTTGGACAGCGCGCCGGGTGAGTACACGGTGACGGACGGAGAGGGACAGCGGGAAATTCGCTTTGCGACGCTCTCGGATGCGGTCCGTGCGCAGTACGGTGTCGAGGAAGGCTATCTGAGCTACGCGAGCGTAAGCTTGCAGGGCAATGAGGCTGTGACGATCAGCGGTCTTCCGAACGGTGCAAAGTATCAGGTTCAGGAGGATACCGCCGCTCTCGGCGCCGGCTATTCGACGGAACCCTACTACTTCGATCGGGAAGGCGCAGTTTCCGAGAACGAGGCGATTGAGGCGGTCAGTGTGGATCATAAGAACGGCGAGACGCCGGTTGTGATTCGAAAGACTTGGTTGGACGGAAACCGCACGGAGTATCGTCCGAACTCCATCACCGTTCGCATTGACGCGCTGGATCAGAATCAGAAGCTCATTGAGGGTGAGTCGAGACTTGCGGTTGTGAAGCCGAACGCGGACGGACGCTGGTATTTTGTGGAAGGTCTGCACCGTCTCGAGAAGGCGACGGCAAGCAATGCGCGCCGCGCGAGCGCTTCCGATGCGCTGCTCGCAAGCGCCTCCGATGCGGAGCGCGAGGGAGAGGTACAGACGCTCAGCTACTATCGCATTGCCGAAGTGTCGGGCGGTTCCGCGTATGTCTTGAACTTCCCGGTTGCGGAGCGCATCCGTCAGGTCGGCGCACATTTGAATTTTGACATTGCAAACCGTTACTACGGTACGACGGGCAATTCCGGCGGCGGCAGAAGCTATACCGGCGGCGGAAGAGCAACGGGCAGGAGCGCGGCATATCGGAACAGCTCGACGGGAACGGCACCGACTTCTTCCGTGACCGAGGTGCGCCCGATGAATCCGGCAAACAACAACGAGATTCCGAATCGCCTTGCGGCGCCGAGTCGTGACGCAGGCATATCCGGACCGGTCGCGGTTCAGGCACAGCGCGGCAAAAAGAGCGGGCTTCCGAAGACCGGTCAGGCTTCGAGCGCTGCGGCGGCAGCCTTCTCGATTGCGGGACTTGCGCTGCTCCTCTACTGCCACAAGAGAGAAGAGTACTGAAACAGCAGACTCGGAAAATAAATCATTTCTCTGAGACGCCGCGGGGCAAATATCTCCGCGGCGTCTTTTCGGCCTTTCCCGCAGGAAGGCTATGGCGTGGATTTGCCTGCCTGTGCTAAGATAGAAATGGAAAGAAACGGAAAGAAACGGAAAGCGAAAGCGGAGACAGAGCAAGGGGCACAGAAGAAACACTGCACATGCTCGGACGAGCAAGGAGGCGAGATGAGAAAAAATCGGAGCAAGCTTGTTGCGGTATCGGCAGCGCTGGCACTGGCAGTCACTGCGTTCACGGCCTGCGGTACGGCAAAGACGACAGAGAGCAAGGCAGAGAGCAGCGCCGTAGAGAGCAGCGAAGTCGCGGGGAGCGGCGGGCGGCAAGCGGAGCGCAGGCGGAGGCCGCAAATCCCTGGATCGATGTCCGGGATCTGAAGGAAGCTCTGAAAGAGACCGGCGTGGAGCTGAAGGCACCGGAGAAGATCGGAGACTTTCATCTGAGCCATGTCCAGGCGATACAGGACGGCGGCATTGTTCAGGTCTTTTACGGCGGTGTTGCGGACAAGACCGAGACGCAAGCGCTGCTTCGCAAAGCAAAAAGCATGGAAGATATCAGCGGAGACTACACAGTCTACCCGGAGGACCGCAGAGTCAACGAGACAGAGGGAGAAGTGCGCCTCCGCGGCCAGGACGGCAGAGTGTATCTCGCAACCTGGCAGCGCGGCGACTACAGCTATTCGCTGAGTCTTGCGCAGGGAATGGAAGAAGCAAAGGTCATGGAGGTTATTTCGGAGATTCAATGAGTAAACAAAAATTAGAAGAATACCGGGATTTAATTGTCAACAATCGCTTCGCGCTGCACAATCACGTGACCCTCACGGATCTCGAGGAGAACAGCGCGGAGGGCTATCTGGATGTCGAGGACGATGTGACCAATGCCTACGGCATGGTGCACGGCGGCGCATTTTACGCGCTCGCGGATGTGATTGCGGGCATGACGGCGCGCGGGAACGGCCACGCCTATGTGACCCAGACGGCGGACTTACACTATCTCTCCTCGACCGAGGAGAAGCGCATATACGGAAAGAGCCGCGTGCTGCGGCGCAGCCGACAGACGGCTGTCATTGAGGCAGAGGTGACGGACGGGGTCGGAAAGTGCCTGTTTTTTGCGACCTTCACGTTTTTCTGCGTGGACGGCCGCGTCGCTGTGAAGAGAGAGGGGGAAGAGCGTGCCGACTCATAACCGGAGAAAGAAAATCAATATCGTCGGGCATAAGAATCCGGATACGGATTCCATCTGCGCGGCACTCAGTTATTGCTGGCTGAAAAAGCAGATCGATCCGCAGGGCGAGTACGAGGCGCGGCGAGCGGGCAGCGTGAATCGCGAGTCGCAGTTCGTGCTGAATTACTGGAACATGAAGGCGCCGCGTCTCATTACGAGCGTGAGCCCGCAGATGAAGGACATCGACTTCCGCATTCGGCCCGGCATCGACGGGGAGATGAGTCTCCGCGAGGTCTGGAAGCTGATGCGCGAAGAGGACATCGAGACCCTCTGTATCACGACCGAGGAGCAGGAACTCCTGGGTCTGGTTTCGGTCACCGATATCACAAACATCAACATGAATCTCCTCGACAACGGCATACTCGCGACCGCAAAGACGCCCTATAAGAACCTTATCTCGACCCTCGACGCGGAGATGATTTCCGGCGACCCGGAGGCGTGCATCGAGCAGGGGCATATCTACATCGGCACAAGTCCCGAGGTCATTGAAGAGTTTGTGAACGAGAACGATATCGTTCTGGTTTCGAACCGCTATGAGGCGCAGATTTGCGCGATTGAGTGCGGCGCGTCCTGCATTGTGATCTGCTGCGGCGCAGTGGCCGGAAAGACCATCTTAAACCGCGCGAAGGAAAAGAACTGTACGGTGCTCATGAGCCCCTACGACACCTATGCGGCGGCACGACTCATCAGCACCGCGATTCCGGTGCGCCACATCATGCAGAGCGAGAAGCTGCTGCAGTTCGGCCTCAACACCTATGTCGAGGACGCGAAGAAAATCATGGCGTCGGTGCGTCACCGATACTTCCCCATTCTTGATTCCGAAGGAAAGTATGTCGGTGTCGTGAGCCGCAGAAACCTCTTGAATCTGCACCCGAAGCGGGTCATTTTGGTGGACCACAACGAGTTCACCCAGACCGTGGACGGCATGGAGCAGGCGGAGATTCTGGAAATCATCGATCACCACAGAATCGGCAATCTGGAGACCGGCGGACCGGCCTACTTTCGGAACGAGCCGGTCGGCTGCACCAACACCATTGTCTATTCCATCATGCAGGAGAAGAACCTCACCCCGCCGAAGGAAATCGCAGGACTCATGCTCTCGGCCATCCTCTCGGATACGCTGATGTTCCGCTCGCCGACCTGTACGGCGAGAGACCGCGCCGCGGCGGAGGCACTTGCCGCCATTGCGGAGGTCGATATCGAGAGCTATGCGAATCAGATGTTTGAGGCCGGCGAGGATCTGAGCGGCCGGAGCGCCGAGGATATTTTCTTCGCGGACTTTAAGGTCTTTACCTTCGGCGACATTCGTTTCGGCGTGAGCCAGAGCACCTTTATGACCGAGAAAAACCGGAAGGCGGCCGAGGAATTGGTGAAGCCCTTCCTGGAGGCGGCCGCAAACCGCACCGGTGTGGATACCGTTTACTACATGGCGACCGACACGCCCTCCGAGAGCACGGAGCTCTTCTGGTACGGCAACATGGCCGAGGAGTACGCGCGGCGTGCTTTCGGACGCGCGCCGGAGACGGAAGGTTACTTCTACCTGCCGGGCGTTGTGAGCCGTAAAAAGCAGATGATACCGCCGCTTCGCATGGCAATGCAGGCGGAACCCTGAGAGGAGAGAGTATGAAACGTGTCAGCGCCCTGCTCGCACAGGGCTTGGAAGAAGTGGAATGCCTGATGGTTGTTGATCTCTTACGGCGGGCGGAAGTGCAGGTGACCCTGGTCTCCGTGAGCGGTGAGCGCGTGGTGACCGGCGCGCACGGCATCGCGATCGTGACGGATCGCCTGATCGAAGAGATGGATTTTTCGGCGGAGGATATGATCTTCCTGCCGGGCGGCATGCCGGGCGTCAGCAATCTGGTGCGCCATGCGCTGGTGGCGCAGACCCTGAGAGCGCAGGCCGAACAGGGCAAGGAGCTTGCCGCCATCTGTGCGGCGCCGAGTATACTCGGCAAGATGGGACTCTTTGCGAACAAGCGCTTTACCTGCTATCCGGGTTGGGAGCGCGGCATTGACGGCATCAACGGCGCCGAGTGGAGCGGGGCCGCGGTGGAGCGGAGCGAGGGACTCACGACCGGGCGCGGACTCGGCACGGCGATGGACTTCGGCTTAAAGCTGATTGGCGTGCTCTGCGGCGGCGAGACGGCGGAGAAGATTAAGCAGGCTGTCCAGCACCCGGACACGCTCTACTGAGCGCGTCCCCGTGAATGCGTTTTGGGAGCGCCACGCTGCGCTCCGGGAGTTTTTGCTTTTTAATCTGCTTTCGAACTGTGCGACCCTGGTGAACCTCCTTGCGACTTTTGTCGGCACGCATGTCTTGTTCCGTGCGTTTCGGGATAGACCTTTTTCCTTCCTGGTTTTTCAGTATCGAAATATACGGGAGGATTTGGGGCTCGCGGGTTTCTTGAGCTTTTTGTTTGCGACCGCACTCGCGCAGACGGTTAATTTCTCGGTGCAGCGAAAGCTGGTGTTTCGCGCTTCCGGGGATGCGGGAAAGGCGGCGCTCCGCTTTGCGGGGCTTGCCCTTTTTCTGACCCTAATTTCTGCAGCGCTGCCGGCCTATACCTTGCCGCGCTTCGGTATTTTGGGTTCCGCGGTCTTAAACATAGTGCTGCAGGTGGCAATCAGTTTTCCCGCGATGAAATTTTGGATTATGCCTGAGGGAACTCGGGAGAAGAAGGCAGTATGAGTCAGATACAAAACAAGCGGAAAGCAGGGGCGGACGTCCTTCGGCGTCTGACCCTCTTTGAAAAGGCGGCCCTCTTATCCGGGGGCGGCGCCTGGAAGAGCCGGGCACTCCCGAGACGGGGCTTGCCGGCTCTTTTCTTTTCGGACGGACCGCACGGTCTCAGGAAGCAGGAGGGCATCGGGGATCACCTCGGTCTCAATGCCTCCCGCCCCGCGACCTGCTTTCCGACGGCGGCGACCGTCGCAAACAGCTGGGACACGGAACTTGCCGAAGCGGTGGGCGAAGCGCTCGGAAACGAGGCGCGCTCGCAGGGAGTGGATGTGCTGCTCGGGCCGGGACTCAACATCAAGCGGAGTCCGCTTTGCGGGCGGAATTTCGAGTACTTTTCGGAGGACCCCTATCTCTCCGGCAAGCTCGCGGCCGCCTATGTGCGCGGTATACAGCGCGGCGGCGCGCTCGCCTGTGTAAAGCACTACGCCGTAAACTCGCAGGAATTTCGACGCATGACCTTAAATGCCGTCGTGGACGAGAGAGCGCTCCGAGAGCTTTATCTCACGGGCTTTGAGATTGCGGTGAAGGAGGGAAAACCCGCTGCGCTGATGACAAGCTATAACCAGGTAAACGGGCTTCAGTCGAATGAAAACCCGCAGCTCATGCTCGACATTTTGCGGGGCGAATGGGGCTATGACGGCCTGGTCGTGACGGACTGGGGCGGCTCGGACGACCACATTCGGGGCATACAGTGCCGCACCACGCTGGAAATGCCGAATCCCGGACTCTATGCGGCGCGGGAAGTGCTGCGCGCCGTAGAGCGGGGGGAGCTCTCCGAGGCGGAAATCGATGTTTGCCTTCGGGACTACTTCCGCACGCTGCGGCGCGCCGCGGTACAGGCAAAGAAGGCTGTGCCTGTGGATCCGCTGCGGCAGCACGCGCTCGCGCGCCGGGCGGCGCGGGAGGTGCGGTGCTCCTAAAGAACGACGGCATACTGCCGCTCTCCGGAGAAGAAACGGTCGCATTGATCGGTGACTTTGCTTTCATGCCGCGCTATCAGGGCGCGGGTTCCTCGCTCGTGAACAGCCGCCGGGTCGAGACCCTTCGGGGGCAGCTTTCGCAGCGCCTCGGCGGTAAGCTCATCGGAGCGGCGAGCGGCTATGCGCGACACGGAGATGACAGCAAACGCCGGGCGGCGAAGCGACTTCGCCGCGCGCTGAAACTCGCACGGCAAGCTTCCTGTGTGATTTTCTGCTGCGGTCTCGATGAGATGGCAGAGACCGAGGGCCTGGACCGAAAGACGCTGGCGCTGCCGGCGGCACAGCGGCGGGTGCTTCACAGCCTCGCGGATGTCAATCCGAACATCATCCTCGTGCTGAGCGCAGGTTCGGTCGTGGATCTCTCGGTCGAGCGGGATGCGCGCGCCGTGCTGCACGGCTACCTCGGCGGTGAGGCCGGGGCGGGCGCCATGGCCGAGCTGCTGTACGGAGAGGCTACGCCCATGGGGAAGCTCGCGGAGAGCTATCCGCGCGCGCTTTCGGATACCCCGGCCTACCCCTACCGGAAACTCCGCGGCAACTGCGCGGAGTACCGCGAGAGCCTCTATGTGGGCTACCGCTACTATGACAGAGCGGGGTTCTCACTCTACCATCCCTTCGGCTTCGGGCTCTCCTATACAAGCTTTTCCTATCGGGACCTCACGGTCGAGGCGGAGGGTGTACGCTTTTTCGTGAAAAACGGCGGCGCAAGGGACGGCGCGGAAATTGCGCAACTCTACATAAGTGCCTTGGAGAGCGCGGTCTTTCGGCCGGAAAAGGAATTGAAGGGCTTTGCCAAGGTCTTTTTAAAGGCGGGGGAGGAGAAAGAGGTTTTCATCCCCTTCGATGACAAGAGTTTTCGGGTCTACGACAGTACAAGAGGCTGTTTTATCGAGGAGGAAGGGCGCTACCGCATTTTAGTCGGTGCGAGTGCGGCGGATCTTCGCCTCGCTGCGGAAACAGAGCGCGGGGGAGAACGTATGCTTATCCCGCAAGAAAAAAAGCGCCTGCCTCACTATTTCAGCGGGGCGGCGCAACAAGTCGGGAGAGCGGAATTTGAGCGCTTGCTCGGGCGAAAAACCGAGCGCCCGGCGCTCGCAGGGGAACTGCTTCGCGGCGATGCGGTCCATGAACTCAGGCGTTCGCGCGGTCTGCTCGCGCGGCTCATTTACCGCGGCTTACAGCGCGCGCTCAACAAGAGCGCGGCAAAGCGTGAGCCGAATTTGAATTTGATTTTTACCTACCACATGCCGTTTCGCGCCTTCTCGAAATTCGGGAGCGGGCGCATCTCGCCGGAGATGACCGAGGCTGTCTTACTCATGCTGAACGGACACCTCATTGCGGGCGGGCGAAAGTTCTTCCTTGAGGGTTTAAAAACCGCCGGGAGAACCGGCGGAATGAGAAACGCTGCGTTGATTAAACGCGCGCTTTTTCTTTTTTGAAGAGCTCCGGGAGTGCGGCATTCCGTATGTCGGAGACCAGCGGAAAGCCGGGCGTCTCGGTGATGGCAAGCGGCAGCTTGGCAAAGCGGAGCACAGCCTGTATTGTTGCGGGCGAGGACCAGAAGACCGGGGTTTCGTCCGGAGCGATACGGACCGCGTCGCCGTAGTCCGGCGTCTCGAGCGAGCGAATGCCGATTTCCGACGGCGCGCCGATGTGAAGCGGCGCACCCTGCACAAGTTCAGGGGCTCGGTCAGCCGGTAGGCTTCCTTCACCGCCGTTTGGGAAAGAGGCCGCATGGCGACCACAACGGGACCGCGGAAAGGCCCCGTCGGGTTTGTGCGGAGCTTGGTTTCATAGAGCGGCATGGCCTTCTGTTCTTCGACATGGCGCACGGAAAGACCGTTCTCCAGGAGCAGGCCGTCCGCGGAGGCAGCAGCCAATCAAAGAAGCCGACAGAGCCGATGTTCCAGAGCGCCTTCACTTCGTTCACATCCTCGGAGACCTCGCCGTTGATAAAGATGCGGTAGCGCGGCAGGGCGGTGCAGAGATTGGCCCCGGGCGCGAGGAAGGAGGAGAAGGGCTGTTCCCGTATGACCTCGAGAACAGGGAAAATTTCCGGGTTCCAGGAGGCAAAGCGGAGAAAATCGTCCGCGTAGGTGCTCGGAAGAATCAAAAGACTTGCCTTTACATAGTCGGGGCAGAGCGCGCCGGTCGCGGTGTCAAGCTTATTCGCTTCGGCGAGCGCGCGGACTTCCCGGGGGGTCAACTTCTTGAAATCTGTGCTCATGAACTGCTTTCCTTTTCTGTGTAATGTGAGGGCAAAACGTACTCAGCGCGTAAACGCGTAAGAGAACACGCGGAGCGCGTTGTTCTCGGCGCGCCGAGCGTCCTGTGCCGCCTCGATCGAAACTTTTTCAAAGCGGACGCGGTCGTTCGCCTTGATCTGCGCAAGCAAGCGGAAGTCCGCACTGATCACGTTTGCAATCTTGGTGTAGCCGCCGGTGGTCTGCCGGTCCGCAAGCATGATAATGGGCTCGCCGGAGGCCGGAACCTGAATCGCGCCGAAGGCAATGCCGTCCGAGATGATGTCGGCGCCGTCCTTGTGGGCAATCACCGCGCCGGTAAGGCGGCAACCCATGCGGTCAAACTCCGGGGTCACCGTGTAGACTTCGCTTAAAAAGCTCTTGAGTCCCTCTGCGGTGAAGGCATCGTCCTGCGGACCGAGGACCACGCGCAGGGTGTAAATGTCCCGCTTTACGAACTCCGGGGTAAAGCGGCGCGCATCGAGGTTCGGAATGGTCGCCGCCGGCGCGCGGAAGGCGATTTCATCGTCCTTCTCGAGCTTGCGCCCGCAGAAGCCGCCGAGCTTAGCCTTAAGATAGGTCGAGCGACTGCCCATGACGAGCGGGATATCAAGGCCGCCGTGGAAGGCGAGGTAGGCGCGGCAGCCGGTTTTAGGCGCCGTGAAGCGAAGCGTCTGTCCGCTCTTCACCGCGTATGCGCCGTAGGGCGCGAGGGGCTGGCCGTCCAGGGTGGCGCCGAGGTCGCCGCCGGTGAGCCCGATCACATTGTCCGCCGTAAAGCGGAGCGCGGGGCCAAGGAGGGTGCACTCGAGCACAGCCTCATTTTCGGGATTTCCGCAGAGGATGTTAGCAAGGCGCAGGGCGCGGGGGTCCATGGCGCCGGAGACCGGAACGCCGAAGGCCTGATAACCGATGCGGCCCAGGTCCTGAACCGTGGTCAGAGCGCCGGGGGTAATCACTTGAATGCTCATGCCTTGACCTCCTCTCGCTTGCGTGTGCTGAGGCGGTAGCTGCCCGCTTCGATTTCCGCTTCTATTTTCCGGTACTCTTCCTCGGTAATCGGGAAGAAGTGAATGTACTGGCCGGCGCGCGGCAGTATCGGGGTCTCGCGCAGCGGATCGTACATGCGGACCGGGGTTCTTCCGATGAGCTGCCAGCCGCCCGGCGAGGCAATCGGGTAGATGCCGGTCTGCTTGCCCGCGATGCCCACCGAACCCGCAGGAATCGAGACGCGGGGCGTCTTTAAGCGCGGGGTTTCGATGCTCGAATCCAGACCGCCGAGGTAAGTGAAGCCCGGGGTAAAGCCGAGCATGTAGATGAGGTATTCCGGCGCACTGTGGCGCTTTACAACCTCTTCTTCGCTGATGCCGGCATTTTCCGCCACGTGGGCTAAATCCGGGCCCATCTCCCCGCCGTAGAGGACGGGGATTTCGAGGACTTCGCTCGGGGGCAGGGCAGTCGTATCGATGGAAGCCGCAAGTTCCTTGAGCGTTCCGAGCAGCCGGTCGCAGGAAATGCAATCGGGGTCATAGTGTATCATCAGGGAGCAGTAGGTCGGGACCGTCTCTACGATGCCCGGAATCTTGCGCTCCGTGAGGAGCAGCTGAAAGGCGCGTATGGTCTGGTTGACCTCTTCGGAGATGCGGTCACCGAAAACCGCACTGACCGCCGTGTCGCCGTTCAGCAAAAAGCGCGGCGTTGCTAAATTGGTCATAGGGGAACCTTTCTTCCGAGAATTAGGAGAAGAGCTTTCCGAGATTCGGGAGTGCCGTGATTGCGAGGTAGCCCGAGAAGAGCACCACAATCCAGCCGAGGACATAGAGCACAATCGGGTGACGATATTCCTTGCCGACGATCTTCGGGTTCCGGCAAGCGAGCAGCATGCAGCAGAGCGAAATCGGAAGAATCAGGCCGTTCACCGCACCCGCGAAGATAACCATCTTCTTTGCGCCGCCTAGTACTGTCATGACCAGGGTCGAGAATGCGATGAAGCCGACAATAAAGTGGCTCTCATGCTCGCGGACAAAGGGGTGCAGGGTCTTTAAGAAGGAGACCGAGGTGTAAGCCGCGCCGATGACCGAAGTCACGCCTGCGGAGAAGAGCGCGAGACCGAAGAGACGGTAGCCCAGATTGCCTGCCGCGAGACGGAACGCTTCCGCTGCCGGGTTCTTTGCGGAGGTGATTGCTTCCACATTTGCGGTGACCAGTGCCGTACCCTGGGTGCAGACACCGAGCACGCAGAGGAAGAGCAGAATACGTACGGTTCCGGAGACCGAGATACCGGTGAGAACCGACTGGCGGAAGTGCGAAACCTCATCCTTGTTGCCGCCGTAACCCGCGTCGAGCAGACGGTGTGCGCCGGAGAAGGTGATGTAGCCGCCGCAGGAGCCGCCGAGCAGGGTAAGCATGGGGCCTACCATGGAGCCCGGGCGCTCCGGTGTGAATATGCGAACCACCGCTTCACCGACCGGGGGCTTCGAAGAAATTGCGACAAAGAGCATGACGAGGATGATGATGCCGCCGAGCACCTGGGCAACCTTATCCACGGCTGCCTTGCCGCTCTTCGAGAGGAAGATGCAGATTGCAAGGGTGCCGCCGAGAAGGGCACCGATTTTCTCGTGGAGGCCGAACATCGCGTCGAAGCCGAGGGCAACGCCGCCCACGTTTCCGATGTTAAAGGCGAGACCGCCGAGGACCACGAGGAAGGTTAAAAACACGCCGAGACCCGGGAGCACCGTATTTGCGATTTCCTGACCGCGCTTTCCCGAGACGCCGATGATGGACCAGATATTGGTCTGTGCGACTGCATCCATGATGATGACGCAGGCGATGACAAAGGCGAAGGAAGCGAGATACTTTGCGGTGAACTGGGACGTCTGGGTTAAGAAGCCCGGGCCTATGGCGGAAGTCGCCATGAGGAAGGCTGCGCCGAGTTTCACGGAGAGACTGTGGCTGTTCTGCTTGCTGTTCATGTGCTACCCCTTTTTATGATGGTTAAAAAAACTTGCCGATAAAAGTTGCCGAGGGCTTCGATCCGAATACCTTCTTCGGTGAGGGTCTTCCGGATTTCACGGACAAATTCGACGGCCGAGGGATTGTCGCCGTGAACGCAGATTGAATCCGCGCGGAGCGGGACATCCTCGCCGGTAATCGCCGTCACTTTGCCCTCCTTCACCATGCGAACGGTGCGGGCAATTGCGAGCTGCTTGTCGTGAATCACGGCGCCCTCTTTGGAGCGCGGCACCAGAGAGCCGTCCGCCTGGTAAGCGCGGTCCGCAAAGACCTCGGAAGCCGTGCGAAGACCGACCGCCGCTGCCTCCGAAATCAGGAAGCTGTTCGCGAGGCCGAGGAGAATCAGCTTGTCATCGAACTCTGCGACTGCCTCCGCGATGGCGCGTGCAAGTGCCGCGTCCTTGGCTGCCATGTTGTAGAGTGCGCCGTGCGGCTTGACATGCTGGAGCGTAAGTCCCGCAGCCTTTGCGAAGGCATAGAGCGCGCCGAGCTGGTAGCTCATATAAGCCTTCACTTCCTTCGGGGAGCAGGCCATATTGCGGCGGCCGAAGCCCATGAGATCCGGAAAGCCCGGGTGAGCGCCGAACGCGACAGAAGCCTCCCGACAGAGACGTGCGGTCTCCGCCATCACGAGGGATCGCCGGCGTGATAGCCGCAGGCCACATTGGCGGAAGAAATCTGGGCGATGACCTCCTTGTCGAGGGCCTATGGTGTAGAGCACCAAGCTCTCGCCGAGATCCGAGTTAAGATCCACATGATACATAGCATTACCTCCTTTAATTTGTGCGGGATAGCAGACCCCTTCCTGTGCGGGGCAAGCAGGTTCCCGTTAAGATAGATGAAGAATGAGACTATATTAGCTTGAATAATATGCAAAAACGTCCCGAAGAGAATTGTAGCATGCGAGTCGGTGTACTTCAAGAAATACATAATTCAAGTGCTTTGGTAGGAATTAGCCTTGCATGAGGGAACATTGCCGCGCTATAATGCTAAAAAAACGCAATATTTGTGTGAACTTGTGCAGGGCGCAAGGGAGGGAGAATTATGAGCAAAGACTTACTGACAGTGCGAGATTTATCCGTGCGGGTCGAAGAGAAAAATATTCTGAAGAGCCTGAACCTTTCGGTGAAGCCCGGTGAGACCCATGTCTTAATGGGACCGAACGGTGCCGGAAAATCCACGCTCGGCAACACGCTGATGGGCAATCCGCACTGTGAGGTGATCGGCGGTTCGGTCGAGTTCAGGGACAGAACCTTCTGGATCTCTCGGTCAACGAGCGCGCCAAGGCGGGCATTTTCATGTCCTTCCAGAACCCGCTCGAGGTGCCGGGCATCAGCCTCGCAAACTTTATCCGAAACGCGCTGGAGCAGAGAACCGGAAAGCGCATTCGTCTCTGGGATTTCCGGAAGGAGATTGCGAAGGCGCTCGAGGTGCTGAACATGGATCCGAGCTATGCGGACCGCGACTTAAATGTGGGTTTCTCGGGCGGCGGAAGAAGAAGGCGGAGATTTTACAGCTGCTCATGCTGAAGCCGAGCCTTGCGATTCTCGATGAGACGGATTCCGGACTCGACGTGGACGCGGTGAGAACCGTGAGCCGCGGCATTGAGGAGTACCAGAAGGACAAGGATTCGGCGCTCATCATCATCACCCACAACATGGGCATTCTGTCCTCGCTCAAGGTGGACAAGACCCATGTGATTGTAAAGGGTTCGATTGTCGCGGACGGCGATGCGAGCCTTGTTGAGGAGATTAACCGCGACGGTTTCGCGCGCTTCGAGACCAAGGGTGAGTATGTCGGAAGAGAGAAAAAGAGAACCTATGTGGAAGACATAGATCGCTCCATCTATGACTTCCGAAACGAAGAGAAGGATGCCTACCGCATTCGGGCAGGCCTTACCCCGGAGATTATCACCGAGATTTCCAAGACCAAGAACGACCCGGCTTGGATGCTGGAGCATCGCTTAAAGTCCCTCGAGATTTTCGAGCGGAGCAGCATGCCGGTCTGGGGCCCCTCGATCGAGGGCCTCAATATGGATCAGATTGCGACCTATGTGCGCCCGAACACGAAGATGAGCGCGGAGTGGTCGGAGGTGCCGGAGGAAATCAAGGACACCTTTGAGAAGCTCGGCATACCGCAGGCGGAGCGTGAGAGCCTTGCGGGCGTCGGCGCGCAGTACGACTCGGAGCTGGTCTACCACAATGTAAAGAAGGAAGTGGCGGAGCAGGGCGTCATCTACACCGACCTGGAGAGCGCCATGCACGGCCCCTACGAACAGATGATACGCGACCACTTCATGAAGCTGGTGCCGCCGACGGACCACAAGTTCGCGGCGCTGCACGGCGCGGTCTGGTCGGGCGGTTCCTTTGTCTATGTGCCGCCGGGCGTCAGCGTGGAAATCCCGCTGCAGTCCTACTTCCGTCTGAATGCGCCGGGTGCGGGACAGTTTGAGCACACCCTGATCATTGTCGACGAGGGCGCTTACCTCCACTTCATCGAGGGATGTTCCGCACCGAAGTACAATGTCGCAAATCTCCATGCGGGCTGCGTGGAGCTCTTTGTCGGCAAGCGCGCAACCCTTCGCTATTCGACCATCGAGAACTGGTCGAAGAACATGTATAACCTGAACACGAAGCGCGCCAGAGTCGAGGAGGACAGCAAGGTCGAGTGGATCTCCGGTTCCTTCGGCTCTCATGTGGGCTATCTCTACCCGATGAGCGTGCTTGCGGGCGACCGCGCTCGCTCCGAGTTCTCCGGCGTCACCTTTGCGGGTGCGGGGCAGAACTTAGACACCGGCTGTAAGGTGGTACACATCGGTAAAAATACGAGTTCTTATATCAATACCCGCTCGATTTCGAAGAGCGGCGGCATTTCGACCTTCCGCTCGGCGGTCGTCGTGCAGGCGGGCGCGGAGAACGCGAAGAGCTCTACCTCCTGCCAGTCTCTCATGCTGGATGCGGAGAGCCGCTCGGACACGATTCCGGCAATCGAGGTCCAAGACCAACAAGGCGGACATCGGCCACGAGGCAAAGATAGGCCGCATTTCGGACGACGCGGTCTTCTACCTCATGAGCCGCGGTGTCTCCGAGGAAGATGCGGAGCGCTGATTGTCAGCGGTTTCGCGGACAATGTCGGAAAAAGAGCTGCCGCTTGAGTATGCGGTCGAGATGAATAACCTGATCAGACTTGAGATGAAGGGCGCAATCGGTTAGGAGGGCGGATGAAATTTAATACCTTAGCGAGCCCGACTTACAGTTGGCTCAAAAATGAACGGCGAGGGAGCTCTTAGACCTCCCGCGATGGAGCGCCTCTCCCCGGCAATCGAACTGCCGGAGGGCGTGCGCGTTGAAAAATTAAACGGCGTCGCGGCAAAGCCGCTGCGCACCGGCGGCGGCGCGGAGTTCGGCGAGGCACTCGCCGCGGCAAAGCTTTCCGGTTCTGAGTTTGTACGGTCCCGGAGGGACAGGAGATTGCGGAGCGGGATGCGCTTCGCCTCTCCTTCCGTCTGCCGGACGCAGGGCAGGAGTATAACCCGCGCGGACGCAACAGCGTGAAAGGCGAGAAGGCAAGCGGTACGCCGGCAAAGGCCGGAAAGTTCGCACAGGTGGAGCTCAATTTGGAGCGCGAGAGCTCGCTTACGGTGGTCATGGACTACCTCTCGGAGGCAGATGCAAAGGGACTCGCGGGCGTACAGACCAAGGTGACGCTCGGAGAAGGCGCAAAGCTCACCCTTGTGCAGCTGGTGCGCGCGGGCAGCGGCTATACCTTTTTGAATGATGTCGGCGCGGTCTGCGCAAAGGATGCGGAGCTCCGCGTCATTCACCTGGTGCTCTCCGGCAAGCATGTGTACCAGGGCTTCAGTTCCGCGATGGAGGGAGATCGCTCTCAGCTCGCGGTTGATGTGGGCTATGTCGGCGAAGATCGCGCGCACTACGACTTTAACTATGAGAGCATCCACAGCGGCAAGAAGACGGGTGCGGAGATTCACGGCAAGGGCATACTGCGCGGTCACGCGAAGAAGGTGTTCCGCGACAGCATAGACCTCCGCAACGGCTGCTCCGGCAGTGAGGGCAACGAGACCGAGGATGTGCTTCTCATGGACGAGACGGTCGAGAACCGTTCGCTCCCGATTATTCTCTGCAGCGAGGACGATGTGGTGGGCAACCACGGTGCGACCATAGGCCGCCTCGACGAGGACCTGCTCTTTTACATGGAGTCCCGCGGCATGCAGAAGGATGAAATTTACGAGATGATGGCGAAGGCGAGAATTGACGCGATTGTTCGGAAAATTCCGGATGCCAAGACGCGTCACGATTTGCTGGAACTGGATGACGAAGAGGAGCGTGAGGACAGATGACGAACGAAGAAGAAGGGCGGAAGACCTGCGGATTCGCAAGGACTTTCCGCTGATTGACGGACATCCGGAGATTGCCTACCTCGACAACTCTGCGACAACGCAGAAGCCGGAGAGCGTGCTCCGCGCGATGCAGCATTACTATCTGGAAGAAAACGCGAACCCGCTGCGCGGTCTCTATGAGCTCTCGGTCAAGGCGACCGAGGCCTATGAGGATGCGCGGGAAGCGGTGCGCGCGTTTATCGGAGCGGGGAGCATTCAGGAGATTATTTTCACGCGAAACGCGAGCGAGAGCCTGAACCTGGTCGCTTACTCGGTGGGCGATGCCTTCTTAAACGAGGGCGATGAAATCCTGATTACAATCATGGAGCACCACTCGAACCTGATTCCCTGGCAGCAGGCGGCTGCGCGGAGAGGCGCGGTTCTTAAGTTCCTCGAGCCGGATGAAGAGGGTTATATCTCGGAAGAAAATTTCCGCAGTATGCTGAGCCCGAAGACCAAGCTGGTCTCGATGACTCACATCTCGAACGTGCTCGGCGTGAAAAACGATGTGAAGACCTTTGCGCGGATTGCGCACGAGAACGGCAGCCTCTTCATTTGGACGGCGCACAGTCCGTGCCGCACATCCCGGTCGATGTGACCGAGCTTGATGTCGACTTCCTCGCATTTTCGGGACACAAGATGCTGGCGCCCATGGGCATCGGCGTACTCTACGGCAAGAAGGAACTGCTTGAGAAAATGCCGCCCTTCCTCTTTGGCGGCGAGATGATCGAGTATGTGAGCCGCGAGAAGGCGACTTGGGCGGAGCTCCCGCACAAGTTTGAGGCCGGCACGGTCAATGTGGGCGGGGCGGTCGGCCTGCATGCGGCGATTGAATATTACAAGCAGCTCGGCTGGGATAAGATTTTGGAGCGCGAGGAGCATTTGAGCCGCCTCGCGATGGAAAAGCTCTCGGCAATTCCGCATCTCAGAATCCTCGGTCCGAAGGACGGCGCTGCGCGCACCACGGCATCTTCACCTTCACGATTGAGGGCGTGCACCCGCACGACATTGCGGCCATCCTCGACTCGCATAAGGTGAACATACGCGCGGGTCACCACTGCGCGCAGCCGCTCATGCAGTTTATGAAGACGCCCTCCACAACGCGGGCAAGCTTTGCATTTTACAATACCGAGGACGAGCTGGATCGCCTCGTTGCGAGCATCGGCGGTGTGCGCCGTGAGATGGGCTATCAGGAGTGAGCATGGACAATAAGATTTTTTACAATGAGATATTGACGGACCACAACCTCCACCCGGGCAACAAGCGTGACCTTCCGGATGCGAACCTGGTTCTGGAGGGCGTGAACCCGAGCTGCGGCGACGACATCATCTTAAAGCTCAAGGTTGTAGACGGCGTGATCGAGGACGGCGGCTTTGTCGGCGACGGCTGCGCGGTCTCCCAGGCCTCGGCGGATATGATGCTGGACCTTGTGATCGGTAAGACCGAGGCAGAGGCAAAGCGCCTCGCGGAGATCTTTTTCCGCATGATTAAGGGCAGCATTACCGAAGAGGAGAGAGAAGAGCTCGAAGAAGCGGGTGTCCTAAAGGACATCTCCCACATGCCGGCGCGCGTCAAGTGCGCGGTGCTCGGCTGGCACACCATGGAAGAGATGCTGAACGGGAATGCAAGTCCCGTGACCACCGAGGACAAGTAAATGGGACTGAATCCACTGCAGCTTATGAAGCTCTTCGGCATGAACAAGAAGTTTCAGAAGAATCACCCCAAGGTGAGCGCCTTTTTCCGCACCCACTTTGCGGGCGGCCTGACAGAGGGCACCGTACTTGAAATCAGTGTCACGAAGCCCGGCGAGGAGACCGTGAGCACCAACATGCGCGTCTTAAAGTCGGACTTGGACTTGATCGAAGAATTGAAGAAGATGAAATAAGTCAGCTATCTAAAAGAAGCTACCGCAAATAACTTGCGGTAGCTTCTTTTTGCGATACACACATGACGCACACAGGAAACAGTGAAAAGCTCAAGGCTTTGTTGTCATCCAGCCACTGCCCGGTTTGGACGGTGGCAGCCCAGTGGACATAAGATATATCTCAGCGCTTGTTGCTCTTTCTCCAGATGTGCATCTTCTCCGCTTCCTGAATGAGCTCGTCGCGGAAGTCCGGATGCGCGATCGAGATGATGCGCTCCGCTCTCTGCCAGTTGGTCACGCCCTTTAAGTTGACCATGCCGTACTCGGTCACGAGGTAGTGAACCGCGGTTCTCGGATCGGAGACCGTGGAACCCGGGGTCAGGGTTGCGCGGATGCGGGATTTTCTCTCGCCTGTCTTGGTCTCAAAGGAGGAGCTCATGCAGATAAAGCTCTTGCCGCCCTTCGAGAGATAAGCGCCGAGCACAAAGTCGAGCTGACCGCCGGTGCCGGAAATCTGCTTCGGACCCGCGGACTCCGCATTGACCTGACCGAAGAGGTCCATATCCACGGCGTTGTTGATCGAGATAAAGTTGTCGATCTGGCCGATCACATAGGGGTTATTCGTGTAGTCGACCGGCGCGCTCATGCAGCCCGGGTTGTTGTTTAAGTGGTCGTAGAGCTTCTTCGTGCCGGCCGCGAAGGCATAGACTTCACGTCCCTTGTCGAAGGGCTTTCTGAGGTTGGTGATCTTGCCGGCGTCGTAGAGATCCACAAAGGCGTCGACATACATCTCGGTGTGCACGCCGAGATCCTTTAAGTCGGAGGCCGCAATCATGCTGCCCACGGTGTTCGGCATGCCGCCGATGCCCAGCTGGAGGCAGGCGCCGTTCGGAATCTGCTCCACAATGAGGCGCGCTACTTCGCGGTCCACATCGGTCGGGGGTGCGCCCGCGCCGAGCTCCTGCATGGGATCGTTCTCGCCCTCTACGATAAAGTCGACATCGGAGATGTGGATGGCGTTCTCAAAGCCGCCGAGGCAGACCGGCTGGTTCTTGTTGACCTCGACCACTACCTTGCCCGCGGAAGCGCACATTGCAGCGAGGTGGGAGGCCTGCGGACCGAAGTTGAAGTAGCCGTGCTCGTCCATGGGCGCCACCTGCAGGATGGCAACCGCCGGCTTCTCAATATTGTCCTCGCGGTAGAAGCGCGGGAGCTCCGCATAGCGCATGGGGTTAAAGAAGCCGAAGCCCTCGGAGACCGCCTTTCTCTCCCAGCCGCCGAGGTGCCAGGAGTTCCAGCAGAAGTGCTCGGCCGGGTTCTCAATCTCAAAGATGGCGGGCTTCCGCACCAGGACACCGCCGCGAATCTTGACGTCGGAAAGCTCCGGCATGCGGCGCGCCAGCGCCTTGTCAATCGCGACCGGTGTGCCGACACACCAGCCGTAGTCAATCCAGTCGCCGGACTGAACGAGTGCCGCGGCCTGCTCCGCGCTCACAAGTTTCTGTTTGTATGCTTCGTGAATGTTCATTTTGACCTCCGTGGCTTTTTTCAAACAGCACAGTTTCAGCAGTATGAATAAAATATTTAGCTCCAGTGTAACATTCCGAAGCGCTCTTTTCAACGCGGAAGCCCGTATCGGAGAAAAGAGCAATAAAAGAGATAAACTCGGCAAGATAACGCAGAAGGCATGCGCAACAAGTGAGAGAAAAATCGCAAGAATTGACAGAAACGGCAAAACGGCTACAAATAGTTACTTGTGAAAAGGCACAAGCCGATTTGACAAAAAGGCCGTTTTCGCGATATTATTGCCATAAGTCTTAAAGGCTGAGAGTATGTGTTCTCATGCTTGGGACAACTTGCACAGCATGCATATATAAGGAGGAACCGGATATGGCGAAGAGAATTGTTCTTGCAGGCGCATGCCGCACCGCAATCGGCAAGATGGGCGGAGGCCTCAGCGCAACCCCCCGCAGTGGAGCTTGGCGCTCTGGTCATCAAGGAGGCTCTGCAGAGAGCGGGCGTGAAGCCGGAGCAGGTGGATCACGTCTACATGGGCAATGTGTTGCAGGGTGCTCTCGGTCAGAACCCGGCACGTCAGGCTGCACTGAAGGCAGGCCTTCCGTACACGTCCACGGCAGTCACCGTGAACATTGTCTGCGGTTCCGGTCTGAACTGCGTCAACATGGCGGCACAGATGATTGAGGCGGGCGATGCCGACATCGTCGTGGCAGGCGGCATGGAGAACATGTCCATGGCTCCGTACGCGCTGACCAAGGCTCGTTTCGGCTACCGCATGAACAATGCGAACATGATCGATACGATGGTCAACGACGGCCTTTGGGATGCGTTCAATGACTACCACATGGGTATCACGGCGGAGAATGTCGCAGAGAAGTACGGCCTCACGAGAGAGCAGCTCGACGAGTTCGCGGCTTCCAGCCAGCAGAAGGCAGTCGCAGCACAGGCAGACGGCGCTTTCGATGAGGAGATTGTCCCGGTTGAGCTGAAGTCCAAAGAAGGGCACCGTTCTCTTCAACAAGGACGAGGGTCCGCGTGAGGGAACCACGGCAGAGTCCCTTTCCAAGCTGAAGCCGGCATTCAAGAAGGACGGCATCGTGACCGCAGGTAACTCCTCCGGTATCAACGACGGTGCGGCCGCTATCGTCGTGATGAGCGAGGAGAAGGCAAAGGAACTCGGCGTGAAGCCGATGGCAGTTTGGGTCGGCGGCGCACTGGGCGGCGTGGATCCGGCTATCATGGGTATCGGCCCGGTTGAGGCTTCCGGCAGACTCTTCAAGAAGACCGGCCTCAGCGTTCAGGATCTTGACCTTGTCGAGTCCAACGAGGCATTCGCGGCACAGTCGCTCGCGGTTGCGAAGGATCTCAAGTTCGATATGTCCAAGGTCAACGTGAACGGCGGTGCGATTGCACTCGGCCACCCGATCGGCGCTTCCGGCTGCCGTATCCTGGTGACCCTGCTCTATGCGATGAAGCACAGAAACGCAAAGAGAGGTCTTGCGACGCTCTGCATCGGCGGCGGCCAGGGCTGCGCGACGATTGTCGAGCAGTATAACTAAACGGACGGGAGGGTCTTCGCCGATGCGGAGACCCTCGGTTGGTTTTACTTGAGGAGACGATACCATGGGATATGTGAGATGTGAGACAAAGGACGCAATCGCCGTTGTGACCATTGACCGCGAGAAGGCGCTGAATGCGCTGAACGCAGAGGTGCTGGACGATTTAAAGGCGGCCTTTGATTCGATTGATACCGAGAGCGTGCGCTGCGTCATCGTGACAGGCGCGGGACAGAAGTCCTTTGTCGCGGGCGCGGACATCGCGGAGATGTCGGGCCTTGACGCACAGGGCGGTGAGGCCTTCGGCAAGAAGGGCAACGATGTGTTCCGCATGATCGAGACCTTCCCGTTGCCGGTCATTGCGGCGGTCAACGGTTTTGCGCTCGGCGGCGGCTGCGAGCTCGCAATGAGCTGTGACTTCCGCATCTGCGCGGAACAGGCGATTTTCGGTCAGCCGGAAGTGGGCCTCGGCATTACCCCGGGCTTCGGCGGCACCCAGCGCCTTGCGCGCCTTGTGGGCCCCGGCATGGCGAAGCAGCTCATTTACACGGCGAAGAACATCAAGGCGGAAGAAGCACTGCGCATCGGCCTCGTGAATGCGATTTATCCGGCGGAGGAGCTCATGGCGGCTGCCGAAAAACTCGCGGGACAGATTGCGGCGAACGCACCGGTTGCGGTCCGCGCTTGCAAGAAGGCAATCAACGAGGGCCTCGAGCAGCCCATGGAAGAGGCAGTCGTGACCGAGGAAAAGCTCTTTGGCAGCTGCTTTGCGACCGAGGATCAGAAGACGGGTATGCAGGCTTTCCTTGAGAAGAAAAAGGGCGTCAGCTTCCAAAACCGCTGAGGCGCTTGAAATACGGCTATCAGAAATTCACATAAGAAATTTGCAGCCGTATCTGGAAAAAGTGCATTCGTTATAGTAGTATTGTTGAGAGATTGGCCGTAATCGGCAAAACGCACAGAGGAGGGAACAGCATGAAGGTAGGCGTCATCGGCGCCGGCACCATGGGTGGCGGCATCGCGCAGGCGTTTGCGCAGGTAGAGGGATACGAAGTTTGCCTCTGCGATCTGACAGATGCATTCGCAGAGGGCGGAAAGAAGAGAATCGAGAAGGGTCTTGCGGGACGCGTTGCGAAGGGCAAGCTCACGCAGGGAAGAGATGGATCAGATTCTCGGCCGCATTCACACCGGCACGAAGGAAATCTGCAAGGACTGCGACCTGGTCATCGAGGCAGCAATCGAGAACATGCAGATTAAGAAGCAGACCTTTAAGGAGCTCTCCGAGATCTGCAAGCCGGATTGCCTGTTTGCGACCAACACCTCCTCGCTTTCCATCACGGAGATCGGCGCGGGCCTCGATCGCCCGGTGACCGGTATGCACTTCTTCAACCCGGCTCCGGTCATGAAGCTGGTTGAGGTCATTTACGGTCTGAACACGCCGCAGGAAACGGTGGATCGCATCACCGCAATCGCAGAGAACATCGGCAAGACGGTTGTCCCGATGCAGGAGTTCGCGGGCTTTGTCGTGAACCGTATCCTGATTCCGATGATCAACGAGGCAATCGGCGTCTACGCGGACAACGGTGTCCCGGCAGAGAAGCTGGATGAGGCAATGAAGCTCGGCGCGAACCACCCGATGGGACCGCTGGCACTCGGCGACCTCATCGGTCTCGATGTTGTGCTTGCAATCATGGAAGTGTTGCAGAGTGAGACCGGCGATACGAAGTACAGACCGCACCCCATGCTTCGCAAGATGGTGCGCGGCGGCAGACTCGGCAGAAAGACCGGCATCGGTTTCTACGATTATTCGAAGTAAGTGTTTCCGGTAATTACATCGGAGCAATCCAACGGGCAAGGGTTTCCCTTCCCGTTTGGATTTACTCCGGTACGTTAATTATTTAACATGGAGGAAGGATCAATGGATTTCGCACTGGACAAGAAACACGAGATGGCGCGCTCGCTCTTCAGAGAGTTCGCGGAGAATGAAGTAAAGCCGCTTGCGCAGGAGATCGATGAGGAAGAGCGCTTCCCTGTTGAGACCGTTGAGAAGATGGCTCGCTACGGCTTCCTCGGAATTCCGGTTCCGAAGGAGTACGGCGGCCAGGGCTGTGACGTTCTGACCTACGCAATGTGCGTCGAGGAGCTCTCGAAGGTCTGCGGCACCACCGGCGTCATTGTCTCGGCTCACACCTCGCTCTGCATCGACCCGATTCTGACCTACGGAACCGAGGAGCAGAAGCAGAAGTATCTGCCGGACCTTGCGAGCGGCAAGAAGCTCGGCGCTTTCGGCCTCACGGAGCCGGGCGCGGGTACCGATGCACAGGGTCAGCAGACCAAGGCGGTACTGGACGGCGATGAGTGGGTCCTGAACGGCTCCAAGTGCTTCATCACCAACGGTAAGTATGCGGACGTCTATGTCGTGATCGCGGTGACCGGCACGGTCGAGAAGCACGGCAAGAGAATGAAGGAGATCTCGGCATTCATCGTCGAGAAGGGAACCCCGGGTTTCACCTTCGGCGTGAAGGAGAAGAAGATGGGTATCCGCGCTTCCGCTACCTACGAGCTCATTTCCAGGATTGCCGCATCCCGAAGGATGCGATGCTCGGCCAGAAGGGCAAGGGCTTCCATGTGGCAATGCACACGCTGGACGGCGGCCGTATCGGTATCGCTTCCCAGGCTCTGGGTCTCGCAGAGGGGCGCTCTCGAGAGAACCGTTGCTTACGTGAAGGAGAGAAAGCAGTTCGGCAGAGCAATCGCGGCATTCCAGAACACGCAGTTCCAGCTCGCTGACATGGCGACGGATTGCGAGGCGGCACAGCTTCTTGTTTACAAGGCGGCAGTCGCAAAGCAGACCCAGACCAGCTACGGCGTCGAGGCTGCAAAGGCAAAGCTCTTCGCGGCAAACACGGCAATGTCTGTCACCACCAAGTGCGTGCAGCTGCACGGCGGTTACGGCTATATCAGAGAGTACGATGTGGAGCGCATGATGCGCGACGCGAAGATCACGGAGATTTACGAGGGCACCTCGGAAGTGCAGCGCATGGTAATCTCTGCAAGCTTACTGAAGTAATCAAGAGGAGGGACAGATCGTGAAAATTATCGTTTGCATTAAGCAGGTTCCGGATACCAAGGGCGGCGTTGCGTTTAACCCGGACGGAACGCTGAACAGAGCTGCCATGCTCGCTATCATGAACCCGGACGACAAGGCCGGACTTGAGGCTGCACTTCGCTTAAAGGATGAGCTCGGCGCAGAGGTCACTGTGCTCACGATGGGCCTTCCGAAGGCGACCGATATGCTGCGCGAGGCATATGCGATGGGCGCGGATAAGATGATTCTGGTCACCGACCGCGTGCTCGGCGGCGCAGATACCTGGGCTACCTCCAGCACGATTGCGGCTGCGATCCGCAACCTGGAGTACGATCTCATCATCACCGGCCGTCAGGCAATCGACGGTGATACCGCACAGGTCGGACCGCAGATCGCAGAGCACCTGGGTCTTCCGGTTGTCTCCTATACGCAGGACCTCAAGATCGACGGCGAGTACGCAATCGTACAGCGCCAGTTCGAGGACAGATACCACGTTCTCAAGGTGAAGCTCCCCCTGCCTGTGCACGGCACTCGCAGAGCTGAACCCGCCGCGTTACATGACGGTCGGCCGTCTCTTTGACGCGTTCGATCAGGATGTGACGACCTGGGGCAGAGCGGATCTGCCGACCCTTCAGGATAAGGACATGGGTCTTGCGGGCTCTCCGACCAAGATTGCGAGAGCATCCGATAAGGTCAAGAAGGGCAAGGGCGTCAAGGTGAACCTGGACGCACACGAGTCCGTAGAGTACTTGATGGATCAGCTGATTCAGAGACACATCGTCTAAGAGAGCGGGAGAGAGGTGAAGGCAATGAATTTAGAAGAGTACAAGGGCGTATATATCTTTGCCGAGCAGGTGGACGGCAAAGTCAGCAATATTGCATACGAACTGATCGGTGAGGGCAAGAACCTCGCAGAGAAGCTGAATACGGAAGTGACCGCGGTTTTGATCGGTTCCGGTGTAAAGGGTGAAGCAGAAAAGCTCGGCGCTTACGGCGCAGACCGCGTCATTCTGGTCGACGATCCGGAGCTCAAGGACTACAGAACCGAGCCGTACACGCACGCACTCTCTCCGAGGTCATCAATAAGTTCAAGCCGGAGATTGTTCTGATCGGTGCTACCGCAATCGGCCGCGATCTCGGCCCGAGCACCTCGGCGCGCGTTGAGACCGGCCTTACGGCAGACTGCACGCAGCTCGAGATCGGCAACTTCCCGCTCACTGTTCCGGCAGGCAAGGAAGACACCCAGAAGCACAACCAGCTTCTCATGACCCGTCCGGCATTCGGCGGCAACACGATCGCGACGATTGCTTGCCCGAACAACCGTCCGCAGATGGCTACGGTTCGCCCCGGCGTTATGCAGAAGAGAGCCAAGGAAGACGGCAGAGCGTTTGAGCTTGTCGAGTTCAACCCGGGCTTCAAGCCGAACGACCGCTATGTGGACATCCTCGAGGTCGTGAAGAAGATCGGTGATACGGTCGACATCATGAACGCGAAGATCCTGGTCTCCGGCGGCCGCGGTGTGGGCAGCGCAGAGAACTTCAAGATTCTCGACGAGCTCGCAGAGGTTCTCGGCGGAGAGGTTTCCTGCTCCCGTGCGGTTGTCGATGCAGGCTGGAAGCCGCAGGCGCTCCAGGTCGGCCAGACCGGTAAGACGGTTCGCCCGCAGATTTACTTTGCAATCGGTATCTCCGGTGCAATCCAGCACCTTGCGGGTATGGAGGACTCCGATCTCATCATCGCAATCAACAAGGACGAGGATGCGCCGATCTTTGACGTCGCAGACATCGGTCTTGTGGGCGATCTGAATCAGATTGTCCCGGCATTTACGAAGCAGCTGAGCGCTTACCTCGCTTCGAAGAAGCAGTAAACAGCGTTTCAGAGAGACCCAACGGAAAAACGGTTCTCCGGATGTTCAGTCCGGAGAGCCGTTTCTTGCTATGTGAGGGAAAATGAAAGGAGAGGGCGAAAATGGCGTATACGCAAGCGGATTTTGATGAGTGGATTTTCTTTCTTTCGGATAAACTGGATTACTTTACCGGTGCCTTTGCAAAGGAACGGGGACTTACGCTCGACTACACGCCGGAAAGTCTGGATGTGCTCGAACGCTGGCTGCTCGGCAAGTATGAAAAGAGCATGGATTTGATCGAGGACAAGGAGCCGTATGGGTATGATTACCGCCTGGCGGATCTCTGCGGCATCTATGTGGGGGAGGTGTACCGGCGGCAGCTCGGCGGGACCTGGTACATGATACTGGATCAGCCGAAGAACGTTTATTACAAGCTCCCGTCTCTGCGATACGAGACGAGAACGGGCCCGTATTACATCTGCCCGCTGACCTTGGCCACAGCCTGCATCCAGAGAAAGCGCGGGGACTATATGCGCTGGGTGCTCGGGAATTATATCGAGGAGAAGAAACAACGCGAGGATAGGAAGCGCTTATCGTAAGTGCCGACGAAGCGCGGACGGGGTGACTTTATCGCTTCTATGTGTTAACTATAACCCGTTTTTCGGATATTGTTTGGTAGACGGGAGAGTTGGATTCATGAAGCGAGAAAGTTTTGGGTCCCGGTTGGGATTCATTCTGGTGAGCGCGGGCTGCGCCATCGGAATCGGAAATGTTTGGAAATTCCCCTATGTGACGGGGGCGAACGGCGGCGGTCTCTTTGTGCTCTTTTATCTGCTCTTTTTGGTGATCATGGGCATACCGGTGCTCACCATGGAGTTTTCGGTGGGACGCGCGGGCAAGAAGAGTGCGGTCGGCGCTTTACAAGGCTTTGGAACCGAAGGGCAGCTTTTGGCACCTGCACGGCTGGATCTGCCTGCTGGGCTGCACCCTGCTCATGATGTACTACACGACGGTTTCCGGGTGGATGGTTTCTTACTTCGTGAAGTTCCTCCGCGGTGATTTCGCGGGACTCGGCCACGAGGCGGTGGATTCGGTCTTTACAACCATGCTCGGGAATCCGGGGGAGATGGGCTTCTACATGGCGCTCACGGTCATCCTCGGCTTTATTATTTGCTCCTTCGGCCTTGAAAAGGGCCTGGAGCGCATCACCAAGGTCATGATGGCGGGTCTCCTTGGACTCATTCTTCTGCTGGCGGCGCACAGCCTGGTGTTGCCGGGCGCCATGGAGGGCGCAAAGTTTTATCTGCTCCCGGACCTCGGCAGAGCCATGGAACAGGGGCTCGGCAAGGTCATCACGGCGGCCATGAATCAGGCCTTCTTTACTTTGAGCCTCGGTGTCGGCGCAATGGAGATTTTTGGTTCCTACATGGGAAGGGATAAAAGTCTCGCGGGAGAGGCGGCCTGGATCTGCACCCTGGATACCTTTGTGGCGCTCTTAAGCGGCCTCATTATTTTCCCGGCCTGCTTCAGTTACGGCGTACAGCCGGATGCCGGACCCTCGCTTATTTTCATCACCCTGCCGCGTGTCTTTCTGCATATGAGTTTCGGACGGCTCTGGGGTGCGCTCTTCTTCCTCTTCATGACCTTTGCGAGTTTCTCGACCGTCATTGCGGTGTTTGAGAATCTGATGGCAAACTCATGGATGCGTTTCATTGGAGCCGGAAGAAGGCGGCGCTGATTTGCTGCAGCGTGGTCTTACTCGGCAGCATTCCCTGTGTGCTCGGCTACAATGTCTGGAGCAATCTGCATATCCTAGGAAACCGGGATGTGCTGGACAGCGAGGACTTCATTGTCTCGAATTTGCTGCTGCCGCTCGGATCTCTGATTTTCCTTTTGTTCTGCACAACCAAGTGGGGCTGGGGCTTCGACAACTACCTCGCGGAGGCAAACACCGGCGAGGGCTTAAAAATCCCGCGGGCGCTGAAATACTATTTTCAGTTCGGTCTGCCGATTTTGGTGCTCTTCATCCTGTTTCAGGGACTCTTTGCCTGAGACGCTCAGATCGATACACTGCGGAAATCCCGTCGCCTCTCTTAGGCGGCGGGATTTTGTGTTATACTGAATAAGTTAAGGGAGGTGACGGATATGCGGCGCGCGGACAGAGAACTCACGGACCGAGAGGAAATAAAGCGTATACTCGAGGAGGCAAAGGTGCTTCGCCTCGGGCTTAAGGACGGGGACTATCCCTACATTGTTCCCCTGCACTACGGCTATGTTTACGAGGGAGATGTGCTCCGCTTCTACATGCACGGCGCAAAGGCCGGGAAAAAGTACGAGCTTGTGAAGGCGGACTCCCATGCCTTTGTCGAGCTCGACTGTGCGGTCGAGACGACGGGGGAGGGCGATGTGGCCTGTGTCTACGGCGCGAACTATGCGAGCCTCATGGCGCGCGGCGAGGTCACGGTGGTCGAGGATCCCGAAGAGAAGATTGCGGGACTCAAGCTCCTCATGCGGGCACAGACCGGCAGAGGCTTTGAAATTACGGAGCAACAGGCGGCGGGCGTCGCCGTGTTTCGCTTTGACGCCACGGCGTACAGCGCAAAAAAGAGAAGGATAGGATAAAGCAGGAGGAGAAAGACAGAATGACCGAGATCAAGAAGATCGATTTGACCTGCCCGAGTTGCGGGGCGGATATGAGCATTTCGGAAGACCAGAAGATGGCGGTTTGCCCCTATTGCCGAAAAAAGATCTACTTCTCGATGGAGAACGGAAAGCTGACTGCGAAGGAAGCCGAGGAGCGCTCCTACGGCGAGACCAGAGGAAAACTCCGCGCGGAAGCGGAGGCCGAGGCAGCTGCGGAGAGACGAAAGAGCTTTCGGAAGTGGAAGCATCGTCTGATCGGAATCGGCATATTTGTCGGCTTGGTTCTGGCAGCCGGTCTCTACGGCGAGGCAAAGAAGCAACGCGTGGACCCCTTCCCCTATGTCACGGTCGAATTTTCCGGCGTGAGCGGCGAGGGTAAGGCGGAATTAAAGCGCGGCAACTACCCGGCTTCCGTGAACGAATATTATCTCGGCTATCAGGTAGAGCCGAGAGAGCGCCTCTCAAACGGCGATACGGTGACCGTGCAGGCAACGAGCGATCGTTACCGGCTCACGAAGAGCGTGGAGAAGTACACCGTCACCGGGCTCGATAGCTATTTGAGCGATCTCGATTCTCTGGACAGCACAAAGCTCGAGATGCTCCACAGCACGAGCCTTGCGGCCATTCGAAAGACCTATTTTCCGAACAGCATATCGGGCATCAAGCGGAGCGAGGAGATTTCGGCGAAGCCGGTGAAATTGGTGCTGCTCGCAAAGGGAAATAAGAATGTGTTGAGCGATATCTTTGAAATGACTTACCGCGGCCCGGACGGCAAGGAGAAGACCGTGTACCAGTGCACGCGCTATCGGAATGTGCTGTTTCGGAGCGGCAATAACACGAGCTTCGACTACAGCACCTATATGGCGACGGGGCACTCCGTATATCTCGGCAGCACCACGAACGACGACACGGCGAGCGGCTACGACACGCTCGAAGAGGCGGTGGCAGATTCCAGGAAGACCTCCGAGAGCGATATGACCGTTACGGAACGGGATGAATGAAACATCGGAAGCTGTGAACGAAGACATAGAAAGCCCCCGGGCTTGCCTCTGAAAGGAGGCAACCCGGGGGCTATTTTTTATGCGAGCTTTAAGTCTCCGTCCTTCACGAGACCCATGCGGCGCACCGCCATGTGAATCAGCGGGCAGAGAATCGCGGGGAGTATCACGGAGATTAAGAGGAGGGCGGTCCAGTCACCGCCGCCGATGGCAGCGCGCTGTCCCGCAGCGACATCCTTGACCCAGCCGGTGTAGACGCCGAGCGGTCCCACGAGGCCGCAGGTGCCCATGCCGGAGGCAACCGCCGCGCCGTTCTGCTGGAGGTGAAACACACAGGTCGCAATGGGGCCGGTGATCATAGAGGTCACGCAGGGCGCAATCCAGACCTTCGGGTTTCTCACGATATTGCCCATCTGGAGCATCGAGGTTCCGATGCCCTGGGAGACAAGGCCGCCGAAGCCGTTCTCGGGATAGGAAATCACGGCGAAACCGACCATCTGTGCGCAGCAGCCGGCGAGGGCCGCGCCGCCCGCAAGGCCGGTTAAGCCGAGCGCCGCGCAGATGGCTGCGGAGCTGATCGGCAGAGTCAGCGCAATGCCGACCACGAGCGATACCAGAATGCCCATCAGGAAGGGCTGAAGTTCCGTTGCCCACATCACGAGGTCACCGACTTTCATGGCTGCCTTGCCGAGCGTCGGCGCGAGCAGCGCGGAGAAGAGGAGACCCACCGCAATCGTGACGAGCGGGGTCAGCAGAATATCGACCTTGGTCTCCTTGGAGACCGCCTTGCCGCATTCCGCCGCGAGCACCGCGACAAAGAGCACGGCGAGCGGGCCGCCCGCGCCGCCGAGCGCATTCGAGGCAAAGCCCACGGTAATCAGCGAAAAGAGCACGAGGGGCGGGCAGTGGAGCGCCCAGCCGATGGCGGTTGCCATGGCGGGACCGGACATTGCGGAGGCAAGGCCGCCGACGGTGTATTCGGTACCTGCAATCGTTGCGACCGGTGAGGTCAGGAAGGACAGGTGAAACTGTGCACCCACGGTGTTGATGATGGTGCCGATCAAGAGGGAGCAGAAAAGTCCCTGCGCCATTGCGGCGAGCGCGTCGATGCCGTAGCGTTTGGCGGAAATCTCGATGTCCTTGCGTTTCAGAAATGCTGTCAGTTCTTTCATACATCCTCCTAAGCACAAAGTGGTGTCAAGACATATGTATAGTACAGGGAGAAAGAACTGTCAAGTTTTGTAAGCTGTTTTTCGAAAAAGCTTTAATCCGAGAGCAGGATACCGGCAGCGCGGAGCCGCTTTGCGACACGTTCGTAAGCTGTCTCGTCGGGGCAGAGGAGGGTGTGAAGGTGAATGCCGCTGGTCAGAAAAGAGAGCGGCAGCGCCTCGCTCGAGCCGCAGCGCGCAAGAAATTCGTTCACTTCGTGGCGGGTGGAGAGTTGCAGTTGGCCGCGGAGTTCGCCGTAGAGGGGATGCTCGACCACCACATCCGCAACCGTGCAGCCCTCATCGACCGCAATGTAGAGTTCTTCCCGCATGGCTGCCGCATTGTGGCGGCAGGCAATGGTCTTCTCAAGGAAGGGTACTTTCGGCGGCGTTGCGAGCAGATAGCCGCGGGAGGTCGCAATGATGTCGTTTCCCGCAGCGCGGAGCAGGGCGATATCGCCCACGATGCTCTGACGGCTCAGGTGGTATTTTTCGGCGAGTGCCGTAGCACTCACCGGTTTTTGGCTTTTGGAGAGCTGCGTGAGAATGTCGGCTCTTCGCGCGTCGTTTTGCATGGCTTACCTCCCGAAATGCTTTTTTCTCAGTATAACAGCAAGCGCTTCGAGAGAAAACGTGCATTTTTTTGCAATTTGTTTATTATCTTGCAATCTAAGGGCGGAAAGGGATAAAATGAGACAAAAGGAGGGCGGAGCATGAAACGGAGAGCAGTGGCCGTGTTGACGCTCGCGGCGGTGCTTCTGACGGCTTGCGGCGGTCAGGAGGCGGCAAAGGGGGCTAAAGACCTTTACCGAGCCGGGGACACTGAACGGCGAGGCGGTATCCACCAAGAAGGGGGAGAGCGCGGTTCTGGTAAAGGACGGCGGTGCGGTGTTTGTGAACAACGCGGAAATCTCGCGGCGCTATTCCGGCAAGGCCGGAAAGGTAGAGACCGCGGGTGTTTTTGTGTTGTCCGGGAAAGCGGTGGTCAACAACTCGAACCTGCGAACGGAGGCCACGGGGACAAGCGGGATTTTGGTGGCGGATGAGGGCGAACTCGAATTCGCGGACAGTGCGCTCGCAACCGCAGGCGAAAAATCCCCCGGCCTTTCGGCGCGGGGGAAGGGCGGTATTTATGCCTGGGATAATATTGTGGGCACGACCGGGAGCGAATCGCCGGCCCTTTTGATGGAAACGGGCGAGGGGAGCATGATCCTGGACGGCGGTACGTTTACGGCGACCGGTGAGCAGTCGCCTGCCGTACGCACGGCGGGAAAGGCATGGATCCACGGGGCCACCTTAACAGCCGGAAATGCGGAGGCGCTTTCTTTGACGGACGGCGCCGCACTTTCGCTCTACGACTGTAATCTTCGCGGGGAATATGCCGGCACCGGGCGGAAATCAAAAGAATGCCGCAATTCTCCTTCGGCGCGCGCAGGAGACGGACGGGACCGCCGGGGCAATACAGCTTCTGCTTTCCGGCGGCACGGTTCGGGCGCAGCAGGGGCATATGTTTTATGCGGACGGCGCGGAGGCTACGGTGGTGGTGAAGGGCACCACACTTGCGTTGGATGCGACACAGAACGATCTGTTTCGCGCCTCGAACGGCGCTAAGAGCAGTTTGGTTGCCTACGGAGAGATTATGGAGGGGCGCATCGGGACCGATGAGGATGCGAGTATCAAGCTGTATCTCCGCGACATTTCGAAGTTCACCGGAGACATTGTCGCGGAAGCGGGACCGGGAAATGCGGAGGCACCGGGAACCACACTCTGTATCGACGGCACCTCCATCTGGGTCGTGACCGGGAATTCCAAGCTTCGCGCCCTCTACGCGGAGGGCCTGGTCAAGGACAGCGAGGGGCTCGATGTGACCATTCAAGGAGAGGACGGCACGGTGTTCCAAAAGGGAAATTCGCGCTACACGGTCACGGTGACGGGCGAGTACCGGACCAGCGCGGATTTCAGCGGCATTCCGACCGCGGACGAATTTTCCGCGCACGCGGCAGAGCGACCCGAGAAACTGCGCTGAGACACTCAGAAGAAGAGGAAGTCCCAGAAATTCGCGAGCCTGTCCTCGAGAACCTGGTAGGGGGTTCGCGCGGCGAGATATTCTCTCTGCTCGCGGGCCATCACGAGATCGTCGGTGATGATGTAGTCGACGGCGCTGTCAAAGAAGCGGCGAAAGCCTTCGGCATCGTTGACGGTCCAGACGCCGATTTGCTTGCCCGCCGCGTGAATTTCCGCAATGCGGGCATTGCTCACGCTCTCTTCCTCGAGAAGCAGGATGTCGCAGTTCAGCTTCGGCAGATTGCCGACTCCGGCAAAGAGGAGCACGCCGGTTTCAAACTCCGGATAGTAGGTTTCCGTGTAGTTGATGATACGGTAGGAGAGGGAGATGATCACGACCTCCGAGACCATATCTTTTTCGCGGACGATGCGAACGACATCGTCCGCTGTTTTTTTGTCCGCGGTCATGCCCTTCAATTCAATGAAGAGTTTTTCCTTGCCGCGGCAGGCGTCCAGCATTTCGCCGAGTGTCGGTACGGAGTAGGTAGTCGCCGGGAAATTCGGGTCGATTAGCACGAGTCCCTTGATCTCGAGAAGATTCATGGAAGGCGGCGTTCGCTTTACCCCGGCGAGCCGTTTAAAGCTGTCATCGTGGTTGATGATGTAGTAGCCGTCCAGCGTCCGCTGGACATCGGTCTCGGCGGCATAAGCGCCCGCGGCCTCGGAAGCGGCAATGCCCGCGAGCGAGTTCTCGGGAGCCAGATAACCGCCGGCGCGGTGGGCAACCAGTTTTGCCTTCTGTTCGCGCACAAAGAGCGGCGCGTAGAGGAAGGCAATCACAAAGGAAAAGAAGGCAATCAAAAAGACAGAGAAGCCCATGACGTTGCAGAGAAGCTTGCGGCGCGGACTTTTCGGGAGGGTGGCGGGCTGCAAGCTTTCTTCGCGGCTCAAGCCGAGAAAGAGCTTTGTAAAGCGGAGCATAAAATAACTGTTGCAGAGCAGCCCCGTCATGGCGCGCATGTAATTTCCGAGGAGCACGGCGAAGGCCGCGGCAAAGCGATACAGGAGAAAGGAGCGGCTCTCCGCAGTCTGCAGGAGCTCTAAGCCGTTGCCTGCCTCGGCCGCGCGGTCTAAGAGCGAGGACTCCTTCGATACAAGAAAGAGCATGGGAATAAACTGAAAGAAAAGCGCAACCAGCAGGCGCACTGCCGTGAGGAAGAGGAATAAGAGCACAAGCTCTTTCAAAATCCGAAGGCGATTCTTTCGGACCAGCTCGGAAGAGCGGCGGTAAGTCGCGCGCGGCGTGCAGTTTTCAAGCAGTACGGCATGCAAAAAGAAGGCCAGGCGATAGCCGAGCCAGAGAAGAAAGAGCATGAGGAGGGAATAGAGTAAGAAATAGTGCGGGTTGCTCTCAATCACCTCGGAGATAAACTTCGGGATATAAAAGTTCCGGGTCAGATGGATGCGGAAGCCCACTCCGGAAATGGGTACCAGAACCGCAAGGTAAAAGAGAAAGAGGAAGCCGTGCGGGGTGGCCAGTTTTCGGAGCGAGCGGAGACCGTCGGCAAGCGCGGCGCGAAAGTGCGGGAACTCGCCTTTTAGGAGTGCGTTGCAGAGATAAAGCGGCGCCAGAAGCTCAAAGAGCAGGTAGAGAAAAATGAGCAGCGCGAGCAGGGCGAGCAGCGCCGGGAAGCGCCAGGAGGCGAGAAAGCGGAGATAGTTTGCGCTGGTCACGGCCCCGCTCTTTGCCGTGAGCGCGCGGACAAAGCGCCACACGAGGCGGCTCAACGGAAACAGGCAGAGCGAGGCGAGCAGCTGAAACATCCAGAACTCCGGAAAGACGGAGAGCGCAAAGCGAAGAAACGAATACGGATTTGTCTTGGTATTTTCGGAAGGCATGAGAACTCCTTACATTCGGTTGCGGAAATCGAAAACGAACAGGCTACAGTATAACACAAGATGGTGAGTCGATTGTTTCTATGTGGTTATCGATAACAAACATACTATATTTTGGGAAAGTGTGATAAAGTAGAGTCGTATCGTAGAATATCCTCTCCGCAGGGGCGGAGAGCGCATGAACCGCAAGGGGAAAGAGTGAACGTCATGGGAAAGGATAAGAGAAGAGTTGTACTGGTCGGCTGCGGCATGGTCGGTATGAGCTATGCCTATGCAATGCTGAATCAGCAGACCTGCGATGAGCTTGTCTTGATTGACTATGTGAAGGAAAAAGCCGAGGGAGAGGCCATGGACTTGAATCACGGTCTTGCCTTCTCCGGTTCCCATATGAAGATTTGGAGCGGCACCTACGCCGACTGCAAGGAGGCGGATATCGTGACCATCTGCGCGGGTGTCGCGCAGAAGCCGGGCGAGAGCCGCATGGATCTGCTCGCGCGGAACACGGCCATCTTTAAGTCGATTGTGGAGCCGGTCACGGACTCCGGCTTTAACGGCATCTTCCTGATTGCGACCAACCCGGTCGATGTCATGACCAAGGTGACCTGCGATCTCTCAGGCTTTAACCCGAAGCGCGTCATCGGCAGCGGCACCTCGCTCGACACCGCGCGTCTCCGCTACCTGGTCGGCAGCTACTTCAAGGTAGATCCGCGCAGCATTCACGGCTATGTGATGGGTGAGCACGGCGACTCCGAGTTTGTTCCGTGGAGTCAGGTCTGCATTGCGACCAAGCCGGTGCTCGACGTGATTGCGGAGTCGAACGGTGTCTACAAGAAGGAAGAACTCGAAAAGATTGAGGTCGATGTGCGCACGGCGGCGGATAAGATCATCGCGGCGAAGAAGGCGACCTACTACGGTATCGGCATTGCGCTGACCCGCTTAACGAAGGCCATACTCGGCGACGAGAGCTCGGTGCAGACCGTCTCGGTTTACCTCCGCGGCGAGTACAAGCAGAACGGCGTCTTTGCGGGTGTTCCGGCTGTCATCAACGCGAGCGGCGTGCAGTCGGTTATCCGCTGCCAGATTACCGAGGAAGAGCAGGAAAAGTTCGATGCATCCTGCAAGGAGTTGAAGGATAAAATCGCCGAGGCGGAGCGCGATTTGAATCACTGAGTCAGAGAATTCGGAGGGGCCTGTCGGCGACGACGGGCTTCCTTTTCTGTTACAATGGAGCGATGTAAGAGGCAGAAAGAGAGACGGCGGCGCGCAGCTACCGGAAGCTTTTTACGGCAGATGCAATCGTGTCGCTGCGGCCGTTCGATGTTTTTGCTTTGTGCATTTCGGACTGAGACAGGAGGGAATAGAGGTGGAAGCGGGAAAGGTATATTTTGTCGGCGCGGGGCCGGGGGCGGAGGATCTTCTGACCCTGCGCGGTGCCGCTCTTTTGGAGGAAGCGGATGTCGTGGTCTATGCGGGTTCCTTGGTGAACCCGGCACTCTTACGGCGCTGTAAGCCGGAAGCGGAGATTCACGACAGCGCGCGGCTCGACTTAAACGAGGTGCTGGACATTCTGATTCCGGCCGCAAAAGCCGGAAAGCGTGTGGTGCGCCTGCACACCGGGGACCCTTCCGTCTACGGCGCGCACCGGGAGCAGATGGATGCCCTACAGGCGGCGGGCGTGCCCTTTGCGGTCTGTCCCGGCGTCTCCTCCTTTCTTCGGTGCGGCGGCTTCGCTCGGGGCGGAGTACACCCTGCCCGGCGTTTCGCAGACGGTCATCCTGACCCGCGCGGCGGGGCGCACGCCGGTTCCGGAAAAGGAAAGCCTCTCGGCCCTCGCGGCACACGGTGCGAGCATGGTACTTTTTCTCTCGGCGGGGCGTGTAGCGGAGGCTGTTTCGGAATTGCTGGCGGGCGGCTACTATACAAATGAGACCCCGGCCGCTGTTGTATACAAGGCGACCTGGCCGGACGAGCGCATTCTTCGCACCACACTCGGCGAACTTGCCAAAGATGCGGAGGCCGCCGGCATAACCAAGACTGCGCTGCTCTTAATCGGGGATTTTCTCGGCGCAGCGTATGAGAACTCAAAGCTCTACGATCCGAGCTTTACGACTGAATTCAGAGAGGGGAAACAAGCATGAAACCATATACGATTGCGGTGGTCGGAATCGGCCCCGGAGACCGGGAGTCCATGACCTTAAAGGCGCTTCACACGATTGAAGCGGCCGATACCATTGTTGGCTACAGCACCTACTTAAAGCTGATTGAAGATTTATTGGAAGGAAAAGAGGTCGTTCAGAGCGGCATGACCGAGGAAATACAGCGCTGCGAAGAGGCGATTGCCCTTGCGCTTCAGGGGAAACAGGTCGCGGTGGTCTCCTCGGGTGATGCCGGAGTTTACGGCATGGCAAGCCTCATCCTAGAGCTCGCAGCGACACATAAGGAGCTCACGGTTGAAGTGGTGCCCGGCGTCACGGCGGCGCTCTCCGGCGCAGCCCTGCTCGGTAGCCCGCTGAGCCTCGACTTTGCCTGCATCAGCCTCTCGGACCTTCTGGTACCCTGGGAGCAGATAGAGCGGCGCTTAAAGAGCTCGCAGCCTCGGGCATGGCAGTGGTCATCTACAATCCGGGCAGCCGTAGCCGTAAGGACTGCCTCCCGCGGGCGGCAGAGATTTTCCTCGAGGCGCGAAAGGCGGACACGCCCTGTGCGATTACGCGGAACATAGGCCGTAAGGGGGAGAGTAAGGAGTTGCTGACACTCGGTGAGCTTCGAGAGCGCGAGGTCGATATGCGAACCACGGTCTTTATCGGCGCGGAGGACAGCATAGAATTGAACGGCTATCTCCTGACGCCGCGCGGCTATGACAAGAAGAGGAAGGGCTAACGTGGCGTTACCGGGAAGCGAGACAGCCTTTTTTGAGGCGATCAAGCGGATTGCGCCGCCGGACCGGACGGCGGCGGAGGCTGCGGCGAGCAAGTTCCTCTCGATTGCGATGCCGCTTCACGGGCTCGGCGTGCTCGAAGAGGATTTGATACGCATGGCGGGCATTCAGGGAACCGCGGCACTTCGCTTAAAGCCGCGCAAATTGTTCGTCTTCTGTGCGGACAACGGCGTGGTGAAGCAGGGCGTCACCCAGACCGGACAGGAGGTGACCGCAGCGGTCTGTGAGCACCTCGCCTACGGCGGGAGCACGGTAAACCGCATGGCCGCACTCGCAGACTGTGCGGTGGTCCCGGTCGATGTGGGCATTGCGGGAGAGCCGCGGGGAGAGGAAATCCTCAGACGGAAGGTTCGAAGCGGGACGCGGGGATTTTACGGAAGAAGCTGCGATGACGCGGGCGGAATGTTTACAGGCGCTTTTCATCGGTATGGAACTCGCGGCCGAAGAAAAGCGACGGGGAACGGCGCTCTCCTCCTTGCGGGCGAGATGGGCATCGGCAATACGACCACCAGCGCGGCGCTCACAGCGGCTCTGCTGGAGCGAAATCCCGCGGAACTTATAGGACGCGGTGCGGGGCTTTCGGACGAGGGACTCGTGAGAAAGCGGCGTGCAGTCGAGAAAGGGCTTACGCTTCATAAGGATTTGCGCGGGGATGCGCTCGGGCTTTTATCGGCGCTCGGCGGCTTTGACCTTGCGGCGCTCGCGGGACTCATGCTCGGCGCGGCCATCGAACAAATCCCGCTGCTTCTCGACGGCATTATCACGGAGGCGGCGGCCCTCGCCGCAGTTTCCCTCGCACCGGGGGTTCGCGACTATCTCTTTGCGAGCCACTGCTCGGCGGATCCGCTCGCGGGGGCTCTCCTCACGGCACTCGACTTAAAGCCCCTCATTTCCGCGGGGCTGCACCTCGGTGAGGGCACGGGAGCGGTTGCGGCGCTCCCGCTCCTTGACATGGCAGAAGCAGTGTACAGCGGGGCGGACAGCTTTACGGAGCTCGGCATTGCGGCCTATACGGAGCAGGGAGGAAAGTCATGAATTCCGCCTACGAACACGGCGGGGCCTGCTTTCCGCAGGGTGGCGTACAGGCAGCCGGGATTACGGATTTCTCGGTGAACATCAACCCGCGCGGCATGCCGCCTGCAGTTGAGGAGGCGCTGCACCGCGCGGTTGCTGCCTGCATTCACTATCCGGATCCCTTTGCGAGCGGTCTTCGCGCGGCGCTTGCCAAGCGCTATGCGGTCGGCGAGACTCAGGTCTTTTGCGGAAACGGCGCGGCAGATGTGATCGAGCGGCTCGCGGAGGTCTTGAAGCCGAAGCGCTCCCTGCTCCTTTGCCCCGAGCTTTTCGGAGTACGAGCGAGCGCTCACGCGCCGCGGCTGTCACTGTGACTTTCATATGCTGCGCCGCGAAGAGGGCTTTCAACTCACGGCGCGCGTGCTCGATGATCTCAGCGCGGAGACCGAGCTTTTCTGGCTCTGCCTCCCGAATAACCCGACGGGACTGGTTCCCTCGGAAGAGCTCTTTCTACAAATTCTTTCGCGCTGCGCGGAATTGAACATCACCCTGGTTACCGACGAGTGTTTTTTCGGTTTCTTGAACCGGAACAATGCGCCCTCGCTTCGCAATCATCTGCGGGCGGCGGAAGGCGGGCCGCGGCGCATCCTGCTCGGCGCGTTTACCAAGACTTTTGCGATGCCGGGCGTGCGGCTCGGCTACTGCGTGAGCTCGGACCCAGCGCTTTGCGCTTCCCTCTTTGCGGCGGGACAGCCCTGGCCGGTCTCGGTGCTCGCAGAGGCGGCCGGGGAGGCGGCCCTCGCCTCTCCGGATTGGGAAAGGGAGAGCGCGGCAAAAATCGCTCTATGGCGGGCGGAACTCTCTGCGGGCTTGCGTGCGCTCGGGCTCTGGGTCTCGGAGAGCGAGAGTAATTTTCTGCTTGTCTCGGACACAGTGCCGAATGCAGAAAAAAATGCGGCAAGGCTTCGCTTTGCGGCGGCGAAAGGACTTCCGCTCCGCGACTGCGCGAACTTTCGCGGGCTTTCCGCGGGCTATTTTCGAACTGCGGTGAAGACAGCTAAAGAGAACCGGCGTCTTTTATCGGCGCTCGCTGAATTTGAAAAGGAGGGCGAATGGCAAAGGCAATCATGATTCAGGGCACCTGCTCCAACGCGGGCAAGAGCCTGTTTGCGGCGGCGCTCTGCCGCGTTTTCCGGGAGGACGGCTACCGGGTGGCCCCCTTCAAATCGCAGAACATGGCGCTGAACTCCGCGGTCACGCCGGACGGGCTCGAAATCGGAAGAGCCCAGGCGATGCAGGCGGAGGCGGCCGGAATTGCGCCGGATGTGCGCATGAACCCCATACTCTTAAAGCCGAACTCGGACACGGGCTCCCAGCTGGTGCTCTGCGGAAAACCGGTCGGGGACTACAGTGCGATCGAATATCAGAAAAAGAAGAGGGAACTGCTCTCGGAAGTGCTGAAGGCCTATCATAGCCTAGCGGCCGAGCAGGATATCATTGTAATTGAAGGCGCGGGTTCCCCGGCGGAGATTAACCTCCGTGCCGACGACATTGTGAACATGGGGCTTGCCGAGGCGGTCGATGCCCCTGTCATCTTGATCGGAGACATAGACCGCGGCGGCGTGTTTGCCGCGCTCTACGGGACGGTGAAACTCCTCTCCGAAGCCGAGCAGGCGCGCATCAAGGGGCTGGTGATCAACAAGTTCCGCGGCGATATCAAAATTCTGGAGCCAGGCCTCAGACAGATTGAGGCGCTCACCGAAAAGCCTGTGCTCGGGGTTCTTCCCTACCGCCACTTTGATTTGGAGGATGAGGATTCCCTCTCGGAGCGGCTTCGGAAGACGGAGCGGGAGGCGGATGCCCTGCTTCGCATCGCGGTGATCCGCCTTCCGCGGCTCTCGAACTTCACGGATTTTGACCCGCTGCAGGCGGCGCCGGAGGTAGCGTTTAGCTATGTGAGCAGTCCGGCGGAAATCGGGGCTGCGGATCTCCTGATTCTGCCGGGCTCCAAGAGTACGCTCGATGACCTCGCGTGGTTAAAGGCACAGGGCTTTGCATCGTGTATCCGGGACTTTGCGGCTTCCGGCCGCCCGGTGCTCGGTATTTGCGGCGGGTACCAGATGCTCGGCGAAACACTGCGGGACAAAGAGAGCGGCGTAAAGGTGGCGGGACTTAAGCTCTTGCCGGTCGATACCGTGTTTTACGCGGCTAAGCAAACGGTCTGTGCGGCCGGAACAATTACGGTTTCGAGCGGCTTCTGGGCAGCGCTTGCCGGGCAAAGACCGAGGGCTATGAAATCCACATGGGACAGAGCTGTATCGGCAAAGACGGTGAGAACTTTCAGCGCCTTTCCGCGCGAGAGGACAGTAAGCGGCAACGCGCGGACGGCTGCGTTGCGGGCGCGGTCTGCGGAAGCTATCTGCACGGCCTCTTTGACGAAGTGGCGGTCACCGAGGCGCTCTTACAGGCGCTTGCGGCGCGGAAGGGGCTTTCTTACCCGCACCGATTAAAAAGTCGCAGGGAGCGGCAGGAAGAGGGCTTCCGGCTTCTTTCGCAAACGCTTCGGGAACATTTCGATTTGCGGGAACTGTACCGCATCATGGGAGTTGAGAGATGAGTATAGAATTTTGGAAGCCGGAGGAAATCGAGGCAGAGAGCTTTCGGCGCATCAGCGAGGAACTCGGCGATCGGCAGTTTCCCGCCGGTGTCGATTTGGTGGTGAAGCGGGTCATACACACGACGGCGGACTTTTCGTTTGCGGATACCCTGCTCTTTTCGGAAGGCGTGGTTGAAACGGGAAAGGAAGCAATCCGTCAGGGGGCCTGCATTGTGACGGACACCAATATGGCGCTTGCCGGTATCAATAAGGCAAGGCTCGCGGGCTTCGGCGCTACGGCGCGCTGCTTCATGGCGGAGGCAGATGTGGCAGCCGAGGCTAAGGAGAGGGGCGTGACCCGCGCGACGGTTTCTATGGAGCGTGCGGCAGCGCTCTCCGCGGAGCGACCGCTGATCCTCGCAATCGGCAATGCGCCGACCGCGCTTGTAAAAATCAAGGAACTCATGGATGCCGGGCAACTGAAGCCCGCGCTTTTAATCGCAGCGCCGGTCGGCTTTGTCAATGTGGTCGAGGCAAAGGAACTCTTTGTCGGGAGCAGCACGCCGCATATCATTGCGCGCGGCCGTAAGGGCGGCTCGACCGTCGCGGCGGCCATCGTGAATGCGATACTCTACCAGATCTGAGACGCACTGCAGCGCCCCGAAGAACCTTTCTTGAAAAGAAGGAAAAAAGGCGGGAAGCAGGTAAGAGTGCAAACCGGTAGGCGGGGAAAAGAAGCAGAGGAAAACCTGCATGCTTGCGTCGCAAGACCCGAGCCATGTACGATGGGCAAGAGATACCGCAAGTGCGTCGAGAAAAGTTTGAGAGCTACTTGAGAATCGGATTGATTCCGTACCAAGCGGGATAAATCCGGGGAAGAAAGAGAAGGGGGAGTGAGATGAGCAGGCTTTACGAAGCCGTCATGGGGCTGGTGGTCGCGGATGCGCTCGGCGTTCCGGTCGAGTTTGAGCCGCGGGACAGCTACCAAGTGACGGAAATGACAGGCTACGGGACCCACCGGCAGCTGCCCGGCACCTGGTCGGATGACAGCTCCATGACGCTTGCGACCTTGGAGAGTTTTAAGCGCAAGGGCTGTGTGGATCCCGCCGATATCATGCGGAACTTTTTTCTCTGGCTCTTTGAGAAGCAGTTCACGGCGCGGGACTATGTCTTTGACGTGGGCAATGCCTGCCGTAATGCCATTTGGACCTACGGGCAGGGAGTCGCGCCCGAGAACTGCGGCGGAACGGGAGCGTGGGACAACGGAAACGGCGCGCTGATGCGCATGCTGCCTCTTGGCCTTTTACTCGAGGGGACGGACGAAGCAAAGGCAGCCGCTGTGCGGCAGATTGCGGGACTCACCCACAACCATATGATTTCGCACATCGGCTGCCTGATTTATGTGTTTGTCGTAGGGGAATTGCTTCGCGGGAGCGAAAAGCGAACAGCGCTTTCCACTGCCTTAGAGCGCGCCGCGCGGATTTACGGACACGAGTCCGCCTGGCAGAATTATGTCCGTCTCCCGGAAATCGAGACCTTGAGCCGCGAGGAGATTAAGAGCAGCGGCTATGTCGTAGACACGCTGGAAGCAGCGCTCTGGTGCCTCTTACGGACAGAAAACTACCGCGACTGCGCCCTCCTCGCCGTAAACCTCGGAGATGATACAGACACCGTGGGTGCGGTGGCGGGCGGCCTTGCGGGGCTCATCTACGGCCTTGACGGCGAAACAGGTATCCCGGCGGAATGGATCGAAGTGATACCGCGGAAAGAGTGGATACGGGAGCTCTGCGAAGGCGTGGAGGCGATACGCTGCTAGGCGTTTCGGCGGTATTCTAGAATTCGTAATGCGTCCAAAGGCTGATGATTTTTACGGTATTGACTTCCTCGAGAACCTCGTAGACAAGACGATGTTTGACATTGATTCTCCGGGAATAAGCCCCCTGAAGATCCCCAATCAGCTTTTCGTAGGGCGGGGGTGTTTGGTAGGGATTTTCTCTTAGGATCTCAATCAGTGCCTTGGCTTTTGTATCCAATTTTGCCGACTTTAGCGTGGGAATGTCGGCAGCGGCTTTTTTTGTATACACGATGGTATACATTACCAAGTGACCTCATCTTCCGACAGGCAGTCTTCCAAAGAGGTGTGCAGTCCCTTGATAATCTTCGCACGTTCTTTCGGGAGAGAAGAGAGATACAAGGTCTCCATCAAGCTGTTATAGTCTTCTTCGCTGATTAGGACAGCATTGCCTGCTTTGGTGCTGATATTCACAGGTTCGTTATAACGTATGGTCTGTTCCAGAAGTTCAAAGATGTTTTTTCTGAAGTTGGTAATATTTGTGTTCAGCATAACGACACCTCCTTATGCGTACATGATAACGTACGCATTTGGACGTGTCAAGAAGCTTGGAATGAGGAAGGCAGGGAAAGAAAACGACAAGAGAAAGGAGACAGAATGGCAGAAGAAAAGAAGATGGGACGTCCGACGGATAACCCCAAGGGTCGGCCGATTCATGTGCGGCTGGATGCCGAGGCGGACGCGATTCTGGAAGCGTATTGCGCGCGTGAGAATGTGACACGGGCAGAGGCAATTCGGCGCGGTATTTACCTGTTGAACCAGCAGAACTGAATCAGAAAAGAGGGCGCGACTGCGCCCTCTTTTCGTGTTGCATTCATGTTGCATGTGTACCCTATCACGCTGCTTTTTGCACTGTCACAGGACCCTTTTGCCGCTGCGGAGTATAGAAAAAGCGCGTATCCAAGCGATTTCCGCTCAGATACGCGCTATTTGTCAGAGCTGATGACGGGAATCGGACCCGTGACCTCCGCACTACCAATGCGACGCACTACCGACTGTGCTACATCAGCCTCTTGCCATAAGGCTTATGTAGAATAGCACGGAGGAAAAAAATTGTCAACGAAAAATTTTCTCGATTCGATGCAAAAATAAGGCGGCCGAGAGAAGGTCCGCGGCGCCGCCGGGACTTACGTTTCGCTGCTTGCAAGTCTCCTTGAGCTCATAGAGCAGAGCGCTTCCCTCCGGGGTAAAAGCGCCGCCGTGCGAGAGGATGTTGCGGCAGTCCGCGCGGAGGGTGAGCAGGGCGTCCTTTCCGCCGCGGTACAGCACATTGGTGTCACTGACATGCAAAATGAGATGCAGGAGAACGTTGAGGGCGATTGTTTCTGTCGCCTGTCCCTCGGCCTCGTACTGCCGCAGTTGGGGCAGGGCGACGCTTCGCAGGACCGGGAAGCCCTTGGCCGCTGCGCTGCGAACGCCGCCCGCGCCGTCGCGGTGCAGCACCGCTTCGCCGTGGGCACTGCCTGCTTCCCCGGCTTTCAGCTCTGCGAGTTCCCGCTTCAGGGGTTCGCCGACTAAGTTCTGCACTTCATCCAAATTGCTTCAGCGTTTAGCCTGCCTGTTTTGGCGTAGAGGAGCCCTGCGCCAGCGGTGAGGAGCCCCAGGGTAAAAATGGCGCCCTTATGCGTGTTGACGCCGCCGGTCGCCGCATACATCTCGCGTTCGGCGCGTTTTCCGATTTCCCGGAGTCTGGGAAAGAGCGTGCGCTCGGCTTCGTCTTTCAAAGCGTGCGAGCTTGGCAGGGTGAAGCAGCTTTGATAAGCCGTAACGGCCATTTCCCGCAGGAAGGGACTGATTGCGGCGGTGCTTAAAATAAAGTCCTCGAATTTCATATCCGCGTGCGCGCCGGAATCGATGCGGTCAACAAGCCCCGGCTTCGGCGCGGCGTAGACCTCGTCGAGCAGGGCAAGCGCCGCTTGATTTTCGAGTGCGGAGAAAAAGGATGCGGAGCGCGGGAAGGCCTCGCGGAGCAGCGTTTCGCAACGGGAAAAGAGCGCTTCGACGCTGTGGGCGCGGCTTCTCGCGCAGACTACGGCTGCCTCCTCGCAGAGCAGGCAGCGGCGGGGCGGCAGGGAAAAATCCTCGCGGGATAGTTTCCGTCCCTCGCAATCCAGCACGTCAATGTCAAAGAGACGTGCGAGCGCTTCGCTGTCCTCGAGCGAAACCGCGAGGCGCTTCACGGCCTCGGGCGGCGCACCGACCAGGCAGAGCCAAGTGTCCCCGCTCACGCGGCGCAGTTCGCGCGGCAGGAGAATCGCATGGCCCTCGCGTTGTAAGAGCTCTGTGAGCCGCTCTTTGCCGAAGAGAAAGCCGCTACGAATGAGCGGCGTCTGCTTCACCGCGCCCGGAATGTTCATGCCGAAGGAGAGAAGGGCGGTCGGCGCGGGAAAGGAAGCGGCCGCCGCGAGCATTTCGTTCTGGACTTGCACGCGCTCGTCGCGCGCCCGCATCATATCTTCGACGCTCACGGGGTAGGGGGTAAAATCGGACATGGGTCTCCTTTCTCAGGAAGAAGCCTCGGGCATTTTGAGTTCATTCCAATGTGCGCTAAGCCACTCGGCCGTGACCGGGGGCACGAGAGACAGTACTTCCGGACAGACGCCCTTTTCGCTAAGCAGGGCGCGCACCCGAGAGGCGCTGATCGGCGTAGCCCCCAGTTCCCGCCGCGGCAGTTCGTCGAGCAAAATACCGGCGGGCGGCAAAATTTCCCGTAACGCCCGGTTATAGCAGGCCGTTGTCGGGTCCAGCGGTTCGGAGCCCACGAAGCGGACGGAAATGCCGAGCTTCGGGGCAAGACAGCGCGCAAAGAGTGTCGCATCCAGTTCGCACTGGAGGGCGGCTGCATCTTCCCCTGCTTTTAAGAAGTAGGTCGGGAAGGTGTTGCCGGAAATCATATAGGGGCCGCTCAAAAAGACATGCACGTTCGGCAGGTCTTTGACCCCCTCCTTGACCAGTTGAAAGCGAACTTCGGTCGGGAAAAGGGAGCGGTTTTCTTCGACCACAAAGAGGCAGAGCAGGTCTACCTTTGCCGCGGCGTATTCAACAAGCGCGCGGTGCCCAAGCGTAAAGGGATTACAGTTCATCACAATCGCGCCGACCGTTTTCTTATCGTGCGGCGGCAGGGCAGAGAGCACCTGCGCTGTATAGCGCTCGGGGCCGTCCGGGCGGTTTTCCAGCATGGCAAGCGCACCCGTCTCAGCGAGCAGGCGTAGGCCGCAGGAAGAAAAGAGCAGGGCCTTCTCGCACCGCGTGATTACGAAGAGATCAAAGTAGCCGCGCTGAAAGCGGTTCTCGATGAGCGCCGAGAGGAGGGTGCCGAGTGCATTCTGCCCGCGCAGTTCTTCGCTGACCGCAAAACACTTTAGGGAGCGAGCGGGAAGCGCAGCCGCAGCCCACCAAGCTTTCGTTTGCGTCAAAGATGCCGTAGGCCGTATCGAGATCCGGCTCCAAGCGAAGCGCATGCTCCGCGAGAAAGGCGCGGAGTTTTTCCCGCTCCGAGGGATAGGAGAGCAGAATCTCTCCGAGATGGTAGTTGTCTGTCATACAGGGGACTCGCTTCCGAAATCTGTTTCCGTTTGCCGTTTCAGCATAGCACAGAGCAGGGAAAAACAAAACGCCGGGGGAAGGGTCCCCGGCGCAGCGGAACCGGTTCGGTTCCGGGTTTTATCTGTTCACTCAGTCCGCAAACTGAAAGGGCTTAATCTCGCGGACCACGTCCATGATGCTGCCGTCGCGCGCCTCAATGATACCGACCACGCGCTCTCCGAACTGTACGCGCTCCGGCTCTCCGGTCATGGCATAGGCGATGTCGCGGAGCTCTTCGATGCTCTTTAACGGGAGTCCCGAATCCTTCAGCGCGTCGATCAGATCCTGACGCTTCGGGTTAATCGCGATGCCGTAGTCCGTGATCACGACATCCACATCCTCGCCCGGGGTCGTGACCGTGGTCACGTCGGTGCAGACCGAGGGAATGCGTCCCTGCAGAATCGGGGTGATTACGATGGTGCACTTTGCGCCCGCCGCCGTGTCCGGGTGGCCGCCCTGCGCGCCGCTCACGACGCCGTTCGAGCCCACCACGACATTGCAGTTAAAGTTCACATCGACCTCGAGGGCCGCGAGAATCACGAAGTCAAGCTTGTTGACATAAGCGCCCTTATTGAAGGGGTTCGCGTACTCGCCCGCGGTGATGTAGTGGTGGTTCGGATTGGTCGCCGCGCTCTGAATCGCGTACTCGTCAAAGTCCTGGGTATCCACAAGCGTGCGCGCAAGGCCCTCTTCGAGGAGCTGGCACATCGGCTTCGTGATGCCGCCCACACCGAAGCTCATGTGGATGTTCCGCTCGCGCATCACATCGGCGAGCGAGATGGTGCTTGCAATCGAAGCGCCGCCCACGCCGGTCTGGTAGGAGAAGCCGTCCTTAAAGTAGGGCGTGCGCTTCACGACCTCGGTGCAGTAGCTTTGCCATGAGGAGCTTTCTCTGGTCGGAGGTTGGCTTTGCCGCGCCCGTCGCAATCTTCGAAGGATCGCCGATTTCATCGACCACGACCACATAGTCCACGTAAATCTGGCTAATCTGGTGCGGCCAGTTCGGGAAGGGAACCAGGCAGTCCGTGATTGCGACCACCTTGTCCGCATAGAGGGCATCCGGCGCGGAATAGGAGAGCACGCCGCAGTTGGCCTTGCCGCCGTTTGCGTTTAAGTTGCCGTACTCATCCGCGGTCGGAGCGCCGATAAAGGCGATGTCGATGTGGGTTTCGCCGGACTCAATCGCGCGGACGCGACCGCCGTGACTCCGCATGATTGCGAGTCCCTGAAGCCGTCCCTCGGAGATGGCCTTGCCGATTTCGCCGCGCACGCCCGAGCTCTGAATGTTGGTGATGGTCCCGTCGTCTATCATGTAGACAATGGGGTTATTCTGGCTGCCCATCGAGGACGCGCAGATAGTGATGTTCTTGATGCCGAGCTTATGGACCTCTTCCATAACCATGTTGAGGACCTTATCGCCTTCGCGGAAGTGGTGGTGGAAGCTAAGCGTCATGCCGTCCTTGATTTCGCACTTTAAAAGTGCGTCTTTGATGGACGGGAGAAGCTTCGAGCCCTCGGAATTGATGACGGGCTTGACACGTGCGCCGTCACGTCGAAATTCCTTGCCGTCCATTGCGTGCGAGCCGCGGAACACATCCTTGCCGGTCGCCTGTAAAATCTCTTCCGGAATATCTCTGCCGACTGCATTCTTCATTTAGAGCTCCCCCCTTGTACACGCCGGATGCCTTGGCGAGCGCAATGACGCGCTGCGCACCGTCGTAAAACGCAATGTCAATCATCTTGCCGTCCACCGTGAAGACACCTATGCCTTCCTTCCGCTTGGAATCGATCTCCCGAATTACCTTCTCGGAGAAAATGATCTCCTTCATGCTCGGGGTGAAGACCTCGTGGACAATGGGAATCTGGCGCGGGTTGATGATGGACTTGCCGTCAAAGCCCATGTCCTTAATGAGCATGACTTCCTTCCGGAAGCCCTCGAGATTGTCGAGGTCGGTCCAGACCGTGTCAAAGCACTGCACGCCCCGCCGCGCGCGCCGCAATGATCATGTGCTGGCGTGCGCCCATGAGCTCCACGCCTGTGCCGGTGATCTTGGTCTGCAGATCCTTCGTGTAGTCACCGCCCGAGAGCGCAATGCCGATCATGCGCTCGGAGGAGGTGCACACCTCATAGGCATTCATGACACCCTTGGCGGACTCGAGCGCCGCCATTAAGAGTGTGGAACCCTCCGGGCGGTTAAACTCGCGCTCTGCGGCAAGGACAGCGTCCTCGACCGCCTTGACCATCTCGGCGTCCTCGGTCTTCGGGATGCGGAGCACGTCCGCGCCGCCCGCGACCGAGCAGCGAATGTCTTCTTTCCAATATTCGGTGTCGAGGCCGTTGATGCGCACCACGCGCTCGCAGCCGCGGTAGTCCACGTTTTTCAGCGCCTGGTAGAGCGAGAAGCGCGCCGTGTCCTTTGCGGTCACGGCGACCGCATCCTCAAGGTCCAGCATCAGCGAGTCTGCGCCGTAGAGGTAGGGGTCTTTGATCAGAGAGGGCTTCTGCGCGTTCAAAAACATCATCGAGCGGCGCAGGCGCTTCTTATTCGGATGGCTCATCTCACCGCACCTCCCCAGGGAATGTTGTCGTACTGATCCACGGCACGGAACACAGCGCCCTCAATGCGCGCCTTGATCGTGCAGTCCAGCGCGCCCTTATCGACAATCGAGATTCTCACATTGTCGATGCCGAGATCCTTAAGGGTCTCGAGCGTCACCTTTTTGATCTGGTTTCCGAACTGGTGAATGACTGCGCTCTCCAGCGAAAAATCGACCTTGCCGTTGCCCGGTTCCACCGTGACCTGGCAATCGCTGGACTCGAGAGTGCCGGCGACCGCCGGCTTGTTGATCTCCATAGCTGCCTCCTTCTGCGTAACAAACAATTGTTTGAGAACATTGTAACTTTTGTTGGGTCTGGACTTCAAGGTAATAATTGGCTATGATAAATATAGAGTTTTTGTTATAAATTTTGCCTCACAAAGGAGGGCACCATGAACGAACGTCAGATTAAGTACATGCTGACCATATTTCGGGAGGGCAGCATAAGCCGCGCCGCAGAGGTGCTCTATGTCTCCCAGCCCTCGGTGAGTCAGATGGTGCGAAAGGTAGAGGAAGAACTCCGCGCCGAGCTCTTTGTGCGGCACACGAACCCCATGGTTCTGACCCCGGCGGGGGAGTGCTACATGCAGGCGGCGCGCGCCATCCAGAGCATACAGCAGAACCTGGAGCGTCAGCTCGAGGAGATACGTCTCGGGACCCGCGGCAGCATACGCCTCGGCATGCCCCTGCAGCGCTCTCTGGAACTTTTGCCGGACATCTTTCCGCGCTTCCACGCGCGCTACCCGGCCGTAAACCTAAAGCTCACCGAGCTCGGCTCCGACGCGCTGGAAAGCATGCTCTTAAATCATCAGCTTGACTTGGCCTGTTTAACGACCAGCGCAAAGACCAACGCGCTGAACTATATCCTCATTAACCGCGAGGAACTGGTGCTGCTCGCCTCCAGAAATACGGCGCTCGCCGGGCGCATTGAGGAGGGAAGGCCCATAGACATACGCGAGGCCGAGGCAGAGTCCTTCATCAGCCTCCGCACCGGACACTCGACCCGCATCACCCAGGACGGACTCTTTGCGGACGCCCACATCGCCCCCGACATTCTCTTTGAGACCGAGAGCATAGAAGTCGCGAAGCACGCGGTTGGTCCCTGTCAGGCCGTGTTCCTCTGTCCGAAGAACTACATCGATATCTCACCGGAAATCAAAAGGACCTGCGTGGTCTATCCGCTGATCGATGTGGAACAGGGGCGGCATTTCTATGTCTGCCATAGGAAGGATCAGTACCTCACGCACTACATGGTGGAGCTGATTCGGCTCTTAAAGCCGGACTTTGCCATGCCGCGAAGCGAGGAGTTTCCTGAGGCCTGAGCCCTGTCCGCTATCTCGCTTATGAAAGCAAAACGCCCTGCCGACCGGCAGAGCGTTTTTTGATACTCGTATCGATGCTTCCGCAGCCTTACGCCGGAATGATGCCGACCAGAATTGCGAAAATCATGCAGAGGAAGGAGAAGCCCCACACATAGAAGAAACTCGAGCGGATGTGATCCTTGATGTCCACTTCCGCGAGACCCACGCCGAGCAGGGTTGCCGGGACCATGGGGCTTATGAAGGTCGCGCAGTTGCGGCAGACTGCCATGGAAATCGCAATCGGGAGCGCCGGGATGCCGAAGCCTTCGCCGATCGAAATCATGACCGGGAGCATACCGTAGAAGTAGCTGTCCGTATCGAAGGCCAGTGCCAGCGGAACCGAGAGGATACCGATGACCAGCGGCAGGTGTGCGCCGAGCGCAGCCGGAAGGACCATCGTGATCAGAGCGGACATGCAGCTCACAACGCTCGGAATCGCAACGTCATCGACCTTGACGGTCTTCACGAGGATACCCATGAGGAGCGCAGCGCCCATCAGGGTGGTGCACATCATGAGAGCCGGAACCGCGTGGGAGTTCAGCACCTTCTTCTGAAGCTTGATGTCCGTGTAGTTCACGAGGATGGAGATGCCGACACCGAGCATGAACGGAACATAGCTCGGGAACACATCCCAAATCAGCATAGCAATGACCGCAATCGTGAGAATCATGTTAAAGAAGAAGAGTTTCGGGCGAGCCAGTTCGCCGAGCTGTCCCTCTTGGCCTGCCTCGACCTCGACCGCTTCCTCGGTCTGTGCAAGTTTGCCGTTCAGACCTGCGCCGCGCGCCTTCTCCTGAATACCGGTTAAGACAGCGTGCGCAAGCGCGAGGACAATACCGAAGACCTGAATGGGCAGCAGCTTATTCCAGAGCTGACCTGCCTCCATGCCGAGCACCGAAGCCGCACGCATCGTGGGACCCTGCCCAGGGCATCAGGTTCAGAACACCCATCGCGAGGACCGCAATGCGGAGCAGCGAAGTTTTGCGCATGTGCATTTTCTTGTAGACCGGCAGCATGGCGGGGACTACAATCAGGAAGGTCGAAGCGCCGCCGCCGTCCAGATGGCCGATGATTGCGATGATCGCGGTCGCGACCGTGACACCGATCACATTGTCGCCGACCAGCTTCATGAGCTTGCCGATGATCACATCGAAGAGGCCGGCATCCGTCATGATGCCGAAGAAGAGGACGGAGAAGACAAAGAGCGCAGCCGTGGGACCCGTACTCTTAAAGCCGTCCTCAATGAGAGACGCAACATCCTTAAATGTAGTAGCCGCCGAACACCAGAATCAGTGCGAGTATCGACGGGAAGAGGATGAAAGCGATGCTCGGGAGGGTTTTTGCTCTTAAAGAGCGTCACGACAATGGCAATGATTGTCAGAAACCCGAGTATGCCTACGGTTACTTGGTTCATACTGCATGTACCCTCTTAGTTCAAATTTGGCAGTAATATATAAAAAGAAATATACTGAAAACACAGAAAGTTTACAAATATCATTTCAGCGGCAAATTTATAAGCGTATTCTTATGGTTAAGCTTTTGTATGCAAAAGCGCTCGGAGCGACAGAGACTTTGTACAGGAGGTAGATGTTTGGCAGAGAGAGACAGGCACGGCACTGCGCGTTCTGGACGCAGCGCTGGTGCGCGGAAACACGGAAATCTTCCGCGATGTGAACCTATCGGTCGAGCCGGGAAGCTCCTTGCGCTCCTGGCCCCTCGGGCCCGGAAAGACCAGCCTGCTCCGCGCGATTGCGGGCTTCTTGCCGCTCACGGCGGGCGAAATCCGCTTTGACGGCGAGCGTATGAACGAGCGCCCGGTCGAAGAGAGACAGCTCGGCATGGTGTTTCAGGAGCACCGTCTGTTTCCGGCGCTCACGGTCTACCGAAATCTGGAAATCTGTCTGACGGGTACAAGTGACAGCAGCATTCGTTACACGCGTGAGGAAGCGCGCGCGAGATTGCGGAACTGCTTGCCTCCCTCGGGCCTCGCGGGACTGGAAAAGCGTTTTCTGGACGAACTCTCGGGCGGACAGCAGCGCCGCGTGGCACTGGCCCGCGCCCTTTTGGTGCGCCCGCGGCTCTACTGCTCGATGAGCCCTTCACCGGGCTTGATGCGGGACTCAGGCGGGACCTGGTGGATTTGGTAAGAGAAGCCCAGCGCGCGCGCCGTCTCACGACGGTCTTCGTGACCCATGAAGAGGAGGATGCGGCGCGGATTGCCGACAGCACGGCCCGCTTCTACGATGCGGGGGGCGTTCAAAGCCTTCGGCAGGAGAGCATATAAAGTTTTTGATTGACAGAAAAAGGACTTTTCCGTTAAAACAGAGAAAACATATCGTGTTAGTTAGGTCTTTCGAACGGATAGAGGAGAACAGAATGAAGACACGCATCGGCATTTTGGGTTACGGAAATTTGGGCAGAGGCATTGAGAGCGCTATCAAGCAGAGCGAGGATTTGGAACTCGTGGCAGTCTTTACGCGGCGCGAACCGGCGAGCGTAACCATTCACACGGAGAAGGTCCCGGTTGTGGCTCTCTCCGAGGCGCTTAACTGGAAGGATAAGATTGATGTGATGGTGCTCTGCGGCGGCAGCGCGACCGATCTGCCGACACAGACCCCCGAGTACGCAAAGCATTTCAACGTGATTAACAGCTTTGACACGCACGCAAAGATTCCCTCTCATTTTGAAGCGGTGGATGCCGCGGCAAAGGAGGGCGGTAAGCTTGCTCTCATCTCCCTCGGCTGGGATCCGGGTCTCTTCTCCTTAAACCGTATGCTGGCAACCGCGATTTTGCCGCAGGGCAAGAACTATACCTTCTGGGGCAAGGGCGTGAGCCAGGGCCACTTCCGATGCGGTGCGCCGCATTGCGGGCGTGTTGGATGCGAGACAGTACACGATTCCCGTGGAGAGCGCCATGACGCGCATCCGTAAGGGCGAGCAGCCGGAGTTCACTGCGCGGGAGATGCATAAGAGAGAGGTCTTTGTCGTTGCCGCGGAAGATGCGGACCGCGCTGCAATCGAGGCGGAAATCAAAAACATGCCGAACTACTTTGCGGATTATGACACCACGGTGCACTTCATCACCGCAGAGGAGATGCGTGAAAAGCACGCGGAGCTGCCGCACGGCGGTTTTGTGATTCGGAGCGGCGTGAGCGGCTTCCATGAGGAGCACAAGGAGCTCATTGAGTTCAGCTTAAAGCTCGACTCGAACCCCGAGTTCACCGGTGCGGTGCTCGCGGCCTATGCGCGTGCGGCGCATCGCCTCGCTGTGGAGGGACAGACCGGCTGCAAGACTATCTTCGATGTGGCGCCGAGTTACTTAAGCCCCCTCAGCGCAGAGGAACTCCGCGCGAAGCTCCTGTGAGAAGAGGGCGAGCGGAAGCGAAGATCGCCGCATAAGAGAAAGCGGCAGCGCAAAAGCAGGGGAAAGTAAAAGTCGAACCAGAAAACCGGAACAGCGGCGCAGTGCGCCGGAAAGCGAGAGGACGGAGCCATCCGTCCTCTTTTTTGCTGCCCTCTGTACTGCTTTGGGAAAAGGAGCGGAATCGGAAAGCGGGGAAAGAAAGCGCGAAGAGAGAACGCGTGGTAGAAAGTGCGATGGGAGAAAGCGAGGCAAAAATTACCGGTCAGAGAAGCACAGAGCGATATGGAAACAGAATGCTGATAGTTTAAAATATTTTTGAAATACTGATTGACAAGCGAATAAGACGTGCTAGAATCTAATTAAAAGAAATTTTAAGGAGGTGACACCCATATGGGAGAGAGCAGTATCTTTAAAGTGCTCTCGGACCCGCAGCGGCGCGACATTCTGGTCATGCTGCGGGAGGGGCGCATGAGCGCCGGAGAAATTGCGGAGAAACTCGGCGTGAGTCCGCCGGCGCTCTCTTACCACCTGCGGCTCTTAAAGGGCGCAGAGCTGGTGAGCGAATATAAGGAGAAAAATTTTGTCTACTATGAACTGAACACATCCGTCTTGCAGGAATTGATCCTCTGGGTGGAACAGTTCGGAGGGAGGAAATCATGAAAAAAACAGTGTGGTTACTCGCGGTGCTTACTCTGATGGTTACAATCATTCCTCTGCAGACCATGCCTGCTTTGCTTCCCGTGGATTATTCAATCGGCGGAGAGGTGAGACGCTGGGGCAGTAAGTACAGCTATCTGATTTTACCCATGGTCACGCTTTTGATCACGCTGCTCTGGCAGTTTCTTGTGGCACACTTTGAACGCCGGGCCGTCGGCGATGACAAAGAGGCACAGGGTGCGGCGGCGAATGCAAAGGTGCTTGTATCGGTCGGGCTTGTGATGAATCTCTTTTTCTGCCTGTTGCAGGCCGGGCTGCTGTGGTCTGCGGCCTGGACCGCAGAGCATTTCGGAACTGCGGGAGGAGCGCAGGCGGGGGCGAGCATTGCGCAAACGGCGCAGAAAGCGATGTGTGTTCTGACAAGCGTTATGCTGATTGTGCTCGGCAACATCTTGCCGAAGACCCGGAAAAACCGCAATGTGGGCGTGCGCCTGCCGTATAGCCGGTATAACGACATCACCTGGCAGAAGAGCAACCGCTTTGGGGGCACAGCCATGGTGATTGCTGGGCTGCTCGGCATGGTCAGTGCGCTGCTTGCGCCCTCCGCAGAACTTGCACTCGGACTGTTCACGGTATTTCTGCTGCTCGCCGTTATAGCGACCACATGGTATTCAAGGAAAGTGTATTTGGAAGAAAGTGCAGAAAAATAAAATCAAAAAGAGCTTCTCTGTTTGTCTGCGATGAACGCAACAAGACCGTCCTGCGGGAGTTGATTTTCCGGGCGGAACCGTTCGGAGGGAGGAAAGCATGAAACAGCTTACAAGAATGATTGCGGCACTCTGCCTGTTTGTGACACTTCTTGTCCTTAGGGAGCTGCCCGCAGTAATACCGGCGCACTATGACTTTGCCGGAAACGTGACGCGATACGGCAGTAAGTACGAACTTTTGATTTTGCCGGTGGTCTTGCTTTTGCTTTTCTTCGGCAGCCGCTTTCTACTGCTTCATTTTCATAGAAAGGCGGAACAGGCGGAGAGTGACAAAGAAAGACAGGCGGCCGCAGCGAATGCCAAGGTGCTCGGCATTGTGATTTTCCCGCAGACCCTGATCTTAAGCTGCATACAGGGTGTGTTCCTCTATAACACCGTGCTCGCCCTGCGGGGCGAAAGCTTCCTCAGCACCCTCGCGGGCGATAAGCTCCTGACCATACTCTGCGGGGCGCTGCTCGTGCTGGTCGGCAATGTTTTGCCGAAGTGTAAGCGAAACGGCTTGGTCGGCTTTCGCATGTCCTGGACCAGATATAACGACCTCACCTGGCAGAAGAGCAACCGCTTTGCGGGGATCATGCTGGTCGCGGCGGGGATACTCGGCATTGTCAGCACTGCGTTTTCGCCGAAGGGCTACGGGATGTTGCTACTTGCTGTTTATACCATGGCGGCAATCGTTATTTCGATCGTGAGGGCGTGGCAGGTATATCGGGCGGAAAAAGCAAGGGAGCGAGACAGAGGCTGAAGCGGTACGGGCGCGACAGCGCGCGTGCAGTCCATCTGAACCCGAAATGTGGCGAAATAACACAAAAAGAGCTATGATTAACCCTCGTACCGCCACGCGGTGCGGAGGAGGATATTGCAATGAAAGTTATTTTTGTGAACGGCAGCAGCCATGCGAACGGTACCACCATGCAGGCAGTTAATGAGATGCAGAGGGTTTTTGCCGCGGAAGGGGTGGAGACCGAGGTCATACAGCTTGGCAATCAGCCCATACGGGACTGCATTCAGTGCGGTTATTGCGGGACGCACGATGCCTGCGTGTTTCGGGATGACGCGGTGAATCAATTCACGGCGCTCGCCAAAGAGGCCGATGGTTTTGTCTTTGCGACACCCGTTTACTATGCGCATCCGAGCGGACGCATTCTGGCCTTTCTCGACCGGGCGTTTTACTCCGTGCAGAACGTCGAGAATCCCTTTGCCTTTAAGCCCAGCGCTTCGATAGCCGTCGCGAGAAGAGGCGGCACCACGGCGTCCTTTGATGTGCTGAACAAATACTTCGGGATTTCGCAGATGCCGGTTGCAGGCTCCACCTATTGGAACATCACCCACGGCCTGACCGCGGCAGATGCCGCCAAGGACCGGGAAGGCATGCAGACCATGCGGAACCTTGCCCGGAACATGGTCTGGATGATGCGAAGCTTTGCCCTCGCAAAAGAACAGGGCATACCGTACCCGGAGACCGAGGGTGAGGCAGTGACCAACTTTATACAGCGAGAGGATTGAGCGGTATGCTACGGAGCGTAGCAAGAAAAATTTGAAATGTAAGCCCGTGTTTCTTGTGTGCCGCTGCGATTTTTTTATACTGATGCCATCAAGACACAGGAGGTCAAAACATGACAATCGCAGAGAAAATAAAAACCCTTCGAAAGACCGCGGGCATGTCACAGGAACAGTTGGCAGAGAAGCTGCATGTTTCGAGACAGGCCGTTACCAAGTGGGAGACCGAGGGCGGCACACCGGACATCGAGAACCTTCGGGCAATCGCAGCCCTGTTTGGAATCACCGTAGACGAACTGCTTACGGGGGAGGCAAAAGTGCAAGCGGCAGCGGCGCATCGCTATGAGAGCGTCACCGAATACGATATCGACGAAGTGAAACACTACGATATGAAGTTCGGCAGCGCCAAAGGAGTATTCCTTTCCGGCCATCCGGGAGAGAAACTGCGCATTCGCCTGGTCTCCGATACCCTTGCCTCGCTACAGAGCGATTTTAAAATTAAACTGGACGATACAAAGCGGCGACTGGATCTGGAACTTATTCGTAGAAATGGGATGAGCGAGAGCGCCTCGAAAGAGGGACTCAGCATCTATGCGGAACTCCCGGCGGCCTATCTCGGAAAAGTAGAGTGTGCACTCAATGCAGAGCTGGTGAGTCTCAGTTCGCTGGACTGCGAGCGCATTGAGCTCGGCGGAAGGAACCGGAAGCTATATCTCGACGCGGTTCCCGGCACCGTGGAAATTGACAGCAATCTTGATATGGAGATTCACTGCAAAAGCCTTGCGAGCTCCCTGGAACTCAACCAGCTCTCGGCCTGCTCAAAGCTCTATGTCCCGGCAGATGTGGTCTTCGCAGCGAAGGCAAAGGGCATAGGCACACGGATTTCCTATGCAAACGAGGGAAAAGCAACAGAGCCCTTTGATACGCCCGGCGCGGAGAAGCGGATTGAGCTGAACGGGATGAAGAGTGAGCTGGTGATTGGCAGAGAAGTTTGAATCAAGTGAAAAGGTAGAAGAGAAGGGCGCCGCTCCGGATGGAGGGGCGCCCTTTGTATGTTGTGCATACGTAACAGTTGTTTTTGCTGTTGTCATGAAAGGATACAATAAGTATAATATAATTGTATTGTTTTATGACAAGGAGTTACTATGGGAGAAGCACTGAAGCTGATGTTCGAGGCGCACGGCGGCGTGATGAGAACTGCCGAGCTGCAGCGAGAGGGGCTATATTACAGGAAAGTACAGAGTCTTCTGGAGGAAGGTAGGCTTGAGCAGCTGCGGAGAGGCTATTATCAGTATATTGACGAGAATTCGTTTTCAGACCTGCCGATTCTGAAAGCACTGTTTCCGGATGCGGTTATCTGTATGGAGAGCGCGCTGGATTACTACGGCTACACAGATAGGACGCCGGCGTATTGGCATCTTGCGGTTAGCAACCGAACCGCGCGCAAGCGCTTTCAAATCGAGTATCCGCTTGTAAAGCCTCACTTTATTCAGGAAGAACGCTATTCGGCAGGGATCGAAGAAGCGGAGATAGATGGGTGCCTTGTCAAAATTTACGATAAGGAGAAAACCATCTGTGACCTGCTTCTGCACAAAAACAAGGTAGATGCAGAGGTATTTGCCACAGCAATTCAGCGCTATCTGAAAGATCCGGAGAAATTCCCGGCACGACTGTTCAAGTATGCAAAGCTGCTCCGTGTGGAGAGAAAGGTGAGGGAAATACTGGGGCCATGGCTGTAAAAAATATGGCGGCATCTGTACTGACACGGCTAAAGAACCAAGCGAAAGAAGAGAGAATTCCGTTTCAGTTGGTGTTGCAGCTGTTTGCGCAGGAGGAATTTCTGAGAAAGTTGTCGCGATCCGAATATGCGGATCATTTTGTCTTGAAAGGCGGTATGTTCATATACACGCTTACGGAATTCCAATCGAGGCCGACCAAAGATATTGATTTTCTCTTGAGAGACTTGCACGGAAGTATGGAGAATATAGAGCAGACCATGAAAAACATCTGTGCGATAGGGACCGGAAATGATTTTATTCAACTGGAAGTAATTAGAACAGAGAAAATCACACTTGAAAAAAAGTATCCTGGTGTAAAAACTACTTTGCTCGGAAAAATCGGTAAAGTCAGGATGCAATTTTCCATTGATGTGGGGATTGACGATGTCATTGTTCCGGCGGCGGTGGAACGCGCTATTTCTACGAGACTTCCGGACTTTGAAGCGCCAAAGCTATATACATATTCTCTGGAAAGTACGATAGCAGAGAAGTTCGACGCCATTCTCCTTAGAATGGCAGGAACAAGCAGAATGAAGGATTTCTATGATATCTATTATCTCTCCGAAATGGTTGACTATGAGGGACAGATGCTTGCTGAGGCTTTACAGAGTACCTTGGAGCACCGCGGACGAGCAATCTCAGAAGATGTGTTTGCGCAAATACGCCTGTTTACAGAGAATGCGGCTTTGTTGACACAATGGAAGGCCTTTGCACCTGCAAAGGAGGTAGGCCTGTCCTTCGAGGCTGCTATCAATAGGCTGGAGCAATTTCTTGAACCGGTATATCGTTGTATCCTGCTGAAGTCGGATTTTGAGGACCATTGGTCCTGCAAAAGCCGTCAGTGGCAACGAACATAATTGAAGAAGACCATCTCCGGATGGTCTTTTTTGTCTGTAAAACCCCCTTCCGCTGTGCTATGATGTATAAAATGCGTAAGAAAAACGTAAGAAATGCATTTCGGGCTTGGAGAAAATGCTGTAGGGGGGAGTCGGAAACATGGCTACGTCGGTCAAAGTTCTGAATAATACGACAGAGAAACTTCTGGATGATTTGAAGGATACCATACGCAAGGGGAGCAAGGTTTCGATTGCGGCTGCCTGCTTTTCCATCTATGCCTACCAGGCTTTGCAGAAGGAACTGGAAGGAGTCGAGGAATTCCGTTTTCTGTACACTGCGCCGAGCTTTGTGGAAGACAGTGCGGTAGGGCTGGGAGACAGAGAAAAGCAGAGAAAGGAATTTTATATTCCTAAGTTTTCGGGAGAGTCCGGTCTCTACGGGACGGAATTCGAGATTAAACTCCGGAACGAACTCACGCAGCGCGGCATTGCAAGAGAGTGCGCGGCGTGGATTCGGAAAAAGGCGAAATTCAAAGCCAATGCGGGAGATGGAAGATTTAACGGCTCGATGACGATAGAGTCCTCTCTTTCGACCACGGTTTATCCCTCTCTTCAGGAATTTACCACCGTCGATCTGGGGGCAGAGCGCGGAAACCGTCTTGTTGAGAATATAGTCCGCATGGAAGAGGAAGCGGGACAGGAGACCGAAGTCACCAAGTCCCTTGTCCGGAACTTTGAGTCGCTCTGGAACGACCGGGGTAGAATGCAGGATGTGACCGAGGCGGTCATTCAGAGAATCAGTTCCGTCTATGAGGAGAATGCGCCGGAGTTCATTTATTTTATGACGCTTTACCACGTGTTTCATGAATTTTTGGACGATATCTCCGAGGACGTACTGCCGAACGAGGCGACCGGATTTAAGCAGAGTAAAATCTGGAGCCTGCTCTATGACTTTCAGCGCGACGCAGTGCTTGCGATCATCAATAAACTCGAGACCTACAACGGCTGTATCCTGGCAGACAGTGTGGGACTCGGAAAAACCTTCACGGCGCTCGCGGTGGTCAAGTACTATGAGAGCCGCAATAAATCCGTGCTGGTGCTCTGTCCGAAGAAACTCTCGGAGAACTGGAATACCTATAAGGACAATTATGTCAACAACCCGATTGCATCGGATCGCCTGAACTACGACGTACTCTTTCATACCGACCTGTCCCGCAGCAGCGGACAGTCAAACGGGCTGGATCTGGATCGATTGAACTGGGGCAATTACGACTTGCTTGTGATCGATGAATCCCATAATTTTAGGAACGGCATCGGTACCCACAGCAATACCCAGGACAACCGCTATCAAAAACTCATGGAGAAGGTGATACGAGCGGGCGTAAAAACCAAGGTTTTAATGCTCTCTGCGACACCGGTCAATAACAACTTCTCGGATTTAAAGAATCAACTCGCGCTTGCCTACGAGGGCAATGCCGGACAACTCGATCAAAAGTTAAAGACGAAGAAGAGCATTGATGACATCTTCCGCCAGGCCCAGAAGGCTTTTAACAGTTGGAGTAAGGAAGAACCCGAAGAGCGGAGCACGGAGAAATTGCTCTCTGCTCTGGATTTTGACTCTTTGAGCTTTTTGGACAGCGTGACCATAGCGCGCTCTAGGCGTCACATTGAGAAGTACTATGACACGGCGAAAATCGGAACCTTCCCCACACGTTTAAAGCCCATTTCCGTGCGCCCGGGGCTCACGGATTTGAATCTGGACATCAGCTACCGGAAAATCGCAGAGCAGCTCATGAAGCTAACCCTAAGTATCTATATGCCGTCGAAGCACATTCTCCCCAGTAAGCTCGGGAAGTACAGGGATTTAACCCACAATAAGGGCGAGAATCTCACGCAGCGCGGGCGCGAGCAGGGCATTTGCCGTCTCATGAGCATAAATCTCTTAAAGCGCCTCGAAAGCTCGGTGCATGCGTTTTGTTTAACCTTGACGCGAATCAAGGATACTCTGGATACGACCATTGAGAAAATAGACCGCTATGACAGTACGCGCAGAGACGATAGCGTCGCAGATTCGGTAAATGGCATCGACTTTGATCTCGACGATGAAAACAATGATCTCTTTCAGGTGGGCAAGGAAATACACATTTCGCTTGCGGATATGGACTGGGTCAGCTGGCGAGCGGAACTTAAAAAGGATCAAGAGATTCTGAATGAGCTCATTCAGCTGATAGCGGCGGTTACGCCCGCACATGACAGCAAGTTGCAAGAACTCTTTCACCTGCTTTCGGAGAAAATAGAGCACCCGATTAATGAAGGTAACAAGAAGGTACTCATCTTCTCGGCATTTTCCGATACCGCGGAGTATCTCTATGAGGAGGTCAGCGCTTTTCTGAAAGCGCGCTACGGACTGGATACCGCCATCATCACGGGAAGCGTTGACGGAAAGAGTACGGTAAAACAGTTTCCGGCAACCCTCAACAACGTGCTCACCTGCTTTTCTCCGGTTTCGAAGGGCAGAGAACTCCTCATGCCGGACAGCAAGGTGAATATCGATGTCCTGATTGCGACCGACTGTATCTCCGAGGGACAAAACCTGCAGGACTGCGACTATCTGATTAACTACGACATCCACTGGAACCCGGTGCGCATCATCCAGCGCTTTGGACGCGTGGACCGCATCGGCAGCCGGAACGCCTGCATTCAGCTGGTTAACTTCTGGCCGGATGTATCGCTCGACGAATACATTAATCTGAAAGCCCGCGTGGAGAGTCGCATGAAGGCGACCATACTGACGGCAACCGGAGACGATGACCTCATCAATGCCGAGGAAAAAGGAGATCTGGCCTACCGGAAGGCGCAGCTTCGTCGCATGCAGGAAGAGGTCGTCGACATAGAAGAGAGTTCAAACGGTATCTCGATTATGGACCTCGGGCTCAATGAATACCGTCTGGACTTGATGGAATACATGAAACAAGACGGCGCCATCGAGACAAAGCCGCGCGGACTCCATGCGTTGGTGCCCGCAACGGAAGAACTGCCGGCGGGTGTCATTTTTGTGCTCAAAAACATTCAGGACAGCGTGAACATAGACGGGCGAAATCAGATTCATCCGTTTTATTTGGTTTACTTAAGGACAGACGGCAGCGTGGTCTGCGATTACCTCCACCCAAAGCAGTTGCTCGGCGACCTGCGCCTGCTCTGCAAGGGGAGGAAAGAACCCTTACAGGAACTCTGCGCGCGCTTTAACCGGGAGACACAGGACGGACGCGATATGAAAGCAGTCTCAAAGCTGTTGGGACAGGCAATCGATTCTATCTTGCAGGTCAAGGAAGAGAGTGATATCGACAGTCTCTTCACGCCGGGGGGGGGACGACGGCTTTAAAGAGTCAGGTCTCCGGACTCGGCGATTTTGAATTGATCTGTTTCCTGGTTGTCAAATGAGAGAGGAGCAAGTGTGCTGAACCTTCCGAAGTCCACGGAATTTGGCAAGAAAATTCCGAAGCAGAAGTTCTATGACAAGATTGAGATATCACCGGAAGTCAAACGGGCCCTTGTGGAACAGATTAAAGAGATTCGTTGGGTCAACAAGCTCTCGCCGGATACACTCAATTTACAGCCGGGAACCAAGGTCACAGAACTCGAAGTGTTTCTCATACATCTAAAGGAGCGGGAACTGGATGAGCGGGTACTGCGGCAGATAGACCGGGAACTCCCGTATCACCTCTTGTTTTTGTTGGAATACGAAGAACAGTACAAAGCCGTAATCGGTTACAAAGAAGCGGCAGAGGCAGGCTCGGCCGCATTTAAAGTGAACCGCTACTATGCGACCGCGTGGGGCAGTGAAGCGGAACTTCGCCTGGAACTCTGTGGCCTGGATATCGATGCGGTCTATGAGGGCTATGTGAGGCAAATTGCGGGGGCGGCGCTTACCGGCACGCAAGGCAGCGATTTGCGAGAGAGCGTAGAGAACGCAGCGCAGCAAGAGAAGCTGGAGCGACAGCTTGCGGCGCTGGATGCAAAGATACGGAAGGAAAAGCAGCCGAAGAAGAAGTTTGGATTGGTACAGGAGAGGAAGAGGCTGCAGGAACAGAGATAGGTGGGGGAGAGAATATGGAATCCGGAAGATCGGGATTATTAGATAAGATAATTGCTAGAATATCCAAGATACTAAATAAGGAGCAAGGGGAACAAACTAAGGTACAAGGGGAAAATGAAGATCAAGAGAATTTAAAGCAAGAAAGCTGGACGGATGAACTCAGAGATTTAGCGCCGATTGATAATGTTGAGAATTTTGAAACTTATAATCAGGCTTTAAATTGGGCGTTTCAAAATGAGAGAGTTAAAAATATTGCTTTGTCGGGAGCGTATGGTTCCGGAAAGAGCAGTATTATTGAGTCATATTTGAAAAACCATAAGGAGATAAAAAAAGTACTGCACTAAAAATATCTTTGGCTAGCTTTACGAGTATTGATACACAAGAAGCCTCTAGTCAAGATGACATTTATTCAAAGATAAAAATTGATGAAGAGGAAATCGAAAGAGGGATTTTAAAGCAGCTATTTTATGCTGTAAATCCAGAGGGGATTCCTCAAATATGTTATAGACGACTGAGACCAAAAGGCATATTACATTATTTAAGAATATTCCTGATAATAATGACTTTGACTGTTTTGGGACTTGCTTCGGTAAATCCAGAGATAAAACACAGTATCATTGATGTGACGGGGAGCTTTTTTCGTCAAGAAATCACAAAAGAAAAAAGTGCAGGATTCGCTGAATTGCTACTTATATTAGCTGCGATATCAGGGGCTGTTCTTCTTTTATTTAAGAATCAATTAGTCAAATTTCGACTGGGCAGTCTTAATTTATTTTCCAATCTCACGATTACGGACAAAACAAATGAGGAAGAATCGGTTTTTAATCAGAAATTAGATGAAATCATGTATTTCTTTGAAACAATGAAATACGACACAGTATTCTTTGAGGATTTGGATCGTCTAAATAACCCCATAATTTTTGTGCATCTTAGAGAATTAAATCAGCTTCTGAATAATGACCAATTAATTGGAAGAAAACCTATTCGCTTTGTCTATGCAGTTAGAGATGATATCTTTTTGGCAGAGGATAGAACTAAATTCTTCGATTTTATTGTACCTGTATATCCGGTGACGAATCACTCTAATTCATTCGAGCTTTTATCAAGTCTAATAGAAAAAGAAGTGAAGAGATTGGAGAGCAGGACTGCAGGAGATAGGGAGCTGACTGAGTGGAAGGAAATGATGGTCACTTTTGTTGCGAAGATAGGAATGTACATTACAGATAGGCGGACAGCATACAATATCTTCAATGAATTTTTGATGTGCATGAAATTGAGAGGGGGGGATTACCAATCGCAGAGTATTCGTGGGGATAAACTCATGGCCATGATTGTTTTTAAAAATTTATATCCTTATGAATTTTCTGAGGTGCAAAAAAATGGAGGGGCTATAGAACAATATTTCTTGGCAAGAGCAATGGAAAGAGCAGCTGAAAACATGGATCTTGACCACTCAAATAAAGACGCTATTAATTTCATTAATGCAAAATTGGAAGAAGAGGAGAAGGTAAAGAGTCGCAATGAATTGCTCCAGTATTTAATTGTTAATGAATATATAGATGAAGATTATGAAAGCTATATAACGGACATTGAGAATCGAGATTTTATCTGTATAGTTAAAGGGGGGAGAGATCCTGATTTCAACTTAAAAATTAAAAATCCAAGCCCACTGATTGAACGCCTTGGAGAGGAATACTTTTCACAAGAATCGATTTTGAATTATGATATATTTAGGGAACTTATGGGACAGATACATGATCCTCAAAAAGTGAAAAATTTTCTTGGTGTACTGTATCAAGGGATGGGGATGGTGAAGAGAAAAGGTAAGTTCTTAGAAGGATTGATTGGTGAGGAATGGTTCAATATAGATTCAAAACAATGCAAGCATTTTTTTGAAAATTCACTGTTAAAATGGCATGGGATGGCAGATTACATTTTGAGGACGTTTGAGGATGTTGATCAGTATTTTGATTATGAGATTTCCGAGAATGGAGAGGTGGTTCAATGGTACGATGAAATGGATCCTTATGGTTATGAAGTACAAATTAAATACATAAGGATGATGTTATATATATTGTTTAATAACGATAGGTTAAGAGTACACAATTTTGAGATAGAAATTCTAAAAATCCAGAACAAATCGGGCAGCTTGAAACATTTTTTTGAAGAGCATATAGATATATTTGAACGCTTGCTTAAAGAGATTGATTCTGAAGAAAATCAATCAAATGACACAAGAATTTCGCTGAAAATAAAATGTTGTATTGATATCATATTGGACGCGCTAAATGTGAAGTTTTCTGCTCTTGAGTTTAAAGAAATTAGTCTTGAAACTCAGAAGGATTTGTGGGGAGTTATTGTCAAGGGAAATCACTATGTTCTTAACGATGGAATGATGAGAAGTATAATTAAACATCTGGACTCCAGCTCGCTTGTTGATTTTGAGGCTAGGCCATATTCAACTGTGCTGGCTCTGAATTCCCAAGAAGTGTCACAATATGTCCAGAAGGAAATGAGAGCATTCGTTGAAAATGTTGTTTTGACATGCGATAACCCAGCAGACAATCCCGAGGATATTATTGACATGTTATGCTGCTTGAAAAAGAATCACGAATCAGTAGACACATCGAATGAGGATGAAGTTCTTAATCTTGCAAGAAAATTAATTGAGAAAGAGAACTTTAAGTTGAACCGAATTGCAGAATGTGTTGATGGAGAAGAGGAGTCTACGTGGTGGAAACAGATTTGGGATATGTTGCTGGAAAATGATAAAATTATTGTCAGCTTTGACAATGTACATGATTATAGTGATAAGTATGGTTACAATGATATACTCAAGAGTTATTTTGAGCGCCACGTAAAAGAATTGAACAGTGATTTATAGAGGCTGAAATTGACGAGTAGGCTTAAGAACCTTTTGAATTACCTTTAGGAGCTTATATGGTTGGATTCTAAATAATTAGACAACTCGTTGTATGAGAGCAAAGTGAAATCAAAGTAGACATTTTCAAAGATTGCTCTTCACCTATGATAAAGGAGGAGATATATACATATGCCCCATCTAAAACTTCACTCCCTCGACAAGGTTGCCGCAAACATCGATGCCATCGCAGCGCTTTTCCCGAACGCGGTGACCGAGGCGCTGCGCGACGGAAAGACAGAGCGCGCCATTGATTTTGATGTGCTCCGGCAGGAGCTCTCGGATAGCATTGTAGAGGGGCGCGAGGAGCGCTATCAGTTCACCTGGCCGGATAAGCGGAAGGCCGTGCTTGCGGCAAATGCACCGATTACTTCCACCCTCCGCCCTGTACGCACGGACAGTGTCGGGAAGGATGGCACGCCCGGCGGCTTTGACAGTGAGAACCTCTACATTGAGGGAGACAATCTGGAAGTCCTGAAACTTTTGCAGGAGACTTATCTCGGCAAGGTCAAGATGATATACATTGATCCGCCCTACAATACCGGCAATGACTTTGTCTATGAGGATGACTTTGCGCAGAGCGCAGCCGAGTATCTTGCGGGCAGCGGGCAGTACGATGAAGCAGGAAATCGCATGGTCACGAATACGGAGAGCAACGGTCGTTTTCATACGGACTGGCTCAATATGATATATCCGAGATTAAAGCTTGCAAAAGACTTGCTGAGTGATGACGGTGTTATCTTTATTAGCATTGATGACAATGAGCAAGAGAATCTCAAAAAATGCTGTGATGAAATATTTGGCGGTCAGAACTTTGTGGCACAGTTAATCTGGGAAAGGGCATTTTCTCCTAAGAACGATGCCAGATTTGTGTCGAACAGCCACGATTATGTATTGGTGTTTGCAAAAGATATAAATCAATTCAAAATCGGAAGACTTCCCAGAACTGAGGAAGCAAACGCACGCTACTCAAATCCGGACAACGATCCTCGCGGAGTGTGGATGTCGAGTGATATTTCTGTAAAAACATACAATGCGGCGTGTGATTATCCAATCACCGCCCCCTTCGGGGCGTGTGATAGAGCCTCCAGCAGGACGCTGCTGGAGTCTCTCTAAGAATGCATTCTTAGAGAGACTCCAGGATAATAGAATATGGTTTGGACCGGATGGTAACGGAGTACCTAGAATAAAGAGATTCTTGAGCGACCTCAAACATGAGGGAATGGTTCCCACCTCAATTATGTTTTATAAAGAAGTCGGACATAGCCAAGAAGGAGCAAAGGAAGTGACGGGACTTATGGATGCGGGTGTTTTTGATGGCCCAAAGCCTGTCCGCTTGTTGTTGCGTCTGCTTACCTTGGCCAATCTCACGGAGGACTCTGTTGTTTTGGATTTCTTCTCCGGCTCCGGGACAACTGCGCATGCGCTCATGAAATACAATGTTGAGCAAAACAAACGATGCAAGTTCATCGCGGTACAGGTACCACAGGAGACGGATCAAGGCGGCACGGCAGCGCAGGCTGGCTACCCGAATATCTGCGAAATCGGCAAGGAGCGCATCCGCCGCGCGGGCAGAAAGATACGCGAGGAGGCAGAAGAGGCGGCTGTCGGGCAGGACTTCGGCTTCCGTTGCCTGCGCCTTGACAGCAGCAATATGGAGGAGGTCTATTACGAGCCGGAGAAGCTCGGGCAGCAGGATCTCTTCTCGCAGGTGGACAATGTGAAGCAGGGGCGCACGGCGGAAGACCTGTTATTCCAGGTCATGCTGGATATGGGCATTCCGCTCTCCTCAAAGATTTCGGAGCGCGACATTGCGGGGAAGAAGGTCTTTGATGTGGGGGATGGCTTCCTGCTTGCCTGCTTTGACAGCGCGGTCACGGAAGAAGTGGTCACGGAAATCGCAAAGCAAAAGCCGCAGTACGCGGTGCTCCGCGACAGCTCCATGGCAAATGACAGCGTCGCGACCAACTTTGAGCAGATCTTTGCGAGCTACAGTCCGGAGACCGAACGGAAGGTGCTGTGATGATGAAATTTAATTTCAAGATTCAGCAATATCAGACCGATGCGGTGAATGCGGTTGCGGAAGTGTTTCGCGGACAGCCCTTTGTCAGCACGGTTTCCTACCGCCGGGATTTGGGCACACTTCCGGTAGCGCAGCAGCAGTTGAGCTAGTCGGCAGTGCCGATGCGCCGGATATGCTCAGCACCGAGGACTTGGAGAACGATGCCGGCTTTAAGAACGAAGAGCTGCATCTCACGGACGCACAGCTGCTCGAAAATATTCGCGCGGTACAGCGCGGCAACGGCCTGCAGGAATCTGCCTCTCTGGCCGCGGCACAGGGGCGCTTGGGGCTGGACGTTGAGATGGAGACCGGCACGGGCAAGACCTATGTCTACATCAAGACCATGTTTGAGCTAAATCGCCTCTACGGTTGGAGCAAATTTGTGGTTGTGGTGCCGAGCATTGCCATTCGCGAGGGCGTTAAGAAGAGCTTTGAGATTACGGCCGAGCACTTTATGGAGTGCTACGGCAAGAAGGCGCGCTTCTTTGTCTACAACAGTTCGAATCTGAATCAGCTGGATGCCTTTTCGAGCAATGCCGGGCTCAACGTGATGATCATCAATACCCAGGCCTTTGCGGCTTCACTGAATGCAGATAAGAATGTGGAAGGCCGGAAGGGCGATGCGGCGGCGCGCATTATTTTTACGGCGAGGGATAGCTTCGGCTCTCGGAAACCGATTGATGTGATTGCGGCGAACCGCCCGATTTTAATTCTCGATGAGCCGCAGAAGATGGGCAACGAAAAGGATTCGGTCACGCAGAAGGCGCTTCGAAATTTTAATCCGCTCTTTCGCTTTACTACTCCGCGACGCATAAAACGAGTCACAATGCGGTCTATGCGCTGGATGCCTTGGATGCCTACAACCGGCGTCTGGTGAAGAAGATTGAGGTAAAGGGCTTTGAGGTGAAGAATCTACCCGGCACGAACCAGTATCTCTATCTCGAGGACCTTGTGTTATCTGCAAAAAAGCCGCCGAGTGCGCGCATCGAGCTGGAGGTTCGGCATAAGAACGGGGTCAAGCGGGAACTGCGTCTCGTGGAGCAGGGCGATAACCTCTACTACATTTCCAAGGAGATGGAGCAGTACAAGGGGCTGGTCATTTCGGAAATCGATGCGTTTGCCGGAGAAGTGCATTTCACAAACGGATTGAGTTTGAAGAAGGGAAATTTGGTTGGCGACGAGTCAAAAGAACTGCCCCGCCTGCAAATCCGCGAGACCATCATCTCCCACCTGGAAAAGGAGCGGCAGCTGTTTAAACTCGGCATTAAGACCTTGTCTCTCTCTTCTTTATTGACGAGGTTGCGAAGTATCGTCAATATGATGAGGCGGGCAATGAAATCCTTGGCGAGTACGGTCGCATCTTTGAAGAAGAGTACCGCGCTCTGTTGCCGCAATACCGCACGGACTTGGATCCCGCCTATACAGCCTATCTCGATGCGGCGGATGCCGCTTCGGTGCACCGGGGATATTTCAGCATCGACAAAAAGGGACACTGCGTGGACAGCGCGCTGAAGCGCGGCGCGGATCTCTCGGATGATATTTCCGCCTATGACCTGATTCTAAAGAACAAGGAGCGGCTGCTTTCCTTTGAGGAGCCGACGCGCTTTATTTTCTCCCACTCGGCGCTCCGCGAGGGCTGGGACAATCCGAATGTCTTTCAGATTTGCACCTTAAAGCACAGCAATAATACGACGAATAAGCGTCAGGAAGTGGGGCGCGGCCTGCGCCTTTCCGTGGATCGGAGCGGCAACCGCATGGATCGGTCTGTACTCGGTGAGAATGTCCAGAAGATTAACCTCCTGACGGTCATTGCGAGCGAGAGCTATGCGGGCTTTGTGGACGATTTACAGAAGGAGACCGAGGCAGAGCTTCGGGAACGTCCCAAGAAGGCGACGCAGGAGTACTTTGCGGGCAGAACTGTGCAGGTGGACGGTAAGCCGGTGAAGCTCAGCGAGACGCAGGCGCGGCAGATTTACAATTATCTCTTGCGCAACGACTATATCGATGACGATGCCAATGTGACCGCGCTCTATCGGGAGACTGCGGAATATGCGCCGGTCAAAGAAGAGTTAAGCCGATTGAGGCAGAGATTCACCGCTTGGTGCACGCGCTTTACGATCCGTCGCAGCTGGCAGCGCTGTATACGGACGGCAACAAGACCAAAATCAATGAGAATCCGTTGAATGAGCGCTTCTACAAAGAGGAGTTCCAGAAGCTCTGGACGGCCATTAACCATAAGTATGCCTATACGGTGGACTTTAATTCCGAGGAGCTGATTCAAAAGGCGATTGCTCACATCGACAGCGAGCTCTATGTGAGCCGCCTGCAGTATACGGTCACCGCGGGCAGTCAGGCGGAGCAAATTACAGCAGATCAGGTAAAAGAAGGCAGTAGCTTTTTCGCGGCAAAATCGCGCACCGAGACGCTTCGGACGGCGCCGCAGAGCACCCTTCGCTATGATTTAATCGGCGCGGTTGCCAAGGGAACAGTGCTCACCAGACGCACCGTCGCGGCCATTTTGCAGGGCATAGATGCGAGTCGCTTTGCGCTGTACCGGCAGAACCCCGAGGAATTCATTGCAAAGGTCATACGGCTGATCAACGAGCAGAAGGCGACCATGATTGTGGAGCACATCCGCTATGATACGCTGGAGGGGAAGGTATGACAGCGATATCTTCACCGCAGAGGCGCACAAGGTGCCGTTAGACATGGCATTCAAAGCGGATAAGGCCATTCAGGACTATGTCTTTACGGACGGCAGTGCCGAGAAGAGCGTAGAGCGCCGCTTTGCGGAAGAGATGGATAAGGCGGATGAGGTCAAGATTTATGCAAAGCTCCCGAAGGGATTCCAAATTCCGACCCCGGTCGGCAATTACTCGCCGGACTGGGCTATTGTGTTTCGTGAGGGCAGTGTAAAGCACGTCTACTTCATTGCCGAAACCAAGGGCAGTATGAGCAGTCTTGACTTAAGACCCATTGAGAAGGCAAAGATAAGTTGCGCAAAGCGGCTCTTTGAAAAGCTGTCAAACGGAAGCGTGCACTATGACCATGTGGACAGCTATGAAGAATTGCAGAAAATGCTATCGTGCTAAATACTCGACTTTTGTAGTTTGGGAAAAGAAAACAGAACCGGCGTATCGTGATATGCGCCGGTTCTTTTCATATCGCAAAAAGAAATGAGCGCTTCCGCACACATTGATAAATAATGACAATGAAATGATATTTCATTACAAATTCGGACATATGCTTGATTTTTGCTCTGGCAATGCTAAAGTAGGAGTAGGAGATTGACAGAAGGGAGAAAACGGTATGTCCAATGCGGTCAATGTGAATTTCAGAATGGACGCAGAACTCAAGCGCAATATGGAAGAACTCTGCGATGACTTGGGAATGTCGATGACGACTGCTTTTACGATTTTTGCGAAGCGCATGACAAGGGAGCGGAGAATTCCGTTCGATGTTTCGGCGGATCGCTTTTATTCCGAGAGTAATATGAGATATCTGAACGGAATCGCAAACGATGTGAGAGAAGGCAGGGCACACTTTACGGAGCACGCTCTCTTGGAGGATGAAGATACGTGAGCTTTCTTTGGGAGGACAGAGCTTGGGAGGACTATCTGTATTGGCAGGTGCAGGATAAAAAGACATTGAAGCGAATCAATGCTCTGGTGAAAGATGCTTGCCGTACGCCGTTCTCAGGACTGGGAAAACCGGAGCCGCTGCGCGGAAATTTGAGTGGGTATTGGAGTCGTAGAATTAATGAAGAGGACAGGCTCATTTATTTGTATGAGAACGGTCAACTTAAAAATTATTGCTCTGCCGTGGGCACTATGAAGATTGATTGTC
>CAKAGU010000004.1 GCA_916439095.1 uncultured Stomatobaculum sp.
CTCTTTCGGTGATATGCACAAGCTACATCGACAAAAAAACAGGGGCCGCAATCAGGCGCAGAGCGGAGGCAACGCGCTTTGTCACGGTGCCTGCCGCCAAACAGTCTCACGACAACGCCCACAATTTCGGTGAAGGAGAACGAGGGCGTGGCCTTTCTATTCCGCTCGGAAGATACGGCGGCAAAACTGTATCTACCCTGTCTGGATGCGGCGCTCGATCAGCGCTTTGTGGAGAGCGATGCGGCAGGCGATTACATTACCCCCTCGGACCGTCCGTTTCAGCTCTGCGGCGGCGGGCAGGAGGGGCTCCTGGTGGAGCGCATGCTGTTTTTTGTCGAGGCGGCGGGGCAGCGCTACTACGGAAACTTTGCCGTGCAGCCGCGACAGTTGGAGTCCGGAGAATGGCAGCTCATGCAACAAGAGCTGGAAGAAGAATTCGAAGGTTTAAGTCGGGTCTGGAAGAAGGGGGACAGAGGGGCGCGGCATAGGCGGTGAGCAGGCGCTTCCGCTCCGCGCGTTTTCGGGATTTGGAGCGCCTTCAGGCGCAGGAGAGCAAGGTCTTTGCCGCAATACGGGACATCATAGAGCAGCCGCGCTATGCGATTAAGACGAGTTACGAAAAGGATCCGGTACAAGCCGGCGGCAGAGTGGATGCCAAGAGCATGCGCAGCAATCTCTCTCGCGGCGGCATCTCCCACGTGCAGTTGATTCCGAAGAAGCGGCTCGACTACGACATTGACGAGAATCGCATGCTCCGTATGATGGCGGAGCGGATTCTGGCAAGGCTCGCGAGTTTTCGGCAGTACACGGAAGATGCGCAACTCAGCGGCGGGCGGATGCGAGAATTTACCGAGACGGTGCGGCGCTACCGCCATCTGCTGAATGCGCTCCGCAATATGCCCTGGTATCCGGAGATTTCGGGGCGGCAGGTCTATGCGGTTTCGCAGGCCATGCTGGCGGACAATCGCTACTACATACTGTACTGTCTGCATCTATCGCTCGAACGGGATTATCTCGGGCTCACCATGCGGGAGATATACCGCCTGAGTTATCAAAAGAGCAGCTTGCTCTACGAACTCTGGTGCTATTTTAAACTGCGGCATGTGCTCGAGGACTTTGCGACCGAGACAGATCGGGAGGAGAGCTACGAGGTCGGTGAGGGCGGCGGCTTTTCGCTTCGGGACGGGAGCCGGGTCTGCTACGAAAACGAGAAGGTGCGCCTCGCGCTGGTTTATAACCAGACTCTGGGAGAACGCAGCGCGGACAGAGAGCGGGATCCGCTCTACTTTGCGACAAGCCACAACGGAAGAAGCCACAATCACCCGGATCTTTTATTGCACATTTTCAGCAAGAAAACAGGCTGGTATGTCGGCAGCATCATACTGGAGTGCAAGTACCGGAAGGTGCGGCAAATCTGGGCGGGGGAGCGCTCGAGTCTCGGGCAGCTGGAGACCTATTATAAGAATGCGTGCAGTGACGAAATTTACGGCGGGATAGGCAAGCTGTTGCGTACCAATCCGGTGTGCGGTGTCATGGCGCTTACGCCGGACACGAGTACTGCGCCGATTCGGTCCGATCATTTTCCGCTGGAGACCTTTGCTCTTAGACCGGGGAAGGAGAACCGCACGCGCCACGCACTCTCCGCGCACATCCTGGAACTCATCGAAAAAGGCACTGAAAGCAGAGGAAGTTTTTTCGCGCTAAGGGGCTTCCTGTATTATACTGATAAGCACAGACATTGTGATTCGGAAAGGAGTTTTTATGAAGAAGGCAATCGTGAGCAAGAACGCACCGGCGGCAATCGGACCCTACTCGCAGGCAATCGAGGCAAACGGAACCCTCTTTGTCTCGGGGCAGATTCCGCTGGATCCGGCAACCGGAGAGTTTTCCGCGGACGATATCAAGGGACAGACCACACAGGTATTCCGCAATATCGCCGCGATTCTCAAAGAAGCGGGACTCGGCTTTGAGCACGTGGTGCAGGCGACGGTTTACCTCGCTGACATCGCGGATTTCGCGGCGATGAACGAGGTCTATGCGGAGTTCTTTGAGGCACCCTATCCGGCGAGAGCCGCTTTCCAGGTTGCGGCGCTCCCGAAGAACGCAAAGGTTGAGATCGCGGTCACGGCTGTACGCGCATAAAGCGCAGTCTTTGACATAAAGGCAAGCTGACGGCGGAGACACCGGCAATACAAGCCTGAGGAACGGAATATAACAGAGCAAGGTAAGGATTTGTTGATGAGGTACGGATTTGTTGATTAAGAAAGGAGCAAACAGATATGGCTTTTGACATCACCCCTTATATCGACATGAAACCCTCTGCGGTTCGGCAGCTCATTCGGGAAGGGAAGATTGACTTCCCGACCGCCGGTATGTGCCGCGGCTATGCCCAGGCGAATCTGGTCATACTTCCCGGGGCGTACGCGGCCGATTTTGAGCGCTATGCCGAGAAGAACCCCTTCGCCTGCCCTGTGCTGGAAGTGATTCAGGGAAGTCCCGACACCCATGCGATGGGAGAGGGCGGAAACATCTGCAGCGATGTGCCGCGCTACTGGGTGTACGAGAACGGCGTTGTGACCAAGGAACTCACCGATGTCACCGAATACTGGAAGGAAGGCTATGTGGGCTTTCTGATCGGTTGCTCGTTCTCGTTTGAGGAAGCTCTCATGGCGGCGGGTGTTCCGGTTCGCCACATTGAGACGAAGCGAAACGTTCCCATGTTTAAGACCAATATTCAGACCGAGAAGGTGGGACCCTTTGAGGGTCCCATGGTCTGCTCCATGCGTCCCATGACGCCCGGAGCAGGCAGAGAAGGCCTATGAGATCACGGTGAAGATGCCGAATGTCCACGGCGCGCCGGTGCAGATCGGCGATCCGGAGAAAATCGGCGTCACGGATGTGATGAAGCCGGATTACGGCGATGCGGTTGAGATTCGCGAAGGAGAGATTCCCGTGTTCTGGCCCTGCGGCGTGACGCCCCAGGCAGCGGTGGAAAATGCAAAGCCCCCGGTAGTCATCACCCACGTGCCCGGACACATGTTCATTACGGATATTGTCAATGCCGAGCTGAACGATTATCTGGAGCAGAGGAAGAACAAGTAAGAGAAAAGGAAAAGCGCCTGTATCAACGCAGCTGTTGATACGGGCGCTCTTTCGTCTAGTCTTTTGCCGAGCGAAATGCCTGCCGTCGAAAACACCGATACGTTTCATAGATGCTGCTCCTGTGTCCGACTTCGATGACAAGAATAATCAGTTCACGGTCCTCGATTTCGGCAAGGATGCGATAATTTCCGACTCGATATCTCCACTGACCGCTGCGGTTTGAAGTCAGGCCTTTTCCGTGACGCCGCGGGTCATCGGTATCGACTAAGTTCTTTTCAATCCAGGCTTTGATCAGAAATGAGGACAGAGCGATCTAATTTTTTGAGCGACTGAATCGCCTTTTTGGTATAGCGTACGCTGTAGCTCATAGGCCGAGTTCAGCCCAGGTTTCTTCATGCGAGTAGCTTTCCACCTTGCCGCGGGCTTTTGCGGCCTCGTGCGCGGAGAAGACCTGTAAATCGTACTCATCCTCCAATTTGGATAACATGGTACGACGAATGAGCTCGGATAAACTGATTTGATTTAACTTGGCAAAGTCTTGAAAGAGTTTTAACTCTTCTTCGCTGACGCGCAAACTGATTGTTGACATAAGAATGACCTCCCGTAATACGATTGTATTAACGGTGTTCGACTTTGTCAAGCAAGCGCAAAAAGAGAGTCGACAGCTTGCTGCCGACTCTCTTTTTCGGAAGGATTTTACTTCAGCATGTTGTTGAGGAACCAGATGTGCTTGTCGTAGCCCGTCACGTGATCCTCCATGAGGTTCGTTAAGACAAAGCAATCTTCCTGATCTGCCTCCTTGCGGATGGTCAGAGCAAGGTCGCGCATGTGCTCGACATACTCCTTCGCGATCTTGATTGCCTCAACGGGGGTATACTCCTTGTAACCGAGTTCCTGAATGTCCGTGTTCTCAAGATACTCCTTTGCGGAAGCGAGCACCGGAAGGCCGAGCTGCTTCTGAAGTTCCGCAACCTCGTCCAGCTTTTTCGAAGCTGTCGTCGTAGAGTGCCTCAAGGTACTCGTGAACTGCCTTAAAGGTGAGGCCGGTCACGTTCCAGTGCAGGTTGTGCAGCTTGATGTTTCCTATCATCAGATTGGAGAGATAGCGATCCAAATTCTTCATATCTATTATAGTACCTCCTTATAAAATAAGATAGCTGTAACTAATTAGTATGTATATAACAAGGACGGAAATGCAAGCAAAACAAGGAGAAAGCTGTTTGAATTTTCCGTGAATCATTTCGCTGCAGGCAAAACGCCTTGCGAAAAAGCGTTGTTTCATCGCAAAAATATCCTGGAAGAAACAGAAAGCTGGAGGTCTTAGGGATTTGAGAGGAAATACCGTAAAGGGAATTTGTTTTCATTGTGCTCGCGGCGGCGGGCTTTTTTTCGATGATGGCGGTTTTTGTGCGCCTCGCCGGGCCCGCTGCCGGTCATGCAAAAAGGTGTTCTTTTCGGAATCTGGTTGCGGCGCTGGTCGCGATTCCTGATGTTACGGCGTTCCGAGGGAACCCGTTCCGCATCGGCAAAGGGCAATCGGATGGCTGTGTTCCTGCGCTCGTCTGATTGGGATGCTCGGCGTGATTGCGAAACTTTTCTGGGCCATCGATCACCTGCCGATTGCCGATTCGACGATGCTCAAATAAGATGTCGCCCGTTTTTTTGCAATCCTGATGTCACTCTTTATTTCTGCGCGAGCAGTCCGGTCAAAAGCGGGACTGGTTCTGCCTCGCGGTCGCACTCGAGCGGGTGCAGCACTGGTCATCAAGCCGGGGCTCGGTCTCGCCTCGCTCTCGGCGCTGGTGGGGCCTCTTCGGCGGCTTTTTGTGCGGGTACGGCCTACACCTTTCGTGCGGAAAGGCGGGACAGGGCGGTGTCAAGGGGCGGTAATCATCCTCTGCGTTTCTCGCTCTTTTTCCTGTGTCACGGTGTTGCCCTTTCATGCCTGCGCAGTATGAGAGCATGGGGGCGCGGCAACTCGCGTTTCTGCTGCTCTCCGGTTGCGCGGCGGCGCTCGGACAGCTCGGCATCACGATGGCCTATACCTATGCGCCGGCAAAGGAGATTTCGGTTTACGACTATATTCAGGTGGTCTTTGCGGCGCTCTTCGGGTTTCTGCTCTTTCGAGAACTCCCGGATCTCCTCAGTGTGCTCGGCTATATACTGATCATCGGCACCGCGATTTACCGTTTTCTGGCAAGTAAAAAGACCGCCTGAATCAGGCGGTCTCCGTGAGAAATTCATCGATTAAGTAGCTGCGGAGGCGCTCAAAGAGTTCGGGAGCCTTGCCGCCGACGGGCTTGCCGTCTATTTTCTCGGCGCGGATGCAGAGATTCGAGGAACTTGTGACAATGACCTCGTCCGCATCAAAGAGCTCGGTCAGCGTAAAGGCGGTCTCATCCGTCGGGATATCGAGCGCCGCGCATGCGCGGAGCAGGTGGGCGCGGGCAATGCCGCCGAGAATCAGGTTATCCGCCGGATGGGTCTTTAAGACGCCGTCCTTTAAGATGTGGACATTGGAGTGCGCGCACTCGGTCACGAGTTCGCCCGGGCGATAAAGGACGGCCTCATCGGCACCTGCGTCCTTTGCCTTCTGGGAAGCTATGACCGAGGGAATCAGGTTCAGGGTCTTGATATTACAGTGCAAAAAGCGCGTGTCCTCGAGGGTAATCAGCGAGACAGGTTCCTTGCCGTCCGAAATACGGTTCGGACTCAGAGAAACCCAGAGCTTTCCCGGGACCCCGTGCTCGTAACAGTGGGAGCGCTTCTGGACGGTGGGGTTGCCGCGCGTCACCTGGTAGTAGACAAAGAGTTCGTCGTCATCCATCTCGCCGAGCAGGCGCTGCAAGAGTGCCTTCAGCTCTTCCTTCGTAAGCGGCATCGTGATATCGAGCAGCGCCGCGCTGCGGAAGAAGCGGTCCACATGTTCATCCAGCGCAAAAATGACCCCGTGTCTCGCGGGACCTGCGTCGTAGACGCCGTCGCCGAACCAGGAGGCGCGATCGCACATGGGAATTTGCATCTCTGTGAGAGGACCGAATTTGCCGTCGTAGTAGCCGAGTTCTTTCATATGTTTCTCCTCCTAAACCATGCAAAATACCGACCGATTCAGATGTCTCTATTTTAGCACAGAGCGGCGCAAAGTAGGAGTAAAGTCGATAAAAAGGCGACAAGAAATGCAACGCGTGTTACACTGAGGGGAACATCGCTTGGGCAGAAAGGAGGCCGGACAGAATGAGACGGGCAATGCGAGTCGAACGCAAGACAGAGGTGCGAAACGGCATCAAACGGGGTTCTTTGCGCTGTTTGCAATTATCGTGGAACTCGTATGGGTCTACATCGTACTCCGCAAATCTGACTGGGAGAGTATCCCCTGGATTCCGCTCCTGATCCAGGGACTCGCCCTTATTCTGGTGCTCGGTATCTACGGGACGCCACATCAACGCTGCCATGAAAATGCCCGTGGATTCTTTCTGATTGCGGGAGCCCCTTTTCTCGGCGTGCCGCTCTATCTTTGCTGATCGGGTTTTAACGGCGCGACCCAGCGCATGCGTCGGCGCTACGAAATCATAGACGAGCATCTGTTCCCGGCCATGCCGCAACAGGGCGGTATTCTGGAAGAGTTGGAGAGCGTGGACTACGGTATCGCAAACCAGTTCCGCTATCTCTCCGACCGACTCGGCTACCCGGTCTACCGCGACACCGATATCTGTTTTTATTCGACCGCGGAAGAGGCTTTTGAGGCGCAACTCGAGGCGCTCAAAAAGGCAGAGCGCTTTATCTTCATGGAGTATCATGCCATCGAGGAAAAGACGGCATTCGAGCGCCTTTTTGAAGTGCTTTCCGAGCGCGCCGCGGCGGGGGTTGAGGTGCGGCTTTTTTACGACGACATCGGCAGTATTTGGTTTATCGACCACGATTTTATACGCCGCATGGAAGAGGCCGGCATACAGGCGCGCGTGTTTAATCCGATGACGCCGATCTTCAACGCCTTTCTAGACCACAGAGACCACAGGAAAATCACGGTGATCGACGGCAAGGTGGGCTTTACCGGCGGCTACAATCTGGCGGAGGAGTACTTTAACATCACCCACCCCTACGGCCACTGGTTTGACACCGGCATACGTCTTACGGGAGAGGCGGTGCGCAGCCTGACCGGCATCTTTCTTGAGAACTGGAATGCGATTCGGGGAGAACGGCAAGATGTCGAAAACTTAGAACGTTATCTAAGCCTTCCGTCCTACTGCGCGGCGGAGCCCGGCTACTGCCAGCCCTACGCGGATTCACCGCTCGACGGGGAGCAGGTGGGCGAAAACGTTTACATGAACCTCGTAAACCACGCGAAGCGCTATGTCTACTTTATGACGCCCTATCTCATCATCACGGATGAGATGAGCCAGGCCTTTTGCCTGGCGGCAAAGCGCGGGGTGGATGTGCGCATCATAACGCCCGGCATTCCGGATAAGAAGATGGTCTATCAGGCGACGCGCTCCTATTACAATGTGCTGACGCGGGCGGGCGTGCGGATTTACGAATACACACCGGGTTTCATGCACGCGAAGCAATGTGTCGCGGACGATGAACTTGCGGCCTGCGGCACCATTAACCTTGATTTTCGCTCGCTCTATCATCACTTTGAGAACGGCGTGCTCTTTTACCGCTACCGCGCGATTGCGAAGATGAAAGAATGCTTTCTTGACACCTTTCCGCAGTGCCGCGAGGTCACGGAGCAGTATCTCTACGGAAGAACCTTATTTCAGCGCGCAGAGCACTGTCTGCTTCGCTTAATTTCCCCGATGCTGTGAGGAGGTTGCTATGACAGATCAAGTCGAACAAGTATCAAGCGCGGTTTCGGAAGCGGTCACGGAGAAGGTGAGCGAGCATGTGAGCTTTTTGCAGTGGTTTCTGGCACAATGTGCTCTGGAAACCGGGGACGGGAGCCATGCTCTGGGGCGGCTTGCTTCGTCTTAGTGTTTTGCCCGCTGCTGGTCTGGAAACTGGGCACCGTAATCATTCGAAAGATTCACGACTTGTCGACAAAGCCGAGTGTCAAGGTTCCCGTGGACAGAGACCATGCAGCGCTTTTCATGCTGAATCTCTGACCAGGCAGCTGCTCCATGCGCTCTTTGGTGATTGCCGTGGTCGCGATTGCTCGGCGTTCCGATGGCTTCGGTCACTGCGGTCATCGCTTCGGCGGGTGTGACCTTGGGTCTTGCAATGCAGGGGCGCTCTCGAAATCTGGCGGGCGGCATTATGCTGACACTCGCGCGTCCCCTTCCGAATCGGCGATTACATTGAGACCGGGATCAGGTCGGCGGCACGGTCGATGAGATCGGGTCTCTTCTACACGGTGCTGATCGGGCATAGACAACAAGAAGATTACGGTTCCGAACGGCAGTCTTGATGAATGCGAACATCACGAACTACAGCGCCCATGGCAGAAGCGAAGATCTGGATCTGACCTTCCTTGTGGGGCGAAGGCGGATATCGCAGAGCGTTTTCAAAGCTGCTTCGCACGGCAATCGAGGCGGAAAAGACGGTGCTTCTGCCGCCGGACGCCCCGGCAGCGCCCTTTGTCGCGCTGACCGAACTGCAGGAGCGAGGGCAGGTCTTTACCCTGCGCGTCTGGTGTAAGACCAAGGAGTATTGGGATTTAAACTATGCGCTCACCGGGCGCATAGCGGAAGCATTTCAGCGGGAACACATAGCCCTGCCGGCGCAGAGTTACCGCGCGTTGACAGAGAAAGAAGCGAGGTGAAGCATGAAGACAGCGATTGTGACAGATTCGAACAGCGGCATTTCCCAGGCAGAGGCGGAACAGCTCGGCATTTCGGTGCTTCCGATGCCCTTCATTGCGGGGGAGGATGTATACCACGAGGGTAAGAACCTGACAACGGCGCATTTCTACGAGCTGTTGACCAGCGATACGGTGCTCCGCACTTCCCAGCCCTCTCCCGGCGAGATGGCAAGCCTCTGGGACAATTTGCTTGAGAGTTACGATGAGATTTTGTTTATTCCGATGTCCTCCGGCTTAAGCGGTACCTACACCTCGGCGCGTCTCCTCGCGGAGGATTACGACGGCAGAGTCGAGGTCGCGGATGCGCACCGCATCTCGATTACGATGCGCCATATTGTGCTGGATGCGCTTGCAATGCGCGAGGCGGGGCTCTCGGCGCGGGAGATGCGCGAGGAAATTGAAAAAATCGCCCTTCTCTCCATTGTCTACGTGGGCGTGGAAGATCTGAAATATTTGAAGCGCGGCGGCCGGATTTCCGGCGCTGCGGCGACGGTGGGCAGCATTCTGAACATCAAGCCCTCTCCTTGTCATCAAGGGTGAGAAGGTGGAGCCCTTTGCGACGGTGCGCGGCAGCAAGCACTGCAAGAAGCGCGAGGTCGAGGAGATTTTGAAGGCGGCGCAGGGCTTCTTGGACGCCGGCAGAAAGATATGGGTCGGCCAGGCGGGCAGCTTCCCGGACGAGGCCGATATCGAGGAGTGGAAGAAGCTGGGACAGGAGGCCTTTCCGACGGAGACGGTCTTCTACGATCCGCTTTCCTACAGTGTCTCCTGCCACACGGGTCCGAATGCCTTCGGCATGGGTGTCTCGGTGCGCTGGGAGCCCGGTATGCAAAGAACTGAGGAGGGGAAAAGGATGTATCCCTGCAAAGTGAGTTTAAAGCCGGGCAGCGGACGCGCTTTTAAGAGCGGCGGTGCCTGGATCTACGACAACGAAGTGGCGCGGGTCGAGGGCAATTTTACGAACGGCAGACCTTGTGACCGTACTGGATCACGACGGCTATCCCCTCGGCAACGGCTTTCATGAACCTGCATTCCAAGCTGCGCGTGCGCATGATGACCAGAAACGCGGCGCAGGAAATCGACGATGCCTTTCTTCGCGCACGGATTGAGGCTGCGGTGCGGCTTCGAAAGCAGGTCATCGATACCGGAGCCTGCCGTCTGATTTTCGGCGAGGCGGATTTTTTGCCCGGCCTCACCGTGGACAAATTTAACGATGTCTTGGTGCTCGAGAGCCTTGCGCTCGGCATGGACCGAATGAAGGAGAGAGTCCTAAAGATACTTCTCGAAGTCCTCTCTGCAGGAGGGGCCTTCCGATCCGCGGTGTCTACGAGCGGAGCGATGCGAAGGAGAGACTCAAGGAGGGCATGGACAGAGTCAAGGGTTTCCTCTCCGAGCCCTTTGACACCAAAGTTCAGATTTGCGAGAACGGCGTCCACTATTGGGTGGATGTGGCCGAGGGGCAGAAGACCGGCTTTTTCCTCGATCAGAAGTTAAACCGCCGCGCGGTGCAGGGCTTTTCGCAGGGCGCAAGGGTGCTGGACTGCTTCACGCACACGGGCTCCTTTGCCCTGAATGCGGGCCTTGCGGGCGCGCGGGAAGTGTTGGGGGTCGATGCCTCTGCGCTCGGTGTTTCGCAGGCCACCGAGAATGCCGCTTTAAACGGACTCTCCGAGCGGGTGCGCTTTGAGACCGCGGATGTCTTTGATCTATTGCCGAAGCTGGAGGCAGAGGGCGAGCGCTTTGATCTGGTCATACTGGATCCGCCTGCTTTTACCAAATCGCGGGAGACCATAAAGCGCGCGGTCAAGGGCTACCGAGACATTAATCTCCGCGGCATGAAGCTGGTTCGGGACGGCGGCTTCCTGGCGACCTGTTCCTGCTCGCACTTTATGGATCAGGCGCTCTTTGCAAAGACCGATCAGGAGGCGGCTCGCGGCGCGAGAAAGCGACTTCGCCAAGTGTATTTTTCCACCCAGGCGCCGGATCACCCGATCCTCTGGGCAGCGGGAGAGACCTACTACCTCAAGTTCTTCATCTTCCAAGTGCTCGAAGAAAAAAAAAAAGATGGATTGACAGCAAAACATGGCTTTGCTACTATGAATATGCAAACAGGATGCAAATACGAAAGCCTCAAAGTCGCAAGAGTTTTCGCCTCAACTGTAGCCTGATGACCGCTTCGGCCCTTGCCGGAGCGGTTTCTTGAGAGGAGAAAAGCCATGGCAAATTCAGGGAGAACGCGCGTCACGCTCGCCTGCACGGAGTGCGGCGATCGGAACTATACCACCACGAAGAACAAGAAACTCCACCCGGAGCGCATGGAGGCAATGAAGTATTGCCCGAGACTCCGGCGTTATACCCTGCACCGAGAAGTACGCTGAGTGCGGGGACAGAGCCTCTGTGCGGCAAAAAAGCTGCGCAGGGGCTCTTATTTTATGCTTTTTTGTTTCCCGGCGCGCGCGGTCCCGCTCCCGGGCAGACGAATGTAGCGGGAGAGGATATCAACTGCCGCTGCTTTTTGACCTACCGGATGGAGAAGACGACGCGTGAGTCTTGGCAGAAAAGCTTTGAGGCTGGAGCACAGAAATACAGGAGGCTGGATCGGGAAGAAGGGGGGAGCGTATCCACAGAGGAGTATGAAAGATCCGAATTGGGAAAAGTGGGTTGTGACAGATAGAATCGTGACCTATGCCTCCCCAGTCTATGTGTCAGAGCGTGTGGGTATTAAGCCCAAGGGGCTCCATATTTTTTATCAAGAAACGGGAAAAGCTATGCAAATGTTTGGCGTTCCCTTGACAGAGATGCCGACGCTGATTATAGTGGCAATAGACGAATTATATGATGCGGCAGGCGCGTATGACGCCGCGGATAATACCGTGAAGTACATCTGGGATCGGGACAATGTTTCGCCAGAAGAGCGGTTGGGTGTGATTATTCATGAAATGTGGCACCGACATCAGGCGTATGACGCTGTTCGAGAAGGCTGGACAATAACGCGTGAAAACGAGAGCGCTTATATTGCCAGGCTTGCAGAAAAGAGTCGAAAGAGGATGGAGCGTTTGGGTGTTAATGATGCCGAACAAGCCGCAAAGATTAGCGAATATGCAGGCGGGATGTTTCTAATAAGTCGCTTCGACGAAGTAGAAGCAGAATTTGAGATGAAGAATGCGCTGGAATCAGCAGCGATGCAAAGACGCATAAAGCGGGAAAGGAGGTTTGAATGAGAATCAAGTTCACCGAAGAAGAGAAGCGAATGTTTGATAAGGTCAAGCCCTACGCCGCTAAAGGAGGGGGATTCGCCCGGATGCGCCTCCGGAGATTCAAGCTATCCATGCCAGACTTGTTGAGATAACCAACCAATATCTGAGCCCGTATTCGATACCTGAGCACCGGGACACAGCGGCACCAACTGAATAACAGCAACAAAAGCACAGTCATAGCGGCTGTGCTTTTTTGATGCACTGGTGGGCGCACCGGCGGACACTCCGGAAGGTGGGGGAGAGGCGCGCACTCCGAAAAACACAAGTGGGCTATCGAAAATAGCACTCAGAGAGGAGCAGTATGAAGAAGACGAAACCGGATGAGCTATGTGGACGCAGATGGGCGCCGGGCTAAGCCAAGTCGAGGCTATCCAGAGGCTTATGAGAGAGTTCATAGCAAATCAGAAACGGGAGTGACACGGAAGGGTGAGTGCCGGTATAAGAGTAAACAAGAGCGGGCGGAAGCCCGCTCTTTGTAAAATGCAGCAACGGATGCTATACTACTACCGATAGCTCTGCGCGAAGATAACGCGCTTCGGGGCTTCTTACGAACGCGTTATTGATTTATTACCAATGCAGAGCCATTGCAAGAGATTTTCGTGACTTGTCCGATTGAAAAACCTTGAAAATACAAGGGTTTAGCAGTGTATGGCTTGCGCGAAAATCATGCTATGATATTAGGACTGATTTCGATCAAAAAACAGGATATATCCTGGAAGAGAGGATGGCAAAACAGGTGGCCGCAATTCAGAATGACTGGCTTCCGGCTCTGCAGGTGGAGTTTAAAAAGCCCTATTACGCGGAGCTCTATCAGTTTGTGGAAGAAGAGTACCGGACGCAGCAAATCTACCCGCCGGCAAACAGAATTTTTGAGGCGCTGGAACTGACACCGCTCGAAAAAGTCCGCGTGGTGATACTGGGGCAGGACCCTTATCATGAACCGAACCAGGCGCACGGGCTCGCGTTTTCGGTATTGCCCGAGCAGCGTGTCATACCGCCGTCGCTGAAGAACATCTACCGCGAGTTACAGGAAGAGCTCGGTTGCTATATCCCGAACAACGGCTACTTGAAAAAGTGGGCGGAGCAGGGAGTACTGCTCTTAAACACGGTGCTCACCGTGCGGGCGCACGCGGCATTCTCGCACCGAGGCAAGGGCTGGGAGCAGTTTACGGATGCGATTCTAAGGGCTGCAAACAGCTCGGATCAGCGCCTGGTCTTTCTGCTCTGGGGGCGTCCCGCACAGGAGAAACTTTCGATGATAGACCGGGAGCGCCACCTTGTACTGACTTCACCGCATCCCTCGCCGCTCTCGGCAAACCGGGGATTCTTCGGCTGCGGCCACTTTCAAAAGGCCAATGACTTTCTGCGTTCGGTCGGGGAAACGCCGATTGACTGGCAGATTGAAAACATCTGAAGGCAAATGCAAACGAAAGAGAAAGAAGACGGAGATTACGTATGCGCATCATTGAAATCCTTAAAGTGATCGTGCTCGGTATGGTCGAAGGCTTTACCGAGTGGTTGCCGATCAGTTCGACCGGCCATCTGATTCTGATCGACCAGTTGATTCATCTGGATGTCTCACCGGAATTCATGGAGATGTTTCGCGTGATGATTCAGCTCGGCGCGATACTCGCCGTGGTTATGCTTTACTTTGAACGCCTGAATCCCTTGAGTCGCTCGAAACGAGGCGATCAGAGGTGGGTGGCGCTGACGCTCTGGAGTAAGATTATTGTTGCCTGCATACCTGCGGCCATCCTTGGCAAGCTGCTCGACGACTGGATGGACGCGCACCTCTACAACGGCCTCGTGGTTTCGATTATGCTGGTCGTTTACGGCGTCCTTTTCATTCTGATTGAGAACCGGAATCAGACGAGCAAGCCGCAGATTACCAAGATGTGGCAGCTCAACTACCAGACCGCGCTCTACATCGGCATGTTTCAGGTGCTTGCGCTGATTCCCGGCACTTCGCGCTCGGGCGTCACGATACTCGGCGCAGTGCTTCTCGGCTGTTCCCGCGCGGTGGCGGCGGAATTTTCCTTCTTTGTCGGCATCCCGGTTATGTTCGGCGCCAGCCTCCTGAAGTTTGTAAAATTCGTAAAATTCGGCTTCCCCTTCGGCAATGCCGAGATTCTCTACCTCGTGCTCGGCATGGCGGTGGCCTTCCTGGTCTCGCTGTACTCGATACGCTTCCTGATGAGTTGGGTTAAGAAAAACGACTTCAAGGTCTTCGGTTACTACCGCATTGTGCTCGGTGTGATTGTGTTGATTTGGTATATCATTTCGACTTTGATGGGCAAACCCATGGGGGCGGCGTAATGTGGTATTATCGCCTGATTGCGCTACTCACCGCACTCGATTTAATCGGGAAGAGTGCGGTCGAAGCACTGCCTGAGAAGGCGTTTCCGCGGGAACTGCCGCCCGGAAAGCCACTGCTCCTCTTAAAGCGCTTTCACAACGAAGGTTTGCCGCTCGGATTTCTCGAAAAGCGCCGGGAAATCGTGACTGGGCGGCCCGCTGCTCATTGAGAGTCTGGTGCTGTTTCGTTTTTCCGCCCTGCTCCCGAAGCGCGGCCGCAAGTTTGAAAAGACAGCGCTCGCCTTGGTGCTTGCGGGCGGCGCGAGCAATCTTCTTTGACCGCTTTTTCCGCGGCTTTGTGGTGGATTACCTTTCCCTCACCAATCAAAAAACGGAACATTTGGTATTTAACCTCGGCGATTGTTTCATTGCGCTCGGCATGGGGCTTACGGCGGCGCTTGAGCTTATCCGGGGACTGAAACGTCTGATTTCCGAAAGGAGACAAGCGTGAGTCGTCAGGATCTGATACAACTATGTCTGCTCGTTGTTTTGCTCGGAACCTCCGCCCTGTTTTCTTCGGCGGAGACGGCCCTCACGACCGTGAACCGCATACGCGTCCGCACGCTTGCGGGGCCAGGGCGATAAGAGGGCTGTCACCCTGCTTTGCGATTTTGCAGAAGCCTGAGAAAATGCTCTCGGTCATATTTAATCGGCAACAACGTGGTGAATCTCTACGCCTCCTCGCTCGCGACGACAGTGACGCTCTCGCTCTTTCGGCAGCAAGATGGTCGGTGTGGCGACCGGTGTTTTGACGCTTGCGGTTCTGGTATTCGGCGAGGTTGCGCCGAAAACCATGGCAAGCCGAAACGCGGAGCGCATTGCCCTCTGCGCGGCGGGGCCGGTGCGCAGTCTGATGTGGCTCTTTACGCCCCTCGTCTTTGTGGTCAACAATCTGGCGCGTCTTGTGATGAAACTCTTCGGCGCGGATCGCCCGAACGAGAGAGAGCTCATGACCGCGGAGGAGTTAAGAACCATAGTCCAGGTGGGGCATGAGGACGGCGTGCTCGAGAACGACGAGCGGAAAAATCATCGACAATGTCTTTGATTTCGGCGATCGGAGCGCGCGCGATATCATGATTCCGCGCATCGATATGACCTGCATCGACATTGACGCGACGAAAGAAGAATTGATGGAGGTGGTGCGCGAAGAGCAGTACACGCGGATCCCGGTCTATAAGGATTCGGCGGACACCATAGTCGGCATTTTGAATGTCAAAGATCTTCTGTTCCGCGCGCCGGAGAAAAATTTCCGCATTGCGGAGTTGATGCGGAAACCGCTCTTTACCTATGAGCAGAAGAAGACTTCGGAGCTCATGGTCGAGATGCGGAAAAATTATACGAACCTCGCGATTGTGCTCGATGAGTACGGTGTGACCGCGGGCATGGTGACCATGGAAGATATTCTCGAGGAAATCGTGGGAGAGATCCGCGACGAATACGACCGCGATGAGGAGAAGAGCATACGGCGCCTTGCCCCGAACACCTATCTCGTTGAGGGCAACGTCAAAGATTGACGATTTGAATGAGGCGCTGCAGTTAAAGCTTTCCTCGGAGGACTATGAGTCGATCGGCGGTTATGTGCTGGAGCAGCTCGAACATTTCCCGAAGGAGGGCGAGAGCGTGGTGCGGGACGGCATACGCTTTTACGGTGACGCGCATGGAACAGACCAGAATTGCCGAGGTCAAGCTGACCCTCGCGGCGGAGAAAGCCGTTGTCAAGTAATATACGGTATGTTATAATTTTTCAGAGTATCACGGAGAGGAGGACAATGAGATGAAGCATGTTATGACGCTGAATGAGAAGCCTCTGAAGGCAAGCATGGCGCATGGTGGTTGTGGCGAGTGCCAGACTTCCTGCCAGTCCGCGTGCAAGACTTCCTGCACCGTTGGAAATCAGAGCTGCGAGAACGAGAACAGATAAGGTCCCGGAGACGACGGGAGACCCCTACAGTCTGAGAGGATTGTAGGGGTTCTTATCTTGCAAGGTATTTTTGCAGCCCGTTTCGGACGGCGTTCGCATGTGTTTTATAAAGAAGTTTGTATATAGAAAGCAGGTAAAGGCTTGATTCACCAATTTATCAACAACGGCATTGCCATTGTGATGGACGTCAACTCGGGCTCCGTGCATGTCGCGGATCCGGCGTTCTACCGGGCGGTGCAGGCTGCGGAGCCGGTGGTCGGAGAACTGGAGAAGGCGACGCCGCTCTCCGAGGCAGCCAAGGAGGCGGTCCGCGCGGAACTGAAGGCGGATTATCCGGCGGAGGAAATCGAGGAAGTCATTGAGACCATGCAGGCTCTCATTGACGCCGAGGAGCTCTTCACCACGGACGGCTATCAGAGCTTTGTGCGCGACTTTAAGGCGCGCAAGACGGTTGTCAAGGCGCTCTGTCTTCACATTGCACACGACTGCAACCTTGCATGTCGCTACTGCTTCGCGGAAGAGGGCGAGTACCACGGCAGAAGAGCGCTGATGAGTTTTGAAGTCGGCAAGAAGGCACTGGATTTCCTGGTTGCGAACTCGGGTTCTCGCAGAAATCTCGAGGTCGATTTCTTCGGCGGCGAGCCGACCATGAACTGGAAGGTTGTAAAGCAGCTCGTCGAGTACGGGCGTTCGCTCGAGAAGGAGCACGACAAGCAGTTCCGCTTCACGCTCACCACGAACGGCGTGCTCTTGAACGATGAGATCACGGCGTTCTGCAACAAAGAGATGTCGAATGTGGTCCTCTCGCTGGACGGCCGCAAAGAAGTGAACGACCGCATGCGTCCCACGCGCGGCGGGCAGGGCAGCTACGATATCATTGTCCCGAAGTTCCAGCGCTTTGCGGCGGAGCGGGAAAAGCTGCACAAGGACTACTACATCCGCGGCACCTTCACGCACAACAACCTGGAGTTTTCGGAGGATGTGTTGCACTTTGCGGATCTCGGCTTTGAGAAGATGAGTATGGAGCCGGTGGTCGCGGACCCCGCGGAGCCCTATGCGATACGTGAGGAAGATCTGCCGATTATCCTCGAGCAGTACGACAAGCTCGCCGCGGAGTATGTGAAGCGTCGCCGGGAGGGAAGAGGCTTTGTCTTTTTCCACTTCCAGATTGATTTGAAGCAGGGACCCTGTGTCGCAAAGCGTCTCTCGGGCTGCGGTTCGGGCACCGAGTATCTCGCGGTGACGCCCTGGGGCGATTTCTATCCCTGCCATCAGTTTGTCGGCAAGGAGGAATTCCTGCTCGGCAATGTTGACAGCGGTATTCAGCGCAGCGACATCTGCGATGAGTTCAAATTATGTAATGTCTATGCCAAGCCGCAGTGTAAGGACTGCGAGGTTCGTTTCTACTGCAGCGGCGGCTGTGCGGCAAATTCTCACAACTTCCATCACAACCTGACGGATGCCTATGAGATTGGCTGCGCGATGCAAAAAAAGCGGATTGAGTGTGCGATCATGATCAAAGCGGCCGAGATGTTGGATGCGGCGGCAGCGGCGGAGGAGCAGGCGGCAATCTGACCATCAAGGGGAGGTAGCAAGTATGAAGAGCGAAAAGGGAAAGGGCGCGCTGCGCCTTCTGGTGCTTCTTGCGCTTCTGGCGGGCTTCTTATATCTCGCGTACGACAGTATGCGCGGCAATAAGATTAAGCTCGGTCTGGATCTCGCGGGCGGTGTCAGCATCACCTACCAGGCGAAGGAGGAGAATCCGAGCGCGCAGGACATGAAGGATACCATCTTCAAGCTCCAGCAGCGCGTGGAGAATTACTCCACCGAGGCGCAGGTCTATCAGGAGGGCCGGAATCGCATTAACATCGACATTCCGGGCGTCTCGGATGCAAACCAGATTCTCGAAGATCTCGGTCGTCCGGGTTCGCTGACCTTTGTGGATCCGACCGGCGCGGTCATTCTGACCGGCGATCAGGTGAAGAGCGCAAAGCCGGCACAGATGCAGGACAAGACCACGGGACAGAACCAGTATCTCGTGGAGCTCGTCTTCACCGAGGAAGGGGCGAAGGCCTTTGCCGACGCGACGAGCAAGCTGGTCGGCCAGCACATTGCGATTATCTACGACGGCAGAACGTATTCGAACCCGGTGGTCCGCGATGCGATTACGGGCGGAACCTGCCAGATCGACGGCATGCAGAACTTTCGAGGAGGCAGATCAGCTTGCGTCCACGATCCGCATCGGTTCGCTGCGCCTTGAGCTCGAAGAGCTCCGTTCGAACGTGGTCGGCGCTCAGCTCGGTCAGCAGGCAATTCACACCAGCTTAAAGGCGGGTGCGGTCGGCTTCCTTGCGATTGTCGCAATCATGGTCGGCATCTTCTGGCTGCCGGGTCTTGCGGCGGCGCTCGCACTGGCGCTCTATATCAGCCTCACGGTCTGCTTAATCAGCGCGTTTCGATATCACGATGACCCTTCCGGGTATCGCGGGTATCATCCTCTCGGTCGGTATGGCGGTCGATGCGAACGTCATTATTTTCACCCGTATCCGCGAGGAAATCGGCCTCGGCAGGAGTGTGCGCGAGGCGGTTAAGTCCGGTTTCCACAAGGCACTCTCCGCAATTATCGACGGTAACATTACCACGCTGATTGCGGCGGCCGTACTCTACATCATGGGCACGGGCACCATTAAGGGCTTTGCGACGACGCTTGGCCTCGGTGTTGTGGTCTCCATGTTCACGGCGCTCCTGATTACGAGAGGCTGGGTTACTTCCTTCCTCGAGCTCGGTCTCGACAAGAAGGGACTCTTCGGAAAAATTCAAGAGAGAAAGACCTTTGATTTTATCGGCAAGCGCAAGTTCTTCTTCGGCTTTGCCCTCGCCATCATTGCGACCGGGTTCATCGGCATGGCTGTCTACCAGGCGAAGAACGGCAGCGCGCTGAACTTCGGCCTCGACTTTAAGGGCGGCACCTCGACCAACGTGACCTTCAACGAGGATATGTCGCTTGAGCGCATCGACACGGAAGTGAAGCCGGTGGTTGCCGGTATTACCGGTGACAACGACATTCAGGCGGCAAAGGTCCAGGGCACCGATGAGGTAATCATCAAGACCCGCGCGCTCAGTGTGGACGAGCGCCAGGCGCTGGATCAGGCTCTGGCCGAGAAGTTCGGTATCGATCAAGAGAAGATTACGGCGGAGAGCATCTCCGGCACAATCTCCGGTGAGATGCGCCGAGATGCGGTGCTCGCGGTTGCGATTGCACTGCTCCTCATGCTGATCTACATTCGCTTCCGTTTCTCGAATTTCCGCTTTGCGGCTTCGGCCATCATGTGCCTCTGCCACGATGTGTTGGTGCTCTTTGCATTCTACGTGGTGTTCCGCTGGAGCATCGGCTCCTCGTTCGTGGCCTGCATGCTGACGCTGGTCGGTTACTCGATTAACGACACGATTGTCATCTTTGACCGCATTCGTGAGAATCAGAAGCTCTACCCGCGCATGGACAGAAGAGAGATTGCGAACAAGAGTATCACGGAGACCTTTCTCGCGCTCCATTCTGACTTCGCTCACGACTTTTGTGACCATCTTTATTCTCTTCCTGCTCGGTGTGTCCTCGATTCGCGACTTCACCCTGCCGCTCATGGTGGGAACCATCTTCGGTACCTATTCTTCGATTGCAATCGCAAGCCCGCTCTGGGATCTCATGGAGAGCAAGTACGAGAAGAAGAAGGCCGAGGAAGAGGCGGCGCAGAAGGCTGCGGAGAAAGCTGAAAAGGCTGCAAAGAAAAAGAAAAAGTAAGACATTTCGAGAGCAGAGCTCTCGGTGATACGCGAATAGAAGAGGGGGAGCAGAGCTCCTCCTCTTCTTGGCAGAGAGGAAAAAGAGTGAAATACAAAATTCTGGCAAGCGAGGGAAGAGCAAAGCGCGCACATATGGAGACGGTGCACGGCAGCATTGAGACGCCGGTCTTTATGAATGTGGGCACGGTGGCCGCCATCAAGGGGGCGGTATCGACCGAAGACTTAAAAGAAATCGGCACGCAGGTGCAGCTCTCGAATACCTATCACCTCCATGTGCGCCCGGGCGACGGGAAGTTCACCGGAGACCGACTGATTCACGAGTTCGGCGGTCTGCACCGTTTCATGCACTGGGACAGGCCCATACTCACGGATTCCGGCGGTTTCCAGGTGTTTTCACTGTCGGGCATGCGAAAGATCAAAGAGGAGGGCGTCACCTTCCGCTCCCACATTGACGGCAGAAAGATTTTCATGGGGCCCGAAGAGAGCATGCAAATCCAGTCGAATCTGGGATCCACGATTGCGATGGCCTTCGACGAGTGCCCGCCGAGTCTTGCGGAGCGAAGCTATATCGAACAGAGTGTGGACAGAACCACGCGTTGGTTAAAGCGCTGCCAAACGGAGATGGCGCGACTCAATGCTTTGCCGGACCGCGTGAATCCGGAGCAGCTGCTCTTCGGAATCAATCAGGGCGGTATACTCGAGGATGTGCGCATACGCCACGCGCGGGAAATCCGGGAGCTGGATCTCGACGGCTACGCGGTCGGCGGACTTGCGGTCGGCGAGAGCGCGGAGGAAATGTACCGCATTCTCGATGCCGTGGTTCCGGAGTTGCCGCGCGAAAAGCCGACTTATTTAATGGGAGTCGGCACACCGCAGAACATTCTGGAAGCGGTCGAGCGAGGCGTGGACTTCTTTGACTGCGTGTACCCCTCGCGAAACGGCCGCCACGGACATGTATACACGAACAGCGGCAAGATTAATCTCTTCAACAAGAAGTATGAGCTGGACGCGCGGCCCATCGAAGAAGGCTGCGGCTGCCCGGCCTGCCGCTCCTATTCCCGCGCCTATATTCGCCACCTTTTGAAGGCGGGAGAGATGCTCGGGATGCGGCTTTGCGTCTTGCACAATCTGTACTTTTATAATACAATGATGCAAGAAATCCGTGACGCCATCGATCGAGGTGAGTTCCGGGCATATAAGGAAAGAAAAATAGAGGGCATGGAGGCAAAAGCATGAGCGGAGTCTTACTGACAGGCGGAACAAACAACATTCTGTTCTGGGGCGTTTACATTATCTTTTTCGGTGCGCTGATTTATTTCATGGCATACCGTCCGCAGCAGAAGCAGAAGAAGGAGCAGGAGGCGCTGCTTTCGAGCATTGCGGTCGGTGACTCGGTGCTCACGACTTCCGGCTTCTACGGAGTCATCATCGACATGACGGAAGACACGGTAATCGTTGAGTTTGGCAACAACAAGAATTGCCGAATCCCGATGCAGAAGTCCGCAATTGTCCAGATTGAGAAGCCGGGTGATATTTGACGGAGACAAAAAGAGCGTCGGCAATGTGCCGACGCTCTTTTCTGTTATTTGATTCAGTCCCGGTCATTGAGGGTCCAACCGGGCGGAAGCAGGGTGGAGGAACCGAAGACGATGAAGCGCTCCGCGAGCGTTGCCATTTCCTCGGGAGAGAGGTCCGTGCCGTTTTCCACCCAACGGTGAATTAAACCGATTGTGCCCTCCGTGATATAGGAATAGAAGTACTCGTATTCCTGTTCGGATTTGCCGGCAATGGACTGCCACCAGGGCACCAAAATCTTTTCCTGGAAGACGGAACGGAGTCGCTGGAGAAAGTTCGGATCGCCGTTTGAACCGATCAGAATGCGGATTAAGTCCGCGTTCTCCTGAATGAAACAGAGCAGATCGACCAAGAGTTTCCGCGGACTTTCCTTGACTTCCTCTGCATCGTGGCGGTCGAGCAACGCTGTGTATTTCAGGAACATCTCCTCTTCCAGATTTTGCAAGAGATCAAAGACATCGTGGTAATGCAGGTAGAAAGTACCCCGGTTGATATCGGCAAGTTCGGTGAGTTCGCGAACGCTGATATCTTTGACCGGCTTTTTCAAAAGAAGAGCACTCAGACAGCGGCGAAGTGCCGAGCGAGTTTTCCTGATTCTGCGATCTTGTCTGTCATCATTCATACAAAAGCCGCCTCCTCTGCCGTTTGTTTGTTAACAGGATAACATGTGAACAGTCGTTTTACAATCATAGAGCCGGAAAGAAGAAGGAACTTATGCCGATCAAAATGGACCGCGGTCCCAAGCGTAGACTGCGTTTTCGTGTATTGTTGTTTGTGCTTCTGTTTGCGGTCGCTCTGATTCTCTGGTTTGCGCTCTCGATTCGCGAGCAGCGGAGACAGCAGAGCGGCGAGCGGACCTATCTCGCGGAGCCCGTACTCCCCGTGATTTGGCCGGAGACCCTGTCGCGCCGCATGGATGTACTCCATGCCTATAAGAACGCGACGGATGCGGACATCGCATTCGACAGCCTTGTGGTCTTGCCGGAGGACAGAAAATTGCCGCTTTCCGTTGAGAGCGGAGATGTGACGATGACGGGGCATACGCTACGAAATCCGGTCCGCGGATTTGAAGGATCTCGTGGAGCGCACGGAGATTACGGACTGGGAGACACAGGATAAGAACGTCAAAGTAGTGCTGCCCATCCAGAATCTGGTGCAGCCGGGGACCCAGTACCGACTGGATTTGACCGTTAAGACCGCGGAGGTCGGAGAACTCCACTACTACGCGCGCATTCTGGCGGATGAAGCGGGCCGCGCGGCGGACTTTGTCTCGCTCGCGGAGGATTTCAGCAACCGCAACTTCGACTATGACCGCGCGAAGGAAAATGCGGTTTTCTTGGAGAGCGGTGATGGCGGAGACAATACAACACTCGGCCGTGTGGACTTAAAGTCGAGCTTTAACCAACTGACCTACGGCGGGTTAAAACTCACCGTGACGGGAGAGGCAGATCTGCGCCTCCTCGAATACAACGGCAATTTGGCCATTGTGTCCCGCAGTTTTCTCGCGTCGAGAGACAGCGAGGACGGCACGCAGATGCAGTTTGAAATCAGCGAAAATTTCGTGATGCGAAAGGGACCGGAGCGTATTTACCTCATGGATTACACCCGCACCATGCACGAGATTTTCCTCGGCGATCAGTCGAGTTTTTCGGGTGCCAAGATGTACCTCGGCATCAACGAGGACGGAAACGTGCAGGCAACGGACAGCAAGGGCAAGCGCTGGAAGGCCGTTATTTCCAACGGCGACCTCTGGCTGCTCGACGGCGCCCGCAGTCTCTACACGCGAATTTTTTCGTTTCGGAGCGGTGTGGACAGCGGTGTGCGCGCGGGCTACCGAAAGCACCGTCTGAAAATCCTCTCCCTCTCGGACAAGGGCGACATCGATTTCCTCCTTGCGGGCTATATGAACCGCGGCGAACACGAGGGCGAGGTCGGTATCTCACTGATGCGCTATGACAGCGCGAAGAGTGCGGTCACCGAGCAGGCCTTTATTCCGACCACCGAGAGCTTCGAAGAATTACAGGCGGATATGGAAGTACTTTTCCGCGGAGAGCGGCGGCTCCATGTTTTTATTTTAAACTCGGCAATGCGGTCTACGGCCTCGATTTGCAGAGCAAAGAGTACATTGTGCTCTGTGCCGATGCGGCGCAGAGTAACTTACAGGTCAGCGCTTCGCAGGAAGAACTTGCCTGGCAGGATACGGCGAACGGTTTCGGGGCCTCCGCCATCAACCAGATGCAGGTGGAAAGCCGAAAGCGCACCCCGATTGTCGCGGGCACGGGGCAGTTACTGCGTCCGCTCGGCTACCTGGGGCATGACCTCGCGGTCGGCATCGCCGAGGAGGGAAACAGCTGGGAGTTAAACGGGGTTGTGCGGGAACTGCCGCTCACTGCCATTGAGATCACGGACAGCAATGCGAAGAACCTGGATCCCACGCGCTACATGGAGAGCGGCGTACTGCTCTCGGATGTGCAGGTGACGGGAACGCGTATTCATTTGGAAAAAATCACGAAGACGGGAGAACACAGCTTCCGCGTGAGCGGGAGCGATACCATAGTCTCAAACTCCATGGAAGAGACGGCACCGCGTGTGCTGAGCGAGAACAACGCCGAGAAGGAAAAGGTCTACTATACGGCGACACCGCGCGGGTTTCAGGCAAAGCGCGCAAGAGCGGCGGCATCGGACGCGGTGAGCTTTGACAGCGCACCGAGAATGCAGGTCGACAAACAGAGCGATGACAGTGCGCGCTATGAGGCCTACGGACAGGGCAGGTATCTGGGGCGTTATCAGAGTGCGGGGCAGGCCATCAACATCGCCTACGAAAACCGCGGCTATGTGCGGAGCGGCGGGCGCATGCTCTACTGCCGGGCCGGCACGGCGAGTGCGCGAAACATCAAAAATCCGGATCAGAGTAAGGATGCGCTGCTCGCGGCAAGACAGGACGGGACGGCGCTCGATCTCTACGGAACAAATTTGCCTGCGGTACTCTACTTTGTCTCGGGCGGCGCACCGCTGCTCGCCTATTCGGACGGCGGCACCCCGCTCATTCTCTACGGCTACGACCGTTCGACCGTTTCGCTGTATCGCATCGATGACGGTACTTACTTTAAGCTCACGACGGAAGAGGCGACTCGTATGTTTGAAAACGGGCGAAGTGACTTTGCTGCGCTCACTTCTTCACGCTGATTTACGAATAAAGAAAGCTGTGATATAGTAGCACTGACCATGTTCCGGCGAAGGAACGCCAAAAGGAGTGAGATGGCACAATATATCATGAAAGGCGGCAATCCGTTGGTCGGTGAGGTCTCGATCAGCGGCGCAAAGAACGCGGCGCTTGGCATACTCGCAGCATCCGTCATGGCCGATGAGGATGTGTTAATTGAAAACTTACCGGACGTTCAGGACATTAATATGATGCTGGATGCGATTCGGGAAATCGGCGCGGATGTGACGCGCCTCGATACCACACGGTGCGAATCAACGGAAAAAGGGATACGTGAGCTCTCGGTGGAGTCCGAGAACATGACGCGTATTCGGGCTTCCTACTATTTAATCGGTGCGTTGCTCGGAAAGTACGGACGGGCGGATGTGCCCATGCCGGGCGGTTGCGAAATCGGGCAGAGACCCATAGACCAGCACTTAAAAGGGCTTTCGCGCGCTCGGCGCCGAGGTCGAGATTGTCAACGGCAGAATACGCGTTGAGAGCAGAAAAACTCCGCGGAGAGCACATCTTTTTTTGATGTGGTGTCGGTCGGCGCTACGATCAATGTCATGATGGCGGCGGCACTCTCGGAGGGGAGAACCATACTGGAGAATGCGGCGAAGGAACCGCACATCGTCGATGTCGCGAACTTCCTGAACAGCATGGGAGCCAATATCAAGGGCGCAGGTACGGACGTGATTCGCATTGTCGGCGTCCCGCGTTTTCATGCGGCGACCTATTCCATTATTCCCGATCAGATTGAGGCGGGAACCTTTATGTTCGCGGCAGCGATTACCCGCGGGGATATCATGGTCAAAAACCTGATTCCGAAACACATGGAGGCAATCAGCGCAAAACTCATCGAGATGGGCTGCGAGGTGCTCGAGTTTGACGATGCGATTCGCGTGGTCGGAACCTCGCGCCTTCGTCCGGTCAATGTAAAGACGCTGCCTTACCCGGGCTTTCCGACCGACATGCAACCGCAGGTCGGCACGGCCATGGCCTTGGCGCGCGGGGTCAGCGTCTTGACCGAGTCTATTTTTGAGAGCCGGTATCGCTATCTGCGCGAATTGAGCGCAATGGGAGCCTGTAGCAAGGTGGAGGGAAACACAGCGATTATCACCGGCGTCGAGAAGTTTACCGGCGCCGAGATTCACGCCTGCGATTTGCGTGCGGGCGCTGCGCTGGTGCTCGCCGGCCTTGCCGCAGAGGGAATCACAACGATTTCCGACATACACTTTATTCAGCGCGGCTACGAACACTTTGAAGAGAAGCTTCGCGCCCTCGGTGCCGTCATTGAGCTGGCGAACAACGAGCGCGACCTCCGAAAGTTCATGATGGTCGCCGGCTGAAAGAAAAGCAATCGCTTTTAGAGGAGAGAAAAGAAAAATGGAGAGAAGATTATTCACTTCGGAGTCTGTCACAGAGGGACATCCGGATAAAATCTGCGACCAGATTTCAGACGCGGTTCTGGATGCGCTGCTTGCTGAGGATCCGGAGAGCCGCGTTGCGTGCGAAACGTCCACCACGACCGGTCTGGTTGTCTTGATGGGTGAGATTTCCCACGACGGCGCGCATCGATTACCAGCAGCTGGTGCGCGACACCGTGCGCGAAATCGGTTACACGAGAGGCAAGTACGGCTTTGATTGCGACACCTGCGCGGTGCTGACCGCACTGCATGAGCAGTCGCCCGACATTGCGCAGGGTGTGAACCATGCACTCGAGGCGAGAGAGGGACAGAAGGACGAGGAGCTCAACCAAGGCGCGGGCGACCAGGGACTCATGTTCGGCTATGCCTGCCGTGAGACGCCGGAGCTCATGCCCTATCCGATCAGCCTTGCACACAAGCTCTGCCGCAAGCTGACCGAGCTCAGAAAGGACAAGACGCTCCCGTATCTTCGCCCGGACGGCAAGAGCCAGGTTACGGTCGAGTACGATGAGAACGGCAAGCCGGCGCGTCTCGACGCGGTGGTCCTCTCGACCCAGCACGATCCGGAGGTGAGTCAGGAGAAGATTCACGCAGATGTGAAGAAGTATGTTTTCGATGCGGTGCTCCCGCAGGAACTCGTGGACGAGCACACGCGCTTTTATATCAACCCGACCGGCCGCTTTGTAATCGGCGGTCCGAACGGCGATGCGGGCCTGACCGGCAGAAAGATTATTGTCGACACCTACGGCGGCTATGCGCGCCACGGCGGCGGCGCGTTCTCCGGCAAGGATCCGTCCAAGGTGGACCGCTCCGCATCCTATGCGGCGCGCTATGTCGCAAAGAACCTGGTTGCAGCGGGCCTCGCGGACAATGTGGAGATTCAGCTCTCCTATGCGATCGGTGTCGCTACGCCGACCTCGGTCTCGGTCAATTCCTTCGGCACGGGCAAGCTCTCGGATGAAGAGCTCTGCGACATTGTGCGCAAGGAGTTCGACCTTCGCCCGGCCGGCATCATCCGCATGCTCGATTTGAAGCGTCCCATTTATCGGCAGACGGCGGCATACGGACATTTCGGCAGAGAGGATCTCGCGCTTCCGTGGGAGAAGACGGACCGCGCGGAAAAGCTGAAGAGCTATCTCGGCTAAATTACAATTGATAGTTGCTCGGAGGGACTGTCTGTGAAACAGACCAGAATCAGATTGTTCGGTTCGGTCCTGATGATTATCATCATCCCCATGGCTCTTTTCATCCTGGGGATTTGGAAGAACAGCGATTCCTACCTGACCACGCAAGTGCTCATTTCGGGAATTGCTGTTCTTGTTATAGTGGCCTTTTCGATGGCGTTCTGGGTTTACGGTGCGGTGATATTGCCGCTGGAGCGCCTCGAGCAGGCAATGCGGGAGATTAAAAACGGGAACTTCGACGCGCCGCTTGACACCGAGGATGTGTCGAGCGAAATGCGCGGGCTCATGGACGACTTTGAAGAGATGCGGCTTCGCCTCAAGGAGAACCGAGAGGAGAAGGAAAAGGCGGACAGCGATGCCAAGGAGTTTTTAAGTAACATCACCCACGATCTGAAGACTCCGATTACCTCGATTAAGGGCTATGTGGAGGGGATTCAGGACGGCGTTGCCAGCAGCCCGGAGCAGATGGACCGCTATATCCGCACCATCTATAACAAGGCCAACGAGATGGATCATTTGATCGACGAACTCACCTTTTATACGAAAATCGACTCGAACCGCATCCCCTACCACTTTGCGATTGTGCCGGCGGCGCAGTTTTTCCGGGATTGCGCGGAGGATCTTAGGCTTGAGACGGAGGCGCGCAGCTTCCGCTTCACTTTTACGGAATCGCTCGGGGAGGATGTCAAGCTTGTCGCCGATGCCGAGCAGATGCGCCGTGTCATCAACAACATCATCAGCAATTCCATCAAGTACTGCGACAAAGCAATCGGGGAGATACGGATGCGGGTGGTCGATGACGGCGACTTTGTCCGGGTGGAACTCTCCGACAACGGCCCCGGAATTGCGCCGCGCCAGCTGCCCTATGTGTTTGAGCGCTTTTTCCGCGCGGATGAGGCGCGGAATTTTAAGGGCGGCAGCGGCATAGGGCTCTCGATTGTGAAAAAGATCATTGAGGATCACGGCGGCAGAGTCTGGGCCCGCTCGGAACCCGGGAAGGGAATGACCATACTCTTCTCGCTCAGGAAGCACATGGAGGATTGGACTTGAAACAAATACTGATTGTCGAGGACGATGAGAGCATTGCGGAGCTCGAGCGGGATTATTTGCAGGCGAGCGGCTTTGAGACAAAAATTTGTCTCAACGGGCGGGACGGCATGCAGGAGGCGCTGAGCGGCACCTATGATTTGATGATTCTGGATCTCATGCTGCCGGGCGAGAGCGGCTTTGAAATATGCCGCGAGGTGAGAGAGCGCTACAACACGCCGATATTGATTGTGAGTGCCAAGCGGGACGATATCGACAAGGTGCAGGGACTGGGACTCGGCGCGGACGATTACATCACGAAACCCTTCTCGCCGCGAGAACTGGTCGCGCGGGTGCGCGCGCATTTGAGCCGATACGAGCGACTGGTCGCCGCCAAGCAAGGAGATGTGCTGGTCATCCGCGGCCTTAAAATAGACCGGACCGCGCGGCGCGTTTTTGTGAACGGCGAGGAGAGAACGCTGACCGCAAAGGAGTTCGATCTGCTGAACTTTCTTGCCTCAAACCCGAACCGCGTGTTTACGAGAGAGGCGCTGTTTCGGGAAATCTGGGGCGAGGAGAGCCTTGGTGAAATCGCGACCATCACCGTGCATGTCAAGAAGATACGAGAGAAAATCGAACTGGATACGGCGAAACCGCAGTATATCGAGACCATTTGGGGCGTAGGCTATCGCTTCCGCGTGTAAAGGGAGGTTTAAGACTTATGGCAACAGAGACAACGATACTGGTTGTGGACGACGAGAAGGAGATTGCGGACCTGGTCGAAATCTATCTGGTGAGTGACGGATACCGGGTGGTCAAGGCCAACGATGCGGAGGAGGGCCTTCGCTTACTGGAGGAGAATGACGCGCAGCTTGTGCTGCTCGATATCATGATGCCCGGCATGGACGGACTTTCCATGTGCGCAAAGATACGGGAGACCAGAAACATTCCGATTATCATGCTCTCCGCAAGAGTGCGGACATCGATAAAATCAAGGGACTCGGGACCGGTGCGGATGACTATGTGACCAAGCCCTTCAATCCCTTGGAGCTCACCGCGCGCGTCAAGAGCCAGTTGCGCCGCTACACCCAGTTCAACCCGCGGAGCGGCGGGGAGGAAGAGGAGGCAAAGAAGAAGGGGGAGATTTCGGTGCGCGGGCTGGTCATCAACCGCGACAACCACAAGGTCTCCGTGGACGGCAAGGAGATACGCCTCACGCCGATTGAATTTGACATCCTCTACCTGCTCGCAAGCAACACGGGACGCGTTTTCTCGACGGATGAGATTTTCCAAAATGTCTGGAACGAGAGAGTATACGAGGCGACCAACACCGTCATGGTGCATATTCGTAGGCTTCGCGGCAAGTTAAAAGAGGACAGCCGTGAGGACAAGATTATCACCACGGTCTGGGGCGTGGGCTACAAAATAGAAAAGTAAGGCGACTGTACCGTGACGAAGGTGAAACCGGTTTTGTCAAACAGACAAGAGGAGGATATGAGCATGGACAAGAGCAGACGGAGAGGGGCGGCAACGGGAAAAGAATTTTGGAAACGCTTTTTCGTTTCGCTGTCCTTAAGCCTATTGGCGACCGCGGCGACACTTTTGTTGAGAAGGCACAGAGGAGGCGCGGCGCAGCGTGAAATCTAAAAAGACAAATGCGGGGGAGAGCTTTCAGCGGAAGGTTTTCTCCTCTCTGCTTTATAGCCTCTTACTCACCCTGACGGTTGAGTTTTTTGTGGCCAAAAATCTGCTCGCCGTTGCCGACTACGAGGTGCAGAGCGGTTCGCATGCTGCCTTATTTCAGCCGATTGCGGATTTCCGCCTCTTGACGCTCCTCGCGCTGCTCGGCGGCGGCATTTTGTTTTTCTGTCTCGTGTTCTGGTTTTTGCAGAGAACGTCTTTTTCTTACATCGCCGCGCTCTCGGAGGCGATGCGGAATATGGCGGGAGGAGATCTCCGAACGACGGTGCACATTGAAGGGGACGATGAGTTCTCCGAGATGGGCGAAAATTTGAATCGATTGGGAGAAGAGCTTCGTTCTCTCATGGAGCGGGAGCGGGAGGCGGAGAGGAGTAAGTCCGAGCTGGTCACGAATATCGCTCACGACCTGAGGACGCCGCTCACCTCCATTGTCGGCTATCTCGATATTCTGCGAAGCAAGCGGGACAGCTTGGACACGGAGACAGCCGTACATTACACGGACATTGCCTATGAAAAGTCCAAGAAACTCGAAAAATTAATCAACGAGCTTTTCGGCTTTACGAAGCTTTCGGGCGGCGAACTCGCCATGCATGTGAGCCGCTTGGATTTGGTGCAGCTGTTGGCCCAGCTTTTGGAAGAATTCTACCCGAGCTTTGCCAACGCCGGCCTGCACTATGAGCTGATTGCCGATCGGGAGTCGCTCGGCATTGAGGGAGACCCCGAACTCTTGGCGCGCGTCTTTGAAAACTTAATCGGCAACGCGATTAAGTACGGGGCGGAGGGCAAGCAGCTCCGCGTGTATCTCACGACAGAGGAACAGTCTGTCACCGTGCGTGTCGTAAACTACGGCGTTAATCCCGGCGGAGGAACTGCCCCATATCTTTGACCGCTTCTACCGGGTCGAACAGTCCAGAAACGCAAAGACGGGCGGCACGGGCCTGGGCCTTACAATCGCAAAGAATATTGTCGAGATGCACCGGGGAGAAATTACGGTGACAAGCGACTGGAGCGGCACGGCTTTTGTGGTGCGACTCCCGCGAAATCTGGATTTCACAAAGGAAAATTTTGCCAATGCGTACCATTGAAGTGCAATACGGCTATGAAAATCGCGCGAAAGGCGGCCGCAACATGCCGGTTCGTCTCAGCATAGACAACCGTGCGTATGCCGACATGGAGGGAAGTGTCGAGTTTTTGTTCCGGCAGCCGGACGGAGAGCTCTACGCCTATGCCTATCCGCTTCGTCTGACAGCGGGGGAAACCTACACTGCCTCTTATGTGGTGCCGCTCAGTGTGGGCGCGGATGCTTTTTGGGTGCGGCTTCGGGACAGTGCGGGAAAACTCGCGGAGACAAAGCGGGTGGAACTCACTAAGAGCGGCGGAGAGCCGGAGCTCTTCATCGGTTTACTCTCGGATTCGCCGGAGGCGCTTGCCTATTTAAACGGCGTCTCGGTGAACTACGGCCAGATGAAGACCAGAACCTTTGCGCTCTCCGAGAACGATTTTCCGGAGGACAGGCGGCAGCTGGATGCCTTTGATGTCGTGGTTATCAGCAACTATCAGGTCTCGAATCTCAGCGTGAGGCAGGTGCGCGCGCTCATGCAGTGGATGCGAAACGGCGGCGTGCTGCTCTTTGGAACCGGCGAGCGCGTAAACGATACCCTCGGCATGTTTGCGCCGGAGTTTCTGGACGATATGTACGAGCAGCCGACCGCACAGGAGCTTTCGCTTGCGGCGACCGACGGTCTTAGCGTACAGACGCCGGGAACGGAGGATGAGGCCGAGGCGCCGGTAGCGCTTCCCTATGTTCATATTCGTTGCACGGCGGCAGCGAGGTGGTTTCTGCGGGAGAGCGCCCCCTCATCACGGCGGCCAACAAGGGCAACGGTGTGCTTGCGGTTTCTTCCATCGATCTCACGGCCCTGCATGACTACGCCTCGGCGCACACGCAGTACACCGACCAGCTCTTGACACGTCTCCTCGGAAGCGCGCGGCTTGAGCGCCTCGCTTCCGAGGCACAAAGCGTTCGCTACGGCGAGGAGTGGTCCGCGGAGACCTTGGTGGACAACGGCGCCGCAACCCTTTTACCGAATCTGCTCGGTTACGGCGCTTTGCTCTTTTTCTATCTGCTCCTGGTGGGACCCGCGCTCTATGCCGTACTGCGGCACTTTCGGTCGGAGCAAATATACAGGCGCGCCGCAATTGCCGTGACGGTTTTCTTTGCCGGTCTCACCTGGCTTTTCTCCGCGGGCAGCAGATTTCGAAGCCCGTTTTACAGTTATGCGAGCATACAGGAGGCCGGAGAGGATGTGCTCTCAGAAACCGTCTATGTCAATCTTAGAAATCCGCGGCACAGAAGCTATCAGCTCGCGCTGGAAGCCGGGAGTGAGATTGTGCCCCTTGCCACGGCGAAGCAGACGGCGGCAAACAGTAGCGTAAGCGGAGAAGAAGAGGCGGATCTCACCGTGTCCGAACGCGGAAAGGAACGGGAGATCGCGGTCAGAAATCCCGCGGCCTTCAGCGCCAAGCTGCTTCGCATGGAGAAGAGCACGGCAAACGAGCAGAGTCTCGGCTTTTCGGGTGATCTGAGTCTCTTCGGCGACAAGGTGAGCGGAACGGTGACCAACCGCTATCCGTATGCCGTGAACAATGCCTTCCTTTTGTTTTACGGAAAGGTGGTCGCACTCGGACGCATGGAGGCAAACGAGACCGTGGATGTCTCGGAACGAAATGTATACAATATTCCGCTTAACAACAAGCCTATGGTCGCCGCCTTTCTGACCGGTGTCTACGACGGCGGAAAAAACGAGCAAGAGCACCTGCGCGCGCTCGAGCGAGCGGACTTCCTCGGCTTTTACCTCTCCCAGGTGGCGGGAAATTATACGCCGGATGCGCGTGTGGTCGCGTTTTCGGAGGAGGAGCCCGCGGGCAAGGCGGTAGAGACCGAAGAGCTCAGGCATTTCGGCATGAATCTTCTGACTTCGGTGCTCACCGTGGACGCGCGGGAAGATGAGCGCATCAGCCGCTCGGCGCTGATGCGGGTCCCGGAGGTGCTGAGCGGCGACTATATCGCCGCCACAAATTCCTTTTACCGCGGCGACCCGGTCGTGCTGAGCTATAAGCTCGGGAAGAACTTTCACACCGAGGCGCTGCTTTTAGAGGCGCCGGATGCCATCTTTGAGAGCGGCGAAGCGGGGGAGAACGCAGCGGAATTCCGCGGTGTGATTTCGTTTTACAACTATCGCAGCGGCAACTTTGATGACATCGAGGCCGGGAAAACGCGCTTTACGGCGGAAGAACTCGCGCCTTATTTTGCGCTGGATCAAACCATCACGGTGCGCTATGCCGAGGAGAAGAGCACAAGTCCCAATCGCTTGGATGTAGCGCTCCCGTGGATTACCGTCATAGGGGAGGAGAGCTGATGCTGGTATTTTCCGATGTTCGAAAAGCCTATCGAAATCTGGAAGTTCTGAAAGGGCTCACACTCTCGGTGCCGCGCGGCTCGCTCTTCGGCCTCATGGGACAAAACGGCGCCGGAAAGACGACCCTATTACGCATCGCGGCAGGCCTGCTTGCGCCGGACTCGGGGGAACTTCTGGTGGGCGGTATCGATGTGCGGCAGCGCCCGGAGGCGGCAAAACGCCTGATCGGCTTTGTTCCGGACGGCTTCGGGGCCTATGACAATATGTCCGTGCTCGAATACATGAGCTTTTTTGCGAGCTGCTTCGGGCTCGGAGGCCGCAACGCGCGCCTTCGGAACGAGGAGCTTCTGCGGCGCGTGGGACTCTTTGAGCGGCGTGACAGTTTGGTCACGGAACTCTCGAAAGGCATGCAGCAGCGGCTCTCGCTGGCACGCGCCCTGATTCACGATCCCGAACTCCTGGTGCTCGATGAGCCGACCAACGGACTGGATCCGGGGAGCCGCTTTTCCCTGCGCGAACTGCTCGGGGAACTCTCGGACAGCGGGAAAACCATACTTCTAAGCTCCCATGTGCTCTCGGAACTCTCGGAAATCTGCACCGACATTGCGGTTTTGGATAAGGGCAGGGTTCGGGCCACCGGCGAGGTACAGGAGATACTGCGGCAGATTGCGAACTCGAACCCGCTTCGGGTCACGGTTTTAAACGGCGAGAAGACGGCCCTTCGCATGTTTCGGAGAAACCCCTGCATTCGGGCCGTCATGCAGGACGGTAAACAGTTTCAACTGGAGTTCATCGGCAGCGCGGAGGATGAGGCCTCGCTCTTACAGCAGCTCATCGATGCGGAGGTGCCGGTCAAGAGCTTTGTTCGGGAACCCGGAACCTTGGAGTCGTTCTTCCTGAACATGACGGTCGGCAGAGAGGAAAGGATAATCGTACAAGATGAAGATGAATCCGATTTGTGAACGAGCCTCCCGCGCGGCTGCCAGAACACCGCGTTTCAGTGCCTCGCTCTGCGGCGGCAATGCCCTGCTCTCGGCCATGGCGATTTCCTGTTGGGACTCATGTTTCAGCGCGCGGAAAATACGGGAGAACTTCGCTATGAGGAAGTGCTCGGGGTCTTTCACGCGCTGATTTGGACGGAACTTGCCCTGGCGGCCCTCCTGGTGCCGGCAAGCGCGGCGAGTGCCGTGAGCGGCGAAAGAGAACAGAAAACCTTGGATCTTCTGCTCGGGACAGCGCTCTCACCGCCGAGCATCATCCTCGGAAATCTCTTGCAGAATTTGATTACCGCTGCGATTTTTGTTTTTTCGGGGCTGCCGGTGTTGTTGACGGCCCTGCTGTTTGGCGGCGCGGGCTTTACGGATCTTGCCCTGCTGTTCGGCGGAATCCTACTCTCGGCAGCCCTGGCGGGCAGTCTGGGGCTCTTTTTCTCGGCACTGAATCGCACGACGGCGGTTGCCATTGTTGAGACCTTCGCGGCCGAAGCCCTGCTGTTTTTCGGGCCCTACGGGCTTTATTTTCTGCTCAGAAATTACGGCGGCGCAGGGAGCGGCGCGGCGGTTCTCCTTTGGCTCTCGCCGCTCAGTCTGATGGAAGGCCTGTTGTTTCGTGCAACCGGACACTCGGATTTCGCCTTGCTCGGAGACGGCAGGCTCTTCGAGGCGGCATTGGCGCCGACCGTCTGTCTGCAGCTCTGCCTCATGGGTATCCTGCTCTGCTTTGGCGGTCAAGGTGATTTCACCGCGCCGCAGAAAACGTAAGTTTACAACAGAACAGAATTTGATAAAATAAAAAGGTATTTGTAACCGGCAGCTAAGGCATAACCAACAGGAGGTGTGATATGGGTCTTATCAAAGCAGCGGTCTCCGCAATCGGAAGCGGTCTTGCGGATCAGTGGCTTGAGTTCCTCGAAGCGGACGAGATGGGAGAAGGCACTGTTTTTACCGGAGCAAAGGCGGTTCGCCCGGGAAAAGGCTCCAACACGAAGGGCAGTGCGGATTATGTGAGCAACGGAAGCCGCATTGTCGTCCAGAAGAATCAGTTCATGATGCTGGTAGACGGCGGAAAGATTGTCGACTATACGGCGGAAGAGGGCTACTACACGGTCAACAATTCCAGTGCGCCTCTCTCTTCAACGGACAGTTCGGTGAGTCGCTCGGCGATGCGTTTAATCGTATCAAGTTCGGCGGTGTGCCGTCCGGAAAGCAGCAGGTTTTCTTCATCAATCTCCAGGAGATCAAGGGAAATCGCTTCGGCACGCCGACGCCGATGAACTACTTTGATACCTTCTACAACGCGGAACTCTTTCTCCGCGCACACGGTCACTACTCGATTCGCATCACGAATCCGCTGCAGTTCTATGCGGAGGTCATTCCGCGCGACGCGACGCATCTGCAGTTCTCCGAGGTTGCGGAGCAGTATCTCGCGGAGTTCTTGCAGGCTTTCCAGATTTCGGTCAACAAGCTCTCCGCGGAGGGCGAGCGCATCTCCTTCATCCAGTCGAAGATCAAGGACAGACTGAACGCAGAGGTCGATGCCGAGCTTGATGAGAAATGGGGTCCCCGCGGTTTTGAACTGGTCGAGATCGGTGTCGACGGTCTCTCCTATGACGATCAGTCGCAGGAACTCATCAACATGCGGAACCAGGGTGCCATGCTCTCCGACGCGACCATTCGCGAGGGCTTTGTGCAGGGACAGATTGCACAGGGTATCCGTTCCGCGGGCGAGAACCCGAACGGCGGCGCGGTCGGCATGATGGGGGTCGGCATGGGCATGAACGCCGGTATGGGCTTTCATGGGCCAGGCGAGCAACACCAATTACCAGCAGATGCAGATGCAGCAGCAGGCACAGCAGCAGGCGCAGGCACAGGCACAGGCTGCCGCACAGGCGCAGCAGATGCAGGCTGCTTCGCAGGTGGCGGCAGGACAGTGGGCTTGTCCGACTTGCGGTGCTGAGAACAGCGGAAAGTTCTGTACCGAGTGCGGCGCGAAGCGCCCGGAGACAAGCGGGTGGCAGTGCCCGAACTGTGGCTCGGAGAACAGCGGAAAGTTCTGCACGGAGTGTGGAAATCCGCGCCCTTAACAATTGAGGACGTCTAATGGCTGGAAGTATATCGTATAAGTGCCCGAACTGCGGGGGAGAGCTTTTGTTCTCCCCCGAGACCGGCGGATTCACCTGCCCCTTTTGCGGTTCGGCTTTCACGGAAGACAAGATTAAGGCGCTCTATGAGCAGCGGGAAGCGACAGAGGGCGTAAAAGGACAGGCCGCGGAGCGAAAAGGCGGCGGCAAGCGAGGAACTGCTTCGCTACAACTGTCCCGAACTGCGGTGCGGAGATCGTGACCGAGGAGAGTACGGCGGCGACCTTCTGCTATTATTGCCATAACCCCGTGGTCTGGTCGGGCGTCTGTCCGGCGAGGAGGGGCCGCGTTATGTGCTGCCCTTCAGCATAGATCGAAAAAAGGCACTCGGCATATTCGGTGACTGGATCCGAAAGAAAAAGTTTGTTCCGCGCGCCTTTTATGACGAAAAGCAGATTGAAAAGTTTACGGGCGTCTATTTCCCCTATCTGATTTACAGTTGTAAGGCGCATTCGGAACTTTCCGGCGTCGGTACGAGTGTGGAGCGGCGTCGCCACGGCGACACGGAAGAGATTATCACCAGCAAGTTTCAGGTGGAACGAAACGGTGAGCTCCCGGTGGATATGGTTGCCCGGAACGCTTTGAAAAAGGCGAACCGTGTGCTTGCGGAAAGTGTACAGCCCTTTGACGTGAACAGCTTAAAGCCGTTTGCGCCGAGCTACCTCTCCGGTTTTGTCGCGGAAAGAAAGGATGTGGCGAGCGAAGACGTGCAGTCCGAGACCCGGCAGGAAGTGGCGCGCTATGCGCTTGCGTCCCTAAGGAATTCGGTTTCGGAGTATGACGGAATCTCGGTCACCCCGGACAATATCTGGCTCAGCGACGAAAAACTCGAGTATGCGCTCATGCCTGTCTGGACCATGACCTATCGTGAGCCCGGCTCCTCCAAACTCTATTACTTCTCTCTGAACGGACAGAGCGGCAAGGTGGTCGGCGAGCTGCCGGTGGACAACGGGAAACTGTTCCGCTATTTCCTTTCGATTTTCATACCGCTGTTTATCGCGCTGCTTGCGCTGATGTACTTTATTTCGTGAGGAGGCGGCATGAGAGAAAAATTCAAGAGACAATTTTCGGGCTTTGTGCTTTTGTTCCTGCTCCTGTTCGGTTTCTGCATCCCGGGCGCTTTCTCCGCCCGGGCGGAGGGAACGCGGGTCTTTGACAACGCGAATCTCTTCTCCGAGAGCGAGAAAGCGGAGATCGAGCGCACGGTGGCCCGGGTCAGCGCAAAGACCAAGCTGGATCTCGTCGTGGTGACGACAGGCAGTGCCGAGGGCAAGAGTTCCGAGGCTTACGCGGACGATTTTTACGATGCGGGAAACTACGGCTACGGCAGCAAGCTCTCCGGTGCCCTCTATCTCATCGACATGGATAACCGCCGCATTCACATCAGCACGGCGGGCGGTGCGATTCAGTTGCTCTCGAACAGCGAAATCGAAACGCTTTTGAACCTCGGCTACAGCGAGGTCACCGAGGGACATTATGCGGCGAGCGCGGAGAAGGTGCTTGCGGGGATTCAGGATTCGTATGACAGAGCCAAGCAGAAGGGCTGGAGCTATAATGCGGAGAGCGGCGTCTGGACCAAAAAGAAACACGTCTCGCCTCTGGCGGCGCTCGGATCTTTGGCGGCATCCCTGCTCACGGCGCTCGGTGCGGTGACGGGCGTCAAGCGTAATTACAAAATGCAGGACGGCGCGGCAAAGCGCGCTTCCACGGTTGCAGGCATTGTTTCCGCGAGCGGGGCGGTCTTCGGCTTCCGCAACATAACGGACCGACTGCTTGACCGAAACAGTGTGCGGCGCCGCATACCGCGGAGCAGCGGCGGTTCCGGCGGCGGGCGCAGCAGCGGCCCCCACGGCAGCAGCTCGACCCATACGAGCTCGAGCGGCAGATCGCACGGCGGCGGCGGCAGAAGTTTTTAATGAGACATACGCTTATCTTTGGAAAGTAAGGAGACAGAAGAATGGGTGAATTGCTTTACAGTAGCACGCGGGGCGGCGAGACCGGTTGCACGGCTTCGGAGGCTGTGCTCAAGGGTCTTGCCAAAGACGGGGGACTCTTCATGCCGGAGCGAATTCCGCGCTTCGACTTTGCGCTTCCGGAATTAAAGGATGCTTCTTATCAGGAAGCGGCCTATCGCGTGATGCGTCTTCTGCTCACCGATTACAGCGAAGAGGAGCTTCGCGCCTGCATCGAGGGCGCTTACGACGAGAAGTTCGACACACCCGAAATTGCGCCGCTCACCTTCGCGGACGATGCTTACTATCTCGAGCTCTTCCACGGAAAGACCATCGCGTTCAAAGATATGGCGCTCTCGATTCTGCCCTATCTCATGACCACGGCGGCAAAAAAGAACGGCGTCACCAACAAGATTGAGATTCTGACCGCGACCAGCGGTGACACCGGCAAGGCGGCTATGGCGGGCTTTGCGGATGTCCCGGGCACCGGCATTGTGGTCTTCTATCCGAAGGGCGGCGTGAGCCGCTTCCAGGAACTCCAGATGATCACGCAAAGGGCGATAACACGGCGGTCGTGAGCATCGAGGGCAATTTTGACGATGCGCAGACCGCGGTCAAGCAGATTTTCGGGGACCGCGCGTTTGAGGCGGAGCTCGCGGCAAAAAAGGTGCAGCTCTCCAGCGCAAACTCGATTAACATCGGCCGCCTGGTGCCGCAGATTGTCTACTATGTCCACGCATACCTGGAACTCCTGAAGGAGGAAAAGATTGCCGAGGGCGAGAAATCAATGTCTGCGTGCCGACCGGAAACTTCGGCAATATCCTCGCGGCTTACTTCGCAAAGCGCATGGGACTGCCGATCGACAAGCTGATTTGCGCGTCGAACGACAACAAGGTGCTCTTTGACTTCTTTGAGACCGGTGTCTACGACAAGAACCGCGAGTTCATTCTGACGACTTCTCCGTCCATGGACATCCTCGTATCGAGCAATCTGGAGCGCCTGCTGTACTTGAGCGCGGGTTGTGATGCGGCGAAAACCAAGGCGCTCATGGAGGAACTGCAGAGCGGCGGCAAGTACGCGCTGAGCGCGGAAATGCGGGCTGCCATGGCGGACTTTACCGGCGGATTTGCGACGCAGGAGGAAGTGGCGGAGCGCATTCGCTCGCTCTATGAGAAGACCGGCTATGTGATTGATACGCATACGGCGGTTGCCTCCAAGGTCTACGAAGACTACCGGAAAAAGAGCGGCGACACAAAGCCGACCGTCATTGCGAGCACGGCGAGTCCGTTTAAGTTCTCCCGTGCCGTCATGGAGGCAATTGCGGGCGATGTGAGCGCACTCGACGACTTTGCGGTGCTGGATGAGCTCCGTGAGAAAGCGGGTATTCCCTTCCCGCCGGCGGTCGAGGAGATTCGGAATGCGGAGGTGCGTCACACGCGCAGCTGCAACCGGAAGAGATGAAGGAGCAGGTCCGCGAGATTTTATTCTCCTGAAATGAGCGTGCGGAATATCAATTTTTGATTGCTTCGGATAAAAAAAACGAATTGCGAAAGAGAGTGCCGTTGGCTTGACAACGGCACTCTTTTCATTTAAACTTCTTGGAAGCTATATACCAATAAATAAAGTATGTATATAGGGTTTTAAGGTTTTGCAATTCGGAAGCGAGGTAAGTATGAGCGGAGAGAAAAAAGGACAGGACCACGAGCATGTGCATGCACATGAGCACACCCATGCGCACGAGCACGCACATGAGCACGAGCACGCACAAGGGCACACCCATGCGCACACGCACACACATGCGCATACACACGAGCACGATGCCGATGCCCCCGCGCACATTCACAGCCACAGAAACATCATCGGCTTTGACAAGCACGGTGTGCCGACGGTGGTTGTGAAGGCGGATCATCAGGATGAGCAGGATGAAAACGAGTTTATCCGCGACTATATGAATGCGGTCGCCGAGTATAAGAAAACCTTCCCCTCGAAGCAGGATGTCATCGACAACACGCCGGACCCGGCCGTGCGTGAGATGTTGCTCCGCGCGGAACAGCTCGGCTTTGACACGACCTTTGACCGCTTTGACAAGCAAAAGCCGCAGTGTAGCTTCGGTCTCGCCGGCATCTGCTGCAAAATCTGCAACATGGGACCATGTAAGATCACGCCGAAGAGCCCGAAGGGCATCTGCGGCGCGGATGCGGATTTGATTGTCGCGAGAAACCTGCTTCGCTCTGCGGCTGCCGGGTGCGGCACAGCACGGCATGCACGGCAGAGAGGTCATTTTGTCGCTCAAGTGGGCCGCGGAAGGGAAGCTCGATCTTACGATTCTCGGCCGGCAGAAGATTCGCGATACGGCAAAGGCCTTCGGCATTAAGACCGAGAGAAGAAGCATTAAGCGCATTGCCTCCGAACTCGCGGACAAGCTGCTCGAGGATATGTCCAGAACCGTTCCGGACGACTACGAGGTCATCAAGGCCTGTGCCCCGGCGGAGCGCCAAAAGGTCTGGAAGGATTTGGACATCATTCCGATCAGCGCCTACCACGAGGTCTTTGAGGCCTACCATAAGAGCGGTGTCGGCACGGACGGCGACTGGAGAAGTATCATGCAGCAGTTCCTGCGCTGCGGCCTTGCCTTCACCTTCTCGGGTGTCGTCTCGACCGCGATTGCGACCGACAGTCTCTTCGGTGTCGGTGACCGCGTGACCTCGAAGGTGAACATCGGCGCCCTTCAGAAGGGGTATGTGAACATTGCGGTGCACGGCCATCTGCCCACCCTGGTCAATCAGATTGTCAAGGTCGGTCAGGAGGAGGCGTTCATTGAACTCGCAAAGAAGGCGGGTGCAAAGGGCATACGTTCTACGGCATTTGCTGCTCCGGACTCTCGGCGATGTACCGCTACGCCGGCGTGATTCCGCTCAGCAATGCGGTCTCCGCGGAGCTGGTGCTCGGAACCGGCGCGCTGGATCTCTGGATTGCGGATGTCCAGGACGTGTTCCCGTCCATCATGGAAGTTGCAAAGTGCTTCCAGACGACCGTCATTACGACTTCCGAGTCGGCGCGTCTGCCCGGTGCGGAGCGCTTTGAGTACGATCACCGCCATTCGAACATCGGTGAGACCAGAGAGCTCGCGGAGCGCATTGTGAAGCGCGCCATCGAGAGCTTTGAAAACAGAAAGGGTGTTCCGGTCTACATTCCGCCCTACGAGGTGGATGCCGAAGTCGGCTTCTCGGTCGAGTATGTCCACAAGCGTTTCGGCAGCATGGCACCGCTCGCGGAGGCTGTGAAGTCCGGTGAAATTCTCGGCATTGTGAACATGGTCGGCTGCAACAATCCGAAGGTGCTTTACGAGAAGACCGCGTTGGATGTCGCGGATATCCTCTTGCAGAACAATATTCTCATTCTGACCAACGGCTGTGTCTCCTTCCCGCTCATGAAGATGGGCTACTGCAACATGAAGGACGGACTGCCGAAAGCGGGAGAATCGCTTCGGAACTTCCTCTCGCCCGACCTTCCGCCGGTTTGGCATGTCGGCGAGTGCATCGATAACACCCGTTCCTCCGGTATTTTTGCGGGCATTGCGAATGAGTTCGGCAAGGACTTAAAGGACATGCCCTTTGCCTTCACTTCTCCGGAGTGGAGCAATGAGAAGGGCATAGACGCATCGCTCGGCTTCCGGCTGATGGGAATCAACTCCTATCACTGCGTGGAGGCACAGATTCACGGCTCGAAGAATGTCATTGAGTTCCTGAAAGAGGGAACCCGCGAGACCCTGGGTTCGGTGATGCACGTCAATACCGATCCGAAGGCGCTCGCAGAGAAGCTGGTTGAGGACATCAAGGCAAAGCGCCGCGCGCTCGGCTGGGTCGTCCCGGGCGAGAAGCGCAAGGCGGTTGCGCCGTAAGCGAAAGGCGCAAGGAAAAAACGAGTCGCAAACAAAAAGAGGTCGCGCAGATGCGCGGCCTCTTTCGCTTCTTACGAAATGATAATAAAGAACCTCAGATGCTCGGCTCAATCAGGCCGTAGCTGCCGTCGCGGCGCTTATACACCACGTTTACGGCACCGCTGTCGCCGTTTAAGAAGACGAAGAACGCATGTCCCAGCATTTCCATCTGGAGGCAAGCCTCCTCGGGGTTCATGGGCTGCAATTCAAACTTCTTGTTCTTCACGATGCGAATTTCCGCTTCGCCCTCATCCTCCCCTCGTCGAGGAAGAGCTCGGAGAAGGCAAGTGCGGACTGCTTCTTGTCGACCAACTTGGTTCTGTACTTCTTGATCTGGCGCTCAATGGTCTCTTCGGCGAGATCGATGGATGCGAAGAAGTCATCGGTCGCTTCCTCGGCGCGGATAAATCCGGTTTTCGTCGGAATCGTGACCTCGATAATTTCGGCGTCTTTCCGACGGCTCAGAACAACGCGCGCCTCGGTCTCGGGAGCAAAGTATTTCTCGAGTTTCCCGAGCTTTTTGTTCACCTGATTCTTCAGTCTGTCGCCCAGTTCGATGTTTCTTCCGCTAATGGTGATACGCATACTGTTCTGCTCCTTTCAAATGTGATGCAGGGACGCGGAAATCTTCGACAATTTGACGAAAACACCGCGGTGTTACTGACTTCAGTATAGCATAAATCATGAAAAAGAGAAGCAAAATTCAGCTTAAAATAACGCGGAATCGCTCCATTGCGATTTGGAAACAGAGGTGATAGAATAAAACGGATATACGGAATTTTATGGGACGGAAAAGACAGACAAAACTTTATTTCTGCGGACAGCGGGAGAGAGCGGGAACATGAATTTAATTGAGAGTATTTTTGGAACGCACAGCCAGCGAGAGTTGAAACTGATTAATCCCCAGGTTGAAAAGATCCTTTCGTTACGTGACACCATGGTCGCGATGAGCGATGAGGAACTGAAGGCGCAGACCGGAAAATTCAAGGAGCGTCTCGCGGCGGGCGAAACCCTGGATGATCTTCTGCCGGAGGCATTTGCGACCGTGCGTGAGGCGGCGCGCCGCGCGACCGGCGTGAAGCGCGCGGACGGAACGTATGAAGGCGGCATGGAGCACTACAAGGTGCAGCTCATCGGCGGCATTGTCTTACATCAGGGCCGCATTGCGGAGATGAAGACCGGTGAAGGTAAGACCTTGGTCTCCACCGCACCGGCGTATCTGAACGCACTGGCGGGCAAGGGTGTCTTGATTGTCACGGTCAACGACTACCTTGCGGCGCGTGACGCGAAGTGGATGGGACGCATTCACCGCTTCCTCGGCCTCACGGTCGGCGTGGTTGTGAACTCCATGGATTCGGAGGCGAGAAAGAAGGCCTATGCCTGCGACATCACCTATGTCACGAACAACGAGCTCGGCTTTGACTATCTGCGCGACAACATGGCGATTTATAAGGACCAGCAGGTGCTCCGAAACCTCGACTACTGCATCATCGACGAGGTGGACTCGGTCCTGATCGATGAGGCGAGAACGCCGCTCATCATTTCGGGCCAGTCCGGCAAGTCGACCAAGATTTACGAGGCCTGCACGGTGCTCGCAAACCAGTTGGAGCGCGGTGAGGCATCCGGCGAGTTCACCAAGATGAACGCCATCATGGGCGAAGAAATCACCGAGACCGGTGATTACGTGGTCGATGAGAAGGACAAGGTCGTGAACCTGACCGAGGAAGGTGTCGAGAAGGTTGAGAAGTTCTTCGGCATCGAGAACTTCTCGGATCCGGAAAACCTTGAGATTCAGCACTGCGTGATTTTAGCGCTCCGCGCGAAGGAGCTCATGCACCGCGACAAGGACTATGTCGTGAAAGACGATGAGGTCCTGATTGTCGATGAGTTCACCGGCCGCATCATGCCGGGCAGACGTTTTCTCCGACGGCCTGCACCAGGCCATCGAGTCGAAGGAGCACGTGAATGTGCGTCAGGAGTCCAAGACCCTCGCGACCATCACCTTCCAGAACTTCTTTAATAAGTTCAAGAAAAAGGCAGGTATGACGGGTACCGCTCTGACCGAGGAGAAGGAGTTCCGCAACACCTACGGCATGGACGTCATCGAGATTCCGACCAACACGCCGGTACAGAGAAAAGGATGAGGCGGATGCGGTCTTTAAGACCAAGAAAGAGAAGTTTCGACGCGGTTGTCGAGGACATCCGCGAGCACCATGCAACGGGTCAGCCCTTGCTGGTCGGTACGATTACGATCGAGACCTCCGAGATGCTCTCGAAGCTCTTAAAGCGCGAGGGCATTCCCCACGAGGTTTTGAATGCGAAGTACCACGAGAAGGAGGCTGCGATTATTGCCCAGGCCGGTAAGAAGGGCGCGGTCACGATTGCAACCAACATGGCAGGCCGCGGTACCGATATTCTGCTCGGCGGCAGCTTCGAAGTGATTCGCGATGATTTGATTCAGGCGCTTCCGAAGGAAGAGCAGGAGAAGTACGATCCGGAGAGCGAGAACTACGACGCCGACGCATTCGCAAAGATGGACGAGCTTGCGCGCGAGAAGTCGAAGGAACTGCAGGCCGAGGTCAGAGGTCTCGGCGGTCTCCGTGTCATCGGCACCGAGCGCCATGAGGCGCGCCGCATCGACAACCAGCTGCGCGGTCGTTCCGGCCGTCAGGGCGACCCGGGTTCTTCCTGCTTCTACATCTCCCTCGAGGACGATTTGATGCGTCTCTTCGGCTCCGAGCGCCTGATCGGCATGTTCAACGCCCTCGGCGTGCCGGAGGGCGAGCGCATTGAGCACAAGATGCTCACGAATGCGATCGAGAAGGCGCAGATGAAGATCGAGACCAACAACTACGGCATCCGCGAGCAGCTCTTAAAGTACGACGAGGTCAATAACGACCAGCGCGAAGTGATTTACGCGGAGCGCGAGAAGGTGCTGACCGGCGAAAACATGCGGGAAACCATACTCAGCATGGTCTCCCATGTGGTCGAGAGAGCCGTGAACCGCGCAATCGGCGAAGACACGCCCGCAAAGGACTGGGACTACCAGGAGTTGAACCACCTCTTGCTCTCGGTGATTCCGCTGGAGCCTGTCGTGTATACCGAGGATAAGACCGGTATGACGAAGAAGGAATTGCTGGAACAGCTCAAGGAGCAGGCGATTGCCTTCTACGAGGAGAAGGAGAAGGAGTTCCCGACGCCGGATGAGATGCGCGAGGTGGAGCGCGTTGTGTTGCTCCGCGCAATCGACGCGAAGTGGATGAACCACATCGACGACATGGAGCAGCTCCGCCAGGGCATAGGCCTTCAGGCTTACGGCCAGAGAGATCCGCTGGTCGAGTACAAGATGGAAGCCTACAACATGTTCGAGGAGATGATTGCCGGCATTGAAGACGACACGGTTCGCCTGCTCTGCCACCTTCGCATTGAGCGAAAGGATGCGCTCGAGCGCAGTGAGACGCCGGTCATCACCGGAACCAACAAGGACAGCGGGCTCGTAAGGCGCCGGTTGTCAATGAGCAGAAGAAGATTATGCCGAACGATCCCTGCCCCTGCGGCAGCGGTAAGAAGTTCAAGCAGTGCTGCGGACGCAAGCTCTTCAAGCAGAACGGAGAGCAGGGACCGGCGCCGGTGCAGCTTTAAAACAGGAGGCAGCTTTGGTCGAATTAGATAATATGAAATACACCCTCTCCACCTATCAGAAGCCGCTTCAGGAGGTGGAGGGCTCCTTGGACCTTGAGAACAAGGAGAAACGCATTGCGGAGCTTGATCGCATGATGGAGGAACCGAACTTCTGGGAAAACCCGGAACAGTCGACCAAGATCGTGCGTGAGAACAAAAGCCTGAAGGACACGGTGGAGCGTTTTCACAAGCTTTCGAGCGCCTATCGGGACATTGCGGACATGATTGAGCTCGGGAACGAGGAGGGCGACGAAGAACTGATTCCGGAGATACGGGAGATGCTGGACGGCTTTATCCATGATCTGGAAGCCCTCAAGGCCGAGACCCTGCTCACCGGAGAGTACGACGCGAACAATGCCATCCTGCGCCTGAATGCGGGTGCGGGCGGCACGGAGTCCTCGGACTGGTGCTCCATGCTCTACCGCATGTTCACGCGCTGGGCAGAGAGCCACGGCTACTCGATTGAGGTGCTCGATTACCTCGACGGCGATGTGGCCGGTATCAAGTCCGTGACCATTCAGATCAACGGTGAAAATGCCTACGGCAGACTGCGAAGCGAACATGGTGTGCACCGCCTGGTGCGCATCTCGCCCTTTCAATGCCGCGGGCAAGCGTCAGACTTCGTTTGTCTCCTGCGACATCATGCCGGAGCTCACGAATGAGATTCATGTCGATATCAACCCGGATGACCTCCGCATCGACACCTATCGCTCGAGCGGCGCAGGCGGTCAGCACATCAACAAGACTTCCTCGGCCATCCGCATCACCCACCTGCCGACCGGCATCGTTGTGACTTGCCAGAACGAGCGCAGCCAGTTTCAGAACAAGGATAAGGCCATGCAGATGCTCGAGGCCAAGCTCTACATGTTGGAACAGCAGCAGCAGGCGGAAAAGGCGGACGAGATTCGCGGCATCGTGAAGGACAACGGCTGGGGCAGCCAGATTCGCTCTTATGTCTTACAGCCGTACACGATGGTCAAGGATCACCGCACGGGCTTTTCGACCGGCAATGTAGACGCCGTACTCGACGGCGATCTCGATGACTTTATGACGGCCTACCTCACTTGGGTGAGTCTCGGCAAGCCGGATATGAAAGGCGCAGGCAGCGACGACTAATGCAACGAATCCCGGCGGATACGCCGGGATTTTTTGTGCGGCCTTCCCAATTTGTCTTGAGTAACTTGCGCTTCCGGAAACTGCGTGATAGAATTCCCCCTGTGAGAAACAACTGTTTTTAGAGGACGTACAGATGGAAGAAGAAGGCAGATACTTTGTCGTCCGCCGCAAGGCGGTACCGGAAGTGCTGCTTCGCGTCGTCGAGACCAAGAGACTGCTCCGGGCCAATCCGGGGTATGTCGGTCAGTGAGGCGACCGAGCAGACCGGAATCAGCAGAAGCTCATTCTATAAGTACAAAGACGACATTTCCGTTCGGCGACAGTGTGAGCGGACAGAGAATCACGCTCTCCATTGATATTTTGGATGAGCCGGGATTGCTCGCGGACTTGCTCGCGGCGGTTGCGCGCTCACAGGCGAATATCATCACCATACACCAGTCCATTCCCTTAAACGGGATGGCAACGGTCTCGCTCTCACTCGAAGTGCGGCAGGAGACCGGGGATTTGTCAGGCATGGTGGAGGAGATGGAGGGACTGCGGGGCGTCCGCGAAGTAACGATTTTATCGAGGGAGTGAAACAATGATTAAAGCAGCAATTATGGGTTACGGTACCGTCGGTGCAGGTGTCTACGAGGCGGTTAAGGTCAATCAGGAGGTGATTGAGAGAGAGGTCGGCGAGGGCCTTTCGATTAAGCGCATTCTGGATCTCAGAAGTTTTCCGGGCGATCCGGCGGAGAAGCTGATTACGGATAAGTTTTCGGATATCGAAGAGGACGAGGAGATTTCGCTCGTTGTCGAGACCATGGGCGGCACAACGCCGGCTTACGAGTTCGTAAAGGCGGCTCTCTTAAAGGGCAAGCACGTCGTGACGAGCAACAAGGCACTGGTCGCGGCGCACGGCACGGAGCTTTTGCGGATTGCGCGCGAAAAGAAGGTCAATTTCTTCTTCGAAGCTGCGGTCGGCGGCGGTATTCCGGTGATCCGCACGCTCGGTACGGGCTACCAGGGGCAGGTGATCACCGAGGTCACGGGCATACTGAACGGCACGACCAACTACATTCTGACGCGTATGGACCGCGAGGGCGCAGAGTTCGGCGATGTGCTTGCGGATGCACAGCGCCTCGGCTATGCGGAGCGGAATCCGGAGGCGGATATCGAGGGGCATGACACCTGCCGGAAGATTGCGATTCTCTCTTCTCTTGTCACGGGCAAAGAGGTGAACTTTTCGAGGATGTCTACACCGAGGGCATTTCGAAGATCGACAGCACGGACTTCCGCTATGCATCCGAGCTCAAAGCTTCGATTAAGCTGGTCGGTTCGGCGCAGTTTGCCGGAGATCAGGTCACGGTCAGCGTGTTCCCGCTACTTGTGAGCGATGAGAATCCGCTCTATGCGGTGCACGGTGTCTACAACGGCATTGTGATTAAGGGTAACCTTCTCGGCACGACCATGCTCTACGGCAGCGGCGCGGGTAAGCTCCCGACCGCAAGTGCGGTGCTCGCGGACATGATGGAGGCGGGCAAGCATAAGAACGAGAATGTGCGTTTCGGTTGGACGGCGGAGCGTCAGACGGTCACCTCTCACGAGAGCGAGAAGCACCGCTACTTTGTGCGTCTCTCGGGCGATGCGGCTTCGCTTGCGGCCGCGAAGGAGCAGTTTGAGGCAGAGCGCGTGATTCAGCTGACCCGGACTCGAGGAAGTCGCGATTGTCAGCGCGCCGATGACGGAGTTTACCTATCGCGAGAGAGCGGCCAAGGTCCCGAATATCCTCGCGATGATACGCGCGGAGCTCGCGGAATGAATGTGACGCGCGAGAGCCGCTCGGAGGAGGAAACCGAGCGCTTTGCGGCGGAACTCGCGGCGGCGGTTCCGCCCGGAACCGTGATTGCGCTCGAGGGAGATCTCGGCGCCGGCAAGACGGCCTTTGCGCGCGGACTTTGCGCGCGGTCTCGGCATCACGGAGCCGGTGACCAGTCCCACCTTTACTATTTTGCAGAGCTACGAGGGCGGACGTCTGCCGCTCTGGCATTTCGATCTCTACCGTCTCGAGGACGAGAGCGAGATGGATGAGATCGGCTACGAAGACTGCTTTTACGGGGAGGGCGTAAGTCTGGTGGAATGGGCTTCCAGAATGCCTGACTGCCTCCCGGAAAATGCCGTGCACGTGAGATTTCCCGTGTGCCGGAGCGAGGGGACGATGTGCGAGAACTCCGTGTCTCCGGCTTTCCGGCAAAGGAAGGCGAAGCATGAAAATACTCGGAATTGAGAGTGCGGCACTGACCGCTTCGGTCGCAGTCGTGAGTGACGGAATTTTGACGGCGGAATATACCGTGACCGACAAAAAGACGCACTCGCAGACCCTGCTGCCCATGCTCGACGAAGTAAAGCGCATACTGGAACTGAACCCCGCTGAAATCGATGCCATTGCGATTTCAGCGGGGCCGGGTTCGTTTACGGGACTCAGAATCGGTGCGGCGACGGCAAAGGGCCTCGGGCCTTGCGCTCGGAAAGCCGCTCGTTGCGGTTTCCACGCTGGAGGCACTTGCCTTTAACTTGGCAGACAGCGAACTGCTGCTCTGCCCGGTCATGGACGCGCGGCGAAACCAGCTCTACAACGGTCTTTACCGCCGGACGCGTACGGAGAAATCCGAGTTCAATGCGGGCGGCTGTCTCACGGAAGTTGTTGCGCCGCGTGCCGTTGCGGCAGAGGCTTTGATCGAAGAGCTCAATGCGCGCGGCGAGGCGGTGATTTTTTTCCTCGGCGACGGCGTTCCGGTGTTATCCGGACTTGCGGCTTCGCTCACCGTGCCGTATTCGCTTGCGGCCCCGAACAACAGCCGCGCGCGTGCGGCCTCGGTGGCGGCGCTCGGAGAAATTTACGCGGCGGCCGGAAAGACCGTTCCCGCGGAAAACTTTGCCCCGGAGTATCTGAGAAAAAGCCAGGCGGAGCGTGAGCGCGAGGAAGCGATACAATATGATTTGGAGCGGGAACTCGCGGCAGGCGTGAGCCCGAAAAAAGCGAGGGCAGAGCGTTGAGCGCAGTGCCTGAATTGCGACCTGCGGTCGCAGCGGATCTGGAGGCAATGGCAGAATCGGAGCGCCGTTGTTTTCCGGATCCTTGGTCTTTTCGGCTGCTTTCGGATTTGTTAGGCTCTCCGTATGACAGCGTCTTTGTGCTTGTTTCGGAGGACACGCTGCTCGGCTATGTAAACGTGCGTGTGCTCGGCGATGAGGCGGAACTGATGCGCATTGCGGTCGTTCCGGAGGAGCAGGGAAAGCGCTACGGGCTTACATTGCTTCGCGCGGGACTTGTTGAAATGTGTGCGCGGGGCGCGGAGGCGGCGACGCTTGAGGTGAGAGCCGGAAACGCAGCTGCGATTCGACTGTATGAGAAACATGGTTTTCTGCTTGCGGGCAGAAGAAAGATGTATTATGAAAATCCGGTAGAGGATGCGCTCATCTACTGGAATCGAAAGTTTATCTGATATGGAAAGAAGAGGTTACGGATGCTTGATATTTGTCTCCTTGGAACCGGCGGCATGATGCCGCTGCCGTATCGCTGGCTCACGTCTATGATGGCGCGCTGCAACGGCTCCTCGCTGCTCATTGACTGCGGGGAGGGCACGCAGATAGCGCTCCGGGAGAAGGGCTGGAGCCCGCGCTCCATCGACGTGATCTGCTTTACGCACTACCACGCGGACCACATCAGCGGGTCTGCCGGGACTGCTCCTCACCATGGGCAACGCGGAGCGCCACGAGCCGCTGCTCATGATAGGTCCGAAGGGCTTGGAGCGCGTGGTGACGGCACTCCGCAGCATTGCGCCGGAACTCCCGTTCCCCGATTTGCTTTTCGGAACTCAGCGAGCAGAGAGAGGAGCAGAAGCTAGGCCCCTATGTGATCGAAGCCTACCGCGTGAACCACAACGTGCTCTGCTACGGCTACTGCATCAGCATACCCCGCATCGGCCGCTTTGACGCGGCGCGCGCCAAGGAGCAGGGCATACCGCTGAAATTCTGGAACCCCCTGCAAAAGGGACAGACCATCACGGACGGCGACAAGGTCTATACGCCGGACATGGTGCTCGGCGAAGCGCGGCGCGGACTCAAGGTCAGCTATTGCACCGATACGCGTCCGGTCCCGGCCATTGCGGAATACGCGAAGGATGCGGATCTCATGATATGCGAGGGCATGTACGGCGAGCCGGACAAGCAGCAGAAGGCGCGGGAGCATAAGCACATGACCATGCAGGAGGCGGCAAAACTCGCGGCGGAAGCGAAGCCGAAGGAGCTCTGGCTCACGCACTACAGCCCCTCGCTCAACTACCCGGAAGAATTTATGGAGGGGATCCGAAAAATCTTCCCGGCGGCCAAGGCGGCGAAGGACGGCTGGACCATGGAACTGGATTTCCCGGAGGAGGCGTAATGCGAATTCTTGCAATCGAAAGTTCTTGCGATGAGACCGCGGCGGCGGTCGTAGAGGACGGCAGAACCGTGAGGTCGAATGTGATTTACTCCCAGATTGAGACCCACACGCTCTACGGCGGTGTGGTCCCGGAGATTGCATCGCGTGCGCACATCGAAAAAATAAACCAGGTCGTAGCGCAGGCGCTTGAACAGGCGGAGATGACGCTTCGGGAGGTAGATGCCGTTGCGGTGACCTACGGTCCCGGACTCGTGGGACCGCTTTTAATCGGCGTCTCTGCGGCAAAGGCCATGGCCTGGGCGGCGGAAAAGCCTTTAATCGGGGTAAACCACATCGAGGGGCATGTCTCGGCGAACTTTATCGCAAATCCGGATTTAAAGCCGCCCTTCCTCTGTCTCATTGTGTCCGGCGGACACACGAATCTCGTGATGGTCGAAGACTACGGAAAGTTCCGCATCCTCGGGCAAACCCGGGACGATGCGGCGGGCGAGGCCTTCGACAAGGTGGCGAGATCGGTGGGGCTCGGTTACCCGGGCGGGCCGAAGATCGACAAAAAGGCGCGGGAGGGAAATCCCGATGCCATCGCCTTTCCGCGCGCCAAGGTCGCGGGTTCGCCCTATGATTTCAGCTTCAGCGGCTTAAAGAGTGCGGTGTTGAACTATCAGAATCACGCGAAGATGACGGGGGAGGAGATTCCGGTCGCCGATCTCGTGGCCTCCTTTCAGAAAGCAGCCGTGGAGGTTCTGGTCTCCCATACCATGGAGGCCGCGCGGGATTATGGCTGCAAGACCATTGCCATGGCGGGCGGCGTCGCTGCGAACTCCGCGCTCCGCGAGGCCATGCGGCTTGCCTGTGAGGCGGCCGGCTATACCCTCACGTATCCGGAGCTTGGGCTTTGCACGGACAATGCGGCCATGATAGGTTCCGCGGCCTACTATGAGTATCAGGCGGGAAGAACAAGCGGCTGGGATTTGAATGCCGTTCCGAATTTGAAACTCGGGGAGCGCTGAGATGGCAGGGGAAGAAGACGGCGGCCGTTTCTGCTTGCGGGCGGGCACGGCGCGCGCATGCAGAGCAAAGATTCCGAAGCAGTTTTCTGCTGCTCGCAGGGCATACCGTGCTCTGGCATGCGCTGCATGCGCTCTCGGAGAGCGAAAATCGAAGAGATTATTTTGGTCACACCGCGGGGAGAGGCGGAAGCCCTCTACCGGACATATCGGGAGGAGTACGGCTTTTGCAAATTGGTCGCTGCCGTAGAGGGCGGCGCGGAGCGCTGTGACTCGGTCTTTCGCGGGACTCACTGCCCTTCGGGCGCGCGGTACGGAGCTGGTTTTTCATACACGACGCCGCGCGCCCCTTTGTATCGCAGGAACTTCTTACGCGCATGCGGGAGGCGGGAGAGCGCTACGGCGCGGCCATTCCGGTGCTGCCGGTAAAGGACACGATTAAGCTTGGGAAACCCGGAGGGCTTTGTCGCGGACACGCCGCCGCGCGCCCTGCTCTTTGCGGCGCAGACCCCGCAGGTCTTCTCCTATGCGGAGATCTGTGCGGCCTACGAGGCCTATGCCCAGGGCGCGTGCGGCAAAGGATGCGCGCGCCCTGCTCGCGACCGATGACGCGCAGGTCATGGAACTGTTCGGCAGCTGTCCCGTGAAGCTCGTGGAAGGTGAAGAACAGAATCAGAAGCTCACCACGCCGGAGGATATGGCGCGCGCGGAGCTTTGGATTAAAAGTCGTGAGATGCGGCACTGAGCCGCTACAGTGTGACATGTGCAATCATCAAATGAACACCGGCAGCGAAAGAGAATTCGCTGCCGGTGTTTTTGTTCGGGAATAGGGGTGCTCGGTATAGGGAATACGGAGCATGCGAAGAGGGATCGAGCTTAGCGGGAGCGTAAAAACGGCAAGCTTCTCGGAAGTGCAAAATAAGCTGTGCGGGTGTGGAGACACACAGCAGAACCGTAAGTAAAAATATAGTTATAGCCATTCATCGCAGGAAAGAGATATGAACAAAAACGATGATAATATCAGCGAATACTGCCGAAATAAAGCGTGAGAAAAGCGAAATGAAGGGTGCCGAAGCAGAGCCCCGGGTGTCCCTGCCACCGGCGTGACGCCCCGGTTGAATGCCGTGTTGCTTATAGCAGTGGGGACGTGTTGCATTCGTGTTGCATTCGTGTTGCATGTGTAGCCAATTGCGGAGGTTTTTCATCTGCTGCGGCAGATATTTCGACAGAACGGGGAACAGAAAAAGCACGCATCTAAGCCACCTTTGGCCTATTTGCGTGCTTCTCTCTTCGCGGAGAGGATGGGATTCGAACCCATGTGCCCCGAAGGACTAACGGTTTTCAAGACCGCCTCGTTATGACCGCTCCGACACCTCTCCAAGTGTAGTGAATGAAGTATACATGAAAGCGGCGATCTCTGTCAATGCCCGCAACAATTTTGCCGGTATTTTGATTGCGGAGAAGAGGTGGCTTCGATATAATATAGACAAAAAATAGGGGGGATTTCCATGGGAGAACGTGCAGGACTTACAAGAGAGTTTGCGGAGCGCTTGGAGAAACGTCTGGACGAGTTAAAGTGGCTCTATGCGGAACTGTACCATAATGACGAAAATGCCTTTCGGTATTTTCTTTCCATGCTTGAGCGCATGTACGAAGCACGTCCGGAGGAGCTCAAGGCCCTGGACCGGGAGAGAGAGCAGAGTGCGGGCTGGTATCGCAGCAATGAAGTGCTCGGCATGATGCTGTACACGAATTGCTTCGCCGGAAATCTTCGCGGCGTGCGGGAAAAACTTCCCTATCTCAAAGAGGCAGGTGTGACTTACATTCACCTCATGCCACTGCTCGCAAGTCCCAAGGGGCGGTCGGACGGCGGCTATGCGGTTTCGGACTTTCGTCAGGTCGAGCCGGAACTCGGCACCATGGAAGATTTCGCGGCACTTGCCTCGGACTGCCATAAAAGCGGCATGAGCGTATGCCTTGATTTTGTAATGAACCACACTTCGGAGGACCACGAGTGGGCGAGACGCGCCCGCGCCGGAGAGAAGGAGTTCCAGGACCGCTATTTCTTCTTTGACAACTGGAATATTCCGAATGACTTTGACCGCACGGTCCCGCAGGTGTTCCCGACGACCGCGCCGGGAAATTTCAGTTGGTGTAATGAAGTCGGAAAGGTGGTTATGACCAGTTTCTATCCCTATCAGTGGGATTTGAACTACGCAAATCCGACGGTCTTTAACGACATGACGGAGAACCTTTTCTTCCTCTGCAATCAGGGCGCGGATATCATCCGCCTCGATGCGGTTCCTTACATCTGGAAGTCGCTCGGCACGGACTGCCGCAATCTTCCGCAGGTGCACACCATAGTCCGCATCATGCGGATGGCGGCGGAAATCGTGTGCCCGGCAACGCAGATTCTTGGCGAAGTGGTCATGGAGCCTTCGAAGGTTGTGCCTTATTTCGGGACGCTCGAAAAGCCGGAGTGCCACATACTCTACAATGTCACAACCATGGCGACGACCTGGCACACGGTGGCGACCAAGGATGTGCGCCTCTTAAAGCACCAGCTCGGACAGATTTTTGCGCTGCCGAAACAGTATTTATTCCTCAACTACCTGCGTTGCCACGACGACATCGGCTGGGGCTTGGATTACGGCTTCTTAAAGCAGTTCGGCATAGATGAAGTGGGGCATAAGCGCTTCTTAAACGACTGCCTCCGCGGTTATTTCTACGGCTCGGATGCAAGAGGAGAGCTTTATAACGACGATCCGCGACTCGGTGACGCAAGACTTTGCGGAACCACGGCTTCCCTCTGCGGCATTGAGGCGGCGGAATACGAGGGCAATGCCTGGAAACTGGATCGCGCGATTCGCCTGCACATCATGCTGCACGCCTTTCTCTTTACCCAGTCCGGCGTTCCGGTCATTTATTCCGGGGATGAGATCGGTCAGTTGAACGATTACGGCTACCACAACGATCCCTATAAGTGGGACGATTCGCGCTACCTGCACAGGGGTAACTTCTCCTGGGATGAGGCGGCACTTCGAAAAGATACGGAGAGCCGAGAGGGCAGAATCTTCAATGCGCTCCGAAAGCTCGAAACCTTGCGGAGTGCACATCCGGTCTTTCTGACGGCTGCGGATACTTGGATTATCGAGACCTACAACGATCATGTTCTCGGCATAGGTCGTTATTATGACGGGGAGAAGCTGGTGGCACTGTTTAACTTCAGTCCTCAGGATGAGACCGCCTGGGTCAATGAGCCGGAAAACTACACGGATCTCATGACGGGCGAGCCGCGGCGCGCACAGGCAGTCGGCATTCCGGCCTTCGATTTTGCTTGGCTCCTCTGGAGTCGGGAAGAAGAAGAGAAGCGAGAAAAGGAGGCGGAGGCTACGGCAAAGGAAGCTGAGAAAGAGCGGAAGACGGCCGAGAAAAAGAAGGCAGCCGAAGAAGCGGCGCAGAAGACAGCCAAGAAAGAAGCCGAAGTAAAACAAGCATCAAAGGAAGTGGCATCGAAGAAGAAAACAGAGAAAGTCGCGGAAGCAAAGACGGTCGAGACGGCGGAAGAATCGAAAAAGTCCGACGAGAAAGTAAGCGAGGCGGCCTTAGAACAGGAAGCAGCCACGGAACAGAAGGCGGCCGAAGAAAGAAAGGCGGCCGAAGAAGCGGCGCGTAAGACGGTCGAAGCCGTGATGAAGGCGGAGGATGCAGCAAAGAAGGCCGGTAAAGCCGCGCAGTCGAAACGGGCGGCAAGCGGCACCAAGGGAAAGAAAAAGGGTACAAAGAAATGAGCAAGTTGATTTTTCTGGACATTGACGGAACCCTGACAGAGGCGGGTACCAACACGCCCCCGGATTCCGCGGTGCGCGCCATGGAACAGGCACGGAAAAAGGGGCACAGGCTTTTTCTTTGCACCGGCAGAAATCCGGATATGCTAAGCCCCCTGCTCCGCTATCCCTTTGACGGCATGGTGGCAAGTTCAGGCGGCTATGTCAAAGTCGGCGACAAGGTACTCTACGACCATCCGATTCCGGCGGAAACCCTTAAGCTTGCGCTGGACACCCTTCATCGGAACGGCGTCTTCTGCACCATAGAGGGCACGGAAGGATCCTTCGGCGATGCCGATTTGAAGGATTTTCTGGACAGCACGGAGGGCGGAAATTCCGAGATTGAGCGCTGGCGAAAAGCCCTGTCCGCAAGTCTCGGCATACGGCCCATGTCCGAGTATGCGGGCGAGGAAATTCACAAAATTGTTATTATGGCGCGGGAAGCTTCGCAGCTTGCGGAGTGCAAGCAGTTGCTCGAAAGATTTTCACTTTGTCATTCAGGATGTGCCGGCCCACGGTTGCGTGAACGGCGAAATCGTGAGCCACGATTTTGACAAGGGCAAGGGTGTTCGCCGTATCGTCGACTATTTCGGCGCGGATATCGCGGATACCATAGGCTTCGGTGACAGCATGAACGACCTCGAGATGATGGAGACTGTCGGGTATGCGGTCTGCATGGAGAACGGTTCTCCGGCGCTCAAAGAGCGCGCCGACTGGGTCTGCCCGGCGGTCACGGAAGACGGGATTTATATCGCGTTCGAAAAACTCGGACTCCTGTAATCACAAAGTTTACCGCCGGACGGCGGAAGCGGATGCAAAGGTCCCGTGAAAGACGGGTTGCTTCGGAAAGGGGTTGGATTTATGGCACTGGATTACAGGAAGTGCGCGCAGGAAATCGTCGACCACATCGGTGGGCGTGAGAATGTCGCACAGGCCGCGCACTGCGCGACAAGACTCAGGCTGGTGATTAAAGACAACAGCAAGGTCGACAAGAACTACCTCGACAATGTGGAGGGCGTCAAGGGTATGTTCGAGTCGAACGGACAGCTGCAGCTCATCATCGGCACTGGTACGGTCAACAAGGTGTATGAGGAGTTTCTGAACATCACCGGCATGACAGCGGCCACGAAGGACGATGTCAAGGCCGCGGCGGCCCGCACAGCAGCCGCTTTGGAAGAGGCTGTTAAAGCCGATCGGCGATGTCTTCGTCCCGATTCTGCCGGCAATTGTCGCATCGGGTCTCATGATGGGGACTTGTGGAGGCCCTCGCGAAGATTCCGGGACTCGGCTTTGCGGGTTCCGACTGGTTTGCCTTCCTCGACATGGTCGCGAATACGGCCTTTGCCTATTTGCCGGTTATTGTTGCAATCTCGGCGGCGCGTGTGTTCGGCGGCAACATCTTCCTCGGCGCGGTCGTGGGTCTCTTGATGATTCACTCTTCGCTGACGAACGGCTGGAATGCGGCGAACGGCTACGAGGTCTGGTATCTCTTCGGAAAGATACAGATTTTCCCGAACTATGCCCTGGGACAGATTAACCAGCTCGGCTATCAGGGCCACGTGATTCCGGTCATCCTGTCGGTCTTCTGTATGAGTAAGATCGAGAAGTGGTTCCACGACCACGTGCCGGAGATGCTGGATCTCTTCATTACCCCGCTCTGCACGGTGATGATCACGGCGCTCCTCACCTTTCATGGTCATCGGACCGATTTTCTCGGGTCTTGAGACCATGGTATTAAACGGCGCGGAACTCTTGGTGCACAATCCGCTCGGCGCTATGATTATGGGTGCGATTTACCCGGCGACCGTCGTCATGGGTCTGCACCACATGTATAATGTGATTGAGGCGGGCATGCTCGGTTCCGTGGGCTTAAACACCTGGATGCCGATTGCAAGTGCGGCAAACTTCGCACAGTTCGGTGCCTGCCTCGCGGTCGGCATCAAGGCGAGAAGTCAGAAGACCAAGAGCATCGCGGTGCCCTCGGCGCTCTCCGCATCTCTCGGCATCACCGAGCCGGCAATCTTCGGTGTCAACATGCGCTTTTATAAGCCTTTCCTCGCCGGCATGGTCGGCGGCGCAGTCGGTGCGCTTTTCGGTGCACTCGATGGGCCTCGGCGCGACGGCTTACGGCGTGACCGGTCTCCCGGGCTACCTCACCGTCAACAATCCGCTGCTCTACACGGTGCTGCTCGCGATTTCCGGCGGCATTGCGTTCGCGGCGTCCTGGGTCCTGTTTAAGGAAGAGAACACGGAAGCTCCGGCGGCTGCGGAAGAGAAGAAGGAAGCACCCGCAAAAGAAGAGAACTTTATCGGCGAAGTTGTGATTCGCTGTGAGGCGGGCACGATTGCGGCACCGGTCAAGGGACAGGCGGTAAAGCAGGAGGATATTCCGGACGAGACCTTTGCCCAGGGCATACTCGGTGCGGGCCTCGGCATTCAGCCGGAGGAAGGCGTGGTGTATGCGCCCTTTGACGGCACGATTTCCTCGGTTGCGGAGTCCAAGCACGCAATCGGCATCAGCGGTGCGGGCGATATGGAGCTGTTGATTCATGTCGGCATCGACACAGTGGCAATGAATGGAGACGGTTTCGAGCCGTTGATCTCCGAGGGCGACAGCGTGAAGCTGGGTCAGCCGATACTCCGCTTCTCCAGAGAGAAGATCAAGGCAGCGGGGCATCCGGATCTGGTCGTGGTGCTGCTCACCAACTCGGACGATTACACGAGCGTAGAAATCAGTTGACAGAATAACCAGAGTAAGCGAGAGAAGGAGATAACATCATGAAAGAATTCACCTACACCGTTACCGACCCGAATGGCATCCACGCTCGTCCGGCAGGCCTCTTGGTCAAGCAGCTCAAGGCTTATAAGAGTACCGTCACCATCTTTAAGGGCGATAAGAACGTCGACATGAAGAAACTGCTCGCACTCATGGGCCTCGGCGTCAAGCAGGGCGATCTTGTGACCGTCCGGGTTGAGGGAGAAGATGAGGAAGCCTGCGCTGCAGAGCTTGAGAAGTTCCTGAAGGAGACGTTCTGAGTCGAGGAGGCAAGGCATGCAGGTAGCTACCGGCAAGAGCGTTTTAAACGGGATTGCCATCGGAAAAATTGTAATTTATAAGGCGCCGAAGCTCGAAATCAGCGACAGACTGATTGAGGATGTCGAGTCCGAACTGAAGCGTTTCGACGACGCCAGAGAGCGCGCCATCGAACAGCAGAATGCGCTCTACGAAAAGGCGCTGGTCGATGCCGGTGAGGACAGCGCGGAGGTGTTCTCCGTCCATGCGATGATGCTTGAGGACGACGATCTTCTGGATGCAACCAACGAAATCATCAAGACGCAAAAGCACACGGCGGAGTATGCGGTCAAGGTGGCCTTCGACAATCAGGCCAAGGTTTTTGCGGAAATGGATGACCCGTACATGCGGGAGAGAGCGGCGGATATCTACGACATCGAGCAGGCGGTGCTGAACTATCTCTTCGGCATCAATGCGGATGCGCTGCAGGGTACGGAGCCCTGTATTCTGGCAGCCAGGGACCTTACACCCTCCGAGACCGTGCGCCTCGATAAGTCGCTTCTCCTCGGCATCATCACCAAAGAGGGATCGCTCAACAGTCACACAGCGATACTTGCGCGTTCCATGGGCATTCCTGCCCTGGTGCAGTGCAAGGACGTGGACGAAGACTGGGACGGACGGGAAGCCATCATCGACGGCTATAATTCCTGCGCCTATATCGAGCCGACCGAGGATCTTGCGAAGTCGCTTCGGAAGCGCAAGGAGAAAGACGCAAAGCAAAAGGCGCTCTTACAGGAGTTAAAGGGAAAGAGCAATACGACCATAGACGGCAAGACCATTCAGGTCTATGCGAACATCGGCGGCCCCTCCGACATCGGTCTTGTACAGCAAAACGATGCGGGGGGCGTGGGCCTCTTCCGCTCGGAGTTTGTCTACCTCAATTCGAGAGACTATCCGAGTGAGGAGGAGCAGTTTAATGCTTATCGTCTGGCGGTCGAGACGCTTGCGCCGAAGCAGGTCATCATCCGTACCTGTGACATCGGAGCGGACAAGCAGGTTGAGTACATGAACATGGCGAAGGAGGAGAATCCGGCCATGGGTGTGCGCGCAATCCGCATTTGCCTGACCCGGAAGGACTTCTTTAAGACCCAGTTGAGAGCACTGCTCCGTGCATCGGCCTACGGCAACCTCGGCATCATGTTCCCGATGATTATTTCGATGCGGGAGCTCAGAGAGTGCAAGGAGTTGCTCGCGGAGTGTGCGGAAGAACTGAAGAAGCAGGGCGTGAAGCTTGGCAATTACGCAGTCGGTATCATGGTTGAGACACCGGCAGCCGTTCTGATTGCCGATGAGCTCGCGGCGGAATGCGATTTCTTCTCGATCGGAACCAACGACCTCACACAGTATACGCTGGCCATCGACCGGCAGAACGCGGGGCTGGATCCCTTCCTCGCAAAGCATCACCCGGCTGTGCTTCGGCAGATTAAGATGACCATTGATGCGGGCCATCGCCAAGGCATCTGGGTCGGCATCTGCGGTGAACTCGGCGCCGATCTCGCACTCACGGAGACCTTTCTCCGCATGGGCGTTGACGAACTTTCGGTAAACCCGGTATCTGTCCTGCCGCTCCGGAAAGATTATTCGCGGCATCGACCTCCGGAAGGAACCGGGCGCGGGTCTAACGGATGAGACGGAAGCAGTGGGTACGACGACAGATTAAAGCGAGTTAAGCTCTGAAAGCAGAAACACGGAAATACAGAAGAAACGATAGTGTCCGCCCTTTTGCCGAAACACGGCGCAAGGGCGGACGCTTATTTTTATCAAAGAGCACACGATAGTCTTTGAGAGAGCAACTTAAATATGAGCAAAGCTTGTGCGAGGAGAGAAGAAGTGTAACTGAGTTTCAAGCGGCTCGATGACGGTGTGGGGGTAAAAGGCTTGCGTTTCGGTAATGCGAAGCGCAAGGCGAAGTCGGAGGAATGCTTCTACTGCGCGGAAAGTTAATGTGGTACAATAAAAAATCGGATTGAAACAGAGACCGCAATGTGAAGTCATGGGAGACAGCGTATGAAACAACTGTGTTATCTTTTGGTGCCGCTCGGAGCGGCGCTCATTATTTTCGGTATACGCGGGATAATCGCTAACGTGAAGGTGAAGCTTCTATACGAGCAGCCCTACATCGAAGAGAGCGGCAGCTTTACTGTCACGGAGCCGGGAAACTACGGCATTTGGTTAAACGGAAAGCAGTACAGCAAATCCCCGTATGGGGAATTCGGCTTGCAACTCTCAATCAAAGAGACGGGGGAGATGATTCCGCTCAGCAGACCGTTGATGCGCACCACCGTAAGCGGCATCGGGACGGCACGCATGGAGCTCTATACCTTTTATGCGGATGCCGGCAACTATACCTTAACGCGGACGGGGGATGCGAGCCTCGGTGACAGATTGCTCTCAAATGTCGGGAAGGTCGTTGGCAGAAAACCGGTCGACTATGCGCGCTTCTCCTTCCGCGTCTATCCGAACAGATCTATCGCATTCGGATTTGCCTATGGTTTTTGCATTACCTTGGGATTTATGCTCATAAATTTCGGCTTACTCCTGCCGCACTATCTGTGAGATAGGGGAATCATTCTGCCGCCTGAGAGAGCGCCATAGCTCCGCGCTGCGGTACCGGGGCGCAGTGCGTCTTTTGTCGGAAGCCAGGTCATAGGTGTTGCTTCGCGGTATTCCCGATTTGCGCAGGTTCCCGCTTCGCGCTCCTTTCCGAGGGAGAGGCGAGTCTTCGCTCGAATGTTTCTGAAAATTTATGCTTGGAAAGAACCTGAGCTTTGTGTTATACTGATTCAAACACCACCCTTTCGGAGCCTTCTCGATGGGGAGTGTCTCCGGAGTGAACGGGTGAGAAAACAAAGATCGAAAAAGATTTTTCAAAAAGTCGTTGACTTTTTTGAATGACAGGTATTTATACTGATTAAGCTGTAATCAGCAGCACGGAGTGTCGCCGAGCAAACTGAATAAAAGTTTCGGCTCAGGCACAGTACTTTTTTGCAGAAGTACCCAAGTGGTTGAAGGGGCTCCCCTGGAAAGGGAGTAGGTCGTTAATAGCGGCGCGAGGGTTCAAATCCCTCCTTCTGCGCTGCCGACTCGTTCGGCTAAGAACCTTGAAAATCAAAGATCAGACAGTACAAACAACCCTGAAATCTCTGTGAAAACAGAGGGCTTGCGGACATTTTTCGAATGTGTTCGTGAGCTTCCAAAAGAATTTCAAAAAAGAACCAAACCAAGTAATAACGGGTAAAATAACTGAGAAAGACCAACGTTATTTTGACCGGAACGAACAAACTTTAAATTGAGAGTTCGATCCTGGCTCAGGATGAACGCTGGCGGCGTGCTTAACACATGCAAGTCGAACGAGAAATGAAGATGGAAACCTTCGGGCGGAAGCCTTCATTTCGAGTGGCGGACGGGTGAGTAACGCGTGGGTAACCTGCCTCATACAGGGGGATAACAGTTGGAAACGACTGTTAATACCGCATAAGACCACAGCACCGCATGGTGCGGGGGTAAAAACTCCGGTGGTATGAGATGGACCCGCGTTCGATTAGCCAGTTGGCGGGGTAACGGCCCACCAAAGCGACGATCGATAGCCGATCTGAGAGGATGACCGGCCACATTGGGACTGAGACACGGCCCAAACTCCTACGGGAGGCAGCAGTGGGGAATATTGCACAATGGGGGAAACCCTGATGCAGCGACGCCGCGTGAGTGAAGAAGTACTTCGGTATGTAAAGCTCTATCAGCAGGGAAGAAAATGACGGTACCTGAGTAAGAAGCCCCGGCTAACTACGTGCCAGCAGCCGCGGTAATACGTAGGGGGCAAGCGTTATCCGGATTTACTGGGTGTAAAGGGAGCGCAGACGGTTGCGCAAGTCTGAAGTGAAATCCCGAGGCTTAACCACGGGACTGCTTTGGAAACTGTGCGACTTGAGTATCGGAGGGGCAGGCGGAATTCCTAGTGTAGCGGTGAAATGCGTAGATATTAGGAAGAACACCGGTGGCGAAGGCGGCCTGCTGGACGAAAACTGACGTTGAGGCTCGAAGGCGTGGGGAGCAAACAGGATTAGATACCCTGGTAGTCCACGCGGTAAACGATGAATACTAGGTGTTGGTGCCCCAAGGGCATCGGTGCCGTCGCAAACGCAATAAGTATTCCACCTGGGGAGTACGTTCGCAAGAATGAAACTCAAAGGAATTGACGGGGACCCGCACAAGCAGTGGAGCATGTGGTTTAATTCGAAGCAACGCGAAGAACCTTACCAAATCTTGACATCCTTCTGACCGCACCGTAATGGGTGCTTTCCTTCGGGACAGGAGTGACAGGTGGTGCATGGTTGTCGTCAGCTCGTGTCGTGAGATGTTGGGTTAAGTCCCGCAACGAGCGCAACCCCTATTGCCGGTAGCCAGCAGGTAAAGCTGGGCACTCCGGCGAGACTGCCCGGGATAACCGGGAGGAAGGCGGGGATGACGTCAAATCATCATGCCCCTTATGATTTGGGCAACACACGTGCTACAATGGCGTTAACAAAGAGAAAGCGAGAACGCGAGTTTAAGCAAAGCTCAAAAATAACGTCTCAGTTCGGACTGCAGTCTGCAACTCGACTGCACGAAGCCGGAATTGCTAGTAATCGCGAATCAGCATGTCGCGGTGAATACGTTCCCGGGTCTTGTACACACCGCCCGTCACACCATGGGAGTCAGCAACGCCCGAAGTCAGTGACCCAACCGCAAGGAGGGAGCTGCCGAAGGCGGGGCGGATAACTGGGGTGAAGTCGTAACAAGGTAGCCGTATCGGAAGGTGCGGCTGGATCACCTCCTTTCTAAGGAAGAAGTAAGGGTTGTTTGTGCTGTCTGGTTTTTGATCAAAGGTTCTACCGGATTTCCGGTGTCGATGCGTCTTCTTGAAACACCCGTTCCCATCCCGAACACGACGGTTAAGAGGAAGACGGCCGAAGGTACTATGCTGGTAACGGCATGGGAGAATAGGCGGGCGCCGGATTATTATGGGGGTGTAGCTCAGTTGGGAGAGCACCTGCCTTGCAAGCAGGGGGTCAAGAGTTCGAATCTCTCCATCTCCATTTTGCACCTTGAAAATCGCATACAGAATGAATATTCAATTAAGAATATCTAGACATCCGAGGTGATACGACGAAAGTCGTATCCGATAGATGTGACGAAAGTCATGTCTATAATGTATATAATACGTAACTCTGTGAGAGCAGAGTTGACCAACCCGCATGTTCTTACGCTAGAGAACATGTAAGAGGTTAAACAGAAAAGAGCGTAGGGCGGATGCCTTGGCACTAAGAGCCGATGAAGGACGTGATAAGCTGCGATAAGCTGCGGGGAAGAGCAAATATCTATTGATCCGCAGATTTCCGAATGGGGAAACCTACTGCAGAAGACCTGCAGTGACTGTGCGTAAATCCATAGCGTACAGCCGGGAACCCGCTGAACTGAAACATCTAAGTAGGCGGAGGAAAAGAAAACAACAGTGATTCCGTAAGTAGTGGCGAGCGAACACGGAAGAGCCCAAACCGCGGTGCGTGCACCGCGGGGTTCGGACTGCATAAAGGGAATTGAATGGTTACCGGAAGGACTTTGGAAAAAGTCCGCTACAGAGGGTGAAAGCCCCGTACGGGAAAACGATTCAAAACTCGGCAGGATCCAGAGTACCACGAGACACGTGAAACCTTGTGGGAATACGGGGGGACCACCCCCTAAGGCTAAATACTACTTAGTGACCGATAGTGCATAGTACTGTGAAGGAAAGGTGAAAAGGACCCCGGGAGGGGAGTGAAAAAGAACCTGAAACCCTATGTTTACATGCAGTGGAAGTGCGATACATGAACGCACAACCGCGTACTTTTTGTAGAACGGTCCGGCGAGTTGCCGGTGCTGGCAAGGTTAAGGACTACAGGTCCGGAGCCGAAGGGAAACCGAGTCTTAATAGGGCTTACAGTCAGCATCGGCAGACCCGAAACCGGGTGATCTATCCATGTCCAGGTTGAAGTTCCCGTAAAAGGGAATGGAGGACCGAACACACATCCGTTGAAAAGGGTGGTGATGAGGTGTGGATAGGGGAGAAATTCCAATCGAACCCGGAGATAGCTGGTTCTCCTCGAAATAGCTTTAGGGCTAGCCTCGACTTAGTCAGACGGAGGTAGAGCACTGAATTCCTGAGGGGGCGTCAAAGCCTACCAAGGGATATCAAACTGCGAATGCCGCACTGATGATGGTCGGGAGTCAGACTGTACGAGATAAGTTGGACAGTCAAAAGGGAAAGAGCCCAGACCTACAGCTAAGGTCCCAAAATACGTGTTAAGTGGAAAAGGATGTGGGATTTCGAAGACAGCTAGGATGTTGGCTTAGAAGCAGCCACACATTCAAAGAGTGCGTAATAGCTCACTAGTCGAGAGGTCCTGCGCCGAAAATTTCCGGGGCTAAAAACACGATACCGAAGCTTAGGAATGTAGCAATACATTGGTAGAGGAGCAATCTCAGAGTGCCGAAGCGTTACCGTAAGGAAGCGTGGAGTTCTGAGAAGAGAGAATGCCGGAATGAGTAGCGAGAATGATGTGAGAATCATCATGGCCGAATATCCAAGGATTCCAGGGTAAAGCTGATCTGCCCTGGGTAAGTCGGGACCTAAGGCGAGGGAGAAATCCGTAGTCGATGGACAGCAGGTTCATATTCCTGCACCTGACATGATCAGAACTGTGGGGACACAGGAACGAAACCGGACCCGGGAGAGCAAAGACCGGGCGAAGCGAAGCTAGGAGTGCGGTAGGCAAATCCGCCGCACAATCCGAAAGCGTGATAGGGAGCGAAAAATAAGTAGCGAAGCCGGTGGAGGGACTGTCGAGAAAAGCCGCTATTGTATCATGTCAGCCCGTACCGCAAACCGACACAGGTGGATGAGGAGAGAATCCTAAGGCCGGCGGGAGAAGCATTGTTAAGGAACTCGGCAAAATGACCCCGTAACTTCGGGAGAAGGGGTGCTGCAGAGATGCAGCCGCAGAGAAAAGGCTCAAGCAACTGTTTAGCAAAAACACAGGTCTATGCGAAACCGTAAGGTGAGGTATATGGGCTGACGCCTGCCCGGTGCTGGAAGGTTAAGAGGAGAGGTTAGCGCAAGCGAAGCTTTGAATTTAAGCCCCAGTAAACGGCGGCCGTAACTATAACGGTCCTAAGGTAGCGAAATTCCTTGTCGGGTAAGTTCCGACCCGCACGAAAGGCGTAATGATTTGAGCGCTGTCTCAACAATGCACCCGGTGAAATTGAAGTACCAGTGAAGATGCTGGTGACCTGCGCCAGGACGGAAAGACCCCATGGAGCTTTACTCCAGCTTGATACCGGGATTCGGTGTTACTCGTACAGGATAGGTGGGAGGCTAAGAAGGAAGGACGCCAGTCTTTCCGGAGCCGCTGTTGGGATACCACCCCTGTGGCACTGGATTTCTAACCTACATCCGTAATCCGGATGGGGGACAATGTCAGGTGGGGAGTTTGACTGGGGCGGTCGCCTCCGAAAGAGTATCGGAGGCGCTCAAAGGTTCCCTCAGAATGGTTGGAAACCATTCGAAGAGCGCAAAGGCAGAAGGGAGCTTGACTGCGACACCGACGGGTGGAGCAGGTACGAAAGTAGGACTTAGTGATCCGGTGGTATAAAGTGGGATTGCCATCGCTCAACGGATAAAAGCTACCCTGGGGATAACAGGCTTATCACTCCCAAGAGTTCACATCGACGGAGTGGTTTGGCACCTCGATGTCGGCTCATCGCATCCTGGGGCTGAAGTCGGTCCCAAGGGTTGGGCTGTTCGCCCATTAAAGCGGTACGCGAGCTGGGTTCAGAACGTCGTGAGACAGTTCGGTCCCTATCCGGCGCGGGCGTAAGATATCTGAGAGGAGCTGTCCTTAGTACGAGAGGACCGGGATGGACTGACCACTGGTGCACCGGTTGGGGAGCAACCCCATGGCCGGGTAGCCAAGTCGGGACGGGATAAACGCTGAAGGCATCTAAGCGTGAAGCCCCCCTCAAGATGGGATATCTCATGCGAAAGCGGTAAGACCCCTTGAAGACGACAAGGTAGATAGGAGAGAGGTGTAAGCGTGGCGACACGTTCAGCTGACTCTTACTAATCGGTCGAGGGTTTAACCAAAGGGTTTGGGAAAAGAGATGAATAGATAAAGATTCTGTGTGCGGTTTTCAGGGTGTAAAGATGGCCCCATGGTCAAGCGGTTAAGACATCGCCCTTTCACGGCGGTAACACGAGTTCGAACCTCGTTGGGGTCACTAGAGTTTTCGGAACTCTCCTTGGAGCTTTAGCTCAGCTGGTTAGAGCAGTCGGCTCATAACCGATCGGTCCCGGGTTCGAGTCCCCGAAGCTCCACTCTATGGTATATTCCTTGTTAGCTCAGTCGGTAGAGCACGCGGCTGTTAACCGCGGTGTCGTTGGTTCGAGTCCAACACGAGGAGTTTTGGCCCGATGGCTCAGTTGGTTAGAGCGCCGCCCTGTCACGGCGGAGGTCGACGGTTCAAGTCCGTTTCGGGTCGCTGCATCAGGCGTTGATGCTATTTGCCGGCGTGGCGGAATAGGCAGACGCCCAGGACTTAAAATCCTGTGGTCAGGAATGACCGTACCGGTTCGACCCCGGTCGCCGGCAGGATTGTAACTCAGAGCAGAGGCTCTGAGTTTTTTTGTTGCATTCACGTCCGAGTTCTTTTACAATAATCCTATAAAGACTTGTCAAAAGGAGGAAGCGTTATGCAAGAAATCAATTATACAAAGATTTACACTGCCGGTTGTGATGCGCCTCTCAAGATTCGGAAAGGTCATTTCGCCTCGAATCATGCACACATCAACTATTACATCGATGTGACGACCTTGAAGACAAGAAGCGGTGAGGCAAAGGAAATAGCGCGCTTTTTGACAGGTACCTATCTCTTCGGAACGGTGATTGATACCATTGTCTGCATGGAGGGAACGGATGTGATCGGCGCCTACCTCGCGGATGAGTTGACCAAGGAAGGCTTTCTCTCCACGAATGCGCACAAGACCATGTATGTGGTGCATCCGGAATTCAACTCGAACTCCCAGCTCATCTTCCGCAACAACCTGCTCCCGGAGATTGCAGGCAAGAAAATCATGGTGCTGATGTCCAGTATCACGACGGGACGCACGCTCGACAAGGTGCTCGAGTGTATTCAGTACTACGGCGGAACCCTTGCGGGTGTATCGTCTATCTTCAGTGCCTTTGAGACCTACCACGATATTCCGATTTCCGCAGTGTTCGGGAAAAAGGATATCCCGGACTATGCATCCTATGATTACCGCGAGTGCCCGCTTTGCCGTGATGGGAAAAAGGTGGATGCGCTGGTGAACGCCTACGGCTTTGCACCGCTCGGTGAAAACTGAGTTTACTTCTGTATTGAGAGAGCTGCCCGCTTCGGCGAGCGGCTCTTTTTTTGTTCACACTTCCTTCACGAAAAAGCGTAATCCTTTCAGCTTCCTTTCAGCTTTGCTTGGTAAAGTGTCCGTATCAACAAACAAGCAAGCGAAGCAAAGGCTTCGGGACTTACTTAGAAGCAGAAAGGAGTATCTTATGAAGAAGAAACATGTTGTACTGGCGGCGGCAACCCTCTCTTTGGCTCTGACCATGGGGGCTTACAAGAGCTACGCAGACGCAGCGACCAAGAAAAATACGAAGGCGGCAACAGAGTCAACGCTTACGAACACCGAGGGCGCAACGCAGATTGCGGCGAGCGGAGACAGCATCGTTGTGACAGGCGACGGTGCGGTTGCGGAAAACGGAAAGGTGACCATCCGGAAAGCCGGAACATATCTGCTGAGCGGAACGCTTGAGGAAGGTCAGCTCCTGGTGGATGCCGAGGAAGGCGCGGAGATCACCTTGGTTTTCGACGGCTTCAAGATCGGCAACTCGACCGATGCACCGCTGCTGTTTGAGAGCGGCAGCTCGATTACGCTGGTGCTGAAGGACGGCAGCGAGAATGCGGTCACGGATCTCCGGAGCAGTGCGGAGGAGAATCAGGCGGCTATCTACACAAAGTCGGATCTTACGATTTCCGGGAACGGCACCCTTGATGTGACGGGCACTGCCGAAGATGCGATTCACAGTAAGACCAATGTCACGGTGCAGGGCGGTACCATCAATCTGAAGGCAGGCGATGATGCTATCCACGCAGATGAAACTCTGACCATTCTGGACGGTAAGGTAACGGTACTTGAGTCGGAGGAAGGCCTGGAAGGACTGGTCGTGGACATTCAGGGCGGAGATATCACGGTGAATGCGAGTGATGACGGCCTCAATGCATCGGACGGCTCCGGCTCGGACAAAGCGCCGGGTCAGGCGACCGAAGGTGCGGCAATTCGCATCAGCGGCGGCGTACTCACGGTCAAAGCGAGTGGTGACGGTATTGATTCGAACGGCGACCTCATCATCAGCGGCGGTACGGTTGTGGTAGACGGCCCCTCGGACGGCGGGAACGCACCGATCGATTATGACGGCAAGGGCGTGATCAGCGGCGGTACGGTCTTTGTGAGCGGCGACAGCGGTATGTTCCAGAGCTTAAACGACAGCGGTTCTACCCAGAACAGCATTGTCTACTATCTCTCGGAGACGCAGGCCGCGGGAACCAAGGTGGTCGTTGCGGATTCCAAGGGAAATGTCATATACGAGAACAGCGGCACAACGCAGGCGTTTAATACCGTACTCTTCAGCGCGGCGGATTTAAAGAGCGGAGAGAACTATACCGTGACCGTCGGTGAGCAGAGCGAAACGGTGAGCATCAGCGACACCGTGAACAGCATCGGCGAAAACAGGGGCGGGAACGGCCCGCAGGGCGGCATGAACGGCGGTTTTGAACGCGGCGAGCGTCCGGAGCGCCCGGGTAAGGGCAGAGAAAACGGAGAGAACGGCGGTTTTGAACGCGGTGAGCGCCCTGAGCGCCCCGGTAAGGGCAGAGAAAACGGAGAGAACGGCGGTTTTGAGCGCGGCGAGCGTCCGGAGCGCCCGGAAAACGGCGGCAAAAACGGAGAGAACGGCGGCTTTGAACGCGGCAATCGCCCGGAGCGCCCGGGTAAGGGCAGTGAAAGCGGAAGAACGGCGGCTTTGAACGCGGCGAGCGTCCGGAGCGCCCGGGTAAGGGCGGCGAAAATAAAGAGAACGGCGGTTTTCAGCGCGGAGATCGTCCGGAGCGCCCGGAGAACGGCAGCCGAAAGGGCGGCAAGTCCGGGGAGCAGAGCGGAAACAGAAGCGAGCGCGGTGAGCGTACGGAACGCCCGGAGAACGGCAGCCGAAAGGGCGGCAAGTCCGGGGAGCAGAGCGGAAACAGAAGCGAGCGCGGTGAGCGCCCGGAGCGCCCGGAGAACGGTAGCCGCAGGAGCGGCAAGTCCGGAAACCGACGCGCGCAGAGTAAACGTCAGCGCGGACAGCAGGGAAGCAGACCACAGCAGGGCCGAGAAAGAGAGAATGATATGAACGGCGGAAACGGCCCGCAGGGCTTCGGCGGCTTCGGTGGAAACGGCCCGCAGGGCTTCGGCGGAAACGGTCCGCAGGGCTTCGGCGGCTTTGGTGGAAACGGCCCGCAGGGCTTTGAGCAGAACGGCGGGTTTGAAGAGAACAATCGTCCGGAGCGCCCTGAGGACAGCGGAAGAAAGAACGAAAACAACAAGAAGCAGAAGCGTTCAGACAATAAGAAGGAGCAGAGATCGAACGACAAGAGTAATAACGGCAAGCAGAAGAAAGTAAAGAACAACTGAGTTTTCTTTCGCCACGGATGGCACTTATGACGGGAAAAGCCACATGGACAAGAGCGGAAAGGACGGGGTATAATAGAACATACTATCGAGTGGAGGAAGGCGCATGACAGAAGCGGAAATGCAGCGGCAGGAAGCCGTGGTAGAGGCGGTGCTCTTTACAATGGGAAAATCGGTCGAGACCGGCTTGCTTGCGGCGGCACTGGAGTGCACGACGGCGGAGGCAGAGGCCGCGGCAGAGCGACTGGCAAAGCGCTATGAGGCAAATGACCGCGGGGTTCACTTACTCCGTCTGGAGAATGCCTGGCAGCTCGGCACCAAGCGGGAGTTTTACGATGCTTTGATTCGTGTCGCAAAGAGCCCAGACGTCAGGTTTTGAGTCAGGTTGTTCTGGAAACCCTCGCGATCATTGCCTACCGTCAACCCGTCACCAAGATGGAAATTTCAAAGATACGAGGTGTGTCTTCCGACCACGCGGTCAATAAGCTGGTCGAGTACGGACTCATCTATGAAGCCGGAAGGCTGGACGCTCCGGGGCGTCCAGCCCTCTTTGCGACCACCGAAGAATTTTTGCGGCGCTTCGGTGTGGACTCGAAGCAGGATCTGCCCTCGGTCACACCGGATCAGGAGGCGGAAATCCAGGAAGAAGTCAAGCGGGAGTTAAACTACCGCTTCGGAACGGAAGAGGGAAAACTGGGGGAGGAAGTCTGAGATGGAGATTGCAATCAAGTATTTTAGCGAAGCGATCGAACGACTGCGCTATATCGACGGAAAGAGTGACTGGGTGGATCTCCGCGCGGCGGCGGATGTGAGCCTCAAAAAGGGAGAATTTGCCCTGATTCCGCTCGGCATTGCGATGCAGCTTCCCGCGGGCTATGAGGCGCATGTGGTGCCGCGCAGTTCTACCTTCAAGAATTTCGGCATTCTCCAGGTAAATTCGATGGGCGTGATTGATGAGAGTTACGGCGGGGACGACGATCAGTGGTATTTCCCGGCGCTCGCGGTGCGGGATACGGAAATTCATGTCAACGACAGAATCTGCCAGTTCCGCATCATGGAGCATCAGCCGGTGCTCTCGTTTCGGGAAGTAGAGAAGCTCACGGGGGAGAACCGCGGCGGTTTCGGCAGTACCGGCATACAGTGAGGAGGCAGGGCGATGCGGAAAACAAGGGAAATCGGGATTGTCATAGTGCTTTCCCTGGTGTTACTGCTCAGCGGCTGCAGTGAGCGCAGAAAAGCGGTGCAGAAATATCGTTCACTCGGCATTACAGAGTTGCAGAAAGAAAACTACGAGGCGGCAATCGATGCCTTTCGCCATGCGATGGACTACTACGGGACCGCTCATCAGGACAAGGAAGAGGCGGATATCCTGAGCTACCTTGCAGAGGCGGAGTATCGCGCGGGAAAGTATGAGGAAGCGTTGGAGCACTATGAGCAGTTGCTCCGAAAGGGAGGCAGAAAGCTGCCTATTTGGACCTTGCCTGTGCCGCTGCCGTGAAGGCGGGCAAGGGCATGGAAGGCGCATTGCCGTATTACGAAGAGGCGGAAAAAAAGGGCGGGGACCGGGAACTGCATTTGGAGACTCTCTACCTGCTCGCGGAGAGTGTGCGGTCCGGCGGAGCGGCGGATGAACTGGAGACCGTGCGCGCGGCGTATGAAAAATTGTATCCGAGCGCAAAGGAAGACAGTCGTTTTCTCCTGCACTACGGAGACCTCTTGGTCAGTGTAAAGAAATGGGATGAGGCCTTTGCGATGTATGAGGCGGGCGAAACTCTGACGGCCGCCGATGCAGCGCAGCAAGCGGTCTTTCGGCAGCGAGAGGCGATTTGCCAAGAATACCGCGGGGAGTATGCGGATGCGCTGCGGCGCTTCACGGCGCTTCTTGAGAGCGGGCAGGGAAATCGGGAAGAAATAGAACATGAAATTGCGTTTTGAAGACCAGAGCGGAGGGCAGTGATGGCTGAGCTGTTTGTGACCGAAGAAGCGAAAGAGCGGGTCGTGCTGATCGGCATTCAGCAGCGAGAACGAGACGGAAGCGAGGAATCGCTGACGGAGCTCGGAGAACTTTTGAAAACTGCGGGAGCCGAGCCGATAGGCCGTCTTATACAGCCGCGCGAAGCGCCGGATCCCGGCAGTTACTTCGGAAAAGGCAAGATCGAAGAGCTGAAGGAACTGCTTTTAAGTCTCGAGGCAGATGCCGTTGCGGCGGATGATGAGCTCTCCCCGGCGCAGATGAAAAATCTGAGCGATGCACTCGGTGTCAAGGTCATGGACAGAACCATGATTATTCTCGATATTTTTGCGCGACATGCGGTGACGGCGGAGGGTAAGCTCCAGGTGGAGCTCGCGCAGTTGCACTATACGCAGGCGCATCTTCTCGGCATGCGCTCATCGCTCTCGAGACTCGGCGGCGGTGTGGGTACCAGAGGTCCGGGTGAGCAAAAGTTGGAACTCGACCGGCGTGCCATTCGCGCGCGCATCAGCTTTTTGCGCGAGAAACTCGGCGAACTAAAGCGGCATCGCGAGGTCGCGCGGGCGCAGCGAGAGAAGAGCGGGAGCTATATTGTGGCCTTGGTCGGCTATACGAATGCGGGCAAGTCGACCTTGCTGAACCGCCTCACGGATGCGGGCATACTCGCGGAAAATAAGCTCTTTGCGACCCTGGATCCGACCACGAGAAAACTCGCGTTGCCGGGCGGCGAAGAAGTGCTGCTCACGGATACCGTCGGTTTCATACGGAAGCTGCCGCATCAGCTGATTGAAGCCTTTCACTCGACACTTGAGGAGGCCCGCTATGCAGACCTAATTTCTGCATGTGGTCGATGCTTCTTCGCCGGAGGCGGATACGCAGATGGCGGTGGTGTATGAGACCTTGCGGGAACTTGAGGCCTTGGAAGAGCACAGCATCATTGCGGTATACAATAAACGGATTTACCGGGAGCGGAGATACTCCCGAAGGACATCCATGCATCGGCTTCCGTTCGCATTTCGGCGGCGACCGGAGAGGGTCTTGAGACGCTCAAAGAGCTGATTTCGGCGGAAAAGAAGAAGAGTCGCCGGGCTTTTGAAGGGCTGTTTCCCTATGCTGCGGCGGGGCGCATCCAGAGCATACGAAAGCAGGGGAAACTGCTCGAGGAGCGCTACGAGCCGGAGGGTATCTATGTGCGCGCGGAGGTTCCGAACGCACTCTATGAGCAACTCACGCAAGAAAAATAATTCCGCTTTTCACGGAGGAGGGTTCGCGTGGCTTATTCTTTTTATTTCGGTTCTTCCGGAAGCGGAAAAACCGAACGCGCTTTTCTGGACATCATCGAGGCTTCCCTCGAGGCGCCGGAAGAGCGCTTTTTTGTCATCGTGCCGGAACAGTACAGTATGCTGGTGCAAAAAAAAATATTGGAATTGCACCCGCGCCACGCCTCCCGCAATTTGGAGGCGCTTTCCTTAAATCGCCTTGCCTACCGGGTGTTTCAGGAGTTAAACCGGAAGCTCCCGCCCATCATGGATGAGAGCGGCAAGGCCATGGTTGTTCGGCGAGTCGGCGGCATGCTTGAACAGGACTTGCTGCTCTGGAAGGGCAAGGTCAAAAAATCCGGTTTTGCGGAGCAGGTGAAGTCCATGATTTCGGAGTGCCTGCAGTACGGCGCGGCGCCGTCGCGCTTCTCGGAACTTTCGGAGAAGGAAGAAAAGCGTTTGCTTGCGATGAAGCTCCGCGACTTCTCCCTGCTCTATCAGGGCGTCGAGGACTTTATTCGCGGAAAGCAGTTGCCGAAGGAAGAGATACTCGGGCACTTTGCGGCCTGTATTCCGGAGTCAAAACTGCTTCGGAACGCACATTTCTTAATCGACGGCTTTGTCGGTTTCACGCCGGTGCAGTACCGCGTTTTGGAAGAACTGCTCACGGTCGCGGCGGAGCTCCGCTTTGTGCTTACCTTGGATCCGAGCCTTGATCCGGATTGTCGATTGCCGGAGGAAGAGCTCTTCCACCTCTCGACCGCGTATGTGCGTCACATTCGGGATATTGCGGAGAAACTTCGCGTGCCCCGGGGTGAGGACTGCTTTGTCACGGATTCCGCGCGTCTAAAGCACCCGAACTTGCCTTCCTGGATGCCCATGCGCTGCGCTATGACGGCGCCGTGTACGAGGGGGAGGTAAGGGCGGTCACGGTCGAGGCGCTCGGCTCTCCGGAGGAAGAAGCGGCAGCCGCGGCCAGGAACATACTCCGCCTTGTCAAAGAGGAAGGCTATCGCTATCGCGACATTGCGGTCGTGGTCGCGGATTTTGAAGGTATGGGAGAATTCTTTTCGCATGCCTTTCTCGCGGCGGGTATCCCCGCTCATCTCGATGAAAACCTCTCTGTGCGCGCCAATCCGCTGCCGGAGCTTTTAAATGCCGCCCTGCTCTGTATACAGGAAGGGTTTTCGCCGCGCGCTTTCTTCCGCTTTTTGCATAACCCCTTGGTCACGGAAGCGTGGAAGCAGACCGCGCTGCTCGAAAATTACATGGGACTCACCGGCGTGCGGAGTTTTACGCGCCTCAAAGAGCCCTTCTCCTACTGTCCGCGCGAGCTTGAGGGAGCGGACATGGATGCATTAAATCGCTTCAAGGAGGAGATGCTGGGGCTGCTTTTGCCGCTTCGGGAGGCCTTTCAGGGCGGCGAGGCGGATGTCGGCGAGGTGGCGGCTTTATTATCCGATCTGATGAAAGCGCTCTCGGTCGAAGAGAAGCTTGCGGCCGCAGCCCTTCGCTTTACGGAGCGGGGAGATGCCTCCCGCGCAAGGGAGTTTTCGGAGGTTTATGCGGAGACGGAGCGCATTCTCACCGAGATGCGCGAAGTGCTTTCGGGCGAGAGACTGTCCCGCGCGGATATGGCGGGCGTGCTGGAGAGCGGCCTTCGGGAAATTCACATTGGCCAGATTCCGGCCTATGCGGACCGCGTGACCATAGGCGATATGATGCGCACCCGTTTTCTCGACACAAAGGTCCTTTTCCTGCTCGCGGCAAACGACAACGCGCTCCCGAAGCGACGGGATGAGGGCGGTGTGCTCAGCGAGCGAGAGCGGGAAAAACTAAAGGGAGAGGGGCTTATCCTCGCGCCCGGTGCCAAGGAACAGCTCTACGAACAGCGCTTTTACTTATACCGTCTGCTCACCGAGGCTTCGGACCGACTTCACATCAGCTTTTCCGCGGTGGACCGCGGCGGCAAGGCCATGCGTCCCTCATTCTTGCTCCGCCATTTGGAACAGCTGTTGCCGGGGCTTCGCGGGGCGAAACAGCCGGATAACGGTGCCTTTTATTCCCGCAGCGAGGCGGAGGAGCTGCTCTTAAAGGCACTCCGCGCGGCGCGCAAAGAAGCGGAGGCAGGCGGTAAAACAGAGACGGCACGCGAAGCGGCGGTTTCGCTGCTCCGAGCCTATTCATCGGACGAGGAGAGGCGCACGGAGGCCAGGGAACTCACGGCCTCTGCCTGCACGCTTTACGCGGGCGGAAAGCTGTTCCGGGAGACCGCCCGGGCTCTCTACGGGGAAGTGCTCACCGGCTCCGTGACCCGCATCGAGTCGTTTTTCCGCTGCCCCTTCCGCCATTTTGCCGATTTCGGATTACGGCTTCGTCAGCTGCCCGAATTTGAAATCGCGCAGCAGGATCTGGGTAGCCTCGCGCACCGCGCGATTGAGCTTGTGTTTCAAGCAGCGGCGGCCGAGGGAAGACAGCTCGGCGAAAAGAGCGACGAGGAGCTTACGGAACTCGCGGCTAAAGCGGTCGAGGAGGCTGTGGCGGCGGATGCGCGTAAACTCTATCAGGACAGTGCGAAAAACCGCTGGATTGTCAAAAAGTTAACGAGGATTGTCACCGGGAGCATACTGGTTATGGCGGAACAGCTGCGCCGGGGAGCCTACCGTCCCTCTGCGGAAGAGCTGCAGTTCTCGAGTCAGGACGCGCCGGGGACCACACCGGAACTCAGCGGCGGAAGCATGCGGCTTCGCGGAAAGATAGACCGCGTGGATACGGCGGAACACGAGGGACAGCTCTATATAAAAATTGTCGACTATAAGACCGGTGCGACGAGCTGGGAACCCTACCGCATTCTGAGCGGCTCGCAGTTACAGCTCCTTATCTACCTCTCGGCGGTCACAGAGCTTGTCGAGCGTCAGTACCCGGAGAAACAGATTTTGCCGGGCGCAATTTTCTATGCGCCGATCGGAGATGCCTTTTTGGATCTCGACAAGGTGAAAAACAGAGAGGATATGCGCAAGGCAAAGTTAAAGGAACTCATGCCGAGCGGGCTCATGAACAGCGATGAAACAGCGCTCTCTTTGCTCGCCGGTGAGGGAGAAGATGCCGGCGCTTTTCTGCCGCTCAAGCTGAGCGACGGAAAGATACGCCTCGGTGAGAACACGGTGAGCGCCGAGCGCTTTTTGAAACTGCAGGCCTATGCCAAGGAGAAACTGAAGGAGGCAGGTGAGGCCATACTGGGCGGCGATGTTCGCGCCCTGCCGCTCGAAGAGGACGGGCAGTTGAGTTGTGAGTACTGCCCGCACCGCGATATCTGTGCCTTTGACGCCAAAATCACGGGGTATCGCGCGCGGAAAAATAAGAAGCGGAAGGCGGAAGAAGTATTTGCCGAGATGGATGCCGCTCTAAATGAGGAGGTGGGAGAATGACGCGTTGGACCGAAGAACAGGGGAGAGCCATAGCGCTCTCCGACCGCCGGCTGCTAATCTCCGCAGCGGCGGGCAGCGGAAAGACCGCCGTTCTCACCGAGCGCATCGTGTCGCGCGTGTTGGATGAAACGCGGCCGGTCGACATCGACCGCTTGCTCATTATGACCTTTACCCGTGCGGCGGCTGCGGAAATGCGGGAGCGCATACGGCGCCGCATGGAGGATAGTCTCGAGGCAGCCGTGCGCGCGGGAAAGGCAGGAATGGCGGCGCGCGCCAAGCGGGAACTCGCGGCGCTCGATGCAGCGCAGATTACAACCATAGACAGCTTTTGCCTCTCGGTGCTTCGGGAGCATGCGGACCGCCTTCCGGTGGACCCGGCCTTTCGCGTGGGCAGCGAAGAGGAACTTCGCATCTTAAAAAGCGATGTGCTGGAGTCACTTCTCGAAGAACAGTATGAGGCGGGCGAGAGCGGTTTTCTGCGCTTTGCGGAGGCTTTTTCCCAGGGGAAGGCGGACCTCGGAATTGGCGAGCAAATCCTTTCGCTCCACCAATTTGCCGAGAGTATGCCCTGGCCGGAAGAGTGGTTTCTTCGCTGCGAGGAAGAGGCGAAGCAGGAGGGAGAAGTCTCCGAAACCGAACCTGCCTGGGCTGCCTACATGGCGGCGGAATTAAGGGCACTCGGCGAAGAGCTCCTGCCCTCTGCGGAGGAGGCAAAGACCTGCTGCGAGGCGGGTGTGCTCGGCGGCTACGAGGCCGCCGTGCACAGCGATCTTGAAAAAATACGGGCGCTTTGCCGCGCGGAAAGCTATGCGGCGGCAAAGCGGGCCATGGGGCATTTCAAACGTTCGACCGGCTGAAAGCAAATAAGAAGGACAGCGACAAGGAGCTCGCGGAGCAGGTAAAAGCCCTTCGCGAATTCTGGAAGAAGCCGCTCAAAAAGGCGGCAGAGGACTTCGGCGACGCGGAGATAGGAAGCAGAGCGGCGATGCGGAGACGGTACTCACCCTGATTTCGCTGACGCGCAATTTCTCCGCGCGTTACCGGGCAAAGAAAGCAGGAGAAAAATCTGCTGGATTTTTTTCGGACCTCGAGCATGAGACACTTGCGCTTTTCTGGGAGAAGGATGCGAGCGGCGAAAGACAGCCGAGCGAAATTGCGCGGGAGTACCGGAGTCAGTTTGCCGAGATTTATGTGGATGAATATCAGGACTCGAACGGGGTACAGGAAGAACTGCTCCGCGCAATCGAGGCCGGAAGACTCTTTCTGGTCGGCGACATCAAGCAGTCCATCTACGGTTTCCGCCATGCGAAGCCGGAGCTCTTTGCCGAGAAGTACAGAAGCTATCATAAGGACAGCGGCGGAGAACTCCCGCCGAATTTGGACACCAGGGTGGATCTCCGAAAGAACTTTCGTAGCCGCGAGGAAGTGCTTGCAAGCTGCAACGCCGTATTCCGGCGGCTCATGCGGGAGGAGCTCGGCGGTGTTGCCTACGATGACGACGCGGCGCTTTATCCGGGGGCTGTCTTTCCGGCAGGAGAAGCCGGAGCCTACGAGACAGAACTTTTGCTCTGTGAGCGGGAAGCGGAGAGCGAGGACGCCGAATCCGTGCTTGAGGCGGAACTAGTGGCGCGACGCATCCTGGAACTCCTGGATCCCGAAACGGGTATTAAGGTCTCCGACGGTGCGGGCGGGCTGCGTCCCGCGGCTTACGGCGACATAGCCGTATTGCTTCGCGCGGCCTCGGGGCAGGCGGAGCGCTTTGTCGAAGTGCTGATGAGCCACGGTATTCCGGCACTCGCCGAGCAGAAGACAGGCTATTTTGACGCGACAGAGGTCAGAACCGTGCTGAGCTTGCTTCGCGCCATCGATAATCCCTTCCGCGATATCTCTCTGGCGGCCGTGCTCCATGCGTCCGTAGGGGGGCTCAGCGAAGAGGAACTCGCCGCACTCGCCGCGAAGGGCGAGGGCGTGAGTCTCTACGAGAGGCTCGAGGCTGCGATTTTAAAAGACGGGGAGAGCGAAGCCGCCAAAAAGACGGCGGCGCTGTTTTCGAAACTCGCCGCTTGGCGGGAACAGGAGAGCTATACGGAACTCCCGCAGTTTCTAAGGACGCTCTATGAGGAGAGCGGGTATCAGAGAGAGCAGGCGGCGCGCCCGGGCGGGGAGCTTCGCTATGCGAATCTGCAGATGCTCATCGTGAAGGCGGAGGAGTTTGAGCGCATCGGCTACCGCGGACTCAGCGATTTTGTGCGCTACATCGACAATCTGAAAAAGTACAATGCCGATTACGGCGCAGCCCAGCTGCCGGGTGAGGAGGCCGCGGCCGTTCGTATCATGACCGTTCACAAGTCAAAGGGCCTCGAATTTCCCATCGTCTTCTTTTCCGGCTTATCGAAAGCGCTTTAACCGCAGGGACAGCAGTAAAAGCATACTCTATGACCAGAAGCTCGGCATTGCGGCGGATGCGGTCGATTTTGACCTGCACGCGAAAGGGCGGCACGGAGAAGAAGGCAGCCTTTGCCCTGGCATCTTTGCGGGCAGAGGCCCTCGGCGAAGAGCTCCGTGTCCTCTATGTCGCGATGACGCGCGCCAAGAAAAAAACTCATTCTGAGCGCCTGCGGTGAAAGGCAGGCGAAAAAGAGACAGAGACGATTTTGACAGAATTTTTGACGAAGCGCAGCTTTCGAGCGCGGAGCTGTAAAACTGCGAATTGCTTTCTCGACTGGATCCTGGCCGCAAGGGCGCGGGACAGTGCGGATTGCGGAATCGCGCTGTAGGCGCGAGAGTGCTGTGTCGCGGGCAGAGACGGTGCTCGGGGAGGCGGCCGAGGTCGCGGCGCTCAAAGAGGCGCTCTCTGCGGCCTGCGAGGCGGAGGCCGGTGAAGAGGAGCGTAGGCGCTTTCTGCCACTCTCCCTTCCCTATGCACATGCGGCGGATGTCAATTTGCAGGTGAAGCGCAGCGCGTCCGAGCTAAAGCGCCTTCACGAAGCGGCGGAGGAAGGGATATCGGAGCCCCTGTTTTTCTTGCCGTTAAACGGCGGCGCCGAGACCGCGGCGCGCCGCGGTACAGCCTACCACAAGGTCTTTGAAACCCTTGACTTCGGGAAAAATTGGAATGAGGCGGGACTGAACTTATTTTTGGATGAGCTCGAGCACTGCGGTGCCTTGGAGAAAGAGGACAGGGAACTGCTTTCGGCGGAGCCCATACTGAACTTTTTGTCGAGCGAGCTCGCTACGCGTATGGCGCGTGCGCAGCGCGAGAAAAAACTGCATCGGGAGTCCTCGTTTGTCATGGCCGTTCCCGCGCGAGAAGCGGACCCTTCCGTTCAAAGCGAGGAAGCGGTGGTCGTACAGGGGGTGATCGATGCCTGGTTTGAGGAGAACGGAAAAATAATACTCCTTGACTATAAGACGGACCGAAATCGGGATTCCGAACATTATCGTGAGAACTATACAGCCCAGCTTTCGCTTTATGCGCGCGCGCTCGAAATGACGGAGGGAAAACAGGTTGCGGAGAAGCTCATCTATGCGCTTAGTCCGGGCGAGCTTCTAACCTTGTGAATCGGCGCAAATTGCGATATACTGCGGAGTAAGTATGTGCTTTGGAAAGGATAGGAGATGACAAGACGAGCGCTCAGAGAGCATTGTTTCAAGATGCTGTTCAGCACCAACTTTTGTACTCCCTCGGAGGCGGAAGAGCAGATAGATGCGTATTTATGCGAGGTCCCGGACGAAGAGGACGAGAGTCCCGAATTCAGCGAGGACCAGCGGGAACTCTGCCGGGAGCGCGTCGCAGCTGTTCTTACGAAGCTTGCCGAGATCGACGAGACGCTCACACAGGCCTCATCCGGTTGGAGTCTTCGGCAGATGGGACGCGTGGAACTGACCATCCTTCGCCTGGCTTGCTACGAACTGCGTTTTGACGAGAGCATTCCGGATAAGGTAGCCATCAACGAGGCGGTTGAACTCGCAAAAAAATTCGGCGGAGATGAGGCCCCCTCCTTCGTGAACGGTGTCCTCGCAAAATTGGTCTAAATGGCTAAAACGTATACGGTTGCGCAGCTGAACGCCTATGTGAGCAATCTCTTTCGCGAAGATTTTTTGCTCGGGGGCGTGCGCATACGCGGTGAACTCTCGAATGTCAAATATCATGCGAGCGGGCACATCTACTTTACCTTAAAGGACAGCGAGGCAGAGCTCCGCGGCGTGGTATACCGTCAGAATGCGCTCTCGCTTCGCGAGCGGCTGAAGGACGGCATGCAGGTTGTCTGTACGGGCGCGGTGACGGTTTATGAGAGAGCGGGCGTCTACCAGCTGAACACGAAAGCGGTAGAGAAACTCGGACAGGGAGAGCTCTACGAGCTCTATTTGCAGCGCCTCCGCGCACTGGAGGCCGAGGGCCTCTTTGACCCGGCACATAAAAAGCCGCTGCCGAGATTCGTAAAGACCCTCGGGGTCGTGACGAGTCCGAGCGGCGCAGCCATCCATGACATTCAGACCGTCGCTTACCAACAGAATCCCTATGTCAAGATAGTACTCTTTCCGGCGCTGGTTCAGGGACAGGACGCCCCGGCCAGCATTGTGCGCGGCATCCGCGCACTGGATGCCTACGGTGTGGACGTGATGATTGTGGGGCGCGGCGGCGGCTTCATGGAGGATCTCTGGTGTTTTAACGACGAGCGGGTTGCGCGGGCGGCGCATGCCTGTAAGACACCCGTTATATCGGCGGTCGGCCACGAGTCCGATGTCACAATATTGGACTTTGTCGCAGATCTTCGCGCGGCAACGCCCTCTGCGGCGGCAGAGCGCGGTGTTCCGAACTTGGAGGCGGAACTCGCGCTCCTTTCGCGCGCGCGGGAACGCCTGCGTTACGCTTTGCAAACCAAGGTGAATCTTCTTCGGGAAAGGTCGCGCCGCGCGAATTTCCTGCTTCGGCTCAATGCACCGGAGGAACTGATACGCGCGCGCAAATTGCGCGTGGAGGAGTTGCGAAGGCAACTCAGGAGCGAACTGTTCAACAAAAAGAACGCGCGGCTGGCAGAGTTTCGGCTGCTTGCGGCGCGGCTTCGCGCGGCCTCACCCTTAAACCGCCTGACAGGCGGCTATGCCTATGCGGCGCATGCGGACGGCAGTGCCGTTACGGGGGTCTCGGCACTGGAAACCGGCGAGCAGCTTCGCCTTCGTTTCTTGGACGGCGAGGCAGGTGTCACAGTAGAAACGATTTCCCGGAGACAGCCGGAGACAGAGGAGAAGCATGGACGAGAAGCTTGAGCGGGAGAAGGAGCGTAAGACAGGCAGACGTAAGAGCAAGCGCTCGGTCGAAGAGAGCATGGAGATACTCGAGCAGCTGCTTGCGGAACTCGAGGCGAGCGAGACCAGTCTCGAGGATGCATTTTCGCTCTATGAAAAAGGTATGAAGCTCGCGGGTGAAATTAACGAGAAACTGCAGTTTGTCGAAGAGCAGATGGAAGTATTGGAGGATCGTTATGCAGAGCCTTCCCTATGACAAGTCGGAAGTAGAGGCGCTGATTCGCGCTTCGCTGCCCCGCGAAGACGGGCTGCAGCGCACGGTGATACGCGCGATGCGCGAGGCGGTCGAAAACGGCGGCAAGCGCATACGCCCGATTTTACTCTTTGAGAGCTGTAAGTGTTTTGCAGAGGCAAGAAGTGAGAGCGGCTGGAAAGAAGAGGCGGCCCCCTTCCTTTCGGCGCTCGAAATGATTCACAGCTTTTCACTGGTGCACGACGACCTTCCCTGCATGGACAATGATATCCTCAGGCGGGGAAAACCGACCACCTGGTATGTCTACGGCGAGGCCATGGGTACGCTTGCGGGCGACGGCCTTGTGCTGGAGGCGCTCACCCTGGCGGGGAAAGCGGTGGCGGCGTCCAAGCACCCGGAGAGAGCGGCGCGCGCCCTCGCGATACTCGGCGAGAAGAGCGGCGTGTTCGGCATGCTCGGCGGTCAGTCCGTGGATGTGGAGAAGACCGGAGAGCGTCTGGATGCGACGACGCTTGATTTCATCTACCGCTTGAAGACCGGAGCCCTTCTCGAGGCGGCCTTTATGATGGGAGCGGCGCTCGGCGGCGCGACGGAAGAAGAACTGCGGATCGCGGAGCAAATCGGCGCGGCAGTGGGGCTTGCGTTCCAGATACGCGACGATATTTTGGATGAGACGGCGAGTGAGGCGGAACTCGGAAAACCGCTGCACTCGGACGAAAAAAATCAGAAGACGACCTATGTCTCCCTGTACGGCTTGGAGAGCGCGAAAGAGGCGGTCAGACAGCAGAGCGAGATAGCGGCGCAGCGTCTGAAGGGCTTTCCGGGAGACACAAAATGCTTGGCGGCGCTCATAGCCTATCTCACGGAGCGCAACTTCTGAGGACGGAGACAGCTATGGGGCGATTGGATTACATCAACGGCCCGGAGGATATCAAGCGAATTTCCCCCCGGGGAATGGGATGCGCTGGCCGCGGAGATCAGACGTTTTCTGATTTCGCACTGTTCGGCGTGCGGCGGGCATCTCGCGAGCAATCTCGGCGTCGTGGAACTCACGATGGCCATGTATTTGAGCTTCTGTCCGCCGACGGATAAGATCATCTGGGATGTGGGACATCAGTCTTACACACATAAAATCCTGAGCGGACGCAAGAAAGACTTTGCGGGACTCAGGAGCTTCGGCGGCATTGCCGGTTTCCCGAAGCGAAACGAGAGTCCCTGCGACGCGTTTAATACGGGGCACTCCTCGACCTCGATTTCGGCGGGACTCGGCATGGCGACGGCGCGGGATCTCCGCGGCGAACAGCACGCGGTCATTTCGGTGATCGGCGACGGGGCCCTGACCGGCGGTATGGCCTACGAGGCGCTGAATAACGCGGGCCGCATGAAGTCGAACTTCATCATTGTCTTAAACGACAACCGCATGTCGATTTCCGAGAATGTGGGCGGCATGTCCGCCTATCTGAATTCCATACGCACTTCCGCCGGTTACAACCGTCTGAAAGAGAATGTCGCGGAGGCGCTCTTTGCGATTCCCGGCATCGGAAAGCACATGGTCGAGAGCCTCAGGACCACAAAGAACGGCATCAAGCAGCTCTTTGTTCCGGGCATGTTCTTTGAGAACCTCGGCGTGACCTATCTGGGACCGGTGGACGGGCACGATATCAAAAACTGATGCGTGTCTTTGAAGAGGCGCGACGTTTGCCGCGCGCCGTTCTCGTGCATGTCATCACGGAGAAGGGCAAGGGTTACCGCCCCGCGGAGCGGCATCCGGACCTCTTTCACGGCGTGGGACCCTTTGAGTTGGCAACCGGCGTTCCGAAAAAGAACAAACAGTATCCGGATTACACCGATGTCTTTTCCAAAACTTTGATTCGGCTCGCGGCGGAAGACCCCGACATTGTCGCGGTGACGGCGGCGATGCCGGAGGGCACGGGACTCGCGGCCTTCGGCAGGCGCTATCCGCAGCGCTGTTTTGACGTGGGCATTGCCGAGCAGCACGCGGTGACGAGTGCTGCGGGCCTTGCGGCGGGCGGCATGAAGCCTGTGGTCGCGGTTTACTCCTCCTTTTTACAGCGCGGCTTCGACCAGGTGCTGCACGATGTCTGTATTCAGAACCTGCCGGTGGTCTTTGCGATTGACCGCGCGGGACTGGTCGGGGCGGACGGAGAGACTCACCAGGGAGTCTTCGACCTCTCGTATCTCGGCTGTATTCCGAATATGACCATACTCGCGCCGAAGAATTGTTTTGAACTTGAGGAAGAGCTTCGCTTTGCGTTTTCCTACGGCGGCCCGATTGCGATACGCTATCCGCGCGGCAAGGCCTATCGCGGATTGGCGGAGTTCAGGGAACCGATACGCTTCGGCAAGGCAGAGCTTATTTTCCGGGAGGAGAAGACAGCCCTGCTTGCACTCGGCAGCATGGTGAGTACGGCGGAGCATGTCAGAGAGAAATTGAAGGCGCTCGGACAGCCCTGTACGCTGGTCAACATGCGTTTTGCGAAGCCGATCGACAAGGATATGCTCGCCGAACTCGCAGAGACCCACGAGAATTTTGTGACGCTCGAGGAGAATGTGCTGCGCGGCGGCTTCGGCCTCGAGGTGGCCGAATGGGCTTCCTCACAGAAGAAGGAGCTTTCGGTGACGCACATTGCGCTGCCGGACGCCTATGTGGAGCACGGCGATGTCTCGGTGCTTCGGGAGCATCTGGGCATCGATTCGGATTCCGTGGTCGCGGTATTGCGCGATAAGTATCACTGGTGAGCGGGGGGAAGGAAGAGGAATGAAGGAAAGACTGGACGTTCTGATGACGGGGCGCGGCCTTGCGGAGAGTCGCGAGAAGGCAAAAGCGCTCATCATGGCGGGTCTGGTATATGTGGATGGGCAGAGAGAGGACAAGGCGGGACAGAACTTCCCGTCCGAAGTCACGATCGAAGTGCGCGGAAACCGCCTCCCCTATGTGAGCCGCGGCGGTTTAAAACTGGAAAAGGCGCTGAAGGAGTTCCCGCTCTCGCTCGCCGGTAAAATCTGTATGGATGTCGGCGCTTCGACCGGCGGTTTTACGGACTGCATGTTGCAGCAAGGCGCCGTAAAGGTCTATGCGGTCGATGTGGGCCACGGTCAGCTCGACTGGAAGCTGAGAAACGACAATCGCGTCGTGTGTCTCGAGAAGACCAATATCCGCTATGCGACGCGGGCGGAGGTTCCGGAAGAGATTGCGTTTTCTTCCATCGATGTCTCGTTTATCTCCCTGTCCAAGGTTCTCCCCGCGGTGCGCGCCCTGCTCGCGGCGGAGGCGGAAGTGGTGGCCCTCATCAAGCCCCAGTTTGAGGCGGGGAGAGAGCAGGTCGGAAAACACGGCGTGGTGCGGGATGCAAAGGTCCATGTCGAAGTCATAGAACATGTGCTCGACTATGCGGCGGCCTCCCGCTTTGTGCCGCTCGGCTTAAGTTTTTCTCCGATACGCGGTCCGGAGGGCAATATCGAGTATCTGATTTGGCTGCGCAGCGTCGAGGACGGCGAGGATATGCCCGCCGAGGTGACGGCGGAGACCGCCCGCGCGGTGGTTGCCGCTGCACATGAGACGCTTGCGGGGGGGAAAGAAATGAAGCGCTTTTTACTTTTTGTAAACCGCAGGAAAGAGCGGGCGGATGAGAAGGCAAAGGCCATACGGGAGCAGCTCCTGAGACTCGGCGCGCAGCGTGTCGATATCGAGGATCAAAGTACCCGGGGCATTACTGCGCTCGACTATGACTGTGTCGTTACACTCGGCGGTGACGGAACTTTAATCCGGGCGGCACGGGGCCTCGCCGGGAGCGGCCTTCCGCTCGCGGGCATCAACCTCGGGCACATGGGCTATCTCACGGTGGCGAGTAAGGATGCAGAAATACCGCGTGTTTTGGATAAGCTGATTTGGATGATTTTACAATCGAAGAGCGCATGATGCTCCGTGGCCGCATTATCCGAAACGGGCACGAGAGCCCGCGGGACCGGGAGTGGCTTGCGTTGAATGAGATTGTCGTTTCCCGCAAATCCAGTGCCGGACCCGTTCATTTCTGCATTTATGTGAACGGTGCTTTCTTGAATGAATATAAAGCAGATGGTATTATTATCTCAACACCGACCGGTTCCACCGCGTACAATCTGAGCGCGGGAGGACCTATCATTGATCCGGTCGCTCGTATGACGGTGCTGACACCGATATGTCCGCATTCGCTGTATCGCGCGAGCATTGTGCTCCGTGCGGAGGATGTGCTTGAAGTACGCATTCCGCCGGAGGAGGGGGGCATGCAGAGCGTTGATTTTGACGGTGCCGAGACAGAACAGTTGCTCGGCGGCGACAGCGTGCGCATTTCGGAGAGCAAACTTACGACGCCGGTCATCCGCATCGGGGCGGAAAGCTTTTTGGCACAATTGCGCAGCAAGATGACTGCGCTGTGAGGGGGGCAAATGAAGTTAGAGAGACATTCGAAAATTGTTGAGTTAATCGGTAAGAAAGAGATCGAGACGCAGGAAGAGCTGGTCGAGGAACTTCGACTGGCCGGTTTTCGTGTGACCCAGGCGACCGTGTCCCGCGACATTCGCGAGATGCGCCTCACGAAGGTCGCGACGGATAACGGCAAGCAGCGCTACACCGTCATGCAGAACGAGGATCCGAAGATTGAAAAGTATGTCCGCATCCTGCGGGACAGCTATGTCGGAATGGACAGAGCGCAGAATATTCTGGTCGTGAAAACGGTCTCCGGTATGGCCATGGCGGTTGCGGCTTCGCTCGATGCCATGCATCTCCACGAGGCGGTGGGCTGTGTCGCGGGCGATGACACGGTCTTTTGCGCGACGCGCTCCACGGATGACGCTCTGCTCCTCATGGAACAAGTCAGAAAAATGGTTGTAGGTTGAGGTGACTTATGCTGCTGGGATTGCGGGTGAAGAACTTTGCCTTGATTCGAGAGGCGAGCCTCTCGTTTGAGGAGGGATTCACGGTGCTCTCCGGTGAGACCGGTGCCGGAAAATCCATCCTGATCGACTCTATCTCCGCCCTGCTGGGCGCAAAGACAGGCAGGGATATGATACGGAACGGCGAAGAGGCGGCATATTTGGAGCTTGTTTTTTCCGTCGAGCGGCAAGAACTGAGAGAAAAACTGGCTGCGCTTTCGGTGTTCCCGGAAGAGGACGGAACGGTCATTGTGAGCCGTAAGATTCAAAAGAATCGGAGCCTCTCCCGTATCAACGGAGAGGCGGCAACGGCGCGGCAGTTAAAGGAACTCGCGGCCTTGCTGATCGATATTCACGGGCAGCATGAGGTGCAGACCCTGTTTTCGGCCGAGATGCACGGAGAAATCCTCGACGAGAGCCTGACACCCGAGGGACAGGCGGCAAAAGAGACCTATGCGGCGGCCTACCGAAATTACCGCGCATTGAAGAAGCGGGAGCGCGAGAGCGCCGACCGCGCGGGCCCTGCTCCGCGAGGCGGATTTACTTTCCTTTGAGCTGAAAGAGCTCTCGGAGAGCGGCATACGCCCCGGAGAAGAGGCGGAACTCGCCGCAGCCTATACCCGCGCCAAGAATGCGGCGCGGCTCAAAGAGGCCCTCGGCATTGCGGAAGAAGCGCTCCGCACCGACGCGGTCAGTGAGGCGCTTCGCGCCGTTCGCTCCGTGGTGCGCTATTCGGACGCGCTGGGCCCCCTGGAGGGACAGCTGACAGAGTTGGATGCCCTCTTACAGGATGCCGAGGAAGCCGTGCGCACGGAGCGCAATCAAATCGAGAGCGATGAGGAGGGCTTAAATCGAGCTCGGCGAGCGCCTCGATTTAATTCGGCATCTCGAGGCGAAGTACGACTGCGACGAGGCGGGGCTCCTTTCGCTGCTTGCGGAAAAAGAGGCGCGCGCGGCAGAGATTGAAAGCCTTATCAAAGATGCGGCGCTCTTGAAACAGCAGAGCGAAGACGCTATGGCGGCCCTCGGGACCGCTGCGGAGGCGCTCAGGCGTTTTCGCCACACCGCGGCCGCCGCACTTTCGGAACGTGTCGAGCGGGAGTTGGCAGCCCTCAATTTCAAGGATGCCCGCTTTGAAATTCGCTTCGAAGAGCAGCCCGAATACACGGAACAGGGAGGCGAGAGCGCGGAATTTTATATTCGAACCAACCCGGGCGAAGCGGTCAAGCCGCTGCGTCAGATTGCGAGCGGCGGCGAATTGTCCCGCGTCATGCTTGCGCTCCGCGTGGTACTCGCGGCAAACGACAGGGTTGAAACGCTGATTTTTGACGAAATCGATGCCGGTATCAGCGGGCGCACGGCGCAGCTGGTCTCGGAAAAGCTGATGGAAATCAGTCGTTCCCGTCAGGTGCTCTGCATCACCCATCTCCCGCAACTCGCGGCCATGGCGGACCACCACTATCTCATTGAGAAGGCGACGGACGGCAGCCGGACCGAGACGGAAATCCGCGAAATCACGGGAGAGGCGCTCTACCGGGAACTCGGACGGCTGATCGGCGGCGCCGAGATTACGGACGGCGTTTTAAAGACAGCCGAGGAAATGAAACAACTTGCAGAGAAGAGAAAGGAAGGAATGAGATGAAGAACGTCTTATTTGCTGCTTCTGAGGCGGTCCCCTTCATAAAGACCGGAGGGCTCGCAGATGTCGCCGGATCCCTGCCGGCCTGTTTCGACTCGAGATACTTTGATGTGCGTGTCGTGCTTCCGAAGTATCTTGCGATTCCGGAGAGATACCGGAACGGGATGGAATATGTGACCCATTTTTACATGGACTTTAACGGTGCGGAGCGCTATGTCGGCGTGTTAAAGTATGTGGAAAACGGCGTCACCTTTTATTTCATTGACAACGAGAGCTATTTCGGCGGACCGCGTCCCTACGGCGACTGGCTCTACGACCTCGAGAAATTTGCCTTCTTTTCCCGTGCGCTGCTCTCGGCGCTTCCGCTGATCGGCTTCCGTCCGGATGTGATTCACTGCCATGACTGGCAGACCGGTCTCGTCCCGGTCTACCTAAAGGAGCGCTTTGCGGGCGGCGAGTTTTTCCGGGGCATCAAGTCGGTCATGACCATACATAACCTGAAGTTCCAGGGCGTCTGGGATGTCGAGACCATTCAGAGAATCACGGGGCTCTCCGACTATTTCTTTACCCCGGATAAGCTCGAGTCCTATAAGAACGGAAATTATTTAAAGGGCGGCATCGTCTATGCGGATGCGGTGACGACCGTGAGTCCCACCTATGCCGAGGAGATTCAGACCCCGTTTTACGGGGAGGGCTTAGACGGGCTCATGCGTGCGCGTCGCAACTCGCTCCGCGGCATCGTAAACGGTATTGACTACCGAGAGTTCGAGCCGGCGACGGATCCCAAAATTGCGCGGCAGTACGACGTGAAGACCTTCCGCCACGAGAAGAAAAAAAATAAAACCGCGTTGCAGGAACGCCTGGGGCTGCCGGTCGACGAGAAGAAATTTGTGATCGGTGTTGTCTCGCGTCTTACCGACCAGAAGGGCTTCGATCTCATTCAGGGGGTCATTGAGGAGCTTTGTCAGGAAGACCTGCAGTTTGTGGTGCTCGGCACCGGGGATGAGCGCTACGAAAATCTGTTCCGCCACTACGACTGGAAGTATCACGACAAGCTCTCGGCGCAGATTTATTATTCGGACGATGTGGCCCACGCGATTTATGCCGGCGCGGATGCCTATCTGATGCCCTCGCTCTTTGAGCCCTGCGGCCTCTCGCAGATGGTTGCGCTTCACTACGGAACGCTGCCCATAGTCCGCGAAACCGGAGGCTTAAAGGACACCGTAGAGCCTTACAACCAATATGAAAACACGGGAACCGGCTTCTGCTTTACGAACTATAACGCCCACGAAATGCTGGATTGCATTCGCTATGCAAAGTGGGTGTACAGCGAACGGCGTCGGGACTGGAATCACATTGTGGATCGCGCGATGCAGGCAGACTATTCTTGGCAGCGGTCGGCGCTCAAATACCAGGAGCTTTACGACTGGCTGATCGGGTATTGAGCCCGCAATGTGAGGAAAATAAGGAAAGGGTTGCATGAGTATATTTCATCAATTGCAAGCGAACCAGGTGCTGATCAGCGCGGTACTCGGCTTTTTCGTGGCACAGCTGGTCAAATTCCTGATTGAGTTTCGGGCAACGGGGAAAACAGACTTCGGGCGGCTGCTCGGAAACGGCGGTATGCCGAGTTCGCACAGCGCTACGGTCACGGCACTCTCCGTGAGCGCGGCCTACTGCCACGGTGTCAGCTCCTTTGAGTTTGCAATCAGCTTTATCCTTGCGATGATTGTGATGACGGACGCAATCGGTGTGCGGCAGGAGACCGGAAAACAGTCAAAGCTTCTGAATAAGATGATGGAGACGGATTTCTGGAAGACGGAAGATCCCGATTTACTCCCCGTGAAGCTGAAGGAATTGGTGGGGCATACGCCGCTGCAGGTGATGGCCGGCGTTGTGGTCGGCATCCTGGTTGCGCTCGTCGCGGAGTATGGGTTTTACCGCTGAGGAGGATGGATACGAGATTGATGAGAGAGAGAACAAGTCGTTTGCGGAAGCGGGGTGAGAAATTTGTCACCCTGCTTCTTGTCATATTTTGTTGCCTGCTTCTCTCGGCCTGCGGCCGGGAGAAAAAGGAGGAAGCGGTTGCCGGAACGGCGCTTCCCTACAGCGAGAATCAGCTCCTCATGATTATCGCCTCGGCGCGCCGAGAGACCGAAGCGGTCTACGGGAGCGAAATCTGGGAGAAACGCGTGAGCGGGGGAACCAAGACCTTTTCGGAAGCCTATTTCGATGAACTCAGACAATTCTTCTATGAGTTGAGCGCGTTGAACGGCATGGCGGAAGAACGGAACGTAAAACTGGACACCGAGGAGACAAGGCGGCTGCACGAGGCAGCGCAGCGGTTTTACACGGAATCCGTGCAGGGGCAGAGCGGTTTCGGCTCGCTCGGCGAGGAGGAAGTCGAGTTCATGTTCCAGCAGTACGCGCGCGCGCTGAAACTGCGGAAAGTAATGCGCGAAGACAGAAAGGCGGAGGTCAGCGAGAGCGAAGCCAAAGTCATTCATCTGCAGAGCGCCGCCTGCGAGAGCCGCGACAATGCGGAAAAGTTGCGCGAAGAAGCCTTGGCGGGCAATGACTTCCGGACGCTTGCGCGAAAGTACGGCGGGGGGGGATGCGCCGGCGAAAAAAGTTGCGCGCGGCGAGCTCGCGCCGGAACTTGAGCGGGTCGCGTTTGCAATGGAAGACAATACCGTGAGCGCGGTGACCGAACTGGACGGAAAGTATTATGTATTCAAGTGCACCGAGAGCTACGACAAGGAAGAGACGGCAAAGCGCAGAAAAAAATTGCAGGACGAGAGACTGCAGAATCTGGTGCGCGAAGCCTACGAGCGCTATCTCGCCGCGCACCCCTTTGCCGAAAACGAGGGGCTTTGGGACAGCGTAGAGGCAGCGGTCGGCAAGAGTTACAGCGGCGGCAACTTTTTCACGGCGGTCCGGGAGGCGCTTCGCTATGAAGGCGTATAAGGCAGAGGAACTGAGAGCGTTTACCGAGGCCCTGTTTCGAGGCGACAGCTTTGACCGCTTCCTCGTCGTAGAGGCGAGCTTTCAGACGGCGTTTTCGCTCACGCTGGACGGCAGAGTTGCCAAGGACTGGTACAGTGAAGAGGAAAGAGAGAGCAGAGAGGTCGAGGACTTTGTCCGCTGGGGCGAGGTGAAGGCCTTGGCCTTTCAGGCGATACGCGGTAAGCGCGCGCCGCGCGCGTTTCGCGTGGTGCTGCGTCCGGACCGCGCAGAGAGCGCTGCCTTTCTCGCGGAGAGCGGCAGTAAGCTCCGGCAGGAAGAAGTGAGCGGGCTCTATTTGAATTTAAATTACGAGGAGAAGACACTTCGCATTGTGAGCGGTGTGAGTGTGAAAGTGTTCCCGGGAGACAAGGCGCTCGAGCAACTCTGGGACAGGAGCGCGGCGGAGCGGCTTCGCAATATGGGATTGGTAATCGCTGAACTGTAAGGAGGCAGATATGAGACGAGCGGGTGAACTTTCGGACGGCAGAGAAGACGAAGCGCTTCGAGACGAAGCGGCGCGTGAGGAAGGGCAGGGCGAAGATGTGCTCGCGCTCTACTTAGAGGACTTAAAGCAGATTCCCGCGTTAAAAGCGGAGGAGGAGGCAAGGCTACTCGAACAACTGCGGGCCGACCGAGAGGACAGCCGGGCCAGGAAACGCCTCACCGAAGCTTATCTCGAGACAGCGCTCGCGGAAATTCGCCCGTATCTCGGCAGAATGGATGTCGGAGAGTTGATCGGTGTCGCGAATCTCGCGCTGACCGCAGCCCTCTGCGATGAAAAACGTTGGAAAGCGCTGTACTTCGTGATACCATAAAGCGTAACGTGCATACCGCGCTGGAGGAGGCCGTACAGGAGGAAAGCCAGAGCGATGCGGAGGAGCATACGCTTGCGGAGCGTCTGAATGCGATGAGTGACATTGCGAGCGAACTCGCAGCGGAGCTCGGCAGGGAGGCGAGTCCGGAGGACCTTGCCGTTCGTCTCGGCATCCCGCTCGATGAGGTACAGCGTCTTCTTGCGATGAGTATGCAGGCACTCGAGTGAGTCAGGTGAAAGCCGGAAGGAGAGACTATGAGCGTTAGAAGGATCTATGTAGAGAAGAAGCCGGAATATGCCGTGCGCGCCGGAGAGCTTTTTGAGGACATTAAGACCTATCTCGGTATTTCCGGCATTGCGCGCGTGCGCGTTCTGGTGCGCTACGATATCGAGAATATCGAGGACGGCACCTACGAAAAGGCGCGCGGCACCATTTTTTCCGAGCCGCCGCTCGATCTGCTGTATGAGGAGACATTTCCCCGCGAGGACGGCGACTCGGTATTTTCTTCCGAGTTTCTGCCGGGACAGTTCGACCAGCGCGCGGACTCCGCAGAGCAGTGCGTCCGTCTGATTGACAAGGACGCGGAGGTGCTAATTCGCACCGCGACGACCTATGTGCTCTCGGGCAAGCTCGGCGAGCGGGAACTCGCGGCCATCAAGAATTTCTGCATTAATCCCGTGGACTCCAGAGAGTGCGCGGAAGAGAAGCCCGCAACCCTGAGCCAGAACTTCCCCGCGCCGGAAGATGTGAAGACCGTCGAGGGCTTCATTGACATGCCGGAAAATGAGTTCCGCGAACTTTATGCCTCCTTCGGTCTCGCGATGACCTATGAGGACTTCCTGGAGATTCGCCGCTACTTTGCGGGCGAGAAGAGAAATCCGACCGTGACCGAAATCCGGGTGCTGGACACCTACTGGTCCGACCACTGCCGTCACACGACTTTCCAGACCGAGCTCACAAAGATTGCTTTCCTCGACGGAGACTTCCGCGAGCGCCTCACGAAGACCTATGAGCGCTACCTCCGCGATCACGAGGATTTGCTCGGCGGCAGAAGCGATAAGTTCATCTGTCTCATGGACCTCGCACTGATGGGCATGCGCCGCTTAAAGCGGGACGGCAAGCTCACGGACCAGGAAGAGACGGATGAGATCAATGCCTGCTCCGTTGTCGTGCCGATTACGGTGGACGGCAAGGAGGAGGAGTGGCTCGTCAACTTTAAGAACGAGACCCACAACCACCCGACGGAAATTGAGCCCTTCGGCGGCGCGGCGACCTGCCTCGGCGGTGCCATCCGCGACCCGCTCTCCGGCAGAACCTATGTCTATCAGGCAATGCGCATCACCGGCGCGGCGGATCCGACCCGTCCGCTTGCAGAAACGCTGCCGGGCAAGCTCCCGCAGCGAAAGCTCGTCACGGAGGCGGCGCACGGCTATTCTTCCTACGGAAACCAAATCGGTCTTGCGACCGGCTACGTGAAAGAGATCTATCACCCCGACTATGTCGCAAAGCGCATGGAGCTCGGCGCGGTCATCGCGGCGGCACCGAGAAAGAACGTGGTGCGCATGAGTTCCGACCCGGGCGATGTGATTGTATTGCTCGGCGGCAGAACCGGACGCGACGGCATCGGCGGTGCGACGGGTTCCTCTAAGATTCATACGACTTCTTCGATCGAGAGCTGCGGCGCCGAGGTGCAGAAGGGCAACGCGCCGACCGAACGGAAGATTCAGCACATGTTCCGCCGCCGGAGGTGAGCCTCTTAATCAAGAAGTGCAACGACTTCGGCGCAGGCGGCGTCGCGGTCGCAATCGGCGAGCTCGCGCCCGGCCTGAAGGTCGAGCTCGACAAGGTGCCTCTCAAGTATGCGGGTCTCGACGGCACGGAAATTGCGATTTCCGAGTCGCAGGAGCGCATGGCCTGCGTAATCGATCCGAAAGATGTGGATACTTTCTTGCAGTATGCGAAGGAAGAGAACTTGGAAGCGACGCCGGTTGCCGTGGTCACGGCAGAGCCGCGCCTCGTGCTGAACTGGAGAGGCAAGGACATGGTGAACCTGTCCCGCGCCTTTCTCGACACGAACGGCGCGCACTTGACGGCGGAAGTCGAAGTGGAACTGCCGAAGCGGAGCGAGAACCCCTTCGACTATGCAGGCGGCAGCGATGTCAAGGCGCAGTGGCTCAAGATCCTCGGCGATTTGAATGTCTGCTCGCAGAAGGGGCTGGTCGAGATGTTCGATGCCTCGATCGGCGCGGGCACGGTCACCATGCCCTACGGCGGTAAGCACCAGCTGACCGAGACCCAGAGCATGATTGCAAAGATTCCGCTGCTTCGCGGCAAAACCGATGCGGCAACCGTTATGAGCTACGGCTTCGATCCCTATCTCTCGAGCTGGAGTCCCTATCACGGCGCTGTCTACGCGGTCTGCGACTCGGTCGCAAAGGTCGCTGCGGCGGGCGGCGATATCGACAAGATTCACCTGACCTTCCAGGAGTTCTTCCGCCGCATGGACGACAACAAGCCGGAGAGATGGTCGCAGCCCTTCGCGGCCCTGCTCGGTGCCTATGAGGCACAGCTCGAGCTGGGACTCGCTTCGATCGGCGGCAAGGACTCCATGTCCGGTACCTTTAACGAGATCGATGTGCCGCCGACTCTGGTGAGCTTTGCGGTCGATGTCGCCTCGGTGAAGGATATCATCACACCGGAACTGAAAGCGGCGGGCAATCGCCTTGTGCTGCTCACGGTAAAGCGCGACAGCGATCTTTTGCCGGACTATGAAGATTTGAAGGCGCAGTACCGCGCCCTCACGGAAGATATCAAGGCAAAGCGCGTGGTGAGTGCCTATGTCTTGGAGCGCCACGGCGCGGCGGAAGCTGTCGCAAAGATGGCCTTCGGAAACGGCCTCGGTGTGAAGCTTGACGAGAGCGTCACGGAGGAGACCCTCTTCGCGCCGGGCTGGTGCAATCTCCTGCTCGAAGTAAAGGCGGATGCGGTCGAGACTCTGTCCTGCCGCACGGAGCGCTTCGGCGAGGTGACGGCGGAGCCCGTGCTTTCCTACCGCGGCACAGAGATTTCGCTTGCGGAAGCGGAGGCCGCTTGGAGTAAGACCCTCGAAGAAGTCTTCCCGACCCGCGTCACCGAGGGCGGCGAAGTTCAGGATCGCCCGCTCTTCCGGGCGGAGAGCGTTGCGGTCTGCAGCCACAAGATAGGCACGCCGCGTGTCTTTATCCCGGTCTTCCCGGGCACGAACTGCGACTATGACTCGGTGCGTGTCTTTGAGGCGGCGGGTGCCGTTGTGAACGCCCCCATCTTCCGCAATCTGACGGCGGAGGACATTGCTTCCTCGGTCGAGGCTTATCGGAACGAAATCCGGAACGCACAGATTGTGATGTTCCCGGGCGGCTTCTCGGCGGGCGATGAGCCGGACGGCTCCGCAAAGTTCTTTGCGCAGGTCTTCCGGAACGAGGTCGTGAAGGAGGAGCTCTTAAAGCTCTTAAACGAGCGCGACGGCCTGGTGCTCGGCATCTGCAACGGCTTCCAGGCGCTGATTAAGCTCGGCCTTCTGCCGGATGCGGACATCAAGGAGCAGGCGCCGAATGCACCGACCCTTTGCGATGAACCGTATCGGCAGACACTTGAGCCGTATGGTGAACCTCAAGGTTGTCTCGGACAAGTCGCCGTGGCTTAAGAACGCGGAGCTCGGCGGCGTCTACGCGAACCCGATTTCGCACGGTGAGGGACGCTTTGTCGCACCGGCGGAGACCATTGAGGCACTGTTTAGGGCAGGCCAGGTCGCAACGCAGTACTGCGACTTCGAGGGCAGAGTTTCGACCGACGAGCTCTGGACGCCGAACGGTTCGTACGCGGCAATCGAAGGTATTACCAGTCGGGACGGACGCGTCTTCGGTAAGATGGCGCATCCGGAGAGAATCGGAGAACACATTAACAAGAATATTCCGCTCCGCCAGGATCTCGGCATCTTTGCCGCGGGTGTAGCGTATTTCGTGGGTGAGCTCTCCATCCCAAAAGAAACAAATCAGTAAGGAGAGTAGGAGTGCATGAAAAAGGTAGTAAAATTTGGCGGTAGTTCCCTCGCCAGTGCGGAGCAGTTTAAGAAGGTCGGTGAGATTATCCGGAGCGATGCGGCGCGGCGCTATGTCGTGCCGAGCGCGCCGGGCAAGCGGTTCAGCAATGACACGAAGGTCACCGATCTCCTCTATCAGCTCTATGACAGCACGGAAGATGAGGCGCGCTTTCAGGAGACGCTGAAAGAAATCAAAGGGCGCTATCAGGAAATCATCGACGGACTTTCGCTGGATCTGGATCTCGGCGCGGAATTTGCCGAACTCGAAAAGAACTTCCGCGCACATTGCGGCAGAGAATATGCGGCGAGTCGCGGAGAATATCTGAACGGCCGTGTGATGGCGGCTTACCTCGGCTTCCCCTTCGTGGATCCGGCGGATATGATACTCTTCCACAACGACGGCAGCTTTAACGCGGAGGAAACGGAGCGTGAGGTCGCGGCAAAACTTGCCGGCTATGACTGCGCGGTGGTCCCGGGCTTCTACGGCAGAAAGCAGGACGGCAGCATTGCGACCTTTAGCCGCGGCGGTTCGGATGTCACGGGTTCCGTGATTGCGGGCGCCATTCACGCAGATCTCTATGAGAACTGGACGGATGTCTCGGGCTTCCTCTGCGCGGACCCGCACATTGTCGAAAATCCGGCCGTCATCGAGACCATTACCTATCAAGAGCTCCGCGAGCTCTCCTATATGGGCGCGGGTGTCATGCATGAGGATGCGATTTTCCCGGTGCGGAAAGAGGGAATTCCGATTAACATTCGGAACACCAACCGCCCGGAGGACAGCGGCACCATGATTGTAAGCTCCACCTGCAGAAAGCCGCGCTACACCATTACCGGCATTGCGGGCAAGAAGGGCTTCTGCTCGATTACGGTCGACAAGGATATGATGAACTCGGAGATCGGCTTCTGCCGCAAGGTACTGCAGGTCTTTGAGGACAATGATATCAGCCTTGAGCACATGCCCTCCGGCATCGACTCGATGACCATAGTCGTGCACCAGTCGGAGTTCCTGGATCACGAGCAGCGAATCATGACCGGCATTCACCGCGCGGTGCATCCGGACCAGATTATTTTGGAGGACGATCTCGCGCTGATTGCGGTGGTCGGCAGAGGCATGAAGGATCAGCGCGGCACGGCGGCGCGCGTCTTCGCGGCACTCACGCACGAGCACATCAATGTGAAGATGATCGATCAGGGCTCTTCGGAGTTCAATATCATCATCGGCGTCAAGAGCCGTGACTTTGAAATGCGATACGCGCGATTTACACGATTTTCGTATTGACGCAGATTTGAGTGAAACGATGAGACAAATTATCGTAGTTGGCGGCGGCGCCGCGGGTATGATGGCGGCGGTGGCCGCAGCCGAAGCGGGAGCGGCGGTCACGCTGCTCGAAAAGAACGAGAAGTTGGGGAAAAAAATCTATATCACCGGCAAGGGGCGCTGCAATTTGACGAATGCGGCGCCCATGCGGGAAGTGCAAGCGCAGGTTGTGAGCAACCCGCGCTTTCTCTACAGTGCCTTCCGGGCCATGACGAACGAGGACGTGATGCACTTTTTCGAGCGCGCCGGCTGTCCGTTAAAGACCGAGAGAGGCGAGCGCGTATTCCCGGTCAGCGACCACGCGTCGGATGTGATACGCGCACTGGAGCGGGAGATGCAGGCAAAGGGCGTGCGCGTCCGCCTGAATGCGGAAGTCCGCGACCTGCTGTTTTCCGGTGAGGCGGAAACGCGCCGGGTGACGGGGGTCACGCTCTCGAACGGAGAAAAGCTCCGCGCGGACGCGGTGATACTCGCGACCGGCGGTATCTCTTACCCGGCGACCGGTTCGACCGGCGACGGCTACCGCTTTGCGGAGGCTGCCGGCATGGCGCTCACGGAGAGATACCCTTCTCTGGTGCCCTTAATCCTAAAAGAGCAGGAGAGCTGTGCGGCGATGCAGGGACTCTCGCTAAAGAATGTCACGATTACGCTGAAGGACGGAAAGAAGAAAGTTTACGAAGGCTTCGGCGAGGCCCTCTTTACCCACTTCGGCATGAGCGGCCCCTTATTGCTCTCGGCGAGCGCCCTTGCGGGCCCCCTGCTCCGAAGCAAACAGGAGCTGGAACTTCGGATAGACCTAAAGCCGGCGCTCACGGAAGAGCAACTCGAGCAGAGACTGCTCCGCGAGTTCGATGAGAATAAAAATAAGAGCTTAAAGAACATACTGCCTTCGCTTTTTCCGCAGAGCCTGATTCCGGAAGTGCTGCGGCAGAGCGGAATCTCCGGCGAGAAAAAGGTGAGGGATATCACAAAGTCAGAGCGCGCCGCGCTTCGGCAGGCGACCAAGGGACTCCGCTTCACGGCGACCGGACTTCGCGGCTTCAACGAGGCGGTCGTGACCAAGGGCGGGGTCTCGGTGCGCGAGGTTTCACCGAATACCATGGAGAGTAAGACCGCAAAGGGGCTCTACCTTGCGGGCGAAGTTCTGGATTTAGATGCGATGACCGGCGGCTTTAACCTGCAGATTGCCTGGTCTACCGGCAGGCTCGCGGGGCAAAGCGCCGGAGCGCCGAAGGCGGAATGAGCGGGAGGAAGAGATGGAAAAAATAAAAGCACTCGCAATCGACGGGCCGGCAGGCGCCGGAAAGTCCACGATTGCGCGGGCGGTGAGTCAGAAGCTCGGCTGGATCTATGTGGACACCGGGGCGCTGTTCCGGGCGGCGGCACTCTCGCTGCTCGAACAGGGAATCTCCCCGGAAGACAGCGCTGCGATAAGGGAGGCTGCGCCGGCGCTGCGGCTTGACCTAAGCATTGCGGACGGCGTGCAGCATGTCTTTGTCGACGGGCGCGATGTGAGCGGAGAGATACGCCGCGAGGAAATCGGCAAGGCGGCGAGCGCGTTTGCGCGCGAAGAGGCCGTTCGGCAGCGGGTTCTTGTGATCGAGCGGGAGATTGCGGCGCGGGAGCCTGTCGTCATGGACGGCAGGGACATCGGAACGGTCGTGCTGCCGAATGCGCTCGCAAGGTCTTTCTGACCGCGAGCGTCGAAGTGCGCGCCAAGCGCCGTACGGCGGAACTCAGAGAAAAGGGCATTGAGGCAGATTTCGAGGAAGTGAAGCGTGACATTGCGGCGCGCGACGAGCAGGACAAGAACCGGGCGGTCGCACCGCTTCGGCAGGCGGAGGATGCGCTCCTTCTCGACAGCTCGGAGCTTGGCATTGCGGAAGTACAGCAGCGCATACTCGCGCTGGTCAGAGAGAAGGAAGCAGAGTGACGGAGCGGCGAAAGAGAGAAGTGATACTCGCCTCGAGCGCGGGCTTTTGTTTCGGCGTCAAGAAGGCGGTCGAGACCGTGTACCGCGAGGCCGAGGAGAGCAAGGATACGGTATACAGTTACGGCGCCATCATCCACAACGAGGAGGTGGTGCGGGATCTCACCGAAAAGGGCGTGGTCGTCTTTGAGGATGCGGATGCCGCAGCGAAGGTGGGGGCGCTCCCCGAGCAGGCGGGCACGATCATACTCCGCTCGCACGGCGTCGGGCCGGAAGTCTATCGTCTCTGCGAGGAGAAGAAACTGCGCATTGTGGACACAGCCTGTCCTTTTGTCAATAAAATACACAAGATTGTCGAAGCGGAAAACCGAAAGGGACGCCGGGTGCTGATTGTCGGCGACCCGAAGCACCCCGAAGTGCAGGGCATACGCGCCTGGGGCAGGGGGGATACCGAGGTCATTCAGAGCGAAGAAGAACTGCTTGCCCTCGATATTCCGAAGGACACGGCGCTGTCTATCGTATCTCAGACTACCTTTCAACTTGCAAAGTTTAAAATGCTGGTTGATAAAATCAGAGAGTTAGGTTATGATATAGCTTGTTTTAATACGATTTGCAACGCGACGCAGGAAAGACAGGCGGAGGCAAAGAAAATTGCTTCCGAAGTCGATGCTATGATCGTGATCGGAGGGGAAAACAGTTCCAATACGAGAAAACTTGTGGAAATCTGTTCCGCAGTTTGTCCGAATACGTTTTACGTCCGGACCGCGAGAGATCTAGATCCTGAGCTTTTGGCGCCCTTTCAGCGAATTGGTATTACAGCGGGGGCATCCACCCCCAAACATATCATTGAGGAGGTTCAAGCCATTGTCAGAGCAGAGTTTTGAACAGATGTTGAATGAGTCTTTTAAGACGATTCACACGGGAGAAGTTGTATCGGGAACAGTACTGGATGTGAAGGAGGATCAGATTATCCTGAACATCGGCTATAAGTCGGACGGCGTCATCACCAGAAACGAGTACACGAACAATAACAGCCTCGACCTCCGGACTGTCGTGCAGATTGGTGACGAGCTGGAAGCAAAGGTCATGAAGGTCAATGACGGCGACGGCCAGGTTTCCCTCTCGTATCGCAGACTCGCGGCGGACAGAGGCAACAAGCGTCTGGAAGAGGCGTTCAACAACCACGAGGTTTTGAAGGCGAAGGTTGTCCAGGTCCTGAACGGCGGACTGAGCGTGCTGGTCGATGAGGCACGCGTGTTCATCCCGGCGAGCCTGGTTTCGGATTCTTATGAGAGAGATTTGAATAAGTATGCGGATCAGGAGATTGAGTTCGTCATCACCGAGTTCAATCCGCGCAGAAGAAGAATCATCGGTGACCGCAAGCAGCTCATGCAGGCTGCAAAGGCAGAGATGCAGAAGGAGCTTTTTGCTCGCATCAAGGTCGGCGATGTGGTTGAGGGTACGGTCAAGAACGTGACCAACTTCGGTGCGTTCGTGGACCTCGGCGGCGCAGACGGCCTCCTGCACATCTCCGAGATGAGCTGGGGCAGAATCGAGAACCCGAAGAAGGTTCTGAAGTCCGGCGACCGCGTCAGAGTATTCATCAAGGAGATTTCCGGCACGAAGATTGCGCTGAGCTTAAAGTTCCCGGAGCAGAATCCGTGGATCGATGCGGCTGAGAAGTACGCACAGGGCAACATTGTCAGAGGCCGTGTCGCACGCATGACCGATTTCGGCGCGTTCATCGAGCTGGAGCCGGGCGTGGATGCACTGCTTCACGTCTCCCAGATCGCAAGAAAGCACATCGACAAGCCGTCGGATGTTCTTGAGATCGGCGATGAGATCGAGGCAGAGATTGTCGAGTTCAACGCAGACGACAGAAAGATCTCCCTCAGCATGAAGGCACTTGAGAACATGCAGGGCGATGAGATTGTCTACGAGGACGCTGCACCGCAGGACGAGCAGTAATCAGCGAAATGAGTGGCAGGGGGAAGTTCTCCCCTGCCTTTTTATTTCTGTTTAATAAAAATACAGTCTCAAAAGGGACGACAATGACTGAGGCGAAACAGAATCAGGGAGCGAGAAATCAGCGGTTTTATGCGTACACGGAGCGGGGAAGGGAACTGGCCGCTCGAATCGAAGAACTGCTTCGCGAAGCAGGCTATCGTTGTATCCGGGCGGAGGTCGGGGAGGCCTTTGCTCGCTCTGAAGCGCTGGTATTTGTCGGTGCGAGCGGCATTGCGGTGCGGAAAATAGCTCCCTTTGTGAAAGACAAGTTTCAAGACCCCGCGGTGCTCTGTCTCGATGAGTACGGGCGTTTTGTGATTCCCCTGCTCTCGGGACATGTGGGCGGTGCGAACGAACTCGCGCGACTCATCGGACGGCAGCTCGGCGCCGCTGTCGCCATCAGCACGGCGACGGATTTAAACGGACGCTTTGCCGTGGATGTCTTCGCAAAGAAAAACGGGCTTGCAATCAAGAGCCGGGAAAACGCAAAGCGCATCAGCGCAGCGCTGCTTCGCGGCGAGACGGTGGCCTTTGAGAGCGCCTTCCCGCTCGGAGAGGACGAAAAACTGCCGGCGGGACTCTATGCCGGAAAAGCGGAAGAGGGAAGGCTCGGCATACGCGTGAGTGCCGCGGCGGAGATACCGCCGAACACTTGTCTTCAGCTGATTCCGAAGATTTACGCACTCGGGGTGGGCTGTCGGAGAAATACACCGGTCGAGCTTCTTAGGCGGGCGGCACTCCGTTTTCTAAAAGAACAAAACATTTCAAAAGATGCTTTGTTTATGCTGGCCAGCATAGACTTAAAGCGCGATGAACCAGCCGTGCGCGCACTCGCAAGCCATCTCGAACTCCCGACTCGCTTCTTTACGGCGGAAGAACTCGCGGCCGTACCGGGTGAATTCGAGACCTCGGAGTTTGTGCAGAAGACCACCGGGGTCGGTGCGGTCTCCGCGCGCGCGGCCGCCGCTTGTGCGCCGATTAAAATTGCGGGGAAAACAGTGGTGGACGGGGCGACCTTTGCGCTCTACCGAAAGGAATTTACGCCCACGTTTCGCACGGAGCGGCCCTTCGTATTGATTGCGGGGGCGCGCTATCAGGGCAAGCGGCGGTTTGCGGAGCGGCTGCGCCGAGAGGGGCATATTGCGGGATTTCGTGCGGTGCCGGACGAAGTGCTCGAGGCCCTCACGGATACCCTGCTTCGAGAGGAGCGGGCGGCTTTCGAGGCAGAGCTTTCCCGCTGCGTTTGTTCCCTTGCCGAAGAGGCGCGGAATCGGGGAGAGGCCCTGCTCCTGTCGAGCATAGGCGGCGGTCTGGTGCCGATAACCCGCCGGGAAAGAGCGCTTCGCGACGCGGTGGGTCGTCTCCAGTGTGCGCTCGCGGCCGAGGCGGATGAAGTGTATCTCCTCGAGCTCGGTTTGGCGAGAGCGCTTAAGAAGTTCGGGGAAAGCGTATAGAAATTGTAAGAAGTTTGCAAATCATTTGCGAGCGGTCTCGGCTATAATGGTTTGAGGCAAAGGAGGTAAGAAAGCAAGATGAGAGTACAGAAAAAATGGACGCAGCGCTTCCGCGCGCTCGCGTTGACACTGGGCTTAAGCGCGCTGTTTGCGCTGCCGGCTTACGCAGAGAGCGCGGAGATTCGCGCGACTGCAACCAAGGATCAGGTGACTGTGAGCGGTACGGTCAGCGGAGACAGTACTTCCGAGGACGGTAAGCTCTACTTTTTTGCGCTGGACCCCTATAACGACAGCATCAAGGACGCACAGCCCATTCAGAGCGCGGCGTACGGCGCGAATTTTCTCCTTCACCGCACCGCTCCTGGACGGCACGCCGGAGACCAGACTCTACGACCAGTTTGCGATTGCGGTCTGGAAGAACGGTCGCTATTACGACATCGGCCGCCGCGCCTACATCACCAACCCGGAGGTGGTCGCAAAGAGCGATAAGCCCTACGAGCAGCCGCTCACGAAGAAGGGACTTTTGGTGGAACTCAACATGCTGAGCGATGCGTTCGATCTCGGCGTGAAGCACGTGAACGTAAACTTTAACTTTGCGCACATCACCTCGGGAACCGGAATCGACTACACCTACGAGGGCAAGACCTATCACTTCGACAAGAACCAGATTGCGGAGTACGACAAAACCATCAGCGCCTTTTCCGGTAAGAGCATGATGGTCACGGCCATAGTCTTAAACGGCTGGAACGACAAGATGCCCGGAGCTCATCTATCCCGGGTGTCAAGAAGACGGACGGTGTCTTCTACTACGGTTTTAACACGGCGACCAAGGAAGGCTATGAGACCACGCGCGCGCTGATGAGCTTCCTCGCACAGCGCTACAACGGCGAGAACCCGAGCTACGGCCGCGTCTCGAACTGGATCATCGGCAACGAGATCAACAACGGCAGAAACTGGAACTACATGGGCAAGATGGACATCGACAAGTACGTGACCGAGTATGTCCGTGCTTTCCGCGTCGCCTATACGGCCATCAAGGCACAGCAGGCAAACGCGCGTATCTTCTTCTCGATTGACATGAACTGGAACGATCCGAACGCGGATCAGAAGACCATGTACTCCGCGAAAGCACATCCTCGACAAAGGTGAAACGCGGAGATCAACCGGAACGGCAACATCGACTGGCAGCTTGCTTACCACCCGTATCCGTATCCCCATGACGGAGCCGGAGTTCTGGGACGATCACAACACCGGTGCCATTGTGCAGAAACGAAAGCACCAAGATCATCGACTTTGAGAACCTGAACGTCCTCACGGATTACCTGAAGGCTTCGAACTTCAGAAATCGCGCGGGTGAGGTGCGCCACATCATCCTCTCGGAGCAGGGCTTCACGGCCATCAGCCCCTCACGCGGCAATGTGGAAGAGCAGCAGGCGGCGGCCTTTGCCTATGCCTACTACATTGCGGACTCCAACCCCTATGTGGATGCGCTCATTCTGAGCCGTCAGGTGGACGCGCCGCTTGAGGTGAGAAGCAGCTGCGCCTTCGGTCTCTGGGCTTGCCGCATGGATGTCGGCGATGCAATCGTCGCGACCAGAAGAAGAAAGATCTGGGCGGTCTTCAGAGACATCGACAAGAAGGCAAAGACCCTGGAGGCGACCGAGTTTGCAAAGCCGATTGTCGGCATTCAGAAGTGGTCGGATGTGGTTCCGGACTTCCGCTGGAGAAGCCTCGAGAAGTAAAGAAGCCTTGACTTTTTGCGGCCCTAAGCTTATGCTGATTCGGAATTGAATCATCAAATGCAGTGAAGACGCACAGTAGCACCGGCAGAGCGCACAGAGAGCGGGAGAAGGCTGAGATTTCCGCCGCAACACCGGAGGTCGAACCTTCGCGTCGGAGCAGCGGAGCTGAACGGGCTTGCCCCAAGTAGGTTTCGACGTCTTTCCGCGTCAAGGAAACAATGAGCGGTCCGCGGCACAAGCGGATAATGCGGGTGGTACCGCGGGTTACATAACTCGTCCCGGATACAGAGAGCTTGCTCTCTGTATCCTTTTTTATTCCCCGTAAGTCAGAAAAGGAGAGAGGCATGGACAAGAAGCAGTTTGAGGACTTGAAGCAGCGCTTTGCCGAGAGAGCCGCTGCGATGGAGCAGAAGAACTCGGAGACCCTCTACGAGCTCCGGAAGGGGTTCCTGGACCGGAAGGACGGCTTGGTCAGCGGACTCATGAAGCTCATGAAGAGCGTTCCCCCGGAGGAGAAGGCGGACTTCGGAAAGGAAGTCAATGCGCTGAAGGACTGGGTGCTTGAGAACTTGACCACCCTTGAAAAGCAGGCGAGAGAGGCAGAGCTGAATCGCCGCTACGAGGCAGAGAAGATCGATGTGACCCTCCCGGGAATCGAGCTGCAGCGCGGAAATCTTCATCCGGACACGCTGGTCAGAAATCAGATGATCGAAGCCTTTGCGGGCATGGGCTTTGAGATTTACGAGGGCGCGGAGATCGAGACGGATTACTACAACTTCACCGCGCTCAATACACCGCAGGATCACCCGGCGCGCGACATGCAGGACACGTTTTATCTGAGCGATAAGTTTCTGCTTCGCACCCAGACCTCGGCGGGCCAGATCCACGTGATGGAAAAGCAGAAGCCGCCGATTAAGATTCTCTCCCCGGGCAAGGTGTTCCGCTCGGACGACGATGCGACGCACTCCCCGATGTTCATGCAGATGGAGGGCCTCGTGGTGGATAAGGGCATCACGCTCTGCGATCTCCAGGGTATGCTCGACAAGTTTGTCGAGAAGTTCTTCGGCGCAGGTGTGAAGACCCGTCTCCGCCCCTCCTACTTCCCGTTTACGGAGCCCTCGGTCGAGGTCGATGTGAGCTGCTTCTCCTGCGGCGGCAAGGGCTGCCGTCTCTGCAAGGGAACGGGCTGGATTGAGATTCTGGGCGCGGGCGTCGTGAACAAGAAGGTGCTCGAGAACTGCGGCATCGACTCGGATGTATACTCCGGTTTCGCCTTCGGAATCGGCATCGAGCGCGTCGCAATGCTGAAGTACGGCATCGGTAACATTAAGTATCTGTTCGAGTCGGATCTCCGTGTGCTCCGGCAGATCAATGAGTAAGGAGGCAGAGAGATGATAGCGCCGCTCAGTTGGCTTAGAGAATATGTAGATATCGATTGCACCCCGCAGGAACTCGAGGAGAAGCTCTTCTCCTGCGGCTTTGAAGTGGAGAACTTGGAAGAGGTCGGCGCGCGGATTTCCCGCGTGGTCGTGGGTCTTGTGACAAGCTGTGAGCCCATCGAGGGCACCCACCTGCACCTCTGTGAGGTGGACTGCGGCAGTGAGGGCAAGTTCCAAATCTGCTGCGGCGCGGACAATGTGGAGGCGGGCAAGAAATTCCCGACTGCCTTGGTCGGCGCAACGGTCTGTGAGACCAACAAGGAGAGAACGGAGATTGCAGGCACCGCGACCATTCAGGCGGGCAAGCTCCGCGGTTACGACTCCTTCGGCATGCTCTGCTCCGGCATGGAGCTGGGGCTTAACGAGGACCTGTACCCGGGCGCGGGCTATAACGGCCTCCTCGTCTTGCCGGACGATGCGATTCCGGGCGCGGATGTGAAGCCCATCCTGGGTCTCGACGACTGGCTCTTTGACATCGCGATCACGGCAAACCGCCCGGACTGCCAGGGTATTTACGGCATTTCGCGAGAAGTGGCAGCCGTCCTCGGCAAAGAGATAAAGCCCCTGCCGCTTAGCTACCGCGAGGAGAAGACCGAGCCGCACACGCTTCAGGTCGAGGTGGAAGCGCCGCAGTACTGCCCGCGCTATGAGGCGCATGCGGTGAAGGATGTGAAAATTGCACCCTCGCCCGCGTGGCTTCGCCGTCGCCTGAGCCTGGTCGGCGTGAGCGCCATTTCCAATATGGTAGATATCACAAACTATGTGATGCTGGAACTCGGTCAGCCGATGCACGCCTTTGACCGCCGCGACTTAGCGGGCGACCGCATTGTGGTGCGCACGGCGAAGGAAGGCGAAAAGCTCGTGACCCTCGATGAGCAGGAGCTGACGCTCAGCGAGAGCAATCTTTTAATTTGCGACGGCGAGAAGCCGGTCGGTCTTGCGGGCATCATGGGCGGCCTCAATTCGGAGATTAAGGATACGACGAGCGCGGTCGTCTTCGAGGCGGCAAAGTTTGCGCGCGACAACATCCGCCGCAGCGCCCGCGCGCTCGGAAAGCGCACCGATGCGAGCGCGCACTTTGAGAAGGGCACGGACGAGTACACGGTGGAGCTCGCGATGAAACGCGCCCTGCATCTGACCGAAGAACTCGGTGCAGGCACCGTCACGGATGAGTGCGCCGGCAAGAATACGGGCAACAGCATTGAGAAGCGCCCGCTCACGGTGAGCCTGGCCCGCGTGAACGGCGTGCTCGGCATCGAAGTGCCGGGAGAGGCGGTGTGCCGCATCCTCGCAAATCTCGAGATGGAGCCGAAGCTCGAGGGCGATACGCTGAGTCTCAAGATTCCCGCTTACCGCGAGGACATGGAGAGCTATCAGGATGTCGCGGAAGAGGTGATACGCTTCTACGGCTACGAGCACCTCGTGCCGAGCTTTTTAAAGAGCGCGGAGGTCACGAGCGGCGGTCTCAACGAGAGACAGCGGCGTGAACTCAAGTTAAAGGAGACCCTTGCGGGCGGCGGTATGTATGAGGCTGTCCACTACTCCTTCTTCTCCCCGGCGGACTTAAAGCTGTTCCGCTATCCCGAAGGGAGCGAGGCAGTTCGCGCAATTCGCATTTTGAACCCGATCAGCGAGGAACTCTCGCTCATGCGCACGGTGCTCTCGCCCTCCATGGCAAATGCCGTCATGCGGAACCAGAAGGCCGGAAATCTCTCCGGACGCCTCTTTGAGCTTGCGAAGGTCTTCATTCCGAAGTCCCTGCCGCTCACGGAGTATCCGGATGAGAGAACCCACCTCGCCCTGGCCTTCTTCGGCAAGGAGGAGAGTTTCTTTACGCTGAAGGGCGCACTGGATCTTGCGGCCGAGAGCCTGCATGTCAAGTTCCGCTATGAGGCTTCGAGCGAGCCCTTTACCCACCCCTACCAGACCGCGGCGGTCTATGTGGGCGATGTAAAGGTGGGCTATCTCGGCAAGCTGGCTTACGACATTGCAGGGGAGCTGAATCTCCGCACGGACGCCTATCTCGCGGAATTGGACCTCGACACCATTGAGAGCCTGCCGCACGAGCCGGTCTACTTTACGCCGCTTCCGAAGTTCCCGGAGGTGCAGCGTGATTTGGCTCTTGTCATGGACAAGGCAATCAGCTGTGAGCAGGTCGTGAATCTGATTCAGGGCTGCAGTCCGCTGATTCGCGAGGTGAAGCTCTTCGATGTCTACGAGGGCGCACCGATACCGCCGACCAAGAAGAGCCTCGCGTTTACCCTGACCTTCCGCCCGGAGGAGAAGGCGTTCACGCCGGAGGAACTCGATAAGCTGACGCAGGAGATTCTGGAGAAATTAAAGACAAGCTGTGACATTGCGCTCCGCGTCTGAGTGAAGAGCGCTTAATAAGAAGAACAGTGATCGCCCCATGCGGAACAATAAGAACCTGTCCGTTCGCGGGCGAAGAAAAAAGCTGCGTGCATCTGCACGCAGCTTTTTTCATAAGCTTTCTTATTTTGCCCGTATTTCATATAAAGCCCACTACAAGAAGGCCGGATAGCATGCTTTCTTACCGCTCCCTCCAACCATACTGTTTCAAGGAAGCGGTAAGCAGGGAAAAGAGGTGCATCATCGTATCCGAACGGGGATATAACAAAACATTTTCGTTTAGATTACAAGAGTCAACCGAATGCAGATAAAGAGTTGTGTGACCATCCGCATCACAGGGGCAGGAGATGTGCCCGTACGGAGAGAGCGAAAATACACGAATGCTGCCGCAGGAGGCGCATGAAGCAAACGGTTTCAGTCCTTTTTCTTCGGATTTTTCGGGAACCAGCCCTTCTTGACGCGCTCCTCCTGCTCAAAGAGCTCGAGGATACTCCAGAGGCAGCTCACGCCGAAGACGGCTGTCAGAGCGCTCGGAACCGTCCCGCGGAGAAAGAGGGAGGCTGCGAGTGCCGCGATGCCGAGCAGGGCAAAGAGCGGCCAGATTTGTTTGCCGATATAGTATTCGCTCTTTATGACGATGGGGTGAAAGGCGCCTATCATCAAAAAGGCACCGAAACCGATCAAGAGGCCGTTTAAATTCATGGGACATCCTTTCTCTTTGCAAAAAGCCAAGCAACAGAGCTTGTCAGGTAGTATTTACTCATATTGTTAGGATGAGAATAGCAGAGCCCGCTGAGAAAAAACAGTGCCATGGCAACAAAAAGAAAAAATACGAAAACCAAGGGAAAGAGAATAAGAGGCAAGAAACATAAAAACATGAAAATCGAGAGACAGGACAAGAAGACAAAGGAATAAAAAATCCCCGTCACAGAGCCGTTTTGATGCGGTCTCTGTGAGACGGGGAATTTAACAAATCGAGACAGACTCAGAGCAGGAGCTCATAGTAGCGGAGCGAGGTGGTTTTACGGAAGCCGTTTGCCGTGTAGAGGCGCACCGCAGGGGTGTTGGAAGAACCGACCTGCATGACGGCCTTCTTATAGCCGAGCTTCTTTAAAAGTCCGAGGAACTGCGGGAAGAGCTCGCTGCCCACGCCCTGACCGATCAAATCCTTGCGGGTCGCGATGCGGTGCAGGTAGGCCTTGTTGTCCTTCATCGGGGTGACAAAGCAGCGGAAGGCCGGGCGCTTGTCGTCCGGAAGAAATACCTGGTAGGCGCGGAAGCCTTCCGGGGACGGCTTGGACTCAAGGAAGCGGTAGCGCGAATCCGGTGTCGGCTTGTCCTCGAGCTCGCACTCCATCTCGGTCTCTTCCTCCGCGAGGTGGGCGCCGATCGAGAGGAGCACCGGAAGCGCATCTTTGCAGGCACCGTCGATCGGGAAGCGAACCACCGGGGCCGCGCCCTTTAAACTCTTGCCCGGGAAGGTGATCTTAGCCTTGTCCCAGAGGCGGCGGAAGTAACCCTGCTTGCGGTAGTCCGGATCGGTGAACGCATAGACCTCAAAAATTTGATCGCCGAGGCCGCAGAGCGCCATGACGGCGCGGAGTTCCTTGGGATCTTTGCTGTCGTAGGCAAGGAGGTACTTGGTGCCCGGCTCGAGGAGCGGGAAGGTCATCGAAAAAGCTTCCTTCTCGTGGCAGCGTTTCAAGCAGGGTCCATAATTTTGTCCTGCTCGCCGTGGTTTAAACGATCTTGTTCTGTTAATTTCATAGAGCTCCCATCTGCGCTTTGCGCATAGTCGTTCATCTTAAAGATTTCCGTCATTATAACATAGATTTTACGGCTGTGCGAGGCAGGGAAAAGCTGTAAGAAAACCGTAAAGCGTGCGCGCTCGTTGCGTGCGGGGACAAAAAAACATATAATAAGAAAAACGAGTTTACGGCTGCCTACAGGAGGAAGCGATGATTACAACTTTAATCGAAAAAATCAAAGAGACCAAGGCCCCGATCTGTGTCGGTCTGGACCCCATGCTGGCGTATATTCCGGATGCGGTAAAGCAGGCCGCGTTTGCCGAGAAGGGCGAAAATTTAGAGGGCGCGGCCGAGGCCTGCCTTCGCTTTAACGAGGCCATACTTCGGGAGACGGCGGATTTGATTCCGGCGGTGAAGCCCCAGATTGCCATGTACGAGCAGTTCGGTGTTCCGGGTCTCATTGCCTACGAGAAGACCGTGCGGCTTGCGAAGGAACTCGGGCTCATTGTCATCGCGGATGTGAAGCGCGGCGACATCGGTTCGACCTCTGCGGCCTATGCGGAGGGACACCTCGGCAGCATCACCATAGGCGAGAAGCAGTTCTTCCCCTTTGACGCGGATATGGCGACCGTGAACCCCTACCTCGGCAGCGACGGCGTGAAGCCCTTCCTCGAGGTCTGCGGACGCTGCGACAAGGGTATTTTTGTGCTCGTCAAGACCTCGAATCCCTCGAGCGGCGAGTTGCAGGACCGGCTGATTGACGGCGAGCCGCTCTATGCGCGGGTCGCGGATCTCACCTCGTCCTGGGGCGCGTCCCTCATGGAAGGTGAGTGGTCCAATGTCGGCGCGGTGGTCGGCGCGACTTACCCGAAGATGCTTTCGGAGCTCAGAGCGCGCATGCCGCACACCTTCTTCCTGATTCCGGGCTACGGCGCGCAGGGCGGCAAGGCAGAGGATCTCGCGGTCGCGTTTAACGAAAAGGGCGAGGGCGGCATTGTGAACTCTTCCCGCGGCATCATCGCGGCGTGGAAGCAGGAGCAGTATCGTTCGTTCGGCGCAGAGGGCTTTGCAAAGGCGGCGAGACAGGCGACACTCGACATGATTGCGGACCTTCGGCGTTGCATCCGCTTTGCGTGAGAAACGGGGAGATCGGCATATGAGTAAAGTAAAGGAGCGCGCTTCCGTCTTAGGGACAGCGCGAATTATGTCCCGGCGTCTTTGACCTGAGACTTTTGGCACCGCAGATTGCGGCGGCGGCAAAACCGGGACAGTTTGTCAATGTGTTTTTGAATAACGAGGCGCATATCCTGCCGAGACCCATCAGTCTCTGCAACATAGACCGCGAGGACGGTATCTTGCGGCTGGTGTACCGCGTGACCAAGGAGGGAAGCGGCACCGAAGAACTCTCGCGCTACCCAGCGGGCACCGAACTCATGCTGCTCGGCCGCTCGGCAACAGCTTTCCGACCGAACTCGACAATGTCGCCGTGGTCGGCGGCGGCATCGGCATCCCGCCTCTCCTTGAGCTCCTCTGGGCGCTCCCGGGGAAAAAGACAGCGCTCCTCGGCTATCGCAGCAAGTCTCAGCTCTTTTTGCTCGAGGACTTTGCGGTCGCGGCCGATGAGGTAAAGATTGCGACCGAGGACGGCAGTCTCGGCATTCCGGGGCAACGTCGTGGATCTGCTCCGCGCGCTTCCGGAAAAGCCGAAGGCGATTTTAAGCTGCGGCCCGCTGCCCATGCTTCGCGCGCTGAAGGCGTACGCGGCAGAGGAAGGCATTCCGCTCTGGGTCTCCATGGAAGAGCGCATGGCCTGCGGCATCGGCGCCTGCCTCGGCTGCATCACCGAGAGCACGGAGGTCGATGCGCACTCGAATGTCAAAAACAAGCGTGTCTGCGCCGACGGACCGGTGTTTCGCGCAGAGGAGGTGGTGCTTTGAACATTTCAACGGAAGTGAGTCTCGCGGGCATCACCCTCAAAAGCCCCGTGATGACGGCGAGCGGCACCTTCGGGGCCGGAGAAGAGTACAGTGAATTTGTGGACTTAAATAAGCTCGGGCGCGGTCGTGACCAAGGGGGTCGCGGCCGTTCCGTGGGCGGGAAACCCGACGCCTCGCATCGCGGAGACGCCGAGCGGCATGCTGAATGCGATCGGCCTCCAGAATCCGGGCGTGGATGTATTCCTTAAGCGGGATTTGCCGTTCTTAAAGCAGTTTGACACCCGCGTCGTGGTCAATGTCTGCGGTCACAGCGAAGAGGAGTATGTCGAGGTCGTGGAGCGGCTTCGTGAGGCGCCGGTTGATTTCTTGAGCTCAACATCTCCTGCCCGAACGTCAAAGAGGGCGGTATTGCCTTCGGCACGCAGGCAAAGGCGGTCGAGCACATTACCCGCCGCGTGAAGGAGAGAGCGGCGCAGCCCTTAATTGTCAAGCTTTCGCCGAATGTCACCGATATCACGGAGACCGCGCGGGCGGCTGAGGCGGGCGGCGCGGATGTGCTCTCGCTCATCAACACCTTGACCGGCATGAAGATCGACATTGAGCGCAGATGCTTTGTGCTCGCGAATCGCACCGGCGGCCTCTCGGGCCCCGCGGTGCACCCGATTGCGGTGCGCATGGTCTATGACTGCGCACATGCGGTCAAGCTGCCCATCATCGGCATGGGCGGCATTGAGAACGGCGCGGACGCGGTCGAGTTTTTGCTCGCGGGCGCGACGGCGGTCTCGGTCGGCACGGCGAATTTCCGCAACCCGCGCGCTTCGGAGGAGGTAGCGGAGGGAATTGCCGCGTATCTCTCGAGAACCGGTACCAAGGATGTCAGAGAACTCATCGGCGCGGTGCGCCAATAAGGGAGGACTATGGAACAGTACAAGCAGGAATTTATTGAATTTATGATTTCGTGCGAGGTCTTAAAGTTCGGAGACTTCGTGACCAAGAGCGGAAGAAAGACCCCGTTTTTCGTGAACACCGGCTTTTACCGCACCGGAACCCAGTTAAAGCAGCTCGGCGCCTACTATGCGCGCGCCATCCATGCGGCTTTCGGCGAGGAGGCAAGTCTGCTCTTCGGACCGGCTTACAAGGGCATTCCGCTCTGCGTCGCGGCATCCATCGGCATGAGCGAGCTCTATGAGAAGGAACTCGGCTATGTCGCAAACCGCAAGGAAGTGAAGGACCACGGCGATAAGGGGATTCTCCTCGGCGCACCGATCAAGGACACGGATAAGATTGTGATTGTCGAAGATGTGACCACGGCGGGCACCTCGATTGAGGAGACCATGCCCATCATCAAGGCACAGGGCAACGCAGAGGTACTGGGCCTCGTGGTCAGCGTGGACCGCTGCGAGAGAGGCAAGGGGAAGAAGAGCGCACTCTCCGAGATTTCGGAGCGCTACGGCATCAAGACGACCGCAATCGTCACGATGAAGGAGGTCATTGCGCATCTCTACAAGCGCGAAGTGAACGGCAAGGTGATCATTGATGACGCGCTCATGGAGCGAATCGACGCATACTACCGCGAGTACGGAGCGGAGGAGGACTGAGCCGCTCGATGGATAAGATTCAGTGGAAGCATCGCCTGCTCGGCACCCTGCTCTTTTTGATTTATCTGGCCGGGCTCAGTTACTTTCTCTTTTTTGCCGAGGCACTCGGCAGGCAGGGGAGGGTCAATGCGAACTTGCGCTACAACCTGGTGCTCTTTCGGGAAATCTGGCGTTTCTGGCATTATCGCGATATTCTGGGCTACCGCGCCTTTGTGTTGAATACCGTCGGCAATGTACTCGCCTTTGTTCCCTTCGGCTTTTTTCTGCCGATTGTGAGCGCGCGGCGGCACAATTTTTTCCGCATTTTAATTGCCGGTTTTCTGTTTTCGGGACTCATCGAAACGGTGCAACTTGCGACGAGACTCGGCAGTTTTGATGTCGACGATATTTTTTTGAATACAATCGGCGTCGTCGCGGGATATTTTATTTTTCGACTGGCATTGAGGAGGTTAAATCGTGAAGCTGCCGAATCCGTTTCGTAAGCGAGAATATCAAATCCTGACGCCGGCAACGAAAGTCGATGACTCCATTCTGGAACGTCCGGAGTTTTTGCCGGAAGAGGAAGTGAAACGCAGCGGGAAAAAGACCGCTGCAAAACAGAAGAAGGGCAAGCAACTGGAAGGCCTCATCAGTTATCTCAGGAAACCCCGCGCCGAAGAGGGGTACACGGTGCTGATTGCTGCCTGCATCGCGATACTCTTTACGGTATTTGCCTTTTTCGGCATGATACAGGCGGCAGGCGAGCCCTCGCTCACGGTTTCGGCGGCGGTCATGAGCGCCATGCTGGTCTCGGCCTACGGAATCTATCTTGCGGTCAAGGCGCTGCGCGACAAGGATAAGGACCAGCTCTACACCTGGGTGGGACTCTCGCTTTCTTCGGTGGTAACGGTGATATGGGTGATTGCGCTCCTCCTGGGGCTCACATCTTGAGGGGCGGAGAAGAGCTCCTTCGGGAGCGCCGCGCGCTATCTGCGGAGCGGCTCAGAGAAATACCGGCGGAAGAGGCCGCGGGACGCTTGTTCCGAGGCTTCTTTCGGCGAGAGGCGTCGGCACTCGAAAAGGCGATCGGCAAGGCGGGCGGAGCGCGAGCGGAAGCCGTTTCTTTGTTTGTCCCCGCGGCGGGAGGGGCAGAGCGCTATCTCGCCGCGCTTTCTTCGAGTTGCAGCCGGGTTTTTATGCCGCAGTGCGCTCCGGAAACGGAAGTGCGCTGCATAGAACTGTTTCTTCAGTGCTACGCCTTACTTTCGCAGGGCGGCGGTGAGGAAGCGCTCCGTGAGGCCATGTATTACGACCTCTTCGACTATGCGGAAGAGGATGTGCGGGAGCGTTTTTCGGAGCCGTACACAGGGGGATACAGCCTCTCGATGACCTTACCCGGGGAGACTCTCTGGTATGCGGATCGCTTCCCGGCCCTCGCGGCGGCGCACGCGGAGGATTTTTCTCTTTTTCTCGACAAGGCGCTGCGGGATAGGCTTAGGCCGCTCATACGGGAAACGGCGAGCGAAGCAGAGCAAAAAAAATGCCTCGACGCAGTGGATCGCTACCTGAATCTGCGGGGCGCGGAAACGCATTTTACACCGCGGCAACGGCTCTTGCTCCGAGGGCTCTATGCGGCGGAAAACGAATAAAATAAGGGTAACACCGGGGCTTATATCCGTTTGCTCGATTTTGGCATTGAGCTCGGGGTACTGCGCCGATATAATAAAGCTGTAAGCAACTTTTAAGGAGGATAAAATGGCAAAAGTCGGAATTGTGATGGGCAGCGATTCGGATATGCCCGTGATGGCACAGGCAGCGGCATTTTTGGAGAAGATGGGGATTGAATATGAGATGCGCATTATCTCGGCGCACCGCGAGCCCGATGTCTTCTTTTCCTGGGCAAACGGCGCGCGTGAGCGCGGACTCTCGGTGATCATCGCGGGTGCGGGCAAGGCAGCGCATCTGCCGGGTATGTGCGGCTCTCTTCACGCTCCCGGTAATCGGTGTCCCGATGAAGACTTCGGACCTCGGCGGTGTGGATTCGCTCTATTCGATTGTGCAGATGCCGAGCGGCATTCCCTGTGCGACCGTTGCGATCAACGGCGGCAAGAACGCCGGTATCCTCGCGGCAAAGATGCTCGCGGTCGGAGACAAGGCGCTCGAAGAGAAGCTTCAGGCATTCCAGAAGGAAATGCGAGATGAGGTCGTCGCGAAGGACGACAAGTTGCAGCGCGAGGGTTACCAGAGTTTTCTGAAGTGAGAGGAGCCGCAATGGATTACAGAAAATCCGGAGTTGACATTGAGGCGGGCTACGAGTCCGTCGAGCTGATGAAGCAGTTTGTAAAGCGCACCCTGCGCCCGGAGGTTCTCGGCGGAATCGGCGGTTTTTCCGGTGCCTTTTCCCTCACGGGAATCAAGGACATGGAGGATCCGGTGCTTCTGTCCGGAACCGACGGCGTCGGCACCAAGTTAAAATCGCCTTCCTGCTGGATCGCCACGATACGATCGGCATTGACTGCGTCGCGATGTGCGTGAACGATGTCGCCTGCGCGGGCGGCGAACCGCTCTTTTTCCTCGACTACATTGCCTGCGGAAAGAATGTCCCGGAGAAGATTGCGACCATTGTCTCCGGTGTCGCGGAGGGCTGTGTGCAGGCGGGTTGCGCCCTGGTGGGCGGTGAGACCGCAGAGCACCCCGGCCTCATGCCGGAGGACGAGTATGACCTCGCGGGCTTTTCGGTCGGCGCCTGCGACAGAAAGGACCTGATTACGGGCGACGAGCTGAAGCCGGGCGATGTCCTGATCGGCATTGCGTCGAGCGGTGTTCACTCGAACGGTTTCTCCCTGGTGCGCAACATCTTTGAGATGAGCAAGGAGAATTTGACGCGCTTCTATCCGGAGCTCGGCGCCCCCCTCGGCGAGGTGCTGCTCGCACCGACCCGCATCTATGTAAAGGCGTTAAAGAGTGCAAGGAGGCGGGTGTCCGCATCCATGCGTGCAGCCACATTACGGGCGGCGGTTTCTACGAGAACGTGCCCAGAATGCTGAAGGACGGCATTCGCGCCGTGGTGAAGAAGGACTCCTACGAGGTTCCGGCCATCTTCCGCCTGATGGCGGAAAAGGGCGAGGTCAGCGAGCATGTCATGTACAACACCTTCAACATGGGTGTCGGCATGATGGTCGCGGTCGATCCGGCCGATGTCGAGAAGACGCTTCACGCCTTTCGAGGCGGCGGGTGAGACCTGCTTCGTGATCGGTGAATGCAAGGCAGGGCGAAAAGGGCGTCGATTTATGCTGAGAGTCGGCGTTCTGGTGAGCGGCGGCGGAACCAACCTGCAGGCCATACTCGACGCCGAGAAGAGCGGCGTGATTCGGAACGCGAAAGTGGTCTATGTGCTCTCGAACAATGCCTCCGCCTACGCGCTGACACGCGCGGCTTCGGCAGGGCATTGCGAACGAGTGCATCTCGCCTTCTTCGTTCGAGACGCGCGAGGACTTCCACCGTGCCCTGCTCGCGGCAATCGAGCGGGAGCAGCTGGATTTGATTGTGCTTGCGGGCTATCTCGTGAAGTTGCCGGATGAGATGATACAGCGCTACCGCGGCAGAATTATGAACATTCACCCCTCGCTGATTCCGAGTTTCTGCGGCAAGGGAGCATACGGCCTAAAGGTACATGAACAGGCCCTCAGCCGCGGCGTCAAAGTGACGGGGGCAACCGTACATCTGGTGGACGAGGGCCTCGACGAGGGCCCCATACTCCTACAGAAGGCGGTGGAAGTGAAGCCGGACGACACGCCCGAGACCTTGCAGCGGCGCGTCATGGAAGAGGCAGAGTGGGTACTGCTGCCGCGCGCCATTGAAGACTTTGCGCGCGCAGCCGCGGAGAGAGAGGAAAGAGCATGAGAGTACTGGTGGTCGGCGGCGGCGGCAGAGAACACGCGATTTGCCGGAAGTTGCGGGAGAGCGAGAAACTTACCGAGCTCTACTGCGCGCCCGGCAACGCGGGCATTGCGGAGCTCGCGGAGATCGTGCCGATCGGCGCGATGGAGTTTGAGAAACTTCGTGACTTTGCGCTGGAAGAAAAGATGGATTTGGTCGTCATCGGCATGGACGACCCGCTGATCGGCGGTCTTGCGGACTTCCTGGAAGAGGCGGGACTCAAGGTTTTCGGCCCGAAGAAAAACGCGGCCGTGCTCGAGGGCTCCAAGGCCTTTCGCGAAGGAACTCATGAAGAAGTACGAGATTCCCACGGCGGCCTACGAGAGCTTTACGGACTACGAGGCGGCGAAGCACTATCTTGAGACTTGCAAGATTCCGGTGGTGCTGAAGGCGGACGGTCCGGCGCTCGGCAAGGGCGTTTTGATTTGCGAGACCCGCGCGGCGGCCGAAGAAGGCTTAAAGGAAATGATGCTGGAGCGGAAGTTCGGCGCTTCCGGCGACAAGGTGGTCATTGAAGAGTTCATGACGGGCAGAGAGGTCTCTGTGCTCTCTTTTGTGGACGGAAAAACCATACGCATCATGGCGAGTGCGCAGGATCACAAGAGAGCCGAGGACGGCGACAAGGGCCTCAATACGGGCGGCATGGGTAACTATTCCCCGAGCCCCTATTACACGGACGAAGTCGCACGTTTTTGCGAGGAGAAGATTTACCGGCGCACGGTCGAAGCGATGGCGGCGGAGGGCAGACCCTTTCAAGGCGTCATCTTCTTCGGACTCATGCTGACCCCGGACGGCCCCCGTGTGCTCGAGTACAATGTGCGCTTCGGCGATCCCGAGGCACAGGTGGTGCTGCCCGCGCATGGAGAACGACCTCCTCGAGGTCATGCTTGCCTGCGCCGAAGGAAGACTCGACGAGATCGAACTCAAGTTCTGCGACAAGGCCTGCGTCACGGTCGTGCTCGCGAGCAAGGGCTATCCCGTGAAGTACGAGAAGGGCTTCCCGATTACCGGCCTCGAGAGCCTGAAGAGCGTAGCGGATGTGTACTGCTATCACGCGGGCACACGCTTTGACGAGGCAGGGACGCGTTGTCACAAACGGCGGCAGAGTGCTCGATGTGACCGCACTCGGACAGACGATACGCGAGGCGCGCGAGAGAGCCTACGCGGCCGCAGAGAAGATTTCGTTTGAAAATAAGTATGCGCGGACGGACATTGCCCTTGCGGGTGTTGCCGCGGAAGAAGCAAGAGAGCGTTAAGTAAGAATACGGATGATAAAAAGCCAAATCGCATCACCTAGTTGCGGTTTGGCTTTTGTGCTTAGTTCAAGGAGGAGGCGGCATGAACCACGATCAGCGGAAGTATCTGAGTTTACTTGCGGAAAAGTTCCCGACACGCCAGGCTGTGTGCACTGAGATCATCAACCTCGCGGCGATTATGAATCTCCCGAAGGGCACCGAGCACTTCATGAGCGACATTCACGGCGAGTACGAGGCCTTTCTGCACATCATGAACAACTGCTCGGGCGTCATACGGGAGAAGATTGAGCTGCTCTTTGCGGACAGCTTAAGCGATACCGAGCAGAGAGATCTGAGAACCCTCATCTATTATCCGAAAGAGAAATTGAGATGCCTGCACAGCGAGGGAAAAATTTCTCCGCAGTGGTATCGCAAGGTACTGCGGCAGATGATAGAGATAGCCCGTCTGCTCTCTTCGAAGTACACGCGTTCCAAGGTGAGAAAGGCCATGCCGCGCGAGTTCGGCTACATCATAGACGAGCTTTTGCACGCCCTGCCGGACGAGGACGGCAATCAGCTTGCCTACCATGAGCGCATACTCGACACGATTGTCGGCATCCAGAACGGCGACGAATTCATCATTGCGCTCTCGGCGCTCATTAAACGGCTCGCGGTGGATCACCTGCACATTGTCGGCGATCTCTTTGACCGCGGTGCGGATGCCGATAAAATTATAGAGCTGCTCATGGACTACCACTCGCTCGACATCCAGTGGGGCAACCACGATGTGCTCTGGATGGGCGCGGCTGCGGGCAATGAGGCCTGCATCGCGAACGTGGTGCGAAACAACGTGCGCTACAACAACATCCGCATCCTGGAGAGCGGCTACGGCGTCTCCCTGCGTCGCCTCCAGCTCTTTGCCGAGAAGTACTACGAGGGCACCCCGGCGAAGGCCATGGTGAAGGCCATCAACGTGATTATGTTCAAGGCCGAGGGTGAACTGATACGTCGCCACCCGGAGTTTGAGATGCAGGATAGACTGCTGCTCGACAAGGTGAACCCGGAAAAGGGGACGGTCACGATAGAGGGCACGGAGTACGCGATGAACACCATGGAATTTCCGACCGTGGACTGGAGCGATCCTTATCGGATGACGCCCGAGGAGCGGGAGGTCATGGACGACTTGAAGCGTTCCTTCTGCGAGAGTCCGCAGCTTCACCGCCACATTGAGTTCCTCTATGCGGTGGGCGGGGTCTATCTGAAGATGAACGACAACCTCTTATTCCACGGTTGCGTGCCGCTGACCGAGGACGGGACAGATGGCGGAGGTCAACTTCTTCGGCCAGTTCATGCGGGGCAAGAGCTATTTCGAGTTCTGCGAAAAAGCGGCGCGCCTCGCCTTTAATACCGGCGAAGCGCGCTATGTGGACTTTATGTTCTATCTCTGGGGCGGCCCGAAATCGCCCATGTGCGGCCGTGTCGTGAAGACCTTTGAGCGCAGCTATCTGGACGATAAGTCAAGCTGGAAGGAGCCGCAGGATCCCTATTATCTCTATCTCGACTCCGAGGCGACAAGTCGCATGATACTGCGGGAGTTCGGCTTAAAGTCCGACCTCTCCCACATCATCAACGGGCACACGCCGGTGCATGTCTCGGACGGCGAAATTCCCGATCAAGGCGGGCGGCAAGCTCATCGTGATCGACGGCGGCTTTTCGCGCGCCTATCATAAGACCACGGGCATTGCGGGTTACACCCTGATTTACAATTCCCACGGTATGCGCATCAAGAGCCATATGCCCTTCGAGTCGGTGGAGCGCGTGCTCAGCGAGAACATCGACATTGAGTCCCGCGCGAACCAGTTTGAAATTGAGCCCTACCGCGTGATGGTGGGCGACAGCGATATCGGCAAAGCGGCTTGCGGCGCAGATCGAAGATCTGAACGAACTGCTCACCGCCTACCGGGACGGTGTCATTCCGGAACGCGTCGAATAAAGCGCTTAGAGCGCTCAGAGCTCGCCGCGGCGAAAGCGCTGCATGAGCTCGTTTGCGACGCTCGCCGAGCTCGGATTGTCGGGAATTTCTTCCCGCGGCACAAACGAGGCCTCGCAGAGCTCGCGCTCATCGAGCTTGATTCGGTCGGAGCCGTCGAGCTCCGCCGTATAGGCGAGCATCAGCGAGTCGGAGAAAGACCAGGGCTGCACGGCATAGGGACGTATGTTCTTGACCTTGAGCCCGGTCTCCTCCATGACCTCACGCGCAACCGCCTGTTCCGGGGTCTCCCCGACTTCCACAAAGCCGGCAACCAACGCCTTCCGTCGATAGTCGGAGGCGTTTTTTGCGTAGCGGGTCAGGAGAAGGCGGTCGCCGTTTTTCACCGCGACAATGACCGCGGGGACTTATCTTCGGGTACTCGATGAGGCCGCAGTGCTTGCAGCACATGGCGCGCTCCTCCTCGGAATGCGTCATCTTTTCGCCGCAGCGCCCGCAAAACTTCCGCTGGTCGTAAAAGCGGTACAGCTGTGTCGAAGTGATGGCCGCAAAGGCAAGGTGCTGCGGCTTTAAGTCGCGGAGCTCCGTGGGACCGAGGAAGCGATAGCCTTCGCCGAGTTTTCCCGCCGGCAGCGCCGAGGGCGGCAGAAAAAAAAGTAGTCCCGATCGATCGCAAAGAGATAGCGTGCCTTCTGACAGAGGGCGCCAAAGGAAAGCGCCTCGGTCTCAAAATCGGAAAAGCGCGGGAGTGTCAAGGCACCGTCACGCTCCGCAAAGAGCACGCCCTCCCGCGAGACCAAAAGAAGGAAAGAACGCCGCTCGGGCGTTCTTTCCGGGTGATAGCTCACATCGTAGCGATGCGGCAGTATGTCTTGAATCATGCTTGTTCCGTTGCTCCTGTCTGATACCGGTCCAGTAAGTTATTCTTGAGATTCCAGAGCTTACGGGAGAGGTCCACGTAGGTCTGGTGCGGGTATTCGAAGCGCTTCGACTCTTCCCAGAGCGTGTTGAGCTCTTCTCTGCAACGCTTCTGAATCTCCATGACCGTCGGAGACTCGTAAACGCACTCGCCGTTCCGGAACACGGGAATGAGGAGCTCCCGCATCGTATAGGAACCGCCGGGAAGGAGCGTCTTCTTCCAGGTCTCGATCGGGTCGAAGAGAAGGAGCGGATCTTCGGAAGAAAATTCCTCGTCCGCGAGCGCAATGAGGTCTGCGACTATCATGCCCTCTAAGTCATAAATGCGGTAAATCTTCTTGTCGCCGGGGTTTGTGATTTTCTCGGCGTTCTCGGAAATCTTAATCTTCGGCACAAACTGCCGTTCTGTCTCGTTCCAGATGGCTGCGAGCTTGTAGACACCGCCGAAAGCCGGGCAATCCTTGGAAGTAATCAGGTTGGTGCCGACACCCCAGGAATTGATGGTCGCGCCCTGCGCTTTGAGGGAGCCGATTAAGCCCTCGTCCAGGTCGTTGGAAGCGGAGATAATCGCGTCGGTAAAGCCCTCGGCATCGAGTGCTGCCTTAACTTTCTTCGAGAGGTAGGCTAAGTCGCCCGAGTCCATGCGTATGCCGTAGCGCTTCGGCTTGATGCCCTGTTCGCGCAGCTCCTTGAAGACCTGAATGGCATGCGGCAGACCGCTGTCCAACGTATCGTAGGTGTCGATTAAGAGGATGCAGGCATCCGGATAGAGCTTTGCATAGGCGCGGAACGCGCTCAGCTCATCTTGGAAACTCATAATCCAGGAGTGCGCGTGGGTGCCGCTCACGGGGACATTAAACATCTGTCCGCAGAGCACGTTCGAAGTGCCCACGCAACCCGCGATGATTGCGGCGCGCGCGCCGTAAATCGCGGCGTCCGGTCCCTGCGCTCTCCGGCAGCCGAACTCCATCACGCCGTCGCCCTGTGCCGCACGCACAATGCGTGCGGTCTTGGTCGCGATGAGACTCTGGTGGTTGATGATGTTCAGAATCGCGGTCTCGACAAGTTGCGCCTGCATAATCGGAGCAATCACCTTGACCAGAGGCTCGCGCGGGAAAATGACCGTGCCCTCGGGAATCGCGTAGATGTCACCGGTGAGCGGAAGTCCCGCAGGTAGTCGAGGAAGGCGGGTTTGAACATACCGAGACCTTTGAGATATGCAATCTCATCCTCCGTAAAGTGCAGGTTTTTGATATAGTCAATTACCTGCTCGAGCCCGGCGCAAATCGCGTAGCCGTTGCCTTCCGGGTTGGAGCGGTAAAACATGTCGAAGATGACAGTCTGATTGACATCCTCGTTTTCAAAATAGCCCTGCATCATCGTGAGCTCATACAGGTCTGTCAGTAAGGTAAGATTTCGCATTTTTTCTGTTCGCCGCGTTATGCCTGTTTCTTGCCCTGGTTCGCGACTGCCTCCATTTTTTTCTTAAGTGCTTCCTGGTCGCCGAGATAGTAGTGGCGGATGGGCTTGAAGGAATCGTCGAACTCATAGACGAGCGGCGTGCCGGTCGGAATGTTGACGCCGATGATATCCTCTTCGGAAATGTTGTCAAAGTACTTGACCAGTGCGCGGAGAGAGTTGCCGTGCGCCGCAATGATGACGCGCTTGCCGGCTTCCATCTCGGGGCGGATCACTTCGTTAAAGTAGGGGACGGCTCTCTCAATCGTGGTCTCCAAGCTCTCGCAGTCGGGGAGCAGTGCCGGATCCACATCGCGGTAAGCCGGGTTTTTCTTTGCGCTTCTCGGGTCGGAAGGATCCAGTACCGGCGGCTTAATCGAGAAGGAGCGGCGCCAAATCTTGACCTGTTCCTCACCGTACTTTTCCGCGGTCTCGGACTTGTTGAGACCCTGGAGGGCACCGTAGTGGCGCTCGTTTAACTTCCAGCTCTTTACAACCTCGAGCCAGTCGCGGTCCATCTCATCCAGAATGTGGTTCAGCGTGTGGATTGCGCGCTTTAAGTAGGAAGTAAAGCAGATGTCGAAGTCATAGCCCTCGGCCTTTCAAGAGCTGACCCGCAGCTTTTGCCTCCTCGTGGCCCTTCTCCGAGAGATCCACGTCCATCCAGCCGGTGAAAAGGTTCTGCTTGTTCCATTCGCTTTCGCCGTGCCGTACCAATACGAGTTTCATCATCGCAATCGCTCCTTTCGTAAGCCCTGAGATTACTAGAGACTTTTGTTTCAGGCTTGAGAGCATGATAGCACAAACCGCAGGTCTTTTCCACGGAAGACGGTAAATGCGGGGACAGCGGATTGAGTTTTTAAGACGCTTTTGTTAAAATTAACCATTATGACAAAAAACGGAGGCTGCTATGAGCAAAAAATTGCTGCTGATCAATACGGGAGGCACCTTTTCATCGGTGCCGAGCGAAAAAGGGCTTGCGCCGGGCATAGACCTCGAGGAAATCATGCGGACCATAGGTCCGATCGGAGAGGGGCATACCTTTGAGTTAAAGGACTATGCGTCCCTCGACTCGGCGAACATTACGCCGGAGGATTGGGTGGCCATCGCGAACCTGGTCGCGGCGGCCAGAGAGGACTGCGACGGCGTGGTCATCATCCACGGCACGGACAGCATGTCCTATACCTCCTCGATGCTTTCCTTCATGCTCCAGAACATCGAGATTCCGGTCATTCTGACGGGAAGTCAGCTTCCGCTTCGTGCGCCCTTAACGGACGCCATCGATAACCTCCGCTGTGCGATTACGGCGGGCTTAAGCGGCATGCTGCGCGGTGTCTACACGGTCTTTCACCAGAAACTCATTCTGGGCTGCCGCACCTCGAAGGTGAGAACTGTCTCGTTCAATGCCTTTGAGTCGGTCAATTATCCTTTGATCGGCGAGTTCAATGCCTTCGGCATGCAGGTCTTAAAGGAGCCGCTTCGCCGCGCTTCCTTCCAGCTCTCGCCGGAGTACTCGGAGAACATCGCGGTCTTAAAAGATTTTCCCGGGCATGCATGCGGATATCTTCCGCTATCTCTACGACAAGGGCTGCGAGGGCGTCTTTTGTCGAGGCCTTCGGCCTGGGCGGCGTGCCCTTCCTTCACAACAACATTCTGGAGGAGATTGACCACGCGAGCAGCAAGGGCATGAGCATCCTGGTGGGCAGCCAGTGCCGCTACGAGGGCAGCAATCTCGATGTCTACGAGACCGGTCTCCGCGTACAGGAGAGCGGCGGCATCCCGGTCTTTGACATGACCCAGGAGGCCACGGTCACAAAGCTCATGTGGGCGCTCGGCAGAAGCAAGGCGAGAGAGGATGTGCGCAAGACCTTTCTTCACGAACTACGTGGACGAGGTCACCCTGCCGAGACTCCGCTAAAAGCTGTTTCTTCCTTGACAGAGAAAATCAGGCTGATTATACTAGTGAAAAATTCATACAAAGGCGTTGACAAAGAGAGTAGGCGTTTGAAACAGCCATAGAGAGTCGGGGACGGTGGAAGCCCGATGCCAAGTACTTGCGTTGAAAATCACTTTCGAGCTGCGGTTCGGAGCGGAGGGCTGCCTCCGGGTACGTTTCGCCGTAATCCCCACGTCACGGGGGAAAGCAAAATACAGGTGGTACAGCGAAAGCGGAGAGCGTTCGTCCTGAGAGGGGCGGGCGCTTTCTTTTTTGAGACAGGAGGAGAAAAAAGTGTACAGAAAAGTCCCCACGGATATGAACTTTGTGGCGCGCGAGGGCGAAATCGAAAAGTTCTGGGCAGAGAACCGCATCTTTGAGAAGTCCGTCGAGCAGCGCGAGGGCTGCGAGACCTATATGTTCTACGACGGACCGCCGACCGCAAACGGCAGACCGCACATCGGCCACGTTGAGACCCGCGTTATCAAGGATATGATTCCGCGCTATCGCACCATGAAGGGAGAGTATGTCCCGCGAAAGGCAGGCTGGGATACGCACGGCCTTCCGGTCGAGCTCGAGGTCGAGAAGGAAATCGGCATTGAGGGAAAGGAAGAAATCGAGGCTTACGGCGTGGAGCCCTTCATCAAAAAGTGTCGCGAGTCCGTGTGGCGTTATAAGGAAGTCTGGGAGCAGTTCTCCGGCAAGGTGGGCTTCTGGGCGGATATGGAGCACCCCTACATCACCTGTGACGACAACTACATCGAGTCGGAGTGGTGGGCCTTAAAGGAAATCTGGAAAAAGGGCCTGCTCTACAAGGGCTTTAAAGTGGTCCCCTACTGCCCGCACTGCGGAACCCCGCTTTCCTCGCACGAGGTGGCGCAGGGCTATAAGTCGATTAAGGACAGAACCGCAATTGTGCGCTTCCGGGTGAAGGGCGAAGATGCCTACTTCCTCGCTTGGACCACGACGCCCTGGACCCTGCCCTCGAACATCGGCCTTTGCGTGAACCCGCACGAGAGCTATGTGAAGGTCAAGGCAGCGGATGGCAACACCTACTATCTCGCGGAGGCACTGCTTGAGAAGGTGCTCGGCGAGGGCTATGAAATCTTAGAGCGCTACACCGGCAAGGAGCTGGAGCATAAGCCCTACGAGCCGCTCTACAGCTGTGCGGCGGAAGCGGCGGCGCGTCAGCACAAGGAGGCTTTCTTTGTCTACGCGGACGAGTACGTCACGATGACGGACGGTACCGGTATTGTCCACATCGCCCCGGCCTTCGGTGAAGACGATGCGCGCGTGGGTCGCGGCTACGATGCGCCCTTTGTCCAGATGGTGGACGACAAGGGCCGGATGAAGCCGGAGACCGGCAAGTTCGCGGGCATGCGCTGCAAGCCCACCGAAAAGGAAGTCGAAGAGGGCGCAGTCGCGGCTGATCCGGAAGTGCTGAAGGATCTCGAAGAGAGAGGCCTGCTCTTTGCCTCCCCGAAGGTGGAACACGACTACCCGCACTGCTGGCGCTGCGGAACGCCGCTCATCTACTATGCGCGTGAGTCCTGGTTCATCAAGATGACCGCGGTGCGCGACGATCTCGTGCGGAACAACGAAGAGATTAACTGGGTGCCGCAGTCCATCGGTGAGGGACGCTTCGGCAACTGGATCGAGAACATTCAGGACTGGGCGGTCTCGAGAAACCGCTACTGGGGCACGCCCCTCAATGTCTGGGAGTGCCCGGACTGCGGCGAAAAGCTTGCGGTCGGTTCCCGCGAGGAACTGGCGGAACTCTCCGGCGATGAAAGCGCAAAGACCGTCGAGCTGCACCGCCCGTATGTGGACCGCTTTGAAATCCCCTGCCCGCACTGCCATGGCAAGATGAAGCGCGTTCCGGAGGTCGTCGATGTCTGGTTTGACTCCGGTGCTTGCCCCTACGCAGAGCTCCACTATCCCTTTGAGAACAAGGAACTCTTTAGAGCAGCAGCTCCCGGCTTCCTTCATCTCCGAGGCGGTCGATCAGACCCGAGGCTGGTTCTACTCCCTGCATGCGGAGTCGACCCTCCTCTTCAACAAGCCTGCGTTTAAGAACGTCATTGTCCTGGGTCTCGTGCTGGATGAGAACGGCAACAAGATGTCCAAGTCGAAGGGCAATGCGGTCGATCCGATGGAGGCGCTCGAAACCTTCGGCGCGGATGCGATTCGCTGGTATTTCTACACCGCTGCGGCACCGTGGCTCCCGAAGAAGTTCTCGGAGGAGGCTGTGCGCGAGGGGCAGAGAAAGTTCCTCGGAACGCTCTGGAATACCTACGCGTTCTACGTGCTCTACGCGGACATCGATCACTTCGATCCCGACCAAGTATACGCTCGACTACGAGAAGCTCTCGGTCATGGACAAGTGGCTGCTTTCGAAGATGAACAGCATGGTCCGCGACGCGGATAAGAACCTCTCGAACTACAGAATTCCGGAGACGGCTGCCGTATTCCAGGAATTTGTCGAAGACATGTCGAACTGGTACGTGCGCCGCTGCCGCAACCGTTTCTGGGCAAAGGGCATGGAGCAGGATAAGATCAATGCCTATATGACGCTCTACACGGCGCTGGTCACACTCGCAAAGGCAGCGGCTCCCATGATTCCGTTCATGAGCGAGCAGATTTACCAAAACCTGGTGCGCACGGTCGATGCATCCGCGACGGAGTCCGTGCACCTCTCTGATTACCCGGTTGCGGACGAGGCGCACATCGACGCGGAACTCGAGAAGAGCATGGACGAGGTTCTCAAGATTGTCGTGCTCGGCCGCTCTGCGCGTGAGGCTTCCGGCCGAAGAACCGCCAGCCGCTCTCGAAGCTCTATGTGAAGGCGCCCGAGGCACTCGGAAGCTTCTATCAGGACATCATCCGCGACGAGCTCAATGTAAAGGAAATCGAGTTCACGGACGATGCGGAGCGCTTTGTGAACTATGTCTTCAAGCCGCAGTTAAAGACCGTCGGCCCGAAGTACGGTAAGCAGCTCGGTGCCATCAAGGAGCACTTAAAGGCGCTGGACGGCCAAAAGGCCATGGCGGAGCTAAACGAAAACGGCGCGCTTGTCTTTGCCCTTCCGGACGGCACGGAAGTGAAAGCTCGGCAGAGAGGATCTCTTAATCGAGAGCACCCAGTCGGAGCGCTATGTATCGGCGCAGGATAACGGCATCACCGTGGTGCTCGACATTGCGCTGAGCGAAGCGCTCATCGAAGAGGGCTTTGTGCGCGAACTCATCTCCAAGGTGCAGACCATGCGTAAAGATGCGGGCTTTGAGGTCACGGATCACATTGCACTCGGCATCTCCGGCAATGAAAAGATTGCGGCGCTCGCGGAAACGTACGGAGAATTGTTGAAGAACACCCTGCTTGCGGATGCTATTCATGGTGAATCGGCTGAAAATAGCGGAGATTTCGTGAAAGAGTGGAATTTGAACGGAGAAATGGTTACACTTTCCGTGAAACGCGTCGTACAGCAGTAAAAATACGGAGGAGGCAAAATTGGCAGGAGTTATCAGACGTTTGGACAAAGATACTCTGAAAAAGCAGATCATCAACAACTTAAAGACGCTCTACCGCAAGGACGTCAGCGAGGCAACGCTGCAGATGGTCTATCAGGCGGTTGCCTATGCGGTCAAGGACGATGTGATCGACAACTGGCTTGCGACGCAGAAGGCCTATGACAAGGCAGATGCAAAGCGCGTCTACTATCTCTCGATGGAATTCCTGGTCGGCAGAGCACTCGGCAACACCATGCTCGCGCTCAAGGAAGAAGATGTGATTCGCGAGGCGGTCGAGGAACTCGGCTTTGACCTTACGGAGATTGAGGACGAGGAGAGAGATCCGGCGCTCGGAAACGGCGGTCTCGGCCGTCTGGCAGCCTGCTTCCTCGACTCGCTCTCGACCCTCAACTACCCGGCTTACGGCTGCGGCATCCGCTACCACTACGGCATGTTCCGCCAGAAAATCGAGAACGGCTACCAGAAGGAGATTCCGGACGAGTGGTTAAAGGACGGCTATCCCTTCGAGATTAAGCGCGACGAACATGCCTGCGAGGTCAAGTTCGGCGGCTATGTCGCAACCCGCATGGAGAACGGCGAGCCGCGCTTCTACCAGGAGAATTACCAGTCGGTCCGCGCATTCCCTACGACCTCCCGGTCGTGGGCTACGGCAATCACATTGTAAATACGCTTCGCATCTGGGACGCGGAGGCAATTACGCGCTTCCGCCTGGATTCCTTTGACCGCGGTGACTATCAGAGAGCCGTGGAAGAGCAGAACCTCGCGAGAACCATCTCCGAGGTGCTCTACCCGAACGACAACCACTACTCGGGCAAGGAGCTCCGCTTAAAGCAGCAGTACTTCTTCATCTCCGCTTCGCTGCAGACCGCGGTCAAGAAGTTCCTGCAGACCCACGATGACATCAAGAAGCTGCCGGATTACTGTGTATTCCAGATGAACGACACCCATCCCACGGTTGCGGTGCCGGAGCTCATGCGCATTCTCATGGACGAACAGGGACTCGGCTGGGAAGAGGCGTGGGAGATTACGAGCAAGGCCTGCGCGTACACGAACCACACCATCATGACCGAGGCACTCGAGAAGTGGCCCATTGAGCTCTTCTCCCGCCTGTTGCCGCGTATCTATCAGATTGTCGAGGAGATTAACCGTCGCTTCCTGCTCGCTATCGAGCACAAGTTCCCGGGCGATCAGGCGAGAAAAGACCGCATGGCCATCATTCACGACGGCCAGGTGCGCATGGCATTCATGGCCTGCGCGGCATCCTTCTCGATTAACGGTGTCGCAAAGATTCACACCGAGATTCTGAAGGAGCAGACACTTCGCGACTTCTACGAGCTCACGCCCGAGAAGTTCAACAATAAGACCAACGGCATCACGCAGCGCCGCTTCCTGCTCCACGCGAACCCGCTGCTGGCCGACTGGATCACGGAGCGTATCGGCGACAAGTGGATCACGGATCTCTCCGAGGTGAAGAAGCTCGGTGTCTACGTGGAAGATGAGAAGAGCCGCCAGGAGTACATGAACATCAAGTACAAGAACAAGCTTCGCCTTGCGAACTACATTCTCGAGCACAACGGCATTGTCGTGGACCCGCGTTCCATCTTCGATGTTCAGGTAAAGCGCCTGCACGAGTACAAGCGTCAGCTCATGAACATCCTCCACGTCATGTACCTCTACAACAAGATTAAGGATAATCCCGAACATGCCGTTCTATCCGCACACCTTTCAATTTTCGGTGCGAAAGGCGGCTGCGGGCTATCACCGCGCGAAAGCTCACGATTAAGCTGATCAATGCCGTGGCGGATGTGATCAACAACGACGCTTCGATTAACGGCAAGATCAAGGTGGTCTTCATCGAGGATTACTGCGTCTCGAGCGCGGAGCTCATCTTTGCGGCGGCGGATGTCTCCGAGCAGATTTCGACCGCCAGTAAGGAGGCGTCCGGCACCTCGAACATGAAGTTCATGCTGAACGGCGCACCGACCCTCGGCACCATGGACGGCGCAAACATCGAGATTGTGCACGAAGTCGGCGAGGAAAATGCCTTCATCTTCGGTATGTCCGCGGAAGAGGTCATCCAGCTCGAGAAGAACGGCGGCTATAACCCGATGGATATCTTCAACGCCGATCAGGAGATTCGCAGAGTGCTCATGCAGCTCATCAACGGCTACTATTCGCCGGACGATCCGGAGCGCTTCCGCGACATTTATAACTCCCTGCTCACAGGCTCGAACGGAGACCGTCCGGATGTCTACTTCATTTTGAAGGACTTCCGCGCCTATGCCGAGGCGCACGAGCGCGTGGACAAGGCGTACGCGGACGAGGAGAACTGGGCAAAGATGTGCCTGCGGAACACCGCGGCGGCAGGCCCCTTCAGCTCCGACCGCACCATCGAGGAGTACGTGAGAGATATCTGGCACTTGAAAAAGGTTCGGGTAGAACTCTGAGTTTTTCGATTACAGAGCAAATAAAAACAGCGTTCCGGTTCGTACCGGGACGCTGTTTTCTTGTGTCCGTAACACTTGATTTCGCCGGCGTTGCGGGGGCCGCCGACTGTTTTATGCGCCGAGCAGGTCGAGAAGCTGAGCGATATCTTTCTTGCCGAATTGCGGCGGCGCATCGTTTATGAGGAAGCAGGGAACGCTCATGACCTCATAGCGATCGCGGAGGGCCGGGAAGCGGTTTAAGTCGTAGACCTCGGTTTTCACGTTCGGGTTCAGGGTCGCAATGCGCTGTGCGCTCGTCACAAGCTCAGGGCACATGGTGCAGGAAAGGCTCACAAAAATCTTGAGGGAAATGTCCTTTTGCAGGGCATCAATGCGGCTTCTAAGCTCATCGGAGACCGCCTGCCCGGGGCTACCCGCGTTGTAGAGCCCGAGCACAAAGGAGGTGAACTCGTGGCCTCCCGGCACGCCGTGGAAGCAGATTCCCGCGTAGCTTCCGTCTGCGCGGAACACGCGCACATAGGGGAGTTCCGGCTCGCCGTTTACGAGCGGATCCGGCGCGCTCTCTTCGGAGAGGGTCAGCTTATCGCTGAGGGCGGTGAGTGCCTCCAAATAGTGCTTAAGCTCGGAGGAGACCGCACCTTCGTCGGTGTAGAGCTTTAGCGTAAGTCCCTCGGTGAGCCGCGAAAAGACCGTGTTCAGCTGCTGTATCATTGCGCTGTCAAAAGGCGTATCGCCGCTCTGTACCGCAGCGGCCGCCGGTGCGCTGTCCTGCGCCGCGTGAACCGCGGCGCGCTTGGTCTGAATTTCCGCCTTGACACCGGTTTCTCTCTGCCGTACCGAGATATACTTTTCAAGCTCGGTCGCCGCCGTCGCGCCGTCGCCGGTCGCGGTCACAACCTGGCGGAGATTCTTTTGGCAGACATCGCCCGCGGCATAGATGCCGTCACGGCTTGTCTTTTGGTTCCGGTCGGTGAGCACATAGCCGTGCTCGTCGAGCTCCGCAAGTCCCGAGAGGAGGCCTGCGGAAGGCGCGTAGCCCGCAAAGACAAAGACGCCGAAGCTGCCGCCGTCCGCCGGACTGAATTCTGTCACTTCCCCGGTCTTCGAGTTTCGGTAGCGAATGCGGCGTAGCAGGCTGTCGCCCGAGACCTCCTCGACCTCGGTGTCATACTTCACCGTGATTTTTTCATGCTGTTTCGCGGGTTCCGCCACCTTTGCGGCGCAGGTAAAATCGGGCTCGCGTATCAGTATGGTCACATGGGACGCGTACTTTGTGAGGAACACAGCCTCCTCGGCCGCGGCAAAGCCGCCTCCCACCACAAAGACCTCGCGCCCGGTGAAGAATTCGCCGTCGCAGGTCGCGCAGTAGGCAACGCCGTGGCCCTTATACTCCGCTTCGCCCGGGAAGCCTATCATGCGGGGGTGAGCGCCGGTTGCGAGTATCACACCGTGGGTCAGAAAATCGCCCTTGGCGGTTGAGATGCGGTAAAAGCCCTCCTCCTCGCGGAGGGACAGAACTTCGGCGAGTAAGAACTCCGCGCCGAATTGTTCCGCCTGCAGGCGCATGCGCTCGGTCAAGGCTTCTCCGCTCATGGGCTCCGCACCCGGGTAGTTTACGACTTCGGCGGTAATCGTAATCTGGCCGCCGAACTTCTCTTTTTCGATGACTAGGACGCGATAGCAGGCTCTCGCAAGATAGAGACCGGCGGTCAGCCCCGCAGGGCCGCCGCCGATAACGATCGCGTCATAGAAAGATGCTCTCTCTGCTGACGTCATGGATATTCCTTTCTCTTTGAATTACAGGGCACCGACGAGGTCCAGGCTCGGCTTCAGGGTCTCTGCGCCGGGGGTCCACTTTGCCGGGCAAACCTCATCGCCGTGCTCGCGGACAAACTGGCAAGCCTGCACTTTGCGGAGCAGTTCCTCTGCGTTGCGACCCACATTGCCCGCGTTGACTTCGTAAGCGACAATCTTGAGATCCGGGTCCACAATGAAGGTGCCGCGCTCCGCGAGACCCGCCTCCGGAATCAGGACCTCAAAGTCGCGTGCCAGCGCCTGGGTCGGGTCTGCGAGCATGGGATAGGTGATCTTCGAAATCTTCTCGGAGTGATCGTGCCAAGCCTTGTGAACGAAGTGGGTGTCGCAGGAGACCGAGTAGATCTCGCAGCCTGCCTTCTGAAACGCTGCGTAGTTGTTCTCGAGGTCCTCGAGCTCGGTCGGGCAGACAAAGGTGAAGTCCGCCGGGTAGAAGAAGAAGACACTCCACTTGCCGCGGAGATCCTCGCGGTTCACGGTCTTAAAGCTGTTGTTTTGGAATGCCTGTGCGCTGAAATCGCCGATTTCCTTGCCGATAAGAGACATGTGGTTTTCCTCCTTGTAAAAACAATGAATGTGAATTAGAGTGAACTTATAAAGATTAGATGACGAAAATCATCTTGGCTATAGTTTATCACGACCCGCTCAAATGTCAATAATAATTCCTATTTTTATTTGGATGTATACTTCTTGAGAAATCCTTGTCCCAGCCGCATCATTTGTGGTATTATATCGGAAAATGTGCCCGCAATCAGGCGAAATGCGGCACAAGCTGGAGGAACGGGATGATTATACTGAACAGAGTTTTATCGATTTTCTTTGTTATTGTCTGCGTGTTTCTCTCCGGTGTCGTTTTGATGCAGGAGGGAAAAGATCAGGGACTCGGTGCAATCGGCGGTATCGCGGATTCTTACTGGGGCAAGATTCGCGGACGCTCGGTGGAGGGAACACTGGAAAAGCTCACGGCAGCTGCGGCGGTGCTGTTCCTCATCCTTGCATTTGCACTGAACTTGATAAAATAAACAGAGAGAGGCTCCCGCAGTAAGCGCGGGGGCTTTTTTTCACGGTATTCGGCCTGTGAAAGCCGGAGAAAGAGGAGAGAGTCGGGCGTATGACCCAAGATGAATTGTTAAAGAAGAGAGAACAGGTATTGCTCAAGCTGATGGAAGATCCCATGTACCAGCCCATGCGCCTGCAGGACATTGCGGTCTTTTTGGACGTGCCGAAATCCAAGCGGAAGGACTTGGAGAGCGCGCTCGATGCGCTCGTTCGGGAAGGGCGTATCCGCGTCTCGAAAAACGGCAAATACGGTAAGTCCGAGAGTCAGGAAAAAGAGGGCGTTTTCGCGGCCAATGCGAAGGGCTTCGGCTTTGTGCGCATCCCGGGCGAGGAGAACGATGTCTTTATTCCCCGCGATAAGACGAGAGGGGCATTGCAGGGAGATACGGTTCGCATACTGATTCCGCGCGGCCAGCAGCTGGAGCGCCGCGAGGGGCGCGTCTTGGAAATTGTGGCGCGCGGCGTGAGCCGTCTGGTGGGTTACTACCGGAGAGAGAACCGAAGCGGCGTGGTCTTGCCGGATAATACCCGCTTTGCGGCGGATGTCATCATTCCGCAGGGGGCTTCCCTCGGCGCGCAGACCGGCGAAAAGGTGCTGGTGGAGATTACGGCCTACCCGAAGGAGAGAGGCGGAGATTTAGAGGGACGAGTGCTGGAACGTCTCGGCAAGGCGAGCGCGGTCGGCGTGGACCTCACCTCGATTGTGCGAAGCTTTGAAATTCCGGATACCTTCTCGGAGGAATGTCTCGCGGAAGCGGTGCGCGCGGAGCGGCAGGGCACGGAGATACTTCGCGGCGAAGTTGCGGGACGGCGCGATTTGAGAGCGCTCTGTACCGTGACCATAGACGGCGAGGACTCAAAAGATTTGGACGATGCAATCTCCCTCACCGAACTGGAGAACGGAAACGTACAGCTCGGCGTCCACATCGCGGATGTCAGTGAATATGTGAAAGAGGGCGGCCCCCTGGACCGCGAGGCCTTAAACCGCGGCACGAGCGTATACCTTCCGGATCGCGTGATTCCCATGTTGCCGGTCGAACTCTCGAACGGCATCTGTTCTCTGAACGAGGGCGAGGACCGCTTTGCGCTCTCCTGCCTCATGGAGTTTTCGGCAGAGGGAGAGCTTGTACACAGCGAAATCTGCGAGTCCGTGATTCGCTCCGATTGCCGCCTCACTTATACGACGGTCAACCAGATTATCACGAACCATGAGCCGGAACTCTGCGAGCACTATGCGGAGTTTGTGCCCATGCTGGAGCGCATGGACGTGCTGGCAAGACAGCTCCGCGCCCTTCGCAGCGAGCGCGGTTACATCGACTTTGACTTCCCGGAGAGCAAGGTGATTTTGAGTCCTTCCGGCAAGCCGCTCGAAATTCGCGCTTACGAGCGCAACGAGGCAACCCGCCTCATTGAGGACTTTCATGCTCGCGGCAAATGAGACCGTTGCGAAAACCTACTGTCTCAAGCACCTTCCGTTTGTGTACCGCGTTCACGAGGCGCCCGACGCCGGAGAAGTTACAGCTCTTAAAGACCTTTGTCATGAACTTCGGGCTGAACTTAAAGTTAAAGAACGGCGAGGTAACACCGCGGGAAATTCAGAAACTCCTGCTCCGTGTCGAGGGCACCGAGGCAGAGGATCTTGTGAGCCGCATGGCACTGCGCACCATGACGCAGGCAAGTTATTCGGTAGAGTGTATGGGCCACTTCGGTCTTGCTTCCCGCTATTACACGCACTTTACCTCCCCGATACGGCGCTATCCGGATTTGCAGATTCACCGCATCATCAAGGAGGAACTGCGGCGCGGCCTCAGCGAAAAGCGGAAGGAGCACTACCGCGCAATTCTGTCCGGTGTTTCGGACCGCGCAAGTCAGACCGAGCGGAGGGCGCAGGAGTGCGAGCGCGATGCGGTCAAGTACAAGAAGTGCGAGTACATGGAAGGCCACATCAACGAGATTTACGAGGGCATTATCAGCGGCGTGACGCGCTATGGCATCTATGTGGAATTAAAGAACACGGTGGACGGCATGATACGGGTGTCCGAACTCCGGGACGACCACTATCAGTACAACGAAGAGAAGGCAGAGCTGGTCGAGAGTTCACGAAGAAGCGCTACCGTCTCGGCGAGCCGCTCCGCGTCCGCGTGACCGGCGCAGACCGCCTCATGCGCACCGTAGACTTCCTGCCGGAGCCGCCGCTGCCTTCGGAGGAAGAGGATTAAGGAAACAGAGAGGAGAGGCATGGGAAAAGAGAGCAAGAAACTCATCGCGAACAATAAGAAAGCCCGCTTCGACTATTTTATTCTGGAGAGCTTTGAGACCGGCATTGAGCTCTTCGGCACGGAGGTCAAATCCCTGCGCCTCGGCCAGTGCTCGATCAAGGAGAGCTGGGTCGATATCAAAAACGGGGAAGTGTTCATCTACGGCATGCACATTAACCCCTACGAGAAGGGAAATATCTTCAACAAGGACCCGCTCCGCGTGCGAAAGCTCCTCCTGCACAAGGGAGAGATACGCCGCCTAATCGGCACCATCAAGGAGAAGGGACTCACACTCGTGCCGCTTGAAGTGTACCTGAAGGGCAGACTGGTGAAAGTCGAGATCGGTCTCGCCCAGGGTAAGAAAAAGTACGATAAGCGCGCGACCATCGCAAAGAACGATGCGAGACGCGAAGTGGAACGAGAGTTTAAAGGCAGCGTGCGCTACTGAGTGTAGAGTGGATTCCCGCCGCCCGGAATGCTTGTATACAAGGCTGCGGAAAAAGCTAAAAAAAGCATAAACATTTTTAAGAATCACAAAAAACGCTTGTTTTCTCATCATAAGTGGCTATACTTGTCTTCATTGCAGGCGGAATCTTCCGCAGGCATAACTTAAGGAGGATAAAAAGATGAGAAAGAATATGGTTCGCGCACTTGTACTGGCAACGGCTGCTGCGGCAGCACTGGCATTCACCGCTTGCGGCGATAAGAAGGCTGAGGAGACCACCGCGAAGCAGGAGTCTTCGGTAGAGACCAAGGCAGGCGAGTCCATGAAGGACGAGACCAAGAAGGACGAGTCCATGAAGGGCGAGACCAAGGCTGAGGAGTCCAAGAAGGACGAGAAGGCTATGGATGCAAAGGAAGGCACCCTGGTCGGTACGCTTGACGAGGTCAAGGACTTCTCCTTCACCGTTACCGATGAGAAGGGAACTTCCTATATGTTCAGCTTTGAGCAGGGCAAGGCTCCGGAAGGACTTTCCGATGTCAAGGCAGGCGACAAGGTCACCGTTACCTACACGGGCACCCTTTCCGAGGTCGATCCGTTCGACGGCACGATTGTCTCTGTCAAGAAGGCTTGAGTTTCAACAAAAATTTGAGAAGCGGCTCCGGGAAACCGGAGCTGCTTTTTCTTATGCGGAAAAAAATAAGACGCTCTGTGGTACACTGGAAGCGGCGGCAGAATGAACAAAGAACAGATGCCGCAGGGAGTAAACACATGAATATTTTTAATATTATCGGTCCTGTGATGATAGGTCCTTCCAGCTCGCACACGGCGGGCGCCTGCCGAATCGGGCGGGTCGCAAATAAACTTGCCGGGGATGCGCGCATCATTCGCGCACGCATTCAGCTCTCCGGTTCCTTTGCGCGCACCTACCGGGGGCACGGCACGGACAATGCCATCCTCGCCGGGATACTCGGCTACTACAGCTGGTCGGAGGAACTCCGTGATTCCATGCGCATCGCGGCGGAGCGCGGACTCTCCTATGAATTTGTGCCCGAGGATATTTCGGGTGCCCACCCGAACACGGCGCGCATTTACTATGAGTGCGACAACGGCAAACAAGGCATGGTGGAGGGCGCGAGCATAGGCGGCGGCAACATTCAGATTACCAACATCGACGGCATGGAGGTGAACTTCACCGGCGATAACAACACCCTGCTCATCCTGCATCACGACCGCCCGGGCGTCATAGCGGCGGTGACCCAGCTCATGTATGAGAAGTATGCGGATCTGAACATCGGAAACTTCCGTTTGAGCCGCAAGGAGAAGGGCGGCGAGGCCATGATGATGCTGGAACTCGACCAGGCACCGCCGGAGGGCATGATTGAAGATCTGAACAAAATCAAAAATGTGGAGCGAACGGTCTTAATCCGGGCGCTGGGCTGACGGGGGGCGCTATGATTCAATACAATTCAATTCAGGAAATCGTAGAAGCGGCAGAGAAAGCGGGGATTAAAATCAGTGAGCTCTGTCTGAAGGATCAGGCGGCGCAGCTTGGCATCAGCGAGGAAGATCTGTACCGTGAACTTGAAAAAGACTTTGACGTGATGATAGAGGCGGCGGACTGGGGACAGCAGCCGGGGCGCATATCTCGCTCGGGCTTAACCGGCGAAGAGGGCTACCGCATGAAGCAGTACGCCGAAACCAAGGGCGGCTTAACGGGCAGCCTCATGACCAAGGCCATGGCGCGCGCGCTTGCGGTGAGCAACTGTAACGCGGCCATGGGACGCATTGTCGCGACCCCGACCGCCGGCAGCTGCGGCATTTTGCCCGGTTGTCTGGTACCCATGTATGAGGACAGAAACTTTCCGAAGCGCGATGTCGTCATGTCCATCTTTACGGCGGGAGCCTTCGGCATGGTCATTGCGACCAATGCCTGCATTGCGGGCGCCCAGGGCGGATGTCAGGCGGAGTGCGGCTCCGCGGCCGGCATGGCGGCGGCTGCGCTGGTGGAACTCATGGGCGGTACGCCCACGCAGTGTGCGGATGCACTCGGCATGGTCATTGTAAACGAACTGGGTCTGGTCTGCGATCCGGTTGCGGGCCTGGTTGAGATTCCCTGCATCAAGCGAAATGCGGCAGGCGTGATTCTGGCCTACGCCTGCGCCGATATGGCACTTGCCGACATCGGCTTAAAAATTCCCGCGGACGAGTGCATCCTTGCGATGAAGGAAGTCGGCGACCAGATGCACGAGGGACTCAAGGAGACCGCGGGCGGCGGTCTTGCGACAACACCGACCGGAAGAAGACTCAAGGAACAGGTCTTCGGAAAAGAGTAAGCCGGAGAACGCGAAAACAACACACGGACAACAGGAGGAAAATATGAGAAAATTTGTGACATGGACCCTTGCACTGAGCCTTGCGCTTCCGCTCGTTGCTTGCGGCGGCGGGAAAAAAGCGGAGACAAAGAGCGAGACCGTAGCGGCAAGCGAGACGAGCGGCGAGGCAGAAAAGCCTTTTACCATTCAGCCCTTCCAGGCGGTCGATAAGCAGGATTACGGCATCCGCGTCGACGGGTATATGACGGACGAGATCGACAATGGGTTCATTTCCTTCACGCTGCAGAATAAAAGCGAGACGGTATCGTATCGCTTCCTCTTGGATTCCTTCACCGGAGACGGCATCCGCCTCTATGGCCCGATTAACAAGGTCGTGGAGCCGGGGCAGGAGACGCCGGTGCAGCTCCCGATTCGGACAAACCCGAACTATAAGCTTCAGGATTTCGGCGACCTCGAGTTCCGCTTCCTGGTTCAGGATTCGAAGCTCTCGGTCTATACGCCGGAAAAGGATGAGGTGTTCCACATCTACCCGAACGGAGAAAACAGCAAGGTTCACTACACTTGGAAGGAGAAGGAGGGCGATAAGCTCCTCGATGAGAACGCGTACTTCAAGGCGACAAACACCGGTGTCACGAAGGACAAGTACGGCAATTACGTCCTGAACCTCTATCTCGAGAACCGCTCCGATAAGCTGATTACCCTGTATATTCAGGGCGGCGCAGTCAACGGCATCCCCGATTGAAATGAACAACTACCATGTTGTGGGGGCGGGACAAGCTGCGTTCATCCCGATTTTCTGGGATCATTCCTATGTTGAGGACACGAAGGTCGAGGAGATTCAGAATCTGAGCTTCAACCTCTTTGTGGACGAGGGAAATACCTTCGTGCTGTCCGAGCATCCTGCGCTTGAAAAAACCTATACCGTGGAACCGTAAACCGTAAGGCAGTCCTAAGGGGCTGCCTTTTTTCATCCGGGAAGGGTCAAAGACTTTGAAATAGGCGGAGGTAAAGAGAGTTGCGGGGGGCGATATTGTAAAGTCAGCCCCCGCGTGCTATGCTTTTTCGGTAAAGTGGCAGGCAACGCAAAACGGAGGAGACAGAGGGATGAAGAGACGCACGGCACTTGCACTGGCATGTATTTTGGCACTTTCCCTGACGGCTTGCGGCGGCAAGAAAGCGGAAAAAGAGAGCCCAGAGACAACCGAGATGACAGAAACCGCAGAGAGCGGGGCCGGAACCGAGAAGCAGGTGAAAGCCGAATTCCGCATCACTCCGTTTCAGGCCGTGGACAGGGAAGACTACGGCGTCAAAGTCGTCAACTACGGAAATCTAGGCGAGGACCAGGAATACCTGCAGCTCACGCTGCAAAATAAGAGTGAGGACAAGAGCTATGTCTTTGTGTTAATGAACCTGGAGGGCGACGGCATTGTGATCAGAACGAGCGGAATCAGCGAGACCGTAGAGCCCGGACAGGAAAAGCAGGTCAATCTGATGTTTCAAAAGAACAGCACGTATAGCCTTAAGAGTTTCGGCGATTTGACCTTCCGCTTTGCGATTCGGGATAGCAATGCGCAGAATCAGAAGGGGGAGACCGATGTGTTCCACATTTACCCCTACGGCGAGAACCGGGAAGTGAAGTATGTCTTTGCGCCGAATGATAGCTACAAGCAGCTCGATGACAATGAGATTTGAAGCAGTCGTGACAGAATGCAAGCAGGACCAATTCGGTGATGAGAATGTGTTCTTCTATCTCCGGAATAAGACAAACAAGCGGCTCTATATCAACAGCGATAAGGGCAGCGTAAACGGAGAGACGCGTAGCACAACGCGCTACTTTGATTTAGGTCCCGGGCAGTCCCTGTTCGGCTTTATCACGTATCAGGATCTCACGATACCGGAGGCGGATATCAAGGAGCTTCAGTTCAATCTGCGGGTGCAGGATGTCGACAATCTTGCGGGCGGCCCGCTCCTCGATAAGACCTATACCGTCACGCCGTGAACAGGAAGATAATATCCGAACGAAAAAAGGCAGTCCGATGGGGCTGCCTTTTTCGTTTGAAATAAAGACCATGGTTTGGGCAAAGTGCTCGGAAAACGCAGAATTGCGACGCGGATATTGTAAAGTATTTTGCGGCATGCTATGCTTTTCGAAGAAGCGAGGAAGCCTTGCAAAACGGAGGAGACAGACAGATGAAGAAACGCACGGTACTTGCACTGGCATGCATCTTGGCACTTTCCATGGCGGCTTGCGGCAACAAGCAGGGCGGACAGGGGGGCGGTTCGAAAACGGAGAGCGAAGCGAAGAGAGTTCCGAAAGTTGAGCCCTATACCGCGGTGGACAAAGAAGATTACGCGATTCAAGTGGACGGCATAGAGGTAGATGAGGACGGCTATTATTCGATTCAGCTGACCTTTGAGAATAAGAGTAAAGACAAGGAGTTTAACTTCTCCCTGGACTCGCTGAGCGGCGACGGCATACGCCTCGACTCCTTCATCGGCTGCGATGTTGCGGCCGGCAAGAAATCCAAGGAGACCATAGATCTGCCTACTCCGAATACTATGACATGCGGGATTTCGGAGAGCTTGAACTCGGTTTTTCCGTCGGCGAGCGCGGCTACTCCGCCGCACATCCGAAGGAACAGGAGAGCTTTCGCATCTACCCCTACGGGGAAAACAGCGGCGTGAAGTTCGAGCGGAAGGTCGGTAAAGACGAAAAGGTTCTTACGGAGAACGAAAACTTCCGCGTGACGCAGCTCGGCGGTGCCTTCGATGACAGAGGCCGCTACGTGCTGACCCTCTTTATCGAGAACAAGGGCGATAAGGATTTGCGCTATGAGGCGGAAAAAATTTCCATCAACGACTACATGGTGGATACCTCTATGACCGGTGACTTAAAGCCCGGAGAGAGCGGCTTTGCGGAACTTCGCTGGAGTAAGCGCAGACTCGAAGAGAGCCAAATTACCGAGGTCAAGGAAATCGAGTTTACCCTCCGCGTGATAGACCGTGAACACCCCATCGACGCGCCCCTGTTCCGGGAAGTCTTGACGGTGACCCCGTAAGACGGGAGGGGATACAGGAAAGCAAGGAAGAGGCAGCCCGAGGGCTGCCTCTTTTTCGACGGAGATTGACAAGAGACGCATACAGCTAGGATAATGATGCGGAATCAGAAGTATCCTAAGCGAAAGGAGAACATCATGTTAGCAGTCGGAACCAAGGCACCCGATTTTACCCTGCCGGATCAGAACGGAGAGCTGCGAAAGCTCTCGGACTACCGGGGACAGAAGATCATTCTTTATTTTTACCCGAAGGATATGACGCCGGGTTGCACCAAGCAGGCCTGCGGCTTTGCGGAGCTCTACCCGCAGTTCCGTGAGCGGGGCGCGGTGGTGCTCGGCATCAGCAAGGACTCCGTGGCCTCCCACAAAAAGTTTGAGGAGAAGTACGGTCTGCCCTTTACCCTCCTCGCGGACCCGGAAAAAGAGGTCATTCAGCGCTATGATGTCTGGAAGGAGAAGAAGCTCTACGGCAAGGTCTCTATGGGTGTTGTGCGTACGACCTACCTGATTGACGAAGAGGGCATCATTGTGAAGGCGGACGATAAGGTGAAGGCCGCGGAGAATCCGGCGAAGATGCTCGGAGAGCTCGCGTGAAGCTGATTATCTCCCCCGCAAAGAAGATGCGGATAAATACGGACAGCCTTACGGCGGAGCGACTGCCGCAGTACATTGACGAGGCGGAGCGCCTGAAACTTTGGATTCAAAGTCTCTCCTATGCGGAGCAGAAGGCGCTCTGGGGCTGTAACGATAAAATTGCGGCGGAGAATGCCGCGCGCTTTGCGGCCATGAACCTGCGGGAGGGCGGTACGCCCGCCATCCTGGCCTATGAGGGCATCCAGTATCAGTATATGGCACCGGCCGTCTTTGAGGAAACGGCGCTCCGCTATGTGGAGGAGAAGCTCCGCATTTTATCGGGCTTTTACGGCGTGCTGCGCCCCATGGACGCGGTCACGCCCTATCGCCTCGAAATGCAGGCAAAGGCAGCCGTCGCATCACAAGAACCTCTATGCCTTCTGGGGCGATAAGCTGTACCGCGCGGTGCGGGATGAGAGTGGCGTCATCATCAACCTCGCTTCGAAGGAGTATTCGAAGGCAATCGAGGCGTATTTACAGCCGGAGGATAGTTTCGTTACCTGTGTGTTCGGAGAACTTTCGGACGGCAAGGTTGTGCAGAAGGGCGTCTATGCGAAGATGGCGCGCGGGGAGATGGTGCGTTATCTCGCGGAGATAGGCGCGGAGCAACCGGAAGAACTGAAGGGCTTTTCGCGGAGCGGCTATGCCTTCCGTGAGGAGCTCTCCACCGAGACAAACTATGTCTTTGCCCGGGAGCCCGGGACTTACGAGGACGTTTGATGTAAGGCAGCGTACGCAGGGCTCTGAAAAAGGCTCGGAAAAGCGATTGGCGAGACAGTTGGCGTTGCGTCGGTATGGCGGGAGAGAGGACAGGAGGAGAGAGGCATGCACTTCAATACGGAACAGAGCGTATTTCTCATCTGGACAGCGGCAATGAGTTTTATCAGCTTTCTGCTCTTTGGTTTTGACAAAGAGAAGTCCCGCCGCCATGCCTGGCGCATTTCGGAGCGCACGCTCTTACTCAGCGCCTTTCTCGGCGGCGCGCCGGGGGCACTCTTCGGCATGAATTTCTTTCGGCATAAGACGCAGAAGCTGAAGTTTCGTATCCTAGTACCGCTTGCCCTCTTACTCTGGGCTTGGCTTGCGTATCAAGTGTTTCGGTAAAAGATGAGGACAGCTCAGGGGCTGTCCTCTTTTTGCCGTTTGCATTAGAGTCAGAGAGTAATTTAATGCTGAACTGTCAATCTGCGTCAGTAAAGGAAGTTTAAAGCTTAATTGTGTAGTTTCGCTGCAATGTCGCATGGCAGAAGAAATTTGCTTACGGTACTGCCTGTACAGATGATAGAGTAGTCTGCTATGGGGATAAAACTGTGGCTGCTTACATCGGATTCGCATAAAAATATCCAATAATTGGGCTAGACATTGACTAAAAACAGTGTAAAATAAACAATAAGGTTTTCAATATGAAGGCGGGGGTAAGAATGAGTAAAAAAACTATTTGCACTCTGTTCAATTATGGCAACAGTACTGTTGACGTCGTGTAGTAGCACGAATAGCGAACTACCGAAACAAGAGACATCGAATGTAGGAGAGAATGTAGAAGAATCAACGGTCCAAGAGAGTGATGTCAATGCGGAGGGGAGTGTTATCTATGATGACGAAATCCTTAGAGCAACCTACTTAGGCATTTCTGATAGCTTTGGGTATACTACGCTCGTCATTGAACTTGAAAACAAAACGGACTCTGAAATTACGGTATTACCCATGAATTCGTCTGTTGATGATACGATGATCACTTTTACGAGCGGGATGCCTGCTACAATGCAAGGCGGAAAAAGAATGAAACAGGGATGGCTTATCGGAAGTCAACCGCAAAGCAACGTGGAATTCTCATTGTCCATTTGTGATGAGCATATGCACGAAATCAAAAAAACGGATGTCTTGAGAATCGACATGAATGAGTGAGGTTTGTGAAATGCGGCAAGTTCACCGCATCTGTGCCATAAACATGAACGGGCTCTTTTAAGTAGGGAAATGAAGGACGCGCATTCGAGAAATTTCATGCTCAAATGCGCGTCTTTTGCCGTACATGCCGGTTTGCATCCGTTGCTGTTCAGTTATCGTAATGCCCGCGACAGGAGAGAATCTCTAGGATTTCATTGCGAATGCGATACACAAGGCGGTGAGTACCGTCAATACGACGACTCCAAAATCCGCTTAATTCCCCTTTGAGAGGCTCCGGCTTTCCGAGGCCGTCAAAACGACTGCGCTCAATTTCTTTCAGCAAGAGATTGATTCGTCGAAGTGTTTTTTTGTCTTGCATTTGCCAGTACAGATAATCTTCCCAGGCTTCGTCAAACCAGATTTTTTTCATTCGGCATCTTCTCCGAGTATCTCGTGCTCACTCCCCTTTCCTGCGTTCAGGGCAGCGATACCGCGGCGCAGATGTGCCATATTACTTTCGGAGTAGAAGGGATCGGCAGATACCTCAAAAGGTATACGACGTTCACTGCCGACCTTTTTTGCAAAAATGGTAAATGCCGCACTCATACTGAGCCCCATATCGGAACAAGCTCTCTCCATACTCTTTTTAACATCGGCATCCAGTTTAAAATTGACGTTTACGGTTTGAGACATAAGCTCCTCTCTTTCTAAAGACTTCTGCTAAACATATGCTAATACAAAAAGAAGAAGATTGCAAGAAAAATGCTTGCTAACTTCTTTGTGATTGCAATATTTAGCAAGGGATTTCTCGACTATTACTCATTACGTAGCAAAAGATAAAACGAGCGCACATCCGCACCGTTTCCGGCGTAGATGGTGAGACGCGATTACGCCCCTCCTATTTGTTCTATGTTGACATGCGGAGTTTTGTTGCATCAGTAATTTGTATGGCAAAATGTGTTACATTTTGACATAATATAGAAAACGGATGAAATCCATGCTTTTTGAATGGGGTGAAAGAAAAAAGAGAAACATTATGAAGCATGGGCTTGATTTCAGTACCGCCGCGCTCATCTTTCATGATGTGAACCGCTTGGAGTGGTTTGACGAACGACATTCAGAAGAGGAAGACCGCTATATCACGATAGGAGAAATAGGCGGAACTGCCGTGGTTGTTATGGTTGTATACACAGGACGGCTCGAAGTCATCCGGTTGATATCGGCAAGAAAAGCGACAAATGAAGAAAGGAGAGCCTACCATGATTCAAAGAGAGATTGACATAAAGAAACCGCTGACCAAAAAGCAGAAGGATATGTTGAAAGCACTGGAAGAGCGGCCGTTGACGCCGGATGAAACGTGTCGGGAGCTAACTGCGGAAGAACTGTCGTGTTTTCGACATCACGCAGGCTTTCTCCGGAAGCGCTGAAAAAGGCAAAGATGCTCGGCAAAGGCTACACATCTGTTCTAAGCCGTATACTGGAAGAAGCGCTGGATAGCCCGGAGACGATTCGCCATAATTTGTAAAGAATTGTGCTTACCCTACCTTTTTACCGAATGCGGGTGGCAATAAGAGGGATATTTGTTTTTGCCGTTCGCCCTTTTACTCTGGGCTTGGTTTGCGTATCAAGTATTTGCGTAAAAGAAGAGAGGACAGCGCGCATGCGCTGTCCTCATTCTTTATGCCGTCTTCGAATCAGAAGCTGATTTCCTCAGGCTTTAACTTGTCTACCGCAATCACACCTGCCTGAATATCTTTGGTGACAGTGCTGCCTGCGCCGATGATTGAACCTTCGCCTATGCGCACGCCGCCGCAGACGGTCACATTGGCCCCGATCCGGACGCGGTCCTCAATTCTGTTTTGCCTTGTCCTGTAAATGAGCAGGTGTGCCTTCGTAGCTGTTGTGATAGGGCTGCATAGATTGCATGCGTTCTAACGGCGTCATAGAGCTTTCCCTTCAGGGCTTGTTTCGCGAAGTACGGTATACCCCCGGTCGTCCACCAAGACTGCCTCGTGATTGTTGAGCGGAATCAGCTTCAATGAATTTCGGTAGCGCTCCAGGGTTTCGCGGGAGCTTGTCTCGAAGGGATATTCTCCCAAATGCGGAAGAACGGAGTGGTCAAATACAGACAGGGCCGAGTAATCCGTGAGCTCGGGCGCAAGGGTTTTGTCGTCCATAATTTGATTGTATTCAATATCGGGTGCGGCGATGATTGCGCCTGCGGATTCGCCGATATAGAACATGCCCTCCCGGATGCGGCGCGCGAGAAGCTCTGTGAGATGCTTCTTTTTTAACTCCTGCAAGAGATAAAAGGTATTGCCGCCGGAGATGCAGACACAGGCTGCGCTCTCCAGTTCCTGTATCAGCACAGGTTCTTCGACCTTGGCAATATCGAGCATCTGCAGCTGATAGCCTAAGTCCTCCAGCATCGCAATCCCCTCGTCAATAAAACCGGTATAGGGTTCCACATTTCCGGCTGTGGGAATAAACGTAATTGTCTTGGAAGACAGTTTGGAAAGATAGTTCGCCGTGATTGTTTTTGTTCCGGCAAGATAGGATACAAGCAGCAGTTCCATTTTAAATCCTCCTTACCGCCGGGGGCGGTCTTTATTCGGAAACAGCGGTGTTGTCTTCCTCCGCCGACACTTCGTGCTCTTGGCTCTTCTCTGCATTCAGGGCGGCGATACCGCGGCGCAGATGTGCCTTGTTGCGCTTGATAAGGCGCGGAAAGAATGAAGGACGGAAATAAAAAGAGCCCGATCAACCGGACTGATTTGACCGCTCAGGCAGTTGTCGGGTTCCTCACAGGGCTCATCCTACTAATCATCGACAAGCTCTGGAAGTGAGAGCTGGGGGCGAAAGCCCCCTCCTCTTTAATAAGAATACCACACCTTCATTCTAAAATACAGATGAACATTGAGGTTATTATCGTAATTGCTATAGTCGCGGGGTTGCTCGGACGGGGCGCTTACCGTGCGTGGAGGAACAGCAGATGGTACGAAATCTGCAAGTGAAAAGGGGACGCAATCACGCCCTCTATTTCGTGTTGCATGAGTACTCTGCTACGGTACCTTTTTGCACTGTCACAGTACCTTTTTGGCTATCATAAAGCAAAGAGAAAGTGCACATCCGCACCGTTTCCGGCGTAGATGTGCACTCTTTTTGGTGATGGAGATGACGGGAGTCGAACCCGTGTCCAAAACCGAAAAAGCGCGATTATGCGCGGAGCTTTATCGGGCGTGTTGCATCTCGTGTTGCATATGTACTGAGCCGCTCCTCAAACATGGCCGCGATTTCCTTTTTGACGCGGTCGACCTCGGTGCTGATGAGATTTTGATAGTTTTTCTTCATCACATCCGAGCCCGGTTCCCAGCCGCCGTAGGCCTCGACATACCGGTCGCCATAGCTTGCGAGTATGGACGCGCCGAAGTGCCGGAGGTCGTGGAAACGGAAGCGCGGGAGCGTGGTCTTTTCGATGGCGCGCACAAAGCGACTGTGTAGCGTGTCCGGATTGATGGGGATGATCCTGCCCTCATGCGGGAGCGGCAGCGCCTCTATGGCAGCAAGCACATAGGGCGGCAGCGTGATGGTGCGATAGCTTGCATATGTTTTGGGCGCTTTCAGCTTCAAATCGCGATTTTCGCCCAGTACGATGGCCTTGTCGATGGTCACGGTGTCCCCGCGTATATCGCTGTACTCCAGCGCGCATATCTCGCCACGGCGCATGGCTCCGACCGAGCCGAGCAGGATAGCGCAGCGGAGATACGGGTCTGGCGTGCTGCGGCACAGGTCATGATATCGTCGAGCGACGGACAGTAGAACTCTGTCCGCATTTTGGCGGGCAGGGTGACGCTTGGCCGGAAGCCCGGCAGGAAAAGCGCGAGCGCGGCCGTGAGCAGCCCGTAGGCGTTTCTTACGGTTTTCGGCCGGAGATTGTGCCCGGTGAGGTCAGAGACCCATAGCTGTATATCTGCGCTCTGGAGCCCGCGCAGGTCCTTTGCACCGAAGGAGCCGGCGAAATACTGCCGCGCGTAGACCTTGTAGTTGCGCACGGTGGACGGTGACAGTACTGCGGCCTTTAGCTCTATGTAGCGGGCTATAGCCGTGCTGACGGTGAGTTTTTCCTTCAAGGCCATGCGACTGCGCTTCCAGTCATCGGCGAGCGCCTGCGCCTCTGCGCGCGTGGGGGCAGTAAAGCTCTGATAGTGCCGCTTGCCTGCGCTGTCCGTGTAGTCGTACACCTGTATCCGGATATTTCCGGATGGCAGCGTGCCCTTCTTTTTCCTTGGCATGATATACCTCCTATAGCGAAGCCCTCGGCTGCCATATGGTAGTCGGGGGCTTTTTTTGTGCTCAAATCACATCGCTCTGGAAAGCGATAGCTTTGCCCAGCACATGCACATGCGCGAGCCTCTCCCCGCTGTACACCATAGTCGGATACTTGGGGTTCTCCGCGAGCAGCCGAAGCTCCTGCGCAGCTTCATCGTAGTAGACGCGCTTCAAGGTGGCCTCGTCGTCTATCTCGACCGCGTAGATCTGGCCGTTGACAAGCTCCGCGTCTTTCCGGATGAAGACCACATCTCCGTCCATGATGCGCGCTCCCGTCATGCTGTCCCCGCGGGCTTTGAGGCAGAAATCCGCGCGCACATCCGTGCCCGCTGCGATGTAGCTCTCTCTCGGTCTTCATTGCAGAAAATCGGCTCTCCGCAGGCGATTTCTCCGAGGAGCGGGATGCGCTTTTTGGAGATGGGGAAGACATTGGGCAGCTGCGGTATCTGCGGCTCTTCGTCTTCTGATATGCGCATCGGTACATCAAGCCCCATGAGCCATACGGGATTCACCCCGAGCGCCTCGGCGATAACCATGAGCCGCGGCTGCTTCGGCTGCGAGTAGCCACTACGGTACTGACTGATGGTGGCCTGCGATATGCCTGTCATCTCTGACAGCTCGCTCGGCTTTATGCCGGTGATGGCAAGAGCTTTTTCAAAGCGCTGCTGGAAGGATTCCTTTATGTCCATGAGAGACCTCCTTGTTGGATAAGGGAAGTCTACCATATTAAGCGTGGCGTTTCAATGAATTAAACAAAGAAATTCAAAAAATTAAAAATAACGCTTGACGGGCGAGTTTCAAAATGTTAAAGTGTAGGAGAAAGGAGGGCGACATGAACCGACCGAGAATCAGAGGCAGAATAGTAGAGCTGTTTGGGTCGCAGCAGAACTTCGCGCGGCACCTCGGGCAGACCGAGCAGACCGTATCAAAGAAACTGCGGGGAAAGGCGACATTCTCGCAGGAAGACATCATCCGATGGTGCGAAGCTCTGCGGATTCCAGCGGGAGAAGTGGGCGAAATTTTTTTTGCTCCGGAACTTTCAAAAACTTAAAGAAAGGAGTCAGAGATATGATTCGAGTCACAATTCACATGCGAGATGGAAGCCGATTTTCCGTGGACGATGTGAAAAAGGCGTCACAGCTGGTGCCGAACAAAATGGGGGAAGAGGAGCTTGTTGCTGCGTATGGCGAGAAAGCGATTTTGAGTTTTCCGTTCTTCCCGTGGCGGTCAACCATCATAGAAGGGGAAACGAAAATTTGTTCTGTAAGCTCGCTCGGGGTTGAAGCGATTGAAGCGGAGCTCATAGCGGAGCGAGAGAAGGACATTGGCAATGTAGGAGAGGAGGAAAGTGAATGATAGAGGTTGTGATTTCCACTGGTTCCGGAGAGACGTTTCGATACCAGGATGTCACCTCGGTTTCGTACAAGGTTCCGTACAGGGGTTGAGAGCAGAGAGCTAATCGAGGGGGAGAAGCTTCTGCGAAAGCCAGTTATTAATCTGGATGGGGTTGTCGTGGTTTATATGAAGCGAGGCTGCTCCGTAATTGCTTCGGGGACTGCGAAGGTTTACAGTTCAAGAGACCAAGTAATTGAAAAAGCCTCTCTTTTCTGCGAGGGAGTTAGAAAAGGGAGACTTAAAAGACAATCATGAGCTGGTAGTAATTACAAAATAGTCAATCTGCCCACTGCTAAAAACAAACACGCCATTGGATGCAAAAAATGAATACATGCTGATTTTGGGGTCTTGGTAGGTGTGTGTGAGGATTTTGTCCTCGGAAATGCCCATCCACTCGTAATTTTCCGGCCTCTCCGAATCCCATGGCATGCAATTCCCGTAAACGATTTCTGTAACATTTTTGCAAATAATTGGCTTGCGCTCAATCTCCAAAGAGTTGTGCGTGTGAATTTCGATGTTTATCAAGGCTTTACCTCCTTCCTGCATTATTTTCGCAAGCGCGGCAACGCTTGCACAGGTAAGTATACGGTGAGGCAGGAATAAGCACAACGAATATAGGTTCGATTGCGGACAGACATTGCGGCAGATATTACGACTTGACGAGAGAAAGGACAGGTGACAATGCAGGAACTGAAAATTTTTGAGAGCTCTGATTTTGGAGAGATTAGAGCTGCGGAAATCAACGGAGAGCCTTGGTTCATAGCGGCGGACGTTTGCCGAGCGCTGGAAGTTAAGAACGGCCGAGATGCAATCGCGCGGCTGGACGAGGATGAAAAGAATACCGTCGCTTTAACCGACGGAACTCCGGGAAATCCCAACATGGCCATTATCAATGAGGCCGGGCTCTACGCGCTTGTGCTGAGCTCGAGAAAGCCGGAGGCGAAAGCCTTCAAGCGCTGGGTCACACACGATGTTTTGCCGAGCATCCGCAAGCATGGGGCTTACATGACGGAGGAAATCCTCCAGAAGACCCTCGAGAACCCCGACTTTCTCATCGGGCTGGCGACACAGCTCAAAGAGGAGCGGGAGAAGCGATTGGCGGCAGAGCTGGACAAAGCAGTCCTTGGGCAGCAGATTGCGGAGCTCAGACCGAAGGCGAGCTACTACGACCTGATACTCCAGTGCGCGAGCCTCTTGTCGGTTACTGAGATTTCCAAGGACTACGGCATGAGTGCGAAGGCCTTCAACAAAAAGCTCCACGAACTGCGCATCCAGTATCAGCAGAGCGGCGTCTGGTTTTTATATGCCGAGTATCAGGACGGCGGCTACACACAGACCAAGACGCAGCACTACTGCCGGACGGACGGTTCGCAGGGCGCGAAAACGCACATGTACTGGACGCAGAAAGGCCGGCTTTTCCTCTACGAGCGCCTCAAGGCAGAGGGCATTTTGCCGATGATTGAGCGGACGGACGCAGCATAAAGAGATGTTCCCGACACGGATGTCGGGGAGACAGGAGGAGAGATGGAGACGACGAAAAAGTCCGAGCGCCTCGAAAAAGCTCTCGCAGGAGCTGGCACACTACGCGGCGCAGATGCGCGAGGCAGAGGCCTTATCGCATGGCGACACCGCAGCAGACTGGAGCGCCTCGATTATCCTCGAGAGCAAGACGCAGCGGGCGGCAAGACAGGCCCGCCACGACTATCTGGAGGACACAGCAGAGGGCAGCAACATCCCCGGTACGGTATGGCGTGACCGGTGGCGCGGATGAGGAGGAGAAGGATGAAAAGAAAGACGTCGGATCAGCTTGCGATTATCTCGGAGTGCTTACAGGAAATCCAGCGAAGGCTCGAGGACGAAGGCGACGGCGAGGCTGTCTACACCGCGTCAGACCGCATCGAGAGTGCGGCGTGCGAGCTGGAGGGCGCGCGCAGGGTGCTGGCGCAGAGCGGGTGGTGACATGAAGACACAGCATAACGCCATCCTCTCTTTCCGGGCAGAGATGGCAGGGCTGAAAGCGCTCAAGGGCTGGACAAACCGCGACCTTGCCGCATGGCTTGGGTGCTGCGAGTCCACAGTGAGCGAGATGTACCGAGACCCGATAAAAAGCAGCGGCCGGTACATCCTGCTGGTGAAGCAGCTTTTCAGAGAAGAGCAGGCAAAGATGCTGACGGAGGCATGAGCATGAACGAAGAGGTTTTGCGGTGCATCGACAGTATGCGCGGAGAGATAAGCGATACTATCGCGAGTCTCCTCGTGGCAGAAGATGGGCTCAGGGCCGTCGAGGAGCTGATACGCACAGGCGGGGGCGACGGAGTTGCCCACAAGTGCGCTTCCGGATATACAGCGGGGGCACAGGACGCCTGCACTAATCTCAGCCTCGAGGCGGACAGGATTTTGCGGCGCTTGAGCGCAGAGGGAGACGGACATGGACGAGAGGAAACTGGAGCTTCGGAGAGCTGAGCTTGCCGACGCACAAAGAGCGGCTGACGAGATTGCGGAGACAGCGGAGGCGATGCGGAGAGCCGCAGAGACCATGAAGCGCAAGCTGGAGCCACGCCGCTTTACGGCGAGGCCTACGGCGCGCAGATAGACGCCATATGGTACGAGGCTGACAAGGCCACCGCAGACGCACAGCGGCTTGGTGAGACAGTGCGGGAGCTGTCACGGAGATACTACGGATAAAGGCAAGCCCCGCGCACGGGGCAGAAAAGGAGAGGGCATGGAGACTAACAGCGGCAAGGACTTGATGATGGCATTTGCGACAGCCCGCTGCGTAGCGCGCAACCTGCGCATGACTATCAGCGACATGGAAAGGGCACTTCGAAGCGTAGACGCACTGCTCGAGGAGGCTAATAGGGAGCCCGACGCACAAAAAGCGGCCGTGCTAGCAGCGGCCGCGGCGCTCAACGGCTACCATGTGCAGAAAGAATTCGCGACGACCTTCGTCGCGGAGATGAAAAGCGGCAAGGGCAGAGAGGAGGGCAGCGAGGAGTGACGCTGTACAAATACTACACGCTGGAGCGGCCGCCCGCCCCGGGCGCTGTCCCGAGCTGGGGGCTGAGAGATACGGAGTCCTACGACGAAAAACGCGACGGCTGCATGGGCGGGGTTGTGAGCGCATGGGGCTGGGCGCTGTATAACCGCAGGTTGGACATGAAAGAAATCCGAGACTATGAGCTCGCATACGGAGGAGAGGTAGAGAGAGATGCAGAAAGTAGATGTGACGGCCGAGGCGGCCGAGATGCAGGTGAAGCAGGCGGGGGCGGGATTTATCCGCGCACTGCGAGAGGAGCGGGAGCTTAACTTGCTCCGGGAGCGGGAGACCCTGCTGGAGCGCACGCGGCGGCTTGAGGATGCGGTCGCGCAGACCGAGCGCAAGCTGGATGCTTCGCGCCGGGCGCTGGCGCGGGAGCGGGCGAAAAAGATTGCTTTTGTGGTAGCGGCACTGGTCGAGCTCAGCATCATCGCTTTCATGCTGGGCTACTGGATGTAAGAAGGAGGAGAGACATGGGAGATATGGGATACAAAGAGGCGGCGGTGCAGGGCGTCTACGGTGAGGCGCTTGACACGATGATGCAGGAGGCGCGCGACTGCGCGGAGAGCGAGGCACTGCTTGGCGTGCTGGAGCGCATGTGCCACAGAGCACAGCTCGACGTGGCGCGGCGCGATGGAAGGCTGGAGTATGCGAGCCTCTATGTCTCGGACATCCTGACCGTCATGGGACGGGAAGACAGCTACGAGGCCGTGAGGATTGCCAAGGAAAGCCGAGGAAAAGGAGAGCGAGGCATGACACTCTACGAGATTACAGACGAGTACAGACAGCTGCTTGAGATGGCCGAAGACCCTGACATGGATCCGGAGGTACTGCGGGACACGATGGAGGCCATCGACGCCGACCTCGAGGACAAAGCGGATGGCTACGCCAAGGTCATCCGCACGCTGGAGGCCGATGAGGCAGGGCTGGACGCAGAGATTAAGCGCTTGCAGGCGCGGAAAAGCACAGTGGCGAGCGGAAAAGCGCGCATCAAGGGCGCACTGGAGTCGTCCATGCGGGCGACCGGAAAGACGAAGTTCAAGACGCAGCTCTTCTCTTTCGGCATCCAGAAAAACCCTGCGAGTGTGGTGCTTGCGGAGGGCAAGGTGCCTGCGGAGTACTGCATTTTGCAGGAGCCTGTGCCGGACAAAAAGCGCATCGCAGATGAGCTGAAAGCGGGGGCGCGATTCGACTGGGCAGAGCTCCGGCAGACGGAGTCGCTGCGCATCAGATGAGGGGGATAGCATGAGAGAGGTGAAAATCCGCCCCCTGCGGGCGGAGGAGATTGATTGCAGAGTGGCGACCATCAACGCAAAAGGCTTGACGCTGCTGCTCTACAAGGATGCGCGGGTTGACCAGAGCATCCTCGATGAGACCTTCGGCGTATACGGCTGGCAGCGGTCACACCAGTGGATGGGCGTGCGGCTCTACTGCACTGTATCGGTACGAGACCCGGAGACGGGCGAGTGGGTATCCAAGCAGGATGTCGGCACAGAGAGCTACACCGAGAAAGAGAAAGGGCAGGCGAGCGACGCTTTCAAGCGCGCCTGCTTCAACCTCGGCATCGGCCGCGAGCTCTACACCGCGCCTTTTATCTGGATACCCGCGAGCGACTACACAGCCACGACCGGAGCCAATGGCAAGCCCGCGACTTACGACCGCTTCAAGGTCACGCGCGTGGAGATAGTGGACGGCTGCATCATCGGTCTGGAGGTGAAATACAAAGACAGGCCGCACGGTCTTTTCCTACACCACGCGAGCACCCAAGGCCGGAAAGGCCGCCGAGAAGGCGGCATCTCCGGAAAAGCCCGCGGGCGAGCCGCTCGACATGAAGCGCGTCCTCCAGATGGTCGAGGCTGTAAAGCACCACGGTATCCCGGACGAAGAGCTCTACAAGCGCTACGGCGCGAAGGTTGCGACGGACTTCCGGGTGGAGCACTACGAAGACTTCAAGCGCACCGGCGAGGCATGGATAGCTGAGACCGAGAAAAAGTACGCGGGCAAGGCATGAAGACACGCGGGCGGCTCACAGGCGTGCAGGTGCCCTTCCGGAGCGAGAAAGTGCTGCTGACCTTCGAAGTCGATGCGCGGCCGGAGGATGCCGAGGCTTTCCGGCAGTATGAAGACCTCGACATCTCCTTCGACAAGCACCGCGAAAAGCGTGGCAACCAAGCCAACGCCCTTCTGTGGACGTGCCTGGGGGGAGATAGCAGCAGCGCTCCGGACGGATGCCTGGTCTGTCTACCTCTACATGCTGGAGCGGTACGGGCGCTATACCACGGTGCTGGTCAAGGCCGAGGCAGTAGAGGAGCTACAGAGGGTATGGCGGGAGACGCGCGTAGTCGGGGAGCGTGACGGCATGGCCGAGGTGCTCTGCTACTACGGCTCCAGCACATACGACAGCGCGGAGTTTTCGCGGCTGCTGGACGGAGTGGTGGGGGAGATGAAAGAGCTCCACCTGCCGCCTCCGCCCTCGCGGGAGATGCAGGCGGCGCTTGCCGAGATAGCACGGAGAGAGGCAAAGGAGCGGGAGGCCAAGGGATGAGGATACAGAGCTTTACCATACACGGGCGGCTGCATGGCATGAACGAAATCATAGAGGCTTGCCGCAAAAACCGCTACGCTGGGGCGGAAGAGAAGCGCGAGCAACAGGCGACATGCTTCTACGCGATACGGGAGCACAGGGTGCAGCCGGTGCAGTCGTATCCCGTGACCGTGAGCATCGAGTGGGTAGAGCCCAACACCAAGCGCGACCCGGACAACATTTCGGCTGCAAAAAAATTCATTTTTGACGCGCTACAGGAGGCGGGAGTGCTGCGAAATGACAGCATGAAAGAGCTCGGAGAAATCCGTGAAAGCTTCACGGTGGATGCAGCATCCCCACGGGTGCGCGTGACGTTACAGGAGGAGTGACATGATAGGAAATGCAAATGCTGGGACAGAGATGGTGCTGTCGATGAGCTGCATACAGCTGATCGCGGCGCTTCCGGCCGATGTGGTCGGCGAGCTCATGAAAAGCGCAGCGTCGTACTGGGTGTACGGCGAGAGCGACGAGACATATATCACCTGCGAGACGACGGCCGAGGCACTTTCGGGCTGGTGCGCCCGGAGATTGATGCTGCGCTGGCCGAGCGAGACTTTAGCCGCAGAGAGGTGGGAGCATGAAGCGGCACGGAGACATCGCTTTTGACCAGAGCGTCGCCGACACCATACTGCGGGCGTCGGATGCAGCCGCGGGGCGCATGATGCTGAGACTTTGCCAAATCCAGCAAGAAACCCCGGCGCAAATGGTCGTATATGTGGCGGCAGCTTGCTTGAAAAAGAATGGCGAGATTGCCTTTTCGTGCGAGCTGAGAGCAGCAGGCGACATCGAGTAGGAGGTGCCCACATGGCCGAGGCTGGGAGGATTTTCTATCCGTCGCTCTTTGAGGCGCTGGAGGGTGCGGACGATGCGACATACAGCGAGACGCTGCGGGCGGTGGCGGCTTTTGCTTTCAGAGGCGAGGAGCCTGTAGGACTTTCCCCGCTTGCAAGGGCAATATTTACGATGGCGAAGCCTCTTTTTGAGGCCAACGAGGCAAAAAGAGCGGCAGGAAGAAAAGGCGGAAATGCCCGTTGGGAGGCAGCTAGACAAGCAAAAGCCGATGAAAAAGCGGCTGCGGCTTGTAGTTCTGCTAATAGCAGAGATTGTGGCAAATATAGCACTGCTATTTCTGCTATGAAAGCTGCTAATGCCACAGAAACAGTAACAGAAACAGAAACAGTAACAGTAACAGAAACAGAAACAGGAACAGAAGCAGAAACAGGAACAGAAGCAGAAACAGGAACAGTTGCCCTTACGGAGACTACGTCTCCTACAGGGCAAGAAAAACATATAGCGCGCAAAGCGCGCACACGCACGCGGAAACCCGCCGAGGAGCAGAAGCACAAACGCGGGGAGTTCGGACATGTACTGCTGACCGATGCAGAGTACAACCGCCTCTGCGACGAGAAAGGCAAGGACGAGACGGACGCCGCCATTCGCGTAGTAGACGAGTACATCGAGGTCAAGGGCGTAAATCCCTACAGGAATTTCACTCTGGTGCTACGCAAGTGGGGATACCGCGCAGCAGCAGAGCAAGCGGCCAAGGAACGGCGGGCGCAGATACGCCCCGCGGGCGGCTTTTCGGCGGCAGACTATTTCGCCCGAGTGGCGAGGGGAGAGGAGGCGCTATGACAGCACAGGAGGCAAGCGCTTTTCTGTCAAAGCTCGCGCAGGCATATCCGGCACAGTACGCGCGGCTGGGAGCGGCGGAGCTCAAAGGGCAGATAGAGCTTTGGAGCGGCACGATGGAGGGCTACAGTCTCGAGCAAGCAGTCGTCGGGTTGCAGGTTTTCCTGCGGGGGGACACAAAGGGCTTCCCGCCGGTGCCCGGACAGGTCATCGACTGCATCGAGCGAGTGCAGCGGCCGGTGGAGGACGGATACACAAATGCCGAGTGCGTCGCACTCATCCGCCGAGCCATAGGCGATTCGCTGTATCACGCCGAGGAGGCTTTCGAGAGACTACCGGAGCTATGCCGGAGAGCGGTCGGTACACCGCGCAATCTAACCGAGTGGGGACAGCTTGACAGCCGAGAGGTCGAGACAGTGGTCATGAGCCAGATTATCCGCTCCTTGGAGGCTACACGGGTGAGGATGCGCGAGGACGCCAAGCTCCCGCCGAGTATCCGAGAGGCGCTGAGGCTTGCGGGCAAGGGCGAGCCGCTGTATGCGGTCGAGAAGCGCAAGATGGAGCGGGCAAGACTCGAGCAGGCCGAACGGCTGCGCTTAGAAGCTCCCACGAGCGACGACACGCCACTCAGCGGCACGATAGCCGCGAGTGCGGTGAAAATCGCAAGCGGAGAGCAAAGTCTTGCTGAGGGGCTTCTGACGCGTCTGAGGAGGCAAAAGCCCGAGGGAGGGGAGATGCTACTCCAGAGTGGCGCATGATGGATGTGAGCAATGCAATGCCCTGAGAGCGACAAGGCGGCGCTGTATGACGTGTCAACGGTGAAAGACGATAAAATGCCCGCCGAGAGAGCAGAGACGCCTTAAACGGGCTTCTAGCGCGTCACAGGGCATAGCGTGAAAGGAGACGGATGGGAAAAAGGCAAAAGAGCATCATGCCGGGCGACACGGCGGAGTGGTGCTACCTGTGCAGTAGGCATGGGCGGCTGGAGGTGCATCACTGCCTCCACGGACGCAACCGCCGGGCGGCAGACGAGATGGGACTGACGGTGCATCTCTGCGGAGAGTGCCATAGGCGGCTACACGACAAGGGCGAGCACGACAGGGAGCTGGAAGCGCTCGCGCAGGAGACATACGAGGGACTACACGGCCATGCTGCATGGATGGCACGAGTGGGCAAAAATTTTGCGGAGGTAGACGGATGAATCAGGTCGTATTGATGGGCAGGCTGACGAGAGACCCGGAGGTTAGATACTCGAGCGGCGAAAAGGCTATGGCGATTGCACGGTACACGCTGGCGGTCGACAGGCGGGGGGAAGGGCGAGAAGGTCGCCGACTTTATCCCGTGCGTGGCATTTGACCGCGCGGCGGAGTTCGCCGAGAAGTATTTTCGGCAGGGGATGCGGGTACTGGTATCCGGACGGATACAGACGGGCAGCTACACGAATCGCGAGGGGCAGAAGGTCTACACGACCGAGGTTATACTGACCGAACAGGAGTTCGCAGACAGCAAGGGCGAGGCTGGGAAAAGTAGTACAGGAGCGGCGGAAAGTGGTAGAATAAATATGCGAGAAAATGACGGTTTTATGAATATTCCGGATGGGATTGACGATGAAGGGCTGCCGTTCAATTGACGATGTGCGGAGCACGGGCACGCACCTTTGTGGCGCAGCTCCGCGACATGCTGGAGATAGACGGATACGAGCTGCTGGGGCTCCGGATGCGAGACCGGCAGACAGGGCGAGAGTACAGATGGGAGGAGAGAAAGCGACATGCTGACAAGGGATGAAGCGCGCGAGCTGGCGGAGGTCACACTGGAAGAGTACCGTGAGGGGCGGCTGCCGAAGCAAGATGCGGTTAGATTTGTGATGGACGCGATTGAGGATGCTCGGCGCGAGGAGAGCGAAGCCATGACCAAGAGCGAATTTCTCGACGAGGTGAAGCGCATCGTAGCGGAGCGCGAGGGACAGCACGGCAAGCCGGGCGATACCTTCAAGGCGATAGCGGCAGCATGGAGCACATACCTCACGGCGGTGGTCGGCGTGCCGGTGATGCTGCGCGAGGAGGATGTGGCCATGATGATGGTGGAGCTCAAAGTCCAGCGCTTTGCGGGCGGACAGGGCACACACATGGACACGCTGCTCGACATTGCGGGCTATGCGGCCTGCGCGGGTGAGCTTGCGAGCGGAGGACGGTGACATGGAGGCGGAGAGCAGACGGGGGAAAGACCTCGGAAGGCCGAGCGAGCGCAGAGGCGTACCGACCTCGGGCTTCGGGATGCTGACAGGAGTCGAGGAGGCGTACAGAGCGCTGGCGGTCGCGGTGGTGCGCGAGGCGGCTGAGGACTATGCGGAGGGTGTGAGACTGAGCCTCAAGGCAAAGCGCAGGGTAGGGAGCCGCGGGGCGAGCACGATAGCGTACCGCGCGGCATCGGCAAGGAGCTTTTTTTCTGAGCGGGCGGTGCCGGGCGTTTTGCGACATAGACGGCGAGTATCTCATGCGAGAGATTGAGCGGGAGGTGAGGGATGAGCTTAAAAGCGCGGCTCGAGCAGTATCTTGCTTTGGTGGCTGAGTCAAGGGACGCGAAGCAGCGGGCTGAAAAGCTCGCCGCTCGCATCCGCGAGCTGGAGGCCGAGCAGGTGTCTGACAGCGTGCAGGGGACGCGGGATGACGGGACGACCGGACATATCCGCATCACTGGCGTGCCGCTCCCCGAGATAGACAGGCTGCTGGGTGTCCGGAAAAAGCGGGAGGTGCGCATGCGTTTTCTCGCGATGGAGCTGGAGCAGAGGGCGGCCGAGCTGGAGGCAGAGATTGAGACTATACCCGACCCGACCGTCCGGCTTATACTGCGGCAGCGGTACATCGACGGGATGACATGGGAGCATGTGAGCAGGCGGAACGGCCACGCAGGGACGAACTGGGCGAGGATGAGGGCGACGAGGTATTTCGAGGAGGTGGAAGCATGCGCCGGGAAGAATTCGTATACTGGCTGCGCAGAGGCGTGAACCTTGCCCTGACGGTGTGGCAGCTGATGGTGATAGCCGTGGTGGCGGCCGCGCTCATGGTTGCACCACTGGCGCTGATACAGTGGATTTGCTCGATGGTGGCAGGCGTATGAGAGAAAAGGCGAAGGATGTAAAAAGGTGCAAGTGCCCGGGGTGCGGCAAGATGTGCACTGGCAGAACGGCGATGTGGAAGACGATAGACGACGTCGGATTTCCGATTTTTGCGTATGCTTGCGCGCGGTGTGGAGCACAGTGGGTGGAGGCGTGCATCCCGAAAACCGCAGAAAAAATATCTTGAGAAAATGCTTGCGCGTGCCTTTTGTGCCGATAAGCTATAAGAGTGAGAGGGTGGGCACAGCGAAGAGCGGCAAGGCTCTGTGCGACCATGCCTCTATGACCGACGAGGGGGAGTCGTGCCCGAGGCCATGCGACCGAGGTAGTGCGACGTGACTTTGTGCAGAGGCTCAGGCCTCCCTTGTCGGACTATGCCGCTACTAGTGCGGAAGGCGGGTTCAATCCCCGCCAGCGGCTTCCCCGGTGCATCTTCACACCGGGTACTCAAATCCTCCTGTGTGCGCGAAAGCGCGGAAAAGAGACTGCTAGCAACGGCGGTCTCTTTTTTGTGTGCGCAAGGGGAGGACAATAGGATGACAGCAACGGGGCGCTTCGGCGCTCCTTTTTGTGTGAGGAGAGATTATGGCACTGGGCGAGAGCTACGAGGAGTTTGTCGAAAAATTCAAGCCGAAGAAAACCACGGACGACTGCTACACGCCGCCGCGGGTATACGAGGCAGTGAAAGACTGGGCGGTCAAAGAGTACGGCATCGACCCGACCAAGATTGTGCGGCCGTTTTATCCGGGCGGAGACTACGAGCGCTTCGAGTATCCGGAGGACTGTGTCGTACTGGACAACCCTCCGTTTTCGATACTGTCGAAAATCATTAGATTCTACGACAAGCGCGGCATCGCTTTCTTTCTTTTCGCACCTGCGCTAACGCTGCTCAGTGCGACTCCGGGGGCGGCGATTGCGGTCGGCGCGGATATTGAGTACGAGAACGGAGCGAAAATCGCCACGAGCTTCCGGACAAATCTTGATCACTGCATTTTGCGGAGTGCTCCCGAGCTGTACGGGGCAGTGACCGAGGCGGTGGAGCGGCTGCGGAGAGAGAAGCGCAAGGAGCTCCCGAGGTATAGCTATCCGCCGCATGTGATTACGGCGGCGCGGGCGGCATACTACTCCAAGTACGGGGTTCCCTTCCGGGTGCAGAAAGGACATGGCGTCCGCATCAGTGTGATGGATGCGCAGCGGGAGAAGGGAAAAGCCGTATTTGGCGGCGGCTATCTTCTCTCAGAGAAAGCGGCGGCAGAGAAAGCAGCGGCAGAGAAAGCAGCGGCAGAGAAAGCAGCGGCAGAGAAAGCAGCGGCAGCCCGCTGGGAGCTCTCGGAGCGTGAGCGGCAGATAGTGGCGGAACTGAGCAAGGGGGAGTGGGGATGGACGGAGTAGTAAGGACAATCGCGCTTGCATGGACGATGGCGTGCCTGTCCATGGTGGGCATGGTGCTGGCGGCAGAGTGGGGGCGGAGAAGATGAGTAGGGATGAGCTGTGCCTTATAGTCACGCTGATTGTAATCCACCTGTATATAAACCTTGTGGTGAAAGACATCTTTAGGCGGTGACCTATGCCGCTGTATATCAGGTGCTCAAGATGCGGACAGAGAAGAGAAAGGGGGCAGCCTTGCGTATGTGAGGCGGCCTTTGAAAAGCGGCGGGGAGAAAAGCGGGTATACAAAAAGGCAGAGGGCACGAGGAAGCTCTACCACACAGGTAGGTGGAAAGACCTGCGCGAGGTAGTCCTATCCCTGCACTCAGGACTGGATCCATGGGCAAGAGCACACGGGCGCATAGAGTACGCGGAGACTGTGCATCACATAGTACCCGCAGAGGAGCGTCCGGAGAGCTTCTTCAATCCGGAGAACCTCGTGCCCCTGTCAAAAAGGAGCCACGCGGAGGTACACGCGCTATACCGAGCGAGCGACGAGGGCAAGAGACAGACACAGAAAGAGCTCTTCGCACTGGTGAAGCTGGTAGAGGGTAGGGGGGTATAAAAAAGTATTCCGCTGCCTATGGCGACCGCCGCCCCTAGCTCACCTCGCACAAAATTCTAAAAACCCGCCAAAAACGGCCAAAATCGACAGGAAGGGGGGTGAAGGCATGGCAAGACCGCGAAAAATCGTATCGCTCCAGACGGGAAATCTGACGCGGGCGACAAAAGACAGGCGAGCCTACGAGGAAGGTCTCGCGGCATCCGAGAAGGCAAGCATCAAGAAGGTGCCGAAGTCGCTGCTGGTCGATGATATAGCCGTAGCAGAGTACAGGCGCGTACTGAAAGAGCTGCTCCGGATAGACATCATCGGCGACCTCGACCGGAGCAATCTCATCGTGTACTGCAATGCCTTTTCCGGATATGTGCGAGCGTGCGAGGAAATGCAGCAGCCGGACTTCGACCCGATAGTCGCCAATCGCCCGTCGCCCTGGTACTCCATCCGAGACCAGGAGCGGAAGGCTATGGAAGCGGCAGGCAAGGCGCTGGGAATGTCGGTAAGCTCCCGCCTGTCCGTGGTGGCAAAGAAGGCAGACCAGCAGGAAGAGGCGCTCAAGCGTGCCTTCGGTGATATATGACCTGCCTCGAGGAAATCACGGCCTACGCACGGGACTGCATCGAGGGAAGGATTCCCGCGGGACAGAAGCACAAGTGGGCGTGCGAGCGGCTGCTACGAGACTTGGACAGAGTCGGAAGCGAGGGCTTCCCGTATATCTGGGACGAGGAGCGGGCGCAGCTCATAGTCGACTGGTTTTCGCTGCTCAAGCACTCCAAGGGCGAGCTTGCGGGCACGCCTATCATCCTTACGCCGTGGCAGCGCTTCCGAGCCTGTCAGCTGTACGGCTGGCGGCATAAAGACACCGGCCTCAAGCGCTTCAAGCAGAGCTTCACAGAGGTGGGGCGTAAAAATGCCAAGTCGCAAATGGAGGCAGGCGAGGCGCTCAACGAAATCTCGGAGCAGGCGACGCGCAACGGCGAAGTGTACGAGGTGTACACGGCGGGCGTAAAGCGAGACCAGTCGAAAATCGTATTTTCGGAGTGCAGCCTGATGACGCGAGGCACGCTCATCCGGTCGCGATTTCGCTTCAAGCGGGACGAAATCGTGCATGTAAAGACCGGCTCTTTTATCAAGGCACTATCCAAGGACGACGGCAAGAGCGGCGACGGCACGAATCCCGCAATGCTAATACTCGATAGAGCTTGTCGAGGATAAATTGGGGTGTATCGGTGAAGGCTAAGGGCAAGCAAGGCCTATGCTAATACCGAGGGCGCAGCAATCGACTGCGTCCGTAACGACTAGTGGGTGAGCGATATGAGAGCAATAACCCCGCCACGAGCCCCCGACGCGCACGACGCGAAAATATAGTCTGACCTTGCAGGAAACTGCAAGAACCGCCGGATAAAGAGCCGACGGGATAACACATGGAGTATCACCAGCATCCCGACACCGATTTCTATGACCTTGGACTCGGCGCAAATGTCAAGGAGCCGATGCTGACCATCATCACGACGGCCGGCAAAGACCTCAATTACCCCTGCTACACGCAGGAGTATGACTACTGCTCGAAAGTCCTCGACCCTGCGGTCGACATAGAAACGACGAATACTTTATCGACATATGCGAGGCTGACCAGGGCGACGACCTCGGCGCGCTGGAGACATGGCAGAAGGCGAACCCGATACGCGCTTTTTACCCGGGCGGAGTGGCTAAAATCCGACGCGCCTACGAGCTGGCCAAAGAAATCCCCGACAAGATGGTGGCCTTCAAGACGAAGGTGCTAAATATCTGGGTTGCGGCCAAGCAAAACGGCTACATGGACATGCAGAAGTGGAAGGCCTGCGAGGTGGAGTGCTTCCCGATAGATCTGAAAGGTAGGCCGGTCTATGTGGGCTTCGATATGTCATCGAAAATCGACTTGACCTCCGTCTCTTTTATCGTGCCGTATCAGAGCGCCGAGTTTGACGAGACTGGAAAGCGAATAGTCAAATACCTTCTCTGGTCGCACAGCTTCATTCCCACATGGGAAGCGCTGCGCGAGCACGAGCTGAAAGACCGCGCGCCCTATACCTCATGGGAGCAGCGCGGTTTTTTGAGTGTCACAGATACGCCGATAGTGCATCAGGGCGCAGTCATGCAGTATGTGAAGAGCGAGATAGAAAAGTACGGCCTCGATGTGCAGTGCTTGTGCTTCGACCCTGCAAATGCTTCGAAAATCATGATGGACTTGTCGGAAGAAGGATACACGGTCGAGGAGGTCTATCAGAGCCACCGAAGCCTCAATGAATCGACGCAGAGCTTCCGCGAGCAGGTGTACGCGGGGAATGTGCTGTATACACCGAATCCGCTCTTGAATTTGCCATGGCCAACGCCGTGGTGCGGCAGAACGGCGGCTTAATCAAAATCGACAAGGACGCGACCACGCAGCGCGTAGATCCGGTAGACGCGACGCTCGGCGCTTTCAAGCTGGCGCTTTACCACCGCTTTGACGCGGTGAGCCTTGATAGCTATGTGGCCGACTGGCTGGACAGTATGGAGTGAAAGGAGCATGAATGGGGCTTTTGGAGAAAATCAGAAATGCGCTCGCAAGGCCGCGAGCCTCGCATGAGCTCACGCTCGGCATGAGCCTCCGGGAGTTTTTCGGGCTGGATGAAAATGATCCGCCCTCTGCTATGTCAGAGAGCACCTATTTCACCTGCATGAAAGTGCTTGCGGAGACCATGGGCAAGCTGCCGCTCAAGTACTACAAAGAGGACGAGCGCGGCGGAATGGTGCGTGCGCCGACGAATGCGGCGGCACGGCTGCTGCTCACGCGGCCGAACGAGGTGATGACCCCTGCGGCCTTCTGGTCGACGCTGGAGCTCAACTGTCAGCACTATGGTAACGCCTACGCTTACATCCATAAGGAGCTGAGACGGGCAGGCAAGTACGGCGGTGAGTACATCGTGAAGGGCTTCTACCCGATGAAATCGGACTGCGTGACGGTCTACATCGACGATGCAGGGATTTTCGGCGGCAAGGGCAGCCTTTTCTACCAGTACACCGACCCAACCACCGCAGAAGTGCAGGTCTTTCCGGCCGAGGATGTGCTGCACTTCAAGACATGGCTTACATGGGACGGAGTCATGGGCAAGTCGGTGCGGGACATCCTGCGCACGACGGTAGACGGAGCGGGGTACTCGCAGCGATACCTCGAGCGGCTGTATAAAAGCGGTCTTACGGCATCCAGTGTGCTCCAGTACACGGGTGACCTCGACGAGAAGCTCCGGGCAAAGCTGCAGGCGAAGTATAACGACCTTTTGACCGGCGCGAAAAACGCGGGCAAGGTGGTCGCGCTGCCTATCGGCATGAGCCTCCAGCCGCTTGCATACAAGCTCGCGGACGCGCAGTTTGTCGAGCTTAAAAAGTACAGCGCGCTGCAAATCGCGGCCGCTTTTGGAGTGAAGCCAAATCAAATAAACGATTACGAAAAGTCGAGCTATGCGAACTCAGAGTCGCAGCAGCTCGCTTTTTTAGTGGACACAATGCTTTTCCGGCTGGCGGCATACGAGCAGGAAATCAACTACAAGACGCTGACCGAGGCGGAGCGCGAGGCGGGCTTCCGCTTCAAGTTCAATGAGAAGGCCATCCTCCGCGCTGATGCGCAGACGCAAATGCAGACAATCTGTAGCGCAATCAATAACGGCATCTATACGCCCAATGAAGGCAGGCACCTGCTCGACCTTCCGAGCAAGGAGGGCGGCGATGTGCTCATCGTGAACGGCAACTACGTGCCCATCACTGAGGTGGGCGCGGCGTATGGCAAGCAAAAGTAGAAAGGGGGTGAAACATGGCAGTTTTACGACTGAATGGCGACATCGTGGACAGCGACACGGGCGAAATCTATGAGTATTTCGGCATCGAGTGCATCACGCCGAAAAAGATCAAGGAGTCGCTGGACGAGCTCACAGAGGACGACACGCTGCACATCAAGCTCAACTCGGGAGGCGGGCAGGTGATGGCAGGACAGGAGATCTACGCCCTGCTGCGCAATCGTGACGATGTGGACATCGAAATTGAGTCGCTGGCAGCGTCGGCGGCCTCGGTCATTGCGATGGCTGCGCCGTGCAAGATGCTGCCGACGGCCTTGCTCATGGTGCATCGGGCATGGATGAGTAGCGGCGGCAACAAAAACGACCTCGAGAGGGACGCAGCGGCGCTGTCTGCGGTCGACGAGGCGTTGTCTGCGGCCTACTGCGAGAAAAGCGGCATGAGCAAGGACGAAGCGCTGGCGCTCATGGATGACGAGACATGGCTCACGGCCGAGAGGGCGCTTGAGCTGAGGCTCATCGACGGCATCAGCGAGAGACAGAGCAGCAAGGCAGCGGCGTCGGCAGGGCTTGCGGTCACCGAGGACATGGTGGCGAAGTACAAGCGCGCGATGCAGCAGAAAAAGAGGCAGAGCAGCAGAAAGCGGAGGAGCTGAAAGAGCTGCTCGCCGAGCTGGAAAAGAGTGGAAACACGAAAGGAGACTAAGGATGACGAAGCAGGAAATGCTCGACACAATCAACGGCCTCAAGGCAGAGGCAATCGCGCTCGCGCAGGCGGGCAAGCTCGCGGAGGCAAAGGCAAAGAAGGAAGAGCTCGACGGGGCGCAGGAGGCTTTTGACCTGCTCGACGAGCTGGAGGCAAAGACGGTGCCGGAGGCAGCAAAGCCCGCGGCAGCGCCGGAGAAGACGGAGCTCTCGAAGTTCTGCAGCTCGGCTCGAAGAGGGTTCAGAGATGCCTACACCGGCATGAAGGAGGGGGCTGACGCTGACGGCGGCTATACCGTGCCGAAGGAAATCGAGACCAGAGTGCGCGAGTACAAGAGCGCAGTCGACAAGCTGGAAGACCTTATCGACGTCACCTATGTGAGTGCGCCGACCGGCGCGCGCACTATATGACAAAGGCGCAGAGCACCGGCTTTGCGACGGTGGCAGAGACTGAGGCCGCTGCGGAAAAGGGCGGCCCGAAGTTCGAGCGCGTAGACTACGCGGTCGAGAAGCGCTCGGGCATCCTGCCGGTTTCGCAGGAGCTTTTAAAGGACTCTGACGAGAACATCGTGAAGCTGGTATCGCGCTGGCTTGGGCGCGAGGACATCGCGACCGTCAACAAAGCGGTGCTCGCGAAGGTTGACACGCTGACCAAGAAGGACTTGAAGGGTCTCGACGGCATCAAGGAGGCGGTGAATGTCACGCTCGGCGCGGCGTACGCGGGAGCTGTGACCATTGTCACGAATGACGACGGCCTGCAGTATCTTGACACACTCAAGGACAAGAACGGCAGATACGTACTGTCTCCGGACGTACAGAACCCCGCAAAGAAGGTCATCGCGACCGGCTCGGGTGTCATCCCGGTGAAGGTGCTGTCCAACGCGACGCTTGCGAGCGACGGCAAGAAGGCGCCGTTCCTCATCGCAGACTGGGAGAGCGCAGTGGCACTTTCCGCCTCGGCTCTTTTGGCATCAGCACGACGACCGAGGGCGTGGTAGGGACGCTGTCCGCCTTCGCGCAGGACTTGATGCTCTTCAAGGGAACTTCGCGCTTCGACTGCAAGCTCGTGGACAAGGCGGCCATCGTGCGCGGCTTTATCGACACGACTCCGACCCCGTAAGGAGGTGACGCATGGAGCTCTCTGAAATCAAGGCCTATCTCCGTGTAGACGGAGACGAGGATGACGGGCTGCTCATGCGTATGAAAGCGGCAGCGCAGGAGTACATCAAGGCGGCGGCGGGAAGCTACGACGAGAGCGACCCGACCGCCGAGCTGCTGCTCTGCGCTATGGTGCAGGACATGTACGACCACAGACAGCTCATGCAGTCCGATGTGCAAGAAAAAAAGCGCATCGAGTACACATACGCGAGTATGCTGCTGCAACTCCAGATGAAACACGAGCTGCGAGAGGAGGCTGCGCATGGCACTGGTGAAGGGGCTTAACCCCGGGCGATTGTCCAAGCGCGTGACTATCTGCCGCTACACGGAGACAGAGGACGAGCTCGGCAGCACAGTGGTAACGCTGCGGCCGCTCCGCACGGTGTGGGCAGAGATACGCCCGCTCCGCGGCTCGGAGCAGCTGGAGTACTACAAAATCCGCAACAAAGAGACATACAAGGTCACGATGCGGCACACGGATGTGACCGAGAAGGATGTGCTGGCCTACAAGGGCAAGCGCTTCCACATCGAGTACATCACCGATCCGCTGGAGGCGGGGTACTACCTCGAGCTTTATGTGACCGAGGACATCGACCGGCAGACGAGAGAGGAGGGGCTATGAGCGTAGAGCTGGAGCTACACGGAGCAGACGAGCTGGTGGCAGACATGCAGAAGCTCATCGACACCGCTCCGGAGGCACTCGACCGCGCCATGATGCGCGCGGCAAAGGACTTCACGGAGGACTGCAACGGGCTCATGCCCGCGGGATACTCTTTCCGGAAAACGTGGAAGCGTCACAAGGTCACGGGCGATTTCGGCATCACCTCGGCCATCGAGGTGCGAAATGCCGCGCCGCACTGGCATCTCGTGGAAAACGGGCATGTGAAATGGATTAACGGCACTAACACTGGCGGTTTTGTCCCTGGCAAGCACATCGCGGAGAGAATCCGCGACGAGTATCAGGACAAATACCCCGAGATTGTAGGTGCTGCGGTGGCGCGCGCCATGGCGGAGGTGGGGCTGTGATAGGCTACGGCGACATCCTGAAAGCAGTGAATGGCGTACTTGCGCGGCTGTATCCGGACATCCCGCGATATAGCAATGAAAACGCCGACCAAGCACGGCCGACGTACTTTTTTGTCGAGATTATCCCGCTGGAGCGGACGCACGAGAGCAAGAACCTGCTGAACCTCCGGGCATCGGTGAAAATCACCTATGTGCAGCGCACGCCGAATCAGACTGACAATCTCCGGAAAGAAAAGGAGATTTTCGACGCGCTCGGCATGGTGCAGCGCTTCACGGATGCAGACACCGGGCTGAAAGAGCCCTGCTGGTGCGTGGCTACGGCTCGGAGTACATCGGCGAGGAAGGGAATATCTTGCAGATAAGCATGCGCTTCGCATGGTCGGAGTGCACGACGGTAGAAAGCGGGCTGCCCGTCATGGAGCGGCTCGAAGGAAGCATAGAAAGAAAGGAGAACTGACATGGCGACACTGAAAGCGCCGAGTGTATCTATCCTTTTTGAGGAGAGAGGCACTACTGCGGTAGAGAGAAGCGCGCGCGGGGAATCGTGACGCTGCTGCTCAAGGACACCGCGCCGAAGGTGGTGAAAATCTACACCACCGAGGACATCCCGGACGGTCTGAGCGAGGCGAATAAGCGTTTTATCCTCGACGCGCTCAAGGGCGGCAGCTCTGCGCCGAGATATGTACTCGCGTATGTGATGGCGACGGCTGCGGACATGGGCAAGGCCTACACGGACGCAAAGAAGGCACTCGCGTCCGAGGACTTCACCTATCTGGCCGCGCCGTACTCCAAGACGGACAGTCAGGCGGCGGGGCTCATCACATGGGTGAAAGAACAGCGCGAAGCCGACCACCTCATCAAGGCCGTGCTGCCGGATGTGGCGGGAGCGGACAGTGAGGGAATCATCAACTGGGCGTCCACGCTCACGCGGGGCAACGCGACGCTGACTGCCGAAGAGGGCACGCCGAGAATCGCGGGGCTGCTCGCGGGTACCGGCCTCAAGGAGTCCGCAACCTTCGCGCCGCTCAAGGATTTCGACGATGTGTCGAGACTTAGCAAGACCGAGGCAGATGCAGCAGTCGGAGCGGGCAAGCTGGTCGCAATCTGGGACGGCGAGAAGGTAAAGCTCTCCCGCGCGGTCACGAGCCTCACGACCACCACGGCCGAGAAAAAGGATTCTTTCAAGAAAATCCGGCTGGTCGAAATCATGGACATGATGAAGACCGACATCAAGCGCACCGCGGAGGATGGCTACATCGGACGCTTCCAGAACTCCTACGACAACAAACTTCTGCTCATCACCGCGATTTCGCAGTACATGCAGGGGCTTGTGGCCGACGGAGCGCTTGCGGGGGCATCCTGCGAGATTGACACGGCTGCGCAGCGCAGATGGCTCATCGACCAGGGCAAGCCCGCAATCCTCGACGACGGCACCGAGAAGCCGGTCGGAGCGTGCTCGGACGATGAAATCAAGAAGGCGAACACGGGTTCGCATGTATTCCTTCGCGCATCGGTTTCGATGCTGGACGCGATGGAGGACATCGACCTCGTAATCCGCCTGTGAGAAAGGAGGCAGCATGCCGAAATTTGAATCCAATCGCGTAATCAATGGCACTTGGGGCGAGATGTGGGTCAATGACCTGTATCTCGCAGAGGTCGAGGAGGGCAAGGCCGAGATTGACCTGACCTACTCTGATGTATCCATGGTGCGCACGCTGACGCCGGGCAAGAAGCTGACGAAAGTCGAGCCGAAGGGCTCGGTAAAGCTGCACCATGTGCGGTCTAATATCGCGAAGGAGGTGTCCGACTCCGTGCAGCAGGGCAAGTCCCCGACCTACAAAATCATTATGAAGCTCGAGGATCCGGACGCCTTCGGCGCGGAGCGCGTGGCGCTTTATGGCTGTAAATTCGACAAGGCAATCCTCATGGATTTCGCGGTCGGCAAAAACGGCGAGGAAAGCTACTCTTTCACTTTTGAGAGCTGGGAGTGGCTGGACGCAATCACCGCGTAAGGAAGGAGAAAAACATGATTATTGATTTTTGATGTCGATTGACCGTGACAAGCTCACCGAGGTACCCACCGAGAAAGTCCGCGCAAAGCGGCTCTCTGAAATCGCGGGCGAAGATGTCTTTGTGACGCTCTCCGCACTGCCGGGCGACCGGTACGCGGAGATTGCTGGTGGCAATGTGAGGAAGGGAGAGTTTGACTACACCCGCACGTATGACATGCAGTCGCTCATGGTGACTGAGGCGGTGAAAGACCCCGACCTCAAGAACGCGGAGCTGCAGAAGCACTTCGGCGCGGCCACGCCGAGAGACCTTGCGCGCATCCTTTTCCCGGGCGGCGAGATTGCAAAGCTCTTCGAGGTGGTGGCACGCCTGTCCGGATACGGTGAGGACGAGGGACTGGTCGAGCAGGTAAAAAACTCGTAAAGACGGACGCGGACGCGCAGGCGATGTTTTACCTTTTCGTAAATCATCACCTTCCGCCGTCCGTCTACTACGACGCGCACGAGTCCGACAAGCGGGTCATGCGCGCTTTTATCGCACTTGAGGTCGACGAGGAGCGGCAGAGGGCAGAGAGGGAGTCTAAATGAGTGACAAGAAAATAGATGTAACCCTCCGGTATCGCGACCAATTTTCGGCGGGTTTTCAGGCAAGCATCGCACTGCTCTCCAAGGGCACGAAAGAGGCACAGAAAGCGTGGAAGAGCGTCCAGCAGACCGGCGATAGCATCGCGAAGGTCGGCGGCAGCATCACGAAGACCATATCTGTGCCGATAGCTGCCATGGGAGCGGCCGGAGTGAAGAATTTCTCTTCGGTCGACAAGCAGCTGCGACTCGTACAGGCGACCATGGGGAGCACGGCCGAGGAAGCGGCACAGCTCGAGAAGAGCATCAAGACCTCGGCCTCTAACTCCGTTTTCAGCATGCAAGACTCTGCGGACGCTACGCTTAATTTCGCGCGGCAGGGCTTCAAGGCAGCCGAGGCAGCAGACATGCTGACTCCGGCGCTTGACCTTGCGGCCGGTACCGCTACCGACCTAAGCACGGTAACAAGTGGCCTCGGAAACACCATGAAAGCCTTCGGCGCAAGCTCCAGCGAAGCGGCACACTATGCGGACATGATGGCCAAGGCGCAGGCGCAGGCCAACACAGATGTGACCGGGCTTTTTGATGCTATGTCGGTCGCGGGCGCGACGGCCAACACGGTCGGCTGGAATTTTGCCGATTTGGCGACGCTGACGGGCGTTTTTGGCGACAAGAGCATCTCGGCATCCGAGGGTGCGACAGCCCTCAATACTGGTCTCATGCGCATGGCATCCGGAGACTCGCGAGCGGCGATGAAAAAGCTCGGCATCGAGGTCTTCAACGCCAACGGCACGATGAAATCCATGCCGGAGACTATCGGAGCACTGCAAAAGGGCTTCGCAGGCCTCTCCGCGCAGAGCAGCTGGCCGCTGCGTCCTCGATTTTTGGCAAAAACCAAGCGGCGAAGTGGCTGACACTCATCAACGGCCCGGGAGTGGAGTCACTGGAAAACATGAAATCGAGCATCGAAGGCGCGACCGGCGCATCGCACGACATGGCCGAGGCGCTGCTGTCCGGTCCGGGTGGCTCTATCGAGAAGCTCAAATCCTCGATAGATGTACTAACCTACACAATCGGAGACCTGCTGAGCAAGTATGCGCAGCCGGTCATCGACAAAGCCATCGAGATGGTGACTGCTTTCAACGAAATGGATCCTGCGCAGCAGGAGCAAATCGTGAAATGGGGGCTCATCGCGGCGGCAGTCGGCCCCACGATTATGGTTTTCGGCAAGCTGGTCTCGACGGTGGGCACGGTCGGGCTGGCGGTATCTAAAGCGGTCGGCACGGCAAGCCGACTCTACAAGGGCTTCAAGACCCTGTCCGCTGGCGCAAAGGTCGCACAGGTCGGCCTCGCGGGGCTTATGTCCCCGGCCGCAGTTGTGATTGCGGTGATTGCAGCAGTCGCCCTTGTGGTCGCGGCGGTGGTCACGCATTTCGACACTTTCAAAAAGACGCTCGCGCACTTCTCACCTGTATTCCAGCACATGCAGGAGAGTCTCGCACGGCTGCGAGAGCGCTTTGAGCCGATACTCAAGGTCGTGGCCGAGGTCGGAAAGTGGTGTGGGATGTCTTTGGCAACGCAGTCGCGATGGCGCTTGGAGTGGCAGCAGCCGCGGCAGCAGCTATCATCGACGACATCGCCGGAGTAATCGGCGGCATCATCCGAGCGGCGCAGGGGGTGATTGACTTCCTGACGGGAGTCTTCACGGGCGACTGGGACAAGGCATGGCACGGCCTAAAGGAGATTTTTGCCGGCGCTTGGGAGGCTATCACAGCTCCGGTAAATGCCTTTATCGGTCTGCTCGACAAGGTCATCGCAGGCATCGACAGAGTCATCGGCAAGGCCTCCTCGGTCAACTCCGTGTCGCTGTCCCTGCCGGACAACGCGCGGGATGGCCTCAACGCAGTATCCCGCGGAGTGCCGATTGCGCGGCGAGGCTATGGCGGAGTCCCGATGAGAGCGCGCGGCGACGCGAACTTTTTCGGCGGTCTTGTGCAGGTGCACGAGCGCGGAGGGGAAATTATCGACCTTCCGCATGGCACACGCATCTATCCGCACGACCAGTCCGTAGCTATGGCGAGACACGAGGGCGGCGGGGTGACTATCCCGAAAATCGCAGACCAGATCATCGTCCGCGAGGATGCAGACATCGACCGCATCGGCGAGGCAATCGCTCGGGCACTTGCCCGGGCGGGAAAGAATAGGGGGCTTGCGTAGTATGGACATCTACCTTCGCGGGAGCGCGCGCTTCCGCTTCCCCGTCCTGCCGAGTGAGTACACGGTGCGCATGGAGCGGCAGACCGAGACGGTGAGCGTGGGAAAGCTCGGCGACATCGACCTGGCAAAAGGCCGAGGGCTGAAAAGCATAACCTTTTCGAGCTTTTTCCCGCGCCGCTACGACCGTGGCTACTGCCGCTACTCGGGGCTACAGTCTCCGAAAGCGTGCGTGGCCAAGATGGAGAAAGTGCTGCGCGGGTCGCCCGTGCGGCTGGTCATCACAGGCGCGGCCGTCAATCTCTCGGTGAGGCTCACGAGCTTCGAGTGGAAAGAGGACGACGGCAGCGGCGATGTGACCTTCACAGCCACTTTCCAAGAGCACCGCTCCGCTCCCGTGTCGCAGTCGTCTGTGATAGCTGACGGCGGGAAGGGCGGCACGACCGGCGGAAGCGGATCCGCTACCGTATCCGGAGACGCGCTGGCAGAGCGAGAGGCATCCAAGCCTGCGCCGAGCCGGACATACACCGTGAAAAAGGGCGACACGCTGGCGGGTATCGCGAGGCGACTGACAGGAAAGACTGACTGGCAAGCGCTTTACGCGGCCAACGCTACGACTATCGGGGGAGACCCGAACGCAATCTCTCCGGGCATGGTGCTGAGTGTGCCGGGAGGTGAGACATGAGACTATCGCTCATCAAAAGCAGCGGGGCGAGCTATGACATCACTGGCGCTGTCACGGAAGTGATATGGCGCGGGTCGGCCGAGCAGGCCGCCCGCTCCGTGTCTTTCTCCTACATCCATGCGCCATATGATGCGAGCGTGCATGTGCCCGATGTGGCGACTGGGGACTATGTAGCCCTCACGGACGAGCGCGAGGGTGAGGTTTTCTTCGGGCAGATTTTCGGGGTGGAGCGGTCGAGTCAGACCGGCACTATCACCTACGAGGCCTACGACATGATGAAGCATCTCCTCGAGTCCGAGGGGCAGTATAGCTTCAAAAACTTGACGCCCGAGGCCATCGCAGCGCAGGTGCTTGCCGATGTGCAAGTGCCCGTGCGGCACCTGCATCCGACCGGTATCTGCATCCAGTCGATGCTGTGCGACTCTATGTCACTCTACGACATCATACTGGCTGCGTATGGGAAAGCCCGCGAGCAGACTGGCGACAAGTATTTTCCGATGATCTACAAGCGCGGCTTCGGCATGTACAAGGCCGAGTGGTCGGTGGCGGGGCTGGTGCTGAGTGACGATGGCAGCATCTACGAGAGCAGCATCTCGGAGAGCATGGACAGCATCAAAAACCAAGTAAAAATCTTTGACGCTACGGGCGAGCAGGTGGGCGAGCTCAAGGACGATGGCAGCATCCAGCGCTTTGGAGTCTTTCAGGCGGTATACAAGCAAGAGCCCGACAGTCAGAGCGAGAGCGGCGCACAGACGCTACTCCATACCGCTCCGAGTCAGACCTTGCAGGTGTCTGCGCTGGGGGACATCAACTGCCTGTCCTGCTATTTCGTGACAGTGCGGGATAGCGCCACGGGCATGAAGGGCAAGTACTGGATAAAATCCGACGAGCATACCTTTTCCGGGGGCATCCACCGGATGCGGCTGGAGCTTGCTTATGACAGCATCATGGAGCAGAGAGGAGAGAGCAGATGAGCTGGGCAGACACCGCAATCCAGATAATGCGCACGCAGGGAGCGGCACACAACCCGCCGCGCATCCAGCTTGGCAAAATGACGGGCGCGGACAGCGCAAAAATCGGCACGCTGGAGCTTGCCAAGGACGACCTGCTCTTTTTCGAGCGGGATATAAAGCGCTCGGCCGTGCGGGTCGCGGGACAGTGCCGAGACGGCGCTCCGCTGGCTGACGGCTCCGAGTATATCGAGGCACTCAAGGCCGGGGACATGGTCGCGCTCTATGCACTGGCAGGGGCAGACCACACGGCGACAAAGTACCTCGTGCTGGGGAAGGTGGTGAGCGCACCGTGAGCATCCTGCCGAGTTTTCTGACCATCGAGGCACAGAGACAGCAGCCGACAGCTGTGCAGCGCGAGCTCGTAGAGTACGGCATCGACTATAGCACCGGACAGCTCACCGGCCGGCTGGTGCGAGGCGCCGAGGCGCTCAAGGTCTGGGTGTGGCTGTGCCTGCATACGCAGCGCTACCGCTACCCGCTGTACACATGGAGCTATGGCACAGACATCGAGCAGTACATCGGCGAGGCGCTGCCCGACGATTTTCTGGCCGACGACCTGCGGGAAGAGATAACCGCGGCTCTGTGTGTGCATCCGCGCATCACGGGCGTGGAGGATTTCAGCTACACGCGCGAGGGCAGCCGCGCGGTGGTGCGCTTCCGCGTCGCAAATACGGTCGGGGCTGACATCGAGGAGGTGATGGATTTTGACCTATCCTAAAGAGACATACGCGAGCATCCTCGAGCGGGCGCGGGCGAGCGTGCCCGGAGACATCTCGACGCAGGAGGGCTCGCTGGTCTACAACGCACTCTCGGCGCTTGCGCTGGAGGCGGAGCGGCTGTATACGGAGATGGCCTACATCAAAGAGCAGTCGCACGCGGACACGGCCGACATGGAGCACCTAAAGCTCATCGCGGCCGACAGAGGTATCACAGCCCGAGAGGCTACGCCCTGCGAGGCATCTGCAGTGTCTAATGTCCCGCTCCCCGTGGGGAGCCGCTTCAATCTCAAGGGCTACAACTACAGGGTCGCCGCCGCGCTTCCGGGGACGAACACATATAGGCTTGTGTGCGAAGAGGCGGGAGCCGCTCCCAATGGCATCTCCGGACAGGCGAGCCCCATCGACTATATCGAGGGGCTGACTTCCTGCCGTATCACGGAGACGCTGGTGCCGGGGCGCGAGGCAGAGACGCGCGAGGAGCTTTTCGAGCGATACCTAAAGAGCTTTTCCGAGGACGCCTTCGGCGGCAATGCTGCGCAGTACAAGCAGGAGCTTAAAAAGGTCGCGGGGGTGGGCGGCGTGAAAATCTACCCCGCGTATGCTGGCGGGGGTACGGTGAAGGCCGTCATCCAAGCGGCTGACTACGGAGCGCCGTCCGACTACCTCGTGAAGCAGGTGCAGGAGCTTTCTGCCCTGTGCCGCGCATGGGCTACGGAATCGCGCCCATCGGCCACGACTTCACGGCCGAGGCTGCGCGGACTGTGCCGGTCGATGTGGTGACACATATCACCGTGCGAGCTGGGCTATCCGTCAAGGACTTTCAGGCATCTGTACAGGCGGCGGTCGAGCAGTATCTGCTGGAGCTCCGGAAAGCGTGGGAAGCACAGGACGGCGAGCGTACGCACGGCGGGCTGACGGTCTACATATCGAAGCTCGAGGCGGTAATCCTCGATGTGCCGGGGGTGCTCGACGCGAGCGGGACTACGCTCAACGGAAACCCGAGAAATCTTGAGCTTGCCGACACTGAGCTGCCGGTCGTGAAGGGGGTGAGCGCCCTGTGAGAGCAGACTTAGAAGCGCATCTCCCAGAGCACATCGGGCGCATCCGGGAGTTTCAAGAGTACGGAGCGGCCGGAGACATGGAGCTCGACCGCATATGGGCAGCTATCGCGCAGGAGCTCAAGGACTACTACGCGGACACTATGAGCGAGGCAGAGTGCGCGGCGCGAGAGCGGATGCTTGGCATCCAGATCATGCCGGGCGAGACGCTGGAGAGCCGTAGGCGGAGACTGCGCGGCTACTATGTGAGTGGCCTGCCGTACACCGAGAAAGCTCGAGGACGTGCTGACGGCGCTCTGCGGAGGCAGAGACTTCACGCTGACAGTGCAGCGGGACACGTGCGAGGTGAGCATCGAGCTCCGGCTTGCTGCAAAGGGACTGCAAGAAAATGCAGAGGAAATCGCACGGAAAATGCTGCCCGCGAATATACTTCTCAAGGTGAGCATCCAGTATAACCGCTGGAGGCGCTTTGCCGGTATGCGCTGGCGAGACCTGCGCGGTGAGACATGGGGAAGCCTGCTCGCTGACAAGAAGTGGCAAGGAGGTGCATAAAGATGCAGGAAACTGAAAACTATCACCTGAAAAAGCCGACGCTCGATGACTTTGCGGATGTGGAGGGCTGCTTCTCTGACACGATGGACACCATCGACAGGGAGCTGAAAAAGGCCGAGACATCCCGCACACAGGACGCTCGGCAGTGGCGCGTGCGGCTGCCGCTGTCCGGCTGGACGGAGAGCTTCCCGTACATGCAGACGGTGACGGTCGCGGACATGAAGGCGAGCTACAGCCCCGTCTGGGGCGTGGAAAACGCCGAGGTCACAGCGGAGCGCGCAAAAAAGGTCTCGAGCGTGCAGCTAAAGCGCATTGAGACCTTGGATGGCAGCATCCGCGTGGAGTGCGTGAAGCGGCCGAAAATCGACTTTTTCTTGTCCGGAAGGGGGGTGTGACATGGCAGAGTGTATCATCATGGGCTCGGGCGGCGGCGGGGTCGGCTCTGACGAGGTGACCGCAAGGGCTGCAGATGTGCTTTCTGGAAAGACCTACCTCGGAGCGGACACAGACGACGAGACGGGAGTCGGCACAATGCCAAATCGCGGCGCGATGCAGCGAACTCTGCGAGCTGGGGAGAGCGTCACAGTCCCGCAGGGCTATCACAACGGCAGCGGCACGGTGAGTGCTGCATCCCTCGCGGAGCAGACCGCGGGCAGCGCTGGAGCGGGGGACATACTCGCGGGTAAGAGCGCTTGGGTCGGCGGTCAGCGAGTAGACGGAAGCATCCCGGTCTTCAACACCATGGGCCCGAACGGCATCGACCCGCGCGGGAGCATCACCACCGAGTACGGTATCGATTTAAACGCGCGCACGCTCTGGATGCACGCCCCCGCCCACAATGCATACTACATGCGGGAGGACGGCCACCCGCATATCTGCATGGACTCCGAGGCGCTCGGGGATGCGACCGCACAGCAGGTGCTGCAGGGCTGCACTTTTACGAGTAAAAACGGGATGAAAATCCCTGGCGCTATGTACCGCTGGCCGATATCCGGAGACATCGGCGGACAGCGTGTGATGGATGCGTACGAAAACACGGCCTTCATCGGAGACTACGGCTCGAAAGGGCGCGGAGTCTTCATGCGTATGCCGGGCGGTAGTCAGATAGACCCCACCTGTATGTGGGCGTGGGCACCTGCGCCGACCGTCCTGCCGCAAAATATCCGGGCGGGCGTGAACGTGCTGGGAGTCTGGGGCTCCATGGTAGACTACGCGGCGACGTGCGTCCCTTTTGACGGAGCCCGCTTCGATGGAGTGCATCTCTCGGGGTGGGCGGAAGGTAAAATCGACACACGGGCGCGGTACTCTCTCGGCACAAATGCCGGCCTAAACCCCGCGCGGTCTGCCGAGGTGGTAAGCGCGATAGGCGGCTCAACTTCTGGAGGAGGCGAGCCTGCCATTGCCCTCTGGGTGCTTACTCCGAGCGTGGCCTTGCTGCCATTTAGGCGGGCGGTGGTCACGGTGTCATATTCCACCAACGCGGTCATTATGCCGCACGGCAACGGCGTGAACGTCTGGGGCGGTTTCTCGCGCATCACCGGACAGCCGCGCGACCGCGTGCTGTCGCCCATACGGGAGAAAGCTGTCAACGGACAGCGGGCGCAGAGCGGCCGAGTGACGCTGGATATACCGCTGGACGGCGTGACAGAGCAAGGGTTTTTAGTGGTCGCCGCGCACGGCAGCAATTTCCGCAAAAACAGGGGCTAACACGGTTTTCACCGCGCGACTGGAGCGCGTAGAGCTCATAGCATGAGCGGAAAGGAGAACATGAGAGAAACAGTGATTTTTGACGGCCGGACTGGCAGCGTCATCGCCATCGCCGGTGAGGTCGATGTAGAGCACGTCGAGGCGCTGATGCTCGATGTGGCGGACGGCATGAGAGTGGACTCTGTGGACGTGAGCGGCGAGGAGCCGGTGCCCGTCCTGTCCGCTACGCCCGCGAGCTGGCAGGCGCAGCTGGATGCAGCTATCGAGCGGAGCGATGAGCGCCGCGCCGAGGTGGTAGCAAAGAGCCACGCGGAGCTTGAAAAGCGCTTCGCCGAGCTGCTTGAGGGCAGTCAACGACTTGATGAAAGGAGATGAAGAGGAGTGATCGAGAGCAAAATCAGAAAAATCCACAGGATGCTGGCAGCGCAGATTATCGCGGGGCGGATGGCCTTCGCGCACATCGCGAAGCGCCTCAAGGACGGCGTGGCCGCCGCTCTCCATGAGATGGGCAGGGGCGACCTTGCGACCGACAGCAACGCCCGCCCGAGGGACGAGCACGAGGAGGGCTGATGTGGTGGCGCGACATCGTGGGCGCAGCAGACATCGGCTCCATCGTGACCGCTGCCGGATGGCTGGCGGTGGCTGTACTGACGGCTGCTGAAAAGCTCGCCCCGCATGGGAAAGCCCTGGTCGGCGCTTGCGAGGGCGCTCGGCAGTGAGATGACCCGCGACATGCGGGAGCATATGGAGGCTCTAGACAAACGCCTCACGATGCTGTCCGACAAGCTCGACGAAGTGAAAGCGTCTGGGGAAGAGATGCGGGCGGAAGACGCGCGTGCGAGAATCCTGCGCTTTGGTGATGAAATCGGCCGCGGCATCAAGCACAGCAAGGACTCCTACGACCAGGCGCTTATGGATATAAATGCCTATGACGCCTACTGCGACGCGCATCCGCATTTCCGGAACCATGTGACGCGCACCACCTCGGACTTTATCATGGCGCAGTACCGAGAGCGCCTCGAGAAACACGATTTTACCTACTGAAAGGAGAAAAACACATGAACAACATTCTTAGAAAGCTGACCAGCAGAAAACTCTGGATGGCAGTCGCGGGCTTTGTGTCCGGCGTCATGATCTACCGTGGAGCGGGGCAGAGCGAGGCCGCGCAGGTCTCGGCTCTCATCCTCCAGGGCGCGGCAGTCATCGCGTACTGCGTGGGCGAGGGTCTTGCCGACAGCGCGGGGGCTTCCCCGTCTGAGGGCGAGTAAGAAAAGGAGCGGGGGCGGGCGGTTGCCCGCCCCTTTTTCCTTTTTCAGCCTTACTTCGCGAGCTTCTCGCACTCCGCGAGCTCTGCGACCAGCGCCGCGGTTTCCTCTGCGGTGAGGTCGTACTCCTCTGCGAGCCACTCGCTGTCTGCTGCTCTCCAGCCGCCGTCGTAAAGGCTCCATGCGCTCTCTCTGTACTGTGTCATCTTGCTACCTCCTTGTGTGTGTTGGGCTTGTGCCCTCCTCTTGTTTACATCTATAGTATAGATTTTGCTATAGCAAAAGTCAAGCAAAAATAGAAAGATTTTGAGCTTTTTTTGAGAAAAAAAAGAGGGCCGAAGCCCTCTCGTTTTATTCCTCATCAACTCCGGCCTGCTCGCGCAGTGCCCGCAGGACTTGGCTGTATACGTCTGCGGGGAGCGTGCTGCTATAGCTCTGCACCTCGAAGAGGTACTGCGGCTCGCCCATCCCGGCCTCGCAGATCATATCGTCTGCGATGTCGTCGGCGCAAGCCTTCACAAGCGCGGCGCGCTTCTCTGCGTAGTCCGGAGCATCCTCGTCGAGGTCGTCGCTTGCAAACTCCATCTCGACGACCTTGTCGCGCAGCCAGTCGATGTACTCGGAGCGGAGGCCGCCCATGAGGTCGTGAAGCTCGTCAAGACTCTGCGGGAACTGCTCGAAGATGTCGCCTACCTCCGAGAGCGAAGGTCTCCAGCCGGCGACAAAAAGCGAATCCCTCGGTCGAGTCCTCGGCGCCGGTCTCGGGGCGCTTCACTTTGTCGTAGTCGTATGCGTACTCGTCAAAATCGCGGATGAGAATCGCAAGCTCGTCGGCGTAGTCGGCGAGCGCCGGGAAAACGCCATCCGCGAGCATCTGCTCGGCGTGGTGAACTCTCTCGATGAGGTCGCGAGCGATAGTGGTCAGTGCATCCGAGCCGAGGCGGTTGTCGGTGTCTGCGTCCCAGTCGTAGTCAAGGGAGCCACTCTCAAAGACCGCGAAATGCGGGAGATTGCCGAGCCAGTACTCATAAACGCGGTTCTCCTCCTCGAGCAGTCGCGCTTTCAGCGTCTCGACCTGCTCAGCCGTGAGCTGCCACTCTTCGGCGTGTCTCTCGACGGTGGTGTGTCTGATGCCCTCGTACATGAGCTCGAATGCGGTGTAGTCCATGATGTATCTTGCGTCCATAGTGTCCTCCTCTGTGCCGCTGCTGCGGTGTGCTTTGTGGTATGTCTATAGTATAAGTTATGCTATAGCAAAAGTCAAGCAAAACATGAAAGAATTTTTAGAAGGTCGGGCGGGGAAGCCCCCGCCCTGTGGTGGGGTTATGCGAAGAACTCGCGTGCTGCCTCGAAAAGCGCCTCCTTGTAGTACTTCGGCGGGTTTTTCATGTAGATCTTGTCGGTCTTGAGGTCGTACCAAATGCTTGCTGCGAGTACGCGCCGCGCGTCGCAGTTTGACATCTCTCCGCCGCGCCAGTAGGCGTGATGCACGTTGCCGGTCTTGTAGTACTCGCACTCAAGTCCGAGCAGCTCCGGTTTCACATACAGCCGGTCGTACTCGCCCTTTGTCCATCTTCTTGCTCCTGCCTCGATTGCCTTCTCGATTCTCTCGTTCGTCATGACTTTGTCCTCTCTGTATTGTGGGCTGCCCCCGTTTCTCTTGACACTCTTAGTATACGTTATGCTATAGCAAAAGTCAAGCAGAAATACGGAGTTTTTGAAAAAGTTCCTCCCGGTGCGCCGCGAGTGTCTGCGGATGTGTATATAGGAAGGGGAATATTGCTTGACTTTTGCTATAGCTTGCGCTATGCTATAGCCATAGGAGGACGGAGCCATGACGATGAAAAAGGATAAAAAAGACTGGAAACAGATGGGGAGACCCACACAAAACCCGCGCACGGAGCAGATAGGCTTCCGGGTGTCCCCGGCAGAGCTTGCCGACCTGCAGCTCTGCGCGGAGGCGCTTGGCAAGCCGAGAGTTGAGGTGCTGGTCGAGGGTATGAAGCTCATCAAAGAGAAGCTCGGGCTCACATGGCAGCGGAGAGTGGGCGACGTAGAGTGCTATCTGACGGCGCAGGACATCAGCAAGGCCTGCGGCTCGATGCCGGAGCTGCTGCGGGAGTGCATCGAGGGCGATGCCGACCGGCTGAGACGGCTGGTCGAGGTGATACAGCTGCACGGACGCGCAGCGGATGCGGGCTATCCCTATGAGATGCTGCGGCTGCTGGCACGGGAGCTTTTCGAGGCGTGGCGCAGAGCACAGCACGACATCCCCACGGAGCGGGAGGAGCATGTAGTCCTTGCCATGGAGCTGTATGCGAGGGGCTATCGCGACCAGATACTGCCGGACAGAGACGGCTGGCGCGCAGATACGGTGCGCGACCGGATGAAAGCGTACTTCGACGCGATCAGCGAGACGCTGGGGCGCGACGCGACGGATTTCGCGATTTTCTACGACACGGAGCGGCTCTTGGCGCTCGGCGACCTGTGGGAGAGCCGCTGGCACGACGCGCACGAGGGCGAGTGGCCGATATAAAATCAAGGGAGGGCTTCGGCCTTCCCTTTTTCGTGTGAAAAATCTCAAAAAGCTTCTCTACTTTTGCTTGACTTTTGCTATAGCAAAAGCTATACTATAGATGTAACGAAGAGGGGGGCACAAGCCCAACACACAAGGAGGAAGCAGAGATGAAGAGATATTTGACTGAGGCAGATTTCAGAGAGGTGAGCAACGAGGGGCTGGAGATGGCAAAGGCCTGGGCAGAGGGTGATGAGTTCCAGGCGTACATGATCGCGACGCTGATCAAGGCGGAGGCCTACAAGGCGGAGGACGGCACGGACGAGAGATTCCTTCTCGAAGACCTCTACAAGAGACTTGATAGCATCGGGCGCAGCATCGCGAAGAAGCTCTGCACGAGCGAGAAGAACTTCGACCGGATCCTCGACATGCTGGAGCGCTACGCACTCGATTTCCAGTATCTCGCACTGGCGCACGGCGGCAAGGAGCTTGCGGAGAAACTCGCTGAGCACTTCAAGAGCGTGAGATACACCGCGACGAACGGCGGCGAGCATCATTTCGGCACAGAGCTCAGCTTTCAGCAACGCGGAGGCACTTGAAAAGCTCGCGGCGCTGTACTACCAGAGACGGGATGAGGACGAAGAAGAGTAAACAGGAGCGGGCGAAAGCCCGCTTCTCTTTTTTTGAAAGGAGATTCACATGAACACATATCAGGCTGGACAGAAGCTACTCTGCGGGGACTACACCGCCTACACTCCGACCGGCATGAGTCTTTTCGCAAAGGCGGGCAGGCTCTATAAGACCCCGCTCCGCGGGGATGTCGTGTATTTCTACCATGCGTCTATGCGGCGCGTGGCGCATGTGGGGCTGGTGAAGCGCGCGACGCGGAGCATTTTCGGCGTGTGGGACATGTGGACCGAGGAGGGCAACACCGCTCCCGGCCGGCGCTTTTCGCGCGACGGCGGCAGCGTAGCCGAGAAGCACTACACTTTCCGCGAGGACGAGGTGGGCGGCACGCACCTGATCGCGGGCTTCGGGCGTCCGATGTACGGCGCGGACACCTGCACGGCCGATGAGATGATTGCAGCCATCGAGGCCGAGGACGGCTATGTAGAGAAGGCCTCCGCGGCACAGCTGGAGACGAAGAGCGGCAACCCGGGTGATAAAAACTTCACAAAGTATGCCGCGTGGTACGGCTTGCAGGGGTCCCCGTGGTGCCAGATGCTAATCTCGTGGTGCGCGTACACCGCGTGCGCGGCGCACAGAGCCAAGGCTCACACCGGATGGCAGCAGACCGCATCCGGCTGGATGTACTCCGATGAGACCGGCAGACGGCTCGCAGGCGAGTGGGCGCACATCGGCGGGAGATGGTATGTCTTCGACAACTCCGGATTGCTCATCCGCGATACCTGGTTTCGCGATGCGTCGGGCTGGTACTACCTCGCCGGAGATGGCGGCATGCTCTCCGGACAGTGGCTCGAGTATCAGGGCGCGCAGTACTACCTCACGAAGACCGGCCTCATGGCTCGGAGCGCATATGTGCGCGGGACGCAGCCGTCGGTCGGCGGAGCTCCGTACTACTACTATGTAGACGCGGAGGGGCGCTGGGACAGCACGCGCGACACGGAGACGCTGCCCGCAGGAGCGGAGGCAGTTGCCTAAAAACTTTCGTGTTGCATCCGTGTTGCATCCGTGTTGCATGAGCCCCCGTTTTTGGTAGTTTTTCTATCGGGCGAGGCAGACATTTCGCCATTACAGCTATAGAAAAAGCACGCACACAAGCCATTTTCGGCCTATATGCGTGCTTTTTCGTTTATGGAGATGACGGGAGTCGAACCCGTGTCCAAAAACCGATTCCCCGTTCTTCTACTATCATAGTCAGCTCTTTGACATTCCCTCTGCCGCGCGGGAGCGGACGCCCTCACGGTTTTGGTAGCTTCATATTACGCCCTTGCGTGCAAAGCTTAGCGCAAGTCGTTTCTCACAAAGTCGACGCCCGGGTCCCAAAGTGTGAGTGCTCTGGGGCGGACGGCAAGCCCTTAGGCTGCGTATGCTAAATTATCGTTAGCGTTTGTATTTAAGTTTGCCGTTTAACGCACCGCATGCGGATAGCTTCACCGGCTGCACGGTCCCTGTCGAAACCGGTACATCCCCGAATAGACTATCATTATAGCAGTTTTTCGGACTTCTAACAAGCTTAAAGCCGGAAACCAGAAGCTTTCCTTCGCGATACTCAACGAGAAAGAGACGGCTCAGATCGCGGTGACCCATTTTTGCGAGACTCTCCGTGAGCCAAGCTTCGTCCTTGCCGATCAACTCCAGAATATCACGCTGAATCTGTCCGTCGGTAATCAGCGGGTACTTCGGGTTCTCCTCGCCGTAGGGAATCACGAGCAGCTGTCCGTTCTGCTCCACAACAACGCGCTGTAAGTCTTCTACGTAGTAGTAGCCTGCCGCGCGCAACTTAAAGGAGAGATCGTGCGCGGTGAGACCCACGCGGCGGCAGTTCTTGACGCTCAGCTTCCCGTGATTCACGATGACCAGGGGCTGACCGTCCAGAAGCTGTCCGATTGCGTGGTTGTTGGTCTTAATCCATTTGAGGCTTAAAATAACAATGCACCAGATGAGCAGAATCAGGATGTACTGCAAAATGGTGATAGCGCTGTTATAGATGGTGCCGCCGATCACACCACCGAGTACATAGTTCTGAATCTGATCGCTTGCGTTTGAGGGGGCAAGATTTCCCTTGCCGCTGATGTTAATGACAAAGGAGAGGGAGAGCAGGCCGATTAAAAGCTTAACGGCAACAAGAAAATAAAAATTGTTAAAAACAGACAGCATAGCGGATTCCTTTCAATGATGAATTTACTCCCGAATAAACTCGGGCTCTGTGCCGATAAACTCCATGGGCTCCAGATTGCAGGTGGTGTCATTCACATAGAGGACGCGATAGTACTTGTCCTTCGCAAAGATAATCGGGTTGCCGGAAAACTCGGTCGCATTGAGATAAACCTCTTCCGCAGGCACATTCAGTTCCTTTGCAATGCGTTCCACCGAATGAATTGCCAGAGTGACCTTCTGGCCGTTTGCCTGCAACTCCCGGTAGCGGTTCACTTGCAGGAGCGCCATGACAATCAGTAATAGGAGCGCAATCAGCGCGGGTTCGCGGTGGCGGGAACTCTGTTTGTCTTTAAAATAGCGTAGCCCGTTTACCAGTAAAATCAGAAACAAAACGGCCGCAATAATGAGTTGCACGCGGTTCATGCCGACATTGCGTCGCAGCAAAAACTCATAGGAATAAAATTTCATGGAATACCTCCGTGGCAGTGTCCTGCCGGACTCAATAATCAGAGAGATTCTATCATAGCCCTCTGATTGTTGACAGCAAAATCGTAAGCGGAGTAGTGTATTCAATTGAATTTAAGAAAAGCTTAATCCGAGAAAGCTGCCGAACGGCGTGGCTGCGTGTCGCCCGCCCCTGCTTATTCTTGAAAAGACTTGTTATTTTGTGTATGATTTCTCCATACGGGTTTGTGTCTTTGCCCGTCATTGTAGAGACAGGAGGATAGCATGAACTACGCAGAGGAATCACTGAAGAAGCATTACGAGTGGAAGGGTAAAATCAAGGTTGTAACGGATATTCCGGTTAAGACCTCGGAGGATTTATCGCTCGCATACACCCCGGGTGTTGCCGAGCCTTGCCTTGAGATTCAGAAGGATGTGAACAAGTCCTATGAGCTCACGCGCCGTTGGAATCTGTGCGCGGTTGTGACGGACGGCACCGCGGTTCTCGGACTCGGCGACATCGGCCCGGAGGCCGGCATGCCGGTCATGGAGGGCAAGTGCGTGCTCTTCAAGGCGTTCGGCGATGTGGATGCCTTCCCGCTCTGTGTGAAGTCCAAGGACGTGGATGAGATTGTCAACACGATTTATCTGCTCTCCGGTTCCTTCGGCGGTGTAAACCTCGAGGACATTGCGGCGCCGCGCTGCTTTGAAATCGAGCGCAAGCTGAAGGAGAAGTGCGATATTCCGATCTTCCACGACGATCAGCACGGAACGGCAATCGTTGTTCTCTCCGGTCTCATCAATGCACTGAAGGTGGTGGGCAAGGACAAGGAAGAGGTCAAGGTGGTCGTGAACGGACCGGGCAGCGCGGGCATCGCAGTCTCGAAGCTGCTGCTTTCCTATGGCTTTAAGAACTTAACGCTCTGCAACCGCGAAGGCATCATGAACGAGAACTCGAAGGATCTCAACTGGGCGCAGAAGGAGATGCTCGAGGTCACGAATCTCAATCGTAAGACCGGCACCTTGAAGGATGCGCTGGTCGGCGCGGACATCTTCCTCGGCTTCTCCGGCCCGAACATGGTCACGGCTGAGATGGTGAAAAGTATGAACAAGGATGCCATCATCTTTGCCTGCGCGAACCCGACCCCGGAGATTTTCCCGGATGAGGCAAAGAAGGGCGGCGCGAGAGTCATCTCGACCGGCAGATCGGACTTCCCGAACCAGATTAACAACGTGCTGGTGTTCCCGGGACTGTTCCGCGGTGCCTTCGATGTCCGCGCGAAGGATATCAACGAGGAGATGAAGATGGCGGCTGCGGTCGCAATCGCAAACCTGATTGCGGACGATGAGGTCAGCGAGGACAACATCATCCCGAAGGCTTTCGATCCGCGCGTCAAGGACGCTGTGTCCAAGGCGGTCGCCGAGGCGGCGAGACGCACGGGCGTCGCGAGAATCTGAAGCGAAAAATAACGGAGTAGGCAGAGACGGGCAAACAGGGCAAATAGGGCAAATAGATAGAAAGAAGGAAAGCACAATGGCAAAACACACCATTCTGTACGGCTGCGGCCACATTGCGCCGGCGGAGGTTGAGGGAACGGAATACGAACAGCAGGAGAAGCTTGACTACCTGAAGATTTGCGGACGCTGCCCCGCCTGCGAAAGAATACAGAAGCGCACATCCGTCGCTTCGGGAAGCGTAAGGCGCTGCGATGAGATTGTGGATTTCCGGCACGGGTTCCGCCCTGCCGAAGAAAGTTGTGACGAACGATGACCTCGCAAAGGTTATCGATACGAGTGACGAGTGGATTTTTGCGCGTACCGGCATACACCAGCGCCACGTCGCGGATGAGACCGAGACCATAGAGACGCTGGGTGCCGCCGCGGCGGAAAAAGCGCTCGAGATGGCGGGGGTCTCCGCAGAGGAAATCGGTCTGATTGTGTTCGGCACTTGCACGGACGGCAATGTGACACCGAGCGCGGCCTGCCAGGTGCAGGCACTGATCGGGGCTGCGAACGCGGTCGCCTTTGATATCAATGCGGCCTGCTCCGGTTTCCTCTACTCCCTCCGCACGGCGGAAGGCCTTTTAAAGACCGGACTCGCAAAGAAGGCGCTGGTCATCGGCGGCGATCTCGTGACCCGCTATATCGACTGGCAGGACAGAACCACCTGCGTGCTCTTCGGAGATGCGGTCGGTGCCGTGGTGCTTGAGGCGACCGAGGATGAGACAAAGGGTGATATCCTCGGTTCCGCGCTCGGCGCGGACGGCGTGAAGGGACATAACCTCACCGGTCGTACGGATCCCGAAGACCATTTCCTCTCCATGAACGGACAGGAAGTGTTCCGCTTTGCGGTCCGCACCGTTCCGCTCTGCATTGAAGAGGCACTCCGGAATGCGGGCGTCGACAAGAAGGATGTGAGCGCCTACGTTCTGCATCAGGCAAATTCGCGCATCATCGAGGCGGTCGCCAAAGTATCTCGGCGAGCCGCTCGACAAGTTCCCGATGAACCTCTCCGATACGGCAAATACCTCGGCGGGAAGTATCCCGACCCTCTTTGACCGACTGAACCGCGAGGGCCGCTTCAAACGGGGCGATATCCTTGTGCTCTCGGGCTTCGGCGGCGGCCTCACCTGGGGCGCAACGGTGATACGCTATTGACGTAACGCAGAGAATCGGTTAAAAAAAGAAAGAAGCAAGATTGACAAAGAAACGGCAAGTGTTCATTAACTTGCGCACAAAAAAAAGGAGATTACCATGTTTGAAAAGGTTAAGCAGATGATTGCAGAGCAGCTCAGCGCAGATGAGAGCACCCTCACCGAGGAGACTTCCTTCAAGGATGATCTCGGCGCAGACTCCCTGGATCTGTTCCAGCTGGTCATGGCTATGGAGGACGAGTTCAAGGTTGAGATTCCGAGCGAGGATCTTGAGAAGCTCGCTACGGTCGGCGACGTCATGAAGTACCTCAAGGACAAGGGCGTCGAAGAATGAAAACAAGAGTGACGGAGCTCCTCGGCATACGCTATCCCATCCTGCAGGGCGGGATGGCGTGGGTCGCCGAGCAGCATCTCGCGGCGGCGGTGAGTGAGGCCGGAGGCCTGGGCCTCATCGGCGGAGCGAGCGCACCCGGAGAAGTGATTCGTGATATGCTCCGTGACGCAAAGCGCCTCACCTCGGCGCAGGTCGGTGTCAATGTCATGCTGATGTCTCCCCACGCGGACGATGTTGCGCGGGTGGTCATTGAAGAGGGCGTCAAGGTTGTTACGACCGGCGCGGGCATGCCGACCAAGTACATGGAGGACTGGAAGAAGGCCGGTGTCAAGGTCATTCCGGTGGTCGCTTCGGTCGCGCAGGCGCGCATGATGGAGCGCCTCGGTGCCGACGCCGTGGTCGCGGAGGGCACAGAGTCCGGCGGTCACATCGGTGAGGCAACGACCATGTGTCTGCTGCCGCAGGTGGTCGATGCCGTGAGCATTCCGGTGATCGGCGCGGGCGGTATTGCGGACGGCAGAGGGATGATGGCGGCATTTATGCTCGGCGCGGAAGCCGTGCAAATCGGCACGCGCTTTGTCGCGAGTACCGAAGCTGTGGTAAAGCGATGCATATAAGAACCGCATCGTGAAGTCGAAGGACATTGACAGCGCCGTGACCGGCAGAACGCACGGTCACCCGGTGCGCAGCCTACGGAACGATATGACGCGCGAGTACGCGCGCCTTGAGGCCGAGGGCAAGAGCTTTGAGGAGCTCGAGTACCTGACCCTGGGCTCGCTCCGCAAGGCCGTACAGGAAGGCGATGTCATTCACGGCACCGTCATGGCAGGTCAGATTGCGGGTCTCATCCGGGACGTGAAACCCTGCCGTGAGATTATTGAGGATATGATGCGCGAGTGTCAGACGCTTGCGAGAAAGGCGGCGGACTTTGTCTAAAAAGGCATTTTTGTTTCCCGGACAGGGCGCTCAGAAGATCGGCATGGGGCAGAGCTTTTACGAGGCGGATGCAGATGCGCGCGCAGTCTTCGACGAGGCGTCGGAACTGCTCGGCTACGACATGAAGGCACTCTGTTTTGAGGAAAACGAGAAGCTGAATTTGACGCAGTACACCCAACCCGCCATGGTGACAACGGGAATTGCCATCATGAAGGTCGTTGAGAAGCAGGGACTCCTGCCGGATACGGCGGCGGGCTTAAGTCTCGGCGAATACGAGGCGCTATACGCGGCGGGCGCGCTCTCCGTGACGGATGCAATCCGTGTGGTTGCGCGGCGCGGCGAACTCATGGAAGCGGCGGTTCCGGCCGGCGTCGGCGCAATGGCGGCGGTGCTCGGCGCGGAGGCAAGTCTCATCGAAGAGACGCTTTCCGAGATTCCCGAAGTCTGGATTGCGAACTACAACTGCCCGGGGCAGATTGTCATTTCGGGTAAGAAAGAGGCGGTCGAGGCTGCGGCGGAGGCACTGAAGGCGCGCGGCATTAAGCGCGTGCTCATGCTGAACGTGAGCGGTCCCTTCCACTCCGGCCTACTCAGAGAAGCCGGCGAGGAACTGGGCAAGGTGCTCGCGGAAACGGAAATTCATCCGCTTCGCATTCCCTACTATGCGAATGTGACGGGCGGTATCGTGGAAGATGCGGCGAAGGTCAGAGGACTTCTGACCGAGCAGGTCTACAGCTCGGTGCGCTTTGAGCAGAGCATACGCAATATGCTATCGGCGGGCGTGGATACCTTCTACGAACTGGGACCCGGCAAGACGCTTGCGGGCTTTGTGAAAGAAGATTGACAGAGAGGCAACGGTCGTAAACATCGAGACCATGGAGGATCTGTCTAAGATATGAGCAATTTGAGCGGTAAGGTAGCGCTGGTCACCGGCGCATCGCGCGGCATCGGCAGAGCCATTGCCGTGCGCCTCGCCTCTCTGGGCGCTGTGGTGGCGTTAAACTACAACGGCTCCGAGGCAAAGGCCGAGGAAGTGCGCGCAGAGATCGAGGCTGCGGGCGGCAAGGCGTTTTTGATTCAGGCGAATGTCGCGGATGCGGCGGCGGTGCAGCGCATGTTTCGAGGAACTCTTGCGCGAGAGGACAGACTGGACATACTCGTGAACAACGCAGGCATCACCCGCGATGCGCTCTTAATCGGCATGAAGGAAGCGCAGTTTGATGAGGTCTTGCAGACCAACTTATATGGCGCTTATTACTGTATGCAGCAGGCGGCAAAGAAGATGCTGCGCCAAAAGAGCGGTCGCATCATCAACATCTCCTCATACTCGGGCCTTCACGGCAATGCGGGGCAGATGAATTATTCCGCAGCGAAGGCGGGTCTGGTCGGCATGACCAAGACGGCTGCGCGTGAGCTCGGCAGCAGAGGCATTACCGTAAATGCCGTCGCACCGGGATTTATTGACACCGACATGACGGCGGTGCTCAGTGACAAGTCAAAAGATGCCATTCTCTCGGGTGTCCCGCTGGGACGCATGGGGAGCGCGGACGATATTGCGTCTGCGGTCGTCTTCCTCGCGGGGGACGAGGCTTCCTATATCACCGGACAGGTTCTGTCCGTAGACGGCGGACTCTCTATCTAAGAGCTTCCGCCGTTCTTTGAAACCAGGCAACGCGGCTTTGCAGGAGAACGCTATACATGGAAAAAAGAAGAGTGGTAGTGACCGGACTCGGCGCGGTGACGCCGATCGGCATCGGCACAGAGGCATTTTGGAACTCGCTGAAAGCGGGTCAGGTGGGAATTGACCGCATCACCCAGTTTGATACGGAAAAGTTCAAAGTGAAACTGGCAGCCGAAGTCAAGGACTTCAAGGCTGCGGATTTCATGGACGTCAAATCGGCGCGCCGCATGGAGCGTTTTTCGCAGTTTGCCGTTGCGGCGGCAAAAGAGGCACTTGCGGACAGCGGCCTCGACCTCAGCAAGGAAGATCCCTATATGGCGGGTTGCGCGATCGGCTCCGGCATCGGCTCTCTGCAGTCGGTGGAGCGCGAGTACGAGCGCATGACCACGAAGGGACCGAACCTCGTGAACCCCCTGTTTGTCCCGATGATGATCAGCAATATGGCGGCGGGCAATGTCGCGATTCACTGCGGCTGAAAGGGCAAGAACATCAACATTGTGACGGCCTGTGCATCCGGCACGCACAACATCGGTGAAGCCCTCCGCTCCATTGCTCTGCGGCGACGCGGATATCATGCTGGCGGGCGGTGCGGAGGCGAGCATTACCCCCATCGGTGTTGCGGGCTTCATGCAGCTCACGGCGCTCAACACGACCGAGGACCCGAAGCGCGCTTCGATCCCCTTCGATCTTGAGCGCAACGGTTTTGTGATCGGTGAAGGCGCGGGCATTTTGGTGCTCGAAGAACTGGAGCACGCCTTAAAGCGCGGCGCAAAGATCTATGCTGAGTTGTCCGGTTACGGCGCGACCTGCGATGCAAACCACATCACTTCCCCGCTCGAGGACGGTTCCGGCGCGGCGGCGGCCATGCGCTTTGCACTCCGCGATGCGGGATTGAATCCCGAAGACATCGACTATGTGAACGCGCACGGCACTCGACCCACTTGAAACGACCTCTCCGAGACCAAGGCAATTCGGAGCGCCTTCGGCGAAGCGGCGGATAAGCTCGCGGTCAGTTCCACGAAGTCCATGATCGGTCACCTGCTCGGCGCGGCCGGCGGTGTCGAGGCTGTGGTGCTCGCAAAGACCATCGAAGAGGGCTATGTCCACATGACGGCGGGCCTCGAAAAGGACGATCCGGAGTGCGATCTCGACTATGTGAAGGGCGCGGGCAGAGCACTTCCCGGTGCGTGCTGCCATCAGCAACTCGCTCGGCTTCGGCGGCCACAATGCGACCATTCTGATGAGAAAGTACGAGGCGTGAGATGCAGGTAAAAGCTCGGAATCAAAGAAATTGAGAAGATTTTGCCGCACCGTCACCCGTTTCTTCTGGTAGACTGCATCACCGAACTGGAGCCCGGCGTTCGCGCCGAGGGCTTTAAGGCGGTGAGCTTTGACGAATCCTATTTCCGGGGACATTTCCCGGAGGAACCCGTGATGCCCGGCGTTTTGATTATCGAGGCGCTCGCGCAGACCGGTGCGGTCGCGATTCTCTCGCAGGAGGAGAATGCCGGGCAGAACCGCGTACTTTCGGCGCCGTGGATCACGCGCGCTTCGCCGCAAGGTGGTGCCGGGAGATCGGCTGAGACTGGTTTGTGAGATTGAGAAGGTGAAGGGACCTGTCGGCAAGGGCAAGGCGACAGCATATGTAGAGGATGAGAAAGGCGGTGGAGGCAGAACTCACCTTTCATCCTCGGAAAGTGACAGGGAAAGATGCGCATCGATTTTTTCAAGCGAAACACAGCAGAAGCAGAACCGGAAGTCGTGATGCGAAAGTGCAAAAAGTGCGGCGCGGTCCACAGCGTGCAGGACGTGCGGGCCAAACGATTTTGCCTGCCCGAGCTGCGGTGCCTATGTCCGCATTCACGCGAAGCGCAGAATTAAACTGCTTGCGGATCCGGGAAGCTTTGAGGAGTGGAACCAAAGAACTTCCGGTGGTAAACCCGCTTGAGTTTCCGGAGTACGAGCAGAAACTCTGGGAAGTCAAGGAGAGTACCGGTCTCAATGAGGCGGTCGTGACGGGTAAAATCACGATCGACGGCATTCCGACCGCCATCGGTGTCTGTGACGCGCGCTTTTTGATGAGTTCCATGGGACACAATCTGGGCGAAAAAATTGCGCGCATGGCAGAGCGCGCGGCCGAGGAAAAGCTCCCGGTCATTCTCTACGCTTGCTCCGGCGGCGCGAGAATGCAGGAGGGCATCATCTCCCTCATGCAGATGGTCAAGACCTCGGAGGCGCTCGGCAGACTGCAGGAGAGTGGCCAGCTCTTTATCTCCGTTTTGACCGACCCGACCATGGGCGGCGTGACCGCAAGTTTTGCGATGCTCGGCGACATTATCCTCGCGGAACCGGGCGCACTGATCGGCTTTACCGGTCAGCGTGTCATTCAGCAGACCATAGGCGGCAAGCTCCCGGAGGGCTTCCAGCGCTCGGAGTTCCTCTTAAAGCACGGTTTCACGGATGCGATTGTGCCGCGCAGAGACCAGAGAGCGGTGCTCGCGCACATTTTGCGACTGCATGTGAAGGGCGCGGCGGAGCTCGAGTCGGAGACCGCTCCGGTCATTGAAGAGGCAGAGCAGGTCGAGGCGTTTGGCCGCGAGGAAGTTGCGCCGAAAAAGGGGCCGGGCCTCTTGGATGCGGCGGCTTCCGCACTGCAGAATTTACAGCGCCTCGCGTTCGGACAGAAGGCGGAGCAAGAAGAGGAGAGCGAGAGCCGTGACACCGAGGGCGGTGTTCTGAGCGCCTGGGAGACGGTCAAGCTGTCCCGCGCAAAGGACAGAGCGCACGCAAAGGATTATATCGACGCGCTCTTCCCGGATTTCATGGAACTGCACGGCGACCGCTGCTACGGGGACGATGAAGCCGTGATCGGCGGCATCGCATCCTTCCACGGCATCCCGGTCACGGTGATCGGCATCCAGAAGGGCAGAGACTTCCTTGAGAACAAGAGAAGAAACTTTGCCATGCCGAATCCCGAGGGCTATCGGAAGGCGCTGCGACTCATGAAGCAGGCAGAGCACTTTAAGCGCCCGGTCATCTGCTTTGTCGATACGCCCGGTGCTTACTGCGGCGTCGGCGCGGAGGAGAGAGGCCAGGGACAGGCAATTGCCGAAAACCTGCAGAAGATGGCGGCACTGAAGACCCCCGATACTCGCGATCGTCATCGGCGAGGGCTCGAGCGGCGGTGCGCTCGGCGTTGCGACCGCAAACGAGGTCTGGATGATGGAGAACGCGGTCTATTCCATCCTTTCGCCGGAGGGCTTCGCGGCGATTCTGTACCGCGATGCGAAGCAGGCGGAACTTGCCGCGGCGAATATGCGCCTTACCTCGCGCGATCTTCTTGAGCTCGGCGTCATCGAGAAAGATTATTCCCGAGCCGGAACCGGTGACCTATGAGAACATTCAAACGGTAGCGCGGGAACTGGAGCCGGAACTCCTCGAGTTTATCGGCAAGTACAGCGCAATGAGCCGCGACGAACTCGCTAATCAGCGCTATGAGCGCTTCCGGAAATTCTAACGAGGTGATTATGAGAAGCAAGAGAATCATGGCGCTCGCTCTGCTTTCCATCTCCCTGCTCAGTGTGGGCTGCGGAAAGAAGGAGAGCGCCGGGGCAAAGGACAGTGCGACGCCGAGCAGTGTCGAGAGCAGCACGACGCTTGCCGAGACAAGCAAGACAGCGGAGGCGGCACAGGACACACTGGAAGGCGTGGTGCTCGACGCATCGATGAACGGCTTTACCCTGCAGAACAAGGAGCTTGGTCTCATTTATGTGGAGACCGGGGAGGATGCGGCAGAGAAGCCGGATCTATCGAAGCTCACGAACGGATTTCCCGCGGGCGAGGGCGTAAAGCTCCTCGGCAAGATGGACGGGCAGAACTTTAGCCTAAGCGCTGCCGCGGATCAGGCAACGGCGATCGGCGATAAGGATGCCCTCTATACTGTGGGGCAGGCGCTCTTCGCCGTGCGGGATAAGAATATGCAGGCACTCGCGGAACTTGCGCAGTACCCGCTGTATCTGGGCATCGAATCCGGCAACGAGATTGACAGCAAAGATGAATTGATGCGGAAGTACACGGCGGAGCAGATTTTCACCGAAGACTTTCACAAACTCCGTCCTGCACTGCGATCTCCTGAACTTACGGGAGGCGGGCGGCAATCTGGTCGTCTCTGTGGACGGCGGAAAGCCCAATTTGATTTTCACCAAGACGGACGCGGGCTATCGGCTCAGCGCGATTAACGTCACAAAATAAGAGAGGAGATACGCCCCATGAGTGAGGAGAAGAGAGCGGCGGAAGCCGCGGAACTTCGCGAAAATGCGGGAACGGAGCGTCGCGAAAAGAATTTCATTGAGAATGAGATCGACAAGGATTTGGCCTCGGGAAGATATTCGCATGTACAGACGCGTTTCCCACCGGAGCCGAACGGCTACCTGCACATCGGTCACGCAAAGTCCATTCTTTTGAACTACGGCCTCGCGGAAGAGTACGGCGGTCTCTTTAACCTCCGCTACGACGACACGAACCCGACCAAGGAAAAGTGGGAGTTTGTCGAGTCGATTCGCGCGGATGTGGAGTGGCTCGGTGCAAAGTTCGATAACCGTGTCTTCTTTGCCTCGAACTACTTCGAGACCATGTACGAGTGTGCGGTCAAGCTGATCAAGAAGGGCAAAGCCTTTGTCTGCGACTTGACGGCGGAGCAGATTCGCGAGTACCGCGGCGACTTCAATACGCCCGGCAAGGAGAGCCCCTACCGCAACCGCTCGGTCGAGGAGAACTTAAAGCTCTTCGAGGAGATGCGCGAGGGCAAGTATGCGGACGGCGAGCGCGTGCTTCGCGCAAAGATTGATATGGCTTCCCCGAACATCAACATGCGGGATCCGGTCATCTACCGCATTGCACACCTCTCCCACCAGAACACAGGCGACAAGTGGTGTATCTACCCGATGTATGACTTTGCGCATCCCATTGAGGACGCGGTCGAGAAGATTACCCACTCCATTTGCACCCTCGAGTTTGAGGATCACCGTCCGCTTTACGACTGGGTTGTACAGGAGTGCGAGTTTGAGGAGCCGCCGCGCCAGATTGAGTTTGCGAAACTCTATCTCACAAATGTCGTGACCGGCAAGCGCTACATCAAGAAGCTCGTTGAGGACGGCATTGTGGACGGTTGGGACGACCCGCGCCTGGTCTCGATTGCGGCGCTCCGCCGGAGAGGCTATACGCCGGAGTCCATCAAGCGCTTTGTGGAGTTGGTCGGTGTCTCGAAGGCAAATTCTTCGGTCGACTCCGCGATGCTCGAGTACTGCATCCGCGAGGATTTGAAGCTTTCCCGTGCACGCATGATGGCGGTCTTAAAGCCGCTCAAGCTGATCATCGACAACTATCCGGAGGGTCAGATCGAGGAGCTTGAGATGCCGAATAACCTTGAGAACTCGGAGCTTGGCAGCCGCACCCTTCCCTTCGGCAGAGAACTCTGGATTGAGGAAGATGACTTCCGCGAGGAGCCGCCGAAGAAATATTTCCGCCTCTTCCCGGGCAATGAAGTGCGTCTCATGGGCGCTTACTTTGTGAAGTGCGTGGGTGTCGATAAGGACGAGAACGGCAAGGTGATTGCCGTCCACTGCACCTACGACCCGGAGACCAAGAGCGGCACTGGGCTTTGAGGGCAGAAAGGTGAAAGGGCACCATCCACTGGGTCAATGCCTCCACGGCGGTCAATGCCGAGTGCCGACTCTATGAGAACCTGGTCGATGAGGAAAAGGGCAAGCTCGATGAGAACGGCAACCTGAACTTAAACCCGAACTCCCGCATTATCTTAAAGGATTGTAAGCTGGAGCCGAACTTTTGAAGGGCGCGAAAGGCCTATGACAGTTACCAGTTCGTGCGGAACGGCTTCTTCTGCGTGGATTCGAAGGATTCCACGCCGGAGAACTTGGTCTTTAACCGCATTGTCTCGCTGAAGAGCAGCTTTAAGCTCTGAGACGGAAAGAGACAAGCATACAAGCAAAGCACCGGGCAGCCGGAAGCATTTGCTGTGCCGAGGCTTTGGCGTATACTGTGATTTCTGAGAAGGAAAGAAGAGTGATATATGATAGATTTGGACTTGCGCTCCTGTGAGCTCTGTCCGAGACTCTGTCGCGTCAATCGGGAAGAGAAGCCGGGTGCCTGCGGATGCAGCGCCCGGCTTCTTGCCGCAAGGGCGGCGCTCCACTTCGGGGAGGAACCCTGTATCAGCGGCGCGGAGGGCTCGGGGACGGTCTTTTTTTCGGGCTGTAACCTGCACTGTGTTTTCTGCCAGAATCACAAGATCAGCCGGGAGCGCTACGGCCGCGAACTGAGGGCGGAGCGGCTGGCGGATATCTTCCGCGAACTCGAGGCAAAGGGCGCGAATAACATTAATCTTGTGACGCCCACACCCTGGGTCACGGAGATTATCAAGGCCTTGAACATCTACCGTCCGAAAGTACCGGTGCTTTACAATACCTCCGGCTATGAGCGGGTGGAAGTACTGCGCGCCCTGGAAGGCCTGGTCGATGTCTGGCTGCCGGACTACAAGTACGCGGACAACGCACTCGCGGCGCGCTTCTCGGGCGCGGCAAATTATCCGGAAGTCGCAAGGGCGGCCATACGGGAGATGTACCGGCAGAGCGGGAATTTGAAGCTGAGCGATGCGGGAAAGGCAGTGAGCGGCGTGATGATACGCCATCTTGTCCTGCCGCTGCACCTAAAAAACAGCTTTGCGGTGCTGGAAGAAATCGCAGAGGCGTACGGAACAGAGCAGTACGTGAGCCTCATGTTCCAATACACCCCGTTCCGAGAGACGCGCTACCCGGAACTGAATCGCTCGCTGACCGCGAGAGAGCGGGCAAGAGCGGAGGATTACTTCCTTCGCCTCGGCTTTCGAAACGGTTACATTCAGGAGGCGGACAGCCGCGGCAGCCGCTTTCTTCCGGACTTTAATCTGGAGGGAGTATAGAGAGGAAAAGGGGGCTATAGCAGAGAGCGCGCAATCAAAAAGAGCAGACGGGAGAAGGGTTCCTTCTCCGTCTGCTCTTTTCTGTGTAATACGACTTTGTAATACGGATCGGCTTACAGCTCCTCGGTGATTTCGGTTGCGGGCTTTGCCTCGTTGCCGGCAGCCGCATAGGACTTCGCGAGAAGCTCATCGGAGCTGATTTCCGCGGCTTTGTCTGCGTTCTCCGTCACGTTCTCAGCCGCTTCTTCGCAGTCGCAGTGGCAAGCGCAGCCGCAGTCGGAAGCATGAGAGTTCTTCTCGGCGCTTGCCGCCTGAAGATTGTCCGCGAGAATGTTGCCGACATCCTTTAACATTCCTGCAGCGCTCGAGACCATGCCCTTTGCCGCCTCAAAGGTATTTTGCGCCGCAGCCGTAAACTCGTCGCGCTTAGCGTTCAGGGACACATAGTTCCGGTTCGGGGTTGCGGTATGCGCGGTGCTTGCGCCTTCCTCTCCCTCCTCATAGTCATGAAACTCCTCATCCAGATCGCGGTGGAACTCGGTGTACTGGCGGTAGTAGGAGGCTGCCGCTGCCGCTGCGCCTGCGACCAGTGCGAGGCGCACAAGTCTGCCAAATAATTTAGCCATTCCAAAACTCCTTTCTCAGCATTTCCCTACATTTTAAGCCAAGAGTCGCAAAAAGAAAAAGCCGTAAACGAGTGTGAACCGGCGGCCGCGGCCTTCGTATTCGCAGATTTTTCTTAATTTTCATGGGTTTGGAGATCGAGACAGCGGATCGGCATAAAATCGGGACCGTAAACTGTGGAAAAAAGGACAAAAGGCGTTTTTTTGACAAGTTTTGCAAGTCAGGTGTCGGTTCATATGAAGCTTTGCGGGAGATACGTCCTGATAATACGATGCAGAAAAGCAGAGGATATATACATAAAGAACTGAAAATGATGCGTATTGAACTGGGAAAAAAATCACGAAAATGGGAGAAAATTTTATATTCGTGACGTCGGAACAGCTATAGACAAAGCGGAACAGAAGTGATAGATTGGTTAAGAAAATATTAATATGCAGAAGGGATATAGCGCCCTTTTGCGGGAAAGTCGAGAGACTTACCCTAGCACTGCAGAGAGAAAGGGGAAGGACATGAAACACACAAAGCATGTCAAAGCAGCCAGAGCGTTTCTGCTGGCGGCAGCTGCTGCTTGCCTCTTTCCGACCGTCACAGCCTACGCCATCGAAGGCTGGACCAAAGTCGGAGACGAGTGGCAGTATCTGAACCGGGAGGATCAGCCGGTAGTCAACGCCTTCAAGAAAGTCGAAGGAAGATTGGTTCTATCTCGGCGATTCCGGGTTCATCCTGAAGAACCGCATCTTCAGCTTCGGCGGCGACGAGTACTATGTCGACCAGGACGGCCGTATGGTGAAGAATGCCTGGGTCTTCATTGACGGCGAGAGCGATCCGGACGGCGCCTACGGCGAGGGCGGCTGGCACTACTTCGGCGAGGACGGCAAAGGGTCTCCGCGCGAAGGGCAAGGGCTTCCGCAAGCAGGTCGACGGCAAGACCTACGCGTTCGATGAGAACGGTGTCATGCTGACCGGCTGGATTGACGAAGAGGGCAATGTCATCCAGGACGAGGATCCCTTCGTGAACGCTCGCTACTATGCGGATGAGGACGGCGCGCTCTACACGAACCGTTGGCTCTACTATGACTGGGGCTCTCATCTGACGAGCGAAGTCACCGGCAGAGACTATGGGGACTACGAGAAGATGTGGTTCTACTTCGGCGCCGACTCCAAGAAGTACAGAAGCCGCGCGGGCGAGCAGCCCTTCCAGCGCGACATCAACGGCGCAACCTACGGCTTCGATGAGAAGGGTGTCATGATCGAGTGGTGGGACAAGGTCGCAAGCATCTCGAATGCGGTGCGTTCCAACCCGACCAGCGACGAGCGTGTCCGCTACTACAGCGGCTACGACGGCGGCGCTCTCATGAAGAACAAGTGGTTCTGGATGTACCCGTCCGCGAACCTGGACGAGGACCAGAACATTGACCTCGAGGCCTCCTGGTGGAGAAGCGACTCGAAGGGCAGAGCATACCGCAACAAGATTCTGCGCGTGGGCCAGAAGGAGTACGCGTTCGACGGTATCGGCAGAATGAAGACCGGCTTTGTCCTCTTCAAGGGCAAGAGCGAGTTTGTCGCGCAGTACGATGTCGATGCTTGGACCGCTGCGGACTTCATCAACGGCGACCTCTACGGCATTGAGAAGGCGGACCTCTACCTCTTCTCCCCGGATGAGATCAACGACGGTTCCATGCAGAGCGGCAAGGAGATTACGGTTGAGCTGGCTGACGGTCCCGAGAACCTTCGCGTTCTCCCCGAGCGGCAAGGCTTACGGCAACCGCAACATCCTTCAGAAGAGAGACAACAAGTTCTACATCAACGGTCTTCGCCTGGATGCACCGGAAGAGGCAGGCTACGGCATTGTCGTGCAGAACGTCGGAACGCTCGGCACGCCGCAGTACCGCTTCTACGTGGTCGACAGAAGCGGCAGAATCGTGAACGGCAGACGCGTGCTGAACACGGGCGATGGGTTACATCCTTGTTTACAACGGTCAGTTCCTCGGCTTTCACCGGAGATGAGGATGCGCCGCGTTGGAGAAACAACGGCAGCGCCGGTCCGGGATTCTATCACTACGACAGAACCGAGCGGAACCACTTTGTGCGCGGTCTGATCGCAGGACCTTCCACGACCGTCACGAAGAACGACGTTCCGGAAGATTTGGCTGTCTTTGTGGCAGACCCCAACTAAGAAGGGAGCGTGACATATTCAATGAGCAACAGCAAGAATTCTTTCCGCGGTATCCTGCGGAGAGCACTCGCTCAGCTCCTCGCATTTCTCATGATCTTTGGCCTCGCTATGAGCGGCATGGGCGTGCAGAATGCATATGCGACGGAGTTGCAGCCGGGCGGAGATAACGACGGTGCCACCGAGGCAACCGCCTACACCTGGAAGAGTTCAAAGGGTGCGGGAAACGAGGGTGGTGGAGGCACCACCTGAGACGTTTTCGATGTTCGCGGCTTTGGATACCGGTCAGACGAACCTACAGCAGCGCAAGCATTCAGACGACATATGGTACACGCAGGATATGCGACCTGGGTTGTCAAGGCGGACAACCCGACGGCGGCGGCTCCGTCGGCTCAGCGATTTATACGACTCTGCCGGGATATAAGGCCGTCAAAGCCGAGCTCGCCGAACAACAACGGTGACGTCCTCACGGACACAAACCTCGGCATTGAGTACCGCCATGAAAGTCTCCCGGGACCGGACGGCAGAAGTATTATCGTCGACTACTACCTCCACAACACGACCAACACGACCGGTCGTTTCTGGATTGGGTCGCGGTGCGGACAGCATGATCAACGGCGACGATAACGCGATCTGCTATATCACGCCCGACCGGCTTCCACATGGTTAACCGAACGACCTAGCAGACCTTCGACCTTTGATTACCAACGATCCGAACCCTCGGCTGACGCCCGCCGGATAAGCGTTGGGCTGGGATCGGTACTAGTGACTACTGGGAAGTAACATGTTTGTCGGCAGGAGAGCATGACAGAGACACATAGCGATCGACTCCGGTGTTTGGATACTCCTGGCAGATCGACCTGCACCCGTACGAGACGGTTCACCGCAGAGCTGCGTTCCTGATCAAGGCGACTTCCTACTACGTTTCACCGTACTAGCGGCAACGACTCAACGGGTCAGGGTACCTACGAGAAATCCCGTATGCGACCGTGCAGCAGGCGGTAGACCAGCTGGCCGGCAAAGAAGGGTTATATCTACATCATCGAACTACGATGGTGCGCCGGTTAACGCTGAACCACGGCGGTAGCACGGACGTTGTCATTGCGACCACAGACTATGAGAATTTGGTCGACGGGCGACTCCCGCACACCGGCGCGTCCGGTTACATCACCTCCAGCACGCCCGGGTACGCCGCTGTTCACGCAGACCGGCAGCGGTAAGTACACGATTGAGAAGCTGATTATGAAGGGCGGAACGGCAGACGTTCCACGGCTCCGATGCTCAGGTCACCAGCGGAACCCATGCGTCTCGGCGACCAGGCGTCGGTGCAGGACGCTACAAATCGGCGTTGACGACGGCCGGTGCGGCAATTGACGTACTCGGCGGAACCCTTCAGCTCGAGGACGGCTCCAATGTGAGCGGCAACGTTTCCCCGACCAACGGCCGCGGTGCGATTAATTTTGACGGCGGCAGCCTGAAGCTCGCGGGCAGCAAGCCCTCCGGCGCTTCCGTGATCAATGTCAACGGCAACACGGACGGCGAGGGCAAGCCGAGCAATATCTATATTAAGGGAAGCAATAAGCTCTCGGTTATGCAGAGCATTGCGGGCTCCAACATCGGTGTTTCGAAGCAGGCGGTGGATCCGGGCAAGGATCTTCCGGACGCCTTCTCCGGCGTGGGTACCCCGACGGCTGCACAGGAGAAGAACTTTGCGGAACCGGGCACAGGCGTTGCGGCAAGCAGCGTGGCGCCGTTCAGCACCTTCTTCAGCGCAGACCAGGCGGATAAGTACGGCCTCTCGGTTTGGGACTCCGCAACGGCGGCAGACAATGCGGCACTCCGCAGAGCGGGCTATTCCCTGAGCTTCCAGTACGTGGATGCAAACGGCGACCCGGTTCCGGGTGCGGAAAACCGCGCGGCAAAGAGCATTGCGGCAGGAGAGCCGGTTGACGAGGCGGCACCGACCGTAACGCCTCCGTCCTATCGTCTTTCCAGTATTGACACGGATGAGACCTCTGTCGGCGGTGCGGCGCTCAAGCTGACGCCGGACAGCACGGCGACCAGCCCGAACTTCGGTAAGGTCACCGGTATCATGCCGAAGCAGGACACGGTCATTACCTATCACTATGTGAGAGATAACAGCACCATCACCTTCGACGCAAAGGGCGGAACCCCGACCCCGGGCATGCTCAGCGGTCTCGCGGGCGATCCGACCAACGCACTTGCGCCGACGGTCACGAAGTACGGCTATGACTTCCACGGTTGGAACAAGCGTGGTGTAATGCCGGCGGTTGTACACCGATTCCGTCCGTATTCCCGGCAACTCCGGAAATCTATGACGCAATCTATACCGTTAACCACAACATCAAGTTTGCGTACACGACTTCCTATGAGAATCAGAACGGAAGCATCACCTTCCAGACGACGACAACACCGGCAGCGAGCGGCTTCTCGGTTGAGGATCCGCTGAGCGGAAACCGCAAGGTTGTCCCGGGTTATGTCTGGGCGCCTACGGATTCCTTCACGAACCCGAGCACCTATCAGTTCAGCGATCAGACCGCTCCGGCTCCCTTCGGTACCTTCGATACGGTCGCAGGCAGCGCGAACTACGGTAAGTTTACGGGTCGTTTCCCGGGTCAGGATGCGGCAATCACCTGGCGCTATCGTGTGGATCCGTCTCACCCGGGCTTCCAGCTCAAGGTGAACCACGTATCGCCGGCGGGCACGGTTGTCGCGCCCTCCACCACCGCGATGGTGAAGCCGGAAGATCCGATCAATATCAGCCCGGTGAGCACCTTCGGTTACACCTATGACCACTTTGATGTGGTTACGGGTAACACGGCAAACGATCATGATCCGAACCCGCTTGTGGTTGCCCTGACCGGCAGCGCGGATGCGGCGGGTAACTACACCGGTGTGATGCCGAACCAGAATGTCGAGATTAACTATGTATATACCGGTGCGGGCACGGGACAGGAATTACCCTGACGCACGAGGACCTCGGCACGAACGACAGCCTCCTCAGAAACATTGTTGCGCCGGTGGTGACGCCGAAGGCAACGGATGATACGGTTGAGGGCGATCCGCTCGCAATGCCGGAACTCTACGGCTATATCTACAACAGCTACAATGACAATCCCGGTTGGTGTGCCGATTGCGGGCGATGCAACAACCTTCAACACCGCAAACAACCACTACAGAGCGAAGATGCCGACCGGCGACTTTAAGCTCAGCTATCGTTACAACAGAGATGCAAGCGCTTGGAGCAATATCCAGTTCTACAGCGGCAAGGACACGGTGGGCGGCACGGAACTCGGAACCCTGAGCTCCGACAACATGGCACCGGCGGATGACCCGACCAAGCAGGTTTCCCCGGATGTGACCGCAAACGGCACGAACTCCTTCAAGGTGAGCGTGCTGAAGGACAACGGCGCAGGTCTCGGCTATACCTATGCGGACCTCAAGGCAAAGCGCCTCCTTCCGATTGTTACCGCAAACGACTACCACTACATGCTCGACGGCTGGTTCGTGGATACGAACAACAACCGCGTCATGGACGGCAGTGAGCACCTCCTTCAGGATACGGATCGCTTCCAGGGCGGCGAGAATCTCGTTGCTGCGTTTAAGGAAGATCCGGCTTGGTGGATTGACATTAACTTTGCACCGTTTCGACAACCATGTCACCTGGAATCCGGGCTGTTCCGACCACGCTTCACACTTGGAAGGACAAGACCTGGGGTCAGGTTGAACCGGCAGCGACGAGCTACACCGGTGAGGTCAACTACCTCTACAAGGGTTGGTTCCACAACGGCGCAATGATGAATGCGGGCGACGCAATCGCAGACGGCGAGACCTACCTCGTCAAGTTCTATCCGGATCCGGCGGTCTTCGGCACCAACGTGCACCCGGTGGATGCGGGCGGCAGCCTTGATACCCAGGGTAAGGGCGTTGTGACGGCTTACGACACGAAGCCCGGCTACAAGTACATTGTCGTGGATCCCTACGGCAAGGTTGTGGGCGTCGGCGACGGCAGCGTGACCGGCAGAACCTACTTCAACAACCTCACGCCCGGAACGACCTACCAGGTCTACGAGGCAGAGGGCGATAACACGGCACAGGTCGGCGACGACATTTCGAACGTGCCGGCACCGATCAGCAGCCCGAGCGATGCACATGTTCCGGCAGTTGATACGAACAAGCAGATTACGTATAACCCGAACGATGAGACGAAGGTTGACTTCACGATCGATCCCTCCGACAGAGATGCGGACTACGCACTCATCGATGAGAACGGAAACGTCGTGACGACGCCGGAGACCCAGGCGGACGGCTGGCAGGCGGGAACACCGGGCAGAATTACCTTCTCCGGTCTCGATCCCAACAAGACCTATACCGTGGTCGCAAGACCGCACGGCAGAAACGATATCACCGCGCTCAGCAAGCTTCCGGACGGAACGCCGGTTACCATGGATCCGGGCGGCGAGCTTGAGATTCCGAAGTTCAGCATCACGACGACGGACGGCGAGAGTGAAATCACGACTGTCAACGGCAACGCAATCAACACGAACTACTTCGACGAGGCACACAAGGACGAGACCGTTGTCCTGACCGCACCGGCAACCAACAGCGCGGGCGAGACCTTCAAGGAGTGGAGAGTCACGACCGGTATCATCCCGGGCATCACGAGCCAGCTCGGCAACGCGACGCTGACCTTCACGATGCCGGATACGAACGTGGTCCTGACCGCTTATTACAACCGCAACCTGAAACGGCAATTCGCCGGTTACGGATGAGATTCGCGGCGGTAACCCGGGCGAGATGGCGCTGGATCCGAACGAGATTCCGGGCCTTGAGAACGACCTTACCACCCCGGATGACCGCGTCATCATGAACGTGAACCATGCGGATGTTTCTTACAAGGTTGTGTACCAGAAGAAGAACGTCCCGGCGGCGGTTGCTTCGGCGCTGAAGAGCGATCCGGCAACGGTCGATGCGGCAAACCACCCGACGGCATTTACGGCTGCCTGGGAGGTCCAGACCAACATTGAGCGCTATGTCAACGGCAGACTTGTGCCGCGCGCAACGGCGTCCAACGCAAGATTTAACACCTATGTACAGCTTGACAAGGAAGATGTGAACAACCTCGACTACCAGCTGCTTCGCTATGATACGGCTACGTCGACCTACGTTCCGGAGACCTTGACCCCGGCTGATGTCTACGCAAGCGGCGGTCTCTTCCAGTTCACCGCACAGGAAGGTGTCAAGTACTACCTGGTTTACTCGAAGGCTTACAAGGTGACCTTCATCAACGACAAGGACACCGTCGCACCGTGGCCGCAGTACAGCTTCCCGGTGAGAAAGGGTGAGTCCCCGACCGATGCGGACTATTCGACGCTTTACAGCACGGTTCTCAACAACACGCCGACCGGCAGTGCAACGCACCTCACCGATCCGGCGACCGGCGTTGAGTACGACTGGCAGGGTTGGAGCCGCAAGGCGGATAAGTACAGAGCGTTTGACGATACCGCGCCGATTAAGAAGCGCACCATTGTCTACGGCTACTGGAAGGACAACAAGGAGGAAGTTGACAACGCGAGAAACGGCCTTGATGATGCAATCAAGAAGGCAATTAAGCTTGCGGATGACTTCTTCTTAAAGCGCAAGGAGACCGCTGCCCTGATCAACGGTGTTCCGGGCGTGCACACCGGTATCAACGATGCAATCGCAGTCTTTGAGCGCACCAATCCGAGAGCAACGGCGGCCGAACTCCAGCAGGCACTCGACGATTTGCTCGATGCAATTCAGCGCTATGAAAACACGTTGAACCCGCGTTATGACCACTACGGCAGAATTTCGAACGATGCCCTTTCGGGCGGCGGAATCGGCGGTGGCGGTCGCGGTAACGGCGGAAGCGGCGGCGGTGGTCGCGGCGGAAGCGGCGGCGGTGGTCGCGGCGGCAGCAGCCGGGGACGCAGCGGCGGCAGCGGCAGCATCAGCGCAGGTGTCGGCAGCACCTTCGGTAAGCCGAACCTGATCGGAAACGAGGCCTTCATTGCCGATTATGAGCCGAGCTACACGGTCGGTACGAACGGCAACTGGGAACTCATTAACCCCGAGCACGCAGAGTGGATCTTCACGCTGAACGGCGGTATCCGTCTTGTGAGCCGCTGGGCAAAGCTCGACTACGCAAACGGCGATGCCAACAAGAACGGTTGGTATCACTTCAACTCGCACGGTATCATGGACTTTGGTTGGTTCCGCGATGAGAAGCTGGATTGGTACTACTGCAATACAGAGCACGACGGCTGGCTCGGCAAGATGCAGATGGGCTGGCACTACGACGAGGCGGATAAGCACTGGTACTACCTGGATCCGGCAACCGGCATCATGCAGACCGGTTGGCATGCAGATCAACGGAAAGTGGTACTACTTTGCACCGACCACCTCTGCAAACACCTATGAGTATGACTCGGTGAATGAGAGATGGTTCTACAAGTCCAACTCCGTTGTGAGACCCATGGGTTCCATGTACCAAAATGAGACAACGCCGGACGGTTACCGCGTTGACGCAAACGGCGCGTGGATTCACTGAGGAGGAATGAGATGAGATTGAGACATAATTTCAAGTCTCGGATCGCCGCGGCGATGGCGGCTGTCATGGTATTTTCCGTGGCAGCCCCGGCGCTGCCGGTTTATGCGGCAACGGCCACGATTACCTTTGACACCGGAGACGGTCCGGGGGTTACGTACGGCGGCTATACGAGCAACTCCGTTTCGGGCGAGACCGGTACGCTGTTAAGAGATGTTCCGGGCTTTGCGGGCATTCCGCTGGTTCACTCAAACGGTACTTCCGCAAACGCAGGCGATTCCGATGCAAGACCGGCGTTCCCGAATTTTGCGGGGCGTGTCTTATCCGGGCTACAACTTTGGCGGCTGGTACGATGCTTCCGATCCTTTGAAGTATGTTGAGCCGGCGCTGCCGATTTTCAATGCCGAGCGATAGCAAGACGTACGCACCGAAATGGATTCCGAGCGGTGTGGCGCAGAACTTCGACTACACGGTGATGCACTACCGCATGCTGGACGGCAGCAACGCCGAGCTTCCGGCGACCGATAGCGGCAGCTTCTATTCCGGCAACCACATTGCCTTCAATCCGAACGGTGCGCCCTGGGTTTCCCCGACGCAGAAGGCCATGGGCGATACGGTCACCGCAGTTCCGCTCTCCCCAACGGCGGTTCCCGGCTATAAGGTAGGATCTGTTATTGTAAAGAACGACAAAAAGCGCAAATTCGGTGAGAATTCCGGTGCCGGCACCGGCGCTGCGCAGGTCAATGTGATCGGCGGCAATGTCGTAAGCGGCGTGATGCCGAACGATAACCTGACCATTCGTTATCTCTATATTGTGGATACGAGCAAGTTTTTCTCTCTCCGCACGGAGTATGTGGATCAGACCGGTACCACGATTAAAGCAGCGACCTCTGAGAAAAGAATGCGGAGGAGTCTGTCGGCATGACGCCGCCGACCATTGCGGGCTATGTCTACGACAGCGTGCAGGTTGTGAGCGGTGATGCGGATAACCAGAACGCTTGCGTTTACGGTACGAACAAGCTTGCTGCAAACGGCGAGTTCCAGTTCAATACGAACGGCGTGCTGACCGGCAAAATGCCGAACCAGAACGTCAAGATTAAGTACACCTACAGACGCGATCCGGCGTATCAGATTCGCGTACAGGTAAAGTTCTTCGATAACCACGGCAACAAGTTGGATGGTCAGGAGGGCAGACCGAATCTTCCGGACATCGATGAGCCGAGAGCAGTCGGCGCAACCGGCGCACAGACGGTTGCGGTTCCGTTCCTCCCCGGCTACAACTACGCGCCGAACATGAACCCGGGCACCAACAACGGCGCTCTCGCACCGGGCGGCATGGTTCAGGGTACGGATGAGAACCTGCACTTTACCCTGCAGGCAGGATCGGATGGCCAGGGTGCACTCATCACGATCACCTATGTCGAGAACCTGAACGATGCGACCACCTGGGCGCGTGTCAGCTATACTTCCACGGCAAACGGTGATATCTCGGGCAACACGGCACCGCGCTCCATTCGCGTCGGTTCCTACACCTGGCAGGAGCTGGTGGGTCTCGATTCGCACGGCAATCTCGCAATCAGCGCGGATCCGGTCCCGAACTACAAGCTCGAGGGCTGGTATGTGAAGATTAACGGTGGCGCGGAGCAGAAGATTTACGACGGAGACACCGACAGTTCCACGATTACGACCGCAGATCAGAAACTCGCGATTCCGGCCGGCACGACTACCCCGACGGCGGTCAGTGTCTACCCGAAGTTCGTCGAGGATCCGAACAAGTGGTATACGATTAACTTTGCACACAGCGCAAACGGCAGTCTGAGCGGCAACACAACGGTGCGTGTCGGTGAGCAGACCAAGGATACCGCTTCCGGCATTTGGCATGCGACCACTTGGGCGGATGTCCCGAAGCCGACGCCGGTTCCGGCAAACCCGGCGACCTACATGGCACAGCCGTGGACCAGCAGCTCCGGTTCTCAGCCGACCAACACGACGATTATCAACGGCAGCGAGACCTATACGACGGTCTTTACCCGCATCGGTTTGACGGATGACGGCGTGCTTGCAATGCCGAACGCAAACGGCGTAGTCGCAAACAACGGCACCGGTACGGTCAAGGTAAACAGTGCAAACAGCCTGAGAAACTACGCAATCACCGATATGAACGGCAACGTGATTGCAACCCTTCCGGGTACGGCGCTTCAGAGCGGTGCGTTCACGGGCCTTCCGGTCAACGCACAGTACCAGGTATACGAACTTACAACCGCACAGAACCCGGCAGCGGGCACGCCGATTACGAGCGTAGTCGCGTCGGATCGCAGCCAGCCGACCGTGGTGAATGTGCCGGCAGTCGGAGCGAACGCAACGGTCGGTACCGATGCCGCAAACGCAGGCCAGAAGACCATCACGGTCAGCCCGACCGCACCGAATACGGAGTACTCCCTGATTGATGCGAGCGGCAACGTGGTTCCGGCTTCCGGCTGGGTTACCCCGAGCACGCCGGGCGCAGCGATTGTCTTTGACAACCTCGACCCGAACACGACTTACACGGTGGTCGCAAGACCGGTCGGCGGCAGCCAGACGCCGCAGAATCAGATTCCGCAGGGTACGGTGATTCCGGTTACCGGAACGCCGGCAGCGGCGACGACCGAGTACACGCTGAAAGCTTGAGAACGGCGGTAAGGTTGTCGAGATTAAGAGAATGATTAACGGTACGGAACAGATTATTCCGATCGGCGCCGACGATACGAACGTTACCTTCCGGGAAGGCGACAAGATTAAGTTTGACGCGGATGTGCCGCCAGGAACAACGTTTAAGCGTTGGAACGTACTCCTCGGCAATCTGAGCGGACTTACGACAACGGGTCAGCGTATTACGATGCCGGCGGGCTCCGTAACTGTGTCCGCAAGCTACAACGGTCAGTCCATCCTCCCGGCACAGCCGAAGGCAGACCTTGACTACTCGCCGAAGGACGGCCGCTTTGCACTGGATCCGGCAGACAATGTGAGACTCCTCACCGAGCTCATTGACAACCCGGATGATACGGCAGCGCTTGCAAACCCGAGCGTTGACACCATCACCTACATCGCAAAGTTTAACCGCGGTACGGTGGCAAGCAACTACGCAAACGAACTGAAGACGCAGGTCGGCAACAACGAGATTAAGCTCCCGTGGAGCCTGCAGGTCGGCCTCGCAAGAGACGTGGACGGCGTCAATAAGATGGTCCCGGCGACCAACAGCAACGCAACCATGCGCGTGATTGCTCGCCTTGACGACAGCATCAAGAACAACACCGATTATGAGCTCTGGAAGCGGACCATCGATCCGAGCGGAAACCCTGTTTACGTTACGGTCCCGATGGACCCGGCAGACTTAAGTGCAGCGGGCTTTGACGGAAACTTTAGCTTCGAGGCGAAGAACGGTGATTATCTCGTGCTGAGCTACAAGAAGGCACACACGGTCACGGTGATTGACGCAATGCGCGGTACGCCTTACACCTTCCGCATTGCACACGGCAGCGACCTCGCGAGCCACCCGGACTACACGACCATGCGCGGTGCGCTGGCGCTGAATTACACGGATCCGGCAACGGGTGTCGAGTATGAGTTCGATCAGTTCCGTAAGGCGAACAGCCAGACGGCACCGACCTTCGCGGATTCCGATGCTGTGACCCGCGATATGACGCTCTACGCAATGTACATCCCGGCGGATGACACCGCTTGGCAGAATGCGAGAAACAACCTGATCGGCGAGATCAACAGAGGCAACGCAGTGATGACGGATCCGCGCATCATTCCGCACCTCACGCCGACCGAACTCGCAGATCTCAATAACGCGGTGACGCAGGCAAATGCGCTTGCAAACCGTCTGCCGAGACCCACCACGGCTGAACTTGTTACGGAGCATGCAAATCTCAAGGCTCTGATTGACGGCATCCTCGCAAGAATCGCAGGCATTGTTCCGTCCCCGACTCCGGGCGGCGGTGGCGGCGGCAGCCACAGCGGCGGTGGCGGCAGCCACGGCGGTGGCGGCGGTGGCGGCGGCGGCAGCAGAGGCCGCGGCGGCAGCAGCAGAGGTGTGACGGGCAGCACGACGCCGTCCGGCACGGGCAACCGTGTCTACCAGAACGGCGCAGAGGGCAACTGGGTGAACTTTGACCCGGCAGGCCACGGCTGGTACTTCGAGCTCGGCAACAGCCGTAAGCTCACGAACACCTGGGCAGATGTCGCTTACACCTTTGACGGCCAGACCAAGATTTACAGCTACCACTTCGATGAGAACGGTGTCATGGACAGCGGCTGGTGGAAGAACGACCAGGGCGTTTGGTATCACCTCTCCACGAACCACGATGGCTGGTTCGGTTCGATGGATAAGGGCTGGTATCACGACAGCGCGGACGGCAAGTGGTATTACCTGAACATCATGACAGGTTCCATGCTGACCGGCTGGCAGGAGATTGATGGCGTTTGGTACTACCTGAACCCGGTAACGCCGGCACCGACTTGGGACTGGGATGCAACTCAGAACCGTTGGGTGTACGGAAACCGCGGCGGCAGACCGTACGGTTCCATGTACGCGAACGAAGTAACGCCGGACGGCTACCATGTGGATGCTTCCGGTGCTTGGATTCGCGAGACGCCGTAAGGCAAGGTAAAGCAAAAACGAGACTCCCCTAATTCTCGTATATGCGGGCGGGGCGGTGAAGACTTTGAGTCTTCACCGCCCCGCCTTTCTGTTCGGTAAAAGTATGCACAGCATTGTCGCGTTATCATTGCATGCCGTCGGTTCAAGCAATGTGCGAAGAAATCCCGGGTTGAACACAAGACAAAGTCTGCACGGAAGGAAAGGTGGCAACGCTGTTGCGATCTCTGCACAACATGAAAAATGGAAAGACTTAGGGTGGGTTTCTTCAAGCCGGTGTACCCGAGCGGATACAGGTTAATAGTTCCCTTTGCTTGCGCCCGGGAATCAATGGGTCGGAGCATTTCTTGACAGCCGAGGTGCGGCTCGCTAGGATATTGTGAGAAAGAGAGGGGCGTATGAAGGTTTTGTTGCCGATATTAAAGAAATATCGAAGGGAGGCGTTACTGGCGCCGTTCTTTAAGCTGGTGGAAGCCTTGCTTGAACTGCTTGTACCGCTCATTATGGCAAGCATGATAGACAGAGGAATTGCGAACGGAGACCGGATTTATGTGCTCCGGCAGTCCGGGCTACTCTTAGTGCTCGGCGCTGCGGGGCTTGGTTTTTCGATTGTAGCGCAGTACTTTGCGGCCAAGGCCTCAATGCGGCTCGGCGGCGAGTTGAGACACAGGCTCTTTGAAAGGGTACAAGAGTTAAGCTTCTCTCAGCTGGATCTCTTTGGCGCGGATACCTTAATTACGCGTATGACCAGCGATGTGAATCAGGTACAGGCGGGTGTCAACATGGTACTGCGTCTGTTTCTGCGTTCGCCGTTTATTGTATTCGGCGCCATGGTCATGGCCTTTACGATCGACGGCCCTTCCGCACTCATCTTTGCGGTCGCAATCCCGGTGATCGGCGCCGTGGTCTTCTGGATTTTGCTGACCACCCTGCCGCTCTATAAGCGCGTGCAGGGAAAACTCGATGAGATTATGACGAGCACGCGCGAAAACCTGACCGGTGTCCGTGTGATACGCGCCTTTCGGCAGGAGGAGACAGAGCGTAAGCGCTATGCCGCGCGAAATGCGGCACTCTTTTGGCGGAGCAGCTCAAGGTGGGGACGCATTTCCGGTCTCATGAATCCGCTGACCTATGTGCTGATTAACCTTGCCGTTGTCGCGTTGATTCAAACGGATGCCGTGCGGGTGAATACGGGTATTTTGGAGACCGGACAGGCGGTTGCGCTTTTAAACTATATGTCGCAAATTTCTGGTGGAGCTCATCAAGCTTGCAAACCTCATCATTCAGGTGACGCGTGCGGCTGCCTGCAGCGAGCGTGTCGCAGCCGTGCTGGAGGTGCATAGCGATATGCAGGACGGCAGCGAAAATGCAAGCGAGGTCTTTTTAGGAGAGGCCGTGAGCGAAGAGAACGGGCGCAAAAAGGCGGTCGAGTTTCGGGATGTCTCTCTTCGCTATGACAAGGAGAGCGGAGAGGCCCTGCATGACATCAGCTTTCACTGCCTACGCGGGCGATACAATCGGCATCATCGGCGGCACGGGCAGCGGAAAATCCTCCTTGGTAAATCTGATTCCCCGCTTTTACGATGCGAGTGCGGGTGAGGTTCGTGTCTTCGGCGCGGATGTGCGCCGTTTAAGCCTCGAGAGTCTCCGTGCGAACATAGGAATGGTGTTACAGAAGGCAGAGCTTTTCCGTGGCAGCATTGCGGACAATCTCCGCTGGGGCAAGGAGGATGCCGACAATGCGGCGTTTTGGGAGGCTCTCACAATCGCACAGGCGAAGGAATACGTGGAGACCAAGCCCGGGCAGCTTGACTTTCACTTGGAGCAGAATGCGAGAAATCTCTCCGGCGGACAGAAGCAGCGTCTCACGATTGCACGTGCGCTCATGAAGAAGCCGCAGATTCTGATTTTAGACGACAGCGCCTCGGCGCTCGATTTCGCAACGGATGCAGCGCTTAGAACCGCCATACGCGAAAGCGCCCGGGACATTACCTGCTTCATTGTGTCGCAGCGCGCGGCTTCGGTGCAGTATGCGGACCGGATACTGGTGCTGGATAACGGTACGCTGGTTGGCAGCGGCACACATGAAGAATTGTTACGGGACAACGAAGTGTATCAGGAGATTTACTACTCCCAGTTTCCGAAGGAGGCCTGAATGGAAGCAAAGAAAAAGAATGATATGCAGTGGCGCACGGTACAAAAATGCTGCGCTATATCGGACGCTTTCGGCTTTGGCTTGCGGCCTCGCTGTTGTTTGCGTTTCTTACGGTGGTGCTGACGCTGCTCGCGCCGCGTCTCACGGGAGAAGCGGTGGACCACATGATAGGAGCCGGCCGCGTGGACTTTCCGGGGGTGCGTCTGGTCATCCTGAAAATCGCCCTGGCGGCGGCAGGCGTGGCTCTGTTCCAGTGGCTCATGAATCTCTGTAATAACCGTCTGGCTTATTCCGTGGTGCGAGACCTCAGAAACGAGGCGTTTCGAAAGATTGAGCGCTTGCCGCTCAGCTACTTGGATGCGCATCCGGCGGGAGAAATCGAGAGCCGTGTGATTGCGGATGCGGATCAGTTTTCGGACGGCCTATTGATGGGCTTTACCCAGCTCTTTACGGGCGTTTTGACCATAGTCGGCACCTTGCTCTTTATGCTCTCTGTGAGTGTGAGCATCACCCTCGCCGTGGTCTTCATTACCCCGCTCAGCTTCTTTGTGGCGGGTTACATCAGTAAGCACAGCTATCTCTTGTTTCGGGAGCAGTCAAAGCTCCGCGGGGAACAGACCGGCATGATCAACGAGATGGTGGAAGGGCAACGCGTGGTCAAAGCCTTTCACCGTGAAGAAGCCGTCATCCGTGACTTTGATGCGTTGAATGAGCGCCTCACGGAGACCTCTTTAAAGGCCACCTTCTACTCCTCTTTGACCAATCCGACAACGCGTTTTGTGAACGCGCTTGTCTATATGATAGTCGGTGCGGTCGGTGCGCTCTCGGTGATCGGCGGCAGCTTAAGTGTCGGTGAACTCACGGCTTTTCTGAGCTATGCGAGTCAGTATGCCAAGCCCTTTAATGAGATTTCGGGCGTCCTCACGGAACTCCAGAACGCCATTGCCTGCGCGGCACGACTCTTTGAGTTGATTGAGGAAACGGAAGAGGTTCCGGACCGGGCAACGGCGCTTGCCCCCGAAGGCTTTCGCGGTGCGGTACGTTTTGACAAGGTGGACTTTTCCTACGTGCCGGAGCAGCATTTGATCGAGAATTTTGACTTTGCGGTAAAGCCCGGACAGAAGATTGCGATTGTCGGTCCGACCGGTTGCGGCAAGACGACACTCATCAACCTTTTGATGCGCTTTTACGATGTGACGGGCGGTGCCATAAGTCTCGATGGGACGGATCTTCGCGATTTGACCCGTGCCTCCCTGCGCGGCGGTTTCGGCATGGTGCTCCAGGAGACCTGGTTAAAGAGCGGAACCGTAAGGGAAAACATCACCATGGGGAATCCCGGCATTTCGGAAGAAAAAATGCGTGAGGTTGCGCGCGCCTGCCACATTGCAGGCTTTATCGAGCGGCTTCCGGACGGCTATGATACGGTGATTGCCGAGAACGGCGAAGGCTTCTCGCAGGGGCAGAAACAGCTTCTCTGCATTGCCCGCGTCATGATGAGCAATCCCTCCATGCTCATTCTGGACGAGGCGACTTCTTCTATTGACACGCGTACGGAGCTCAAGATTCAGGAGGCCTTTAATCGCCTGATGGAAGGGCGCACAAGTTTCATTGTGGCGCATCGCCTTTCGACCATACGCAATGCGGATGTAATTCTCGTCATGAAGGCGGGACACATCATCGAGCAGGGCACCACGAGGAACTCATGGCGAAGCAGGGCTTTTACTATACGCTCTACGAGAGTCAGTTCCTCGGAAAGGCGATTTAGTGGAAATGTGTGACTCTGTTTGTTATAATAGCGACATTGACTGAATTGTTAGGAGGCAGCACATGAACATTGTTTGCTTGGATCTTGAAGGTGTATTGGTTCCGGAAATCTGGATTGCATTTGCGGAGGCGACGGGAATTCCGGAGCTCAAGCGTACCACCAGAGATGAGCCGGATTACGATAAGCTGATGCGCTACCGCATTGATATTTTGAAGGAGCACGGCCTGGGCCTCAAGGAGATTCAGGACACCATTGCGACCATAGACCCCATGCCGGGCGCAAAAGAGTTCCTGGACGAACTCCGCAGCTTCACGCAGGTCATCATTCTGAGCGACACCTTCACGCAGTTCGCGGCGCCTCTCATGAAGAAGCTCGGCTATCCGACCATTTTCTGCAACTCGCTTGAAGTTGCGGAGAACGGCGAGATTACAGGCTTCCGCATGCGCATTGAGCACTCCAAGTTAACGACCGTGCGCGCGTTCCAGTCGATCGGTTATGAGACCATTGCGAGCGGTGACAGCTATAACGACCTCGGCATGATTGAGGCGAGTAAGGCGGGCTTCCTGTTCCGCAGCACCGAGGAAATTAAGAAGGCATACCCGCAGTTCCCGGCGTTTGAGAGTTACGAGGAGCTTCTTGCGGCAATTAAGGCGGCACAATAAGAGATAAAAGACAGCTTCCCGCCGGGAGGCTGTCTTTTCAGTAACGAAGGGAAAAAGCGAGAAGCAAGAAGTAAAAGCGAAATAAAAAACGAAGAAGCAAAGAGTCAAAGCAAAGAGTCAAAGCAAAGAGTCAAAGCAAAGAGCCAAGGCAAAGAGCCAAGGCAAAGAACCAAAGCAAAGAGCCAGGGCATAGAGCATAACGCCGAGTAAAAGACGAAAAACGTAACAAGAAAAATGCGAAAAGGGAAAGTGTACGCTTGAGATGAAACGCAGACGCGTAAGCGAAGCGCAAATGCACTGTGAGGCGTGCGAAGGGAGAGAAGAGATGACGGAGGCAATTTTTGACCGCGATCCGCGGGAACTTAGATTCAAGGCGCGAGTTCTCTCCTGCGAGGAGAGGAGAACGGCGGCGGGAGAAAGCCGCTTCGCTGTAGTCTTGGACCGCACGGCCTTTTTTCCGGAGCAGGGCGGACAGAAGGCGGATCGCGGCAAGCTTGGCGGCGCAAGTCTTTTGGACGCAGAGATACGGGAGGGCGTGATTGTCCATATTCTGGATGCCCCCCTGGAAGCGGGAAGCGAGGTTGAGGGGGAAGTGGATTGGACACGCCGCTTTGACTTTATGCAGCAGCACACAGGGGAGCACATTCTGTCCGGACTTGCCAATCGCCTCTACGGCGCGGAGAACGTGGGCTTTCATCTCAGTGAGAGGGAAGTGCAGTTGGATTTCAGCGTGCAGCTCTCGGACGCGGAGCTTGAGGCACTGGAACACGCGGCGAACGAAGCCATCTTCCGCGATATTCCGGTGAGGGCCTATTACCCGAACGCCGAGGAACTGGCGGCGCTGAACTATCGGCAGAAAAAAGAGCTCACGGGGGCCATACGCATTGTTGAACTGGACGGCGTGGATTGCTGTGCCTGCTGTGCACCGCATGTCGCGCGGAGTTCGGAGGTAGGGATTCTCAAAATTCTGAGTGCCATGAACTATAAGGGCGGCACGCGGCTCTACATTGCCTGCGGAATGCGCGCGGTGAATGATTACGCGACGCGGATACAGGGAGGCGCAACAGCTGTCGAAACTGCTCTCCGCGCCGCAGGGCGAGCTGAGCGCTGCGGTAGCACGTCTGCAGGAAAAGGCAGTGGCTGCGGAACAGCGCGCGGCAGAGACAGCGCTTGCCCTGATCCTTCTGCGGGCGGAAGCGGCGGCCCGCGATAAGGCACAAATGCAGGAACCGCTGCAAGCGGAAGAGGATGGAATCTGCCTCATTTTGCCGCCGCTCCCGGAGAGTGCTCTGCAGCGGGCGGTGAAGCCGCTTCAGGGAAGCTGTATTTCCGGTCGTGGTTGCGCTTTTTCTCGGGGGATGACGATGGCGGATATTCGTTTCTTCTGGTCGGAGACGGCGTGGATTGGAAGCCCTTCCTCACGGAGCTCCGCACGCGCGGCGGCAAGGGCGGCAGCGGAAAAGATCGCGTGCAGGGCAGGATATTTTGTGCCGGACAGGAACTTAAACCACTACTTTCATGATTTTCGTAATAAAATAGAATCGAATCTTGTGATAGAATTAAAAAGAAAAAAAAAGACAGAATACGACCGATACGAAAGCACGGAGAGGGAGGGTATTCGTCGATGCCGGAAGGGAATCAAAAGCGCCTGCGGGCCTGTCTGCTTGCGTTTGCCGTGGCACTGTTGTTCAGCATCGTGACAGCGGGGAGCGCGATGGCGGCCAACGCACCGGATATCGCGTCGGAGGGCGCGGTGCTCTATAACGCAACCAGCGGGAAGTTCTTATACGAGAAAAATGCAAACCACCAGTATTATCCGGCGTCCATCACCAAGTTATGACCGCACTTTTGGTGTTGGAGAATGCTTCGCAGGAAGATACCGTGGTGTTCTCGAGCGCAGCGACGGAGAATCTGGAGTCGGGCGCCGTCAACCTGGAACTCATGAAGGGAGACCGCGTCAAAGTGCGCGACTGTCTCTACGGGCTCATGTTGAAATCCGCGAACGAAGTCGCAAACGGGCTCGCAGAGCATGTCTCCGGTTCCGTTCCTTCGTTTGCGAAGAAAATGAATCGACGCGCACAGGAGCTGGGCTGCACCAACACGAATTTCGTGAATCCGAGCGGACTGAACAACGCGAACCATGTTTCGACGCCGCATGACATGGCGCTGATTGCGAAAGCCTGCTTTGACCGCGCGGATTTTCGCGCCATCGACAAAACGGTGAACTACCATTTCCCGGCGACGCAGAAACGCCCGAACGGCACGGATATCGTCATGGGACATCGAATGATTTCGAGCGGGAATGCAGACTACTATCCGGGAATTCTGGGCGGGAAGACCGGTTATACGAGTGCTGCGGGCAATACGCTTGTGACCTGCGCAGAGCGAAACGGCGTGCGCCTCATCGTTGTGGTCATGAAGAGTCGCAAGACCCAGTACTCGGATACGCGAGCTCTCCTTGACTACGGTTTTCAGCTCGCGGAGGAAAACGGTGGAAAAAAACCGGAAGCCGTGGGCGGGGAAACGGAGACGCCACAGGCAAGCGGCCGAGTTCAGGCGCTCACGGCAAACAGTCCGACAGAAAACCGGCAAGCAGCAAATCAAGCAAGTCCGGCGGAAAATCCGCAAGCGGCAAATCAACAAAATCAAGCGGAAAATCCGCAAGCGGTAAATCAAGCGGGAAGTCAGCAAAGTCAGGCGGAAAGTCGACAGGCGCTAAAACCGGCGGGCAGTCAAAGTCGAATCGTAAGTCAACGAAATCGAGCGGTAAATCAACAAAATCAAGCGGCAAGTCAAGCAGCAAGTCAACAAAATCAAGCGGCAAGTCAACAAAGTCAGGCGGTAAATCCGGCGGCAAGCGGAAGTAGCTGGATTCAGAGAAACGGCGTCTGGGCCTACCGCGAGGCAAACGGTGCGCTTGTCCGCAACGCGCGCCGCGAGATTAACGGCAAGCAGTACTGGTTCGATGAAAACGGCAATATGCTTGAGGGCTGGCGGCAGGACAGCGCCGGTGCCTGGTACTATTTAACGCCGGGACAAGGCTCGCTTCAGACGAACAGTTGGCTGCTCTACAAGAATCAGTGGTATTATCTGGGTAGCGACGGCAAAATGCTAACAGACAGCAGAACGCCGGACGGTTATCTGGTCAATAAGGAGGGCATCTGGATTGGATAAGAAGAAACTTCTCTTCTCGTTCAGCCTGGCGGCGGTCGGCATTGCGGCTGCCGCCCTTTTTGAATCGGAGCGGGAACGGCGCAGTTTGATTGTGCGACACTATGCGCTCCGAAGTGCGAAAATCAAGCGGGCAAGGCGCATCGTATATCTCTCGGACTTTCACGAGCGTCGGCTCGGAGAGATTGAAGAGAGACTCACGGCCGAGACAAAGCGCCTGAACCCCGACTACATTTTCCTCGGCGGAGATATGGTGACCGCAAAGCACGGAGCTTCGATCGAAGCGACTTTAGCGCTCACCGAGCGCCTGGTAAAGCTGGCGCCTGTCTTCTACGGGGAGGGCAATCACGAGGCGAGGCTGGACCGCGACCGCGGTCGCTACGGTAATCTTTTCGACGAACTGCAGGAGGGACTGGTATCGCAGGGAGTGCGCTATCTGAGCGATGAGACGGTACTGCTCGGTGAGGATCTTGCGCTCTCCGGACTGCACATCACCGAGAATTTTTACCGCAGAGCACCGCACGACGAGATGCAAGCGGACTATCTCCGCGCGCATCTGGGCGAAGCAAATACAGAGCGCTTTCAGCTCCTGTTTGCGCACAGCCCGGCCTTTTTCGAGGCATATGCGCGCTGGGGGGCGGACCTTAGCTTTTCGGGACACTGGCACGGCGGAACCGTACGTCTCCCGGGCAACATAGGCCTCATGACGCCGCAGATAGAATTCTTCCGGCGGCCGGCAAGCGGTCTCTTTTCCCGCGGTCGGCATGCGATGCTCCTAAGTCCCGGAATCGGAACGCACAGCATTGACCTGCGCTTTTTGAATCTGCCGGAACTCATGGTACTGGATTTAAAAGAAGGAGTTTAAAATGGCGGATGAAGCGCTTTCTCTTCGACTTGAGAAGTATGAGGGGCCTCTGGATCTGCTCCTAAAGCTGATTGAGAAGAACAAGGTAAATATCTATGACATTCCGATCGCCGAGATAACGGAACAGTATATGGCGTATCTCTCGGAACTGGAGCGAGAGGACTTGGATTTACTCTCCGAGTTTCTTCTGATGGCGGCAACTTTGCTCGATATTAAGGCGCGTATGCTGCTGCCGCGCGAGTTGGATGAGGAGACGGGAGAGGAAGTAGACCCGAGAGCGGAACTGGTGGCCCGCCTCCTGGAACATAAGAAATATAAGCTCATGGCGGAAGAACTTGCGGACCGCGAGTTCGATGCCTACCGGGTTTTTTACCGGGAGCCCTCGCTCCCGAAAGAGGTGGCGGAATGGACTCAGCCCGTTGATTTGGATGAGCTGTTTCAGGGGGTGGACCTGCAGCGTCTGCAAGCGGTATTCCGGGATGTCATGCGGCAGCGGGAAGACCGCATCGATCCGGAGCGCAGTCGCTTCGGGACCATCAAACGGGAGCCGGTCAGCTTAAAAATGCAGATTGAGGCGGTGCTTTCTTACGCGCGGAATCACAAGGCCTTTTTCCTTTTCCGCGAATTGTTGGAGAGACGGAAAAACAAGCTGCTCCTGGTGGTCACCTTTCTTGCGGTGCTCGAGCTCATGAAGGCGGGCATCTTGCTTGCCGTGCAGGAGAGCCCCGCGCAGGATATCTTCCTCGAGGTTTCGGAAGAAGAGTTGGAAAACAAGCGCGACTTCGCGGAACTTTTCGACAGCTGACTTGCCGTCGGACGCCATGCGTGTTATGCTCTCCTTGTATTGATTTTTGTACATTGTTTTTAAATAGGAGGTATTCTATGGCATTTCGGCATATCGTAGTCGCGGGCGGCGGCGTTCTCGGCGCACAAATCGCCTTTCAGACTGCGTTCAAGGGTTTTGATGTGACTATTTGGCTCAGAAGCGAGGGCTCGATCGGCAGAACCGAACCGAGCTCGAGCGGCTTTACAATGTTTACCGCGCGGAGATTGCGCGCGTCGAGGCAGCGCTTCGGGCCGGTGAGCCGCTTGAACTGCCCCGCGGTTTCGGCGCAGCAGACAGCGTGAAGAGCGAAGCGGATATTCAGCGACTCTACGAGGCGGTTGAGCGCGCAAAGAAGAACTTAGAGCTTTCTCTCGATTTGGAGCAATGCGCAGAAGAGGCGGATTTTATCATCGAGAGCATGGCGGAGGACAGAGACGCAAAGCGCGAGTTCTACGCAAAGCTTGCGCCCTATCTGGATGACAAGACCATAGTCGCAACCAATTCTTCGACCATGATCCCGAGCATGTTCTCGGATCTTTTGCCGCATCCGGAAAACTATCTCGCGCTGCACTTTGCCAATAATATTTGGCGCAGCAATACGGCAGAGGTCATGGGACACAGCGGCACTTCGAAGGAGGCTTTTGCCGCAGTGCTCGCGTTTGCTGCGGAGATCGGCATGATTCCGCTGGAACTGCACAAGGAGCAGCCCGGTTACATTCTGAACTCGATGCTGGTGCCCTTTTTAAGTTCCGCGGAAGCGCTCTGGGCAAACGAGGTTGCGGATCCCGAGACCATCGACAAGACTTGGAAACTCGGCACGGGTTCCCCGCTCGGGCCCTTCCAAATTCTCGACATTGTTGGGCTGCAGACCGCTTACAACATTGTAGCGATGAATCCGGAGTCCGCGAACCCGGAGAGCACGCCCGGCAAGATTGCGGCGGGACTCAAGGCAAAGATCGATGCGGGCAAGACCGGCATTAACGCGGGCGAGGGCTTTTATCGCTACGAAAAATAAGAGGCGGCATCCCCTTTTCCATGCTATACTAGAGCGGAAAAGAGTTCTTTAACATTCATTTTCGGAAGTGGAGGAACCAATATGTTGACACATCTTGCAATTGAGAAGGTTATCGGAAGAGAGATTATCGACTCCAGAGGAAATCCGACGGTGGAAGCGGAAGTCACGCTGACCGACGGTACGGTCGGCAGAGGTGCGGCTCCGAGCGGCGCTTCGACCGGTGAATTTGAGGCAATCGAGCTTCGCGACGGCGACAAGTCCCGTTTCGGCGGAAAGGGCGTGAAGAAGGCGGTCGAAAATATTAACACCGTGATTAACGACGTGTTGCACGGCATGGATCCGCAGAACATCTATGCGGTGGATGCGGCGATGCTCAAGGCGGACGGCACGGAGAACAAGTCGAAGCTCGGTGCAAACGCAATCCTTGCGGTTTCGATTGCAACGGCAAAGGCAGCTGCCGAGTCCCTCGGCATTCCGCTGTACCGCTTCCTCGGCGGCGCAAACGGCAACAACCTGCCGGTGCCGATGATGAACATCTTAAACGGCGGCGCACATGCGACGAACTCCGTCGATACCCAGGAATTCATGATTATGCCGGTCGGCGCACCGAGCTTCTCCGAGGGTCTCCGTTGGTGCACCGAGGTCTTCCACAGCCTGCAGAAGCTTCTGAAGAACGAGGGCAAGACCACGGCAGTCGGCGATGAGGGCGGTTTCGCACCGGACTTAAAGGACGATGAGGATACGATTGAGCACATTCTCGCAGCGGTTCGCGACGCGGGCTATGAGCCGGGTAAGGACTTTGTGCTTGCAATGGACGCTGCTTCCTCCGAGTGGAAGAGCGAGAAGGGCATCGGCTTCTATCATCAGCCGAAGTCCGGCAAGGACTTCACTTCGAAGGAGCTCATTGCACACTGGAAGAGCCTCATTGAGAAGTACCCTGATCTGGTCCATCGAGGACGGCCTCGATGAAGAGGACTGGGAGGGCTGGAAGGAGATGACAAAGGAGCTCGGCGATAAGGTTCAGCTTGTCGGCGACGATCTCTTTGTCACGAACACCAAGCGCCTCAAGAAGGGTATCGAACTTGGCTGCGGCAACTCCATTCTGATTAAGCTGAACCAGATCGGCTCGGTTTCCGAGACGCTGGAGGCAATCAAGATGGCACACAAGGCAGGCTATACGGCAATCAGCTCCCACCGCTCCGGCGAGACCGAGGACACGACGATTGCCGATCTCGCAGTGGCACTCAACACGCGCCAGATTAAGACCGGTGCGCCGAGCCGCTCCGAGCGTGTCGCGAAGTACAACCAGCTGATTCGCATCGAGGAAGAACTCGGTGTCGCAGCGGAGTACCCGGGCAAGAACGCATTTAATCGTTGAGTCGAACAAGAACATTGAAAAACAAGGGCAAGGTGCCCGGTGTGATGCCGGGATAATCGGGAAGTCAGTCAAACTGCGCGAACTCGTCACCGTATGCGGGGAGTCCGTCTGTCACTGCGAAAGCGGGAAGGCAGACAGGGGACCTTGATCCGCGAGCCGGGAGACCGGCCTTGTCTTTTAAGTACCTTCCTGTGCACGAGTGCCTGTGCGGGAACGCGAGGATGAGGCGTAGGCCTCTTCTTTGCGTGACAGCAAGAGGCTCTCTGCGAAGACGAGCCTCTTTTGTTGTTTTATTTGGCATTTTTCGTATACTATGCTACAATAGGCGACGACATGATTGTCACACAGGGGAGGATACTATTATGAAGAAGAGACAGTTTGGAGCAATTTTGGCGGCAGCAGCGCTTGCAGCGGTTCTGGCAACCGGTTGCGGCAGCAAGAAGGAAGAGACCAAGGCAGCATCCGATGTTGCTTCCGAGGCGGTTGACGCAGCTTCCAGCATGGTGGAGAGCGCAAACGCAGCGGCTTCCAGCGGTGTGGAAGAGGCAAACAAGGCAGCTTCCGGCGCGATGGAAGAGGCAAACAAGGCAGCTTCCGACGCAGCGAAGATGGGTGAGGACGCAGCTTCCGCAGCAGTGGAGGGCGCAAACAAGGCAGCTTCCGATGCGGCTAAGATGGGTGAGGATGCAGCTAAGGCAGGCGCAGAGGCAGCTGATAAGGCAGGCCAGGCAGCTGAGAAGGCAGGCGCAGCGGCTGAGAGCGCAGGTGCGGCAGCTGATAAGGCTGGCGAGACTGCTGAGTCCAGATAAGTAATCATTTGCTGAAAAGCCAGAGGCTCTCCGAAAGGACGAGCCTCTTTTTATTGGAGTCAGAGGATTGAATCAAACAGAGAAAGAGGGTATTGTATGAAGAAGAGAGTATACTCGTTTGCATTGGGAATGGGGCTTTTGGCCGCGGTTTCGATGACGGCTTGCGGCGGCAAGAAGGCGGAGAGTCAGGCTTCGTCGGCCGTTGAGACCGCAAGTTCGGCTGTTGAGAGCGCAGCATCCGCGGCATCTTCCGCGGGCGAGAGCGCGGCATCTGCGGCTTCCTCCGCGGCAGAGAGCGCAGCTTCCGAAGGGGGCCAAGGCGATTGCGGACTTTAAGGCGGCCGATTTTAAGGCGACGGACGAGCTTCAGGCACAGGCGGATGCAGCGGCACAGATGCTTGCGGACAAGTACGAGAAGCTGAGTCTTGCGGACGGTGTCTACGAGGTCAATGTAACGCTTGCGGGCGGCAGCGGCAGAGCAAAGATTGCAAGTCCGACCGAGCTCACGGTGAAGGACGGCAGAGCAACGGCAAAGATTGTCTGGAGCAGTGACAAGTACGACTACATGGAAGTGGATGGCATCCGTTTTACGCCGAATATCGAAAACGGCCATTCGGTCTTTGTGATTCCGGTCACCGGACTCGGTGCGCCGCAAAGTGTTGTCGGCGATACGACCGCGATGAGTAAACCGCATGCAATTGATTATCAGCTTACCTTTGAAGTGGTGAAATAAGGTACCGAATCAGTCGGAACAAGAGAAAAGCAGGAGGGTGTTATGAGAAAGGCAAAGTTGGCGGTTTTGGTTCTGGGTGCTGCGCTGGCCGTGAGTGCTTGCGGCGGAAAGGACAAGGGCAAGGAGACCATCGCGACGGAGTCGCAGCAGGAAACCGTTGCGACAGAGGCGACCGAGCCCACGACGCTCGCGCCGGCAACGGATGAAGAGAAAGCGCAGGCGGCGGAAGTCGGCAAGAAGATTGATGCAATCTACGTGCAGAATTGGAGCGAGGACACGGAGCGGCTCTGCAAAGAGGCAAAGGAGGCTTGGGACGCATTGAGTGACAGTGCAAAGGCAGAGGTGAGCGGCGAGCACGCTTCACCGGAATATTTCGGTCTGGACACCGGAGATGTGAGCAAGGATGACCCGAGAAATCAGGACGAAATCGGTGAGAAGGAAATCCTGGTTGTGAGCTTCGGCACCTCTTATAACGACAGCCGCGCAAAGGATATCGGCGGCATTGAGGGCTACCTCGCACAGGCATTCCCGGAGTACAGCGTGCGCCGTGCGTTTACCTCGCAGATTATTTCTGAATCACATTCTGGCGCGTGACGGTGAGAAGATCGACAATGTGGAGCAGGCGCTGGAGCGCGCCAAGAAGAACGGCGTGAAGGAACTCATTGTGCAGCCCACGCATCTCATGAAGGGCAAGGAGTACGATGAGCTGAAGGAGGCGCTCGACAAGCACAAGGCTTCTTTTGATAAGCTTGTAACTGCGGAGCCGCTGCTCGGCGAGGTCGGCAAGGACGCCGAGGATGTGAATGCGGATAAGGAGAGAGTCGCAGAACTCATTGTGCAGGCAACCGTCACGGGCGGCGGTTTTGACAGTGTGCAGAAGGCTGCGCAGGACGGCGTTGCATTTGTGTTCCTCGGTCACGGCACTTCGCACACCGCAGCTATCAGCTATTCCGAGATGCAGAGCGCAATGAAGAAACTCGGCTATGCAAACGTGTTTATCGGCACCGTAGAGGGCGAGCCGGAAGAGACCGCTGTCGGAGCAGTCATCGATGCGGTGAAGAAGGGCGGCTATAAGAAGGTCACGATTCGTCCGATGATGGTCGTTGCCGGCGATCACGCACACAACGATATGGCGGGTGCGGAGGATGATTCCTGGGTACAGCAGTTCTTGAATGCGAAGAGTTTTGATCGCATCGAGACGCAGATTGAGGGCTTGGGCGGTGTTTACGACATCCAGAAGCTCTACGCGGAGCACACCCAGGCGGCCATCGACGCGGCGAACACCGCTCAAGAGGAGACAACGGCGGCAGAGAGCAAGGCAAACTGAGTACTGCTGCCCGGAGAGGAAGATGAAGAGACGAGGAAGATGGATTTCGCAACTTGCGCTCCTACTGACGGCGGTCCTACTGACAACGGGCTGTGCCGCACGGAGCGGAAAGGCAGAGCAAAGCGGCGCTACGGAGACGACAAGCGCAGCAGAGAGCGGCGTTTCGGAGAGCGGCAAGGCACAGGCAGCACTGCCGGACGGCATATACACGGCGCGCTTTGAGACCGACAGCTCCATGTTCCATGTGAACGAGGCGCTGAACGACAGGGGAACTCTGACCGTAAAAGACGGGAAGATGACCCTTCATGTCTCCCTGCAGTCAAAGCGCATCCTCAATCTCTTCCCCGGGACCGCGGAAGATGCGCGGAAAGAAGGAGCGGCGCTGTTGCAGCCGACCATCGATACCGTCAAGTATGAGGACGGTACAAGCGCGGAGGTCTACGGCTTCGATATCCCCGTTCCGGCGCTCGACACAGAGTTTCCGCTTGCCCTCATCGGCACCAAGGGGGCCTGGTATGACCATACGGTCAAGGTGACAGATGTAAAAGCTGAAGAGGCAAGTCAGGCGGCAGCTCCGGAGATTCCGGGGCTGCGCTTTGTTAAGCGGATGGAATCTGCGCTATGCGGAGACCTTTGACATCTATTTTTACGAGCGCGACTTTGCCGTCATCGATGTGCACGGCGCGGCGCGTTATCTCCTGGTTCCGGAAGGGGAGCAGGTCCCTGCCGAATTTCCCGCGGACTATGTGATTCTGAAAAAGCCGCTCGACAATATTTATCTCGCGGCGACTGCGGCGATGAGTCTCTTTGAGGCAAACGGTGCGCTGGACCGTGTGCGCTTTACCGGCACGAGAGCGGAGGGCTGGCACATCGACGCACCGAAGCGTGCGCTGGAAAGCGGGAGCCATGCGCTTTGCCGGAAAATACAGCGCGCCGGATTACGAACTCCTCACTTCGGAGGGCTGTGATCTGGCGATCGAATCTCTGATGATATTGCACGCGCCGGAAGTGAAGGAGATGTTTGAGCGACTCGGGATTCCCGTCTTTGTGGATTACTCGAGTAACGAAGGACATCCGCTCGGGCGCACCGAGTGGGTGCGGCTCTACGGCGTTTTGACCGACAAGAGCGAGGCGGCGGATGCTTTTTTCAAGGCCCAGTGCGATGAACTGGACGGGCTCAAAAACGTAGCGGATAGCGGCAAGAAGGTGGCCTTTTTCGCCATGAATCGGGACGGGAGCTTTGTGGTGCGTCGCCGCACGGACTATGTGCCGAAGATGATAGCTCTGGCAGGCGGAACGTATCTTGGTGTCGGACCGGATGAACCCGGGCGCAGTTCCGTGCAGCGCGTCTCGCGCGAGGCTTTTTTTGAGGCGGCGAGAGATGCGGATGTGCTTGTATACAATGCTACGGTTGAAGCGCCGCTTGCCGGCCTTTCGGAGCTGCTCGAGAAGGATGAGCTCTTCTCGGACTTTAAAGCGGTGCGGGAGAAACAGGTCTATCAACTCGGCAGTGACATGTACCAGTCAGCCGATGCGGTCGCGGGACTGACACGTGATTTTTCACGCGTCTTGCACGGGGAAGAGGAACTCGGGCTCTCCTACCTGAGGAGGATAGAATGAGGACGGGGAGAAGGCGTACGACATCGGTATTCCTTCTGCTTACCGTATTGCTCCTGCTTCTTTTTTACTGTAATTTGGCGCTTGGGACCAGGTTTTTCTCTCCGGAAAAGCTGTTCTCCCTGCTGTCACAGGGGAAGGGCAACGATCCCGCGGTGAGCATCTTATTCAAGATACGCTTGCCTCGTGCCCTGATGGCACTGCTGCTCGGCGGAGCGCTTGCGGTCTCGGGCTTTCTCTTGCAGACCTATTTTGCGAATCCCCATTGCCGGTCCCTTTGTGCTCGGTGTCTCTTCTGGGCGCGCGTCTTGCGGTGGCACTCTGCATGATGCTGTTCATGGCACAGAACCGGGCACTCAGTTCCTTTGCGCTGGTGTTCGCTGCCTTTCTGGGTTCGCTGGTATCTCTCGGCATCTTGCTCGCGGTATCGCAGCGTGTGCGGCAGATGGCCGGACTTCTGGTGGCCGGTATCATGATAGGTTATATCTGCTCGGCCGCGACCGATTTTCTCCTGAGTTTTGCCGCGGATTCGGAGATTGTATCCCTGCACAGCTGGTCACAGGGCAGTTTTTCCGGCATGAGCCTCGGGCAGGTCAGGACAGCGGCAGTCTTAATCGGGATCTCGGCCTTCGCGCTTCTTTTTCTCGCAAAGCCGCTCGCTGCGGTGCAGCTCGGCGAGAGCTATGCGGAGAGCCTCGGGGTGAATGTGCGGCGGATGCGCAGCGCCCTCATCATTCTCGCGAGTTTGCTTGCGGCGACCGTGACCGCTTTTGCGGGGCCGGTTTCCTTTGTGGGGGTGGCTTCGCCGTTTTTGATTCAGAGCCTACTGAAGAGCAACAAGCCGTTGCTGGTGCTGCCGGCTTCCTTCCTCGGGGGAGCGGTATTTTGTTTGGCCTCGGATTTAATCGCAAGGACGGCCTTTCAGCCGACCGAGCTTGCGCTCAGCACGGTGACCTCTTTTTTCGGCGCGCCGATTGTACTTTGGCTCTTGGTGAAGCGGCGGGGAAAATGAGACAGTGCCATCCAATCAGAGATTCGGATCATACACGGAGGGAATATGTCGGTCACAAGCTTTTTACATTTGAGCGAAACAGTCGGCGAATTTGACCTCAAAACGTTCTGTGAGGAGATTCAGAAAAAATATCCGGGAACGGATGCGGAACAGAGGCAAAGCAGGTCTTTGGCCTACGATATTTCTTGGAGCCGATATGCGGATTGCCCACAGTTTGAATTAAGGCTCGATCGAACACGCCGCACGTTCGCGGTGAAGTATTTTAATTCAGAGGATAGAATTCGGGATTACGCCAATTTGCTTCTATGGATCAGGCAGTACTTTCCGAAGGAACAAGAAGTGGTTTTGGTAGATGAAAACAATGAGGCGCCAATGCCGCTTTCCTCGGAGGCAGCGACAGAGGATATCGAAGCATGGATCTTGAGAGTCGGTATCTAAACGTTGACAGATCGTAAACCGTCAATATAGTTTGTATACAAATGGACGCGATAGCGCCGCGGCGCCTTGTCAAGCAGAGGGCGTATCGAGAGGAGGAAGGGCTATGCGGAATACGCAGCGGGCAAAACTCGCGGCAGAAGGGGTCAAAACGGGCTACGGCGCGCGCGTGGTGCTCTCGGAAGTCGCGTTTGAACTTCGCCCGGGCGAGGTCATGGCCTTGCTCGGGCCGAACGGGGCCGGGAAGTCGACCCTCTTAAAGAGTGCGGCGGGGCAGCTTGCCCTGCAGGGCGGCAGCATCTACCTGGAAGGCAAAGATTTGCGGGCCTATTCCGGTCGGGAGCGTGCGGCATGTATGGCGCTCCTCTTTACCGAGCGCAGAGAGCCGGAGTTTGCCACCGCGCGCGAGGTGGTGGAGGCGGGGCGCTATCCCTACACGGGGCGTTTCGGAACCTTGCGGGAACCGGATCATAAAGCAGTGGCGCGTGCCATGTCCTATGTGCGGACCGAGGAACTTCAGGACCGTCCCTTTTCGGAGTTAAGCGACGGCCAGCGTCAGCGCGTGCTGCTCGCGCGGGCGCTCGCGCAGGAACCGCGACTCATTTTGCTCGATGAACCGACGGCCTTTTTGGATCTGCGCCATAAGATAGAGCTTCTGAGTCTGTTGCGAAATCTTGCGACCCGCGAAGGGCTCGCGGTCTTTTTATCGCTCCATGAGCCGGATTTGGCGCTGAAGTGCGCGGACCGCGTCTTACTGGTAGCGGACGGCAAGGTGCTGCCGCCCGCTGCGCCGGAAGAGGCGCTCTCCGAGGATAATATGCGGCGCATTTACGGACTCGGTTCCGCGTACGACGCGCTGTCCGGCAGCGCAGAGTTGCCGCAGGCTTCGGAAAATACCGTGCCGAGCACTCTGGTGCTCGGCGGCGGCGGGAGCGGCATACCCGTTTACCGGCGGCTTCGGCGCGAGGGTATATCTTTGCGGCGGGCATATTCAGCCCCGCGGATTCGGATTATCCGGTTGCGGCTCGGCTTGCCGCAAAGGTCTTTGAGACAGCGCCTTACGAAGCGCTCACGGCGGAGAAGCTACGGGAAGCGAGAGCCTTCCTTGAAGCGGCAGAGCGTGTCATTTGGACCGAACCGCCGATCGGGAGCGGCAATGCGGCTCTTCTTGAACTGCGGGCGCAGGCGGAAGAGAAGGGGATATTGGAGCGGTAATAAAACGATTTCGGCATATTGTTTCAGCCGGACCGGAGAGGCTCGGACGTGTTCAAAAAGGCTGCGACAATTTCGATAAGTCTTACAGGGAATTCGGAAGGAAGAGGAAGATGAACATTCAGATTTTCGGCGGTGGGAAGAATTTTGATGTGAAAAAGGCCGAGCGCTACTTTAAGGAGCGTCGCATCCCGGTGCAGCGCGTGGATTTATTTGAGAAGGGGCTCAGCAAGGGGGAACTCCGCGCGGTTTGTCGGGCACTCGGCAGTGCGGAAGCATTGGTCGACCCCGGCGCGAAGGCAAAGGAGACCGTTATTTGGTTTCAGCACACGCCGGAAGAGGACAGGGAGCAGTTTCTGCTTGAACACCCCGAGATTATGCGGCAGCCCATCGTGCGTAACGGTGCCGCCGCGACCGTGGGATTCCGACCGGAAGTATGGAAAACATGGGAGTAAGACAATTTACCCGAGCCAACTCCAATTTTCTTCGCGGGGCAGGGTGAGGGTCAGCATCACGGATTCCTCGCCCTCGCGGAGACAGAGTTCATCGAGGAGGGAGCGGGGCGGAAGCGGGTTTCCCTCTTCGAGTTCTTGAAGTATGCAATTTACGCCTTCCGTGCGCGCATCTTCCATTGCATCAAGGCGGTCGGAACCCTCACCGTAGCAGCCGGGAAAGTCCGGAAACGAGGCGAGAAAACGCTCGCCTCGTTTGCTGAGTATCACCGGATAATCAAAGGCCATAGCATATCCTTTCCGAGTCATTGAGACAGAATTCGTTTTATTATAGCATCGGCGCAAAGTAAATAGCACCACAATCTGTGCGCGCTTTTCGCGTGTCAGGTGGCGATATTTTCTATTTGTGGTATACTCGTTCTGGGCCATGGCGAACCTCCTGGTGTGTTGGTGTGTGGTAGCTTCATCATACCACGAGTTCGTCATCGGCTCTTTTTTATTGTCCTAGTTCATCTTACAATTATCCCCCTCAAAATTCGTGCTAGATTGCAAGATCAGGTAGGACAGTCTGAAATAATTCCTCCGGCGAACTGTAATGAAAGGATTTTCGAGGGAGTTGATTGATGCAGTTCTGTATCTCTCTTATCTGCTCATCCGTAACTACATCAAAAGAACTCCCTTTTGGTAAGAACCGGCGAATCAATGAGTTTTGCTTTTCGTTCAGTCCGCGTTCGTAGGCGGAGTACGGATGGGCATAATATATGGGTATCGTGGAAGCAACTGTGGCAGTGAAGCAAATTCACTGCCATTATCACTTGTGATGGAGCGAAAGACTTGGCTGAATCGTTCTCCGTACAGCTCTCGGAGCGTTTTTAAACCTTGCTCGACCGCTTGTGTGCTTCTACCGGGTATCTTTATAATGTGTCGAAATCTGGTGATTCGCTCATCCAGTGTCAACAAAACGGATTGTGACTCCTTTCGACCGACCACGGTATCAATCTCCCAATGCCCAAACTCCTCCCGCTGATTGACTACTTGGGGGCGAGCTTCAATACTCAGGCCATACAGCCGCTTATGCTGCGGATGTCCCTTACGGTGTTGTTTACGTTTGACCTTTAGCGTGAGATCGATGTTTCGAGCTTTTTAACAATCCACGCTCAATATAGTTATAAAGTGTCTTGCTGCAAACCAGCTCGGTGAAACAGCCCTTTTCTTTGGCAAGACCGCAAATCGTATCAGGTGCCAGATGCTTTGTCAGTATCTGCTTTACTGCAAAAGACACGAACTTCTTAGCTTTCATCAGCTTCATGGGGCAATGACTATTTCGTCTTCGATGTTCGTAGACACGCTGTCCCGAATCTCCAAAGTACCGCGTGTATGGCTCCAGATTCCGTCCTAACTGCTGTACAGTACCTCTGGCAAGTTCATTATATAAAGTTGACCTTGCAATCCCGATTTCGCGCGCGATGCGACTTTTGGGGAGCTTTAATTGCAGCAGCACTTCAATCTGTGCACGCTTTTCGCGTGTCAGGTGGCGATATTTTCTATTTGTGTTATACTCTTTCTGAGCCATGGCGAACCTCCTGGTGTTGTGTTGTGTGGTAGCTTCATCATACCACGAGTTCGTCATCGGCTCTTTTTTATTGTCCTAGTTCATCTTACAATCATCCCCCTCAAAATTCGTGCAAAAAAAATAAAAAAGTGCTTGCAATCCGAAAGGTCACATAGTAGAATAACTGAGTACCGAGCGGGGATGCTGGAATTGGCAGACAGGCTAGACTAAGGATCTAGTGGCCACAAGCCGTGTGGGTTCAAGTCCCATTTCCCGCAGCGTATGAGAAGGGGGGTGATTATCACCTCCTTTTCTTTTTGTGCAAACGTAGCTGCCGCGGGAAAAACCGAGTCTACGGTAGCGGTTAATCAGCACCCGTCCCGCGATGGGGCATGAAGGCATTCGAGAATCGAGTGCGTAATCCCGCTCCCTGCTTGAATTCGCCTGCTTGAATGGGTATAATAAAATATAATTGTTTTGTTTTCGACTGAGTTTTTCGTACTAGGAAAAGACTGAGGGAGGTACTATATGAGAAAAGCAGGATTGTTCTGTGTCGCGGCGATTGCCGCGCTTAGTATTACGGCTTGCGGCGGCGGCAAGAAGGAGACCACGGCTGCGAGCAGCGCGGTCGAGACAAGCGCTGAGGCGTCTGCGGCGGATGAGACCACGGCAGCCGGGCGGCAGTGTCATTGCGCCGGAGGCAGTGAAGGCAGATCACACGAAACGGCGGTTTCCCGGTGCGCCTCGATGCGACAAGCTTTGACGGCAAGACCGTGAAGGCAGAGTTCTTTAACTTTGACCGCTACGATGTGGCAAAGATCAATGCGCTGAAGGAGGGCGATGTCATCCAGGTCGCGCAGAAGGACGTTGGTATCAAGACCATCGAGAAGAAGAACGCCGAGACCGGAAACTTCCCGCAGGTTATCATTAACGGCGGCGTGGAGAACGGCGGTGTGAGCCTGATTCAGGACGGCGACTACTTCCGCACCCAGAGCGCGGATGGAACGCCGCTTTACTATTCGACCGGAACCGAGGAACTGAAGCTGGCGAGCGATGTGACTTACATGGATTACTCCGATTTGAATCAGCAGAACGGCGTGACCTATACGGCGGATCAGATTAAGGACGCGTTTGCGAAGGATAAGGACAAGGACTGGGGTCCGCAGGTCATTTCGATCGTTTTAAAGGACGGCGAAGTGAAGCAGATTTTCCGCACCTATGCACCGTCTGAGGCAAAGAACTGACGGAACAGGAGTCAGGGGATACAAATCGCGTTCGGAATATAAGAAGCCCCGCGGCATTTGCCGCGGGGCTTCTGTTGTCGTTTCACTTTACTGGGCGATATTCTTCACTGCCTCGTAGCAGCTCGGGCGCACGGAGTGCTTCTGCCACTCGGGCTGCACATCTCTTCCCATGGCGCTCAGCATGGCTCTGTCCTCTTGAATCGTGGAACCGCTCGTGGTCAGCATGTTTCCGGTAATGGTCGCGCTGACGCCGCAGGAGAAGCTGTGCGCACCGTTATCGGAGAGCGCGGAGCGTCCGCCCGCGAGGCGAATGTTCGCCTCGGGATTGATCATGCGGAAAGATGGCCAGCGTGCGGAGAATTTCATCGTCCTTCAGCACTTCCCGCTCGCCGAGCGGGGTGCCCTTGACCGGCATCAGCACATTGATCGGGAATGGACTGAATGCCGAGTTCCGCGAGCGTGAGCGCCATATCCAATCGGTCTTCCCAGGTTTCGCCCATGCCGATAATGCCGCCGGAACAGACGCAGAGTCCCTCTTCCTGGGCTGCGCGTATGGTCGCGAGCTTCTGGTCAAAGGTATGGGTCGTGCAGATTTCCGGGAAGAAGCGGCGCGAGGTCTCGATGTTGTCGTGATAGCTCGTGACGCCCGCAAGGTGCAGACGGTGGAACTGTTCGCGCGTCAGGAAAACCGTGGGAAGCACAGAGATCGATCCTGACACTCATCGGCCATGCGGCGGTAGGCGGCGAGTGCCTGCTCGAATTCTTCGCCGGTGAGAGAGCGGCCGGAGGTGACGATCGAAAAGCGATCCACGCCCTCGCGCTCGTTTGCCTTTGCGGCTGCGACAATCACATCTTCCGGGAGAAAGGCATACTCTTCACAGCCGGTCTTCGAGTGTGCGGACTGCGCGCAGTACTTGCAGTCCTCGCTGCAGCGGCCGCTTCTGCCGTTAATAATGGTGCAGAGATCCACCTTGTTTCTGACAATAGGTTTCGCGGAGCTTATCCGCAGCCTGACAGAGCTCTTCGAGATCCGTGCTCAAAAGCTCCGTTAACTCTTCATCGCCCCGCTGTAAACGGCGTCCGGCAATAATCTCCTCAGCAAGTGCCAATGCGTTCATATCGCATGCCTCCTCAAATTTTTCAACGAATCTTTGCCCAGTATAGTCAAAGGAAGAAGAAATTTGTCAACCAAAATTCCGTGAGAGGTTGACAATTAAAGCGGAGGCGCGTATGCTAAGCGACAGTGCAAACGGCACAGAGAAGAGGAGAGAAGAAGATGAAGTACTTGGATATTCGCAACATGGCATTGATTGCGGTGATGACAGCTCTGATGTGTATCTTTGGCCCCATGTCGATTCCGATCGGCGCCGTGCCGATTTCATTGACACCGCTCCTGGTTTACCTCTCGGCCTATGTGCTCGGCATGAAGAGCGGAACCGTTGCCTACCTCGTGTATCTCCTGATCGGTTTTGTCGGCGTTCCGGTCATGTCCGGCTACAGCGGCGGCCCGGCTAAGATTCTGGGCCCCACAGGCGGCTACCTCATCGCGTTTATTCTGATGGCGCTGATGACGGGCTTTGCCGTGGATCATTTTTATAAGAACGTGCCGTTGCAGGCCGTTGTCATGCTGCTTGCGTTGGTTCTCTGCTACGCGGCCGGAACCGCTTGGTTTGTCGGGCAGACCAAGATGGCCTGGGGCAAAGCGCTCACGGTCTGTGTGTTCCCGTTCATTCCGCTGGACTGTGTGAAACTGGTTTTGGCCATCCTTGTCGGCCGTCCGGTGAGGGAGCGCCTGCATGTGTTCTTGCAGGACAGAAGAAGCGGCAGCCTTGCGTAAAACAGTACAAAGAAAAGCGAGGGGAAAGTCTCCCTTCGCTTTTTTTATGCGCTGGATTCTTTTTGCCACTTTCGTTATACTAAAAACAGCCGAATTTTTTTGGGCAACAAGGAAATGAGGAGGAAAAATTTATGAAGGGGAATGTGTTGGTCGGTCAGTCGGGAGGTCCCACGGCTGTCATTAATTCGAGCTTGGCGGGTGTGTTTAAGACAGCAAAGGAGCGCGGCTACGGGAAGGTGTACGGCATGCGCTTCGGCATTCAGGGTTTTTTGGATGAGCAGTATGTGGATCTTTCGGATTATATTCGAAACGAGCTGGAGCTGGAACTCCTGAAGCGTACACCCTCGGCCTTTCTCGGGACCTGCCGCTATAAACTTCCCGAGATTCACGAGGACAAGAAGGTCTACGAGCGCGTCTTTGAACTGCTGGACAAGCTTGACATTGAGGTATTCATTTACATCGGCGGAAACGATTCGATGGATACCATACGGAAACTTTCGGATTACGCACTCCTCACCGGAGCAAAGCAGCGCTTTGTGGGCTGCCCGAAGACCATAGACAACGATCTTGCGATTACCGACCACACGCCGGGCTTCGGCTCCGCGGCAAAGTACATCGCAGCCTCGACCAAGGAAGTGATACGCGACGCCCTCGGTTTCTCCTACAAGAAGAAAAATGTAATCATACTCGAGATTATGGGGCGCAATGCGGGCTGGCTGGTCGGCGCAACGGCACTGGCGCGTCAGGAGGATTGCGACGGACCGGACCTCATCTACCTGCCGGAACTCCCCTTTGACATTGAGGGCTTTGTGGATCGCGTCTCCGGTCTCCTCGAGGAAAAGGATGTCGTGGTCGCTGCGGTTTCCGAGGGCATTAAGACGGCGGCGGGAGAGTATGTCTGCGAGCTCGCGGACGGCGCGCGCAGCAAGGATGCGTTCGGCCATATCCAGATGGCGGGTACGGCGGCTTATCTATCGGCGCTGATTCACGAGCGCCTCGGTGTCAAGACCCGCTCGGTTGAGCTCTCGACCTTACAGCGCGCGGCGGCACATCTCGCAAGCCGTGTGGACGTGGACGAGGCCTTTGCGGTCGGCGGCGCAACGGTTAAGGCGGCGGATGAGGGCTCAAGCGGCGTGATGGTCGTCATAGACCGCGTCTCGGACGACCCCTACCAGTCGGCCATCGGCGTCTACGATGTGCACCGCATCGCAAACGGCGAAAAAGTCGTGCCGCGCAGCTGGATTAACGGCGCCGGTGACTATGTGACCGATGACTTTGTGAGCTATTGTAAGCCGCTGATTCAGGGGCACTACAATCCGATGATGGTCGCAGGTTTGCCGCGTCACCTCGTCATGAATCAGAAGAACTACAGCGATTATCAGATCTGAACCTTTTGTTGCTCTGCGCTTCGCGATGCTGTGTCGCGGAAGTAGCGCTTGACGTGAGAACTGTGCACTGGTATTATGCTGTTACATAACAAATATAACAGAAAGCGCAGAGGAGGTTTGAATGGCAGTCGTACCGGTTTATAACATACTGGCAGTGCCCGGCGCAAATATTCCGCTCTCACTGGAGCGTTTTGAAAAAATGATAGGCAGAGTCCCGGTTTCGGGCGAGCGTGTCACCTTGATTTTTATGAAGGAGGAGAAGAGCAGAGAGGAACTTGTCTCCGACGATTTTTATCCGATCGGCGTGAGCGGCACCGTGACGGAAGTCGGCGACCAGGGCGTGCTGGTGTTCCGCTGCAATACGCGCGTCGATTTAAAGTCGATCAACATCTACCCGGATCACAGCATCGATCTCGATGTGGAGCGCCGTCGGACATTGATGATCTGGACGATGCGGTCTCGGCGAAGCGCTTAAAGCACATGAAGCAGTTGATGCTGGAGGCCTACGGGGAGAATCCGCAGTTCGGGACCCATGCTTCGCGGGATGATATCTCGCTGGGACCTCGCTCGGCGATATCGCGGGCATCGTGAACCGATGGCTCATCAATTCCCCGGAGGAAAAGATGGCTGTGCTCGCGGAGGACAGCCGCGACGCACGGGAACAGAAGCTCGAAGAATTGCTCCGTGAAAATCTGGAGTTTCACAAGGTAAATAACGAGGCAAACAGCGCGCAGGAAGAAGAGTACCAGAAGATGTACCGCGAGAATGCGCTGAAAAAGCAGATTGAGTACCTGCAGAAGCAGCTCGACAACCTGCACCCGGAGAAGGTCTCGGATCTCCGTCGTTTTGAATTAAAGATTCAGGACCTCGGTATGAACGAGAGCGCGAAGGCCGAGGCCGAGAAGGTCTTAAAGCGCTTACAGCAGGAGGGGCAGCAGACGGCCGAGAGCGGCATGCTCTATGACTATCTGGACTATGTGACCAATCTGCCCTGGAAGAAGGAGAGCGCACAGGAAATAAATCTCGAGGCGGCGGAGCAGGTGCTGGAAGAGGATCACTACGGCCTCAAAAAGGTGAAAAACCGTATTCTGCAGCAGATTGCGGTCATGTCGCTGAAGGGGCAGCAATCCGGTTCGATACTGCTCTTTGTCGGTGCACCCGGCACCGGCAAGACGAGCATCGGCGCTTCGATTGCGCGGGCGCTCGGGCGCAAGTATGTCCGCGTGAGTCTCGGCGGTGTGCGCGACGAGGCGGATATCCGCGGTCACCGGAGGACCTATATCGGCGCGATGGCGGGTCGCATCATAGACGGCATCAAGAAGAGCGGTGTCTCGAACCCTGTGATGGTACTCGACGAGGTCGATAAGCTCTCGACGAGTTTCCACGGCGATCCCGCAAGCGCCCTGCTCGAAGTGCTGGATCCGGAGCAGAACCACAGCTTCACGGATCATTATCTCAACGTGCCCTACGATCTCTCCGATGTGCTCTTTGTGTGCACGGCGAACAGTGCGGAGACCATCCCAGGACCGCTCTTAAACCGCATGGAGGTGATACCGTTTCAGGGATATTCGCCGCTTGAGAAGAAGGAAATTGCAAAGCGCCATCTGCTTCCGAAGGCACTCGAAGCCGTCGGATTTGACGGCGGAACAGGTGAGTATCGGTGATGATATCTTTGGAGACCTTTGATCTCGGATTACACGCGGGAGTCCGGCGTGCGCGGCTTAAAACGCTGCCTCGATAAGCTCTGCCGCGGCGCTGCGGTGCGCTTTGTGCGCGATAAGCAGACGCTCTCGGTCACAAAGGAGAACCTGAGAGAACTCATGGACAGCCACCCGCTGCCGCACCGCGCGGTGCGCGAGCACAGTACGCCCGGCGTTGTGACCGGCTTGCCTGGACCGCGGTCGGCGGTGAGATTCTCTACATCGAGACCATGTTCACCAAGGGGAGCGGCAAGATTCACGTGACCGGTCAGCTCGGCTCCGTCATGAAGGAGTCGGCGGAACTCGCGGTCAGCAAGGTAAAGGCACTCTTTCCGGAAGAAGCACAGCGCTTTTGCGGAAAACGACCTTCACATCCACGTGCCGGACGGCGCGACCCCGAAGGACGGACCGAGTGCGGGTATCACCCTGACAACGGCGCTCGCTTCCCTGGTGACGGGCAAGCCTGTGCCCGCAACGGTCAGTATGACCGGGGAGGTCAGTTACAGAGCGAAGTGAAACCGATCGGCGGACTGCCGGAAAAACTCATGGCGGCGGAGCGCGCGGGGGTAAAAACCGTTTTCATTTCGGCGGACAACGAGCAGGATTTAGCGGATGTCGCGCCCGAGGTGCTCGAAAAATTGGAAGTCATTCCGGTGCGCGAGGTGAGCGAAGTACTCACAAGACTCGGCTTGCTCGAGAAAGCCTGAGACGAAATACTTAGACGCGAAAAAAGCGAAATAATGAAAAGAAAAAGTCCCTGCATTGCCGGGAAGAGTCGGCAATGCAGGGCTTTTTGTTTTTTTCATGAAACTGTTTCCCTTACAAAGACTATGGGATTCCCGGGAAATGCCCTGAAGGAGTATCCTTTCCTTAATTTGCGATACCATTTAAGGGAAAGAATAAAGAGGTAAGGGAATGAGAGAGTTCAACGATTCCTTAATCAGGGATAAAAGCCGTATGAAACACCGGATGCGCTTGACAGGCTGTGCGCGGAATATAATCGGGTTATCGGAAATCTGGAGCTTGAACCGCTGATTGCGATTCCGGTTTTCATCCATGATTTTCTATGCATCCATCCGTTCAACGAGGGGAACGGGCGCATGAGTAGGCTACTCACAACGCTCCTTCTTTACAGAAGCGGATTCTTTGTCGGAAAATATATCTCGCTGGAAGCGAAGATTGCAAAGAATAAGGATTTGTACTATGATGCGCTATCCGCATCGCAGGACGGCTGGCATGAGGGAACGGATGATTCGGTTCCGTTTATCAAATATCTGCTTGGAACGATTCTTGCGGCCTACAGGGATTTTGAAGACCGTTTCACCCTGGTGGAAACCAAACGGTCCGCGCTTGAGACAGTGAGGCTTGCGACACAGAACAAGATCGGGCGCTTTACCAAACAGGACATCCGGGAACTTTGCCCCTCACTCAGCGTAAGTTCTGTGGAGGGCGCTTTGCGGAAGCTCGTTGCATCCGGTGAACTGAAGCGCGAAGGCAACGGCAAAGCACCTGTTACTACAGAACAAAATAGGATTCCCTTAAAAGGGATGAATCTCTATCACAAAAAAGCTTGTCGCAAATTCTTGCGACAAGCTTTTTGTTTCTGACTGATTTTAGTTCTGCGCGAGGTAGCTTGCAGCCTGCTTGCCGGCAATGCGGCCAAAGACCACAAAGTCCGCGACTGCGTTTCCGCCGAGGCGGTTTGCACCGTGCACGCCGCCGGTTACTTCGCCGGCTGCGAAGAGGCCCGGAATCTTGTTGCCGTCTGCGCTCAGGACTTCTGCCTCCCGAATTAATCTTGAGACCGCCCATGGTGTGGTGCACGCCGGGCGTGACCTTGATCGCATAGTAAGGCGCGGTGTTCAGCGGAGACGCAAAGCTCGTGCGTCCGAACTGACTGTCTGTCTTTGCCTCGACCGCTGCGTTCCACTCGTTCATCGTGGTCTCGAAAGCAGTCGGATCGATCTGCAGTGCCTCCGCAAGGGCAGCATAGCTCTCGCCCTGCGTCGTATAGCCCTTCTTGATATAACCCTGAATGACATTGGACGCATCGACCATGGCCTGATCCACAATGAGGTAAGCAAAGCTGCCGGGCTGTTTAATCTCGGCTGCGGAGACCGCATCGCGCGTTCCGACCTCGTCGGTGAAGCGCTGACCGTTGCTGTTCACGAGGATGGCACCGTCGCCGCGGAGACCCTCGGTAATCAGTGCCGCCGTGTTCATCTCGACGGTCGGGTGAATCTGAATCTGCTCGAGATCGACCGTCGCCGCACCGACCTCTTCGCCCATGAGTATGCCGTCGCCGAGCGCGCCCTTGGCATTGGTGGTCATGAAGCCTTCGAGCTCCGGACGGTACTTGGTGACCATCTCAAGGTTTGCGCCGAAGCCGCCGCTCGCAAGAATGACAGCCTTTGCGTTCACGGTGACTTTTTCGCCGGTCGGACCCTCGGCCTCGACACCGACAATCTTGCCGCTCTCATCGACCAGGAGCTTTTTCGCTCTGGTCTCGAGGCGAAGATCCGCGCCGAGTTTCTTTGCGTTCTCCTCGAGAATCGGGAGCATAAAGGTACCGACCGAGACGGTCTTACCCTCTGCGTTCACCGGGCGGTGAATGCGCTTTACGGAAGCGCCGCCGAAGCTCGAGACGGAGGGCAGCGGAGCCCCGACGCTCTCAAGCCACTGAATCGCATCCGCCGAATTGGAAGCGAGCGCGTGCACAAGCTCCGGATTATTGATGCCCTTGCCGCCTATCATCGTGTCGAGCTCAAAGAGTGCCACCGAGTCAAAATAGCCGCTCGGTGCAGCCTGATAGGCTGCCCACTGTTCGCGCACGGTAGCCGCGAGTGCGGTGATGGTCGCATTGTCTGCATACTTTTCTTCCGCGGTCTTCAGGGTCTTTTCAACACCTGCAGCCTCGTCGAAGCTGTTCTTATCCTGCTCCGGGGTCTTGCCCGCGTTCATACCGCCGGTCGAGCGAATCGAGTTGCCGCCCGCCATGCCCTGGCTCTCGAGAATCACAATCTTTTTGCCCGCATTAGCCGCCTCGATTGCAGCGGTCATACCGGCACCGCCGCCGCCGACAATGACGATGTCGGTGTCGATGGTCTCATCCGGACGCTTCTCCTTGACCTCATGCACCGCAACCGAGAAGGGGGGCGGAATCAATGCCGCCGTTCTCGAGCGCCGCCTTCACCGCATCGTGAATGGCATTGCTGGTGAGCGTTGCGCCGGAGACGGCGTCAATCTCGTAGCTCTGATTCTTGAAAATCTTCTCCGGGAGCTCCGCAACCGCGACGCTTCCTATGCCCTTCGGTCTCCGAGTGGTTTAAGACCTTGACAGAGTAGATTTTCTCCGGCGTCGCGATGACTTCGACCTCAACCGGCCCGTTCATACCCTGCGCGGATGCGGTCGATGTGACTGCATTGCTCGGGATGTCCTTTTTTGCGACGCCGCCCTTATGCGCGGTGGTCTGCATGAGGTGCTGCATCAGGAAAATCGGAAGTATAATGCCGATCAAAATCAGGAGATACGGCAAAAAGCTTCGTCTATGTTTCATGTGGTATCCTCCCCCTACTGTTATTTTTTTATCATATCATAAGAGAGGCGCTCTGAACATGTGAAAACAGAGCGGATTTTTGCTAGAATGAAAGCAAAACAGACGGATGGCTTGTGCGAAGAAGTGAATGCGCGGCATAAGGGCAGGAGCGCTACAGCGAGATTGCAAAAGCCCGATAACAAGACAGAAAACGTGTAGACGCAGTATGAACAGAGTAGGAAGATAAGCATGGAAACGAATCGGACGGAGAGAAAGCAGGAAAACAAAAAACAGCGCCTGCTCTGGCTGGACTGCTGGCGCGGCTTTGCGGTCCTCAATATGTGTCTCTACCACGGTCTCTGGGACCTGGTATATTATTTTGAGATTCCGGGGCTTTGACTGGTACAGCGCTCTGCCCGGCTATGTCTGGCAACAGAGCATCTGCTGGAGCTTTATTTTTCTGTCGGGCTATAGCTACGCGCTCGGGAAGAACAAGTTCCGGCGGGGCGCGACGATTTTGTTTGCGGGTGCGCTCGTCGAGGCGGTCGCGGGCGCCTTCGGGCAGGAAATCCACTACGGGATTCTGAGTTTTCTTGGGCTCTGGCAGTTGTTGCTCACACTGCCGGAGGATTGGCTTTCGCGCGAGATGCGTCTCCGCTCCTGGTGCCGGATCGGTCCCCTCGGCTTTGCGCTCTGTCTCGGTCTGTTTTTCCTGTGCCGCAATGTGAATCAGGGAAGTCTCGGCTTTGAGAGCCTCAAGCTTGTCACGCTGCCGGGCGCACTGTACCGCAGTCGTTTGACCGCCTGCCTCGGCTTTCCCCCGGCTGATTTTTCTTCGCTCGACTATTTTTCGCTGCTGCCCTGGGGTTTTTTGTTTCTCGCGGGCTACTTTCTCTCACAGTATCGGGCGGAACAGCGGCGCGATGCAGCGGAAGCGGAAAGATCTCGGACAGTGCGCGGCGTGAACGGCGGTTTCGGGGGTGTTGCGCCCGCGGAAGAGGGCGGCACACTCGGGGAGGTTCTGCTTCAGCGGCTTTTCGGGCAGGCGCTCTTTCGCCGGAGAGGGCGGCTGCTCGGCTGGATCGGCAGACACGCGCTACCGATTTACCTCCTGCACCAGCCGATCTGGATGGCAATCTTTGAAATCGCAATCCGCTTGCGGCGCTGAATGCCGCCGCTTTGCTCAGACGAACACAAAGTGCTTTAGCAGGACGAGAAACGTGAGGTGCAGCGGGTAGTAGAGATAAAAAAACCACTGCGAGACGCCTGCGGCGCGCGAAGAAGCGCCCGCGGGCGTTTTTTGCTGCGGTGCTTCGGCGCGCGGGTCCGGGCGCGTAAAAGCGGGTTCCGCCGGGTAGGCGATGAGGAGTGCGAGAAGCGGTCCCGCGTTCACGGAGAACAGGCGAAAACAGAATAACGGGAGCGGCTCCTGTAAGGCGAATCCGGTCATGACAGCGTCAATCGAGAGACCGAGCATCGCAAAGAGAAAGCCGTAGCGCTTCTTTTCGCGGACGCCGCGCGCGGCGAGAAAGAGGAGCACCATGGCGGGTGCAAACGCGGACCAATCCGAGAAGAAGGTGCATACAAAAAAAAGGAGGGCGAGGAGCGGCGTTCGGTACGGACTTCCTTTCATTTCCTCGGCGACTGTCAGAAGCAGCAGACAAAAGGTGAGCGAAAAGAGCATGTTCAGCTGAAACGGAATGCGAAACGCGAGCCAAAACGGGAGCTGCGAGAGGAGAGCCGTGACGGCGAGGCGTTTTAGATACCGGCGCCGCGAGCGGGTATAGAAGTAGCCGTCCACAAGGTACATGCACATGACGGGTGCGGTAAAGTAGCCGAGGCCTGTCAGTAACATGTCGAGCGGGCTGCTGTCCGGCAAAAAAATGTGCGCAAAGTGGTTGCCGGTCATCAGTAAGATTGCGAGTAACTTTGTGAAAGCACGTCGTTTCGAAGACATGGGAGCCCCCTATCTGCGGAGTCAAAGATTTTGAAGTGTCATTATCGGCATTATGAATTTTATCATAATACGGAGATACGGAGATGGCAAATCCGTAGCACGTCCCCCGCACTTGCTTGTCTCAGTCCGCTTCGCCATGCTATACTTCCGAATGAAAGTTTGACTTAGATTCGCGCCTTGGGCGCAGAGAAGAGAAGGAAAAAAGCATGAAAGCAATGGTCATCTACTGTACCAAAACCGGCAGCACCGAGAAGATTGCAAAGCGCATTGCCAAAGACTTTAACTGCCCGCAGCTTAAGGTCGAGGCAGATGTGGTCTACGGCGGATTTCTCTCCGCCTGCGCGCGCGTGGTCTCGGATCGTCTTCAGAAGACGCTCCCGAAGGCAGTGACGGAAACGCCCGAGGTCTCGGATTGCGATATCCTGTTTCTCGGCTTCCCGATTTGGTGGGACGATATGCCGGACTACTTCCGGGAGTTTCTCGGCAGATTGGATGCGGACGGCAAGCGCCTGGTTCCGTTTGCAACTTCCGGTCGTTCCGATATGAGCCGTGCGATTGAAACCTTGCGAGAACTCTTCCCGAATGCGAATATTTGTAATCCCTTCCACTACGGTGTTTTCCATCGGGACAACTACCTGGTTTGGAAGGATGAGGTCGATGAGGATGCGGCAATGGAGAATGCGCTCCATTGAGAATCGTATTGCTCAGCATGGCGCCGGAACTTTTTGATAGTTATCTGACTTCTCACGCGGTGCAGCTTGCAAGGAAGCAGGGACACAGCGTGGAGGTTGCGGATCTCCGGGACTATGCGGACGGAAGTTTCAGACAGGTCAGTGATTCCCCTTTCGGGGGAGGCAGAGGGCTGGTTCTCCGGGCGCTCCCGATTTTTCGCGCGGTCGAGGCCTTTGACCGGGCGGCGCTTACAGGAGAAAGCGGGGCAGGCGGGCGGCGAGCGCGGCGTGCTGGTTGCCGCGCTCGCACCGGCAGGCAAACCCTTCGTTCAGCGGGATGCCCACCGCTATGCGGCACTCGATACTCTGGTGCTGCTCTGCGGACGTTTCGAGGGCATTGATGAGAGGGCGCTCCGTGCGGTGGATGAGCGCATTTCCGTCGGAGATTTTATCCTGACCGGCGGCGAGATTCCGGCGATGGCGGTCGCGGATGCGACTCTTCGTCTTTTGCCGGGCGTCTTAAAAGAGGGGAGCGCGGAAGAAGAGTCTTTTGAGACCGGGCTCCTTGAATATCCGCAGTACACGCAGCCCGCAGAGCTGTTCGGACAGTCGGTACCGGAGATCTTACGGAGCGGGGATCACGAGAAAGTGGAAGCTTGGCGCAGGGAAGAGGCATATTTGACTACGCTGCGTTTCCGACCGGACCTACTGGAAAAGATTGACCCAGGATGCTAAAAAAGCGATAGTATTAAAGAATATGACTATCGAGAAACTTCGCTTTTCTTCGCCTCGTGAGCGAATGCTCACGGGGCGTTTTTTGGCAAAGCTTCTCAAGACGAAACACGACAGGGGAGGATTTACAATGAAGAAGAGAAACGTGGCGGCGGCAGCGCTCCTTGGTTTTATGGCTCTGGCGCTCGCAGCTTGCGGCAAGAAGGGTGAGGAGACGAAGGCGAACAGCAATGCAAAGGTGTATAAAGTGGGCATCCTTCAGTTCATGGATCACCCGTCCTTAAACCAGATTGAGGAGAACATCGAGAAGGAGTTCGATGCGCTTTCAAACGACGAAGTTCGCTATGAGTACAAGCCCTATACGCTGAACGGCCAGGGCGACTCCGCGACGCTGAACCAGATGGCGGCAAAGCTCCTTGACGACAAGGTCGATGTGATCATTCCGCTCGCAACGCCGGCGGCACAGATTGTGCAGTCCACGGTCGAGGGTCATTCCGAGACACCGGTTGTCTTTTCCGCGGTTTCCGACCCGGTCGGCGCAAAGCTCGTGCAGGATCTGAATGCACCGGGCGGCAACATCACCGGCACCTCGGACAGCCTGAACACGGATGCAATCATGGATTTGATTCTCGCGACCAACCCGGACACCAAGTATGTGGGTCTCCTGTATTCCAAGAGCCAGGACAGCTCCGAGAAGCCGATTGAGGATGCCAAGGCTTATCTCGACGAGCACGGCATCCGCTACATCGAGAAGACGGGCACCACGACGGATGAGATCAATGCGGCGGTCGATGCGCTGATTGCGGAGAAGGTCGATGCGATTTTCACCCCGACCGACAACACGGTGCAGAACGCAGAGCTCTCCTTCTATGAAAAGCTGATTACGGCGAAGATTCCGCACTTCGGCGGCGCGGATTCCTTTGCGTTAACGGCGCGTTTGTGGGCTACGGCGTCGACTACGCGCAGCTTGGCAAAGAGACCGCCGACTTAACGGCGGAGGTTCTGAAAGCTGGCAGTGCGGGAAAGCGTCCCGGTCATGACTTTTGACAACGGCATTGCGACGGTCAACACCGAGACCGCGAAGGCACTCGGCTACGATCTTGAGACCCTGAAGAAGGAATTTTGCGCCGCACAGCACGGCGGTCAATGAAATTACGACCAAGAAAGAGTTTGATAAGAAGTAAGGAGGCGCTGTGGGTAGTTTTTTGACGCCGGTCATGGTGCGGACAGCGCTGGATGTCGGTTTGATTTACGCGATTGTCGCGCTGTCTCTCTTTATCAGTTTCAGCATCCTGAATATCTGCGATCTCTCGACGGACGGCTGCTTTACCTTGGGCTGCGCCGTCGCGGCGGTCGTGACCATGGCGGGACACCCGCTGCTCGCGATTCCCGCTGCTATGGCGGCGGGCGTGCTCTCGGGTTCCGTGACGGCACTCTTACAGACCAAACTCGGTGTGCCGAGCATACTCGCGGGTATCATCGTGAACACGGGCCTCTATACCGTGAATCTCGGTGTCATGGGCTTTTCCTCAAACATATCCATCTTCGGAACGGACACGATATTCTCTCTCTGGGGCAAACTCTTTGAGAACACCCCGCTCAGCGAGTGGTCAAGAAGTATACTCTTGCTGCTTTTGATTGTGTTGATTTGTCTTCCGCTCAACTGGTTCTTAAAGACCCGAATCGGTCTCTCGATTCGGGCGACCGGCGACAGCATGGACATGGTGCGGGCTTCCTCGATCGATCCCTCGTTTTATGATTATCGTGGGACTCTGCTGCTCCAATGCGTTGACGGGACTCGCGGGCGCGCTCTTTGCGAACTACAATAAGTCCGCGGATATCAACCTCGGCACCGGTATGGTCACGATTGCGCTTGCGGCGCTGATCATCGGCGAGACCCTCTTCGGAAAGCGGCGCATGCCCTTCCGCATCGCGGGTGTGGTGATCGGCTCCTGCCTCTACCGCTTCATGATCTCGATTGCGCTTCGCCTGAATGCGCCGACCGAGGCGTTTAAGCTGGTTTCGGCCCTCATTGTCGCGATTGCGATTGCGGCACCGGAGGCAAAGCGCGCCCTTGCCCTGCACCGCAGAAAGAAGGCGGCCATGCGGCGTCGCAAGGAGAAGGGAGGCAGCGCATGCTGAGAGCGGTACAGTTAAAAAAGACATTCAACGAGGGCACGGTCAACGAGAAGCTCGCGCTGCAGGAGCTCTCGCTCACCCTGCCGGACGGCGATTTTGCGGCCATTGTCGGCTCCAACGGTGCGGGAAAGTCCACCTTTTTCAACGCGATTGCGGAAGCTTTTATATCGATGAAGGCTCGCTTTATCTTGACGACATGGATATCACCTTCATGCCGGAGCATAAGCGGAGCCGCATGATAGGGCGCCTGTTTCAGGACCCGCTGCTCGGGACCGCGCCGCACATGACCATTGAGGAAAACCTGACCATCGCGTATCTGCGTGCTTCGGGGCATACAAGTGCCTTTAGCCGCAGTGCGGAGAAGGAGCGCCGCTTCTTCCGGGAGCAGCTCCGTGAGCTCGATATGGGCCTTGAGGACCGCATGGAGCAGCCGGTCGGTTTGCTCTCGGGCGGACAGCGCCAGGCGCTTACCCTTTTAATGGCCACGGTCGTGACACCGAAGCTTCTTTTGCTCGATGAGCACACGGCGGCTCTGGATCCGCAGACCGCGGCAAAAGTGCTCGCACTGACCGCGCGCATTGTACGGGAGAGAAACATCAGCTGCCTCATGGTCACGCATAATATGCACCAGGCGCTGGAACTCGGCAACCGCACAATCATGATGGACAGCGGACGCATTGTCTTCGATGTCTCGGGCGAGGAGAGAGCCGCTATGACGGTGCAGGATCTGCTCGACCGCTTTAAACAGGGTGCGGGCAGTGAGCTGAACAACGACAGGATTCTGCTCTCGGAGTAATCCGGACGGCAAAACATAAGCCTTAGAAACACCAAAAAAAGAGGAGCGTCGGCTCCTCTTTTTTGGTGCGCTGCGGATTGAAATACGTTTGGGACACTGAAAGTCGATCGATTCGGAAGGCGCTCAAGGCTTGGCTGTAGCGCCGAGCTGTCTTTTGAGCTGTGCCTTCACATAGAACTTTGCGGAGCAGGAAATCAACACGTTTTTCAGGAGATAGAGGGTGTCATCCGCGGCGAGCACCGTGGCATAGTCCTTCTTCTCGCGGGTGCAGACCAGTATCTGCTCAAAGAGGGTACAAAAACGATCGTAGGCCTTGGGGAGCTCCGCACTGTCCAGTGCGAAGGAGATGAGCGCGGAAATCTCCGAAATGCTGTAGACCTGCTTTAAGACACAGAGCACAATCGCGGTCGCGACCTGTTCCCGGGTATATTGCTTCTTGACGGGGGCGCTTAAAATGCGGAGCTTCACATAGTTGTTCAGCATGGAAGCCGTGAAAGGCAGGCTGTCTTTTTTCTTGCCGCCTTCCTCTGCGGGCAGCAGGGGAGACAGCACTTCGTTCACGAGTGTTATGACCTGATCGGAGTAAAGCCCGAGCTGCGGCAGTTCACGGAAGCGGGGCAGAAGGAATTCGGTCTCCATGGCGCTCAGACCGTATGAATGATGCGCCGCGACGCGAGGCGAGACAGGCGGGTTCTCAGGAAACGTACGCCGAGCGTCAGTTCGTAGACCGCAACCGCCTTATCCGCAAGTAAGAGATGAAAGGCGAGCTTGGAGCTCGGAAGATGCACGCTCAGCGGAAACATATGCGCGCGTATCGCCTTTTCTTCGCGGCGGCTTAGGCCGAATTCCCGATTTGCATTGTCTGCGGCTTCTTCGGGGTGATAAAAGCAGTAGAGGCCGGGGTGGTTGTTCTTACTCGTGTAGTCAACAAAGCAGAGATCATGAAGCAGACCGACCTTGACCGCACTGGCGGGATCCGTACCGCCTCGCTTTGCAAGCCAGGCCATGCAGATCGCGACGCGTACGCTGTGATCGTAGGTATTGGTGTAAATATGACGTGGGTAGTGCAGGAGAGAGCGGAAACTTTTGCTCTGCAAGATGGCAGCGGCCTCCGGTGCTTCTTCCCGCAAATAATCGAAATATTTTTGATTCATCGAGATCAACTCACTTTCTTCGACGTCGAAGGTTTCTGTTTCGATGCCGTATCTTTTAGTATAGCGGAAATAAAAAGCGAAGACAATTCTTCCGCAAGCGGAAACTGTGATTTTTGAATGAATGCGGGAATTCGGATAAAACTGCGGAAAAGACAGAGCGAAGTGGGACAAAAACAGGTATACTGTTACAGGAAAGATAGGATGTCGCCTGCATAAGGAGGTATCAATGCCCAAAGTTTCTGTTATTATTCCCGCGTATAATGCAGAGAAGGTATTGGCGCGCTGCCTTGACAGCGTGCTCGCGCAGACCTTTACGGATTTTGAACTGCTCGTGATGGATGACGGCTCGAAGGACGGTACAGCGGCGCTCTGCGATGCCTATGCGGCAAAGGATGCGCGCGTCCGTGTGGTGCATAAGCAAAACAGCGGTGTCTCAGACACAAGAAACCAAGCGCTTAATCTCGCGACCGGAGAATATCTCCAGTTTCTGGATGCGGACGACTGGATTACCCCGGAGGCGACCGCGCTTTTTGTACATGCCGCGGAGGAGAACCGGGCGGACCTTGTGATTTCCGATTTTTACCGCGTTGTGGACGGCTGGACCGCGAGAAAGGGTTCCATTGACGAAGAGGGCGTATTGAGCCGGGAAGAGTTTGCGGCTTGCATGGCGAAGAGCCCGGCGGATTATTATTACGGCGTCATCTGGAATAAATTCTACCGGCGGGAGCTGGTGGAGAAGTACAAACTCCGCATGGATGAAAAGCTCCGCTGGTGCGAGGATTTCATCTTCAATCTGGAGTACATCCTGCACACGGAGCGCATCTTTTGTGCTCCGCGCGCCGACTTACTACTATGTGAAGACCGAGGGCTCCCTGGTGCAGCAGGGGCTTGAGATCGGAAAAATCGTCAACATGAAGATGAATGTCATCGAGTATTACACGGCTTTCTATAAGAAGGTGTTTTCGGAGGAGGAGTATCTTGCACACCGCCCCGAGATTTACGGCTTCTTAATCGACTATTCCCACGATGACGCGGTGATTCCTTTTCTGCCGGGTTCCAAGCGGCTCGGGGAGGAGAAGGCTTTGCGAATCATGCGCCGCTTTCGGCGGATGACAGCTGGGCCGAGTCCTACTATATGGCGCGACTCATTCGCCGCTATACGGAGACAATCGCGGCGCGCTTTGACCTCGAGCGGAAAGAAGTGGAGGTTGTACAGTTTCTGGTCAATTTCCGGCATATCGAGAACATGCAGGAGTTTGCGGAGTATTTGAATCTCCTGCCGATTGCCGCGGCCGCGCTGCTCGAATATCTTGCAATCAAGGGCTATGTGAAGACGGAGTTCGGAAAGCCGGAGAGTGCGGAACTGACCGAAAAGGCGGCGGAACTAAAGAAGGCCATACTGCAGGCTTCGGAAGAACTGGAACGGAGCATGTTCCGCGGTTTTTCGGAGGCGGAAGTCGAAACACTGCGCGCGGGCAGGGCGCGCATCATCGATAACCTGCGCACCCAGTTAGAACACTGAGGACTCGACACCAAAGGAGGATAAACAAATGAATCTGGAACTCAAACCGCGTGAGAACTGTCGCTTTGATGCAGTGAGCCTCGGCGAGATTATGCTTCGCTTCGATCCGGGCGAGGGAAGAATTCGCACCGCACGAAATTTCCGCGTCTGGGAGGGCGGCGGAGAGTACAATGTGGTGCGCGGTCTCCACAAGTGTTTCGGCTTAAAGACGGCGGTCATCACGGCATTTGCGGACAATGAGGTCGGAAAGCTTTCTGATCGATTTCATTGAGCAGGGCGGCGTCGCGACGGATTTTATCCGCATGGTGAAGACGGACGGCATCGGCAGAACTTGCAGAAACGGGACTCAACTTCACGGAGCGCGGCTTCGGCGTGCGCGGCGCAATCGGCTGCTCGGACCGCGCGAATACGGCAATTTCGCAGATGCGCCCGGAGGATTTTGACTTTGACTACATCTTCGGCGAGCTCGGTGTGCGCTGGCTGCATACCGGCGGCATCTATGCGGCGCTCTCGGAGCGCTCCGGCGAGACCGCAATCGCCGCCTGCAAGGCGGCGCATCGCTACGGCACCATTGTCTCCTATGACCTGAACTACCGCCCTTCCATGTGGAGCGCCATCGGCGGCAAGGCGAAGGCACAGGAAGTAAACAGAGAGCTTGCGCGCTATGTGGATGTGATGATCGGAAACGAAGAGGATTTTACCGCCTGCCTCGGCTTTGAGGTGCCCGGCAACAGCGAGAGCCTTGATAAGCTTAATTTGGACGGCTACCGGGCCATGCTCCGCACGGCTGCGCAGGAATTCCCGAACTGGAAGGCAGTCGCAACGACACTCCGCACGGTGCATTCCGCGAGTATAAACGACTGGAAGGCCATCTGCTTTGCGGACGGTGAGCTTTCATGTCGAGGGAGTATGAAAAGCTTGAGATTATGGACCGTGTGGGCGGCGGCGACAGCTTTGCTTCCGGTCTTATTTACGGTCTCATGACGAGCGGTGACCCGCAGCGCGCGGTCGAGTACGGCGCGGCGCACGGTGCCCTTGCGATGACCACGCCCGGCGACACTTCCATGGCGAGTGTCGGCGAGGTGGAGGCCCTGATGGCGGGCAAGGGTGCACGCGTGCAACGCTGACCCCCTCTTGCTATTTTGCGCGACTTGTGCTAAATTCAGCGATTTGAAGAGTTGTGTGTTTGTTTGAAGGTCTCAAGAGAGACGCCAAAGGAGAGCATTTTGAGAAAGACAAAGATTATTTGCACCATCGGACCTGCCAGTGACAGTGAGGAGATGTTGAGAAAGCTCATGCTTGCGGGCATGAATGTGACACGTTTTAACTTCTCGCATGATACCCATGAGGCACATGCCGAAAAATTCAAGCGGGTGGTCAAACTCCGCAGAGAACTCGGTCTTCCGATTGCGACCCTGCTCGACACCAAGGGACCGGAGATTCGTCTCCGCGATTTTAAGAACGGCTCCGAGGAACTTTTAAAAGATGCAAAGTTCACCTTGACCACGCGGGAACTGCTCGGTGACAACACGATTGTCTCGGTGAGCTATGCGGATCTCCCGAAGGATGTGAAGGCAGGCGGCAGCATTCTGATTGACGACGGCCTGATTGAACTTCGGGTCGATGAGATCGATGGCACCGAAATTCACTGCACGGTTGTGAACGGCGGCAAGGTTTCGAACCACAAGGGGGTCAACATTCCCGGCGCGGATCTCTCCATGCCCTTTATCTCCGAGCAGGACAGAAGCGATATCGAGTTCGGCTGCAAGCTCGGTTTTGACTACATCGCTGCCTCCTTCACGAGAACAGCGGATGATATCCGCGCGATTCGTGAAATTCTTGATGCACAGGGCAGCAAGATGAAGATTATCGCAAAGATTGAGTCCGTGCAGGGCGTGAAGAACATCAAGGAAATCTTCAGGGCGGCGGACGGCGTCATGGTGGCGCGCGGCGACCTCGGTGTTGAGGTTCCGGCGGAGGATGTCCCGGCAATTCAGAAGGACATCATCAAACTCGGCGCGAAGATGGGCAAAATAGTCATCACCGCGACCCAGATGCTCGACTCCATGATTCACAATCCCGCGGCCCACGCGCGCAGAGGTCACGGATGTCGCAAACGCGATTTACGACGGCACGGCGGCCATCATGCTATCGGGTGAAACCGCTGCCGGCAGCTATCCGGTCGAGGCGGTCGAGATGATGAGTAAGATTGCCGAGAAGACCGAGCAGGAGATCAACTACAGCGAGCGCAGAAGAAGACTGGAGAGCGAGAAGCAGGAGGATGCGACGACCGCAATCAGCCATGCGACCTGCACCCTTGCGGAGGATGTGCGTGCGAGAGCCATCATCACGGTCACTATTTCCGGCTTCACGGCGAGACGCCTCGCGAAGTACCGTCCGGAGTGCACGGTTATTGCCTGCACGGTGAGCCAGACCGTTGCCTGCCAGATGAATCTGCTCTTCGGTGTGATTCCGGTGTTGATTCCGCAGGAGGACAATGCCGACATGCTCTTTGATGCGGCACTGCATGAGGCGAAGAAGCGGGAGTTGGTTTCGGAGGGAGATACGGTTATTCTGACCGCAGGCCTGCCGCTCGGTGTGAGCGGAAACACGAATATGATTCGTGTGATGGAAGTGATTTAATCGAAAACTGTTGCACTTGCAACGGAAATCAGGAGACGCCCTGTGGTAGACTGCTCGAGAACGAACAGATGCCTAAGGGCGTCTCCTTAAAATACAACCGCAGGATTGCGGAGAAATGAGGTTTGATATGAGTTTATTTTTGGGACCGATTCACCACTGGCTTTATCGGAAAATTCGCCTGCAGGAGGAGCTGATTACGACGCTCGCGGAGCAGGAGGGCGCAAAGAGCGGAGACAGCGGAAAGTACGAGAGCTTTGTCAATCGGGAGCTCCGTCCGCTTGAGGAGCTCATTGATACGGATAACATTCACGGCTGGCTCCAGGCACGCATCCACGATGCGGAGGGACGCTATGCGGCACTGGTGTCTGCGATTTTAAAGGAGGACAGCGGAGCACTGCCCCGCATTAAGGAGGAGGTCTTTGCCTTCGGCGCAAGCAATGCGGTCGATGCGGATGCAAGCCCGGCAGAGGCATATCGCTACTACGGGGACAATCTTGTGAACGGCATGCCCTGCGACCATGTGGACCGCGTGACCGAGCAGGCGGAGGACCACATCTCCTGGACGCTCGATCAGGATTTGCACGGCGAGTTCTGGATTGAAGCGGGACATAGTCCGGCGCTCTACTACGAGCTTCGTCTCGAAGAGATGCGCGGCATGCTGTCCGGCACGGCGCTCACGCTTACCATGCCCTCGGAAATGAGCTACGAGTTGAGGGTAAAGGCATGAACGAGAGCATAGTCCTCATGGTAGAGGAGCACGAAAATATAAGGCGTATGCTCAAGGTGGTTCGCAGCATGTGCCGCGGCCTCTTGCGGGGTGAAGAGGTGAATCAGGCGGATTTTGACAGCGCGATTGATTTCATCCGGAACTATGCGGATCACCACCACCACAAGAAGGAAGAGGATTACCTCTTCAAGGCCATGGTCGACAACATGGGACGCATTGCGGAGAATCTGGTGAGCCACGGCATGCTGGTGGAGCACGATCTCGGAAGAGGTCATGTGCTTGCGCTGAGCGAAGCGCTGACTCGTTACCGGGAGAACCCGAGCGATGACAACAAGCTTGACATCATTGCCGAAGCCATGGGTTATGCGGCCCTCTTGGACCGTCACATCGAGAAGGAGAACACGGTGGTCTACCCGTTTGCGGAGCGCAGTCTTTCGGCCGAGGTCTTTGCCGAGGTGAACGCTTCTTCGGCGGCCTTTGAGGCAGGGGAAGCGGAGTGCGCGGCGCGGGAGAAGTATGAGAAACTGCTCGACACCCTTGAGGCGAAGTATCAAAGCGCGGCCTGAGACTTGTCGAAATCCTATAACTGTGCTAGGCTTTTTATGATCCACAGTGTTTCGGAAAGGACAAGATATGAGCATTTACGATTACAGCGTGCCGTCGGTCGGCGGCGGAGAATTGAAGCTTGCGGACTTAAAGGGCAAGGTCATACTGATTGTCAACACGGCAACCGGCTGCGGCTTCACGCCCCACTATGAGCCTCTTCAGGCCATGTACGAGGCGGATCACGAGAAGGGACTTGAGATTATCGATATTCCCTGCAACCAGTTCGCGGGCCAGACCCCGGGACGGATGAAGAAATTCACGAGTTTTGCACCCTCAACTACCACACGAGCTTCCCGCAGCAAAGAAGTCGGACGTAAACGGCGAGAACGAGCTTCCGCTCTATACCTTCTTAAAGAGTCAGAAGGGCTTTGAGGGCTTCGGCAAGGGACCCAAGGCGCTCATGATGGCGGCACTTTTAAAGAAGCAGGATTGGAACTACGCCGAGAAGCCGGACATCAAGTGGAATTTCACGAAGTTTGTCGTAGACAGAGACGGAAACGTGGTAAAGCGTTTTGAGCCGACTGCGGATATGGCGGAGGTTCGCGCTTTTGTGGAGAGCCTGCTGTAAAAAGAAATGAGACGCACAGTCCGTTTGGGACTGTGCGTTTTTGCGTGCCGGAAGGGCAGAATGGCATGACTGTCCGTGCAATAAACACAAATGTGCGCATACCGCGAAAACATACTTGCCAAGTCGGAAAAGACGGAGTATAGTTATGAGCCATACGGAAACGGTTTGGCGCGCAGAGCGCGCACGGAGGTTTGAATGATGAGTAAGGAATTTCACGCACCGGAGAAGAAACTGAAGGTCGGCGTACTCGGCGCGACGGGCATGGTCGGTCAGCGCTTTTTGACGATACTGGAGAATCACCCCTGGTTTGAGGTGACCACGCTCGCGGCGAGCCCGCGCAGCGCAGGTAAGACCTACGAAGAAGCGGTCGGCGATCGCTGGAAGCTGGACATTCCGATGCCGGAAGTCTATAAAAAGATGGTCCTTCATAATGTGAACGAGGTCGAGGAAGTGTCCCGTGAAGTGGACTTTGTCTTCTCCGCGGTCGATATGACGAAAGAAGAGATTCGCGCAAATCGAGGATGCTTACGCGAAAGCACGAGACGCCGGTTGTCTCGAACAACTCTGCGCACCGCTGGACCAAGGATGTTCCCATGGTCATCCCGGAGGTGAACCCGGAGCACTTTGAGATCATCGAGGCGCAGAAGAAGCGCCTCGGCACCGAGAGAGGTTTTGTCGCGGTAAAGCCGAACTGCTCGATTCAGAGCTACGCGCCCGGCGTTTGCGGCCTGGAAGGAGTTTGAGCCCTACGAGGCGATTGTCACGACCTATCAGGCAATCTCGGGCGCGGGCAAGAACTTTACGGATTGGCCGGAGATGCTCGGAAACATCATCCCGTACATCGGCGGTGAGGAAGAGAAGAGTGAAATGGAGCCGCTGCGCATCTACGGCAAGGTAGAGGGCGATGAGATTGTTCCGGCAACGGAGCCGAAGATCAGCAGCCAGTGCCTTCGCGTGCCGGTGCTGAACGGCCATACGGCGGCTGTCTTTGTGAAGTTCCGCAAGAAGCCGACCAAAGAGCAGCTCATTGAGAAGCTCACGAACTTCCGCGGCCTTCCGCAGGAATGCAAGCTGCCCAGCGCACCGCAGCAGTTTATCCGCTACATGGAGGAGGACAACCGTCCGCAGGTCACGCTCGATGTGAACTACGAGGGCGGCATGGGTATTTCGATCGGCCGTCTCCGCGAGGACACGGTTTACGATTGGAAGTTCGTGGGTCTCTCCCACAATACGCTCCGCGGCGCGGCGGGCGGCGCGGTGGAGTGCGCCGAGGCTCTGACCGCACTCGGCTATATCGCAGCGAAGTAAGCAGAAGGCAGACGCCGAACTGTAAGAACCGCAGATGTCGAATTGTTAGAACAAAGGAAAGAGTCGCTCTCCCGCATTTGGGCGAGCGGCTCTTTTGTGCTGTGGCTGAATCGGAAACGATACGGTAAAATAGAGGGCAGTCAATGCGAAGAAGAAGGGGGTAGGACGGTGAGAGCAAAGGAAATCGACGGAATGAAGGGGGCACTGATTTTTTTGGTGGTGCTCGGGCACTTTCTCTTGCCGCTGCTCGGGTTCGGAGCAAGGAGCATCAACCTGCCCTTTGATTTGATCTATAGTTTTCACATGCCTGCCTTTGTCTTTCTCTCAGGGCTCTTTGCGGGACATGCGCTCAGAAGTCCGCGGCACTGGTGTAAGCGCTGCCTTACTTTACTCTGGCTCTATCTCTGCTTTAAGTGGCTGGTCTTCTACCCGGAGCGGGCGGCCTATCAAACGGGCGGAACCTGGCCGGATTTTTGGCATGAGAGCGGCACCCCTTGGTTTGTGCTCGCGCTCTTTCTCTGGACGCTCGCCTTGCCGCTCTTTGCTCTGTTACGGCGCGTCTTTCCTACAGCGCCGGTGCTGCTTTTAATCCTTGCGCTCAGTCTGCGCCTCGGTGACCTGGACGCTCGTTTGCAGCTCATGGACTTTCTTGCTCTGGACCGCGTGATTGCCTTTGCGCCCTTCTTTTACGGCGGCGTCTTTCTCGGGGAAAAACGCTTCTCCGCATGGGTAAAGAGGGGCGGATTTTCGCAGTGGGTGCTCCTATTTGTCGCTGCGAGCCTTGCCCTTTATTTTGCGTTTCAAAGCGGCGGATGGCTGCATCCCTATCAAAATCTGATTTACGGCGTCTGGTATACACGCTTGGATATGTCCTCTGTGCCGGAACTGTTTCGGACGGCGCCCTGGCTTTTGCGGCTCTTCTGGTATCTTGCTTCGGGAATCATAAGCGCAGGTTTTTTTGTGTTCGGAAAACTGCTTGTCAGACTTCCGAACTTCGGCGCGGGGCTCGCCGAACGCGGAGAGCGGAGTCTGCCGATTTATATGCTTCACCGCCCGCTTCGAGATATCGGACTCTTACTCGGCTATCCCGCATATTTTGCGACGCGCCCGCGACTCGCGCTTCCCCTGCTCATTTTGTTTTCCCTGCTCGTGGTAAGGGTTTTTTCGGCGGAGCCCGTGTACCGTATCTTTCTCGCAATCCAAAAACTGCCGGGGAAAGCCTTGGATGCTCTTTTCGGGCTTTCGGAAAAACAGAGAAAAGCGTAATAAATGTGCTAAAATAAGAAGATTGAGAATTCGAAGCAAGATGCCCGTAGGCCGGGAATCTTGAAAGCGGAGGTGAGAATTATGGCAGTGAAACGGAGTGGTTTCGGTACCTTCTCGGAGGGCAGGGAGGCAAGCTCTATGAGCTCAGCAATCAAGCAGGTGCTTGCGCGCGCTTTACGGATCTCGGCGCGGCTTGGGTCGGCATGGAGCTGCCCGCCGGGGGCGGAAAAACGGTCGATGTGATACTGGCTACGATGACCCTGCGATTTACGAGAGAAATCCGGGCTGTCTCGGCGGCATTGTCGGGCGACACGCAAACCGCATTGCCGGTGCCTGCTTTGAACTTGACGGCAAGCACTATCAACTCGCAAAAAACCAGGGGAGAACAGTCTCCACTCGGGACCGGACGGCTGGTGGAAACGACTCTTCCGCGCAGAGGTGCTTGAGGACGAGAATGCGGTGCGCTTCTCGATCGAAGAGCCGGACGGCAGCCAGGGCTTTCCGGGTGCGCTTTCGTTTTCCGTGACCTATCGCCTCACGGCGGATTCCGCGGTGGAAATTCACTATGCGGCAAATTTAAGCGGAGCAAAGCACACGGTATTCAATCCGACAAATCACGCCTATTTTAATTTGGCGGGGCACGACGCGGGCGATATAGGCGCACAGGAAGTTTGGATTGACGCGGATTGTTTCACACCTACCGATGCGGTCTCCATTCCGACCGGAGAAGTTCGGGCGGTCGCGGGCACGGCCTTCGATTTCACACGGCAGAAGCCCATAGGACGGGACATTGACGCAGCGGATGAGCAGCTCATTCTGGGGCACGGTTACGACCACAACTTTGCGCTGAACGGCTATGACGGCAGCCTGCGTCTTGCGGCAAGAGCCTCTGATCCCGCGAGCGGCAGAACCCTCTCGGTCTATACGGACCGTCCGGGGCTTCAGTTCTACACGGCGAACTGGCTCGGCGATGGCACGCCGATCGGCAAGGGCGGCGCGGTCTACCAAAGACGCGGCGGCTACTGCTTTGAGACCCAGTGCTTTCCGGATGCGCTACACAACCCCGACTGGGTGCAGCCTGTCATCGGCGAAGGCGAGACCTTCCGGACGACCAGCATCTACCGCTTCGGCGGCTTTTTGAAGACGGAGGAAGCAAACTGAAGCGGCTGTTTATTGCGGAGAAACCAAGCGTTGCCCTTGAATTTGCCCGTGTGCTCGGCGTTTCGGGCCGGCGGCAGGACGGTTATCTGGAGTCCGGCGACAGCATTGTGACCTGGTGCGTGGGACATCTCATCACGATGAGCTATCCCGAGGTCTACGACGAGCGCTATAAGAAGTGGTCTCTCGACACCCTGCCGTTTTTGCCGGAGCCCTTTCGCTATGAGGTGATTCCGGAGGTCAAAAAGCAGTTTGAGGTCGTGAAGCGCCTGCTGACACGGGCGGATGTCGATACCATCTATATCTGCACCGACTCGGGGCGTGAGGGGGAATACATCTACCGCCTGGTCGATCAGATGGCAGGGGTTCCCGCGGAGAAAATAAGAAAGCGTGTCTGGATCGACTCGCAGACCGAGGACGAAATACGGCGCGGCGTCGCGGAGGCAAAGGACTGGAGCGCCTATCCAAAACCTCTCGGCGGCGGCCTATCTCCGCGCGAAGGAAGACTATCTGATGGGCATCAACTTTTCCCGCGTGCTCACCCTGCGCTACGGCTCCGCGCTCGCATCCCTGTTAAAGCAGCGCTATATCGTGGTCTCGGTGGGACGCGTGATGACCTGCGTGCTCGGCATGGTCGTGAAAGCGCGAGATGGAGATACGCGCCTTTCAAAAGACCGTGTTTTACCGCATTTTCGCAAAGTTTCGAGGTGGCGGGGCAGCGCTTTTTCGGCGAGTGGCGCGCGGAGAAGGGCTCGGCTTACGAGGGCTTTCCCCGGTCTCTATAAAAACAACGGCTTCTTAAAGCACGAAGATGCCGAAGAATTTTTGCGGAAGCTCTCTGCGGCGCTCCCCGGCACTGCCGAACTCTTAAAGAACGAGAAAAAGAAGGAAGTCAAGCGGCCGCCTCTTCTTTATAATTTGGCGGAATTGCAGAACGACTGCGCGCGACGCTTTTAAGATTAGCCCGGATCAGACTCTTAAGGTCGCGCAGGAACTCTACGAAAAAAAGTTGATCACCTACCCGAGAACCGATGCGCGCGTGCTCTCTTCGGCGGTCGCAAAGGAAATTCCAAAAGAATCTGAGCGGGCTCACGCGGGTTCAGGCGGTCGGCGGTTTCGCGCAGGAGGTGCTGACAAACGGCAGTTACAAGGGCATCGCGAAGAGCCGCTATACGGACGACAAACAGATTACCGACCACTATGCGCTGATTCCGACCGGTCAGGGACTCGGGGCGCTCCCGGGGCTTTCCCCGCTCTCCGCTCAGATTTATGAGATGATAGCTCGCCGTTTCCTGGCCGTCTTTTACCCGCCCGCAGTCTATGAAAAGCGCTCTCTGGAGCTCTTGTTCGGAAAGGAGCACTTCTTTGCCGGCGTGCGCTCCCTCGTGGAAGAGGGCTGGCTCAAAGTGTCCGGTGAGAAGAAGCAAAAGGAAAAAGAGGAAAAGGAGAAGGAAGAAGAGGGTGAGGCAGAGAACAGCGGTTCGAAGGCGCTCGCCGAAGCCCTTGCCGCCTGCAAAAAGGGAGAGCGGATTACCGCGGAGCACTTTGAGCTCCGGGAGGGTGAGACTTCTCCGCCGAAGCGCTATACCTCGGGCAGCATGATACTCGCGATGGAGAATGCGGGTCAGCTGATCGAGGATGAGGAGCTGCGAAGCCAGATTAAGGGCTCCGGCATCGGAACCAGTGCGACGCGCGCGGAGATACTCAAAAAACTGGTCGGTAACCGTTACCTCGCGCTGAACGGAAAGACCCAGATTATCACGCCGACCCAGCTCGGCGAGTTGATTGCGGTGACCGTCAATCTGTCCATGCAGCCCCTACTCCGCCCGGAACTCACGGCGAGCTGGGAAAAGGGACTCACCATGGTACAGCAGGGCGAAATCACGGAAGAAGCCTATATGGAAAAGCTCCGCGACTTTGTGGCGAGGCGAACGGAACAGGCGGCGGCGCAGAGCGCGAGTTACCGGCTTCGCGAGGCCTTTGAGGCGAGCAAGCCGTATTATCCGGCGGAAAAGCCGCGTGCGCCGCGGCGAAAAGGAGGCAGTAAATGAAGGCAAGGGAAATAGAGGTAAAAGCGCTGTTTGACTTGACGCACAGCATGGCGGGCGACTTTCTGTCGAAGTTTCGCTATCCCTACGAGGCGCTTCCCGCGCTGGGAGAGTGGATACGTGCGGTCGGCCCGCAGCTTTCGCCGGATGAATACGAAGAGCGGGGCGAGCAAATCTGGATTCATAAGAGCGCCAAAGTTGCGCCGAGTGTAAGTCTCACGGGGCCGCTGATTGTCTGTGCCGGGGCCGAGCTTCGCCACTGCGCGTTTTTCCGCGGCAATGTCGTAATCGGCGCGGGCAGTGTGGCAGGCAACTCCTGTGAATTCAAGAATTCGCTGCTCTTTGATTCGGTGGAGGCACCGCACTATAACTATGTGGGCGATTCCATCCTCGGTTACCACGCGCACATGGGCGCGGGCTCGATTACGAGCAACATTAAGTCGGACCGGAAGAATATCGTGATTCGGACCGACGAGGGACCGCTCGAGACCGGACTTCGAAAAATCGGCGCCATCCTCGGCGACTATGTCGAAATCGGTTGCGGTACGGTCTTAAACCCGGGTTCCATTGTCGGGAAAAACACGATGATATATCCGCTCACCTCGGTGCGCGGCCCCGTGCCCGCGAATTCCATTGTGAAGAGCGCGGAGAACATCGTCATAAAACAAAATTGAGAGTTGCCATCCAATACGGCAAGCACACAAAGGCGCACGGACAGTATGTGAATCGGATGGGGAAAGCGGGAGGGAAAGAAAATGCTTGACACCAAAAAGCAATTTTTGCGATTGTGGGTGGCGTATGGTTACTGCTCTCTGCGATTATGATGAGCATCCGGAAGAAGCGTAACAGTAAGGTGGAGGCCTACCTGACAGCGAACGCGGACAAGGCGCTCCTGCAGCTCTGCGGGAAGAAGTTTTGGATTGACGGTCGGGATCTTGCCCTCTTTGAGACCGTGAGCGCAGAGAAGCTTCAGGAGATTGTTGCGCTCCCGGAGGGTTCGCACAGAATTGCGGGTATTTTTGAGAGCCCTGAGGTCCGTGCGCCGGGAAAGAACATCAAGCCGGAGAGCGAGAAGGTGGAATTTGATTTGGAGCTCGAGAAGGGACACCGCTATTCGATTGCGATGTATGCCCACTCCCCGGAGGAGCGGAGGGAACATTTAAAAGGCGATGTGCCGCGCGATGTGCTCAGCATTCCGCTGACGCTGGTCAAGGGGAGCGAGGATGTGAAGGCGTATATCATTGTCTATCAGGATAACGTAGACGAAGGGGAAGAGTCATGACTAGGAAGCTGAGCGATTTAACGCAGGAAGAGCTTTGGCAGCTCTTCCCTATCTTTTTGACAGAGCCGAAGCCGCAGTGGGCAGCGATCTATGCGGCGGCGGAAGCGCGATTCAAAGAGGTCTTGGCAGCCTATGTTCCGTTTCGCATCAGCCATGTCGGAAGTACGGCTATACCAGGAATTTGGGCCAAAAATATAGTCGATGTGATGATTGAACTGGCCCCGGGGACAGATATGGAGGCCGTGGCGCAGGAGATTGAGGCGCAGGGCTTTACGCGGAAGTACAGCGAGGAAGGCAGAATCTTTTTGCACTTGGGGTACACCGAGCAGGGCTTTGCGGATGAGGTGATTCACCTGCATCTCCGTTATCGCGGCGACAACGACGAACTCTATTTCAGAGACTATCTGCTGGAGCACCCGGAATGTGCGCGTGAATACGAGGCGCTGAAAATACGACTTTGGAAACAGTATGAGCACAACCGGGATGCCTACACGGAAGGTAAAACCGCGTTTATCCGGACGCAGACAGAGGCGGCAAAGGCGGTCTACGGCGTGCGGTATGTGTGAGGCCGCGCGCGCCGATGCATTCGCTTGACCTGCTTGCACAGTCGATTTACACTTGAAATCAAGTGTAAGCCCCGTCGCTTTTCCGCGGATGACGGTTGCATAGGCTGCGGCAAGTGTGCGAGAAGATGCCCGGTTTCGGCTGTCTGCATCGCTGTCCTGTCTTAGGCAGGCAATACGGCAGGCACAGAAAGGTGCACGGTCAGTCTGTGAAGCGAAGGGGAAGCGGTAAAACAGGGGTTTCAAAAAAGTAGCTACAACGCATTCACTTTTGGAGGGAGAGAAAATGATTGACACTAAAGCTGATTGTTGCAATTGTGGTGGGCGTCTGGGCGCTGCTCTTTGTGATTATGATGAGCATCCAGAAGAAGCGCAAAAGTAAGGCAACGGACTACCGGGCGTCAAATGCGGACAAGGCGCTCCTGCATCTCTACGGAAAGAAGTTTTCGATTGACGGTCGGGACCTGGCTCTCTTTGAGACGGTGAGCGGAGAGAATCTTGAGAAGATTGTCGCGCTTCCGGAGGGCTCCCACAGAATTGCGGGCGTTTATCAGAGCACGGAAGTCAGCGCTTTGGGACAGAACATCAACCTCGAGAGCGAGAAGGTGGAGTTTGATGCAGAGCTCGAGAAGGGACACAGCTACTCGGTCGCGATGTATGCCTACTCCCCGGAGGAGCGGAGGGAATATTACAAAGGCGATGTGCCGCGCGATGTGCTCAGCGTTCCGCTGACGCTGGTGAAGGGGAGCGAGAATGTGAAAGCGTATATCATCGTCTACCAGGAGAGCTGAGACGAAAGGGGGAAGAGCTTTGACGGCTCTTCCCCCTTTTTGGCGGAGACAGAGCCGCAGCGGGCGGAGAGCCCTGCCTTGCTTTTCAAAAAACGCTATGTTACGATAATATTGCGGAGGAAGTCTCATTTGGAAGAGGCTTCATCAGATAGGGCCGCAGATAAACCGCGGTGACAGAAATACGGCTACGGAACGCATTGGATTCGATCACGGATGTGAAGACGGAGGAAATGCATGGAAAGCATTTTTGAGGGCTCCGGTGTTGCCCTGATAACACCGATGAATGACGATCTCACGGTCAATTACGAGAAGCTCGAAGAGCTCATTGAAGAGCAGATTGCCGAGGGCACGGACGCGTTGATTGCCTGCGGCACCACGGGAGAGGCATCGACACTCACGCACGAAGAGCATCTCCGCGTGATTCAGCGCAGCGTTGAAATTGTAAACCACAGAATTCCGGTTGTCGCGGGCAGCGGCTCCAATTCGACGGACACGGCAATCGAAATGTCCATCGAGTCCGAGAAGTACGGCGCGGACGGTCTCTTGCTGGTTTCCCCCTATTATAATAAGGCGACGCAGAAGGGCTGATTCACCACTATACGCAGATTGCGCATGCGGTGAAGATTCCCTGTCTGCTCTATAACATTCCGAGCAGAACCGGCCTCACGATTCAGCCGGAGACGGCCGCCTACCTCGGAAAGAATGTTTCGAACATTGTGGGTATGAAGGAAGCGAGCGGCAACTTTTACGAATATTCTGCGCACGCTCGAGTTTTTGGACGGCCACGAATTTCGACCTCTACTCCGGCAACGACGATCAGATTATTCCGCTCATGTCGCTCGGTGCAAAGGGCGTCATTTCGGTGCTCGCCTGCGTTGCACCCCGCAAGACCCATGAGCTTTGCCGCGCCATGCTGGACGGCGATGTCAAGAAGGCAGCCGCAATGCAGATCGAGGCGGCGGAACTCATTCATCAGCTCTTCATCGAAGTGAATCCGATTCCGGTGAAGACCGCGATGAACCTGATGGGCAAGGAGGTCGGACCGCTGCGTCTGCCGCTCTGCGAGATGGAAACGGCTAATTTGGAGAGCCTTAAGAAGGCAATGAAGGAGTACGGAATCCTGTGATCAGAATTTTATTAAACGGATGTTCCGGCCACATGGGTCGGGAGGTCAGCGCCTTTGCGGCGTCGGATGAAACAGTGAAGATTGTTGCCGGTGTGGACCGCGCGGAACTTGCTGCGGAATACCCGGTCTATGCGGACTTTTCGAAGCTTAGCAAAGAGAGCGCGGATGTCTTAATCGACTTTTCGGTTGCGCCGGCGGTGGATGCCGTGCTCGATTTTGCGGAGCGCACGGGCATGCCCGCGGTCATCTGCACGACGGGGCTCAGCGAAGCGCAGCTTACGCGCATTGCGAGCCTGCGGGAGAAGGTTGCGATCCTTCGGAGCGCGAATATGTCGCTCGGCGTGAATCTTCTGATGAAGCTCGCGGCGGAAGCGGCAAATGTGCTCGCGGCGAAGGGCTTTGACATTGAGATTGTCGAGAAGCATCACAGAAGAAAGGTGGATGCGCCGAGCGGAACCGCGCTTGCAATTGCGGATGAGATCAACGCGGCTTGCAACGAGCGCTTTCACTATGTCTATGACCGCGAGCCGCGGCACACGGCGCGGGAACAGGACGAAATCGGTATTTCCGCGGTGCGCGGCGGCACGATTCCGGGTGACCACGATGTGCTTTACGCCGGTGAAGACGAGGTGTTGAGCTTAAGTCACCGCGCGTATTCGCGCCGCATTTTTGCGCAGGGCGCAGTGGAGGCAGCAAAGTTTCTCGCGGGACAGAAGCCGGGACCTTATACCATGGCGGATGTGATTGCGGCGAGTTTAGAGGGATAAGAGGAAAGAACAGGGATGGAGAAGAGAGAGAGCATCGGCGGCACTGCCGTGACGCGCATGTATGCGACGGATGACACGGCGGTGACTCTGGTCGAATGGCTTGACATCGTGGCGGATGCGGAGGGAAACGAAGAGACGGTCGCGGACAAGGGCATTGTCGCAAGCCGCATGACAGCAAGCCTCTTTCGCTATCTCGAGACCAAGGGAATTCGAACGGCATTTCTGGAAGAAATCTCGGCGCGGGAATTAAGTTTCCGCGCCGTGCATCGTTATCCCTTTGATCTCGTGGTGCGAAATTTCAGCGCGGGCAGCTTTGCGGAGAAGACCAAGGTTCCGGAGGGCAGAGCACTGGCACGCCCGTCGGCGGAACTTCGGAATCGCCGTGAGGGCGAGGCGCGCTATGCCTTAAACGGCTATGAGGCGCTGGCCCTTGAATTTGGTCAAAGAAGAGGATTTGCGGAAAGATGATACAGACGGCCTTTCGCATCAACGAAGTGCTGACGGCCTACTTTGCGGAGCGGCGGGTGGATTTGATTGACCTCTCGCTTTCTTTCGGTCGGAATAAAGGAGGAGTTGGTTCTGACCGGCGCTTTGTCGCCGGACAATATGCGGCTCTGGGACCGGGATACGCACGAGCGTCTGGACGCGGATCGCTTTCCGGCGGAGACTCGGCAATGTGCGCGAGGCCTATCTCGAAATTTATAAGCGCCTCGGCATCGGCTCCTTAAAGCCGGAAGAACTGCTCGGCTGAGTGCGGGGAGGAGGATACGCATGGAAGCGGAACAGACCAGAATTGCCGTGATGAGCATCATTGTCGAGGACAGGGAGAGCGCGGAATCCCTGAATCGACTTCTGCATAACTACGGAAACTATATTATAGGGCGCATGGGTCTGCCCTATGAGAAGAAGAAACTCAGTCTCATGTCGGTCGCCTTGGATGCGCCGGAAAACATTATTTCGGAGCTCGCCGGCAAGGTGGGCAACCTTCCGAATATCAGCGTGAAGACAGCCTATGCAAAACGCTGAGACAAGGGCGCTCGCCCTGCTCGACAAATTGGAGCGGGAGCGGGAGCTTCAAACGGAAGAGTACATTGAATTATTGGGGTCGCACACGGAGGCGCTGCAGCGGGAAGCGGCGGCGCGGGCGGTGCACCTTCGAAAACAAATTTATGGGGATCAGGTGTTTACACGGGGGCTCATCGAGTTCACGAGTTACTGTAAGAACGACTGCCATTACTGCGGCCTGCAGCGGAGCAACGCGGAAGCGGAGCGCTACCGGCTCTCCGAGGAGGACATACTGCTCTGTTGCATGGAGGGCTACCGGCTCGGTTTTCGCACCTTCGTTTTGCAGGGCGGGGAAGACCCGTACTTTAGCGATGACAGGCTTGTCCGTATTGTCCGCGCAATCAAGGCGCAGCACCCGGACTGTGCGCTCACGCTTTCCATCGGCGAGCGCTCACACGAGAGCTATCAGCGGCTCTTCGATGCGGGCGCGGACCGCTATCTCCTTCGCCATGAGACCGCGAACGAGGCGCACTATCAAAAGCTGCATCCGCCGGAGCTTTCGCTCCGTCATCGCCTGGCTTGCTTAAGGGACTTAAAGTCCATAGGCTTTCAGGTGGGCTGCGGCTTTATGGTGGGTTCTCCCGGACAGACCCTTGCTACCCTCGCGGAGGATCTCCGCTTTATTCAGGAATTTAAGCCTGCCATGTGCGGCATAGGCCCCTTTATTCCGCAGCACGCGACCGTGTTCCGGGACGAGAAGCAGGGAGATTTGAATCAGACCCTGTTTTTGCTCTCTTTACTCCGGATTTTGCAGCCGAATCTCTTATTGCCGGCTACGACCGCTCTCGGCACCATTCACCCGCTCGGCCGGGAGATGGGCATACAGGCGGGGGCAAATGTCGTGATGCCCAATCTGTCTCCGGTCGAAGTCCGGAAAAAATATCTGCTCTACGACAATAAAATCTGCACCGGAGACGAGTCGGCAGCTTGCCGTTCTTGTTTAAGCCGGCGCATGGAATCCATAGGCTACCGGCTGACCGAGACCCGTGGGGACGCGATACCGCTCCCTTCGCCATCGGCGCTCGAGTAGTACCTCAATCATATTTCAATCTGAACGGAACGGAAAACACCGAACCGCAAGAAAGGAAACCCTTCATGGCTACATCTGCAAGCACATCTTATAACCCTGCCTCTCTTTTGGCAGAGGAGTTTATTTCCCACGAAGAAATCTTAGAGACCCTTCGCTATGCGGAGGAAAAACCAAGCACAACGAAGAATTGATCGATCGCATACTCGAAAAAGGCGCGCCCCAAGTATGAGGGCGGGAAAAGTCCGCTGTGAGGGACTCACGCACCGAGAGGCCTCGGTCTTATTGGCGTGCGATATTCCGGGAAAAACGCCGAGATGATGAAGACTGGCGGAGGAAATCAAGCTCGCCTTTTACGGAAACCGCATCGTCCTCTTTGCGCCGCTCTACCTCTCGAACTACTGTGTGAACGGCTGCACCTACTGTCCCTACCATGCGGAAAAATAAGCACATCAAGCGGAAAAAGCTGACACAGGATGAGGTGCGGCAGGAGGTCATTGCGCTCCAGGATATGGGGCATAAGCGCCTCGCGCTCGAGGCGGGTGAGGATCCCCTGCACAATCCGATTGACTATATCTTAGAGTGCATCCATACCATCTACGGCATTCATCATAAAAACGGAGACATCCGCCGCGTCAATGTGAATATCGCTGCGACCACGGTCGAGAACTACCGGAAACTTCGGGATGCCGGCATCGGCACCTATATCTTATTCCAGGAAACCTACCACAAGGAGAGCTATGAGGCGCTGCACCCTACCGGCCCGAAGCACGACTATCGCTACCACACCGAGGCGATGGACCGCGCGATGGAGGGCGGAATCGACGATGTGGGAATCGGCGTGCTCTTCGGACTCGACAAGTATCGCTACGAGTTCGCCGGCCTTTTGATGCATGCGGAACATCTGGAAGCCGTGCACGGTGTGGGTCCCCATACCATCAGCGTGCCGCGCCTCAAAAAGGCGGACGATATCGATCCGAGCAAGTTCGAGAACGGCATTGACGATGAGACTTTCCTGAAGATCATTGCCTGCATCCGCATTGCGGTTCCCTATACGGGCATGATTATCTCGACCCGTGAGTCGGAGGCGGTGCGCGGCAAAGCGCTCCGGGTCGGCATCTCGCAGATTTCCGGAGGCTCCCGTACCTCGGTGGGCGGCTATGCCGAGGAAGAACGCGTGCATGACACCGAGCAGTTCGATGTCTCGGACCAGAGAACCTTGGATGAAGTTCTGCTCTGGCTTATGCGGGACGGCTTCCTGCCCTCGTTCTGCACGGCCTGCTACCGGGAGGGGCGCACGGGCGACCGCTTCATGAGTCTCTGTAAGAGCGGTCAGATTCATAACTGCTGCCATCCGAATGCACTCATGACGCTCGCGGAATACCTGACCGACTATGCGTCCGAGGAGACCAAGGAAACCGGCAAGGCCTTGGTGGAAGCCGAACTTACGAGCATTCCGAACGAAAGAAGCCGCGCGATCGCTGCGGAGAATATCAAAGAGATCTACGCCTCGAACCGCAGAGATTTCCGCTTCTGAGCCGCAGCGTTGCGGGAGAAAAGAGCAGTTCTGCTGGACAAGAGAGAGAAGTCGGGATAAGATGGTAGTTCGGTAGTCATAGCTAATCTGAAACAAAGGAGGTATACGCCACGAGACAAACAAAATGGCTTGTTCTCTGCCTGATACTCGCAGCGCTGGCCTCGGCGCTCGTCACGCTTTGCATGGGGGCGGTGCGAATTCCGGTCGAAACGACCTGGGCCGTTTTACAGCGCCATCTCTTCGGGCAAAGCGGTCGCAGCATTCCGGTTTCGATGGAGCAGATTGTCTGGCAAATCCGCGTGCCGCGAATTATCCTCGGTTTTCTCGCGGGGAGCGGTCTTGCGCTCTGCGGCTGCGTGATGCAGGCGGTCGTGCAGAATCCAATGGCAGATCCCTATATACTCGGCGTTTCGGCCGGAGCGACACTCGGCGCAACGGGCTCTCTGTTTCTCGGCGTCGGCATTGTGTCGGGCTTCTGGGCGTTTCTCGGCGCGGGTCTTGCCTGCTTTCTGGTGCTCGCCCTCGCCTCGGCGGACGGCAAGACCACCTCGGTCAAGCTGATTCTCGCCGGCATGATCGTGAATGCGCTGCTCACCGCGTTTTCCAATTTCATCATTGCGGTCGCCGGCAATTCCGACGGCATCATGTCGATTAAGTTCTGGACCATGGGATCTCTGACCCGCGCCGGCTGGAAGAATATCGGGCTCATTGCGGTGATTGTTCTGCTGGCCACAATCTTTTTCATGAGTCAGGCGAGAACCTTGGACGGCCTCTTACTCGGCGAAGAGGCAGCTGTCACAATCGGCATCGATACCTTTCGCTGCCGTCTCGTGTACCTTCTGGTGCTCTCGCTGCTCACGGGCGCTCTGATTTCGGCCAGCGGCACGATAGGCTTTGTGGGGCTCATCATCCCGCATCTCGCGCGGGCTCTGGTCGGCACGGCACATCGAAGACTCTTGCCGATCGCGGCGCTCTCCGGGGGGCTCTTCATGCTCTGGGTCGATGCGCTTGCGCGGAGTTTACTGCCGAACACGGAGCTGCCGGTCGGCATATTCACGGCTTTAATCGGTGCCCCCTTCTTTGTCTATGTGATGGTGCGGAAACGTTACGGATTCGGAGGCAAATAAATGAGACTGGAAGCAGAAAACATCGCGGTCTCGATCGCCGGAAAATCCATTGTGAAAAACGTGACGCTCGATGTGCCGGAGCACAAGTTCTCGGCTCTCCTCGGTGCAAACGGGAGCGGCAAGACCACCTTGCTTCGCGCGATTTATAAGACCCAGAAGACGGACAGCGGCACAGTGCGGCTTGACGGCGAGGACATTGCCCGCTTTTCGGGCAAGAAAATTGCGCGCCGCATGGCGGTCATGGGGCAGTTCAATCAGATTAATTTTGACTATACGGTCATGGACATTGCGCTGATGGGGCGCTATCCGTTTCACACGCTGCTCGAGCGGGAAAAGGACAGAGATTATGAGGCGGCGCTCGAGGCGCTTTCGAAGGTCGGCATGAAAGACTACCGCGACCGGAACTTTCAGTCGCTCTCGGGCGGCGAGAAGCAGCGCGTCGTCTTGGCGCGCGCACTCACGCAAAACCCGAAAGTCCTGATTCTGGATGAGCCGACGAACCACTTGGACATTCGCTACCGGCTTGAAATTCTGTCCATCATCAAAGACCTCGGCATCACGGTGCTTGCGGCGCTGCATGACCTCGGGCTGGCCGCGCAGTACTGCGACTATCTGTATCTCATGCGGCAGGGCGAAATCGTGGAGAGCGGCGTGCCGGAAGAGGTGATGACACCCGAAACCATACGGAGAATTTTTGAGGTCGAGGCAGCGGTGTACCCGAGTCCCATTGACGGAAAGCTCATGATTCAGTATCTCTGACAACGGCGTTTGGCAACAGAAGTTTTAGCGGAGATTCCGCAGAAAGAGAAGATTATGAAGAAAAAGACCACGCTTTTACCGCTCGCGGCAGTCGCGGCGGCATTGATGATTACCGCTTGCGGACAAAGGCAGCGAGCTCCGAGACGAGCGCCGCAAACGCTTCGGAGACGGAGAGCAAGGCAGGAACCGAGAACGGTGCTTCGGCAGAGAGCAGCACCGAGGCGAAAAACAGTGCGGCTGCAAAGACCGCCTATCCCCTGACGCTCAAAATTTACGACGCCGAGGGCAAGGAAGTCGAGATGAGCTATGCCCATGCGCCGGAACACGTGCTCTCGACCCAGCTCTCGATGACCGAGCTTCTGATTAAGCTCGGATTAAAAGATAAGATTGTCGCGGTCTTTGACAATGACAATGCGCTGAAGGGCGACATTGCGACCGAGATTGCCTCCTTAAAGAGTCTCGGCGACAAGAAGTCGGTCTCGAAGGAGAGCATACTTGCGCTCGAGCCGGATTTGATTCTCGGCAAGGGTCCCCTTATGTTCACCGACACGGCGATCGGCACGGTGCAGTCCTATCAGGAACTCGGCATTCCGGTCTATACCGAACTCGCAAGCGCTTCAATAGAGCAGTCGCTCAAGAACATTCCGGAGGATGTTCGCAACATCGGCAAAATCTTTGATGTGCAGGAGAAGGCGAATGCGTATGCGGACGAACTTGACAAGCGAATCGACGCGCTGCTCACCAAGGTCAGCAACCAAAAGGGAGAGCCGAAGAAGGTGCTCTTTATGGCGGGCTATACGGACGGCACCTTTGCCGGCTTCAACTCGAAGATGAGCAGCTGTATGTTAAAGACCCTGAACGCGGAAAATGTGCTCGAGAAGGGCGGAAACGGCCTCACGCTCGAAAATCTGATTTCGATGAATCCGGATGTGATTGTCTATGTGCGCTCGGATCGCTTTGCGGCGGCGGATGTGAATGCAGTCGCTTCGCTCAGCGAAAATCAGGTGGTGCAGGATGTGCCCGCAATCAAGAACAAGAAGATTATCGAGATGGACTATGACGATGTGATGGACTACGGCGCGCGCGTCATTGACTCCGCCGAGAAGCTCTATGACTTCATGTATGAGAAATAAGCGATTTACCCGAGGAAGGCGGATGGGCGGAGAGCTCATCCGCCTTTTTTTCGGAAGCATACGAGAATAAAGCAGAGCGAAGAAAGACAGGCTTCAGAAAGCCGGGAGTCAGAGAGACAGAAATTAAGAGAGACAGAAATTAAAACAGAAAGAAATTAAGACAGACAGAAATCAGAGAGGAAGCAGCGCATGCAAGAATTCGGAGCAAGCGAAAAATTTCGCGCCTGTATCGGTATTTTCGGCGCGAGAAATGCGGGTAAGTCAAGTCTTTTTAACGCGCTTTTTCCGCGCAGAAAGCAGCACTGGTCTCGGACACACCGGGAACGACCACGGACCCGGTCAAAAAGACCATGGAGATTTTGCCGCTCGGGCCTATCACCTTAATCGACACCCCGGGCATCGATGACGAAGGGGAACTCGGCAGAGAACGTGTGCGGCGCGCCGAGGAGATGCAAAAGCGCTGTGACGCGGCAGTGCTCTGTCTCGCGGGAAAAAAAGAGGCGGGAGCGGCGGAGGAGCGACTCTTTCGTGCGCTCGCGGCACAGGGAATTCCGCTTTTAGCGGTCATCACCAAGGCGGAAGCGCTCACGGAGACCGAGCGCAGGGAGGCAGAGGCTTACTTCAGGGGGCTTCTTACACGCTGCGGGGCCAAGGTCAAAGAAATTTATCTTTGCTCCGCCGTGAGCGGAGAAGGCATAGAGGAAGTTAAGACTGCCATCGGCATGCTTCCGCGTAAGGCGGAAAAGAAGGCGCTGCTCATGGATCTCGTTGCGCCCGGTGACACAGTCGTCCTTGTCTGTCCGCAGGATGAATCCGCGCCGCGCGGTCGCCTTATTTTGCCGCAGCAGATGGCGGTGCGAGAGCTTTTGGACGGCGGAGCCTTTCCCTTTCTTTGTCAGCCGGAGGGACTGCCTGCCCTGCTCTCGGCCCTTCGCGAGCCTCCGGCTCTCATCATCACGGACTCGCAGGCGTTTGCCGAAGTTGCCGCCTGCATTCCCGCGGAGCAGCCGCTCAGTTCCTTCAGCATGTTGCTGGCCAGACAGAGCGGCGTGCTCGAAACGGCATTAAGCGGTGCGGCGGCAATCGAGCAGCTTCGTGAAGGCGACGCTGTCTTGATATCGGAGGGCTGTACCCATAAGAGACAATGTAAGGACATCGGCACGGTGAAGCTCCCGAAGCTACTCGAAAAGGCCTCGGGGAAAAAACTCCGCTTTTATTTCAGCTCCGGCCACGAGTTCCCGGAGGACTTGCGCGAAAAAGAGATACGGCTGGTGGTGCACTGCGGCGCCTGTATGCTCGGGGATACGGAACTCTTATCGCGCTTTCGAGAGAGCCGCAATGCGGAGATTCCGATTACCAATTACGGCGTGGCGCTCGCCGCGATGCAGGGCATACTGCCGCGCGCGGCCGTACCGCTGCTGAAAGAAAAGTGAGTCCGTGATTCATCCGAAGTGTGTTCTTGATTGCGACAAAGCGTATCGGGCAGAACAAAGCGGGAGGCAGTCGTCCAAAGAACCGCGGTGACAGAGAGGTTTCCGTTCGTTCTCGGAGGAAAAGGCGGAGTAGTGCTTTCGTTCTCACGGCGCTTGCGAAGAAGGGATAGAAAGTCTCGGATAATAGTTTGAAAATGTCGGAGAAGCACGCTTTACGGCGTGCTTTTTTGTATGCGACATTCGCTTATGAACGCTTGCGCGTGGGAATCCGGGAGAGGCTGTTTCGCTTCGGCGTATGTTTCCTGTATGCAGTGGGACCGGGGAGGGCTGTCTGTCACGGAGCGGCTCGATGGAGTATGTTTTCTGTGTGCAGTGGGACGGGGAGGGCTGTCTGTCACGGAGCGGCTCGATGGAGCATGTTTCCTGTATGCAGTGGGACTGGAGTTAAACCTGTATTCGTGCTAAAATATATACTGTTTATGGAAATTGGAGTAGTCTGCCAATCTGAACAAGAAGGAGACCGCATATGCAAAAAGAATACAATAAATACCTGAGTCCGCTCTCCGAGCGCTACGCCTCGGCGGAGATGCAGTATTTGTTTTCGCCGGAGAAGAAGTTCCGCACCTGGAGAAAACTCTGGATTGCACTCGCAGAGACAGAGAGGGAACTCGGACTTCCGATTACGGAGGAGCAGATTGCGGAATTAAAGGCGCATGCCGAGGACATCAACTACGAAGTCGCCGAGGCGAGAGAGCGAGAAGTGCGTCACGATGTGATGAGCCATGTCTATGCCTACGGCACGCAGTGCCCGAGCGCAAAGGGCATCATCCACCTCGGTGCAACCAGCTGCTATGTGGGCGATAACACAGATATCATTCTCATGACGGAGGGACTCCGCATTGTGCGCCGTGAACTCCTGAATGTCGTTGCGGAGCTCGCAAACTTCGCGGAGAAGTATAAGAACCTTCCGACCCTCGCCTTTACCCACTTCCAGCCGGCACAGCCGACCACGGTCGGAAAGCGCGCCACGCTCTGGATGAACGAGCTCCTTCTGGATCTCGAGGATCTGGACCATGTGCTCGAGAACATGAAATTGCTCGGCTGCAAGGGCACCACGGGCACGCAGGCTTCGTTCAAGGAGCTCTTTGAGGGCGACGAAGAGAAGATTAAAAAGATCGATCCGATGATTGCGGAGAAGATGGGTTTTTCGGCCTGTGTCCCGGTCTCCGGACAGACCTACTCGCGGAAGATTGACACCCGCGTTCTGAATGTACTCGCGGGGATTGCGCAGAGTGCGCACAAGTTCTCGAACGACATCCGCCTTCTGCAGCACCTAAAGGAGGTTGAGGAGCCCTTCGAGAAGAGCCAAATCGGCTCCTCGGCCATGGCTTACAAGCGTAACCCCATGCGCTGCGAGCGCATGGCGAGTCTCGCGAACTATGTGATGAGCGATGTGATGAACCCGATGCTTGTCGCGAGCACCCAGTGGTTCGAGCGCACGCTCGACGACTCCGCGAACAAGCGTCTCTCGATTCCGGAGGGCTTCCTCGCGGTCGACGGCATTCTGCGCCTGTATATGAACGTCGTGGACGGCCTCGTGGTCTACCCGAAGGTCATTGAGAAGCGCCTCATGGCAGAGCTTCCGTTCATGGCGACCGAGAACATCATGATGGATGCGGTCAAGGCGGGCGGCGATCGCCAGGAACTGCACGAGAAGATACGCGAACTCTCGATGATTGCGGGTCAGCACGTCAAGGCAGAGGGCAAGGACAACGACCTCCTCGCGCTGATTGCGGCCGATCCTTCCTTCCGCCTGAATCTGGAGGACCTCGAGAAGACCATGCAGCCGGAGCGCTATACCGGCAGAAGTGCGGAGCAGGTCACGGACTATCTCCGCGAGGTGGTCAAGCCCTTGCTCGCGGAAAATCAGAGCGAGCTCGGCGAAAAGGCAGAGATTCAGGTCTAAGGCTTTCGGAGAGAGAGAAGATTATGTCAGTCAAAGCAATTGTCGGCGCCAACTGGGGCGACGAAGGTAAGGGTAAGATTACGGACGTGCTCGCACAGGATGCGGACATTGTGGTCCGCTACCAGGGCGGTGCAAATGCGGGACACACGATTATCAACCACTACGGCAGATTTGCGCTTCACCTTCTGCCCTCCGGTGTATTCTCGGAGCACACCACCAACATCATCGGCAACGGTGTTGCCTTCCACATTCCCTCGTTTGTGAAGGAACTCGCAGACATTGAGGCGAAGGGCGTTCCGGCCCCGAAGGTTCTGGTCTCCGACCGCGTGCAGCTATTGATGCCCTATCACATTCTGCAGGACAGCTACGAGGAGGCGAGACTCGCGGGCAAGGCCTTCGGTTCCACGAAGTCCGGTATCGCGCCCTTTTACTCGGATAAGTACGCGAAAATCGGCATTCAGGCGGCAGAACTCTTCGATGAGGCGGCGCTTCGCGAGAAGGTAGAGAACATCTGCACCATTAAGAATGCGCTCTTTGTGCATCTCTATCATCAAGAGCCGCTGAAGGCGGATGAGATTATGCAGACCTTGGCGGAGTACCGCGAGGCGATTGCTCCCTATCTCGCGGATACGGGCGCTTTCCTCACCGAGGCACTGCACGCGGGCAAAACCGTCCTCGTCGAGGGCCAGCTCGGCTCGCTCAAGGACCCGGATCAGGGCATTTACCCCATGGTCACGAGTTCTCATACGACGGCTGCTTTTGCGGCGGTCGGAGCAGGCTTCCCGCCCTATGAGTTAAAGGACATTGTGACGGTCACCAAGGCTTACTCGAGCTCGGTCGGCGCAGGTGAATTTGTCTCCGAAATTCTCGACGAGACCGAGGCAGAGGAACTCAGAAAGCGCGGCGGTGACAAGGGCGAGTACGGTGCGACCACCGGAAGACCGCGCCGCGTCGGCTGGTTTGATGCGGTCGCAACCCGCTACGGCTGTCGCGTTCAGGGCAGCACCGAGGTTGCGCTCACGGTTTTGGATGCACTCGGCTATCTCGAGGAGATTCCGGTCTGCACGGGTTACGAGCTGGATGGTAAGGTCATAGACTACTTCCCGGTGACCCCGCTCTTAAAGCGCTGCAAGCCGGTGCTTACGGTGCTGCCGGGCTGGAAGCAGGATATTCGCGGCATCACGCGCTATGAGGAACTCCCGGAGAACTGCCGGAACTATGTCGAGTTCATCGAGAAGCAGATCGGCGTGCCGATTACGATGGTCTCGAACGGACCGGGCCGAGAGGAACTGATTCACCGCAAGAAGTAAGAAAAGAACTTTGTGGCAGTGGCATAGTCGTTTGAGAAAAGGAGGATTTTGTTATGGATCTTGCATTGCTTCGCACCCTTGTTCCCGTTATCCTCGCCGTTTTCTTTCTGGGCATCATACTTTCCGGTTATGTCAAGGCACCGCCGGACAAGGCATTCATCATCTCGGGGTATCGTAAGACGCCGAAGATTTTAATCGGACGAGCTGGGGTCAAAATTCCGCTGCTGGAGCGTCTCGATGTCCTTTACCTCGGACAGATGACGGTCGATATCAAGACCGAGCAGTCGGTGCCCACGACGGATTTCATCAATGTCAATGTCGATGCGGTCGCTAAGGTGCGAATTGCGCCGGACAGCAAGGGCATTGAAAAGGCGTCTCGCAACTTCCTGAATAAGAAAGCCCGAGCAGATTGCGATGGACCTTCAGGACTCCCTCCAGGGTAACATGCGTGAAATCATCGGCACGCTGACCTTAAAGGACATCAACACCAACCGCGATTCCTTCTCGGATCAGGTGATGATGAAGGCGGCTGCGGATATGGAGAAGCTCGGCATCGAGATTCTCTCCTGCAATATTCAGAAACGTGACGGATGAGAAGGGCCTCATTAACGACCTCGGTGCGGACAACACTTCGAAGATCAAGAAGGATGCCGCGATTGCGAAGGCACAGGCGGATCGCGACGTTGCGATTGCGCAGGCTGAGGCAAACAAGGCCGCAAACGATGCGCGTGTCCAGGCAGACACCGAGATTGCGCAGAAGAACAACGAACTCGCGATTCGTCAGTCGGAACTGAAGGTCATTTCCGATACGAAGAAGGCAGAGGCGGATGCCGCTTACGAGATTCAGAAGCAGGCGCAGGAGAAGAATATCCAGATTGCGACGGTTAACGCCGCAATTGCAAAGGCAGAGCGTGACTCCGAACTGAAGAAGCAGGAAGTCGCGGTCATGCAGCAGGCCCTCGACGCCGAAATCAACAAGAAGGCTGATGCCGAGAAGTACCGTGTGGAGCAGGCGGCTGCCGCTGAACTCGCAAAGCGCCAGAGAGAGGCGGAGGCGAGAAAGTACGAGCAGGAGAGAGAGGCAGAGGCGAGAAAGGCTGTCGCAGAGGCTGCAAAGTACGCTGCGGAGCAGGAGGCAAGCGGTATCCGCGCGAAGTACGAAGCGGAGGCAAGCGGTATTGCCCTGCGCGGTAAGGCGGAGGCAGAGGCGAGAAGAGCCGTGGGTCTTGCGGAAGCTGAGGCCATGGAAAAGAAGGCCGAGGCTTACCAGAAGTACAACAATGCCGCAATGGCGGAGATGCTCATCAAAGTGCTTCCCGGACATTGCAAGTGAGATTGCGAAGCCGCTCGCGCAGATCGATAAGATTACGATCATCGGCGGCAGCGGCAGCAATGAGAACGGCGTGTCGCAGCTTGCGTCGAATGTCCCCGTTGTCATGGGCAAGCTCTTTGAGTCGATGAAGGAGACCACGGGCATAGATCTCGGCGAGATTATGCGCGCGGGCACCTATGACGCGAAGGTGAACCGTAACCTCAATGTGACCGGTCTGGAGCACGCCAATGTGTGCACAGAGGGAATCAAGCAGGCACCGGCGGAAGCGGAACCCACACAGCAGGCGGTAGCACAGGCGGAGGATACAAATCCGACCGATAAGCACCACGACAAAAAGGCACACTGATTGCGTAGCGATGAAAATACGTCAGCGGATTCAAAGTCCGTGTAGCCTAAAGAAAAGGGACGGCAGAGTGACTCTGCCGTCCCTTTTCTCTTTTTTGATTTCAGGATAATAGAGTAAACATGGGAATGTTAGTTGACTCTATCAAAACTTGGTGCTACAATAAAACCGACAAAGTTGTCGGTTTTTTTACTACGAGGAGAAATCTATTTTTGGAAGAGAAAAAACAGAAAGCCGGTCAAATCAGGAAAAAAGAGATTTTAGATGCGGCTAGAAAGGTCTTTTTGAGCAAAGGGTTTGCCGACACGGTAATGGAGGATATTATCACCGAAACATCCCTTTCAAGAGGAGGTGTATATTACCATTACAAAAACAAGGTAGAAATATTACATGATCTAATGCGGGAGGGCATGGCTTATCGGATTGAGAAAATCAATGAATTTTTATCGTCCTATTCGGGAGAACTGGACGGAAATGCAGTGGCACAGATGATTGTCGATAAAATGCTCGGTGAAAGTGAGCTTATGAGCGTATATGCCATATATCTACAATCGATGAAAAACAATGAAGAGTTGAGAGCTTTGTTCCCGATCTTGGTTGAGGAATCCTTAAAATCGAGCTACAGCGGAGTGAAAGGGGCAAGAGAGGATGTATACAAGTATTTTCGCAACGACTTTTTGATATTTCTTATGAACACGATTGTGCTAGGATGTGAAATTCTGGATGGAGCAAGGGATAGCTTTGTGAGGAACAGAGAGTTCTTTCTGAATACAGTAAAGCTGTTTATTGATGGTTATGATAAAGGCAAAATCAAATAATTTTTTTGATTGTAAGTTAGCTAAAACTAAAACATGAGGATAAATTATATGGAGAAGAAAAAACATCATGATGAAATGCTTAAACGTACTTCGGGCGGTACGAAGCTAGGGAAGGATGAAGCGTTAATAAAAGAGATCGAGAGTCTGAATCTTGACGTTCCGCAGGAAATTATGCAGCGGATCGAAAGTGATGTTGCGCAAAGTGAAAAGCAAGCTAAAATCAGCATGGATGGTTTAACCAAAGCACTCATGAGTGTTGCTCCGGAGTACAAGGGCAGAATGCGGCTTTCTGTCATTTTTGCTTGCCTCGGAGAGATTTTCAGTTTCGCCACTTATTTCTTTAGCGCTTACGCTGCCGCATGGCTTATAAAAAGAGCCGGAGGCAGCTCGATCGGTTTTGATGAACTTCTGCGATACGCTTTTTTGGCAATGGGCTCGTTACTGCTTTATTTTGTGCTTACCGGCCTCAGCACAACTATTTCGCATAAGACGTCCTTTTCTATATTGGAAAAGCTTCGGCAGACGCTATTCGAGAAGTTAAAAGTAATTCCCATGGGATACTTGGTGGATAATCCCGTGGGGATCAAGGTAATCATTATGGACCGTGTAGCGGATATGGAAGATTGGGTAGCTCATACCATGCCGGAGCTGCCAAGCCGTCTTTTACATCCAATCCTTTGTGTGATCATTTTATTTTGCTTGGATTGGCGTATAGGATTGTCGATTTTCGTTCCTCTACCTGTTGTTCTTATAGGAATGGCGACAATGATGCATAAATACCGCAGTAGGATGGCTGTTTGGTTGTCGAGCTATGCCAATGTTGCGGATAGAAGCGCTGAATATGTTCGCGGAATCCCTGTAATCAAAGCGTTTGCACAAGATAAGGCTTCTTACGGAAAATTTGCGGATGCAGTAAAATTCTATCATTTTTCCACAATGAAGTGGTGGAAGCAAAGTTGGTTGGGCAAAGCCTTGATGACTGCGGCAATGATGACGCCGCAAATTGTGAGTATGCCTTTTGCATTTTATTTATATGGAAAGGGGGAAATCGGTATAGAAACCCTGCTCTTATCGCTTATTCTGCCGATTTCCATTCTTCCGCAGGCCTTGGCAATCATGATGAGTTTTGAACTCTTTCAGATGGCCTCCAATACCTGGGTTTCAATACAGGAGTTGCTTGACATGCCTGCCCAAAAGCGTCCTGATCCTGACAAGAGAGCAGCTATCGATAACAATAAGGGGATTAAATTTACGGATGTAAGTTTTTCTTATCACGATGGCACTGAGGTGTTGCATAAGATCTCCTTTGAAACGAAGCCGGGAGAAGTAACCGCGCTTGTCGGTCCCTTCCGGCGGAGGAAAATCCACGATTGCAAAGCTTTTGGCTGGCTTTTGGGATCCGGCGTCAGGTGTGATTTCTCTTGGCGGTGTGGATACAAAGAAAATACCTTTTCATCAGCTTGCCGAAGAGATTTCCTTCGTTTCTCAAGATAACTTCCTGTTTGATGTAAGTATCAGGGATAATATTCGTCTCGGCAAGCCCGACGCAAGCGAGGATGAAATCATAAGAGCCGCAAAAGCTGCTCATTGCCATGAATTCATCATGGCGCTTCCCGGGGGATATGAAACCAAAGCGGGCGTTGCAGGTGGCGCAATGTCAGGCGGTGAACGCCAACGTATAACCCTTGCCAGAGCCATCCTGAAGCCTGCCTCAACCATTATTTTAGACGAAGCGACCGCTTACGCTGATCCGGAAAACGAAGCCCTCATTCAAGAAGCAATCTCTCATCTCGTAAAGGGAAAGAACCTTGTGATCGTTGCGCATAGGCTGAATACCATCAAGCAGGCCCATCAGATCATTTTAATTGATAAAGGCCAAATCATAGCCAAGGGAAGGCATGATGAGCTGTTGCAGGAGCCGCTCTATGCAAGTCTTTGGAGACAATATTTAGGAGAGGAGTAAGAGATGGAGTTTATTAGATTGTCATTTAAAATGGCAGGGCGCTATAAAAATCGCCTCAGGGCGGGAGTGTTCCTTATTTTTCTGCAAAATGCGTCCATATTGTTTGGCTTTTGCGCGCTCTTCCTTGCATTTGGTTGGATGAATGAGACTACCGGGAAGCATATTCGGACGATTTTCGGCGTGTTGTTTGCTTCCTTCCTTTTCAATTTTCTGACAGGGTGGGCAAAAAGCAGTCTCAGCGATGGTGTTTTCTTTGGTATTTTCAAGGATTACCGACTTGCAGTCGGTGAAAGGCTAAAAAAAGCTCCTATGGGATACTTTGCAGAACAGAGTCTTTCAAGAATCATGTCAGCTTTTACCAATGTCATGAAAAGTCTTGAAAACTACTCGTCAATGAGTATAGACTTTACTGTTTCCGGTATTTCAATATCCTTTTTCCTTTTGGTAGGTATGTTTGGTATAAATTCTAAAATCGGAATTTTAACCCTAATTTGCTTAGCTCTTATTTGGCTCTGTGTAATTCTTATGGTAAATCAAGCAAAGAAAGAGATAGCTCGGGAACACGCTGCAATTACCAAAGTTGGAGACGCCCTCGTTGACAGCATCAGCGGTATTCCCGTACTCCGCAGTTTCCGCTTGCGGATGCCGGAGTTGTGGAAGAAGTGCATTCCAAATTGAAGAATTCTTCTGAGGAGCTCAGGCTTTCTCAAGTACATTTTGAGATGGTTTTTGTTGTCTATGCGAGAATTTTTTCTACTGTTATCAATCTATCGAGCTTGCTTGTTACCTTGTTTTCCTGCTATCTCTATACAAAAGGCGAAGTCTTATTACCTCAGGCGCTCACCGTTTCGGCGGCCGGATTTATGATTTTCGGCGGTCTAAAGCAGCTTGAAAATGCGGCAATTCTGATGGTGAAAAATCCTGCCAATATGCAATATTTGGATGAGGTTTTGGATATTCCCGAGATAAGTGACGGTACTTTGGAAACCGTGGAAAATCAAGATATTGTCTTTGACAAGGTGAGCTTTAGCTACGACAAAAGAAAACCGGTCTTAAAAGACCTGTCATTTACGATTCCGCAGGGGTCAAAGACAGCCATTGTAGGACCCTCCGGTTCCGGAAAAACGACCATTATCAATTTGATATCCCGTTTTTACGATGTGGACAGCGGTACAATCAAATTGGGAAATAGGGATCTACGAGATTATAAAGTGGAGAGTTTACTTAAAAATCTTTCCCTCGTTTTTCAGGACGTGTATCTTTTCCGGGATACCATAGAAAATAATATCCGTTTTGCAAATCCGCATGCAAGTCGCGAGGAAGTAGTGGAGGCCGCAAAAAAAGCGCGCTGCCACAATTTCATCATGGAACTTTCCGAGGGATATAACACCATGGTAGGCGAGGGGGGAAACTCCCTTTCCGGCGGAGAAAAGCAACGGATTTCGATTGCCAGAGCATTACTTAAAAATGCTTCGATTATTCTTTTGGATGAAGCGACCAGTTCCGTTGATCCCGAAAATGAACATGAGATTTTAGCGGCTATCGAGGAATTGTCCAAAGGACATACAGTGATTTCCATAGCGCACAGACTTACTACCGTGAGAAAAGCCGATCAGATCTTGGTGATTGATGACGGTAAATTAGTGCAAGCGGGAAAACACAGCGAGCTGATCAATCGGGAGGGCATTTATTCTGCGTTTATTCAGGCAAGAGAGCGAGCAGCCAACTGGATTATAAATGCGTAAAGAGCAGCCAAATGATAGTAGTCCGCATCCCGAACAGCCCATTTTACTTGAGGGTGGCAATTTTAAAGCAAAAGACAAGGACGGCGCTTATCCGAGAAACGGATGGGTATTTCTTCCCGACTCTGACGGCATTAGCGAGGGACGCTTCTATTTTGATGCAAACGGCTACTTGAAGACGGGTTGGTTGCTCGATTCATCGGACGGCACTTGGTATTACTTGGATCCGGAAAACGGTTCGATTTTGACGGATTGGCATGAAATCAACGGCAAATGGTACTGCTTCAGCTGGGGCGCGTATGGGAAAAAGTTCGGCGTCATGTATTGCGACGAGAGGACGCCGGATGGCTATACCGTCGATGCGAGCGGAGCTAGACCGGAAACTGAGGACAAAAAGGACGACAGAGTTATCTGTCGTCCTTTTTGTCCTCTTAGCCTGAAAAGGAGGGTATGAGTGGTTTTTGTCAGCGTCTTGTGTGACGCGTGATCAGCAAAAAGCCGTAGATTACGACCGGTATCGTGATGTCCATAAAGATAAGAGCGCGGAGCAGGGGGGCGCGGTCGGGGCCGCCGAAGAGACCCACAATGAGGGTTGCAAGCAGTATGAGAATCAAAAAAAGGGCCAGGGCAAAGCTGAATACACGTTTCATCACAGTATCTCCTTCAACGGTTCTCAGTCTGCAAGCGTTTCCCAGCGCTCATAGCAGTCTGCGAGTTCTTCTTCCGCGCTGTCCTTCCGCTTTTGGATCGCGAGGAGAGCGGCGGCATCTCTCTGGTTCTCCGGGAGCAGGAACTCCTCCTCAATGCCGCGCAGGGTTTCTTCCAATTCGGCAATGCGCTGTTCTAAGGCCTCGAGTTCGGCGCGGCGCTTTTTCTCGGCGGCCTTTTGCGCCTTCTGTGTCTTATAGTCCTCGGCACTTGTAGAGGGACTCTCGTTTTCTTCCCCCTTCGCCGCGACGGCGCTCGCGGGGAGCGCGGCGCGCTCGGCATCGGCTTTTTTCTCGAGATAGTAGTCGTAGTTGCCGATGTAGTTCACAAGGCAGCCGGAGGTCAGATTCAAAATGCGGGTCGCAGTGCGGTTAATGAAGTAGCGGTCATGGGACACGTAGAGCACTGTGCCGGGAAAGGCGCGGATGGCGCGCTCCAGAATCTCCTTACTTTCCATGTCGAGGTGGTTGGTCGGCTCGTCGAGGAGCAAAAAGTTCGCGTGGGAGAGCATGAGCTTTGCCAGTGAGACGCGGCCGCGCTCGCCGCCCGAGAGATCCTTGATGCGCTTAAAGACATCGTCCCCGGTGAAGAGGAAGGCCGCAAGCATATTGCGGACCTCGGTGTTGTTCATATCGGGCCAAGTGTCCTGCAGCTCTTCAAAGAGTGTTTTTTCCGGATGCAGCACCTGGTGCTCCTGATCGTAGTAGGAGCAGAAGACCTTGGTGCCCAGCGTCACGGAGCCGCTGTCCGGCGGAAGCAAGCCGTTGATGATTTTAAGCAGCGTGGTCTTGCCGGTACCGTTTCCGCCCATAATTGCGACATGCTCGCCGCGCTTTAAGGAGAAATTGAGGTCCGAAAAGAGTAGGTTGTCGCCGAAGGCCTTGCTGAGTCCCTGTACTTCAAGTACATCCTTACCGCTGACCTCATCCGGCGTAAAAAAGAGCCCCATGTCCTTTTTGCTCTCATAGGGATTGTCAAGACGCTCCACCTTGTCGAGCAGCTTCTCGCGGCTCTCGGCGCGCTTAATGGATTTTTCGCGGTTAAAGGAGCGGAGCTTTTGAATAACCGCCTCCTGGTGTTTGATTTCCGCCTGCTGGTTTTCGTAGGCGCGAGCGGCGGCCTCGGCGAGCGCCTCCTTCTTCTCGGTGAATTGCGTGTAGTTGCCCTCGTAGGTGTTGACGCGGCCGTGGATTCAGATCAAAGATTTTATTGACAACACGATCCAAAAAGAAGCGGTCATGCGAGACAATTAAAACAGCGCCCGGATAATTCATGAGATAACTCTCAAGCCATTCGATGCTCTCGAGATCCAGGTGGTTGGTCGGCTCGTCGAGCAGAATTAAGTCGGGCTGTTCCAATAAAAGTTTGCCGAGAAACACGCGGGTTTTCTGCCCGCCGGAGAGCGAGGAGAGCGGTCGTCCGGCATCGGCCTCACTGAAAGCCGAGACCGCGAATAATGCCGCTCACGCGGCTTCGCGCCGCATAGCCGTCCATCAGCTCGTAGCGGTGCTCGGTCTCCGTGTACAGCGCGAGCAATTTTTCAAGGGCTGGCCCCTCGCTGTGCTTCATTTCCGCCTGCAGTTCCGCGAGTCGCGTCTCCAGGTCCAGAATGGGCTGAATGACTTTGGTGAGCTCTTCTTCAATTGTGAGCTCGGAGTCGAGCGTGTTATCCTGGTGAAGATAGCCCATGCTGCAGCCTTTTTTCAGCGTGACTTCACCGCCGTCCCGAGCAAAGTTCTCCGGTCAGTAGATTTAAGAGCGTACTCTTTCCGGCGCCGTTCGGACCGACAATCGCCGCCTTATCGTGTTCGTTCAGAAAAAAGGAGGCATCTTCTATGACGGTCTCCCCCACAAAACTCTTTTTTAAATGCGCGGCATTCAATATCATAAGCACTCCGTTTTCTTAAGCTTTTACAAAGCATACTCCGCTGTAGTATATCGAAATGCCGTTGGATTGACAAGGCAGAGAAAAATCCCTATACTTACAAACTAAGCGCAATACAGCAACTGGGTTTTTAAGACGTAAGAAAGTAGGAAGTGAAAGTTTGAAGGACAAAGTATCCTCGGCGGTCATTCAACGTCTGCCACGCTACTATCGATATCTCTCGGATTTGCTGGAAGAGAACGTGGACCGCATCTCCTCGAGCGATCTTGCGGCGCGCATGCATGTCACGGCTTCGCAGATTCGTCAGGATTTGAATACCTTCGGCGGTTTCGGACAGCAGGGCTACGGCTATCATGTGGAGCATTTACATGCCGAAATCGGGAAGCTGCTCGGCATCGATCAGCAAAAATATCTTATCATCATCGGCGCCGGGCAATCTGGGGACAGGCGCTCGCAAATTATCAGAATTTTACCAAGCGCGGCTTTCAGGTGAAGGCACTTTTTGATATCGATCCCGAGGTGGTCGGCAGAACCATTCAAGGTGCGCAGGTATTTCCCTTGGACTATCTGGAAGCGTATCTCGAAAAGAATGCCATTGACATTGCGACCTTGACACTCCCCAGGGACCGCGCCATTGAGGTTGCCAAGCGGCTGTGCCGCTGCGGCATCAAAGCAATTTGGAATTTTGCACACACGGATCTTCAGGTGGATGAGGATGTACTCGTTGAGAATGTGCACCTCTCGGAGAGCCTGATGCAGCTCTCGTACCGCATGATTGCGGCGCGGCGAAAACTGCAAAAAACGGAGGAAGCTTGATACTGGGACTCGGAAGCGATCTGATCGAGATTGCTCGCATAGAGAGGGCGGCGCGACAGGAGTATTTCCTGACGCGTGTGTTCACAGAGGAAGAGCGGCGGCAGTCGGGGGGAAACATGGCTTTTCTCGCCGGCTGTTTTGCTGTGAAAGAGGCTGTCGTGAAGAGTTTCGGCACCGGTTTCCGCGGGATTGCGCCGGCGGAAATCGAAGTGTTGCGGGATGGGCTCGGTAAGCCCTATGTGAGGCTTACGGGAGCTGCCGCGGCGCAGTGTGAAGCGCTCGGTGCAGCGCTCCCGCTGGTGAGTATCAGCAACACAAAGACGCACGCCATGGCGGTCGCAGTCCTGGAACGCCTTTCGTAGGCGGGAGGAAGTCATGAGACAGGAGACAGACGGGGTCTTGGTTCTGGAAGATAGCGATCTCTGTCGCATTCCGGTGAGACAGAAGAGAGCCAACAAGGGGACTTACGGTCCCCTGCTTTGCATTGCCGGCAGTGAAGGGATGGCGGGAGCCGCCTATCTGTCCGCGCTCGCCGCCTATCGCAGCGGCGCCGGTCTGGTGCGTATTTTGACGCCGGAAGTGAATCGCTCGATTTTGCAGATCCAGTTGCCGGAAGCCATCGTGGAAAGCTATGATTTGGAGACGGCATCCATGGCCGCGGAGAATCCGGGTGAGGCTTTTTTGGTGCAACAGAAGGGCGGCATTACGGTCTCGGAGGAAGAAAGTCCGAAGGTGACGGAACGAGGGCAGCATTTGCCGCTGTCCCTCAGTCATTTGGAGGCCTTGCTTGCATCTTGCAAAGCGGTGGTCTTAGGACCGGGGCTCGGGCAGTCGGAGTATGCGGCGGCACTCGTGAAGGAAACACTGGAACACTGCCGGGTTCCGCTCATTGCGGATGCGGATGCTCTGAATCTGATTGCGCGGCGTCCGTCTCTCTTGGCGCTCCGAAAGAGTCCCTGGATTTTTACGCCGCATCCCGGTGAGATGTCCAGGCTCACGGAGCATGAAATTCCGGAGATACTCTGTGAAACGCGTACCATTGCGGAGAGTTACCGCGATCACTACGGTGTTACGCTCTGTCTCAAGACGGATGAGAGCATCATAGCGGATGCAGAGAGCGGAAAGACCTATCGAAACGAGAGCGGAAGCCCGGCACTCGCAAAGGCCGGGAGCGGTGATGTGCTGAGCGGTATCATTGCGGGGCTCCTCTGTCTCGGGATGAAGCCGGGAGAGGCGGCGGCCTTCGGTGCCTACCTGCACGGCAGAGCGGGGCAGGCGGCTGCGGAGCGCTATTCCCTCCACGGGATTTTGGCGCGCGATATCGCGGATGCGGTTCCGAGCGTCATGCGAACTGCCGCATTCGGACAATTGAAAGGGAGGTGAGCGGATTTGGAACGGCAGAACAGAAAAGAAGCGCGTGTCTACGCGAAAATCAGCCGTGCGGCACTTTGTCACAATATGGAGCTCATGCGGGACAGCCTGCCCGACGGAATCCGAATTGCCGGAGTTGTCAAGGCGGATGCCTACGGGCACGGTGCAGCCCTGGTTGCCGATGCAATCAAGCCCTATGTCAGCTTTTTCTGCGTGGCAACGGCGGAGGAAGCGCTGGCGCTTCGAGCGCACGGGGTTCAAAAGCCCGTCTTAATTTTGGGTCCGGTTTTCGATTCGGACTATGAGGACTTGGTACAGGCGGATATTCGCCCCTCGATTTTTACGGAAGCGCAGGCAGAGGCTTTGTCAAAGGCGGCAGAGAAACTGGGGCGCAAGGCCGCCTTTCACCTCGCGGTGGATACCGGCATGCATCGCATCGGGCTCAGTCCGGATGCGGAGGGAGTTCGGCTTGCGGAGCGCATCGCTGCCTTTCCCGCCTTGGATTTTGAGGGCATGTTTACCCACTTTTATCGCGCGGACGAGTGGTCTCAGGAGACCACGGAACTGCAAGAACAGCGTTTTCGCGCTTTCCGCACCGCGCTCCGGGAGAGAGGCCTCTCCCCCCGCATCTGCCACATCGCAAATTCCGCGGGTATTTTGAATCTGCGCGGCACAGACTACGATATGATGCGGGCCGGCATTTCGATTTACGGTATCTATCCCGCGACGGAAATGCAGCATCCTCTGGCTTTGGAACCGGTTCTGTCCCTGCACAGCACCGTGACCTATGTCAAAGAACTGCCTGCCGGCGGAGCCGTCAGCTATGGCGGAACTTTTGTCGCGGAGCGGCCCATGCGGGTTGCAACGGTGTCGGTCGGTTACGGGGACGGTTATCCGCGCTCTCTCAGTAACAAGGGAGAGGTCCTGATTCACGGGAAGCGCTGTCGCATTCTGGGGCGCGTCTGCATGGACCAGCTCATGGCGGATGTGAGCGAGGTGCCGGAAGCGAGGTCGGTTCGCCCGTCACCCTGCTCGGACGGGACGGCGAAGCCTGTATCACCCTCGAAGAACTGGCAGAGCGCTCCGGCCGTTTTCATTACGAAATCCTATGTTGTCTGAATCAAAGAGTGCCCCGCATCGATAGCTGAGGCGGAGAGAGGAGTTTTTTTGGACAGTCTGTTGCCGAGTATACTCGGCTTTTTCCCTGCATTATGGCTTTGCGGCACAGCCTTTTCCTTCGGGGCCGCCTTGCAAAACTTGAGCGAAAAAGAACTTGCCGCGGAACTGGAAGCGGGAGATCGTCGCGCCGGTCTCTTGTTGCGGCATAAGGGAAGACCCGGGGCCTTTATTCGCAGTCTCCAGTTGCTCACGATACTGCTGGGCTTCTTGGTCGGCGGTTTTTGTCTATTGCCGCTCGTGACAGCGCTTTCTGCGCGCGCTCCCTTTGCAGGTTTGCCGCATGCGTACGCTTTGACGGCTGTCTTGGTCTACGGGCTTGCGGCCATGATTTTCACCGCGTTCGGCATTCTCTTGCCGAAGCGCCTCGCGGAACGCAATCCGGAGAAGGCGGCACAGAGAGCTCTTTTTGCGGTGCGCGCCTTTATGCTGGTTCTTGCCGTTCCGGAGTGGCTGGTACTTAAGTCGGTCACCTTGGTTTTGAAGCTTTGCGGCATCGATCCCGAGCAGACCGGGGAAAATGTCACCGAAGAGGACATCATGTCTATGGTGAACGAGGGCCATGAGCAGGGAGTCGTGGAGTCCGATGAGGCACAGATGATAACCAACATCTTTCGCCTGAACGATAAGACCGCAGCGGATGTGATGACACATCGAAAGCGTGTCATCGCCTTGGACGGCGAGATGACACTGGGGGAGGCGGTCGAGTTTCTCCTCGACGAAAACGTGCACTCACGCTTTCCCGTGTACAAGGATGACATAGACCACATCATCGGCATCCTGACGTTGCGCGACGCCATGCATTTCGCGCACGGAGGCGCGGCGCGACAAGAAGATCTCGGAGTTACCGGGTCTGCTTCGCGATGCCCACTTTGTGCCGGATACGCGGGCCGTTGACCTCTTGTTCCGCGAGATGCAGTTTCGAAAACTTCAGATGGTTATTGTGGTAGATGAATACGGCCAGACCGACGGTCTGGTCAGTATGGAGGATATTCTCGAAGAAATTGTCGGAAACATCACGGATGAGTATGACCGCGATGAGGATGAGATTCGAGCGCTCCCGGACGGAAGCTGGATCATGCACGGCTTCACCCGTCTGACGGATGCGGAAGAGGCGAGCGGCATACCCTTTACCGAAGAGGAACGGGAGAATTTCGATACCTTGAACGGATTTTTGATCGCAAAGCTCAATCATTTTCCGGAGGACAATGAGAGGGCGAGCATACTTGCCCACGGTTTTCTGTTCCAAATTCTGAAAGCGGAGGACAGAATGATCAAAACCGTAAAAGTTGAGTGGCAAGAAGAGGAGTAAATCTTACAATTTTCAGTCGTTTATGCTTTCCTCATCGGAATCTCTTTACAGAAATTTAAGTTATCGGTATGATAGGAACAAGAAAGTTCGACAGAAAAGGGGGAACCGGATATGAAGATTGCGAAATTAGCGGTAGCGTCGGTGGCGCTGACACTTGCACTGAGCTTTACGGCATTTGCGGGAACCTGGAGACTCGGCGAGAGTCGTCCCGACTCCTGGTGGTATGACTATGGGAACGGGCAGTATCCTTCGAATACCTGGCTCTGGCTCGACGGAAATAAAGACGGCATCTCTGAGTGCTATTACTTCGACAACGACGGCTGGCTGCTCACGGATACCACAACGCCGGACGGCTATCAGGTGAATGCGGACGGACAGTGGATTACCTACGGACAGATTCGCCGCGTGTACTCGACGGCGGCGACCATTGCGGCGGTCAAAACGTCGGGAGATAAGACCTACAGCCCGACCAATGTAAAGCGCAACCACGGTGCGAGCGGCACCTTTGACGAGGAGACCGGCAAGCGTGTAGGCGGCGTGGAGTCGCCCTTCACCACCACGGTATATTGATTTTGTGAAACGCGCGTCGGTTGACGCGCGTTTTTTCGCGTGTTAGTATGGGACGGTAAAAACGGCGCAGCGTGCGCCGCGCAGAATAGAACAGAAGGAGTTTTTGGTATGTCAGGACATTCCAAGTTTGCGAATATCAAGCACAAGAAAGAAAAAAATGACGCCGCAAAGGGCAAGATTTTCACCGTCATCGGAAGAGAGATTGCGGTTGCAGTCAAAGAGGGCGGCCCGGATCCTTCCAATAACTCGAAGCTCAGAGATGTCATCGCAAAGGCGAAGGCAAACAATGTCCCGAACGATACCATCAATAACGGAATCAAGAAGGCAGCGGGCGGCCTTGACAGCGTGAACTATGAGCAGAATGTTTACGAGGGCTACGGTCCGTCCGGCGTTGCCATCATCGTTGAGACCTTGACGGACAACAAGAACAGAACGGCGGCAAATGTGCGCGCGGCTTTTTCAAAGGGCAACGGCAACGTCGGTACGCCGGGTTGCGTCTCTTTCATGTTTGACCGCAAGGGTCAGATTCTGATCGACAAGGAAGAGTGCGATATGGACGCGGATGAGCTCATGATGTTTGCACTCGATGCGGGCGCAGAGGACTTTGCGGACAATGAGGACAGCTATGAAGTTCTCACCGACCCGGATCAGTTTTCCGCAGTGCGCGAGGCCTTTGAGCAAAAGGGCATTGCCATGCTCGAGGCGGATGTCAAGATGATTCCGCAGAACTGGGTCAGCTTAAAGAGCGAAGAGGACCGGAAGAAGATGCAGCGCATTCTGGATCTGCTCGATGAGGACGATGATGTCCAGGCGGTGTTCCACAGCTGGGACGAAGAATAAGTGATTTGAGGGTTTTGAAGGGGGAGAGGAGGAACACAGCCTCTCCCCCTTTGTATTGGCAAAGAGAAGGAGGTTTGCTTGGGAGAGTTTTTAAACGCGGTGTCGGCGGTTTTTGTGATTTTCAGCCTGATGGCGGTTGGCTTCTTACTGGGAAAACTCAAATTTATGACGGCGACCGAGAAAAAGTTTGTGAGTCGTTATGTCATCAATATTGCGGTGCCGCTCAATACGATCGTCGGTATCCAGAAGAATTTGAAGCGCGCGGACATGCTCGAAATGGGGCCGTTACTGCTGGTGCCCTTGCTTACCATTCTCATCTGTCTCGCGGTCTCCATGCTGGTTGCAAAGGCTCTGAAGCTTCCCAAGCGGAGAAGCGGTGTCTTTGTGGCGCTCGCCTTTCTCTCGAACACTCTGTTTATCGGCTTGCCCATGGCACAGGAACTGTTCGGCGATGTCAGCCTGCCCTATGTGATGCTTTACTACATGTGTTCGACCGTCTTCACCCAGACGGTTGCTTTGATGTTGGTGGAGCATTCCGGAGATGCGGCGGAACAGAAGGAGAAGAAACAGAATTTGTTGGTCTCGCTGTTCACAAAGCCGCCGATTCTCGGCATCATTGCGGCCTATGTGCTGTTACTCGCAGACATCCGCCTGCCGCGCATTGCGATGAGTTTTATGAACTATGTGAGTGCAACAGTAACGCCGCTCGCGCTGTTTTACTGCGGCTTTGTGATTTATGAGCTCGGGAAAAAGAGCCTGCGCCTCGAACGCGGCATTCCGGCCATGCTGGTGCTTAGACTGCTGTTTGCCCCGTTGGTTTCGATCCTAGTGACCCGTGCCCTCGGAATTACGGGTCTTCCGCAGAAAGTCTTCCTCATTGAGGCGGCGCTGCCCTCGGTCTCGCAAATCACGGTCATGGCGGGTGCCTACGGCGCGGACGAACAGTACGCGGCCATCGGTTCGGTGTTATCGACCATCGGTATCTTTATCACGGTGCCGATTTCTGATGGTTCTGTTCTGAGGGGCCGGAATCGGAACCGGGTTTATTCGGAAGGAAAGAAGGACGTTGGAATGAAAACCGAATTTTGGAGTTTGCAGCCGGATGAGGTGTTAGAGGGTCTTTCGACCACGGCATCGGGGCTCTCTGCCTCAGAGGCGGAAAAACGACTGGCGGCCGAGGGCAAAAACCGTCTTTCGAAGGGGAAAGGGGATAGTCCGCTTCGGATTTTCCTCAGGCAGTTTGAGAGCCCGGTCACCCTGCTCTTACTCTTTGCGACTGCGGTCTCGTTTTTGATGCAGGATACGACGGATGCACTGATTATTTTCGCGATTGTCCTCTTTTCGGCGGTGCTCAGCTTTTTCCAGGAGTACCGCGCGGGCGTTGCGGTCGAGGAGCTTTTAAAAGTGGTCGGCGACAAGGTGACGGTCGAGAGAGACGGCAAGGAGCGGGAAATCTCCGCCGAGGAACTGGTCCGCGGCGATGTGATTTTACTTCGGGTCGGCGATCTTGTTCCGGCGGACTGCTATCTTCTTTCCGCGAGCGGTCTCACGGCAAACGAGAGCGCACTGACCGGTGAGACCTTCCCGGCGGAGAAACGCGCGGGCGCCTTGGATGCAGGTACGGTGCTCGCAAAGCGGAGCAACTGCCTTTACATGGGAACCGGGATTAAGACAGGTTCCGGAAGAGCGGTCGTTGTGCACACGGCGCCGGAGAGCGAGTTCGGAAAAATTTCGGCGAGTGTACAGAGCAAAGAGAAGCCGACCGACTTTGAACGCGGTGTGCAAAGCTTCGGTACTTTTTTGATTCGCATCACAGTCGTGATGCTCGCGGCCATTTTCCTCTTCAATATCCTGATGAAGAAGCCGCTCTTTGACTCCTTTATGTTCGCGCTCGCGCTCTCGGTCGGACTGACACCGCAGCTATTGCCGGCTATCATCAGCATCAACCTCGCGAAAGGGCGCAAAGCGCATGGCGGAGCAAAAGGTGATTGTCCGGAAACTCAACGCGATCGAGAACTTTCGGCAGCATGGATGTGCTCTGCTCCGACAAGACGGGAACCATTACGCGGGGCGAGGCGGCACTCTCCGGTGCGGTCACGGCGGGAGAAGGCCTGCAGGATGAAATTTCGGAGGACAGCGCGCTGCCGGAGGCACTCGCGGTCGAGAGAGAGCGTTTGCTGCTCGCGGCCTATTTAAACGCAAAATTACAGGAGGGGTACCGGAATCCGCTTGACGATGCGCTGACCCGCAGGGAACGCCCCATTGACGCTTACCGAAAAGTCGCGGAAATTCCCTACAGCTTTGAGAGTCGCTGCCTGACTGTGACGGTGGACACGCCCGAGAACTCTCTGTTTCACGGCGATCGCGTCATGATTACAAAGGGCGCGCTCGAAGAGATTCTCGATAGATCGGTCTCTGCCTTGAACGCAGCGGGGCAGGAAGTGCCGCTTGATGAGATGCGGAATGAAATCGAGGCCGGGTATGCGCATTATGCCGGACTCGGGCTATCGCGCAATCGGCCTTTGCGACCCGTACGCTCTCTTCAGAGGAAGATGCCGCGACGGCAAAGGATGGCGGGCTCATGTTTCGAGGCATGTTGCTATTCCTAGATCCCTTAAAGGACAAGGTGCGGGAAACGGTGGCTGCCATTCGGCGCGAGGGCGTGAGCCTCAAAATCATTACGGGCGACAATGCGTTGATTGCGGCAAACATTGCGGGACAGCTTGATATGGACGCGAAACAAATCCTGACGGGCAGCGAAATCGCTGCTCTCTCCGGGGAGGAATTAAAGGCGCGGGTCCGTGAAGCCGAGCTCTTTGCGGAGGTGGATCCCGGGCAAAAGGAGGCAATCATACTCGCGCTGAAGGACGCCGGTGCGGTTGTCGGCTATATGGGTGACGGCATCAACGATGCGCCGGCGCTTCACGCCGCGGATGTCGGCATTTCGGTGGAGAGCGCAAGCGATATCGCAAAAAGTGCGGCCTCGATTGTGCTGCTCGAGCAGGATCTCGGCGTGTTGCTCGCGGGGATACGGGAGGGCAGAAAGACCTTTGCGAACACCCTGAAATACATCTTCATGACGACGAGCGCAAACTTCGGCAATATGTTCAGTATGGCGGGAATTTCGCTGATTCTGCCCTTTTTGCCGCTCCTGCCGAAGCAGATTCTCAGCACAAATGTGCTGACCGATATGCCCGAGGTGCAGATTGCGGACGACGTGGTGGATGCTGAGTGGGTCAGCCGCCCGATTCGCTGGGATTTCCGCATGATACGCCGCTTCATGCTGCTCTTCGGTTTAATCAGTTCTTCGTTTGACTATCTGAGCTTCTATGTGTTGCTCCGCGTTTTTCGTGCGGATGCGGCACTCTTTCGGAGCGGTTGGTTTGTCGAGTCGGTGGTCTCTGCTGCGCTCGTCGTATTGATTATCCGGACGTCCAAGCCCTTCTTTCGGAGTCGCGTGGGCAAGGGACTCTGCTTTGCGACCGTTTTGTCGATCGTAGCGGCAATCGCGCTACCCTATACGCCGCTCGGCGCGCTGCTCGGCTTGGTGCCGCTGCCCGGTACTTTGCTCGCAGCATTGGGCCTGGTTGTGGTATGCTATATGCTGACAGCCGAGATTGCAAAGCGCTGGTTTCTACCGGAATGGAAACGGCATCTAAGCGAACAAATAAAGCAGGAGGATATGACCATGAAACAGCATCTTGTCATCACGATCGAGCGGGAGTACGGGAAGCGGCGGACGTCTGCTCGGCAAGGCACTCTCGGAGGAACTGGGCATTCCCTACTATGACGATGAAATTATCCGCACGGCCTCCGAGTATGCGGCGGTGGGAGAGGAGTATTTCCGCCTTCATGATGAGAAACCCGGCAAAGAGTCTCTTCGGACAGGCGCGGGATGTAATCGGAAAACCCCGCGTCGCAGGGCAACATCACAAACCCGGACAACCTCTTCCGATTCGAAGCGGAGGCCATACGAAAGATGGCGGATCAGGGGATCCTGCATCTTCATCGGTCGAAGCGCGGATTTTGTGCTCGATGCGACCGAGTTCGGGGAGTTTGTGAGCCTCTTTGTGTACTGCGATATGGCGAGCAAAGTGAGACGTGTCATGGAAGTGGATGCCGTGGACGCCGAGGAAGCCATGAGTCGCATCCAGAAAATCAACCGGCAGCGCCGGGATTATTGCCGCTACTATACCGGCAACAACTGGGGCGACCCCATGCTCTACGATTTGCCGCTCAACACGACGAAGCTCACCATCCCGCAGACGGCGGAACTCGTGAAGACCTACCTGCGCTTCCGGGGGCTTCTGGATGCCTGAGCATGGTTCACAGTTTTTTTACAGACAGGGCAGAGGTCTCGGGTTATAATAGAGGCGCTTTCGTCTGGAGGGAAGCGCTATGAACAACAATCCGAGAAAAAACCTGGGCGCGGGACTTTCCCCGCAGCGGCGGAAAAGACGGCGCGCCCTGACTACCTTACAGAAGACTGCGGCGGGACTCGGCGCAGTTCTTTTGGTGTGCGGAACCGCTGCCCTTGTACAGGGGCGCGCCGGGAAAAACGCGCGGAAGGGGGCTGTTTATACCCCGAGCAACGCAGAGGCGGTGCAGACCATTGAGGCTACGCTGTCGCCGGAAGAATCCCGCGCGGCGGAACTCGAAGCAAACGCACGCACGGTGGTGGACAGCTATCATAACCTGGGCATCGTGAATGTCGAGGGGTATCTCAACATGCACAAAGAGGGTTCCCAGAAGAGCGATGTGAACGGCAAGCTCTTCGGCGGCTCCGCCTGTGAGATTCTCGATAAGACCGAGGACGGTTGGTATCACATCTCTTCGGGCGGCTTTGAAGGCTATGTGCACAGCGACTATGTAAAGACCGGTGACGAGGCCAGGGCACTCGCGTTGCAGAATGTGAAACGCCGCGCCATTGTGAAAGCCGATAAACTGAACATACGCTCCGCACCGAGCAAGGATGCGGACAGCGTGGGCACAGCCCTGCAGAATGAGCGCTACGAGGTGCTCGGTGAGCAGGACGGCTTCGTACAGACACGTTCGGGCTATATCAGCAAGGATTACGTGGAGATTCAGGACTGCTTAAACGAGGCACGGAAACAGGATCTTCGCGCCATGGTCCTCAATATGTACGATAATCTCGGCGTGTCCGAAGTCACGGGCTATCTGAACATACGCGAGGAGCCGAAAGAGGACGGTAAGATTATCGGCAAGCTGACTTCCAAGGCAGGTTGCGATGTCTCGAGACTACGAACGGCTGGCTGAAAATCAAGTCGGGCGGCATCACGGGCTATGTGAAGGCGGAGTACATTGCGACCGGGGAGCAGGCTAAGGAAGAGGCAATGCAGAACGCCTCTTTGATGGCCATCGTGCACACCGATGTTCTGAATGCGCGCGCCGAGCCGAAGGAGGACAGTGCAATCTGGACCCAGATCAATAACAGTGAGCGTTACCCGGTTGTGGAGCAGCTGGACGGCTGGGTCAAACTGGAACTTGAGGAGGGCGATGATGTCTTCGTGAAGAGCGAGTACGTGGAAGTCCGCTATGCATTGAATGAGGCGATTCATTTCAGCCCGCAGGAAGAGGCAGAACAGGCTTCCCTGTCGCGCCGTCAGCAGTTGGTCAACTATTCGCTGCAGTTCCTCGGCAATCCCTATGTCTGGGGCGGTACCAGCTTAGAGCACGGTTGCGACTGCTCGGGCTTTACAATGAAGATTATGGAGCGCTACGGTGTCTCCCTTCCCCACTACTCGGGCTCGCAGGCACAGATGGGCAAGAAGGTTTCGGAGAGTGAGATGCGACCGGGCGATTTGGTCTTTTACTCGAATTCGCGCGGAACCATAAACCATGTCGGCATTTACATCGGCAACGGCCAGATTGTCAATGCGGCGAGCCGCCGCTCCGGCATCAAGATTTCGAGCTGGAACTACAGAACCCCGCGCGCCATTCGCAATGTCCTCGGGGACTGAGTGATACCACTGTTTCAAAGCGAAAAAGAACCCGCTTCCGCGCCGTGTTTCGGCGTAGGGAGCAGGTTCTTTTTTTCTATGCGGCATTTGAAATCAGTCTTCTCGAACTTTGCCTCACTTGCAAAGCAAATAAATGCTTGCGGCTCAGAGATTTAATATCAATCCGGCCTCCGCAATTCCGCTTTTGGTTCGGAACAGCGTTTTCATTGCTTCTTTGACCTCGGCGCGCGACCTGTGCTTTTCGCGCACGGTTGCAATGTATACGGCCTCCAAAAGAATTTGCAAATCCGCTTCTTGCGAGGGTTCGAAATTTTGATGGCGGGAGACCAGATAGACAATGCGCTCCAGTTGTTCCGCGGGGATGTCGGCATCCCGCAGGAATGCGCGCGCCAGAACGGCCCCTTCGCGCGCTTGCAGTTCGGGATCCTCGCTTCCGTATTGTTCGCGGCAGAGGGGGTAGGCGATGTTGTGGACGAGGGCCGCGACCTCAAGCACATAGCGCGCGCGGCGGCTCAGAGCTTCGCCGTCCGCAATTTCCCGCGCAAATCCCCAGACGCGGAGCAAACGATCCAACTCGCGCATATGTCCCTTTCGAATAAAATGCAATATCGCGCGAAATTTCCTTGATGCTCTTCATCCCATCCTCCGAAATACTCATACTCAGGAAATCTTGGGGCATGACGGATGAAATGTCCAGTGCTTTCGGAAGATAAGCGCCATATAAGCTATCTTTTGTGACAGACTTACAAAAATGAGAGGTTTATGGTCGGAAGAGCTTGGGCAGTATTACCTTGACAAAGTTCCTCGCGAGTGATAAAAATAAATTGGTATTCCAGTGTTCCGGTGTTGTAGAGAGAGGCAAGAAAATGAAGCATCGTTCTGAGATTATGCAAAACCTTTTGCTCTTAAGTCAGTTCGGTCTTTCTCTCGCGGCGCCGCTTCTTTTATGCCTTTTTTTGTGCCATCGTCTGGTTTCGGCCGGGCATGTCGGTGAATGGGTATACATCCCCGGTTTCTTTTTCGGCCTCGGTGCATCCTTTACAACGGCATGGAAACTCTATCGGCAGGTTACGGAGCGGACAAAGCGGGAAGAAGAGGAAAAGGAGACGCGGGTTGCGAGCAATGAACACCGCTGAAAACAGAAGAGGAGGGCTATGAAGATACAGAAGGCTGTTCGGCGCGAGACCGAAAAAGTGGCACTCGGCGTGGCGATTATGACGGCGCTCATGCTGGGAATCTTGTTTGCCCTGCATCTTGTGTTTCCGGGGAAGTTCGGTTTTTCTCTCGGCACGGTTGTCTCTGCGCTGCTCGGCGCAGCAGTGAGTGTTCTGAACTTCTTTTTGATGGGACTTACGGTGCAGCATGTTGCGGGCTTGGAGGATCCCAAAGAGGCAAGCGTTTCATGCAGAAATCCTATGTGAATCGCAATACCATGCAGATTGTGTGGATGATCGTCGCGGTTGCCGTGCCCTTCGTTCACCCGATTGCGGGTATACTGCCCCTGTTCTTTCCGGGTCTTTTCGTGCGGCTGCAGGGTTTTTTCCCGAAAAAAGAGGAGACAGAAGCAAAGCAAGGGGGTGAGATCTAAGGTATGAACTTTGATATTTCCGGCGCAAAGATTTTCTTTCGCATTCCGACCCATTTGCCGATACTCGGAGACATTGTTGTCTCGGAGACGGTGGTCGTTTCCTGGCTGGTAATGCTGATTATCACGGGACTGTGTATTTCCTGACCCGCGGTTTAAAGGTGGAACACATCGGGAAGAGACAGGCCCTCGCGGAACTGATTGTGGAGAGTGCGGAGAAATTGGTGCGGAACAACACAGGCGGCACCAAGTTCGACTACCTGATTCCGTTCGTCGGCGCGCTGTTTGCGACGAGTGTGGTGTCAAACCTGATCAGTCTGGTGGGGCTCAGAAGTCCGACGGCCGATCTTTCGGTCGAGGCAGCCTGGGCTTTGACCGTTTTCACGATGATTACGGCAAACAAGATCAAGGCGGGTGGCCTGCTCGGTTATCTGAAGGGCTTCACAACGCCGATTCCGGTAATGACACCGTTTAACATTCTCTCGGAGATTGCGACACCGATTAGTATGGCTTGCCGTCACTTCGGCAATGTGCTCTCGGGCGTGGTCATCAACGGTTTGATTTATGCGGCGCTCGGCGTTGCTTCGGCAGCGCTGTTCGGTTTGATTCCGGGGGCGGTCGGAGACTTCCTCTCCCGCATTCCGATTCTCGCGGTCGGACTTCCGGCAATTATGTCGTTTTATTTCGACTGGTTTTCCGGTATTATGCAGGCTTTCATTTTTACAATGCTCACCATTATGTACATTGCGAATGCGGCCGAAGGCTAAGACGCATTTGCAATCACCAACATTTAGGAGGATAGAGTCATGACAGATTTTCAGTTTCTTGCAAGAGGTATCGCGCTCATGGGTTGCGGAATCGGTGCGGGTTGCGCACTGATTGCCGGTATCGGACCCGGTATCGGTGAGGGTAATGCGGTTGCAAAGGCGCTGGAGGCAATCGGCCGTCAGCCGGAGTGCAAGGGCGATGTGACGAGCACCATGCTGCTCGGCTGCGCAATTGCGGAGACCACGGGTATTTACGGTTTCGTCACGGGCCTGCTTCTGATCTTCGTGGCACCGGGCATGTTCATGAATTTCCTGAAGTAAATCGGGAGGGTTAAGATGGATACACAGGCACTGGTAACCATCGTGCCTTCGACCTTTGTTCTGACCATCCTGAATCTCTTCATTCAGCTGTTTCTGATGAAGAAGTTTCTGTTTCAGCCGGTGAAGCGCATCCTTGAGGAGCGCCAGAAGCGCGCGGATCAGAACATCCGGGCCGCAGAGCAGGAAAAGGCGGAGGCAGAGGCTGTCAAGGCAGAGTATACGGAGAATATGGCGCGCGCACGCGAAGAGGCGGCAAGCATCTTGGAGCGCGCGAAACAGGATGCATCCCAGCAGGCGGATGAGCTGCTTGCGAACGCAAGAACAGAGGCGCAGTCGCTGAAGGCAAAGGCGGAGAATGATATCCGTCAGGGAGAGAAAGCGCGCGCTGAACGAGGCGAAGGATGAAATCGGCGGACTCGCAATGGACATTGCCGGCCGCGTGGTCGAGCGTGAAATTCACGAGTCGGATCACCGCGCACTGATTGACGACTTCCTGCAGAAGGTTGAGGATGCGTCATGATGCGCGTGGCTGAGCTCTACGGCGGCAGTCTCTACGATCTCGCCGCGGAGGAGAAGCAGGAGCGGGACTTGCTCGAAGAGATGCAGGGCGTACAGCGTTTATTGCGAGAGAATCCGCA
>CAKAGU010000005.1 GCA_916439095.1 uncultured Stomatobaculum sp.
TCGTGATTGCAATCAGGGTCTTCCCGATCAGCTCTTCCGGCTCGTAGTAGGCGTGAATGCCGCTTAAAATCGTGCGATCCGTGCCCGTTCCGTCATCTAAGGTAAACTGCAAGAGCTTCTTCGACTTCGGCACTGCCTTGCAGTCCTTTACCTTGACCGCGCGGAAATCACTCTTCGAGAAGGTCTCAAAGTCTACGGTCTCCTCGAACAGAGGCTCTACCTTGACCTTCGAAAAGTCAATCTTTGCATTCGGCGTGAAGAAACCTTCCTCCGCCTCCGTTTCCTTTTCCGCCTCTCCCGCCTCTCCCGCGTTCTTTCCGAGGGTCTTCATGGTCGGGAACAGCAGTACATCGCGGATGGCCGGGCTGTCGGTGAGGAGCATCACCAGACGGTCGATGCCGTAGCCGATGCCGCCGGTCGGCGGCATACCGACATTCAGCGCGTTCAGGAAGTCCTCGTCCGTGTGGTTCGCCTCTTCATCGCCCGCCGCGGCCAGTGCGTCCTGCGCCTTGAAGCGCTCGCGCTGGTCAATCGGGTCGTTCAGCTCGGAGTAGGCGTTGCACATCTCTCTGCCGTAGATAAAGAGCTCAAAGCGCTCCACATAGTCCGGGTTGTTCGGCTTCTTCTTCGTGAGCGGCGAAATCTCAATCGGGTGGTCGGTCACGAAGGTCGGCTGAATCATGTGCTCCTCGCAGAAGGTCTCAAAGAAGAGGTTCAGAATATCGCCTCTCTTGTGTCTCTCCTCAAATGCGACCCCCTTCTCCTTTGCGATAGCTCTCGCCTCTTCGAGGGTCTCGATCGTCGCGAAATCGACGCCGCTGTACTCCTTGACCGCCTCGGTCATCGTGATACGGCGGAAGGGCTTCTCGAGGTCAATCTCGGTGCCGCTGTACATAATCTTCGCGCTGCCGTTTACCTCGCGCGCCACGTGACGGAACATCTCCTCGGTGAGGTTCATCATGCCCTCGTAGTCCGTGTACGCCTGATAGAGCTCCATCAGCGTGAACTCGGGGTTGTGGCGGGCATCCAAGCCCTCGTTCCGGAACACGCGGCCTATCTCGTAGACGCGCTCCAGACCGCCGACAATGAGTCGCTTTAAGTAAAGCTCCAGGGAGATGCGAAGCTTCACATCCTCGCTCAGCGCGTTGTAGTGGGTCTCAAAGGGACGAGCCGCCGCGCCGCCCGCATTCGATACGAGCATCGGGGTCTCGACTTCCATGAAGCCTCTGTCATCCAGATATCTCCGGATCGAGGAGATAATCTTGGAGCGCTTCACGAAGGTCTCGCGCACCTCCGGGTTCATGACGAGGTCAATGTAGCGCTGACGGTAACGCTGGTCGGTGTCGGTGAGGCCGTGGAACTTCTCCGGGAGCGGCTGCATGCTCTTCGTGAGCAGGGTCAGCTCTTCCGCGTGAATCGAAATCTCACCTGTCTTGGTCTCAAAGACCTTGCCTCGAACACCGATGATATCGCCGATGTCGTACTTCTTAAAGAAGGCATATGCCTCTTCGCCGACCGCATCGCGCGCCACATAAATCTGAATGTCGCCGCTCAAATCGCGAACCGCACAAAAAGACGCCTTGCCCATGACGCGCTTACTCATCATGCGGCCGGCGACCGAGACTTCCGTGTCCTGAAGCTCCGCAAAGCGCACCTTGATTTCCGCGGCGTGATGGCTCTGCTCGTAGGTCGTAAGCTCAAACGGGTCCTTGCCCGCTGCCTTTAACTCGTCCAGCTTGTCAAGGCGCACCTGCATTAAGCGGTGCACATCCTGCTCAAGCGTCTCTCCGCCCTTCTTTACTTCACTCATCACTGTTCTCCTTCGTGATGCTGATAATCTTATAGGAGAGGTTTCCTGCGGGAAGCTCTACCGTGACCACCTCGCCCGCTTCCTTGCCGAGCAGCTTTGCGCCGACCGGAGACTCGTTGGAAATCTTGCCGGAAAGGGAATCCGCCTCCTGCGAGCCCACAATCTTGAACTCGAGCTCCTCATCCTCCTCGATGTCGAGCACCTTCACAAGACTGCCGATACCCACGCGGTCAATCGGGGTCTCCTCCGAGACATAAACCTCTGCGTGCTTTAAGAGCTCCTCGAGCTCACCGATTCTCGCCTCAATGTCGCGCTGCTCGTCCTTCGCCGCATCGTACTCTGCGTTCTCCGAGAGGTCGCCCTGCTCTCTTGCCTCTTTGATTTATCAGCAATCTCCTTGCGCTTATTGACCCGCAAGTCCTGCAGCTCTTCCTCATAGCGCTTCAAACCCTCTTGGGTCAAAACATTCTTTTTAATCTCCGCCATGGCGAACCTCCTTGGTTTCTTGATAAACAGTCATACTATTATAGAGAAGTACTTTCCGCTGTGTCAAGGTGATTCGCCGCCTGAAAGGCACTCTCCAGAATTTTGAGGAGTACTTCCTGACACTCCGCTGTGTTGATTGCATGTCTCCACTTTGCCGCATTCGGAAAGCCGTGCAGATACCAGGCAAAGTGGCTTCTCAGTTTTCGCACCGCCATGCGCTCGCCGTCCGCTTCTACCTCCAGGGCGAGGTGACGCCGCATGAGCTCAAAGCGCTCCGCAACGCTCGGCGCCGCGACATTTTCGCCCCGCTCGAGATAGCCCCGTATCTCGCGGAAAATCCAGGGATTTCCCTCCGCGGCGCGCCCTATCGCGATTCCGTCGCAGCCGGTCTCCCGCAGCATGTGCGCGGCGCTCTCCCCGCTCACAACGTCACCGTTTCCGATGACCGGAATCGAGACCGCCTCTTTGACCTGCCGTATGATGTCCCAGTCCGCGGTTCCCGCGTAGTACTGTTCTCTCGTCCGGCCGTGCACGGTGAGCATGGCCGCACCGGCCGCCTCTAAGCGCTTTGCGAGTTCCGGTGCGTTCTTCTCTTCCTCAGTAAAGCCGGCGCGCATTTTCACGCACACCGGCTTTTTGCTTTTTTTTGCCATTGCGGCAATGATTTCCGCCGCGAGTTCCGGCTTCGTCATAAGCTTCGAGCCGTCGCCGTTATTTACAATCTTCGGCATCGGGCAGCCCATGTTAAAGTCGATCAGGGCAAATTCGGGGCGCTCCGAGAGTGCCTCCGCAGCCTCCGCGCAGATTTCCGGCTCAGAGCCGAAAATCTGCACCGCGAGCGGCGCATCGGCCTCACAGCTCTTTAAGAGTTCCTCGGTCGCCTTATTTTTATAGTGCAGGGCCTTCGCGCTTACCATCTCGGTGACCGCGAGCTCCGCGCCCTGCTCGCGGCAGAGCAGGCGAAACGGGAGGTCGCTGACGCCCGCCATCGGCGCAAGCATGAGCCCGTTCCGCAGTTCAAGTTCTCCGACTCTCAAATTTCCTCCCCCAGAAAGACAACGCGGTAGTAAAGTTCCAGTTCTTCCAGGAGCTCTTGATGGTCAAAGCGCGCTCTTCCTATCTTCATGCCGCTCGCAATCTCATCAAAGAGATAATCGCTGTCCTCGGCGCTCGCCTGAAACAAAAGATTGCCCTCCGCATCAATTCGAGGGTCAGCACGCCGCCCGCTTCCTCCGTGATACTCACGCAGAGAATTTGCAGCTCGCGTTTGATACTCTCGGGGAGCTTCTGAAACGCGGGATTCAGATAAAACTTCTGCACATAGGAATTTGCCCCGCAGAGCACGGTGTTTTCCGCTGTATGTTCCGCCATATGCCTCCTCAGCGCGTCAGCTTTGCGGAGAGTTCCAACTGATACTCCGGAATCTCCTTCTGCATGCGGAGCGCCTCTTCAATGTCGAAATCGCAGAACTCACCGTTCTGATAGGCGACCAGACGGTTCGACTTGCCCTCTGCGAGCAGGTCCACGGCCTTGGATCCCATGATTGAAGCGTAGAAGCGGTCCTTACAGGAAGGCGAGCCGCCGCGCTGCATGTAGCCCAGTATGGTGGCGCGGGTCTCGAGTCCGGTTGCCGCCTCAATGCGCTTGCCATGGAACTCGAGTGGCCTATGCCCTCCGCGTTGATGATGATGAAGTGCTTCTTGCCGCGCCGACGGCTGTCGATGATGTTGTTGATGATCTCCTGCTCGTTGCCGTCGTAGTGCTCGGGAATCAAAATCGCATCGCTGCCGGTCGCGATGCCGCTCCAGAGCGCAATATAGCCCGCGTGGCGTCCCATGACCTCAATGATGGAGCAGCGCTCGTGCGAGGTGCTGGTGTCGCGCACCTTATCGATCGCGTCGATTGCGGTGTTGACCGCCGTGTCAAAGCCTATGGTGTACTCGGTGCAGGCAATGTCGAGGTCTATGGTCCCGGGGACACCGATGGTGTTGATGCCGTACTTCGAGAGTTTGCCCGCGCCCTTAAAGGAACCGTCGCCGCCAATCACGACCACACCGTCGATGCCGTGCTTTTTGCAGATTTCCGCCGCCTGGCGCTGCCCTTCCTCGGTCACCATCTCCATGCAACGCGCCGTGTAGAGTATGGTGCCGCCGCGGTTGATGATGTCCGCAACGCTGCGCGCATCCATGTCGATAAACTCCTCATCGAGCAGGCCGGAATAGCCGCGCATAATGCCCTTTACCTTCATGCCGTGGTGCAAGGCGGTGCGAACCACCGCACGGATTGCCGCGTTCATACCGGGGGCATCGCCGCCGCTTGTCAAAACACCGATGGTCTCAATTTTCTTTGCCATAACAGGAACCTCCTCACTGTCCCCCGTGCGCGCTGCGCCTCCGCAGTGCGCCTGAATTTCCTCGTGAAAACTATAACACAGCCCCCCTGCTTTTACAATTTCAGAGGCTCTGCTTTACGCTGGTCTTCACATTTTCCGCGCCGAAAACGGCGCGGAGCTCATCAAGCAAGCTTTCTTCCGCGGAAACGCGCCAGTCCCGCCCGAGCTGTATGATTTTTTTCTCTGCGCGGCAGTAGACCTTCACGTTGTCCTTGCCCTCGCTGTTTCCCGAGGCGAAGCATGAGCTCGCCGCGCTGCGCGAGATAGGAAGTCTCATCCGCAAACTGAATCCAGAGCGTGCGCTCTCCCGCGCCGAAGACGGACAGCCGTTCGCAGATCAGCTTGCCGGATACATCGTCATCGCTGATTGTAACACGGCCGGAGAGAAAGAGCTTGGCATCCGGGATCAGGTGCTCCCGGTAGCGCTCATAGGCCTTCGGGAAGAGCAGCACCTCAACCGTGCCGACCAAATCTTCGACTGTGAGAAAGGCCATCGTATCGTTGTTTCGCGTAATCTTAGTCGTGACATTCGTGAGCACGCCGCCGATTATGACCTGTTGACGGTCCGTGAGCGCTGCCCTGCCGCTCTCATCGTCCGCGAGGAAGTCTATGGTCTTTGCCGTCACGGTCTTCTCCCAGAGTTCCCGCACGTCGTCGAGCGGATGGCCGCTCAGATAAACGCCGACCGTCTCCTTCTCAAAGGCAAGAAGATCTTCTTTTCGGAACTCATCGACCTCCGGAAGGGCGGATTCAAGACTCTGCCGCGCCTCCTCGCCGAGAAAGTCAAAGAGCGATACCTGCCCCGCAATCGCATTCTTCTGCTTTGCCTTTTTGTCGAGCAGCTCCGGGATGAGCAAGAGTTTCTGTCTGCGGTTTCCCGGCATGGAATCCAGCGCGCCCGCCTTCACAAAGCTCTCGAGCGTGCGCCGGTTTGCCTCCTTGTTCGAGAGGCGCTCTATGAAGTCTTCGAGCGAGCGGAAGGCTCCGCCCGTCTCGCGCTCCCGCACAATCTCCTCGCTCACGGCCGTTCCGACCGCGCGTATCGCCGAGAGACCGAAGCGTATGCCCTCTCCCGAGACCGAGAACACGGCCTTGCCGTCGTTTACATCCGGCGGCAGAATCGGAATGCCCATCTGACGGCAGACCAGAATGTACTCGGCAATCTTACTGCTGTTGTCGATGACCGAGGTCATGAGCGCCGCCATAAACTCCTTCGGATAGTAGTGCTTTAACCAGGCGGTCTGGAAGGAGACATAGGCATAGCAGGCCGCGTGGCTCTTATTAAAGGCGTAGTTCGCAAAGTCCATCATCTCGTCGAAGAGATGGTTTGCGACCGCCTCGCTGATGCCGTTGTTCACGCAGCCCCGTATGCCCTCGGCCTCGTTGCCGTAGACAAAGTTCTGCCGCTCCTCCTTCATGACAGACTCTTTTTTCTTACTCATGGCGCGGCGCACCAAATCCGAGCGCCCCCAGGTATAGCCCGCCAGGTCTCGCACAATCTGCATGACCTGCTCCTGATAGACCATGCAGCCGTAGGTCGGCTTTAGGATGGTCTCAAGCTGCGGGCACTCGTAGCGCACCTCTTCCGGGTGGTTCTTGCCCTCCAGATAGCGGGGGATAAAGTCCATGGGACCCGGGCGGTACAGGGAGATGCCGGCGATGATGTCCTCGAGGGTCGTGGGCTTTAGCTCCTTCATGAAGCTCTTCATGCCCGCGCTCTCGAGCTGGAATATGCCCTCGGTGTTGCCGCTCCCGATGAGCGCCATTACCTCGGGGTCGTTGAAATCGATGCCCAGCATGTCGATCGGCTTCCCGCTCCGCTTCTCCGCCTCCGCGGCGGCATTCTGAATCACGGTCAGGGTTCTGAGCCCCAGAAAGTCCATCTTTAAGAGCCCCAGTTCCTCTAAGGTGTTCATGCCGAACTGGGTCGTAATCGAGCCGTCCGCGCCCCTTGCGAGCGGCACATACTCTTCCGCCGCCTTCTTCGAAATGACCACGCCCGCCGCGTGAATCGAAGCGTGGCGCGGCAGCCCCTCGAGGCGCTTTGACATGTCGATCAAGTGGTGCACACTCTCATCGCTCTCATAGAGCGCGCGGAGCTCCTTCGACTGCACCAAGGCCTTGTCGAGCGTCATCTTTAAATCATTCGGAATCAGCTTTGCAATCTGGTCGCAGCGCGCATAGGGGAGATCCAGAACACGCCCCACATCGCGCACCACCCCCTTGGCCGCGAGCGTACCGAAGGTGATAATCTGTACGACTCGCTCTTTTCCGTACTTTCTGCCCACATAGTCTATGACTTCCTGCCGTCTCTCGTAGGCGAAGTCCACGTCGATATCCGGCATGGAGACGCGCTCCGGGTTCAGGAAGCGCTCAAAGACCAGCTGGTATTTTTCGGGGTCGATGTCGGTAATGCCGAGGCAGTACGAGACCACCGAGCCTGCCGCCGAGCCGCGCCCCGGCCCCACGCCGATGCCGTGCTCCTTCGCAAAGTGAATGTAGTCCCAGACGATGAGGAAGTAGTCCACATAACCCATGCGACCTATGACCGCGAGCTCTTCTTCCATGCGCGCCCGGAGCGCCGCCGGCTCTTCCGGATAGCGCGCGCGGAAGCCCTCTTCCGAGAGGGCGCGCAGATAGCTCGCCGCGTCCGCATAGCCCTCGGGGACATCGTAGGCGGGGAGTTTCAATTCATGGAAGCGTATCTCGACCTCGCAGCGCGCGGCGATTTTTGCCGTGTTCTCCAAGGCCTCGGGGACCGCGGCAAAGAGAGAACGCATCTCCTCCTCGGACTTTAGGTAGTACTGTCCGCCCTCGTAGCGCATGCGGTCCTCATCGCTCGCCTTCTTACCGGTCTGGAGGCAGAGCAGGAGGTCGTGTGCCTCCCAGTCCTCGGGCTGAGTGTAGTGAATATCGTTGGTCGCAATCAACGGAATACCGGTGTCCCGCGAGAGCTGTATGAGCTGCTGATTGACTGCCTTCTGAACACTGAGCCCGTGATCCTGGAGCTCTAAGAAAAAGTTATCCGCCCCGAAGATATCGCGGTAGCGGAGCGCCGCCTCCTTGGCGTCCTCGTAGCGGTTTACCGCAAGGTTTCGCGCTACCTCGCCCGCAAGGCAGGCGGAACTCGCGATGATGCCTTCGAGAATTCGCGCAGGGTCTCAAAAATCGACGCGCGGCTTATAGTAAAAAGCCGTCGACAAAGCCCCGCGAGACAATCTTCGTGAGGTTCTCATAGCCCTCGTTGTTCTCCGCGAGCAAAATCAAATGGTAGTAGCGCGCCTCGCCCTTTTTGTTGTCCCGGTCAAAGCGGGATCCCGGCGTCACATAAATCTCACAGCCGAGTATGGGCTTAATGCCCGCCGCCTTGGCCGCCTTATAAAAATCGATCACGCCGTACATAACGCCGTGGTCGGTCACGGCGAGCGCCGTCTGTCCCAGGTCTTTTGCGCGCTGAATGAGCTCCGGTATCTTTCCGGAGCCGTCAAGCAGCGAATATTCCGTGTGTACGTGCAAATGTGTGAATGCCACTGAAAACCTCCAACGCCCTTTCTGCGGCAACAAGAAAAACCGGGCGAACTCGCCCGGCTTAAAACTCCGTCTTCTCTGTGCTTACTGGCAGAGATATTCCTCAATGCCGCTGATTGCGGCGTCCTCATCCTTGCCGTCTGCCGTCACGACAATTTCCAGACCGTTTGCGAGTCCAAGGGTCATCATGCCCATGATGCTCTTTGCGTTGACGCGCTTGTCCGCATCATCCACATAGATGCTGCTCTCGTACTGGCTCGCAACCTGGACCAGCATCGCAGCCGGCATGGCATCCGCCTTTCCGTTTAACTTCACTACCATAGACTTCTTAATCATCTTTATCCTCTTTTCTCGTGTCCGCGCAACTCATCCGCATACTCCGAGAGTTTCCGCAATCTGTGGTTTACACCGCTCTTGCCGACCGGCGGATTCAGATACGTCCCCAGTTCTTTGAGGGACACATCCGGATACTCCAAACGGATTTCCGCCATCTCTGCAAGTGTCGACGGCAGATTCTCGAATCCCTCCGCATCGCGAATGTATTCGATGTCCTTCCGCTGTTTTAAAGCTGCCGCCACCGTCTTTTGTAAATTTGCCGTCTCACAATTGACCGTGCGGTTCACACGGTTGCGCATGTCCTTCACCACGCGAATTTCTTCCAAGGCAAGCAACGCGCGGGAAGCTCCCATCATGCCGAGCAGAGCCACAATGCCGTCGCTGTCCTTGAGATACACGACATAGTGTCCCTTTCGCTGCACAACTCCGGCCGTCTCACCGAGGGCGGAGAGGAGCAATTTCAGATACCAAGCCTTGTTTTCATCCGGACAGACAAACTCCAGATGATAAAAACGCTCGGGATCGGAAACGGACCCCGCCGCGAGAAAGGCGCCCCGCAAAAATGCGCGTCGCTCCTCCTCCCCGGAGAGCTTCTGCTCTGCTTTTCTGCCGATCTGCAACTCCCCGTTTTCATAGCCGAGCGCGGCGCTCTCAAGGAGCACGGCGGCGTCCTCACGGGAGAGAAAGGCAGTGCAGGCCTTGTTTTTTCCGTTCGGATGCTGCGTTGTGATGGCAAAATCTGTTTTGATTCTATCCGTTTTTCTTATGAATGTAAAGTATTTCTTCGCACTTTCCTCGTGTTCGCTGAGGAAGCGCAGTTCCGTCCCGCCCTCTTTTTCCGTCAATTTCGCGCCGTAGAGCAGCAAGCCCTGCAACTCCGCCGTAAAGAGCGAGAATTCTGACGGAACCATCTCGGCAAGTTCCTCCTTGACCTCCGCTGAAAACGACATGCTCAGAACTCCCCGAGGAAGCGAATTTCGGGCTCGAGCCGCACGCCGAAGCGCGCCTCGACCCGATCGGCCGCCGCCGCGAGCACCGCGCGCACATCCGCAGCGCTCGCATGTTCCAGATTGACAAGGAAGCCCGCGTGCTTTTCCGAGATGGCCGCACCGCCGATGCGAAGCCCCTTGCAGCCCGCCTCGTCGAGAAGCCGCGCCGCCGTATCGCCCGGCGGGCGCTTAAAGGCAGAGCCCGCACTCGGAAATGCAAGCGGCTGCTTTTCGCGGCGGGACTCTGCGTAGCGCTTCATCTCCGCAAGTATCTCGTCTTTCTCACCCGGCGTTAAAACAAAGGTCGCGGAGAGCACAATTGCCCCCAGCGCAGGAATGTTGCTGTGCCGGTAGCCGAGTTCCAGCTCTTCCCCGGTAAAGCAGCGCACGCTGCCGTCCGGCAAGAGGAGCTCGGCGCTCTCTAAAATATCCTTCATCTCGCCGCCGTAAGCGCCGGCATTCATGACCAGCGCGCCGCCGACCGTGCCCGGGATGCCCGCCGCAAAGGCAAGGCCGCTAAGCCCCGCATTCGCGGCCGTTCGCGCCAGTTTTGCAAGCAGCGCCCCCGCCTCGGCTCTCAGGCGGTTCCCATTCACTTCGATGGCGCCGAAGCCCTCGCCGAGGCGTATCACAGCGCCGCGAAAGCCCTTGTCGCCGACCAGGAGGTTCGAACCGTTACCGATCACTGCGCTCGGGATGCCCTCGGCCTTGCAGCGCGCAAGCAGGGACTTGAGCTCTTCGGCCGTTTCCGGCTCATAGTAATAATCCGCCGCGCCGCCGATTCGAAAAACTCGTGTGGCGGGAGAGCGGCTCTTGTTCCGACTGTCTTCGCAAGTGAAGCCCTCGCTTTCTTTTTAATTCAACTCCCCGACATCCGCGCTGTCGGACTCAATCCGGTAGCCGCTCCGTTCAAACTCCCCGTAGTGCGGCGGGAGATCGCTCTGGTCTATCGTGTCGAGGTGGCCCAGAATTTTTGTCCTTGACCTCCAGGTTCAGTGCCTCACCGATGCGCTTCCGCTCGGCAATCAGTTCCTCTTCGCGCCGCTCTCTCTCGTGTTCCTCGGCGCTCTTTGCCATAGTTTTCGCTGACGCGGCGGTAGAGTTCCTTCGCCGCGTTATAACCCATCTTCTTCTGGCGGCGGTTTACGGCTGCGGTCTCGCAGATAATCGCTAAGTTTCGGCCCGGACGTATCGGCAGGGGTGTTACAGACCACGCGCACGCCGAGAATCTCCGTGTACTGATCCTCCATGCCGAGTCTGTCGTAGTCCTTACTTTTGTCCCAGTCCTCGAGCTTAATGACCAGGTCCACGGTCTGCACATCCTTCACGCACTCTGCGCCGAACAGCGCGCGCACGTCGATGATGCCGATGCCGCGGAGCTCAATGAAGTGCTTGGTAATCGCGGGCGCACGTCCCACCAACGCAACCTCCGAGACCTTGCGAAGCTCCACGACATCGTCCGCGACCAGACGGTGTCCGCGGCGAATAAGCTCAAGCGCCGCCTCACTCTTTCCGACACCGGAATCTCCCATAATGAGAACTCCCTCGCCGTAGACATCGACCAAAACGCCGTGAATCGAAAGCTGGGGCGCGAGTTTGGTCTTTAACCAGCGGATTAGCTCCGAGGTCAAATCCGCCGTGGTCTGCGAGGTCACCATGCAGGGGACGCCGTACTCGTGGCACTTCTTTAAGACGGTCTCATGCGGCTGTAAATTCCGCGAGAAGATGAAACCCGGCACCCGGAAGCGGCACATATAGTCAAAGATTTCTTCCCGCCGCGCGTCGTCCATGAGGCCTATGTACTCGGTCTCGGCATTGCCGATGACCTGCAGTCGCGCGTTGTCAAAGTGCGCGAAAAAGCCGGTCAGCGGGAGCGCCGGGCGGTTGATATCCGGCGCGGAGATGATTATTTCGTCCGTGTTGATCTCCGGGGTCAGATTTTTAAAGTGGTTTCTCTGAATCAGTTCCGTCACTGTCACGCCGTGCATCTTCTTGACTCCTTTCCCGATGAAAATATCGATAGACTTCCTCCGCGACCCGCGCGTTGAAATTCGGAAGTGTGCTGAGTTCCTCGACCGAGGCCGCGCGTATGCCCTCCACGCCGCCGTACTGCCTGAGCAGCGTCTTTCGCCGCACGGCACCGACACCCGGAATATCATCGAGCACCGAGTGCACCTCCGCCTTGGAGCGGAGACTGCGGTGGTACTCAATGGCAAAGCGGTGCGCCTCGTCCTGAATGCGGGTGATGAGCTTAAAGCCCTCGCTCCGCTCCGAAATCGGAAGTTCTCTTCCCTCGAACCAGACGCCCCGTGTCCTGTGCCTGTCGTCCTTGACCATGCCGCAGACCGGGATCTGTAGGTTGAAACGCTCGATTACTTCGAGGGCAATGTTGACCTGCCCTCTGCCGCCGTCCATCAAAATAAGGTCCGGGAGCTTCACGAAATTGCCGTCCTCCGCCGCGACACTGCGCTGCAAACGGCGCGTCAGAACCTCGCGGAGCGAAGCATAGTCGTTCGGCCCGACAACGGTCTGAATGCGGAATTTGCGGTAATCGCTCTTCTTCGGCTTGCCGTCCTCGAAGACAACCATGGAGCCGACCGAGAGCGTACCGCTGATGTTCGAAATATCGTAGGCCTCCATGCGGTGTACGTCCCGCAAGCCGATCAGCGCTTCGATTTCCCGAACAGCGCCCTTGCTCCGAATCTCGTCCATTTGGAGCCGCTGTCTGTCCTTTTCGAGTATCATATCCGCATTCCGCGCCGCGAGCTCCATGAGCTTTTCCTTCTGTCCCTTCTTCGGAACCACAAGTTTTACGCGCGCACCGCGCTTCGCGGAGAGCCAGTCCGTGAGGAGCGCCGTGTCCGAGAGTTCCTCCTGCAGCCAGATTTCCTGCGGGATAAAGGGTGTCCCCGCATAGAACTGCTTCACAAAGCTCTCAAGCAATTCCCGGCTCTCGTCCTCCATCGCAATGTGGAGGTAGTGGTGCTCTCTCCCGACAATTCTGCCCTCGCGGACAAAGAAAATCTGGACGACCGCCTCTCTCTCATCGCGTCCCAGCGCAATGATGTCCCTGTCCTCCATGCCGTCGGAGGTAATCTTTTGTCTCTGTTCGATGTGCTCTATGCTGCGGAGAAGATCCCTGACTTCCGCGGCGCGCTCAAACTCCATCTGCTCTGCCGCCGCCTCCATCTCCGCCTGTAACTTCTTCACAACAGGCGCAAAGCGACCGTTTAAAAAGTCGAGCGCGGCTTCCACGTTTTCGCGGTAGGCTGCCTCGCCCATATACCCCGCACAGGGTGCACCGCACTGGTGAATGTGGTAGTTGAGACAGGGTCTCTCCTTGCCGATGTCCCGCGGCAACACCCGTTTACAGTCCCGAAGCTGAAACGCCCGGTACATGAAATCCAAGGTTTCCGCACCGACTGGGCGGAACTGAAGGGACCGAAGTACTTTGCCTTGTCCTTCTTCATCTGCCGCGTCATAAAAATGCGCGGGAAGGCCTCCCGCACCGTGACTTTGATATAAGGATAGGTCTTATCGTCCCGCAGCATCGTGTTGTAGCGCGGGCGGTTTTCCTTAATGAGATTATTTTCGAGCACCAGGGCCTCGAGCTCCGAGTCCGTCACGATGTACTCGAAACGGGCTATGCGGCTCACCATCTGCATGATTTTCGGGCTCTTGCCCCGCGAGGACTGGAAGTACTGCCGCACGCGGTTGCGGAGCGAGATTGCCTTGCCGACATAGATGATTTCATCCCGCTTGTCGTGCATGATGTATACACCCGGGCTCGGCGGGAGCTTCTTCAGCTCCTCGGCGATGTCAAACATGGCGATGGCCGCGCTCTTTTTCGTAGCGCTCCTGCAGGCGCAGTGCCGCAAAGGCGTTCCGAAGCTGATCCTCCGGCTCCCCGCTGTCCTCGAGTTCCAGCGCCGTCGCGATGCGCGCAATGTCACGCACGCTCAGATTGTCTCTCTCCTCTTCGAGGAAGATGCGGCGCTCGCTCGGGCTCTGCAGCTCCAAAAAGTGTAGGAAAAGGCGGTCCCGCTCTTCCGGTGCGGGCTCCGGAATGGGCTGACGTTTTTCCGCCTTGGCTTCGCACAGTTCTTCCGCTGCTGCCTCGACTTCGCCCTGCTCTCCTGCGGAGGCCTCGGTCTCGACAACGGATCCCGGTGTGTTGCAAGTGCACGCAGAGGTCTCCGCGCACGGCACTTCCGTCGGCTGAAAGAGCTCGGCAAAACGCGATTCCCGATACGCCTCGAGTCGGAAGTCTCCGAACAAGGCCTGACAAATGACAAGGGACTCGCCGCTCTCCGCATCGATTGCGAGGCAGCGAACCTGATACAGCTTTTCTTCGCTCTGCCGGTAAAAGGCCCCCGGCATTGGGCACGCATGCGTATTCATAGCGAAAAGTATACCACATTTTCTCGGAGCTATGATACAATCTCGTGCGTGTATGATGTCACCCGACACAGGGCCGGGCGGCCTCGCGCAAAGGAGTGGATATGAAAATCGGTTTTGACAACGAAAAATACCTCAAGATGCAGTCCGAGCACATTCGCGAGCGCATTTCCAAGTTCGGAGACAAACTCTATTTGGAATTCGGCGGCAAACTCTTCGACGACTACCACGCTTCCCGCGTTCTCCCGGGCTTTCAGCCGGACAGCAAGCTCCGCATGTTGCTGCAGCTCGCGGATCAGGCGGAAATCGTAATTGCCATCTCCGCGGCGGATATCGAAAAGAATAAGATTCGCGGCGACCTCGGCATCACCTACGATGTCGATGTGCTTCGCCTGATTCAGGCCTTCCGGGACTCCGGTCTCTACGTCGGCTCCGTTGTCATCACCCGCTATACCCCCGCAGCGGATCAATTCAAGGCAAAGCTCCAGTCCATGGGCGTCAAGGTGTATCGCCACTACTCGATTGACGGCTATCCGGCCGACATTCCCTTCATTGTAAGTGAGAACGGCTACGGCAGAAACGAGTACATCGAGACCACAAGACCGCTGGTCATTGTGACCGCACCGGGGCCGGGCAGCGGCAAAATGGCAACCTGCCTCTCCCAGCTCTACCATGAGAATCGCCGCGGCATCAAGGCGGGCTATGCAAAGTTCGAGACCTTCCCCATTTGGAATCTCCCGCTGAATCACCCGGTAAACCTCGCGTACGAGGCTGCGACCGCAGACTTAAACGATGTCAATATGATAGACCCCTTCCATCTGGAAGCCTACGGCGTGACAACCGTCAACTATAACCGCGACGTGGAGATTTTCCCCGTGCTCTCGGCCATGTTCGAGGGCATCTACGGCAGCTGTCCCTACAAGTCCCCGACCGACATGGGCGTTAACATGGCGGGCAACTGCATTGTGGACGATGAGGCCTGCCGCGAAGCGGGCCGCCAGGAAATCATTCGCCGCTGGTACACCGGCATGAACCGCCTCGTGGAGGGCGATGCCGAGAAATCCGAGGTCACCAAGATTGAATTCCTGATGAAGCAGGCCGGTGTCACCGCAAACAATCGTCCCTGTCGTGCATGCGGCCCTCCTCAAAGCAGAAGTCACCGGCGCGCCGGCGGCTGCCCTGGAACTGCCGGACGGCCGCATTGTGACCGGCAAAACCTCCGAGCTCCTCGGCGCGAGTGCAGCTGTGCTCTTAAATGCCGTGAAAACGCTCGGCGATATCCCGGACGAGATTAAGCTCATCTCCCCGACCGTCATTGAGCCGGTGCAGACCTTGAAGGTCAAGTACCTCGGTTCAAAGAACCCGCGCCTTCACACCGACGAGATTCTGATTGCGCTCTCCATGAACGCGGCGAGCGATCCGAATGCGGCGCACGCCCTCGAGCAGCTGAAAAAACTCCGCGGCTGCCAGGTTCACACCTCCGTCATGCTTTCCGAGGTGGATATCCGCATCATGAATAAACTGGGTCTCCAACTGACCAGCGAGCCGCGCTACGAGAATAAGAAAATCTATCACTGAGAAATACTTCTCCTACAGAAGGGGACACCCGTTGGGTGTCCCCTTGCTTTTATCCGCATGTGGGCCGCGTTGTAAAATTTCATACAAGGCCCCCCCACAAGAAGGACAGCCGGCATGCTTCATGATATTTTCCTCCAAAAAACCCGGAAACACGCGCGCTCACGCAAATGTTTCCGGGCTTTTTATTTTGCGATCCGCCTCAGATCAGGATGGGCTCCTGCTCGGAGAGCGGGGTCGGCAGGTTCTTCACCTTACGCAAAATCTGCATGAACTCCTTGCCGGTGATGGTCTCTCGGTTAATCAGGAAGTCCGCAATCTGATCCAGCACCATGCGGTTCTCGCGGAGCAGGCCGAGGGCGGTCTGATACGCCGCCTTCAGAATGCGCTCCACTTCCTTGTCCACCTGTGCCGCCGTCTGATCGGAGCAATCCATCACGCTGCGACCGGAGAGGTACTGGTTCTCAATCTTTGCGAGTCCCATGAGTCCAAAGCTCTCGCTCATGCCGTAGAGGGTCACCATCGACTTTGCGATGTTGGTCGCCTGCTCAATGTCGTTCTGTGCGCCGGTCGTGACATCGCCAAAGACCAGCTCTTCCGCAGCTCTGCCGCCGAGCATCGAAACCAGTCTCTCCTCGAGCTCGCGCTTCGACATGAGATAGGTCTCCTCCTCGGGTACGTACATGACATAGCCGAGAGCGCCCATGGTGCGCGGCACAATCGTAATCTTTTGCACCGGCTCCGTGTTCTTCTGGAGTGCGGAGATCAGCGCATGCCCCACCTCATGATAGGAGACAATGCGTCTCTCCTTCTGGTTCATCACGCGGTCCTTCTTCTCCTTACCGACCAGAACCACCTCGACCGACTCAAAGAGATCCTTCTGGCTCACTGCCTTGCGCCCGTTCTTGACCGCAAGGATGGCCGCCTCGTTCACCATATTGGCGAGCTCAGAGCCCACCGCGCCGCTGGTCGCAAGGCCGATGGCATCGAAGTCCACCGTGTCATCGAGAAGCACATCCTTCGCGTGTACCTTGAGAATCTCGATTCTTCCCTTTAAGTCCGGGCGCTCCACAATGACGCGGCGGTCAAAGCGACCCGGGCGCAGCAGTGCGGGGTCCAAAATCTCCGGTCGGTTGGTTGCACCGAGCACCAGGAGCCCCTTGGAAGAATCAAAACCATCCATCTCCGAGAGCAGCTGGTTCAGGGTCTGCTCCCGCTCGTCGTTGCCGCCGCCGTAGCGCGAATCACGGCTCTTTCCGATTGCATCGATCTCATCGATGAAGATAATGCAGGGCGCAGCCTCCTGCGCCTGGCGGAAGAGGTCGCGAACACGGGAGGCACCGACACCCACGTACATTTCAACGAAATCGGAACCCGAGAGCGAGAAGAAGGGCACATTGGCCTCACCCGCGACTGCCTTTGCGAGCAGGGTCTTACCGGTTCCGGGCGGTCCCACCAAGAGGGCGCCCTTCGGCAGCTTTGCGCCGATTTCCCGGAAGCGCTCGGGGTTATGCAGGAAGTCGACAATCTCGGTCAGACTCTCCTTCGCCTCATCCTCACCTGCGACATCGGCAAAGGTCACGCCGGTCTCCTTCTGCACATAGACCTTCGCATTGCTCTTTGCGACACCGCCCATGAAACCGCCGCCGCCCCCGCCGACGCCCATGCGCCGCATGAGGAAGTTCATCGCGCCGAAAATCATAATGACAGGCAGAAAGAGAGCCGCACCCGAGAGCAGCACACTCATGATATCAAAGCGCTCCCGCGTCACGACCGCGCCTGCCCGGTAGAGCTTCTCGGGGAGATCCCGGTCGCTGTCCATGCGGGTCGTCACATAGTGACTCGCGTACTTCTGTCCCTCCGGCTTCGCGTCGAAACGTATAACAGAGTTGCCGATTTTGGCGCTGACAACGATTTTCTCATCGACCATGCGCAGAAAGTCGCTGTAGCTGACTTCCTTGCTCTGCACACTGCCCTGTCCCCCGCTGAGCGGGCGAATAAAGTTAAAGATCAAAAAGACGACAGACAGTAGGAGCAACAAGGGCATCAGGAAACTTCCGCCTCCGCCGCCCTTTCTGCCCCGGTTATCACCGCCGTCCCCGGAGCCGCCGCCCTCGGGCACATCCTCGTCCTCATCATCCGGTTCAAAGTCACCGCCGCGCAGCCAGCCGAAAAACAGCTGCGCCTTTGTTTTCTTTACTTTCCGTTTGTTTTTTGCCATAAAAATAAGACCTTCCGGCGCGCGCTGCCAAAGCGGCAGGCCGCCCAAATCATTCTGTTGTTCTACTTAGTATAGCACTTCTTTTCTTTTTGGTGTGCGAATCTTTTCTTTCGACCGTCCCTGTGCTATGCTTTTCGGACACACAATTACGATTGTTTCAAAAGGAGACCTCCATGCAGTCCAAAAGTCAGGCACCGTCCATTACGACAGGGCCCATCACCGCGCAACTTCTGCTCTTTTTCTTTCCCATCCTGCTCGGTACCTTCTTTCAACAGCTCTACAATACGGTCGATACCATTATTGTGGGCAATTTTGTCGGCACCAACACCGCGCTCGCCGCGGTCGGCGGCGCGACGGGACAGCTGGTAAATCTCTTTGTCGGTTTCTTCATCGGACTCTCTTCGGGCTGCGGTGTCATTATCTCCCAGTACTACGGCGCGAAGGATCACAGGGCTGTTTCAAAGAGCGTACACACGGCTCTGGCCTTTTCGCTGCTCTCCGGCGTCGTAATCATGGTGCTCGGCCTTGCGCTGACAAACGTTTCGCTCCGCGCGATGTCCCTCCCGGAGGAGATTATGCCGGAGGCCAGTGCGTATCTCCGCATCTTTTTCCTCGGCATGATTCCGAATCTCTTTTACAACATGGGAGCCGCCGTGCTTCGCGCAATCGGCGACTCCAAGCGACCGCTCTACTTTTTGATACTCAGCTGCTTATGTAACATTGTGCTCGACCTTATCTTTGTCGCCTACCTCCGCCTGGGTGTCTCGGGTGCGGCGCTCGCGACCATACTCTCGCAGCTCGCCTCCGCGGTCATGGTGCTCTTTGTCCTGCTCCGCACCAAGAGCGACGTGCGCCTCATTCCGAGTCAGCTGCGGCTTGAGACCTTCTGGCTCAAAAAGATGATTTACGTGGGGCTCCCGGCCGGTCTGCAGAGTACCATGTACACGGTTTCGAATATCATTGTTCAGGCGACCATCAACAGCTTCGGCACCAACACGATTGCCGCGGTCACGGCTTACGGCAAGATGGACGTGATTTTCTGGATGGTCATCAATGCCTTCGGTATTGCCATCACAACCTTTGTCGGACAGAACTATGGCGCGGGAAAGACCGATCGCGCTTTTCGCGGCTTCCGTGCCGCACTCTTACTCTCGGCAATCGGCACCCTGCTGCTCTCCGGCATCATTTGGCTCTTCGGCATGAACTTCCTGCGCTTCTTCACCAAAGACCCGGATGTGCTTGCAATCTGCAATCGTCTGATTCACTTTGTGGTGCCGTTCTTCATCACCTACATCCCGATTGAGATTTGTTCCGGCACGCTCCGCGGTATGGGCAACAGCTGGATGCCGATGATACTCACCATGCTCGGGGTCTGTGTGCTCCGCATGTTCTGGATTTTCCTGGCCGTGCCGCTTCACCGCGACATTCTGACCCTCATGACGGCCTATCCGATCAGCTGGATCACAACCTCCGTTGCCCTGAGCCTCAGTCTCTTCCTGACGCGCCGCAGATATCTGTCTCAGCGCTCCGAGAGCGAGAAGTCATCGTAAATGGCGCGCACGGCCCTTCCATTCTTAAAGAGTATCATGACCACCTGATTGGAATAAATCTCATCTCCGAACTGGTAGACCATATTGGACGTGTGGTTTTCATCGTCAAAGGTTTTTGAGAAGGGCTCGCCGTAGACATCCGCAATCTGCTGTCTCGTGGCCCCCATCGGTATTCCGTAGAGCGTGAGCTCCGGATCCGGTTCCGCACTGCCGATGTCGATGCCTTTAATCGTACATTCCTTGACCGGCAGGTCATGGTCCGCGTTGTTCCGGACATTGATGCGGATGTGCCCGAAGGATCCCCGGTACTGCACCCGGCAGCTTCCGGTTGCCCCGGCCTTTACGATGTCGTTTTCGCCGCTGAAGACCGCACCTTCTTTGAGGAGACCCTCAAAGGAAGTCGGCACCGAAATGGTACGCTCTCCTGCGCGCACCATGTGTCGTCCCTCCTGCTTGTGCTTCTCAATCTGCAGGGGGACGGTCACGGTCTGCGCCGCCTCCTCGCTCTCGGCCGCCTCCGCGGATGCGGCCTTGATATCCGGGATGGCGGTCTCCGCCTGAATTTCCAAGGCCTTTGCGCTGCTCTCGGTCTCGGCCTTACTTTTTCCGCCGCAGGCCGTGAGCAGTCCGAGCGCTGCGGCGAGTACCGCCGTGCCGATGCGCGCGTTCAACCCTGACTTACCTTGCTTCACCTCGTTTCCTCCTCTGGCGTAGTCTGACCGGGTTCCAGACCCACTTCGACGGACTCCGCCGTGAGGTCTCGAAAGCGACATCCGTCGCCCGGTGCGTTGCTCCGAATTTCTTCTTGGGTCGCTGCGCTCCCGCGTCCTGTCTCGCCCGCCCGGCAGGCAGTGAGGCCCGCTGTCATCAGCAAACAAAGCACAGCCAAAGTACCGTAAGTCTCTCGCCGCGTCATATGCGCATCCCCCCCTTCGGTTTCGATTCTCGCTCTATTGTACTATCCTTGCATTTAGAATGCAAAAGCGGTTCACGGCCCCAAGGCCCGTGAACCGCTTTTTTGAAACCGCCTACCTGCGCCCGACAGGACTTGAACCTGCACGGTCTCCCACCGGAACTAAATCCGGCGCGTCTGCCAATTCCGCCACGGGCGCCAACCTCTGTTATTCTAAGCAATGCAAGCCTTACTGTCAATTGAGAAGCGCAGGACTCCGTTTTATGGTATGATAAGAACTCAGTATGTTTCGCAGACCGTTTGCCGTGATTCTGATATGGAGGCTTGCTTGGATACAAAAAATCTCAAATATTTTGTGGGTGTTGCCCGCTACGGTTCCATCAATCAGGCCGCAAAGGCCATGTATATTTCCCAACCGCAACTTTCTCACATCATCAAGAGCATAGAAGAGGAAGTCGGCTTTGATTTGTTTCAACGCACCAATCAGGGCGTGCGCCTCACCAGAAACGGCGAAAGTTTCCTCTCCCACTGCCAAATTATTCTGGAAGAGATGAACAGTCTGGACCGCTTCATCAATCAGACCCACCGCCAGGGCAGTCGCCTTGTGGTCTCGATGACACGTTTCTCGCACACCGCGGTCTGCTTTAACGATGTCGCCTGTCGGCATCAGGACAGGGAGAGCCTCTTCCTGCGCCTCCGCGAGACCGATTCCATGGATGTGGTGGACGATGTGGCCAGCGGCTACTCCGAAATCGGTGTCCTGCATTTCTCCGTCTCCGAGAGCGAGAGCATGCTCCGCAATTTCGAGAACAAGCGGCTTCGTTTTCAGAGCATAGCCCGCTTTAAGCCCTATGTCTTTCTCTCCGCGGAACATGAATTGCTCCGCGATAAAGAGGTCAGGGAACTGGATATCCGCGATCTTTTGAACTACGGCTTTGTGCGCTACATCGGCCAGTACGAGGACTTCTTCTACCACATCGCAACCGAGAACGGTGTTGTGGACCTGAACGACTCTGCGAAAATCATCTACGTGAACGACCGCATGGAACAAATCCGCCTGCTCGCGCACTCGAATTTTTACACCATAGGCATCCCGAAGTATCCGGATGAGGGACTGCACTATAAAGTCGCCAACATTCCGCTTCGCGCGAGCAACGAGCACCTGCGTTTCGGAATTATCACAAAAGATAATAAGCGCCCCACCGACATTGAGGCGGAATTTATCGACGAGGTCACAACACGCTACCGTGCCCTCTCGGACGCCGCAGAGGCGGATGTAATGTAAAGCTTGCGTTGCCTGCAAACGCTGTCTCGATACTGTTTTCCGTCCCGGCCTTCTCGGCAGCAGTACGTTATAAAAAATCAAAAGAGAGAAACCGCATTTCGCCGCGGTCTCTCTCTTTTTTTCTTTTTTTGCGGTATTCTCCGTCCGCGCAGCAGCCACAACCGTTGCTCCGCTTTCTTCGCCAATCCCTCAGAGCCTTCTGCGCCAACTCTCCATGCGATAGCAGCTGTGCTCCCGTGCTTCGCGCACCTCACGAAGGAGACGCGGCAGGTCCTCATTAAAGGTGCCCGCAAGCGCCAGATAATTCGAGGCATGATTCGTACGGAACACCGTTCCCGGCGAGTCGATATGCGTTAAGAAGAGCTCCGTCTCATCCATAATCTGATCCGGTTTTAAGAGCTCCATCTCCCCCCCGCTGAATCTCCTTCGCCATGGGCGACTCCGGCGAGAGGTGCAGGGTCAGAATGGAAGCGTATTCCGGGTTCATCGCGTTGATGAGCTCCGCGGACTTCACTGCGTGTGCTTCCATGCCTGCACTGCCGCCGAGGCCGGAAATTAAGGTCACCGAGGTCTGAATGCCGCAGCGCTTCAACTTTTGACCGGCCGCGATAATCTCGGCCGCTGTTTCGCCCTTTTGAATGTGCACGAGGACTTCATCGTCCCCCGACTCCGCGCCGAGGTAAATCATTGCGAGTCCGGCTTTTCGAAGCGCTACCAGCTCTTCCTCCGACTTTCGGAGCACATCCTTCGCCGTTCCGTAGGAGGTAATGCGCTCCGCATAGGGGAAGTTTTTCTTCACATAGTGTAAAAGTTCCAAGAGCAGTTCCGTCTTCACAACCAGCGCGTCGCCGTCCGCGAAGAAGACACGCTGCACGTAGGGGCCGTAAGTATCCCGGCACTCGTCGAGATCCGCCAGTATCTCCTCCCGTTTCCGCACGCGGAACTGCTTGTCCGTGTACATATGGCAAAAGGTGCACTTATTGTGCGAACATCCTATGGTTACCTGAATAATTAAACTGCGCGCCTCACTCGGCGGGCGGTAGACATCGCCTTCGTATTGCATCTCTCTAAAACACTCCTTTGCTTCTGCTTTGCTCGCCCCAGTATAGCCGATTTCCCGCAAAAAGGCGAGAACAGTAAATTTACCGTTCAATTTATTGACTTATTTCTCGCCGTATTCTAAGCTATCTACATAAAGGAGAAACATATGAAAAGTGTCATGAGTGCATTGCGGGACACAGTTCCAATCAATCAGTTTAATCGCGGCTTGGCCGGCAAAATTTTCGAAGAAGTCAAGAAGAGCGGCGCTAAGGTCGTTATGAAGAACAATACTGCGGAATGCGTACTGCTTTCTCCGGAGGAGTATGCAAAACTGATTGATGAGATCTGTGATGCGCGTCTTCTGTTGCTTGCGTCGGATCGGATGTCCCGTGCGGACCTCTCAAAAACCGTTACTCAAGAAGAAGTTTACCGTGAACTCGGTCTTTCTGCCGCCGACCTGCTCGGAGACGAAGATGTGGAGCTCGAATGAACTGGCAAGTAGAGTATCTTCCGGAAGCGGTCAAGGATTTAAAACGTTTGGACGCTTCTTCTCAAGTACTTACCCTGAAAGCGATTCAAAAAGTACAGGCAGACCCGAGGCCTGCGGAAGAAGGCGGTCTCGGGAAACCTTTAGGCAATAAGGGAGGTCAAAACCTGAGCGGTTTTCTAAAAATAAAACTTCTAAAGGCAGGAATCAGAATTGTCTACACCCTGGTGCGTGAAAAAGACAAGATGCTGATTGTTGTCATAGGTGTTCGTGCTGACAACGAAGTATATGAACAGGCCGCCAAAAGACGCAAAAGCCACGGACTTTGAACGACAGCGTACAAAGAGACAAACAGGAAAAGCGCCCTGCCGAAGCAGGGCGCTCATTTCAGAGAGCGATAGACGGGACTCGAACCCGCGGTCTCGACCTTGGCAAGGTCGCGCGTTACCAACTACGCCACTATCGCATATTTACACCCTGAAAACCGCACACAGAATTCTATCTATTCATCTCTTTCCCAAACCCTTTGGTTAAACCCTCGACCGATTAGTAAGAGTCAGCTGAACGTGTCACCACGCTTACACCTCTCTCCTATCTACCTTGTCGTCTTCAAGGGGTCTTACCGCTTTCGCATGAGATATCCCATCTTGAGGGGGGCTTCACGCTTAGATGCCTTCAGCGTTTATCCCGTCCCGACTTGGCTACCCGGCCATGGGGTTGCTCCCCAACCGGTGCACCAGTGGTCAGTCCATCCCGGTCCTCTCGTACTAAGGACAGCTCCTCTCAGATATCTTACGCCCGCGCCGGATAGGGACCGAACTGTCTCACGACGTTCTGAACCCAGCTCGCGTACCGCTTTAATGGGCGAACAGCCCAACCCTTGGGACCGACTTCAGCCCCAGGATGCGATGAGCCGACATCGAGGTGCCAAACCACTCCGTCGATGTGAACTCTTGGGAGTGATAAGCCTGTTATCCCCAGGGTAGCTTTTATCCGTTGAGCGATGGCAATCCCACTTTATACCACCGGATCACTAAGTCCTACTTTCGTACCTGCTCCACCCGTCGGTGTCGCAGTCAAGCTCCCTTCTGCCTTTGCGCTCTTCGAATGGTTTCCAACCATTCTGAGGGAACCTTTGAGCGCCTCCGATACTCTTTCGGAGGCGACCGCCCCAGATCAAACTCCCCACCTGACATTGTCCCCCATCCGGATTACGGATGTGGGTTAGAAAATCCAGTGCCACAGGGGTGGTATCCCAACAGCGGCTCCGGAAAGACTGGCGTCCTTCCTTCTTAGCCTCCCACCTATCCTGTACGAGTAACACCGAATCCCGGTATCAAGCTGGAGTAAAAGCTCCATGGGGTCTTTCCGTCCTGGCGCAGGTCACCAGCATCTTCACTGGTACTTCAATTTCACCGGGTGCATTGTTGAGACAGCGCTCAAATCATTACGCCTTTCGTGCGGGTCGGAACTTACCCGACAAGGAATTTCGCTACCTTAGGACCGTTATAGTTACGGCCGCCGTTTACTGGGGCTTAAATTCAAAGCTTCGCTTTCGCTAACCTCTCCTCTTAACCTTCCAGCACCGGGCAGGCGTCAGCCCATATACCTCACCTTACGGTTTCGCATAGACCTGTGTTTTTGCTAAACAGTTGCTTGAGCCTTTTTCTCTGCGGCTGCATCTCTGCAGCACCCCTTCTCCCGAAGTTACGGGGTCATTTTGCCGAGTTCCTTAACAATGCTTCTCCCGCCGGCCTTAGGATTCTCTCCTCATCCACCTGTGTCGGTTTGCGGTACGGGCTGACATGATACAATAGCGGCTTTTCTCGACAGTCCCTCCACCGGCTTCGCTACTTATATTTCGCTCCCTATCACGCTTTCGGATTGTGCGGCGGATTTGCCTACCGCACTCCTAGCTTCGCTTCGCCCGGTCTTTGCTCTCCCGGGTCCGGTTTTCGTTCCTGTGTCCCCACAGTTCTGATCATGTCAGGTGCAGGAATATGAACCTGCTGTCCATCGACTACGGATCTCTCCCTCGCCTTAGGGTCCCGACTTACCCAGGGCAGATCAGCTTTACCCTGGAATCCTTGGATATTCGGCCATGATGATTCTCACATCATTCTCGCTACTCATTCCGGCATTCTCTCTTCTCAGAACTCCACGCTTCCTTACGGTAACGCTTCGGCACTCTGAGATTGCTCCTCTACCAATGTATTGCTACATTCCTAAGCTTCGGTATCGTGTTTTAGCCCCGGAAATTTTCGGCGCAGGACCTCTCGACTAGTGAGCTATTACGCACTCTTTGAATGTGTGGCTGCTTCTAAGCCAACATCCTAGCTGTCTTCGAAATCCCACATCCTTTTCCACTTAACACGTATTTTGGGACCTTAGCTGTAGGTCTGGGCTCTTTCCCTTTTGACTGTCCAACTTATCTCGTACAGTCTGACTCCCGACCATCATCAGTGCGGCATTCGCAGTTTGATATCCCTTGGTAGGCTTTGACGCCCCCTCAGGAATTCAGTGCTCTACCTCCGTCTGACTAAGTCGAGGCTAGCCCTAAAAAGCTATTTCGAGGAGAACCAGCTATCTCCGGGTTCGATTGGAATTTCTCCCCTATCCACACCTCATCACCACCCTTTTCAACGGATGTGTGTTCGGTCCTCCATTCCCTTTTACGGGAACTTCAACCTGGACATGGATAGATCACCCGGTTTCGGGTCTGCCGATGCTGACTGTAAGCCCTATTAAGACTCGGTTTCCCTTCGGCTCCGGACCTGTAGTCCTTAACCTTGCCAGCACCGGCAACTCGCCGGACCGTTCTACAAAAAGTACGCGGTTGTGCGTTCATGTATCGCACTTCCACTGCATGTAAACATAGGGTTTCAGGTTCTTTTTCACTCCCCTCCCGGGGTCCTTTTCACCTTTCCTTCACAGTACTATGCACTATCGGTCACTAAGTAGTATTTAGCCTTAGGGGGTGGTCCCCCCGTATTCCCACAAGGTTTCACGTGTCTCGTGGTACTCTGGATCCTGCCGAGTTTCGAATCGTTTTCCCGTACGGGGCTTTCACCCTCTCTGGCGGACTTTTCCAAAGTCCTTCCGGTAACCATTCAATTCCCTTACGCAGTCCGAACCCCGCGGTGCACGCACCGCGGTTTGGGCTCTTCCGTGTTCGCTCGCCACTACTTACGGAATCACTGTTGTTTTCTCTTCCTCCGCCTACTTAGATGTTTCAGTTCAGCGGGTTCCCGGCTGTACGCTATGGATTTACGCACAGTCACTGCAGGTCTTCTGCAGTAGGTTTCCCCATTCGGAAATCTGCGGATCAATAGATATTTGCTCTTCCCCGCAGCTTATCGCAGCTTATCACGTCCTTCATCGGCTCTTAGTGCCAAGGCATCCGCCCTACGCTCTTTTCTGTTTAACCTCTTACATGTTCTCTAGCGTAAGAACATGCGGGTTGGTCAACTCTGCTCTCACAGAGTTACGTATTATTTACATTATAGACATGACTTTCGTCACATCTATCGGATACGACTTTCGTCATATCACCTCGGATGTCTAGATATTCTTAATTGAATATTCATTCTGTATGCGATTTTCAAGGTGCAAAAGCTGATTTTCATCAGCCATAGGAGCGTTCCAGCCTTGCGGCTCAAGCGTTCCGATCGCTTATGAAAAAAAAGAAAAATTCCGGCGCCCACCTATTCTCCCATGCCGTTACCAGCATAGTACCTTCGGCCGTCTTCCTCTTAACCGTCGTGTTCGGGATGGGAACGGGTGTTTCAAGAAGACGTATCGACACCGGAAATCCGGTGCGAACCTTCGATCAAAAACCAGACAGCACAAACAACCCTTACTTTTTCCTTAGAAAGGAGGTGATCCAGCCGCACCTTCCGATACGGCTACCTTGTTACGACTTCACCCCAGTTATCCGCCCCGCCTTCGGCAGCTCCCTCCTTGCGGTTGGGTCACTGACTTCGGGCGTTGCTGACTCCCATGGTGTGACGGGCGGTGTGTACAAGACCCGGGAACGTATTCACCGCGACATGCTGATTCGCGATTACTAGCAATTCCGGCTTCGTGCAGTCGAGTTGCAGACTGCAGTCCGAACTGAGACGTTATTTTTGAGCTTTGCTTAAACTCGCGTTCTCGCCTCTCTTTGTTAACGCCATTGTAGCACGTGTGTTGCCCAAATCATAAGGGGCATGATGATTTGACGTCATCCCCGCCTTCCTCCCGGTTATCCCGGGCAGTCTCGCCAGGTGCCCAGCTTTACCTGCTGGCTACCGGCAATAGGGGTTGCGCTCGTTGCGGGACTTAACCCAACATCTCACGACACGAGCTGACGACAACCATGCACCACCTGTCACTCCTGTCCCGAAGGAAAGCACCCATTACGGTGCGGTCAGAAGGATGTCAAGATTTGGTAAGGTTCTTCGCGTTGCTTCGAATTAAACCACATGCTCCACTGCTTGTGCGGGTCCCCGTCAATTCCTTTGAGTTTCATTCTTGCGAACGTACTCCCCAGGTGGAATACTTATTGCGTTTGCGACGGCACCGATGCCCTTTGGGGCACCAACACCTAGTATTCATCGTTTACCGCGTGGACTACCAGGGTATCTAATCCTGTTTGCTCCCCACGCCTTCGAGCCTCAACGTCAGTTTTTCGTCCAGCAGGCCGCCTTCGCCACCGGTGTTCTTCCTAATATCTACGCATTTCACCGCTACACTAGGAATTCCGCCTGCCCCTCCGATACTCAAGTCGCACAGTTTCCAAAGCAGTCCCGTGGTTAAGCCTCGGGATTTCACTTCAGACTTGCGCAACCGTCTGCGCTCCCTTTACACCCAGTAAATCCGGATAACGCTTGCCCCCTACGTATTACCGCGGCTGCTGGCACGTAGTTAGCCGGGGCTTCTTACTCAGGTACCGTCATTTTCTTCCCTGCTGATAGAGCTTTACATACCGAAGTACTTCTTCACTCACGCGGCGTCGCTGCATCAGGGTTTCCCCCATTGTGCAATATTCCCCACTGCTGCCTCCCGTAGGAGTTTTGGGCCGTGTCTCAGTCCCAATGTGGCCGGTCATCCTCTCAGATCGGCTATCGATCGTCGCTTTGGTGGGCCGTTACCCCGCCAACTGGCTAATCGAACGCGGGTCCATCTCATACCACCGGAGTTTTTACCCCCGCACCATGCGGTGCTGTGGTCTTATGCGGTATTAACAGTCGTTTCCAACTGTTATCCCCCTGTATGAGGCAGGTTACCCACGCGTTACTCACCCGTCCGCCACTCGAAATGAAGGCTTCCGCCCGAAGGTTTCCATCTCCATTTCTCGTTCGACTTGCATGTGTTAAGCACGCCGCCAGCGTTCATCCTGAGCCAGGATCGAACTCTCAATTTAAAGTTTGTTCGTTCCGGTCAAAATAACGTTGGTCTTTCTCAGTTATTTTACCCGTTATTACTTGGTTTGGTTCTTTTTGAAATTCTTTTGGAAGCTCACGAACACATTCGAAAAATGTCCGCAAGCCCTCTGTTTTCACAGAGATTTCAGGGTTGTTTGTACTGTCTGATCTTTGATTTTCAAGGTTCTCGGCCCGCCCTCACGAGCAAGCTTGTGTACTATACCACCCCTGTAACCGAGCGTCAAGCGTTTTTTCAAACTTTTTCATTTTTATTTTTGAAAATCGTAAAATCGCATTTCCCCGTCCGTCTTTTTGATCGAACGAATATCGCCGCAGCCATAATTCAGCCCGCGCTTTTCTTGCCCGCATCTATTATGTGAACCGATTATTCCGTTCCGGTAATTCTGTCCAGCGCACCGATTCGTTCTATCCCGCGATTTCATCGGCAGAAAAAAAGAGAGGCCGGGAGGGGGAACCCCTACCCGGCTGTCTCCGATCTTCTTCCTTCTCTCTGTGCCGAAGTCTTATTTCAGTTTTTCGCCCTTTGTATCCCGGTGACCGCGCCGTATCTTCTCCGGGTTCACTTTCTTCCCGTTAAAGACAAACTCCTCCATGGGGGGAAGAAGCAGCGCTTTCTGTACATAGTCCCCGGTGCCGAGTCGCATGCCGCGCACACCGCGCGCATTCTTCTTCATCTGCGGGGTCTCCTCTGCATAAAAGCGAAGCGCATAGTTTTCACCGCTGAGCAGCAATACTTCCTGTTTGCCCTTCCCGAGTACCGCCACTGCCGTCACCGTATCGCCGTCTCCCAACTTGGTCGCAACCACGGTCTTATTGGCGGTCTCGAACTCCGCGCCGTCGACCAACTTCACATAGCCCTCGCGGCTCACAAAGAGGAGCTGTTCCTTGCTGAGGCTGCCCGCCGCAGCGACCAGATGGATTTCTTCTTTCCGCCCGTCAAAGCGACTCAGATTGTCAATCGGCACGCCCTTGTCCTTCAGCTTGCCGGCGGGGATATCCCGCACCTTAACCTGATGCAGAACCCCCGCACTGGTATAGAGCTGTATCCTGCCGCTCGTCATAATCGGGATAACCGCGCGGTACTCGCTCTCAATCTGCTCCCGGTTCTTCTCATAGCTCGCGACATCCAGAAGTTTTGCGTAGCCGAAGCGATCTAGGAGGAAGATAAGATGCTCATCCTCCGGCTCCTTCTCCACGACCACAGCCTCCTTACTGTCCTCAAGCCGGGTGCGGCGCTCGTGCGCGTACTCTTTCTTAATGGCCTCGAGATCCTTAATGAGGAGCTTATCGAGCTTTTCGCGGCTCGAGAGATAGCCCTCATAGGTCTCAATCTTTTTCAGCGTCTCCGCGTGTTCCTTTCGAGCGCCAAAATCTCGAGTCCGATCAACTTATAGAGACGCATTTCGAGTATGGCCTGCGCCTGGCGCTCCGTGAAGTGCAGCTGCATGGCATCCCGAAGATAACTCGGGTCCTTAAAGTAAATGCGACTCGCATCGCCCGTCGTGAGGCAGGCTTTCGCGTCCTCCAGTTTCTTCGCGCCGCGGAGTATCGCAATGATCAGGTCAATGCAGTCGCAGGCGGCAATCAGTCCCTCCTGCACTTCCTGCTTTAAGCGTTCCTTTTCAAGCAAAGTCTCGTACTTCTTCTCGGCATTCGCATACTGGAAGGCGAGGTAGTGCTTTAAGATGCCCTTTAAGTCGAGGGTCTCCGGTCTGCCGTCCGCAATGGCAAGCATGTTGACGCCGAAGCTGTCCTCGAGCTTGGTCTTCTTATAGAGCATGTTCTTCACGCGGTCCAGGTCTGCGTCGCGGCGGAGCTCCAGAACGATGCGAACGCCCTCCTTGGAACTCTGGTTCGAGATATCGACGACTTCCGGGAGCTTTTTGCTCTCCACGAGCGCCGCCACATCCATTAAAAATTTATCGATGCCCGCGCCGACCATGGTATAGGGAATTTCGGTGATCACCAGCTTGTCGCGGTCGCTCCGCTTCTGCCCGAGTTCCACCTCAATGCGGCCGCGCAATTTGATTTTGCCGACACCGGTCCTGTAAATCAGCGGAAGCTCGCTTTTGTTGGCGACAATGCCGCCGGTCGGAAAATCCGGTCCCTTTAAGAGGCCCAGGAGCTTCTCGTATTTAATCTCCGGGTTTTTGATGTAGGCGATGCAGGCATCGCAGACTTCCCCCAGGTTATGCGGCGGAATCGAGGTCGACATGCCGACCGCAATGCCCTCCGCGCCGTTCACGAGGAGGTTCGGAATGCGCACCGGCAAAACCTCCGGTTCCTTCTCGGTCTCGTCGTAGTTCGAGACAAAGCGGACGGTCTTATCGAGGTCGCGGAGATAAACCTCCTCCGCAAACTTCTGAAGCTTCGCCTCGGTGTAACGCATGGCCGCAGCGCCGTCTCCCTCAATCGAGCCGAAGTTGCCGTGGCCGTCGACCAGCGGCATGCCGCGCTTAAAGGGCTGGCTCATCACAACCAGGGTCTCGTAAATCGAGCTGTCGCCGTGCGGGTGGTATTTACCCATGGTATCGCCGACGATACGCGCGGACTTTCGGTGCGGCTTGTCGTGACTTAAGTGCAGCTCGCTCATATCATAGAGCACGCGCCGCTGCACCGGCTTTAGGCCGTCCCGCGCATCGGGAATCGCGCGGGCGGTAATCACACTCATCGAGTAGTCGAGATAGCTCTTTTGCATCTCCTCGGAGTATTCGGTTCGAAGAATTTCTCTGCCATGGTATTCCTCTCTCGCCCTTATGCGTCGATTTCCGCTTCGTCCGCGTGGTCATGGATAAAGTCGCGCCGCGGTCCCACGTTGCTGCCCATTAAGAGGGCCGTGACCTCGCTCGCGAGGCGGGCGTCCTCGATTTCGACCCGCTTTAGCATGCGCTGTTCCGGGTTCAGGGTGGTCTCCCAGAGCTGCTCCGGGTTCATCTCACCGAGACCCTTGTAACGCTGCAGCGTATAAGTTCCCTCTTTGTGCTTCGCCTTGAATTTTTCGAGCGCCTTGTCGTCGTAAATGTAGACGCCTTCCTTGCCCTTGCCGCGCGTGGGCACTGCCTTGTAGAGCGGCGGCATCGCAATGTATACATGACCGTCGTAGATGAGTTCCGGCATGAAGCGGTAGAGGAAGGTTAAGAGCAGTGTGTCGATGTGGCTGCCGTCGACATCGGCATCCGTCATCAGAATAATCTTGTCGTAGCGCAGCTTCGTGATGTCAAAGTCGTTGCCGTAGCCCTCGGAGAATCCGCAGCCGAAGCTGTTAATCATGGTCTTAATCTCCGCGTTCGCAAGCACCTTGTCCATGGATGCCTTCTCGACATTCAGGATTTTACCGCGTATCGGGAGTATGGCCTGGTACATGCGGTTGCGCGCGGTCTTTGCGGAGCCGCCTGCGGAATCTCCCTCGACAATGAAGATTTCGCACTTCGAGGGATCCCGAGACTCACAGTTCGCGAGTTTTCCGTTCGAGTCAAACGAAAAGCGCGGCTTTGCAAGGAGGTTGGTTCTCGCCTTCTCCTCCGCTCTACGTATCTTTGCCGACTTTTCGGCACAGGCAATAATCGCGCGAACCGTCTCCAAATCGCGGTCAAAGTAGCGCGTGAGCTCATCGCCCGCAATCGAAGAGACCGCCTTCGTCGCATCCGCGCTCGCAAGTTTGGTCTTGGTCTGCCCCTCGAAAATCGGATCCGGATGCTTGATTGCGACAATGGCCGTCATGCCGTTTCGCGTGTCCGCACCGGTGAAATTTGCGTCCTTCTCTTTTAAAAATCCGAGTTCGCGCGCGTAGCCGTTGATGAGCTGCGTAAAACGCGTCTTAAAGCCCTGTAAGTGCGTGCCGCCCTCGGCCGTGTAAATGCTGTTGCAGAAGCCGAGCAGTTTCTCCTCGAACGCGTCCACAAACTGGATTGCGCACTCCAGCTCAATATCCTCAAAGCGACCCTTGATATAGACCGGCTCGTGCACCGCAGTCTGCCCCTCGTTCAGCGCACGGACATAGGCAATCAGCCCCTCGGGCTCGCGGAACACTTCCTGTTCCTCTTCGCCGGGGAGCTTGTTTTCGTAATAGATGGTGATGCCGGGATTTAAATAAGCGGTCTCGTGAAGTCTCGACTTTAACCAGTCCGCGCGGAAATGCGTCTTCTCAAAGATTTCCGGATCCGGCAGAAAGTTAATTTCCGTGCCGCTCTCCGCCTTTTTCCCGACAATCGGCAAGAGGCCGTTTTTCAGTTCCGTGGTCGGGACGCCCTTCGCGTAGCTGTCTTCGTAGACCACGCCGCCGCGGCTGATGCGCACTCGCATCCTTTTGGAGAGCGCGTTCACGACCGAGGAGCCCACGCCGTGCAGGCCGCCGCTCGTCTTATAGGCGTTGTTGTCGAACTTGCCGCCGGCATGCAGGGTCGTCATGACCACACGCTCGGCCGAGACCCCCTTCCGGTGCAGCTCCACCGGAATACCGCGCCCGTTGTCGCGCACGGTACAGGATCCGTCCTTCTCGAGGACAATGTGAACCTCGCTGCAATAACCCGCGAGGTGTTCATCGATCGCATTGTCCATAATCTCGTAAATCAGGTGGTTCAGCGCCTTCTGGCCGACGCCGCCGATGTACATGCCGGGGCGTTTTCTGACCGCATCGAGCCCTTCCAGCACGGTGATGCTGTCAGCCGTGTACTGTGTCTTTGCCATCCCTCTCCCTCCGTGCCGTGGAAACGGCGAAAAAAAAAGAGACCGAAGTATGCCTTCGGTCCCATGCCAGCAGGCGACGGGAATCGAACCCGCGTCACAAGCTTGGGAAGCTTGTGTTCTACCATTGAACCACGCCTGCATCCAGTCCAGTATACCGAAACTCATTCGGCTTGTAAACCTTCTTTTTCTTTCCGACAGGCCTCGCAATAGCCGTAGAGCACCGTGCCCTCGCATTGCAGCGCGAAGCCGTGACCGCGCATCAAATGCTCTCTGACCTCATCCATAAAGTCACAATCCATATGGATAATTTTGCCGCAGCGAACGCATTTCAGGTGTAAATGCTCCGCGCAATGACGGCCCTCCGCCTCGAGCTGATACACCGCTTTTTCGCCCTTTTCCGCGACGTATTTGAGAATCTTCTTCTCCTCGTACAGGCGATCCAGATTGCGGTAAACCGTGGTAGGACTCACGTTCAGACCGACCGCCTGCAAGTGATTCAGGATATCGGATGCGCTCACGGTTTTGCCCGCGCTTGCCTCCAAGTACTTCATAATCTCTTGTCTGGACTTCGTGCTGTAAGTTCCGCTTCTCTTCATGGCCGCCTCCTCGGTGCAAAGAATAGCACAGAACATGCGTTTTGTAAAGAGAACGGCGGGCGGCGGAGCGGCTGTTTGAGCCGACTCCGCCGCCCGCGGCTAGCCTTTGCCTTCTAAGTTCGGGGCTTAGAAGAGGCCTGTAATCTTTCCGTTCTCATCCACGTCGATGTGCTCGGCGGCCGGAACCTTCGGAAGACCCGGCATGGTCATGATATCGCCGGTCTTCACAACAATGAAGCCCGCGCCCGCCGAAACCTTAACCTCGCGAACCGTAATCTTAAAGCCGCGCGGCGCACCGGTCAGATTCTTGTTGTCCGAAAAACTGAACTGGGTCTTCGCCATGCAGACCGGATAGGAGCCGAAGCCGAGTTCCTCGAGGCGCTTTGCCTGCTTTTTCGCCTCGGCCGTGAGCACCACGCCATCGCCGCGATACACTTCGCGCACAATTTTGTTGAGCTTCTCCTCGAGGCTGTCGCTTTCCTCATAGGCGAAGCGGAAGTGGTTATCCGCCGTATTCTCGCAGAGACGCACGACCTCGCGCGCGAGTGCCTCTCCGCCTTCGCCGCCCTTCGCCCAGACCTCGGAAAGCACAACATTGACACCGAGCTTCTTGCACTCGTCTGCGATGCAGTTCAACTCCTCCTCGGAATCAAACGGGAAGCGGTTAATCGCGACCACGGTCGGAAGGCCGAAGACCTTTGTCATGTTCTCGACATGCTGCAAAAGGTTCGGAAGGCCCTTTTTAAGTGCCTCGACATTCGGCGTGTTGAGCTCTGCCTTGTCGACACCGCCGTGGTGCTTCAGCGCGCGCACGGTTGCGACCACGACCGCGCAATCCGGACGCAGGCCCGTCATGCGGCATTTGATATCAATGAACTTCTCGGCGCCGAGGTCGGCACCGAAGCCCGCCTCGGTGACCGCATAGTCGTTCAGGCGGAGCGCCAGTCTGGTTGCGAGCACGGAGTTGCAGCCGTGCGCAATGTTTGCGAAGGGGCCGCCGTGAATGAAGGCCGGCGTGTGCTCTAAGGTCTGTACGAGGTTCGGCTTCAGCGCGTCCTTTAAGAGCGCCGTGAGTGCGCCCTCAGCGTGGAGATCGCCCGCGGTCACCGGCTCATTGTCCATGTTGTAGCCGATAATCATGCGCGCCAGTCTCTCCTTCAAATCCTTTAAGTCCTTTGCGAGGCAGAAGACCGCCATGATTTCGCTTGCGACCGTAATCTCGAAGCCGTCCTCGCGGACACGTCCGTCGGTTCTCTTGCCGAGACCGTCGATGATGTTGCGGAGCTGACGGTCGTTCATATCGACCGCGCGCTTCCAGGTGATGCGCTTGTCGTCGATGCGGAGCGCGTTGCCCTGGAAAATATGGTTGTCAATCAACGCCGCCAGGAGGTTATTTGCCGCCCCGATTGCGTGAAAGTCGCCGGTAAAGTGAAGGTTAATCTCCTCCATCGGCACGACCTGCGCATAGCCGCCGCCGGCCGCGCCGCCCTTTACGCCGAAGACCGGTCCGAGCGAAGGCTCGCGAAGCGCGACCGCAACGCTCTTTCCGAGGCGCTTTAAGCCGTCCGCGAGGCCCACGGAAGTCGTCGTCTTGCCCTCGCCCGCGGGCGTCGGGGTAATGGCCGTGACCAGCACAAGCTTGCCGTTCGGCTTGCCCTCTGTGTCCTTTAAGAGCTGATAGCTCACCTTTGCCTTGTCCTTGCCGTACTGCTCCAGATATTTTTCATCGATGCCCTCGGCGCGGGCTATTTCTTCAATCTTGGCTGCCTGCGCCTCCTGTGCAATCTCAATATCTGTTTTCATACGTGTTCTCCTTTCGCCCCCGCCCTGCGGGGTGCTTGTGTATTTTGCTGCGATGTCTCGGACAAACCAGTGTAGCGACTTAGATTTCTCTGGTCAGCTCGGAGAGCGCAAAGATTTCGCGCTCCGCCGCAATCGCCTGCTCCTCGAGCGCCGCAACGCGCGCGCTGTACTCGGCGACAAAGTCCTCATCCTCAATCGAGGAGAGATTAATCTTCACGTTGAGACCCGCGCCGATCACAGCGGTTCTCGCCGCCATCGCCGCGACAAGGCCGTCGGTCACGGCATTCGTATTGCCGCGCTCCACAACCGCCTTTGCAAGCGGGAAAATGCGCGCCGCGGTCTCCGCGACATGGCAGGGCACCTTGGCCGCAGACTTTAAGCCGTTCTGCATCGCTGCCTTTCGCGCCGCCTTCTCTTCGTCCGTGTCCTTCGGAAGCGCCATTGCCGCCATGAACTCGTTAAAGGAATCGGAGTCGCGGTCAATCTCCTCGACCAGCTCTTTCTTCAGCGCCTCGGCAGCCGTCGCGATTTCGCGCATTTCCGCATCCACCTCGACATACTTCTTCTTGCCGACGGTCAGTCCCGCGACCATGCCCGTAAGCGCTGCGGAGAGGGCTCCGAAGAGTGCCGATACCGAACCGCCGCCCGGCGCCGGTGCATCGGAAGCCGTGAGATCCACAAACGCGGCGACACTCATATCTTTCAGCTTCTCGCTCATGCCTCTTCCTCCTCATCCTCAAGGAGCCAGTTCTCCATGATCTGCTTCTTCGCGTCGAACTTCATCGGTCCGAACATGCAAGCCTGCAGGTAGTACTCCGCGCAGTCAATCAGGGACTGCATCGGCACGACACCGACAATCTCGCTCTCGAGGACATTGACACCGTAACGGCGCGCCTCCATCTTGACTGCCTCAAACGCGCGGTAGATGGCCGTCTTTTCAAAGTTCACGAGGTTCATCGAGACCTGCGCCACGGTATCTCTGCCGGAGTAGTGATCCTTCAGCTCGACGCCGATGGCCTTGATGAAGTGGTAACCGCCGCGAATGTTCTTGACCGCATCCGCAATGTTGTTTGCAATCTCCATATTGTCCGTGTCGAGGTTCACGTTGTACGCAATAAGCGGCATTCTCGCGCCGATTGCAACAACACCCGCGGTCGGATGAATGTGATCCGGTCCGAAGTCCGGCGTCCACAGTTCCTTGTCCTGAAGCTTCTCCGCCATGCCCTCAAACTGGCCCTTGCGGATCTTGCGAGATTCGTTCTGTGCGGCGCGCTTGCGGAATCCTCATACAGGAAGACCGGGATGCCGAGCTTCTCGCCGACAGCCTTTCCGACTTCTTTTGCGATTGCATCCGCCTCTGCGACCGTCGTATTGCGGCAGGGGATGAAGGGAACCACGTCAACCGCACCCATGCGCGGATGCTGTCCCTCGTGCTTGGTCATATCAATCAACTGTACAGCAACTTCAAACGAGTCGATGACTGCGTCGCGAAGCGCTTCCGGCTCGCCGACTGCGGTAATTACGCAGCGATTGTGGTTCACGTCTGTCTGGCAATCCAAAAGGCGAACACCTTTTCTGTTCTTGAAGCAAGCGGCAATCTTTGCCACCTTTTCCATGTCGCGCCCTTCGCTGTAATTCGGCACAGTCTCAAGAAGTTTCTTTGCCATTTGTCTCCTCCTTTTTCGTATGCGGCGACCGTCTGTCGCCACCGTTATTATTATACTCGGCTTTTCCGCATTGTGCGTATTTATTTCTTTTTGAAGTACAAAACCAAGGAAGATCCCGATATTTTTCTTGTACCGCCGCAGGTAAAGTGGCAAATATTGTGCTAAGTACACAAATACCCATCAAACACATCGGTAACTCGGCGCACAGCCGGTACCGCACAAAATCGACCGAAATCTCGTCACAGGCCTACACGAAGTCAACGCAGCGCCCGGTGCGGTAAGAGCGCGGCGCGACTTCCGGTGTTGCAAAAAAAGAGACAGCGCCGCAGGGCGCTGTCTCTTTTTTTATAGTTCTTTATTATAGTTTTTTTCTGTTTCTACTGTTCGTCCTTCTCCATCCGTCCGTTTCTTCACGGCGCTCGAAACCCGCTCCGACGCAATCTCTGCGCTTCTTTGCGCCGCGGCGCAAGTACTTTCGCCCGGTTTGCGCAGCCGCGGAAGCAGCTCAGTTTCCGCTGTTTTCCGGAAGCAGTTCCGTGAGTTCCGGCGCTCTCTGAATGAGTCCCTCCTGCTTCATCCAGTCTATGTTCTCCTGCCAGGAGCTCTCGGTCTGGGAGAGGAAGGGAGCCGTCTCTGTCTCCATTTTGGGAAGCAGAACGTCCGCGCTCTTTTGCTCAACACTCTCGCTGAGCGGGAAGTTTTCGGCATTCTGCTTCTCGAGCAGCAGCTTCACCGAGGCCGCGGGATTGCTCTTAAAGTCTTCAAAACCCTTCTTCGACGCGCGCACAAACTTCTCCGCGAGCTCGGGCTGTTCCTTCAACACCTTATCGTTGGTGATCAGGCAGAGTTCGTAGTAGTTCGGCACGCCGTAATCGCTCGGCGAGAAGTAGTTGAGCGCAAAGCCCTCTTCCTCAAGCTGCGGCACCTCGTGGTTCACAAGGCAGCCTATGGTCGCATCCACCTGGCCAGTGGTCATGGAGCTCATGAGGTCAAAGCCCACGTTCTTTAAGGTGAGGGCGCTCGTATCCGCGCCGACATTGCGCATGAGCACCGTGATCATGGCCTCGGAGAGCGGGGTTCCCGCGTAGCCGACCGTCTTGCCCTCGAGGTCCTTCGGGCTCTGAATATTTTTATCCTTCAGCGAGAGGACAATGTTCAGCGGGCTCTGGCAGACTGCCCCGAGCGACTTCACCTTGACGCCCTGGTCCGCGACCATTTGGATGATATCCTGCTGGTAGTAGAGACCGAATTCCGCTTTCCCCGCAGAGACGAGCGAAATTGCATCGTTCTCGTTCGAGGGGAACTGCACATGGACATTGAGTCCCTCCTCCGCGTAGTAACCGCGCTCAATCGCCTCGTAGATGAAGGCGTGAATCGCATTCGGATACCAGTCGAGGACAATGTTTACGTCCCGCAACCCCGCCTCCTTCTTCTTGGCACCGCAGGCCGCAAGCGAAGCCGCAAGCACCAGCGCCGAAGCGGCCGCCAAAATCCTCTTTCCGAATCCCTTCTTCATCTGTCCTTCCTCCTTTGTCTTACTTCCTGTTCTGTCTCTTGGTTGTTGCGGAAACGGAGCGCCCTCGTCTCGATGCGCTTTGCGAGCTCCGTTAAAAGCATGGCCGCGAGACTTAAGAGCACAATCGGCGCAAAGACACCGGCGCCGTCCAGCTGTGTCATCATGCGACGCGAAAAATAGCCGAGCCCCGCCTGTGCACCGAGCCATTCGCCGATGGCAGCGCCGATCACCGAGAGCGGGATTGCCATTCGTATTGCCGTAAAAAAAGTAAGGCAGCACCGCCGGTAGCTTGAGTTTCCAAAAGAGCTGACGGCGCGAGGCCCCGAGGGTCTGCATGAGCTCCGTCATCTCCGGCGGTATGGCCCGAAAACCGTCCGAGAGCGTGACTGCAATCGGGAAAAAGGTCATGAGCACCGCCGCGAGTACCTTACTCCAAATCCCGTAGCCGAGCCAGAGCACAAAGAGCGGCGCGAGCGCGGTGGTCGGTATGGTCTGCGAGGCGACGAGGAGCGGGTATAGCGCCCGCTCCGCGGTTCGGCTTTGGTCCATGAGAACTGCGAGAAACACGCCGAGCGCCGCGGAAATGGTGAGCGAGAGCGCCACGACCGCCATGGTCGCAGGCAGATGCACCAGAAAGAGCGGCGCTCTGAGTTCATAGATGCGCCGCACAATCTGCGTCGGCGCAGGCAAAATATAGGCGGCATTCATGCGCCGTGCGAGCACTTCCCAGAGAAGGAAAAAGCCCGCCATGGTGAGGAGGGACGGAAGTCGCCCCGAAAATTTTTCTTCTCTCATGCCCGCATCTCCCGCGACAGGAGTTCTATTAACTCCCGCTTTAATGTAAGCGCCCCCGGCTCGCCGAGACTCTCGACACTCCGCGGATAGGAAAGCGGCACACGGAATTCACGCAAGTGCCGCACCGGCTGCTCGGCAATCACCAGAATGCGCTCCGAGAGAAAGACGGCCTCTTCGACATCGTGGGTCACAAAAAGTATGGTGCGTTTCTCCTGCTGCCAGCGCTCAAGGAGCCATTCCCGCATGGAGAGCCTCGTCATATAGTCGAGCGCAGAAAAGGGCTCATCGAGTAAGAGGAGTTCCGCGCCGGTGAGCAGGGTGCGCGCAAAAGCCGCCCGCTGTCGCATACCGCCGGAGAGCGCAAGCGGACTCTTTCCGCCCAGTCTCCGAGGCCCACCGCCGCCAGCACTTCCTTAACTCTCTCTTTCCGCTCCGTGACACCGTCGGGACGTTCTCCGAGTTCCAGCGGCAAGCCCACATTTTCCGCAACCGTTCGCCAGGGAAAGAGGAGATCCTGTTGAGGCATGTAGCCGCAGCAGCGCCTCTTTTCCGAAACAGGCAAACCTCCCACCGATATGCTGCCGCTCTCCGGCGCGAGCAGGCCGTTCATCAGACGAAACAGGCTGCTCTTACCCGCGCCGCTCGGGCCGAGTATCGAGACAAATTCTCCCGCTTCCACACGAAAGGAAAGCCCGTCCAAAAGAAGGGGGCTCTCTGCCGTATAGCGGAAGCGGACCTCCGAAAATTCCAGTGCCGTCATTGCTTCTCCTCAAGATTCCAGCCGTGATCCAGGGGCCCGCTGCCCTTTCCGAGCGATAGCCCCGAAAGCAGAGCGCCGCGCACATAGGCCTTCGCGCGTATCACCGCCTCCCCGAGTGCAGCCCCCTTTGCGAGATTCGCCGCGATTGCGCTGCTCAGGGTGCAGCCGGTCCCGTGGGTGTTCTCGGTCGCAATGCGCTCGCCGAAGAGCCACTCTCCGCCCTCGGCTCCGCGATAGAGATAGTCGTCCGCACGCGTTTCATCGTGCCCGCCCTTTAATAAGACCGGGGCGCCGTAGCGCGACCAAAGTTCTTTTGCGGCCTTCTCCATGGCCTCCGCGCCGTGAATCGGCGCACCGAGCAGCAGTTCTGCCTCCGGTAAATTCGGCGTAATCAGACTTGCGAGCGGAAACAGTTCTTCCGTGAGGGCCTGTACCGCCGTCTCCTCAATGAGACGCGCCCCGCTCGTTGCGACCATGACCGGATCCACCACCAAGCGCTCGCTTTTGTAAAAGCGAAGCGCTCCGCCATGGTGCGGATCAGCGCCTCGCTCGCACACATACCGACTTTGACCGCCTCCGGCGGAATGTCCTCGTAGACCGCATCCAATTGCGCCGCGAGAAATTCCGGCGTTACGGTCATAATCGCCGTGACCCCGCAGGTATTCTGCGCGGTCAGCGCCGTGACCGCACTCATCCCGTAGACCCCCAGGGCGAGGAAGGTCTTTAAATCCGCCTGTATGCCCGCGCCGCCGCTCGAATCGCTGCCGGCAACCGTAAGCGCTGTTTTTCGATCCATATCGCTTCTCCTGTAAAAAAAGACAGAGCTGCCTCTCGGCATCTCTGTCTGTCTGTGAGATTCCTACGTTGGCATTACCCAAATCAGGTGTTCGGGTTCCGGTTTCCCGGTCTCAGCTGCGCGCAGCACCCCGTCTCGTTTCTGTTCTGTTTTATTCTAGTTTGCCGCATTCCGACTGTCAAGTCAGTCTCAGTGCACGTAGACCGGCATGCCGACCGTGACGCGCTCATAGAGCTGCTTTGCAAAGGCCGGCGGCAGGTTGATACAACCGTGGCTGCCGTTCGACTTGTAGATGTTCCCGCCGAAACTTCCGCGCCAGGTTGCGTCGTGCAGGCCGATGCCGCCGTCAAACGGCATCCAGTAGCTGACAAAGGCCTCGTAGAGCTTCTGCGAGCCGCGGAGGATGCGGTTTCTCTGCTTATAGTTGATGCGGAAGCTGCCGTAGTGGGTTGCGCGCTCGCGGTTCGGCGTTCCCGTCACACAGGCGCTCTCCATGACCTTTCTGCCGTTTTCAAAGAGGATAACTCTCTGCTTCTCGATGCTGATGTCGATGTAGGTCAGGCCGTGTCCCAGCTGGAACTCGGGGTCTGCCGCGAGCACCGGGACGAAGATATCATCCTTTGCCATCACGACTTCGCCGTTTAAGGACTTCGGCGCCTCGCGGCTCGGCTCTGTGCTCTCCGCCGCCTCGGACGACTGGCCCTCGGGGTTCAAACTCTCAACCGTTTCGCTTTCCGCCGGTGCGGCACCTATGGTAATCGTATCGCTGCCGACCGTTTCGACACGCACCGTCTCGGAGGGCGTTGCGAGTTCCGGCTCCGCCGCCGCTTCATCCGGCAAGTTCTCGATAAAAATGCCGTCCCGCAGTTTTGCAACCAAAATCGGGTTCTCGGCATCCGCCGCTCTCTCTTCCTCGGACCTTAGGGTCGCAATCAACTCGGGGGCGGGCGTCTGCTTTGCCTCGGCTTCCCGTAAAATCTGCTCCGCCTTTTCCTTGTTCTTCTCACGCTTTGCCGCGCGCTTTGCCTGTTTCAAAATCTTGGCGTTCGCCGCCTCGCGCGTTCTCCGCTGTGCGTCGGTCTCCCGGGCCGGGCGGTTAATACCGAGCTTGTTGCAGAGAATCTGCATGGTGAGCTCGCTGTCCACGATATAGTTCTCACCGCCGTTTTCCGCGGACAGGCTTGCGAGCGAGGGGGTGAACTGATCCTGCAGGCCGTTCACATAGGCCTCAATCGAAGCGTAATCAAGTCCGGTCGCGCCCTCCCGCGTCTCAACGAGCCAGCTGTTCAAGGTCGCGCTGTCAAGCTGCTGGGTCACCGGACCGATGAAGAAGGTGAAATTGTGACGCACCAGCAGATTTCTCGCGTTCATCTTCTCGGTGAGTGCCGCATCGTCCGTCTGTATCGCGGGCTGTACCGCAAAGGTATCGGTGAGATCCAGTTCCGTCCGATCTGATACCAGCGCCTGCTCCACAAGATTCAGAATCTCGTCTTTGTTTGCGCTCCAACCGGTCTCCGCCGGGACTATCGAATAGCCGGCATCCTCCGAAAACTCCGAGAGCGTTGCATCCTTCGCGGGGAGCGAGAGTTCGAAAAGCCCCTGCTCCTCCAAGTGTTTCAACTTCCTCGCGGTGCACATCCAGCGTGCGCTTGCTCAAAAGTTCGTGTCTTCGGAACAGCGCAAGCGGCCAGGCAAACGAGCTTCCCTCCGAGAGCGCTTCCTTCCAGTTGTCCCGACTCTCGACCCCGAGCACATCCTTCCGGTGCAAGGAATAACTCAAGTCCTTGACGCGAATCCCGAGAGAGCCCTCGGTCGCCGCCGCCGTGATCAACGCCTGCGCTCTCGTATAGGAGAGCAGAGACGCATCTTTCCCGTCCACCGTCGTATTGGGGTAGGTGTGCCCCGCAAAAAAAGCAGCGCCGCCCAAGTAACAAGCACAGAGAGCTACCGCAGCGCCACCCAGTATTTTCTTTTGTTTCCGTTCCATCGCCTTGTCTTCGCCGTTCCTCCGTCTTAATGAAATCTTTATCCTTCATTCTAGCATCCTCCTCCCGAATTTGGAAGCCGAAGGTGAAAAAACCTTGCACCCTTCTTTCACGCGTGCTATGCTGATACGAAATTTTTATTTCGCTCAGCAGAATGGAGGCAAACCATGGCACTGGTCATTCCGGAGCACTACGATCCCGTGCTCTCTGTCCGTGAAACCCAGGAGGCAATTAAGTTTATTCGCGATTTGTTTCAGAAGGAGTTCGGCCGCCAGATGAATTTGGAGCGCGTCTCCGCGCCCCTCTTTGTGACCGAGAAGAGCGGATTAAACGACAACTTAAACGGCGTTGAGCGGCCGGTAAACTTTGACCTGCTTACTCTGCCGGGCGAGAACATTGAAGTCGTTCAGTCCCTCGCAAAGTGGAAGCGCCTTGCCTTAAAGCGCTATCACTTTAAGCCGGGCGAAGGCCTCTATACCAACATGAACGCAATCCGCCGCGACGAGACGCCGGATAATCTCCACTCCTTCTATGTGGACCAGTGGGACTGGGAGCGCGTCCTTAGGAAGGAAGACCGAAGCCTTGAGGTGCTCGAGGACACCGTTCAGCGCATCTACACCATCATCAAGCACATGCAGCATGAGGTCTGGTATAAGTACCCGGATGCCTGCTACCGCCTCCCGCGGGAAATCACCTTCATCACTTCGGAAGAGCTTCTTGAAGCGCTACCCGACACTCAGTCCGAAGGAGCGCGAAAATGCGATTGCGCGTGAGTGCGGCGCGGTTTTCGTGGAGCAAATCGGTGCGGCACTCTCGAACGGCGAGCCGCACGATCTCCGTGCGCCGGACTACGATGACTGGAGTTTAAACGGAGACATTCTCTGCTGGTTCGAGCCCCTGCAATGCGCGCTCGAACTCTCGAGTATGGGCATACGCGTCTCCCCGGAGAGCCTCGACGCCCAGTTGAAACTCGCGGGCTGCGAGAACCGCCGTGAACTTCCCTATCACAAGGCGCTCTTAAACGGCGAACTGCCCTATACCATAGGCGGCGGCATAGGCCAGAGCCGTCTCTGCATGCTTTTACTCGGCAGAGCGCACATCGGCGAAGTGCAGGCCAGCATATGGCCCGAGGAGATGATTGAGACCTGCGCGGCCCACAACATCACCCTGCTCTAAAGCGCAAAGACCGCGGCCTTTCGGGCCTGCATCCGTATGCAAAGCCCATGGCAGACATGAAAAATCCGCAGACAGTCGACTGTCTGCGGATTTTTTGTATCTGCTTTGTTTTCCGAATTTATACCGTTTCGATCGCGTCTTTTCGAGTTTCATCGTTTCGATTTTTCGTCTTATCGAAATATCGTCTTTTTGAATTCAGCATTTCCGCTCTTTTCCGCTCAGAGTGTGAGCAGCTGCTCCGCCCGTAGCTCGTACTCGCCGAGGGTCTTGCTCTTTTTGAGTTCCCGCACCACTCTCTCCTGTTCCGGAAAGGCAAGTCCCAAATAGTCCCAGACCTCCTTCATGCGGCAGAGCGTCGCATTCTCATATAGAAAACTCTCCCGATAGCCCTGAAGGAGTGCCGCGTGGAAGGCATGGCGCTGCCGCTTCTCTTCTTCCGGGGAGAGCGCTGCCTCAGCGCGAAGGCGTCTCAGATAGCGCGCCGGGAGCATGGGGTCTCGCAATAAGCCCCGCCCGAGCATGATATGAGAGACCGCAGGAAAACGCTCCAGGATGCGGTCTATATCCTCTTCGTCGATCAAATCTCCGTTATAGCCGAGCGGCATCTTTGCCCCCTCCGCGGCCAGAGCGAACATATCGAGGTGAACCGTTCCCCGGTAAAACTCCTTCTGAATCCGCGGGTGGACTATGAGTTCCGAGAGCGGAAAGTCGTTGTAGATTTTGAGTATCTCCGGAAACTCCGCCGGGTCCTTTACCCCGAGTCTCGTCTTCACGCCGAGCTTCGTATCCGCAGGCAAGTTGCGAAAAACCTCTTCAAAAAAAGTGCCTGAGCGCCGTGAGCTCCGAAAGAAAGCCCGAGCCCTTCTTTTTTGCCGTAACCGTGCCCGAGGGGCAGCCGAGATTCAGATTGAGTTCCTTGTAGCCGTAGTCTCTCAGGATTTCCGCCGCACAGAGAAAATCCTCCGCGTTGTTCGTGAGTAGCTGCGGGATCAGCGGCACGCCCGCATTGTTCTCCGGCAGAATATCGCGCCGGTCGCGCTTCGTGATACCCGCTCCCGCATGCCCCGGCGAGATGAAGGGCGAGTAAAAGCGCGCAACGCCTCCGTAGCAGCGCTTCAGCGCATTGCGATATACATAGCCCGTGATGCCCTCCATCGGCGCGAGCGAAAAAATAAGTTCTTTCATGCAACACTCCCTCATTTTTACATGCCCACCATTGTAGCGAAGTTCCCGAAAAGACGCAAGACAATGGACAGACGCAAAATCTGTGCTACACTTTTCTTAGAAAGTGAGGGCTCTGCCATGTTGGAAGAAGTAAATCTCAAAACGAAACTCGAGAAAGCCGACTATGAGGCTGTGATGCCCGCGCTGAAACAGCAGCTTGCCGCCCTGGATGCGCCGCTGCGCAGCGCCGGACTCCCGGTCATCATCCTCTTCGAGGGCTGGTCCGCAGCCGGAAAGGGCAAGATGATAGGGCGTCTCATCAAAAATCTGGATCCCCGCTGGTTCAAGGTCGTGAACACCCAGGCGCCGACCGAACTCGAGCAGCGCTATCCCTACCTTCGCCGCCACTGGCTCACCATCCCGGAGGAGGGCATGTTTTCGATTATGGACCGCTCCTGGTATCAGGAGGTCTCTGTCCGCGCGATTGCGGATAAGCTCTCCGCGCGCTGCGTGGAAACGCGGCTCGCCGACATCCGCCGCTTTGAAAAGACGCTCACGGACAACGGCTACCTGATTTTTAAAGTTTTTTTCCTCCACATCTCCGAGCGGGAGATGAAGACGCGCTTAAAGGAACTCTCCGAGAACCCGGAGACCGCCTTCCGCGTCGTGAAGTCCGACCGGAAACAGCTCGCGCACTATGAGGACTACTACAGCGCCTTTGACCGCATGATAGAAAAAACACAGTCCGCCGAAGCGCCCTGGACTCTGGTCTCCGGCATGGACAGTCGCGCCGCGACGGTTCAGGTGTTCCGCACGGTAATCGATGCCGTGCACGCACGGCTTGACGCACGGCGGGGCGGCGAAGCCGAAACGTCTCTCTGCCTCTGCCCGCCTCCGCGAAACCGCTTTCCCTTTCGGATGTCGACTTAACGCAGTCCCTCACGAGAGAGGAATACAAAAAATGCCTCAAAGAAGAAAAGGCACGCCTCGCGAAGAACCAAAATCTCCTCTACTTAAAGCGCATTCCTCTGGTTGTCGGCTTTGAGGGCTGGGATGCGGCCGGGAAAGGCGGCTGTATTAAGCGCCTCTCCTCCCCGCTTGATGCCCGCGGCTACGCGGCGCTCCCCATTGCGAGCCCGACTCCGGAAGAGAAAAAGCGCCACTTCCTCTGGCGCTTCTATGCCCGCCTCCCGAAGAGCGGCCACATTGCCATCTTTGACCGGACCTGGTACGGGCGCGTTCTCGTCGAGCGGATTGAGGGCTTTTGCAGCGAGGCGGATTGGAAGCGCGCCTACGGGGAAATCAATGACTTTGAATCCTACCTCGCAGCGAGCGGCACCCTCGTGGTCAAATTCTGGATCCACATCAGCAAGGACGAACAGCTGAAGCGCTTCCGCGCCAGAGAGCGCACGCCCGAAAAGCAGTGGAAAATCACCGCCGAGGACTGGAGAAACCGCGAAAAGTGGGAGCTCTACGAGACCGCGGTGAACGATATGCTCCGCTACACCTCGACCGAAACCGCGCCCTGGCACATACTCGCCGGAAACGACAAGTACTTTGCGCGGATTCAGGCGCTCCGCATTGTGAACGAGGCGATTGAGGCGAGACTTAAGGAAAAGGGGTAAACAGCACGGATAAGAAAAGCGGGTCTCTCCGAAAAGAAGGCCCGCTTTTCCTATCTGTAATTCAACCGCAATTCTATAACTTCACTTGATAATCCAATTTGATTTCCGTTTCGTTCCGGTCTGTCTCAAGACACCCTTTTCCTGCAGTGAAGCAAAAATCCTAGAGACTGTTCTTTTTTACCTGCTCCTGCTCTTTTGTTGCCGGAGTATTAACGCCACCATTAGTGCCATTGGCGTTAATTTTGGCATTATTCGTGGCGTTATTTGCTGCACTCTTGTAATTCAACCGCAATCCTATCACCTCATACAATCTGAGGGGCTGAGAATTTTAGTACTGCTGCCGGAATCAGACTACTGGTATCAATAAAGATTTTCCTCTTATTCCTCAGCTCTCACGGATTTGGCAAGCTTCATAACATCTTCCTCGCTCCGGATCGCTGCTGCCTCTGCCTGTCCTTGCATACCCTCCTGTAAAAGTTTCATCGCATAAACCGCTGAATTGATGATTCTAACCTCCTCCCTGGCTTACAACAAAGGTCACACGGTCTCCCGCCTCTACGCCCAGAGCCTTCCTGACATCCTTCGGAATCGTAACTTGTCCTTTTGGCATCACTTTCGCGTTATCCGTAAAAACAGTTGTCATTGTATCCATATTCCGCCTCTTTCCCTGATTTCCCTACTTGTCATGCTTCTAGGATATAACTTACTCGTGCAAAATGCAAGTGACACCCCCTCCGCAGACCTGACACCATCCTTCATCGGCAGCAGTTTACTTAGCGCAGGTTTGCAAGCGACCTCATCACGAGGTCAATGTCCTGGTTCTCGAGTTCCTGAATCACATGCAGGTACGTTTTCTGTGTTGTGGTCATACTCGCGTGGCCGAGGCGGCGCGCCACACTCGCAATCGAGACACCCGCATAGAGCAAAATCGAGGCATGCGTGTGACGAAGGCCGTGCACGGAAATCACGGGGATGTCGAGTGCCCTGCAGTAGCGCTCCAGACGGTCATTGACAGTTGAATTGTAGACCTTCTCTCCCGGCACAAAGATCGGCTGATCCGTCGGCAAGTCTTTTACCAGTACGGCGAACTGCATAATCAGCTGCCAGTCAAGCTGCACTTTCCGCACCGAAGAACGGTTCTTGGTCGGCGCGAATCCGCCGCCGTCCTTGTAATTCCAGGTCTTTGTGACCGATAACGTCTGGTGTGCAAAATCAAAATCCGCCGGTGTGAGCGCGAGCGCCTCCGAAAACCGGAGGCCTGTCTTTGCCACCAACAAGATGAACCAGTCCCAATCTGCCCGCTCTCCGAGTTTCAGACTTCGGAGCAAGGCGTGCAGTTCGAACTGGTTCAGATACTTCCGCTTCTTTCGGCAGGCAGTTTCCCCTTGATAATCACTTTTCGGGTCGGATCGCGGGGAATGAGTCCGTCATCGACCGCGTCGAGAATGGCGCCTTTTAACTGGTGATGGAAATCCATGGTCGTTTGGCGCTCATGCTCCAATGCATAGGCATTCAGGAGCTGCTGGTAAGCAACCCGGGTCAGCTCGCAGAGTCTGAGACTCGGTGCGAGCCGCTCCACCCAGGCGAGGCTCATCCGGTACTTTGCAAGTGTGACTTCGCGGATAGCGCCCTCCTTGTAAACAGAAATCCAGGTTCTGTAGTAGTCCTTCAGGCAGTCAGTCGGTTGAAACGCATTTGGCATAGTTTCTCCTTCCTACGCCGATGAAGGAGGCCATCCTTGTCGCCTCATTCCACCTGCTGCCTGTCACCCCCAGGAAGCGGGATGTCAAATCCACCCGCCAAAATGAATTCCTTGAGCAGTTGTTCCAGGCGATTGTTGACAATGAACAGTGGGAGCGACTTTCCCCCTCTATCTCCTCAAAGTAGCGCTTTGCCACCTCTATGTCGATGCTCTTTTTCAGGCGGTCAAATCTTCCGTACTGATTCAGTTCATCTTCCGCGATATGCTGTTCTGTCATCTCCGTCAGCAGCGTTTCATCACAACCGGTGTACCTCACCACGCGACGTCTCTGCTGTGTTTTCTCCCGGTTTGCATACTCCGCGAGATAATCGCGAAACCCCTTGCCCGTGTCCAGACTAATGGTACCCGCACCGACATCGGCGAGAAAAAGATCGGCCAACCGCTGCTCTTCCTGCGACAAGTAGGCAAAACTTTTGTGCAATTCCTCGAGTGTCTCCGCCCGCTCCTCCGCTGTGGCACTGCCGTCATTCAGCTTCCGCAGATATTTCCGGAAACGGGAGTTCATATAGTCATTGTCAATTTTTCCTGTCTCCAACTCCGTGAGATAGGGATCCAGCGAAAAGGTCGGCATTTCTTCCGGATCCCCCTCCATCGCCTTCTGTCTTTCCCGGACGGAGTTCCTTGTAGCGCTGCAGAAACAACATAAAATGCGCCTCCGTCGGCTTTACGACGATTGTCTCGCCTCCGCCTTCCGCGTCCGCTTCGGCGGAATAGGTCTGCTTATCCCAGGTGAAGCCCTGAATCTCTGCTGCTTGCAAATAGGTGCAGAACTCGCGAAAGGTCTCGGCAAACTTTGCCCTGAGAACCATATCTTCCGGCAGATGGTCGAGGTCCGGAATACCCGCCTCTTTGAAAATCGCCATCATATCCTCAAAGCTCTCATTCATATGCCGCAAATGATCCGGTAGATGATCGGCAAACAAACCAATCGGCCTGTCTCCGGAGTAGAGCTTCACCGCTGCCTCAATGTTACGCTTCATGCTGTGCGGGTAGCGGTAATAGCGGATGGAGCCAAGGGCTTCTCGTTGCTGTTATAGAGGCGATTCGTGCGCGAAAACGCCTGAATCAGATTCTGGTATTCAAGGACCTTGTCGAGGTAGAGTGTATTAATCCACTTCGAGTCAAAGCCGGTGAGCATCTGATTCACGACAATCAGAAGATCCAGCTGCTGCTCCGGCTTGACACGCTCATACGGTTTTTTGTGCGCAAGCCGCGCTGCCACATCTTTCTTGAACTTGTCATAGCCGCCAATGTCAAAGCGCTGTCCGTAGCGCGCGTTGTAGTCCTCGAGCATCGCTTTCAAGCCCTCTTCTTTGTCGAGAGTCTTTTTCCCGCCCTTGTTGTCAATGGTCGGGTCAAAAAGTCCGGTCACGCGAAGCTCCGGATACCGCTCGCGAAACTTCCGATAGTAGCGCACTGCCTCCGGAATGCTGTCGGTTGCAAAAATCGCATGAAATTTGCTGCCGCGGCTCAGTGTATTCCAGTTCTCCCGGATATGATCGACAATCTCCCACTGGTACTCATCTGTCAGAACAAGATCCCGGAACGCTCTTCCGTGCAGATAGTCCTCAATTCCCTTCTCGTAAGTGCCGTCTTCCTGCCAACTCCCCGCCATCGGCACATCATTCAGAAACTCATAGTAAATGGCACTCTTCTTCGGGTCCTGCAAGACCTCTTCCTCGGAGCTCGCGCCTGCCTCATGCAGTGCGACCATCTGCCGGAGCTTTTTATCCGGATAGACACAGACCATCAGCGGGTCAAAGCCGAGCACATTCCTGTCGCGAATGCCGTCCGCAATGCTGTAGCGGTGCAACTCATCGCCGAAAATATCACTGGTTGTGCTGAGCGCCCGCTCATTTTCCGTAAAGACCGGCGTGCCCGTAAAGCCAAAGAACAGCGCATTCGGAAAAGTCCTCTTAATCGAGGAGAGCATGTCACCGAATGTCGAGCGGTGGCACTCGTCAATGATGAACACAAGACGCTTGCTCTGCATCTCTTCGAGATCCCGCCCGCGGAGCTTTGACTCGGCATCGTCCTTAATATTGCTCATCTTCTGAATCGAGGAGACAATCAGCATATTCTTTGGATCTTTGCTCTTTAACTTGGCAATCAGCGCAATCGTGTCCTCGGTGTCCTGCACATCGTCCGCGCGGTCCGCAAAGGCGCGGTACTCTTTCAGGGACTGGACGCCGAGCTCAATCCGGTCCATCAGAAAGACCACCTTGTCGGCATCCTTCGTATAGGAAATCAGCTGCGCCGCCTTGAACGAAGTCATAGTCTTGCCGGAGCCTGTCGTGTGCCAGATGTAGCCGCCGAGCTGATTGCCGCTCTCCCATTTCTGCCGCTGCACCCGCGTTGTAATCTGATTGACCGCCCAGAACTGATAACTCCGTAGTACCTTTAAGACGCCGTCGGCATCGTCCGCGACCGTATAGAGACCGATGAGCCGGTGCGCCATCGGAATAGAGAGCAGACTATCGGTCACCCGGTGCCACTCGTTCATCGGCTCATTGTTCATATCCGCCCAGTGAAATAGAAATCCGGATTGAATTTGCCGTCGGGCCCCGGATTTGCAAAGTACAAAGTCTCTTCCGGATTCATCGCGACAAAAATCTGCACCAGCGAGAAAAGCCCCGTGAAGACACCCTCGTGCGCATACTTTTCAATCTGATGCACCGCCTCCGTGACCGGCACACCCGAGCGCTTTAATTCAATGTGGAAGAGAGGCATCCCGTTGATTAAGAGCATCACATCCCCGCGCCTGTCCTGCAGCACCGCATCGTGCCGCGGAAAAACCGGCTGTTCGACAATCTGATAGACACTCTGCCCCGCCATAATTTCAAAGCGGTCGTAGATTTTGAGACTCACCTCTTTGCCGAAATGCAGGGTATCCTCCGGGTTCTTCCGGGTGATTGTGACCGTGCGCCCGTTGATCAAGCCGTTCAGCGCCAGCGGGGTACGCTGCGACTTGATTTTCTCGATGAGCTCCTGCATCTCCTCCCGAAGGAGCGGCACATGATTCAGGCGGTCCACATCCTGGTTATTCTGGTATAAGATATCCGCCCAGTTCTGCAGCAAATCCTCCTCGGTCGGACGGTAGAGAAGGGCTCTGTCCTCCCAACTGTTATTCTGGTCGCTCCGGTCATTCTTCCAACCCTGACGCTGGAGCGCAGCAATCAGCGCCCGCTCAAAATCCGCCTCCCGGGTAAAAGCTTCCATGAAAAAACCTCCTGATTCTGTGAAATGCGAGGGTCAAACACTGTCGATGATGAAGGGAGAGAAGGGAATCTAACTCATTTAAGAATCTCGTTACCGCTACTGCCTCTTGTACTACAGGAATAGGGAGTTCTAAGTTCATGAGAGAATCTATTTTAATATATGGCATAGCTCCACCAATAGATTCATTTTTAATTCTGTCAGGCAGAAATTTATGAATTGCATGTTCTATGTACTCATAATCCATAACAAAGCCTTGTAATACATATGTTCTTTGATAAGTATTGAATTTTTCCAACATATTTTTCTTGTATATCCTAAATCACCATTTCCATTAATAAGAATTGCTTCTCCATCAAAGGCATATGAATTTGTCTTCAGTATTTCCTTCCCACAAGTAAAAAAATTATATTCTCCATCCTTTTTCGCTGCATTAGCATCTAACTTTCCTGTAGTGATAAAAGCCAGTTCCCCCAGCTTACGCTGTTCCCAAGAAACATTCTGTCGCTTCGAAAATCTTGATGCTCCTCAAAAAGGCTTACGCTGATGAAGGGAGAGAAGATGGTCGAGACCCTTGAAATAGTCTCCCGTTTTCTTCTGTTCAGATAGTGATGGAACTAGTATTGACTGCCTCATAAGGTCATCAATAACAAGCTCATTCATCATGGTTCCTGCTTTCGTAGAACGAACAAGCTTTTGCCTCATAACCCGCTCATCATGTATGTAATACTTCCAAAAGGTAAATTCCTGTTTAGTGATAGGCCTTAAAGTCGTAAATCTTGGCGACATTATGCCATTTCCTATATCATTGAGCCCGAACCTTCCGTATCGAAATTCTTTGTTTGTATGCCCTTCAAAAGCTATATCCCCAAGACGGAGAACTTTATAGAAATCAATTGAACTGTCCGCCGCACCATTTCCTAATTCATTAAAAGTCATTGTCGAAATTGAAATTGTTTTATTCTGACCGAACTGTCCGTTGTTCCGCTCGTCATTTCTTTCATATAACTCGTTGAACTTACGCTGTTCCCAAGAAATCTCCTCTTCTTCACAATACCTTCTTTCATCTTCCCCACAAGAAAAGCACCGCAAGTCACCAAAAGACGCTCACGATGCAATTCAGTGACATGATTTCTACTCTACTCCGTTTTTCCGACCATTTTCTAGCCTCGAATTCTCAGACAAACATTCTCTCTAGCATAGACTTCTTAATTTGGCGCAATTTTTCGAGCTTACGCTGATGAAGGGAGATAAGGGAATCTAGCTTATAAAATAGACCTCCGAGCTGTGTCTGCTCACCCATATCAACTGGTATTAAGAGAGACTTTGAAAGCAAATCCTCTTTCGTCATTCCCTTTATGGATGTTCCTTGTACTACTTCCAATTCTTCTTGCAACATGTGATGAATGCTATATACAGCAAAGTACGGTGCTACTTGAAGCCGACTCAACGATACAAATCTTGGCTTGTAGCATAGGAATGCGGCATAAGTGCAAGTTTTCCCACACCTACTCGTGTCACAACAGCAATCGAATTAGCTTCTACAAGCTGTGTTGCTGATTTATTCAGTCCAATCTTAGAGACATACTTTCTTGGTTTAACTTCAAATAACTCATCTTCTTTCAAATCAGAGGATTGTATCCAAGGAATATCTCCATTCCAATATGTTTCATTAGACGTCTTAGGGGTTCCCCCTCCACGCGTCTCAGAAGCAACTTCCTCTAGCTTACGCTGTTCCCAATCGTCCGTAAATCCTGAAAACCGAATTTCCGGAACTTTTGCCCCGTTTTTCGGGAACATTTTTTCGAGCATCGCTTTCTTGAGAATTTTCAGTTTTTCAAGCTTACGCTGATGAAGGGAGAGAAGAGAGTCAAGTACGCTCATCGCTTTAGCTATTTTTTCTTGTTCAATCTTGCAAGGTCTTCGTACTAATAATTGTGCCAGCTTCCCTACAGCTAATCCAGGTTGGGCTGACTGATCTGAATATTGTCCCAAGTTCATATTATCACAACAATAGAACAAAAATAGTGTGTCGTTATCGGAATTTGCTTGCGTTATTACTGCATGCTCAGTGAAATATGCCTTTCCCCGAGAAAAATTCATATTTCCACACAGCGCTCCTTGACGCCCAATAAGTGCAAATTCTCCCTCTCGATTATATTTGCTTGTATAGCCACGTAATCCATTCCCACCATACACTGGAATGGCTCCATATTCAGTTATATCCTCTGCAGAAATAAACTCTCCGCTCCTCAATTCAGAACATATTTCTCCCAGCTTACGCTGTTCCCAATCTTCCTCAAATCCTTTGAAGCGGATTCTCGGCACTCTTCTCTCAGCCATGGATATCCTCCCCGAGAAGTTTCCGGAGTTCCTCGATACCCGCCATATCTGCTTCGGAGCCGGTCAGTTCACCGAGCATGGCTGCGAGTTCGCGCTCGGTCTCGCGTATCTCGGCATCGAGTGCGCTCATCGTGACCGCATACTTTTTGGAAAGCGCCTCAATCTCCTTCGTGAATTGCCCGAGCAGTTCTTTCGGGAGTTCCTGAATGCCGATTTCAATCGGCGCCGCCCACTTCTCGTGTAAGAGTGTCCGCACTTCTTCGTCCGTCAGCACCTGTATCACGCATCTGGTCTCCTCATGCAGCGCATCTTCCGCTTCTTTGATTTCTGTCTTCAGGCGTTTTTCTGCGGCACTTTTTGCATCCGCCTGCTTCAGCGCCCGAATCAATTCTGCATTTGCCGCCTTATCTTCCTGCAGCTGCTTTACTACGACCTTGATATTTTTAAAGACAAAGGCATCGTTGTTCTCATTCAGCGCATCGGAAATCTGCTCTTTCTCATCCTCGCTGAGATTTTCGAGCAGCTCTTCATAGGCACCCGGAATCTCCGCGAGTTCCTCCCGCTTTTCCTGCAACGCATGTAATTTTTTTCCGGGAGGCAAACCTGTTGCACCAAGTCAAAGGGCAGCACATGCCCCTTCCAGCCTTCCTGCACTTCGGCGTCCTTGCCGTTCCGCTTTTTGATGACCATGTTCGGGTCTACCTGTCGCACGGCCTGCATCCCCTCGCTCTGAAGAATCTCGAGATCCCCCGAAATCTCGGTAAAGTGGTGCGCAAAGAGCTCATACGCCCGGTAGGCATCGAGCAGCGGCAGCGCTTCAAAGCGCCTAAAAATATCGGCGGCAAGCGCCTCCTGCGCCTTTGGAATCGAGAGTTGCAACGCATTGTCAATCAGCGCCTTGTCCATCTCCGCGCCAAAGTCCGCAAAGGCTGCCTCGCTTGTTCGGAGAAACGCGTTGACATCCAGATTGTCGTGAATGGTCTCTTTCACGTTTTCCGTCTTTAAGGACAGATAGCCGTCTCCGGCAAAGAGTTCTCCTTTCAGCGAGGGGAATACCTGCCAGAACGCATCAAAATTCGAGAGTTCCTCGGCGGGGATGCCGCCGAACATCGAGGCGTAAATATCGTAACTTTCCGCGCGCTCCGAGGAGTCCACATAGCGCGGGATGTTCAGATTGTACCCGTTCTGTGCGATCTCTTCGCGGCTCACGCGGCGCGAATACTTCTCTGTATCTTTCCGCTCCCGCACGGTATCGACAATGCGTCGTATATCTGACGCGCGAAGCCGGTTGCTCTTGCCGTCTTTCTCAAAGCCCTTGGACGCATCGACAATCAGCACATCGGTATTCTTCGCTTTTGCCGCAGCACGATGATGATGGTCGGGATACCTGTCCCAAAGAAAATGTTCGCAGGCAGACCGATAATCGTATCGATATGATTCAGCTCAATTAACTTCCGGCGGATTTTTCCCTCCTCACCGCCGCGGAACAGCACGCCGTGCGGCAACACAATGGTCATCATGCCGTCCGGTTTCAGATGGTAGAGGTCATGCAGCAAAAAGGCATAGTCTGCCTTTGCCTTGGGCGCAAGCCCGTAATCCGCATAGCGCGGATCGTTTTCCTTGCCGTCCGGCGACCAGCGCTGCGAATAGGGCGGATTCGAGACCACCGCATCCACATAAAGCGGCTCGTAGGTGCCTGCGGGATCGCTCTCGTCAAAGTAGGGCCAGTCGTCCTCGAGTGTGTCGCCGTTGCGGGTGATGATGTTGTCGGGGAGGATGCCGCGCATCACAAGGTTCATCCGCGTCAGGTTGTAGGTATTCGACTTCCATTCCTGCGCATAGTAGCGGATGGCATTCGCGTGTTCCAGATACTTGGCGGTCGTCTTGCCGATGTTGATTAACAGGCTGCCCGATCCGGAGGTCGGGTCATAGATTCGGATTTCCTGCCGTCCGCGGAGATGCTCGGCAATCAGCTCCGACATGAGCAGAGAAACTTCATGCGGCGTATAGAATTCGCCTGCCTTCTTGCCGGCATTGGACGCAAACTTCTCCAAGAGATACTCATAGATAAAACCGAGCACATCGTAGTCCTGCCTGCCGTTCATCGGAATCTCGTCAATCAGATGAATCAGATCGCTCGCCGCCTTACTCTGCATTTTCGCATTTCGCCGAGCTTCGAGAGGCCCACCTCGAGCGTCTGGAAAATTCCCTCAAAGACTTTTTTATGCGTCGGTGAAATCAGACGGTTAAACGCGGAGAGCGCCACGCTCACATCGTCAATCGAAAAGTCCACGCCCTTTTGAATCCAGGTTGAGAATAGATTCTCGTAGGAAATAAAATAGCCGAGATTCTGCTGCAGGTTACTCTTGCCGGAATAAGCATCGGGCGCATTTTCGTTGACATATTCCTGAATATTTTCCGCTTCATAGCCCTTGCTGTGCAGCCACTTTTCCTCCTGCTCAGAGAGATATTTATAGAAAATAAAGCCCAGAATATAGTCCTTGTATTCATTCGCCTCAATCTTGGAGCGCATCTGATTTGCCGACTCCCAGATTTTTGCGGCCAACTGCTGTTTGTTCATCCCACCACGCCTCCTCTGACAAATGCCTGACTTTTGCTCTAGCATTATACGCACAAAATGAGGGACTTGTCACTATCCCTCAGTCCCATCGTAAGCTCTGCGGTACAAAAAAAGGCAGCAGCCTTACGGCCGCTGCCTTTTCTCTATCTTACGAATTCTGCTTCTGCTTAATCATAGAGCGCTTACGGAGCGTCGGATCCAGAATCTTCTTTCGGATGCGGAGGTTCTCCGGCGTGACCTCGAGGAGCTCATCCGTATCGATGAACTCGAGGCACTGCTCAAGGCTCATGACCTTCGGCGTGACAAGCTTCAGTGCATCGTCCGAGCCGGAAGCACGGGTGTTGGTGAGCTTCTTCGTCTTGCAGACATTGACCTCAACGTCCTCGGACTTGCCACTCTGACCGATAATCATACCCGCGTAGACCTTGACGCCCGCGCCGATAAAGAGCTGACCTCTCTCCTGCGCCTGGAAAAGTCCGTAGGCAACCGCCTCACCGCTCTCGTACGCAATGATGGAGCCCGCCTTGCGGTAGAACATATCGCCCTTGTAGGGACCGTAGCCCTCAAACTCGGTATTCAGGATACCGTTGCCCTTGGTGTCCGTCATGAACTCGCCGCGGTAACCGATTAAGCCGCGCGACGGAATATTGAACTCAAGGCGGGTATAGTTGCCGTGAATCGGCGTCATGCCGATCAGCTCACCCTTTCTGGAGGTCAGCTTCTGGATGACCGCGCCGGTAAACTCATCCGGGACGTCAACAAAGGCAATCTCCATCGGCTCCAGTCTCTTGTCGCGCTCATCGAAGTGGTAGATGACCTCTGCCTTCGAAACCGCGAACTCAAAGCCCTCGCGGCGCATGTTCTCGATGAGGACAGAGAGGTGCAACTCACCGCGACCGCTCACCTTGAAGCAGTCCGGCGTGAGTTCCTCGACGCGAAGCGAGACATCGGTGTTCAGCTCGCGGAACAGACGCTCGCGCAGGTGACGGGAGGTGATGTACTGTCCCTCCTGCCCCGCAAGCGGGCTGTCGTTGACCATGAAGTTCATCGAGATGGTCGGCTCGGAAATCTTCTGGAACGGAATGGACTCCGGGGACTCGGGACTCGTAATCGTGTCGCCGATGTGCAGGTCGGAGATGCCCGAGATTGCGACGATCGAACCGAACTCCGCTTCTTTCACTTCGACGCGGTTTAAGCCCTCGTACTCGTAGAGCTTACCGATCTTCACGCGGCGCAGCTTATCCGGCTCGTGGTGATTGACCAGCGCAACTTCCTGGTTCACACGAATCGAACCGTTGTCCACCTTGCCCACGCCGATGCGGCCCACATACTCGTTGTAGTCGATCGTGCTGATCAGAATCTGGGTCGGTGCTTCCGGATCGCCCTCCGGTGCCGGGATGTGGTTGATGATGGCCTCAAACAGCGGCTTCATATCCGCATTGTCACTGTCCAACGAATTCTTTGCCCAACCGCTGCGTGCGGAAGCAAAGATAAACGGACACTCGAGCTGCTGCTCGCTCGCATCGAGATCCATGAGTAGCTCAAGCACCTCATCCACAACCTCGTCCGGACGCGCCTCTGCGCGGTCACACTTGTTCACGCAGACCACGACATCCAGCGAAAGCTCTAACGCCTTCTTCAAAACAAAACGCGTCTGCGGCATGGTGCCCTCGAAGGCATCGACCACAAGGACCACGCCGTTCACCATCTTTAAGACACGCTCCACCTCGCCGCCGAAATCCGCGTGTCCCGGGGTGTCGATGATGTTGATCTTAACGCCGTCATAGTTTACCGCTGTATTCTTGGAGAGAGAATCGTGATGCCGCGCTCTCTCTCAATATCGTTGGAATCCATGACGCGATCCACAACCTCCTGATTGGCGCGGAACACGCCGCTCTGCCGCAGCAGCTGGTCCACGAGCGTGGTCTTGCCGTGGTCAACGTGGGCGATGATTGCGACGTTTCTCACATCCGTTCTCGTACTTCTCATTGAAAAATTCCTCTCTCTTTCTGGCTGAGCATTTCAAACGCAATGTATTATTTTACTATGCTTTGCGGTGTATGGCAAGCGGGGAAGGAAAAGCGCGCGGATGATATTGCTCACCGCTCTTCCGTGATGCGCAAGCTGAAATCGCACAGCGCATCCCCATGTCCTATGGTCTTGGTTCTGCCCCAAAAGAGTCTTCGGTGCATGTTCCCGTAGCAGATATCATCCGTGTCACAGAATCCCTTCACAAGTTCCGGACAGCCGTAGCGCACGCAGCTGTCTTGGTAAGGACATTTCACCATGTCAAAGTGCATCTCGGTCTTCGATAAAAATCGGTTTTCGCTTAAGAACCCCGCTTGCGGCACGCAGTGTTTCAGCGCCGTGTCAAAGAACAGTTTCGGAACCAGTCTGTATAGGCCCGGAATCTTCAATACCGTTCGGATGACGGGCGCCGCGCGCTCGGCAAGCCTGCGGTAGTACCCCGTCACAAACGCAGCGGCTTCCTCGCGCTCCATCCCCGCATCCGCTAAGGCATGGAACAAGGCGATGGACGGATAAATGCGCTCCCGCTTCTGCCCGGAGTACGCCGGTGGGTCGTCCTTGTTTTCCGCAAGAAGAACTTCATAGCGCTTCTGCGCCTTTTTCAGGATATCCTGTGCTTTTTCCGCTCCGTATCTTTCTTTTAAGCGCGGCGCCATATGTCGAAGATAGTTCGCTTGTTTTGCCATATCTCCCCCTTCTTCCGCTCGTTTTCTGCCCTGCATTTACCGAAGTTCCTTCATCGTCTCAGGTATTTTATCCCCTGGCAACAGATTTGCCGGCGCGCAAATTCTGCCCAATCCGCATTTGCAACAAGACACAGTTTTCACGACGCAAATCGTCCATATTTCCTTACTGCCACTTTCTGAGATCCTTTTTCTCCATTGCAACCAGCAATATCTCATCTTCTTTCAGCTGCTCTTCGGGATTACCGAACCTCCAGTTTTTCCCTTTTCCTTTCAGTGCAACCACATTCATCATGTGTTTTTTCCGGAGTTGAAGTTCTATCAGCGTTTTGCCAATCCACTCTTCCCGCACATTTAGTTCTACCACATACAAGTTGTCATCAATTTCCCAAAAATCCTTGAAAGAGGATGAAAGCAAAATTCTTGCCGACCGCATACCTCCCTCTCCCTCCGGATCAAGAATCTTATCCACACCGATTTTACGAAGAATCGAAGCTGTTCTGTCGGTTGATGCCTTTGCAACGATGAGAGGAACCCCCTGCTCCTTTGCAACCGCGACAGACATAATGGCTGCGGCGATATTTGTTCCCGTACATGAAACGACAATGTCCATATTCTTCAACCCAAGCGCAACAACTTCTTCTTCGTTCTCCATGTTTGCCTGTACAACAGACGTGCATTTCCCCGAAAAATCATTCACTACCTTTTCATCACTGTCCACGGCCAGAACATCCGCCCCCATAAGATATAAATTTTCAGCCAGACTTCTCCCGTATTTTCCGAGTCCCAGTACCGCTATCGATTTTTTCATCATTTTAACTCCCTTTACCCCACATAAAACATTCCCTTGGAATGCCTGATTGTATTGCCTGCTTTTACGTCTCCCACAAAGAAACATGCCATCGAAATCGGTCCGATTCTACCGAGATACATCGATACAATGACCACAATTCTTCCGAGCGCGTCAAGCTTCGGTGTAAGCGCTCTCGACAATCCAACCGTACCGAGTGCGCTTGTAATCTCGTAGCAGGCATCCGTCAATCCGATATTCTCAACTGCCATCAAAAACACGGTCATCATGAGTAAGATCGAAGCGCTGACCGCTACAATGGCTGCGGCCTTTCTCATCATCTCTGCCGATACGCTCCTATGAAAAATCACTGTCTCTTTTCTTCCGTTAATATAGGAATACGCATTCATGAAAACCAGAAAAGCAGTAACCGTCTTAACGCCGCCTGCGGTTCCTATCGGAGAGCCTCCGATAAACATTAAAACGTATCCTATCAAACAAGAAATCTCTGTCAGCTTTTCCTGTGGTACCGACGCAAATCCCGCAGTTCTGAAGCTTACAGATTGAAACAAACTGTTGCAGAATTTGTCCCATAAATTCATATCTCCGATGGTTCCCGGATTGTTAAATTCTGCTGCCATGATTCCGATAGCACCGGTAATAATCAGTATTGCGGTAACAAGAAGTACCAATTTCGTATGCTCCGGAAACCGTCTCACCGTTGTGACCGGTCCCAAACGATGACGGAAACCCTGCTTGATGCCGTCGACTACATCAAACCACACAACAAAGCCGATTCCACCCAGAATAATGAGCAGCATGGTGGTAAACATGAGGAAAGGTGAATCCCTGAACTCCATCATACTGTTTGGGCCTGTGACATCCATCCCCGCATTACAAAATGCAGAAACAGACTGAAAGCAAGCTGCCCACAAACCTTTCAAAATACCGTACCTCGGTATAAACCTGCTTGCATAGAATAAGGCGCCCAGACCTTCAAGCAAAAAAGTTCCTTTAAATATTCGCAACAGGAATGCCAAATGTCCCCTATTTCGCTCAATATTCAGCGCACCACCCAGCAGTTTCCGATCTCCGAGCGTAAATTTCTTTTTCCCCATCAACATAAACAACGCCCCGACCGCAACGACACCGAGTCCTCCGATTTGTATCAGCAACAGAATTACCATCTGCCCGAAAAGGCTCCAATGCGCATATGTGTCCACAACCACAAGTCCCGTCACACACACAGATGTCGTTGCCGTAAACAGCGCTGTCAAAATCCCTGTACTCTCTCCCTCCGCTGTCGCAAACGGAAGCATCAAAAGGAGGGTTCCCTAAGAAGATAGCGATCAAAAAGCTCAAGGGAATCAAACGTTCCGGCGCAATTCTCATTTGCCTGCGTTTTTATCAATTTTTTTATCATAGACTCTCCCTTTTTAACATTCATCTTATGAAACAACTACTGACAACTCATCCTTATTATACGCACACATTCTTCCCTGTCACCGTCCTCTCCCCACAGTCCCCCTTCCCGCCTTTTTCTCATTCTCCCTGTTCTCCCGAATAGAACTCCCCCGAATAAAAAAGAGAGGCCCCCGCCTCTCTCTTTTCTCTTTATACCGCGCTCAACGCACGGTCTTAACCAGCTCCGACAGTTCTTCCTCCGTCAGCGGATGTGCCTGTGTTACGACAGAATAAGAATAGCCGTCTCTCGTCCAAGTTGCGAGCGACCAACGCCCGGTCTTCCATGCGCCTTCCTTAGTTCTTCTGCTCTGCGGGAGCGGACGGAAGCTCCGTGCCGAGCCCCAGCGCCTCGCTATCCAGCACCTCGGCACTGCCGTCCGCCTTCTTCTGTACGGTCAGGAGGCAAAAGCTTCTGTCCGCATTCGGAACGGCCCGGTTGCCGCAGAGCAGGGTATAGCATTCATCCGGCTCGCCCGCGCCGCCGATGTATGCAATGGGCTCATAGATGCTGCCAACCTTGCCGGTAAGCGCTGCCTCAAAGACTTCCGTCACTGCGGGATTTGCCTGCGGATCGCTGTCGCCGCCGTTGTACTTCCACTCCGCCGTCATCTTTGCGGCCGCAACGGGCAGCAGTTCCTTGGTGCTGAGGAGTTCTGCCTTGCCATCCAAATCCTCATAGACATTCACCAGGAGATAGGCGGGTGTTGCATCCGGCACCGCCGCCGTTCCCTTGCAGAAATAGGCATAATTCGTGCCCGCGACCGGCTGTGAGCCCAGCACGGCAAGCACCTCGTACCGATAGCCTGTCATCCCCTCCACAGCCGCATCAAAGGCCTTCATCGCCGCGGCATTGTCTGCCGGCAGAAGACTGTCCTGATTTGCAAACCAGCCGCCAAGCAGAATATCATCGCCCTCTCTCGTCTCTGTTTCCGCGCTGCTCTCCGCGGCTGCAGCCGTACTCGCCTGTGTCTTTCCGTTTCCGCAAGCCGTGAGCATCACACCCATCATAACAGCCGCCATCATCATTCTCTTTTTCATCTCTTTTGCATCCTTTCTTATCTTATTCCGCCCGCTCGGGCACTTCTCTGCCTACACTGATTCAGACGGAACGGAACGCGGTGAGGTCACAGTTTCGCAAAAAAAATTGTGCAGAACCGGTCTGCACAATTTTTTTTGACGCATCGCCTCGCTCCGTCCTTTAATTCTTCTTTTTCTTTTTCGGTGCCTTGGTCTCTTTGGTCGCCTTCTTCTTGGTCTCGGCGCTCGTCTCCTTCTTCGGCTGCACCTTGCTCTGCGTTTCATCCGCCGCAGTATCGCCGGGTTTGATGCCCGGAATTCCGATTGCTTCTCCGCCTACGCCGCGCGATGGCAGGAGGCTTGCGGCCGAGGTGTGAATGTTGCAGCGCTGGTAGGGCGTCAGTCTCGAATCATCCGTTTCGACTTCCGAATCCGGCACAACCATAACCACGCGCGTCGTGGTCGGGCAGTACGTGGTCGGCAGCAGTCCCGTGACCGAGCAGACTGTCATGGTCGTGTGCTTATCGCACATCTCGGTCGGGATGGTGCCGCGCGCAAAGTACTCGGTGTAAACCGCGTCCCCGCGCGGATCCCGGCTGCAAATGCCCTTGACCGGGAGTTTACCCGACTTTCTGCAGATTTCCGCGCTCACAATGCTGTCCGGCATTGCAAAGCCCGGGTCCGGTTTATCCTGATGAATGCGCTCCATAATCTTGCGCCAAATGTCCTTGTGGAAGGAGTTGCCGCCGTTTCCGTCCGTGAGCGGCTGATTCTCATCGCAGCCGGCCCAAATTCCCGCCGTATAGTACGCGTGTAGCCCACAAACCAGACATCCACGTTGTTGCTCGTGGTGCCGGACTTGCCGGCGCTGCTCATATTCGCAGGCTTGGCCCGCGTACTGGTCGTGTTGACATTGACCCCGCTGCTTGCAAACTTACGGTTCGGCAGCATGGACTGCTGCAGGGCATCCGTGAGCAGGAAGGCCGTGGAGTCCTTGATGACGCGGCGCTGCTCCGGATTATTCTCGAGCAGTACCTTGCCGTTGTGATCCACAATCTTCGTGTAGAAAATGGGCTTCGTATAGACACCCTGGTTCGCAATCGCGGCAAAGGCCGCGGTGAGTTCCAGATTGTTGACACCCTTCGTGAGACCGCCGAGCGCCATGGCCGGGTTGTAGTCCGAGTCCGTGAGGCTCGTGATGCCGAACTTCTTACTGTACTCCGCACCGAGCTGCGGGCTCACCGTCTCCATGAGGCAGCGCACCGCAACTATGTTCATCGAGTACATGATGCCGTCTCGTATGCTGGACCAGCCGAGGTAGTTATCGTCTCCGTACCAGTTCCGGAACTGCTTCTTATTGGCCTCGTAGGGGCCGTCGTAGTAGACCGAACCGAGCGTCTGCCCGCAGGCATCGAGCGCCGGCGCAAAGGCCGCGAGCACCTTAAAGGTGGAACCCGGCTGACGGTAGGCATTGGTCGCGCGATTTAAGGAGAGCGAGACCGTCTTCTCGCCGCGGCCGCCGGAGAGCGCCTTCACCTTGCCCGTGCTGTGCTCCATGAGCACGAACGAATCCTGCGGCTCGAGGATGATGTGCATGCTCTCACCGATGATTTGATCGTCCGCGGGATTCACGACACTCGCCTTAAACGCCTCGGCATCCGCCTTCGCCTCGGCATCCGTGCGATACAGGCCGTCAAACTCCTTGCCCTTCTTCGCGAGCACGTCCTTCTCGCTGTAGTTCTGCACTTCACCGCTTGCGCGTTTTACCGAGAGGCGGTATTCCAGCGCATACTTGGTGACCGCATAGTTCTCGGGATTGTTGATTTCGCTGTCCACAATCGCCTGCAGTGTGGGGTCCTGCGTCGTATAAATCGAGAGCCCACCGCTGTACAGGAGATTGTGCGCCTGGGTGTCCGTATAGCCGAACTTGTCCTTGAGGTCCTGCTGCACCTGGCTCACAAGCTCGTCGGTAAAGTAGCTGTAGGTGTGGGTCGCCTTCTCCTTGGAAACCAAATCGGCATTTTCGATGCGGTCGTAGACATTGTCCGCGAGCGCCTCCTCCTGCTCTTCCTTGGTGATGTAACCCTGCCGCAGCATATAGCGAAGTATCACCTTCCGCTTCTCCTCATTTGCCTGCCGCCCCGTGATGGGGTTGAGCCGCGAGGGGTTCTGGGTGATGCCGGCCAGCACCGTGCACTCGGAGAGGGTAAGATCCTTGACTTCTTTGTTAAAGTAGCGGCGCGCCGCCACCTTGACACCGAGCGCGTTGCTGCCGAGGTTAATCGTGTTCAGGTAGTTGGTCAGAATCTCTTCTTTGCTCATCATCTGCTCGAGTTTGAGCGCCAGATACTGCTCCTGAATTTTTCTGGTCAGCTTCTCACCGAAGCTTTTTTCCCGACCGCCGTTGAAGAGGTTGTTTTTAATGAGCTGCTGGGTAATGGTAGAGCCGCCGCCCGAACTCGAAGTGCCGCGCAGCACACCCACAACGGCGCGCATAATGGAGCGCGTGTCGACACCGTTGTGCTTCCAGAAACGCTCGTCCTCAATCGCGACAAAGGCATTCACGAGGTTCTTCGAAGCTCCTCATACGTCGCTTCCTGGCGATTGGCGCCCGCCATGACCAGGGTTTTCGACCAGATTTCCGTCCGCATCGTAAACAGAGGTGGCAAAGCCCATGGGGGCGATGCTGTCCGCCTTCAGTTCCGGCGCGGAGTCCACAATGCCCCGAAGGGCGCCTGCCGCAAAGGCCGCACCGAGCGCCGCAGTTAAAAACAGCAGCATAATCAAGACGCGCGCTGCCGTTAGGGCAATCAGATTTTTTAGTTTGCTCCGGTGCGCGTCTTTGTCTTTCAGCGCGCGCTCCACGGAATTTCGTCCAAAAATCCACAGGGCACTCCTTCAAATAAATTTCGATGGTTCGTTTCATTATAGCACGTGCCCGTACCGAACTCCAGCGAACGCAAAAAAGGACTGTGCTCTCGCACAGTCCTTCTTCGTCACTTCACGGAAAGCCGCCTCAAATGCCTTACTGTTCTTTTCTTCTTCTGCCTAAGACTGCGTAAGCCGCAAGCAGGAAGCCCGCTGCGGTCCCCGCAAAGTTCAGCGCAAACGGTGCCTCACCGGTCTTCGGGAGTCTGCCCTTGTTGCTGCTGACCGCCGTGCCGCGGTTCGTTGCTCGCTTGCCGCCGTCCTGCGACAGCGCGTTGCCTCTATTCAGCGTATCCGCATTCTGCTGCGGGGTCGGCTCAATGACAGGCTTTTTGTCCTCACCCGTATTCGGGGTCGTGTTCGGCTGCGTGTTGCTCGGCTGCGTTCCGGTCGGTATTCCGGTCGCGACATTGTTCGGCGTGACCGTGCCGCGACGTCCGCTGCTGCTGCGGCTGCCGCCGCCACCGCCGCCACCGCTGCTGCCGCCGCTTCCGCCGATGTTCTCGCCTTCCGAATCCTTCTGGTAAACAGCGACCAGGGCAACGTCATGCGTGGTACCCGCCGGAATCGTGTTCAGGAACTTGCCGCCGACAACCTGCCAGGTCCAGAACTTAACGCCCTGCTTCACAGCGCCGTTCGGGTTGATCTCGTCCTCGATTGTGAAGGTGGTCGGGTTTGCCGCGTCGTTGACACCGCCCGCCGTATCGTAGGTGATGCGATAGCGAATGGGCTCCCAAACCGCCTTGAACGCCACGTCGCCGTCGCTGCCGGAGAGAATCTGATTGTCTGCGACACCGGGTGCCGTCACCTTCTCCCAGTGGCTGAAGGTGTAGCCGACACGGCTCGGGGTAGGCAGCGTAATGGTCGCATCCTCAATCGTGTAGGTGCTCGGAAGCGAGCCGAGACCCTGAATCGGGCTGTTCGCTGTCTCACCGGTATCGTAAGTGATGTTGTAATGATTGAGCGTCCAGCTGCCGTAATCGTCTGGTTACCTGTCGTACCTGCCGGAATGCTCGTCACGGTCTGACCGTTCATGGTCCAGCTTCCCGTGTAGCCGCGGCGCACCGGCGGTGCAAGCTGCACATCGTCATCGACCGTAAAGCTCGGCACATTGGAGGCCGGATTGGTCGGGGTTCCGATGCCCGTGCCCGGGTTCAGATTGTAGTTGATGTTATAACTATTGAGCTGCCACTTTGCGTAGTAGGTCTTTGCCGCCGCATCCGCGGTGTGAAGGGTCGTGATCGGCGTGCCGGTAAGGGCCGCGTTGTCATACCAACCCTGGAAGCTCGCGCCGTTTCGGGTCGGAATGCCGAGTGCAAAGTCCGCATCCTCAACCGTGTAGGAATTCGGGGTGACCGCAGTTGCCGGGCTGGTCGCCGAATCGTTCATCACATAGGTGATCGGATAGCTCAGCGCATTGCCCCACTTTGCGTAGTAGTGCTTGTCTTCCGCATCCATCGTGTGAAGCGTCGTGACCGGCGTGCCGGTAAGCGCCGCATTGTCATACCAGTTTTCAAAGGTATAACCGGTACGCGTTGCCGGGCGCAGGGTGTAATCCGCGTCTTCAACCGTGTAGCTCGTGAGCGAAGCGTTCGGGTTTACCGCTGTGAGACCCGCCGGAACCGTGTCGTTCAGCGTCCACTGCACGTTGTAGGCATTCGGTGCGCTCCACTTTGCGTAGACCGTGTAATTGACCGCAGTCGCCGGGTTGATGGAAGAAATCGGAGTCGTGAGACCCGCGTCCGCATACCAGCCGAGGAAGGTGTAACCCGTGCGGGTCGGTGCCTGCAGGTTGATGCTCGGATCCGTCACATCGAAGCCGCCCGGGTTAGCCGCCGGATTGCTTGCCGTGTGGCCCGCCGGCGTCGTATCGTTCAACACATAGGTGATCGAATACGGAAGCGGTGCACTCCACTTCGCATAGAGATCGGTCGGGTTCGTATCGCCCTGTGCAGTCACCAGCGTTGCCGGTGCCGCAGTCGTGAGACCCGCATCCGTAAACCAGCCGAGGAAGGTATAGCCCGGGCGGGTCGGGGTGCCGAAGGTATGATCCGGAGACTCCGCCGTGTAAGTCGTAAAGCCCGCATCCGGGTTGTTTGCCGGCTGAGCTGCGGAATCGTTCAGGTGATATGCGAGGTTATAGTTCTTTGCGGTCCACTTCGCATAGTAGTGCTTATCGCCCGCCGGAACCGCACTCGTAACCAGAGTCGAAACCGGGGTGCCCGCGAAGAGCTGGTTGTCATACCAACCGTCAAAGTTGTAGCCCGGCCAGGTCATGGGCTGAATCGTGACGTTCGGATCCGTGACCTTATAGCTCGTCACGGTGTTCGGGTCACCGCCGCGCCCGCTGTGCGGGACGCCGGGTTCACATTCGTCGTGTACTGAATGTTATAGTTGTTTTCGGTCCAGTTTGCGGTCATCGTAATCACACCGTTATTCGTGGTCACGAGGTTTGCCGGAGTCGCTCCGTCCACATAGGTCTGACCGTTCGAACCGGTCCAGCCGTTAAAGGTATAGCCGTTCACGGCAAAGTGATTCGTGAGGTTTGCTGTCCCCGTGCTGCCGGTAATGGTCTGATCCGCCATGGTGCCGGTCTCGGTCTGGCCCGCCGGTGCGTTCGCAACAAACTTCACCGTGTACTGGTGCGGGTTTCTGGTCACGGGACCCGGGACATAGGTAATCGTATAGGTACCGATTGCCGCGCTGCCCGCCGCACCGTTATCAAAGGTAGTCGGCGCAAGCGGCGTCGCATTGTCCGTCGTTGTCGCTGCAACCGGCTGGCTGTTATCAAAGTTCACGCTGACGCCCGTCACGCGGTCGTTGCCGATGAGGCCCGTCGCCGTCACATGGGAAGGATCCCAGGTGAGGGGCTCGGTCGCCGTCACGGTGCGCGGCTTCACGGTAATCGTGAGCGGCACATTGACCGCACCGCTGCCCGCATTGGTGAAGCCGCCGTTCGCGCCCTGCACGAGGAAGGAGCTGCCGCCGGTCACATTGATGGTGCCGTTGTTCGTGACATTGCTGCCCGCAGGAACACCGAGGGTCTTGCCGTTCGTGTTGATCACGACACCCGCCGGGATGTTCTGCGTCACAACCGTGTTGTTGGTCAGCGTAATCGCCGGATTGCCGTTCTGGCTAGACCATGCGATAGCGTCATCGAGGTTACTGAAGTAGTGCCTCTGGCCGCCCACTTCCACATAGGCGACATCGCTGGTGACAAGCGGAATCGACTGATCCACCGTTGTTGCGTTCTGATTATAGGAACTGAACTCGACAAAGAAACCAAAAACATAGATAGCCGGGTGCCAGTTATTCAGGTTCGGCAAATCGTTCCATGTGCCGGTACCGTGGTGAACCTGCATGAAACCTTCTTTATAACTTGTTCCGGGCATGTTCGCAGAGTCCGGCTGTCCGGGACCCCAGTTCGTATAGGCTCCGTTGATTGCACCACGTCCGTTGGCTTCATAAAATTCTGTGTTCGTCTCTGGGCCGTCCTGCCATCTCCACTGATGCCAGCTACCACCCGCTGTGTTTCCATGCTGCAGCAGGTTGGAGAAAACGCCTGTGACGCCAGCCGTACTGTTGTCGTACCAGTTCGGAACGCTCGACGCATCGTTGACACCTTCGAGACGCGCACCGCCGGACCAAGCGCCTTTCATTGTAATATTGTCAAGGGTCCGATCTTCCGATTGTGACGTAATGGTCGCAAGATAGCCCTGCATACCGTTCAGCTTATAGGATTTCGCGAGATTATAGCTCTCTGCCCAGCTGATTTCCGTATTGGCCACGGGTTCCACATACATATAATAATGCTCTGCGCCGTCGCCCGCGACCGGATTCGGAATAATTGCCTTGGTGATGGTCGCACCGGTCGGCAGGTTATTTGCACCGTTTCCAAGCGTAATCTTGACCTGCTGCGTAGCCCCTGCGCTCGGCAGATGGAACTTAATGTTATTCTCAATAAAAGTCTGCGCATCCGCCGGTGTAAGCGCCGTCGGGAAATAATCTGGTAGAACTTATGCGCACTCAGAATGTCCGTAAAGGTCTGAACACCGGTCGGCGTGCTGAGGAGCTCAATGCTGCCCGTATCGACCTGGAAGTTCATCGAGGTGATGCCGGTTCCCGGGGTGTCGGTGACCGTCACATCCTTTAACTTGTAGGCCAGACGATTGTCGTCGTCGTAGTCGAGGCGCTGAAACGCGACCGAGAGCGGCAACGGGGTCGCGGAGGTCGGCGTATAGTTCACGACCGCGAACGGCGAGAAGTGCTCGGCTGCCGCCTGCAGAACCGGCGTATTCTCATTGAGGCCCGCGCGGAGGGTATCGACCTTCTCGTTTGCCTCGTCGATGTGGAGCACGGAGACAGCGTTCTGCTCGACTTCATCCGCAGCTGCGCCCGTCTCGGCACTCGCCGCCGAGACTATCGTGACATTGCGGAAGGAAACCGCAAGCGTGCCCTTCGTGTTGTCCGGCTGAATTTCTTCGCCTGCGGCATTCAAAACCGTGAGGTCGCAGAGGAACTGTGCCGTTGCGGACTTGCCCGACGCCTCCGCGTGCTCGTTGATCTTTGCGAGCACTTCTTTTTCTTCCGCTTCGGTAAGATTTCTCGCCTTCAGGCTTGCACCCTCCGGTAAGACACCGGCCGGCGCGCTGACCTCAATGTCAACGCCGTCCAGACGCGTATGCAGTACCTTCGTCGCATTCGAAGGCGTGCCCCAGCGCTTCGAACCTGCGAGCAGGTCCTGTTTTCCGCCTGCGTCGGAAGGGCTTGCCGCCTCTCCTGCCTGCAACTGCCGCCGCACGTCTTTCGGGAGCGCGAGATCGTTGATGAGCTCCGCATCCTCCCGGAATTCTTCCGCAGACAGCGCCGCAAACGCGGGCGTTGCCGTCGAGACGTTCAGTGCAACCATCGCCGCACTGAGCATTCCGGCCAGCAAACGCTTTGACCAGTTTCTTCGTTTTCTCATACATCCTCCTTTGTTCTGCCTGAAAGCTTCAGCTATAGGGATTTATTCAAGTTTTAACCCAATATTAAGAAATAGTCAATCTTTCTAAATAGAATATTTCGTTTCTATTCTGTTTTTTTCTTACCAGTTAAAGAGTTCAATCTTCTGTATTTCCCTTCCGTTGCCATATTATCGGGATTTATGTCGTGTGATTTTAGGCATGCAATAACAAAAAGATTATGGCTGTCCGTTTCATCTTCTCCATGAAGCCATTTGCATTTCATGGTATGCTCTTAACGAATCCTTTGAATGAATTCCCTTACCGTTGTCGGCGCGCTTTCTCATTCACCGGCCAAGGAGGTCTTTATGTCGGAAACGAAGCTCTGCACCCTGCTGAAAGGCGCGCAGGGCGAATTTGAGGAAAAGAAATCCCGCTTTCTCTCGCAATGTTTTTGCGTGCGGCGCGAGGAAGAGGTCGCAGAGATACTCTCTACCCTCAGAAAACAGCACTATGACGCACGCCATGTCTGCTATGCCTATATCCTCAACGGAAACCCGCCCGTTGAAAAATCCTCGGACGACGGCGAACCGGCAAAGACCGCCGGTCTCCCCATGCTAGACTTGCTCCGCGCCGCCTCGCTCCGAAATACGCTGATCACGGTGGTGCGCTACTTCGGCGGCACCAAGCTCGGCACGGGCGGCCTGGTGCGCGCCTATACGGCGGCCGCCAAGGAGGCGCTGAATGCCTCGGTCACGGCAGAGATACTCCCCGCCGTGCAGCTTTCCCTCTGCTTGGATTACGGCTTTTACGGGAAGGTAACCCGCCTCGCGGAAGATTGCGCCGGAACGGTGCTCTCCCTTCAGTTTACGGAAGCGGTCTCCTTCTGTCTCCTCTTTCGGGAGGCGGACAGCGCGCGCTTCCTCACCGCGCTCGCCGAGCTCTCCGGCGGGAGTGTTGCCCCGGCGAAAACGGAAACGCTCTTTGCCGTGGAAACGGACGGCAAACTCTGTGCCCTGTCCTTATAAACGGACTGAGACGTTTTCCTTAGAACATACCCAACTCTTTTTGTCCTATAACTCTTGATTTGACATCGCAACGAAAAAAGTCCCCCCTCTACCGTTTTTCTTCGGTAAAGGTGGGACTTTTGATTTTGTCTCCCGTCAGAGATTTTTAACGTATTTTTTCGCTCTCCGCCTGTCTCGCAAGCTCCGTTCCCGGGAAACGCGTGCCGACTTCTTCGAAGAAGCTGTTTGCCGTATCGTTGTCGCCGAGCTCCTTATAGGCCATGGCCTTTCGGAAGAGCGCCGGCGCATAGTTCGGGTTGATTGCGAGCGACTTATCATAGAGATCGATGGCGCCCCGATAATTTCCCGCCTGATACTGCACTTCGGCGCGGCTGTAGAGGCTCAAATAGCCCTCGCTGTTCATTCGTCCCGCAATCGACTGATAGATTTCCGTCACCGAGACCCCGCTGCCGTCGTCGATGTCCGTGAGCTGTGACACGTCCAGCGTCGCATAGAGCTCGGCCGCTCGGGCAAAGTCATTGTTCCGGATATCGTTCACAATGCCGACCAATTTCTGGTACTGGGAAATTTTGCTGTTTGCGCCGTCGGTCAGCATATCGACCTCGGCCTGCAGGGCATTTTTCTCCTCCTCGGCACTGCTGTGGTTCTGCTCCGAATCGCGCACCGCACTGTTCGCGGAGGCGAGCTTCCGGTTCAGTTCCCGAATCTCCGCATTGTGCTGGGAATTCAACTCCGCTCGCTTGGTCGGCATATAGAGAAAGACGATGGCCGCCGCACCGATCAGAAGACCTATGCCGATATTCAGCGCGGTCTGCCAGCCCGTGCTCTCCCGGTAGGTCGAGGGAATCAGCACTTCATCGTCCGACATCTCCCGGTGCGAATAGGTTTTCGACCCGTTCTGCACCTCTTCGCGCGGCTTGTCCTGTTTTTTCTGCACGCGGCGCAGTTCCTGTGCCGCGGCATCCGCATAGCGCACCGCTGTCTGGTTCATGCGGTCGGTTTTTCGCACCAGGCGCAGGTAGTGATCCGCGCGCTTATAATCGCCCGCCTCTATGTAGAGAAGCGAGAGCAAAAGCCCCGCCCGCACATAGTTCGGATGCTGCGCCACAATGCGGGCAAGCTGATGAATCGCAAGGTCGTAGTTCCCGCGCTGTGCCGCATCGAGCGCCACATTGTAGCGCTCGATCATCGTAGCGAAGGATTCGAGCTGACCGCCGCGGCGTCTGACATCGTCGAGATAAAAGACCGCTCGGTTATTTTCGGTGCGAAGGTCTATGCTGATAACCCACTGCACGAGCGCATCACCGACCTCTCCCATCTCATAGAAAATGAGTCCCAGGAGATTTCTGGCCTCGATTAAATTCTTATTGAGTTCCAGGGCACGCTTAAATACGGCACCGCGCCGGATAAATCCCTCTGTTTGGCGAGCCGCAGTCCGCGGTTGTAGCAGCTGTTTGCCGCCCGATCGCAGCGCTCAAATACATTCATGCTTCTGTCTCTCCGCTCCGCTTTAAGAGCTCCATCATAATATCCTTCATATCCGTGAGATCGCTGCGGACGATGGCGTCCTCCACCGCCGAGATTTCAAGGCTCGAGCGGTAGTTGCGAATCTCCTCATCAAAATTAATCATTTGCCTTCCTCCGCCAAAATTTCACCGATGAGATAGAGCGAACCCGCGATAAAGAGTATCTCGTCCTCGCCCTGCTCTGCCCTTGCGCGCCGGTAGGCCGCGGCGACGCTCTCGCTGCTCCGAAGTTCCGTTCCGCCCGCCTCCCGGTACAGTGCTTCGAGCGCCTCGGCCGATGTTTTCCGCGCGGAATCGAGCGGGGCAAGGTAAATGCGCTCCGGCTTTAAGACCCTAAGAAAGGTCTCCGCAATCGCGTGAAGTTCTTTGTCCTGCACGGAAGTCGTGAGAAGCAGCGGCTTTTTGCCGCGTTTTGCAGCGAGCTCCGCGCCGGCTTCCGCCATGCGCCGAACTCCGTCCGCATTGTGCGCGCCGTCCAAAAACACATTCGGCTTCAGTTCCTGCATTCTCCCGGTCCAGACCGTTGCGCTGACGGCCGCCGGAAAATCGACCGCCTGTAAGCGCTTACCGGCCTCTCCGCCGAAAAGCGTCTTCAAAACTTCAAAGGCCGCTTCCGCGAGCGCCGCATTTTCACGCTGGTAGGCCGCCGGCAAAAAGGAAAAGCGCGTATCCCTCTCCTTCGGCGCGACCGGGTAGGCAGGCGCCTGCATCTCCCGCGCCTTATCGGCAATGATGTCCGTGACCGAAGGCACGGCATCCAAATAGACCACGGGCACAGCATTCTTAATGATGCCCGCCTTTTCGGCCGCAATCTTCTCGACCGTATCGCCGAGATACTGCATGTGGTCCAGGCTTATGCTGGTCAGGACGGTGAGACAAGGCGCGCAGCTGTTGGTCGCGTCGAGCCTTCCGCCGAGACCGGTTTCCAGGACCGCGACTTCGCAGCCCGCCTCCCGGAAAAGGAGCATGGCCATGTAGTAGAGATACTCAAAGTAGGCGGGAAAATTCCGACCGGCCCTAAGCTCTGCCTCTCCTTGGCGCTTCACCGTCTCCGCGGCCGCCCGAAAGGCTTCCGAAGAGACCATCTTTCCGTCGATCAGAATGCGCTCTCTTATGTCCACGAGATGCGGCGAGACAAAGGTGCCGACGCGGTAGCCCGCGCGAATCAACGCCTCCGTTAAGTACGCGCAGACCGAGCCCTTGCCGTTGGTCCCCGCGACATGGATGATGCGGAACGCGCGATCCGGCGCACCGAGTTCATCCAAAAAGGCACGTACCTCCGAAACCGAAGTCTTCTTTTCGCCCCACATCGGCAAATCGTCGGGGCAACGCCTCACTTCCGCCATGGTTTTTCCTCGTCAGTCGCCGAGCAGCTTTCTCTGCTCTCTCACCTTTACAAGCATTTCCTCATACTTTTTACGCTTCTCCTGCTCGGCAGCGACCTTATCGGCCGGTGCCTTTGCGAGGAACTTTTCGTTCCGGAGCATGCCGTCCGCGCGTGCAATCTCGTTCTCGAGACGCTCTTCCTCGCGCTTTAAGCGCTCCTTCTCCTTCTCCACATCGACCAAATCCGCAAACGGAATGTAAATCATAGCGCCCGGAATGACGGCCGAAACCGCGTCCTCCTGAATGCCTGTCTTGTCCTGCTGAAGCTTTACCTCCGAAGCGCGGCCAAGCACACGGAAGAAATCTTCCGCGCGGCGGAAGCTGTCGAGCACTGCCTTGTCCTCCGAGACCACAAAGACTTCCGCCTGCTGTCCCGGCGCAACGTTCATCGAAGTGCGAATACGGCGAATTTCGCGCACCGCATCCTTGATGCGCTCCACCTCGGCAGCGTCCTCCGGGAAGGAGAAACGCGCTTCGCACTCCGGCCAAGCGGAAATCATGATGCTCTCCTCTTCGTTGAGGCTTAAGAACACTTCCTCGGTGATGAAGGGCATGAAGGGGTGGAGAAGCTTCAGCGCGCGGCTTAAGACCTCGCGGAGCGTCCAGAGCGCAGCCTCGCGGGTCGGGTCTTCCTTGTTCCAGAGACGCGGCTTCACCATCTCGATGTACCAGTCGCAGAACTCCTCCCAGATAAAGTCATAGACCTTCTGGAGCGCAATGCCGAGTTCGAACTTCTCGAGATTCTCCGTGACTTCGCCGGTAAGGCTGTTCAGCCGGTGCAGCACCCAGCGGTCCTGCGGAAGAAGCGCCGAAGCTTCGGGCTCCGCCGGCATGGTCTCGCCGAGGTTCATCTCGATAAAACGCGCCGCATTCCAAATCTTATTCGCAAAGTTGCGCGCGGATTCCACTCTCTCCCAGTAGAAGCGCATGTCGTTGCCCGGCGCATTGCCCGTCATCAGGGTGAGGCGCAGCGCATCCGCGCCGTAGCGCTCAATGACTTCGAGCGGGTCGATACCGTTTCCGAGCGACTTGGACATCTTTCTGCCCTCGGAATCGCGCACCAGACCGTGAATCAACACCGTGTGGAACGGCAGCTTGCCGGTCTGCTCGATGCCGGAGAAGACCATGCGGATTACCCAGAAGAAGATGATGTCATAGCCGGTCACCAGCACATCGGTCGGGTAGAAGTAGCGGTACTCCGGCGTGTCCTTCGGCCAGCCGAGGGTCGAGAAGGGCCAGAGTGCCGAGCTGAACCAGGTGTCCAGCGTGTCCTCATCCTGGCGGAACTTGTGTCCGCCGCAGTGCGGGCAGCTCTCCGGTGCCTTGGCTGCGACCACGACTTCGCCGCAGTCCTCGCAGTAGTAGGCGGGAATCCGGTGTCCCCACCAGAGCTGGCGGGAGATGCACCAGTCGTGAATGCCCTCGAGCCAGTTTAAGTAAGTCTTGCCGTAGCTCTCCGGCACAAACTTGAGCTCGCCCGTCTTAAGCGCCTCAATGGCCGGCTTTGCCATCTCCTCCATCTTCACAAACCACTGGGGCTTGATCATGGGCTCAATGACGGTCTTGCAGCGATCGTGTACGCCGACCGCGTGGCTGTGCGGCACAACCTTCACGAGGAGCCCTGCTGCCTCGAGGTCCTTGACCATGGCCTTTCTCGCCTCGTAGCGGTCCATGCCGTCGTAGGGCGAGCCCGGGCAGCGCACGGTGGCGTCGTCGTTTAAAATCGTGATTTCCGGCAAATTGTGGCGCTTACCCACCTCAAAGTCGTTCGGGTCGTGTGCCGGCGTAATTTTCACGCAGCCGGTTCCGAATTCGGGATCCACATAGCTGTCCGCGATGACCGGAATCTCCCGCTCCGTGAGAGGAAGCTTTAACATCTTGCCGACCAGCGCCGTATAGCGCGTATCCTCCGGGTTCACCGCGACGGCGGTATCGCCGAGCAGGGTCTCCGGTCTCGTGGTCGCGATTTCGACATAGGCGCCGTCCTCCCCGACGATCGGGTACTTGATGTGCCAGAAGAAGCCGTCCTTGTCGACGTGCTCGACCTCCGCGTCGGAAATCGTGGTCTGACAGACCGGGCACCAGTTGATGATGCGGCTTCCGCGGTAGATATAGCCCTTCTCATAGAGACGCAGGAAGACATCCTGAACCGCTTCCGAGCAGCCCTCGTCCATCGTGAAGCGCTCTCTGTCCCAGTCCGCGGAGGAACCGAGTTTCTTCAACTGGTTGATGATGCGGTTTCCGTACTCTTCCTTCCAGTCCCAACACTCCTCGAGGAACTTCTCTCTGCCGAGCTGTTCCTTGTCTCTGCCCTCTTTTTTGAGCTTCTCGATGACCTTGACTTCCGTCGCGATGGCCGCGTGGTCCGTGCCCGGCTGCCAGAGTGCGGAGTAGCCCTGCATTCTGCGGAAACGAATCAGGATATCCTGCATCGTATTGTCGAGCGCATGGCCCATGTGCAACTGTCCCGTGATGTTCGGCGGCGGCATGACAATGCAAAACGGCTTTTTCCGCTCATCTACCTCCGCGTGAAAATAACCGCGGTCCATCCAGCTCTGATAGAGCTTATCTTCAATCTCCGAGGGAGTATAAGTCTTCGGAAGTATTTTCATATTAAGTCCTCTCTGATTTCTGCTGATCTCGGAAGCGCACTCAGACCATGCTGCGGTACTCTTCTCTCCACTGCGCTATGATTTTTTTCTCCAGCGCCCGGCGCTTTTCGGCATCCTGTTCCGCAAGTATGGCCGCGACCTCGCGCACCTCAGGCCCCTCCGCGGCGCGCGCCTTCACCGCGCGGAGTTCCTCGTCAAAGCGCTCCTTCTCTGCCTCCCTTAGGGCGGGAAGCTCTTTTTCAAAGCGCTCGCGCAGCGCCTTGTCCGGCTCGCTCTTTGCGAGAAAATACATGCGCTTCACGATATCCCTGTCTTTTCTGAGTGCATAGGCGCTTTGAAAACATTCAAAGGCGCGCTCCGTTAAAAAGAGGTTCGCGAGTGCCGCGCCCTCTCGGTCGAGGAGTGTGCTCTTGGTCGCGCGGTCCAAACTCTCCTTGGAGAGCGCGCGCTCATATGCCGCAACGGCCTTTCCGTATTTTCGGAGCGACAAAAAAAGATCTCCCTTTTTCTGCTCCGCGCGCTCCTTCGGGAACGCCAGATATTCTTTTACGCTCTGGGCAAACAGGCTTTTGCTGCCTGGGGCTCGCATAGCCGCCCCGCGCGAGAAAGCGCGACAAAATTTCATCGCTCTTCGCCTTTTCGCGCTGCAAACTCCTCAGTTCCCGCGCGAGCTCGCTGTGTCGCGCCCCGCGCGAGAGAAAGGAGAAGAACTTTTCTCCCACGAAGTTGTCGAGAAAGAGCGGCGGGTACTTGAGTATCAGATAAGAGAGCTCTTCCAGCGTCTCCACATTAAGACCGAGCTCCTCGAGATAGAGTTTCTCCCGGGGATTGGTCTCTTTGATCCATATCAGTCCCACAGCTCTACCTCCTGTTTGCTCTCCTTGCCGCTCGGCGGGAAATTTCACCGAAGCCCGCATCGACCAGCGTAAATTCCGCATGCCTCTCATCCGAGAAGCGGAAGCTTAGGTCGATATAGCAGCTCTTATCCTCGCGCTCCGGCAACACATCGAGCGCCACCGGAAGGCTCCTTACAACGCGCGCGCCGTCCGAAAGAAGAACTTGCAAGTCCTTTCCGTCCTCCGGAAGAAAACGGAAGCGAGCTCCCGCCGTCAATAAGGCCGAGCCGCGCTCCGCGAGCACCAGTTCCCGCTCCTCTCCCTCCTGCTTTACGAGCAGCGAGAGGCGCACGGGCGCACGCCCCTTGCAGACAAGGCGCGGCAATTCGCGCTTTTCGACCGCGGCGCGGCCGGCCAGAACAGCCCCCGTCGCAAAGACATTCTTGTCCTGATAGAGCTTTCTCTGCCCCTTGCAGACCGAACGCTGAAAGTTCTGCGACCAATCCATGCGGTTAAAGCCCGCTCCGGTCAGAATGACACTGGCAAAGTGGCGGTTTCTCAGCACCTTCTCCGCATTGGTCGCGAGCAAATGATCCGCATAATTCTCTCCCCTGACTGTTGTTCAAGAGCTTCAGGGTAAAGGCCTCTCGCATGTTCTGCGTCTCCGCAAGCAAGATGTCTTTATTTTTTTCTTTTTTGCTTCTGCCGGCGTAAAACGCAAACGACTTCTCCTCGAGGGCGTAGAGCCCCACCTCGCCCGCTTCGAGCAGTGCCGGCTCTCCGCGTAAAAAGTGAAGAAAACTCTCCTCCCGGCTGATGATGCGGAGCGTATCCTCCGGAAAATCGTACTGCGAAAGAAGCGTGCGCAATTCCCGCACGAAAGAAAGGCGATATTCCGGCAACACCAGCACCGTGTACGTTGCCTCCCCCCTTCTCTTCCCCGATAAGCTCCCGCTTCGCGAGTTTTAAAAAGCGCGCCAGCAGTTCGATTGCGCGGTACTCTGTCCCTTCGACCAGGATGCTGCCCCCGCGCTCACTCCCGGCGAGCAAATTTTCCGCCATGCTCCCCAGTCCCGCAAGCGCCTTTTCGCAAGCCTCGCTCCCGACGTACCAGTTCTCCTTCTCCTGCTCGCGGAAGATGACTGTGGCAAGGGAGAGCGTGCGCTCACGCTCTCCCGAAGAAAACAGGAGCGTGCTTTCGCTGTTTGAGAGATCAATCCCCAGATATTGCATTGCCATCCGCTCCTCTCTGTGCTCCTGTCAAAACCGTATTTTCCGCATTCAAGGCAAAGAGTTCGCTCCGTGCCTCACGCGCCGCGGCGTAAGCCGAAAGTTCCGCCGCAAGACTCTCCTCCTCACCGTCCAGCATAATTCCCATCCGGTTGAGGCGTGCATAACCGCTGCCCTGTGCCGTGCGCGCCGCACTCTCCCGGAGTACCGCACGCTGTACCACTTCGCCGCTCTCCGCCTCCGTCACGCGATACTCTTCCGTCTCACCGGCAAAGAGCACCGTGCTCCGTTGATAGATGCGCCCAAAGAGCTTTTTGCAGTCTGCGCGGCGGAAGTTCTCTTCCCCGGGCAAAACGCGAGACTCGATGAGGTAGCGCTTGCCCTCCTCTCCGCGGAAGGTGAAAACAGCGCGCTCCGAAAGGCTGTCCGGCAAGTTCACGCTGCCGGAGAGTTTCTTTGTCTCCGGTACGAAAATATCCCGTTCGGCGAGCGACTGTAAAGCGCTCGGCGAGTTTCTTTTCTCTGCTTCCGAGGCTCTCAAGCGACACATAATACTTGAGCAGCGCATAGGCGTAGAGTTCCGGGAGCTTCGGCATCTGCTCGGCATAGTCCTCCATGGCCCGCGCCTGGTCTGCCGTGAGCGGAAGGTCCGAGAGAACGTATTCGGCCGCACAGACCGTAAAATAAGCCTCCGCGAGTTCACGCTGCACCGCCCCCTGCTTCTCGCAGCAGGCGAAAATCCAGCGAAGTTCGCTGCGGTCACCGAGGAAGAGCTGTTCCGCGAGAAGACGTGCAGGCAAATCTCCGGCCTCCGCCCCCTGTTCTTCGACCGCGTGGAGCAGTTCGCGCATCTCCGCACTGCCGCCGTTATAATTCGCCGCCAGATAGTTGAGTATCTCGACGCCGGCCTTGCCGCTCCGAAATACCGCGAGCGCAAGCTTGGTGAAGCACTCGTCCGCGGCTGCCTTCTTGCTTCGAAGAAGCTCGGTGAGCAGCTGCCGTAAGGCCTCGGGATCCAGTTTGCGCGGCAGGTACTCCTGTACGAGCTCATAGGCCTCCTGCCACTTTTCACGCTGCACGAGCAGCGCAAAAATCTCGGCGCGCTCCGCCTCCGTGAAGAGTGCCTTGTCGCTGCTCTGTAAATACGCCTCACAGCGCGACTTGTTCGCAAGGAGGGCCGCGCGTATCTCGCGCTTACAGCTCTCCGCGAGCGGCATTTCCTCCAGGCCGTAGCGCAGGCTCTTCACGGCTTCATCGTCCAAATTCTCCGCGCCCTCTGCGGCGCGCTTTAACAGTTCTTCCAGTTTTCTAAGCAGTACCACAGGCTGTTCCGGCTGAAGCAGCTCACACTGTTCCAGATATTCGGGCAGTCAAACAGCGCCTCCCGCTTCAACGCCTTCGGCGCGCGGCGGTTGCCCGCGCTGTCCTCCGTGAGCAGTATGACCCGCGGCGAGTAGAGCGGAATATAGGCCTCTCCCCGCAGGAAATCGACCTGTTCCTCTTTTTCCAATTCCGGATAGACCGCAATCAGACGACGTGCCTCGATCCGCTCGTCCGCGACATAGTGCGTGAGCAGAATGCGCGGCAGTTCCGCCGCAAGGCGCTTGTCTATCATGCCCGGCCAGAGCAGGGCGCGGTAGATTTCCGCAAGGCTGCGGCTCACCTTGCCCGAAAGCAGGCGCTTTAAACCGAAGTCCTCGATTTCCCGTCTGTACTCGCGCCAGATGCCGGGTTCGTTCTCCCGGTTTTCGCAGACCTTCTTGTAGAGCTTGGTTAAAGCTCTCTTCTTCGAGCGTATTGTCGAAGAGAAAATATAAGAGCAGTTCCCGCGGCAGCGGCTCGACCTCATCCTCCGGCATACTCTCCAGGAGGGCCTCATAGAGCCCCGCAATGCGGAGGTCCAGGCGCACGGCCTCGCGATACCAGCGGTAAGCCTCGCGGTCACGCGCGCCGCGGCGCAGCGCCCCGCGCACAAAGACTTCCCAAGAGTTCCTGCTGCGGCAATTTCTCATAGACCGCGCGAAGCACACGCATCGCAGCCTGATCCCAACTGTCCGTTGCGGTCGCAAGTGCAGCCACCCGCCGCGCAAGCGGCTTGGTCATGGCCTGTTCTCTCAGCAAAAAGCGAATGGCCGCAAAGGTATCCGGCCCGAGCACCGTCAAGGGCTCCTTGTGTTCGCGAAGGCCCTTCGCGAGCAGCGCATAGAGATAGACGCTGCGACTGCCCTTGCGATAGCAGAGTTTTAAAAGTTTATCCCACTTTGCGGCGCGGACTTCGGGGTAAGTCGGGTCCAAAAGCAGCAAGAGGGGCAACAGTTCCGCGTCGCCGTTTTGCATGAGCTCTCGCTCCACGCGCTCGCTCGCACGGACTTTTCTCTGCTCGTCTCCGGAGAGGAGGCTTCGCAAGCTGTCCGCGAGCACCAGCTTTTGGCGCTCCGCGCTGTGACTCACGCTACCCGAGAAACTTCCGTCCAAAAGCGCAAGATACTGCTGTGCCCGCGTCGTGTTGCCGCGCGCCGCCAGAAGTTCCGCCGAGAGCAGGGCCGCCCGCTGGGCATCCAGCTCTTTGTCGCGCTCGGCTTCCCGGAGCGCTGCCTCCGCCTCGCCGAGCTGCTCACGCTTTCCGCTGAGCAGGAAGAGGGCATAGGCGCTCCGATAGCGCAGCATATGTCTGCCCTCCCGCGGCTCGTTCGCGCGGTTCTGTCCCGCCGCGCTTCTGCGCTCCTGTGCACCCGCAATCAGCGTGAGGCGTACCTTGCGGCAAATATCCCCGCTTGTAAAGACCAGTTCTCCGATATTTTTGCCCTCGTGCAGGGCATTTCTGTCAATGTCAAAAAGATACGGAAAGCGCTCTCCGAGCACTTTCTCCGGCGCAATGCTGCGCTGACTCAAGCGGAGAAAGTCTCCCCGCGCCTCGACCGCAATCGGCAAGAGCAGGGCTTCCCCGCTCTCCAGAAAGACCTTCCGCTCCGCGCGGTGCGCGGCAAGAGTTCGCTCTCCGCCGTTGCCCGGAAACTTTCTCCCGGTCTTTCTCCGAGTGCCGCGAGAAAACCGTCCATGCCGCGCGCCGTGTCGCTGCTCTTTGAAAATGCGCGGTAGAGCGCGCTCCGCTCCGCGTCCCGAAGGAAGGGCGCACTCCGGAATTCCCGGTACGCAAAAATGCGAAGCGCCGCCTCGCGGTCTGTCTTCGCAACTTTTGCAAAATCCTCTGTGCTCTTTAGACGCTCCAGAAGCTCCGTGCCCTGTCCGTCTGTCACAGTGAAGCAATATTCTATTTTTTTCTCACCGCCGTCCGTCACAAGTAAAATGTGACCGGCGATTTCATCTCCCACTTCCAGGTAGCGCGCGTCCGCCGTGAGACGAATTCGATTTCTGACGCCGCCAAAACTTTCAGTCAGCACCCGAACGCGAATGTCATCCGAGTACGCAAGTCCCTTCAGCTGTATCCCATTTTCGCTGTCCGCATGAAACTCCGCGCTGAGCATCTCCCCGCGCCGCACAGAGAGACGTAAGTTCTCCGGACGCACGGAAAGCACAGGCACTTCTGAGTTCAGTACGCCCCGCGCAAGTCGGTTGATCCTCTCTCTCATCGCCTTCCTCTGTGCCTCCATATTACCGCAAGATATTTTAACACACTTCCCCTTGCTTGCAAAGCTTGCTATACTTGCCGGGATTGGAGGTACGCATGCTGTCCGAACCCATGACACTTTATAAACTCATGATACTGTATCTGTTGAAGCAGGTGAACACCGCGCTCGCGGAGCACCGCATCACCGAATTTTTCCTGTCGCGCGAATACACGAGCTATTTCACCCTGCGGCAGGCGCTCGCGGAGCTCTGCGAGGCCGGGCTCGTTCTGGCAAACAGCACGGCGTACGGAAGCCGCTACACAGCCTCACCCGAGGGACTTGAGACCCTCTCCTTTTTCGGAAAGCGCCTCTCCCGGGAAATCTGCGACGATATGGACCGCTTTCTCTCGGACAATATGCTGCGCATCGAAAACGAACGCAGCGTGCGCGCGGAATACCGCCTGACCGAGACCAAGGAGTACCGTGTCCGCTGTGAACTCAGCGAGGGCAGTACCGCCCTCCTCTCTCTGGAGCTCAGCGTTCCCGAGGAAGCGCAGGCCGCCGAAATCTGCCGGAATTTTCCTCTGCACCCGGAGCGCGTGTACCGCCTGCTCCTCAACGAATTACTCCCGCGGGACTGAAACCTCCCCCCGCCATCTCCGCGACCAGACGCAGCAAGTCCTCTCTTCCCTGTTTCGTGACCGAGGAAAAGAGGATGAGCGGCGTCTCTTTTGTTGCGCCGAGGGTCTCGCGGAGCAGCTTTTTCTGCTTCTCCAGCTGACTCCGCTTTAACTTATCCGCCTTGGTTCCCACCAGCACGGCAGGCAGTCCCTGCTCCAGTATCCAGTTGTACATCAGAATATCGTTTTCCGAAGGCGCATGGCGAAGGTCCAGGAGCAGGAAGACCGCGCGGAGCTGCTTGTCCTCATGGAGATAGCGCTCTATCATCTTACCCCAACTTGCCTTGGCCGCCTCGCTCGCGCTCGCATAGCCGTAGCCCGGGAGGTCCACAAAATACACCGCGCCGTTCACGCGATAAAAATTGATGGTCTGGGTCTTACCGGGTTGCGACGAAGTCCGCGCGAGCGCCTTGCGGTTTACAAGCGCGTTTAAGAGGCTCGATTTGCCCACATTCGACTTTCCGGCAAAGGCAAATTCAGGGAGACTGCTCTCCGGGAGTGCGCTCGTCACGCCGAGCACAAACTGCAGCACGGCATCCTTAATTTGGCTCTTCCCGTCTTCGCCGATCAGCGGGCGGTATACCGCCGGCGGAACTTCAATCCCCTTCTTCTTCTCCCTCTCCTTCTTCACAATCTGCCGCTTTTTCCCAAAGGCACCTGCCACCGAAGGGCGTACTGTTGTCGTCTTTTTCTCCATCTGTCTCTTCTCCCCGTCCTGTCAGCGCAAGCGCCACAAGTTCCCGAAAATCTTTGATATAGTGAATCCTAAGTCCCGCCGTGATTTCAGGCGGCAGCCCTTCTACCTCACCGCGGTTCTCAAACGGCAGCGCAAGCTCGGTAAAGTGTTCCCGCGCTGCGGCAAGCAGTTTCTCCTTGAGCCCGCCCACCGGCAAAATGCGGCCGCGAAGCGTAATTTCTCCGGTTACCGCGAGTTCGGTGCGCACGGGTTCTCCGAGGCAGGCCGAGAGCAATGCGAGTGCCATGGCAGCGCCGGCACTCGGCCCGTCTTTCTGTACCGCCCCCGCGGGAATGTGCAGATGCACGTCACATTCGCGGAAAAAAAGGCGGCCGGAAGCCCGCGTTCGATTGCCTCCCGCTTTGCGACCGCGAGGGCCAGTTCCGCGGATTCCCGCATTACGGCGCCCATCTGTCCGGTCGGTTTGAAGAGCCCGCGTCCCCGGTTCACATCCACCTCGACCGAGAGCGCCACACCTCCCACGGCTGTGTAGGCAAGTCCGTAGGCAAGGCCGATTTCCGCGCGCCGGTGCATGCTCCGCTGCGGATAACGCGGCTTTCCGAGATAGTCGGACAGCGTAGCCGCCGTCACTTCGAAGCGCTCCGCCTCTCGTAACAGCAGTTTCCGCGCGCACTTCTCCGCGACCTCGCGGAGCGAGCGCTCCGCGGCGCGAACACCGGCTTCACGCGTGTATTCACGAATGAGCTTTCGCAACGCCCCGTCGGTCCAAGTGAACCGGTCCTCGCCGAGTCCCGCGTTTCGGCGCGCTTTCGGCAGGAGGAAGCGCTTCGCAATGTGAAACTTCTCCGTTTCGGTATAGCTGTTCAGATACACAAGGGTCATGCGGTCAAGGAGCGGTCCCGGTATGCCCTCCGTCGTATTGGCGGTTGCCAGGAAAAAGACCTGTGAGAGGTCCATCGGCAGTTCCACATAGTGATCGCGAAAGTTTCGGTTTTGCGCACTGTCCAGAACCTCGAGCAGCGCCGCCGTCGCCGCCATCCCGCGGTACTCCTTCGACAGTTTATCGATTTCATCCAGTAAAATCAGCGGGTTCTTGCACGCCGCGCGTCGCAGCGCCTCCGCGACCCTGCCCGGCATTGCGCCGACATAGGTTCTGCGGTGCCCCCGAATTTCCGCTTCATCCTGCACGCCGCCGAGGCTGATGCGCGCATAGCGCCGCCCGAGCGCCTCTGCAATGCTGCGCGCAATCGAGGTCTTGCCGGTTCCCGGCGGTCCCACAAGGCAAATCACTTCCTGCGCGGCCTCCGGGTTCAGTTGTCGCACGGCGAGAGAGTCCAGAATGCGCTCTTTGACCTGTTCGAGGCCGTAGTGATCCCGGTCCAAAATTCGCCTTGCCTCCCGAAGAGAGCTCTTGCACGCCGCACTGCGGTCAAAGGGCAGGGAGAGCACCGTGTCCAAATAGTTCTGCTGCAGAGCATACTCCTGCGTGCCCTGCGGCAAACGCGCAAGTCGCGCGGTCTCGCGGAGCAGGCTCTGTTTCACCTCGGCACTCGCCGTGAGCGCCGCTATCTTAGCCTCATAGCTCTCGGCATCGGTCTCGCCCTCCGCGGTCTCGCCGAGTTCCTCCTGAATAATGCGCAGCTGCTCCCGCAACATGAACTCACGCTGACTCTTGTCGAGTCGCAAGCGGAGTTTCTGCTCGTACTCATGGCGCATCCGCACAACATCGATTTCGCGCGTCAATTCGCCGGTCAGCACCTCGTAAAATTCCTCGCCCGTATTGCACTCAAGCAGGCGCTGGCCCGTCCCCCCAGGCCCAGGGAAGCTGGGAAGAGCTGGCCCGAAGGAGCTGCATGAGCCCGGTCTCGGAAATGAGCCGCGGCAGATACTTCTCCGCAAAACCCTTGTCCTCCCGCGCATAGAGCTGCAAATAGCCCTTCAGTGCGCGCAACATGGCCTCGGTCTCCTCGCCGTTCTTTTCGATCGCGCGGAGCGGCGCGTTAAAGATTTCGGCCTCATAGGCCTCGCCCTCCAGCACCAACTGCTCCACACTGCAGCGCCGTATGCCGAAGAGCATGGCGCGCCGCGTATTGTGCGAGGTCCTGGTGAGCGAACGGATCTGGCACAGGGTGCCGTAGCGATAAATGCCGGTCTCGCCGGGGTCGATTTCCTCGGGGTCTTTCTGCGCCACCAAGAAGATAAGCCCGTCCCGCAGCATTGCCGCTTCCACCGCGGCGACCGTCCGACTGCGGCTCAGGTCAAAACGAGCCACAGCGCCCGGAAGGACAACCTGCGCGCGCATCGCTACCACAGGATAACGTTTTCTTGTCCTCATGACCTCCTCCGATCTCATTGCCGCAAATGACTCAAAAGGCGGGCATATGCCCGCCTTCCTGTCACGTGTCTCGTGTTCTTACGCTATTTCGTTGTGCCGCTTAAGCAATCTCCCCCGGTCTCGAGGGTTTCTGCCGCTCGCGCTTTACGCTCGCTTCGCGGTGAACAATCTGAGGTCCTTCCTCCCTTTTTACCATCTCCTCGGTGACCGTACAGATACCTACGGTCTCGTCGGAGGGGATTTCGTACATCATATCCATCATGACGTCTTCGACAATCGCGCGAAGACCTCTGGCACCGGTCTTCCGCTCCAGCGCAAGGCGGGCAATTTCGCGCACCGCGCCGTCCGTAAACTCAAGTTTTACATTGTCGAGTTCAAAGAGCTTCTGATACTGCTTCACCAGCGCATTCTTCGGCTGGGTCAAAATGCTGACCAGCGCCTCCTCGTCAAGCAGGTCTAAGGAAACCGTAATCGGCACGCGGCCGATAAACTCCGGAATCAAACCGTACTTCACGAGGTCCTGCGGCATCACCTGATGGAAGAGCTCGTCGATCTCTCTCGTGTTCTTCGCCATGACCTGGGAGTTAAAGCCCATGCCGCCGCTGCCGAGACGAGAATCCACAATCTTCTCCAGACCGTCAAACGCACCGCCGCAGATAAAGAGGATGTTCGTCGTGTCAATCTGAATGAGCTCCTGATGCGGGTGCTTTCTGCCGCCCTGCGGCGGAACCGAGGCAACCGTACCCTCGAGTATTTTAAGGAGCGCCTGCTGCACACCTTCTCCGGAGACGTCTCTGGTGATAGATACATTTTCGCTCTTTTTGGTGATTTTGTCAATTTCATCGATATAAACAATACCGTATTCAGCACGTTTCACATCATCTCCCGCCGCCTGTATCAGCTTGAGCAGGATATTCTCGACGTCCTCACCGACATAACCGGCCTCTGTGAGCGTGGTCGCATCGGCAATCGCAAAGGGTACATTCAGTATCTTTGCGAGCGTCTGCGCAATGTAGGTCTTGCCCGAACCGGTCGGTCCGAGCATCAGAATATTGCTCTTCTGAATTTCGACCTCAGAGTCCGTATTGGACATGATGCGCTTATAGTGATTGTAGACCGCGACCGAGAGCACACGCTTTGCGCTCTCCTGGCCTATGACATAGTCGTCCAAAAAGGCCTTGATTTCCTTCGGGCGCAGCAGGTTGATGCCCTGCAGTGCCTTCTCCGCGGACTCGTCCCGGTCAAACTCTTCGCTCAGTATCTCATTGCAGAGCGCCACGCACTCATCGCAAATGTAGACGCCGTTCGGGCCCGACAGAAGTTTCCGCACATGGTCTTCCGTCTTGCCGCAGAAAGAGCAGCGCACATGTTCGCCATTCTTATTGGGCATGCTTCTTCCCTTCTTTTTTATCCGTCTCAGTGATGCGCGATAACCGCGTCAATCAGGCCGTAGGCCTTTGCCTCTTCCGCCGTCATGTAATTGTCTCTCTCGGTGTCGCGCGCAATCACTTCGATGTCCTTGCCGGTGTTCGCGGCAAGGATTTCGTTCAACTTGGTGCGCGTCTTGAGAATCTGCTCCGCCGCAATGCGAATTTCCGTCTCCTGGCCGCGGGCACCGCCGGAGGGCTGATGAATCATGATCTCCGCGTTCGGGAGCGCATAGCGCTTGCCCTTCGTTCCGCCCGAAAGCAGGAACGCGCCCATGCTCGCCGCCATGCCGATGCAGATGGTCGAGACATCGCACTTCACATACTGCATGGTGTCGTAAATTGCCATACCCGCCGTGACACTGCCGCCGGGGCTGTTGATGTAGAGATTGATGTCCTTGTCCGGATCCTCGGACTCGAGGAAGAGGAGCTGCGCGACCACGAGGCCCGCGCTGACATCGTTGACATCCTCATCGAGGAAGATGATTCTGTCCTTTAAGAGGCGGGAAAAGATATCGTAGCTCCGCTCGCCCCGGCCGGAATCTTCCACGACATAAGGTACTAAACTCATTTGATTTCTCCTGACATTCACTGAAGCTTTGCCTCTGCGACGAGGAAGTCGACCGCCTCCTGGATCTTAAGATCCATCGCGAGCTCTTCTCTCTGCTCTGCGCCGACATACTCCTTCATCTTCGCCGGCTCGATCTTGTAAGCAGCTGCCATCTTCTCGATTTCGGCGTCGATTGCCTCCTCGCTGACCGCAATGTTCTCTGCCTTCACGATCTCCTCAAGCACCAGTCTGGTCTTTAAGTTTCTCTCGGCCTGCGGGCGGAACTGCTCCTTCAGCTTCTCCACCGTCATGCCGGTGTACTGCATGTACTGCTCAAGCGGCAGACCCTGGGACTGCATGCGACGCGCATAGTCGTCGAGCATCTGCTCGCACTGCATGTCGACCATCGGTGCCGGAAGCTCGATCTCTGCGTTCTCGACCACCTTCTCAACGACATTGTTCTCGTTCTGCGCAGCAGCTGCCTTCGCCTTTGCCTCCTCGAGCTGCTTCTTTAAGTCAGCCTTGTACTCCTCGAGGGTCTCAAACTGCGAAATCTCGCTTGCGAACTCATCGTTCAGCTCCGGAAGATCCTTTCTCTGGATCTCAAGCAGCTTGCAGGCAAAGACAGCCGGCTTGCCCGCGAGTTCCTTCGCGTGGTACTCCTCCGGGAAGGTCACCTTGACATCGAAGCTGTCGCCGGTCTTGTGACCCACAATCTGCTCCTCGAAGCCGTCGATGAAGCTGCCGCTGCCAAGCACCAGCGGGTAGTTCTCGCCCTTGCCGCCGTCAAAGTGAACGCCGTCAATGCTGCCGTCAAAGTCAATCTTGACACTGTCGCCGGTCTCCGCCGCGCGGTCATCGACCGTCACGAGGCGCGCGTTCTTCTCGCGCTCCTTCTGCAGAGCCTCGTTGAGATCCTCCTCGGTCACCTCGGCATCTGCCTTCTTGACCTCAATGCCCTTGTAAGCGCCGAGCTTCACTTCCGGCTTGGTCGCAACCGTAGCCGTGTAGACCAGATCCTGATCCTTGCCGATCTCGGTCACATTGATCTCCGGGCGGGACACGATCGTGAGACCGCTTTCCTTCGAAGCCTCCGGATAGGTATCATTGATGCAGCTGTTTACAGCGCTCTCAAAGAAGACGCCCTGGCCGTAGTACTTCTCGATCACAGCCTGCGGCACATGGCCCTTCCGGAAACCCTGCACCTGATACTTCGACTTCTCGCGGTTGTACGCTGCGGTGATTGCCTTCTGAAAATCTTCCTTCGGCACGGTCACCGTGATCACTGCCATATTGTTTTCTTTCTGCTCTACCTTAAATGCCATCGGGGCTTCCTCCTAGATATCTGTTCTCTCTGAATTAGCATACTTCTTGCAAATGAGACGTATTCAGTAGAACAGTATAGCACAGAGCCCCCGTTGTAACAATGCTTTTCAAGCGCGGCGGGCGAGCATCTTCTCCGCGAGATAGAAGGCGCGGGCCGTTCGTTTCGCATTTTCGTCAAAATGACCGCCCGGATTCCACTCGAATACCAGAGCACCGGGTTCCATAAGCTCCGAAAGTTCTTCATAGTACTGCCGCATCGCGCTCCGCAGCTCGCCATCATTTCGTTTCTGGTTTTTTCCTCCTTGTCGCCGAGGCTCAGAGAGACCGCTTTGACCCTCGGCTTACGGCCTCGCTGATACTTCATAAAACCTTGGAACCATAGGGAGGGCGATGCCGCCGCAACCGCCTGAAACGCATCCGTCCGGTACGCCGCCCAGAGCGAGAAAAAGCCCGCGAGCGAGTAGCCGCCGAGTAACACCGGGCAATCCTCCGAGAGACCGAAGCGGCGTTGCAGTTCCGGGATTAAGGCGAGCAGCTTTTTCCAAAAAAAAGCGGGTGCACTGTCGCCGAAGAGGGCACTGCCCGAAGGTTGGGGCGCTTCCCAGGGGGAGAGCTCCGAAGACCAGTCGTTCACGCGGACCGCGACCAAAAGGCCGTGTCCGGGAAGCTGCCCCTTGTCCTCAAAGGCCGCGAGCAGCTTTGCTTCTTCTTCGATACCCGAAAGATCATGCTCATCCGCGGGTTGCAGCAGCAGATAGGAAGCCCCCGCTCTCCCGCAGGCCAGACATTCACGCTGTAAGAGCGTAAACTCTTCTCTCAAAAGCTCCATTGCGCTCACACCTCACCGGCTTCCCGGAGTATCTCCGCCCCCGCTTGGCAGGCATCACAGATGCAGTAGTGCTCGCCGCCCGCCTTGGCAGCCTCGGCCGCCTTCCGGGTTGCTTCCGCGCCCTCCTTGCCGAAGACAGCCTCGCCCGCCGGGGAGGAGGCAAAGGCAATGAGCCCGTCGATGTCCGTCACATCCTCCTTGAGTTCCTCCACCAGCGCCTGTCGCGCCGCTTCCTCCTCCGGGGTCCCGACCGCCTTTAAATAACGCTCTCCCGCCTGTACCGCTTCCTTGCAGGCACTGGGTGCGTGCATCAGTTTCTCGACAACTTCCTTCGAAATACGCTCTGTCATGGTCTCATCCTTTCCATACGGACGCCCTGCGCCCGAACTATCGTTCTGTTTGTATTGTACTCTTTTTTGTACAAAACTTCAAGTTCGGCGGCCGCGATTCCGCGCTTTGAGCGCTTCAAGTCGATGCGCAAAGAAGGAGCCGGCGAAGAAAATTGCCGTGGAAAAATAGACAGTGAGCGCGTAAGATAGTAATGTCTACTTCACCGCCGTCGGCTGAACGGATACTCGACTGCGCACTTGTCTTGCGACAGTCGTTTTCACACGGTTCACTCGACAGAAGACCAAGCGGCCTTCTGTCAGCCGGCACAGAGGGGAGTTCGGCACGAAAACGGAAAGACGGTTTGGTGCGACAACAGATAAGCTGTTTTTTACGAAAACAGGAAAGCTGTTCTTTTACAAAAACGGGTACGCTGTTTTTTCAAAAACAGAAGAGCCTTTTTTTACGGAAACGAAAGGTTATTTTGTATGGAACACACGGAACATGGAACACATGGAAATAGAACGCAAATTTTTAATCGACGCGCTGCCGGAAGCGCTGAGCGACTTTCCGCATCAGGAGTTTTTACAGGGCTATCTCTCAACTTCCCCGACCGTGCGCGTGCGCCGCGAGGGCGAGGACTATGTCCTAACCTATAAGGGCAGCGGCCTCATGAAGCGGACCGAGTATAACCTCCCGCTCACGGCGGAGAGCTTTTCCCATCTTCTCGAAAAGTGTGACGGGCTCCGCATCGAAAAGACGCGCTATCGGATTCCGCTCTCCGGCACAGAACTCATCGCGGAACTCGATGTGTTCCACGGGACGCTGTCGGGGCTTTGGCTCGTCGAGGTCGAATTTCCGGATGAAGCGAGTGCGCGCGCGTTCACGCCGCCCGCCTGGTTCGGGGAAGAGGTGACCCAAGATGCCCGCTACCAGAACTCGTCTCTTTGCCGCTTCGGGCTCCCCGGGGAGGAAAATACATGACAGACAAGCGAAAACGAGAACTGATTCTCATCGCCGTCCTCTGTGTCTTAGGACTGCTTTTGCTCCTTTGGCAGCGGCTCGGCAGCAACAAGCGCGGTATGCGCGTCATTGTCTCGCAGTACGGAACGGTGGTCGGCGACTATCCGCTTTCGAAAGACCGTGAAGATGTATTCCAAACCTCGGACGGCGGTGTAAATACCCTCATCATTCATAACGGCGAGGCCTGGATCAGCGAGGCCAACTGCCCCGACAAGGTCTGCGTGCACACCGGGCGCATCTCCCGCACCGGCGAGATCATTGCCTGCCTGCCGCACCGCTTGGTCGTACAGATTTCGGAGCGCTGAAGCAATCCTTGCGAGGAAAAAAGAAGCGCCCTGTCCGCTATGGACAGGGCGCTTTCGCGTTCGCACAATTCTGCCAAATCGCCGGAGCTTTACGGCAACAGCGAGAGTCTCTCTTTCTCGGGATTCCAACTTGCAAAGCGGGTTCTCCCGTCGCCCGTCTCTACCGAAAGTGCTGTATGATCCTCGAACACAAAGCAGAGCAGGTTTTTTTATTCGAGCTGTACTGCCGCCGCAGCGCGTCCATGTTCACTTTGCCGAGATCTGCCTTCTTCATGCGATAGAGCACAAGCTGCGGCGCGGGATTCTCATAGCCTTCAATCGGCATATCGCTGTAGAGCGGTGTCCCGAGATACGCGGCTCTGTCCTGTTCCTCCGTTCCGACATAGCTTTTATTCTTCCGGCTCTCATATTGCTTCATACCGAAGCTTCCGAGAAAGATTCCTATAATCAAAAACAACACTGCAACGAACCATGTTCCGTGTTTTTTCATCCCGCAAACCTCCTCCGTCCTTCCGTTTCTCTCTGTGCAATCCATGGTTTAAGCAATCCTTTTACCGCAACAACCTGCGATTACAATGCTTCAGACGTTCATCTTTGTGTCATCGCAGAATTTATCTGAATACTCCTCGTATTTTCGGGAGATACCACCTCAATTATACCTTTCTTTTGAGAAACATCATCATTTTTCCGCAAAATTCCCGTCGCTGATACAAAAGCGCCCTGTCCGCTACGGACAGGGCGCTTCTTTGATCTGTATGCGTTGCTGACTTTTCTTGTTGCCGCAGTGCTTTAGTTGATGACGCTGACCGGGCACTTTCTCGCGCAGGCGCCGCAGTTCACGCACTTGTCGTAGTCGATCTGCGCGACGTTTCCGTTCATGTGGATGGCGTCAAACTTACACTCCTTCACGCAGAGCGTGCAGCCGATGCAGCCCGCCTGGCAGACATCCTTGACCGCCTTGCCCTTCTCCTGCGACATACACCTCACGTGGTACTTTGCCTTGTAGGTCGTCATCTCGATGATGTGGCGCGGGCAAGCCTTCACGCAGAGACCGCAGGCCACACACTTCTCCTTGTCGACCACGGCAATGCCGTCCACCACATGGATGGCATCGAACTCGCAGACCTTCACGCAGGAGCCGCCGCCGAGGCAGCCGAACTCACAGCCGAGATCGCCGCCGCCCGGCATGACCGACATCTGGTTACAGTCGGTCGGACCCACGTTCTTGGCGCGCTTAATCGCCTTGTCACAGGTACCGGAGCAGCGGACCATTGCGACCTTCTTGACCGCCTCGCCCGCCTGGACACCCATGATGTCCGCAATTTTCTGTGCGACCGGCTTGCCGCCGACCGGACATTGGGTGACAGCCGCCTCGCCGATTGCAATCGCGTGTGCGCAGCCGTCGCAGCCCGGGTCCGCAGGCGCCGCAGTTGTTGCCGGGCAGCGCCTCGCGGACCGCAAGTTCCTTCTCATCTACTTCTACTTTGAACTTCTCGCTTGCAACGCCGAGACCCATGCCGCAGATCAGGCCGACGATACCGACAATCGCAAACGAGACAATGATAATGGTGTAATTCATTTCTCTCCCTCCGCTCAGCTAATCATGCCCGAGAAGCCGGTGAATGCGATTGCCATGAGTCCCGCAATGATCAACACGATGGGCAGGCCGCGGAAATACTTCGGAATGTCGTTGCCCTCACATCTCTCGCGGATACCCGCAAGGATGACAATGGCAATGGCATAGCCGGCCGCGGTGCCGACGCCCCATGCGAGACCCTCAATGAAATTGTACTCCTTCTGTACGTTGTCGAGCGCCACGCCGAGCACGGCGCAGTTCGTCGTAATCAGGGGGAGGTAAATACCGAGGGAAGCGTGCATGGCGGGCATGCTCTTCTTCATGAACATCTCGATGAACTGCACGAGAGACGCAATCAGAAGAATGAAGACGATGGTCTGCAGATAGTCGATTTTAAGCGGCCGCAGCACGAACATGTAGACCAGCGAGGAAAGAATGGTCGCGAGGAAAATCGTAAAGATAACCGCGCCGCCCATGCCGGCCGAGGTGTCCTTTTTCTTCGAGACACCGACAAAGGAGCAGAGACCGAGGAATCTGGAGAGAACGACGTTGTTGACCAAGGCGCCGCTCACCAGGAGCAATGCTACTTTTGACATCAGTTCGCCTCCTCTTTCTTCTCCGCCGCTGCCGGGCTCTGCGCCGTAGCCGCTTTGGGTGCCGCTGCCGCTGCCTGTGCCGTAGCTGCCGCCGCCGTTGCCGTTGCACCGCTTGCCGCAGCTGCCGCCGGCTTTGCGACCGGCTTCACAACCTTGGTCTTCACCTCTTCGAGGGAGGGGCCGTTGGTCTTTTTCCGACCGCGATTCTCATCCTGGTAATACTGCATTGCCGCAACCAGGAAGGCCATCACGAAGAAGGCACCCGGGGGCAGAACGAAAATCGAAATGTGGTAGGCATCCGGAATCAGCTTGATGCCGAAAATCGAACCTGCGCCGATAATCTCACGGAAGGAGCCGAGGAGCAGGAGCGCCAGGGTGAAGCCGAGTCCCATGCCGATGCCGTCAAAGAGCGCCGGAATCGGCTTCGCGCCGAGCGCATACGCCTCCGCACGGCCAAGGATGATACAGTTCACGACGATCAGCGGAATGTAAATGCCGAGTGCCGTGTAAATCGAGGGCGCGAAGCCCTGAATGAGAAGCTGCACGATCGTCACGAGGGACGCGACGACGACAATCTCCGCGGGAAGACGCACTCTTCCCGGAATCACGCCCGAAAGCGCGGAAATAATTAAGTTCGAAAACATCAAAACGACCAGAGACGAAAGTCCCATTCCGATTGCATTGACCGCGGAGGTCGTAACTGCAAAGGTGGGGCAAAGTCCCAGTGCCATGATGAAGACCGGATTCTCGGTGATGATACCGTTCTTCAGGCGTTCCATACATACTTTCACGGAATCTTTTCCCCCTCTCACTGTTTTAAGCCGTTGTTCACAAAGTAGAGCGCCGCGTTGACCGCGTTGGTCACCGCGCGGGAGGTGATGGTCGCACCGGAAATCGCGTTGATTTTCTCGTTGTCGAGTTCACCGTCGCCGGCCTTGGTCACCTCAAACTTCTCGCCCTTCTTGCCGTTGAACTGCTTGTACCAGTCGGTGTCGCGTGCGTTCATGCCGAGACCCGCCGACTCCGAAATCGAGAGGAAGGCAATACCGTTCACGGTCTGACCGTCCGCCTGAATGCCGACCGAGATCGACACCAGTCCGCCGTAGCCGTCCTTCGAGCTCGCATTGATAATGTGGCCAACCACCTGACCGTTCGCGTCGACCGCATTGACCACCTTGTCAATCAGGACATTGCCGAAGCCCTGCTCCGCGAGGGGAGCCGCATTCGCCTCAATGAGCGCCGCGCCGTCCGGATTCTCCTGAAAGTCAGCGGCATCCGGAAACACCTGCTTGTACGCCGCAATTGTCGTCGCATTCTGCGCCGCCTGAATCGGCTCATAGGTCACGGTATAGACGACGCCGAGCAGAAGGCCCGCGATCACCGTGATCAGCATGAGGCGCAGGGCATCGCTCACAAACGAAGTTTCTTTTGTCTTGCTCATGCTTTTTTTGCCCCCCTTCTGCCGAATGCCTTCGGAATGGTTGCGCTCTCAATGAGCGGCGAGAGCATGTTGCCGATGATAATCGAGTACGAGACGCCTTCCGCACCGGTACCGAAGATACGGAAGAGACCCGTGAGTATGCCGATAATCAGCGCGTAAATCATCTGTCCCTTCTTGGTGAGCGGGGTGGACGCGTAGTCGGTCGCCATGAAGAAGGCACCGAAGATCAGACCGCCGCCGAGCACCTGAGCGAGCACATAGTTTACGTTGTGCTCACCGAAGATGAAGACGAAGAGCGCGGTCGATGCAATGTAGATGACCGGAATCTCAAAGCTGATCACCTTTCTCCAGAGCAGGTAAGCCGCACCGAAGAGCAGGGCAATTGCGGAGACCTCACCGATGGTGCCCGGAATGTGACCTACAAAGAGCTGAAAGAGATTCACATCCGCGGTCGCCGGCGTGCCCGCTTTCATCGCGGTCTTCATAATCGCAAGCGGCGTCGCACCTGTGGTCGCGTCGAAGTTAATCGGCTTCGAGGTGAAGTTATTCATATACTTTGCGAGCGAAATCAGCAAGAAACATCTGCCGGCAAGCGCCGGGTTCATGAAGTTCTGGCCGAGGCCGCCGAACATCTGCTTTACAATCACAATCGCAAAGACAGCGCCGAGCGCCGGAATCCAGAGCGGAATCTCCGGCGGCATGTTGAGCGCCAGGATGAGACCCGTGACAACCGCGGAGAAGTCCGTAATCGTCACTTCTTTTTCATGCCGCGCTGCCAGAGGTACTCGGAGAGCACCGCCGCCGCGACCGTGACCAAAATGACCCAGAGGGCGTGGAGACCGAACTGCACGACGCCGTACACCGCCGTGGGAATCATGGCAATGCAGACATCCAGCATGATCTCCCGCGTGGAAACGCGGTCTCTCACATGCGGAGAGGCGGAAACATTCAATAAATTCATCGCTTACTTTGCCTCCTTTCCGCTCGCTGCCTTCTCTGCGGCAGCCTTCTGACGCCGCTCTTCGCCGATGCGGCGCTTCATCTGCTTGAACGCCTGGGTCAGCGGCCGTCTCGCGGGACAGATGTAGGAACAGCTGCCGCACTCAATGCACTCCATGCCGTAGAGCTTCTCATAGCCCTCGCTGTTACCTGCCATGCAGGTCTGCATCATGAGCACCGGAACCAGGAACTCGGGACATACTTCGCCGCAGCGTCCGCAGCGGATGCAGGGACTCTCTGGATTCTTCTCGACCTCGTCCTCGAGGAAGCAGGTCAGCGAAGAGGAGTTCTTTGTGACCGGGACATCCGTGGTATACATGGCCTGACCCATCATGGGACCGCCGGAGAGTATCTTCTTCGGCTCGCCGACAAAGCCGCCGGCCGCCTCGATGATGTCGTTGTAGTTCATGCCGGTTCTGACCTTGAAGTTCTGCGGCTCCTTCACGGCATCGCCGGTGACGGTAATCACGCGCTCCAAAATCGGGGTCTGCTTACAGACCGCATCGTAAATCGCCATGACCGTGTTCACATTGTCCACGACACAGCCCGCATCCGCCGGGAGCATGGAGGAGTTGATCTCTCTGCCGGTCACCGCATAAATCAGCGAGCGCTCGCCGCCCTGCGGGTACTTGGTTCTCAAGGGCTCCACCGTAATCTTCGGCTCGTCTTTCACGAGCGCGCGGAGCGTCTCGATGGCCTTCGGCTTGTTGTTCTCGATGCCGATTACAGCCTTTGCGTTCTCGAAGAGCTGCAGCATGACCTTGAGACCGCCGACCAGGCGCTCCGGCTCCTCAATCATCATGCGATAATCGCAGGTCAGATAGGGCTCGCACTCGGCGCCGTTCACGATGACATAGTCAATCTTTGACTCATCCTTCGGCGTGAGCTTTACGTTGGTCGGAAAGCCTGCGCCGCCGAGACCCACAATGCCCGCTTCGCGTACAATGTCCCGGATTTCCTGCTTGCTGAGCTTTGTCGCATCTCTGTCTTCTCCGAGTCCCTCGACCGCCGTATACAGACCGTCGTTCTCGATCACGATCGAGATGCTCTTCGCGCCGCCTGCGGTGACGCGGGGCTCAATCTTCTTTACTTTTCCCGACACCGAGCTGACCACGACCGCCGAGATAAAACCGCCCGCCTCAGCGATTTTCTGCCCCACCAGCACCTCGTCCCCGACCTTGACGATTGCCTTTGCCGGAGCGCCGATGTGCTGCGAGAGGGGATACACCATCTCGCCGGAGGTCGGTTTCAGCACAGTGACAGCTCTGTCCATTGAGAGTTCCTTGCCCTCAAACGGATGGACGCCGCCTCGAAAAGTTGCCAATCCCATCTGACTACCCTCTTTCTTTCGGATTCAGTTACTTCTGCGTTAATATTATAACATGCCAAAACCGTCAAATTAGAAAAAACCACGCAATGCGTGGTTTTTTTTTCGTACAAAGCTTACATGATTACATGCGCTCCGGCACTTCCATGCCGAGAACCGCGAGGGAAAGTTCTATGACACGCTCCGCGGTCGCAATCAGCGCGAGGTAACCGCGCTTCTTCTCCTCATCCGGCTCCTGCAGGATGCGAATCGCGTGGTAGAACGTGTTGAAGTGATCCGCAAGTCCGTAGAGATACTGGCAGATGCGGTGCGGCGCAAGTTCTTTCCAGGCCCCGCGCATCACCTCGGGATAGCGCGCCAAATCGAGGAAGAGGGCCTTTTCGCTCTCGCTCTCCGCCGGGCGAAGGTCTGCCGGGCTCACGGCAGCGCCGCCCTGTTCCGCGTACTTTTTGAGTATGGACTTGATGCGCACCGCCGTGTAGAGAATGTAGGGTCCGGTGTTGCCTTCAAAGGAGGCAAAGCGCTCTAAGTCAAAGACATAGTCCTTCGAAGCCTGGTTCGAGAGATCGGCGTATTTCAGTGCGGCAAGCGCCACCTGCTCCGAGGTGCGCGCCGCCTCCTCCGCCGTGATCTCCGGATTCTCCGCGATGCGGGTCGAAACCGCCTCCCGAATCTCCCGAATCAGGGTCTCTAAGCGCATCACGCCGCCCTCACGGGTCTTAAAGGGCTTGCCGTCCTTGCCGTTCATCGTGCCGAAAGCCGATGTAGATGAGCTCATGCGCCGGCGGAACAATGCCCGCCTTCCGCGCAACGCGGAAGAACTGCGTGTAGTGGAGTTCCTGACGCTTGTCCGCAATGTAGATGTAGCAGTCCGGCGAGATTGTCGCCTCGCGGTCAATCAAGGTTGCGAGGTCGCTGGTCGCATAGAGCGCCGCGCCGTCCGACTTCCGAACGATACAGGGCGGAAGCTCCTTCTTGTCGCCGGGCTCCGCGATGTCCACGACCAGCGCCCCCTCCGAGTTGCGGGCAAGACCGCTCTTTTCGAGATCTTCGATCAGACCCGGAATCAGCGGCTGCGCATCGGACTCTCCCTTCCAGAGTTCAAACGAGACCGCAAGGGCATCGTAGTTCTTCTTTAAATCCGCCTTGGAAACAGCGAGAATGTGCTTCCAGAGCGCGGTGAAACCGGGATCGCCGCTCTGCAGCCTGACGGTTGCCTGATGCGCGGCCTCGGCAAAGGCCTCATCCTCCTTGGAGCGCTTGCTTGCGGTCGGGTAAATCTCCTCGAGCTCGGCAATCGTAAACGGCGCTTCCGCGGGATAGCTGCCCGAAAAAGCCTCGTCAAAGTACGGGAGCTCCGGCTTTCTGAGGCGCAGCTCCTCGATGATGAGTCCCATCTGGAGTCCCCAGTCGCCGAGGTGCACATCGCCTATCATCTCGTTTCCGAAGAAAGCGCCCATGCGCTTTAAGGCCTCGCCGATGATGGCGGAGCGGAGATGTCCCACGTGGAGCGGCTTTGCGACATTTGCGCCGCCGTAGTCGACAACGATCTTCCGGCTCTCATCGCGCGCCGCACCGCACTGCTCCGCCTCCGCGAGCGCGCGCACGGAGTCTGCGAGTGCGGCCGGACTTACACGGAGGTTAATGAAGCCCGGCGGCACGGCGCCGACCTCCGCAAAGAGCGCTTCCCGCTTCAGTTCTTCCGCCACGGCCTCCGCGACCTCAAGCGGGCGCTTCCCCGCCTTCTTTGCCACCGCCATTGCGCCGTTACACTGGTACTCGCAGAGGTCCGGTCGGTTCGAGAGCTGCACCGAGGCCTGCGCATCCGGATACCGACTGCGGCAAACGCGCGCGCCACACTCTCATTCATTGCTTCCAAGATAGTCTTTGTCGCCATGTTTACTCCCCAAAGTGAAGAAAAGCAGCCCGACTCCGGGCTGCTCTTCGATTTCTGTGTCTTAGTTCTGTGCTCTGCCGAGATACTCGCCCGTGCGGGTGTCAATCTTGACGCGGTCGCCGATGCCGACAAAGAGCGGCACGGAAATCTGTGCGCCGGTTTCGACGATAGCCGGCTTCTGCGCACCGGTAGCCGTGTTGCCCGCGAAGCCCGGCTCGGTCTCCGTGATCTCCAGCTCGACAAAGAGCGGCGGCTCGACCGAGAACACGTTGCCGTTGTAGGAGACAACCTTGACCATCTCGTTCTCCTTGACGAACTTGAGCGCATCGCCGATCAGCTCCTTGTTCAGGGAAATCTGATCGTAGGTCTCCGTGTTCATGAAGTTGAACATGTCGTCATCGGCATAGAGATACTGCATCTCGACGCGGTCGATGCGTGCGGTCGGGAATTTCTCCGTCGGACGGAAGGTGCGCTCAGTCACAGCTCCTGTCATCACGTTTTTTTGATCTTGGTGCGCACGAATGCTGCGCCCTTGCCCGGCTTCACGTGCTGGAATTCAATGATCTGATAGACCGTGTTGTCAATCTCAAGCGTGATGCCGTTTCTGAAATCACCTGCAGAAATCATAAAGTTAACCCTCCATCCATTCGTTCCCCAAATAGTCTACTGTATTCTACGCTAGGCAGATATTTTTCGCAAGCTTTTTTCTCTTACTTTCTAGGCAGGAAGCGCCTCTCGCACCAGTTTGAGCAGACTCTCCTCGTCCGCCGCGGTACAGGTTTTGCCCGTCCAGAGCGAAAAGGCGTGAATACCCTGCGAAATCAGCATGGGCAGGCCGCCGACCGTAGGCTTCCCCGCCGCTCGCGCAAGCCGCAAAAATTCGGTCTCCGCGGGTGTGTATACAATGTCTGCCGCCGCCGCGAGTTTTTCGTAAAAGCGCGGATCCGCAATCACGGTCTCCTCAACCTTGGGCCACATGCCGACACTCGTGCACTGAATGCAGAGATAGCTGTCACCGGGGAGCTTCTCCCAGGCATCGAGGCAGTCCGCAAAGACAGGCAGCTTAGGCGCCATACCGCGAAGAGACGCGGCGAGCGCCTCCGCCCTCTCCTTGTTTCGGTTCAGAATCACGAGCTCGGTCGCCCCCTTGAGCGCCGCGAGCACGGCTGCGCTTCGCGCCGCACCGCCCGCGCCGAGAACCAGAACCTTTGCCCCCCGAATCGAGAGCCCCTGCCGCAAAAGCATGCTCTCCATGCCCGCAATGTCCGTGTTGTGACCGATATACCCTTCTTCGCTCCGAACGAGGGTATTCACCGCACCGATGCGCCGCGCTTCCTCGCTGAGGCCGCTTAAGTAGGGGATGACCGCTTCCTTATAGGGTACGGTCACATTGAGCCCCGCAATGCCGAGGGCGTGTGCGCCGATCAGTGCGGCCTCGAGGCACTCCGGACGCTTCACTTCAAAGGGCAGGTAGACCGCATTCTCCCCGCAGTATGCGGCGAGCGCGTTCTGAAAGCGCGGCGAGAGGCTGTGCCCGATCGGATTCGCAAGCAGACCGAACACCTTGGTCTTTGCGTCAATCATGCTTCTCTCCTCTCTCCTTTTGTCTCCGGTAGTACCAAAGGAAGGGGCGCTCCAAGAGGCGCTTTACGAGAATTTGAATCTCCTCCTTCGACTCCATGGGCTCACCAGGAGACTATGCATGCCGGCGCGGTTGGCGCCCCAGATATCCGTAAAGAGCTGGTCGCCGATCGCTATGGTTTCCGCAGGCGCGGTTCCCATGCGCGCCATTGCGCGGCGGTAGCCGTAGCGCCGCGGCTTCAGTGCCCGCTCCACATAGGGAAGATTCAGCGCCGTCGCAAAAGGCGCGATCCTGGGTCCCTTATTGTTGGATACCAGGCAGATGCGAAAGCCGGCTGTCTTTAAACTGCGGATCAGCGCACGGCAGCGCGCATCGACCGGCGCATCCGGCGGCACCAGCGTGTTGTCGATATCAAAGATGATGCCGCGTATGCCGCGCTCCGTCAGGCTCTCGAAGGGAAAGTCATAGACCGAGTTCACCTCGTCCTCGGGAAAGAAGGCTCTCATGCCTGCTCCTTCTGCGTGATGAGCTTGTTAATCTCCGACATGAAGGTATTCACGTCTCCGAACTCCCGGTAGACCGAGGCAAAGCGCACATAGGCAACCGGATCCACCTGTTTTAACTGCTCCATGACCATTTCGCCGATCACGGTCGAGGGAATCTCCCTCTCCTCGCGGTTAAAAAGCGCGGTCTCGACCGCATCGGTCATCGCCGTAATCTGCGCCGAGCTGATGGGCCGCTTATGGCAGGAGCTCACGATGCCGCGCTCAATCTTCGCGCGGTCATAGGCCTCTCTCGAATCGTCCTTCTTGATAATCATGAGCGGCATGGTCTCCGGCTTCTCATACGTTGTGAAACGCTTGCCGCAGCGCTCGCACTGGCGGCGGCGGCGTATGGTCGCGTTCTCGTCCGCCGGGCGGGAGTCAATGACGCGCGTATCCGGCGCATTGCAAAATGGGCATTTCATCTCTCTTTATCCTCCGTGAGACCTTGCTCTTGATAATAGCGCAGCGCGCCCGGATGCAGCGACAGGGGCAGGTCCTCCAGATAAAAGGACTTATCCTCCGCGCCCGCAAAACTCGGGTTCGATGCGGCGAGTTCCGGCAGCGACTCGTATAAGAGTTTCGTCAGCCGATAAACCAAAGTTTCATCCATATCCGCGCGCACACAGAGCAGGCATTTTACCCCGAAACTCGGGATATCCTCCTCCTGTCCGGGATAGCTTCCCTTCGGGATGACGGCCGGAAAATATTCCGTCTCTTCCGCGAGTATTTTTTCGAGTTCCGCATTCTCATAGCGGAGTAAAACACTTTCCTTTGTCGACGCCAGTTTTTTGAGACCCGGCGTCGGCACGCCCGCGAGCGCATGCACCGCTTTAACTTCTCCGCGCTCCACAAGTTCCGCGCCGCGGCCTATGCCCGCATAGTAATATTTTCCCTCCCGGGGAAAGCGGAGCTCTGCGAGTACCGCCTCGGAAGCGTGCTCGGTCGAAGAATTCTCGGGGCCTATGGCAATCGCCGTTCCCTTGAGTTCCGAAACCGTGACGATTCCGCTCTCCCGGAGCGCCATCCAGTGGCTGACACTCGGATAAATCGCGGCGATGACACGCAGCTCTTCGCCCCCCGCCTCCTCGCGCGCCTTCGACGCGATATCCGCGGTGATGAGCGCCAAATCGACCTCTCCGGAGAGCAGCGCCTTCAGGTTGCCGGTGAGCCGGTCGAGGCCTTCAGGTTAAAGCGGAGTCCCGCATCCCGCGCCGTGATCGCCGCAGCAAGTTCCGAGCCGTTCGCGTACATACTGCCGCCCGCATCCGCCGTTCCGACCGTGAGCCAGGTCGGCTTCGACGCATTCCGTCCTTGCATGGCACAGGCGGAAAATAAACACAAAAAAACAAGGGAAAGCGCAACTGCAGCGCGCTTTTTCCTCGCGGCAAACCCTATCCTCATCCTACGGCTCCTCTCGGTTTCTAAAATAAATTGTCTCAGGAAACGCTGATGAAAAGTATGCGGAATCAGGTAGTGTGTGCTCAGCGTTCTACGATTATATCATTTGAATTTCTATGCTTCAAGTTTTGTATAAAAAACACCCTGTCCGGGACGGACAGGGTGTTTTGCAGAGTTTGATTTTTGATTTACTTTCCGAAGAAGCTTCCCATCAGAGAGAGGCAAATCGGGTTGTAAATATCGTCGATGATGACGGCGAAGGAGGGATAGAGCACCCATGCGATATCGTGGTAGCCGTACTGGTCCATAACCGCCTTCTCGTTTGCAACCGCGTTCGGTCCGGAGCCGCAACCCCAACCGCAGTTTCCTGCCGCCATGACCGCTGCGCCGTAGTCTCTTCCGAAGAGATTGAAGGAGATGAAGATTGCAAAGACAGCCATGAGAGCCGCCTGTGCAACGAGGATGATGCCCATCTGGCCCGCAACCGGCGCGAGCTTCGTGATGTCGATGGTCATCAGCACGAGCGCGAGGTAGAGCTCCAGGAACATGTGCTCGATTGCCTCGGTCTCCGGCACTCTCGTGTCGACGCCGAGCGCTTCCATCACGTTTCTGCCGATGGCACCCTGCGAAGAGGCAGCCGATGAACTTCGGCATCTCAATCATCGGGATCGAGTCGAGGAGCATGTAAATCGGCATGCCGAGTGCCGCAAGGAGCAGGCAGGTCGCAAACGCATAAATCATACGCGTGTTGTCGAGGGTCGGCTTCACACCGGTTCTCTGTGCCTCCGGGCTTATCGTTCGGGTCGGACTTGAGGCCCTTGCTCGTGATGAGGTAAGCCGCAACCGGTCCGCCGATCAGGGAGCCCATGATGTTGCCGAGCGTACCCGCAGCGACACCGACCGTCGTCGCATCCGCCGCGCCCATCTTCTCAAAGATCGGGCCGAACGCGGAAGCCGTGCCGACACCGCCGGACATCGAAGCCGAGGAGCACTGAAGTGCGAGCAGCGGATTCATGCCGATCACATGTGCGAGCACCACGCCGAGCATGTTCTGCAGCGTAATCAGCAGACAAGCCGCAAACGCGATCATGATGCAGAGCTTGCCGCCCTGCGTTCTTCAACATCTTTGCGCTGAAGCCGTAGCCCACGCAGAGGAAGAAGAGGTTCTGGCAGAGATCCTTCATGATCTTTGCGTCAAAGGTGAACTCCATGATGCCGGCACCCTTGATGCCCGAGATCACGAGGGAGAAAATGAGTCCCGAAACGACCGGTGCCGGGATTGCATACTTCTGCAGTGCCTTCGACTTCGACACAATGAAGCGTCCGATGAAGATGACGATGGCCGCAAAGCCGAGCGTCGTCAGGTACTCGAACTGGAAGTTGGCAAGCTTGCCCGCCTCTGCTGCGGTGAACTTACCAAAGTACGCCATGAGTGTTTCCATAGTATTCTCCTTTCACTCATCGGAAACAGTAGTGTTCATAATTATAAAATTTTCATAAAAAGTATCAACCCTTTTTTTGAGCAGGAAAAAAGAGCGGACTCTCCTTCCGGAAAGTCCGCTCTTTTCCTGCTATTTCTCGGGCCGATAGCAGCGACTACGGCGTTTTTCACTGAAATTCCCTATACTGATACAGGATTCCGGGTCTACCGCCGGTCTGGTAATCGATGGTGCTCGTGAGCTCGCCGCGCTCCACGAGGAAAGCTCACATAGCGACGCACCGTGATGCGGGAAAGACCGATCTGGGTCGCAATCGCCTCGCTCGTGAAGCGCTGTCCGAGATGATTCCGAAGATACTCGCGCACCAGCGAGAGGGTCTGACGATTCATGCCCTTCGGAAGCGGCTCGGAGTCCTGCAATCTCTCCGCGGCGCCGCGGGAGAGCATGCGGTCAATCTCCTCCTGACGCATGCCGGTACCCCGCATCCTGCAGCACTTCTCTTCTTCTGCGGAAACGCTCCAGTCCCTCGCGGAAACGGTCATACTCAAAGGGCTTTACCAGATAGTCACTGATACCGCGGGACAGGAGCTCCTGCACAATCTCCACGCTGTTTCGCGGAAGTCACCATGATGACTTCCGGGCGAACGCCGGTCTCGTGAAGCTTGTCCAGGAACTCATCTCCGTTCATGCCGGGCGTATAGTAGTCCAGCACGACAAGATCGATTTCCTCGGTCTTAAACAGCTCCAGCGCCTCCACGCCGTTCTTTACAGACGGCAACGACCGTAAAGTCTGCGGTTCTCTCGACATAACTTCGGTCAATGGATGCCACCATCGGGTCATCTTCTACAATCAATACTCGATACATCACTCTGCTCCTTTCCGGCGCTCCGCGCTCTGCAAAGCGGTCAGACTAACCGTAAAACAACTGCCCTCACCGGGCTCGGTCTCAACGGAAATTTCACCGCCGTACTTATCCGCCACCTGTTTGACCAGGTAGAGACCCGTGCCGTGATTCTTTCCCTTGGTACTGACCCCACGCTGAAAGATATGATCCAGGAGTTCGGCACTCACCCCGCGGCCGCTGTCCTCGCAACTGATCACGTTGACACCGGGCTTCGCGAAGATACCGAGGCGAATTTCGCCGTTCTTCTCGCCGCTCTCCTTGAGCTCTTCGATGGCATTTTCCAGAAGGTTGCCGACCACGGTCACATACTCCCTGGGTTCCATCAGAAGATCCCGCTCCATCAGACTGCTGCCGGGCTCTAGGCTCAGCCGTATGCCGTTTTCCGCCGCGTGCATCATCTTTCCGATGACGAGCGCGCAGACCTCCGACACCCGAAGTGCGTTTGCCGTATCCCGAACCGACTGACTGGAAACAAGATTAGAGTTTATGATAAACTCCTTGGCTCTGTCAATTTCTCCCGTCTGTAAATATCCGAGAATGATGTGCAGCTTATTTAAGAATTCATGATTGAAGGCGCGAAAGCGTCTCCATCATATTGTGCGCGCCCGAGAGTTCATCCGAGAGACGCAGCGCCTCCGTGCGGTCCTGCAATATGAGCAACACGCCGCCCGGGCGCTTATCCGGCTCGTTCACCGGGAGCTCACTGATTAAGAGGGTCTGATCTCCCTGTACATAGACCTGATTCATCACCGCGCTTCCCTCGCGCATCACCTCTTCAAAATGCGTCTCGGGAAATACCTCTTTGAGCGACTTGCCCACCAAGGCGTCTTCCCGCCCCGCGAGCAGGGCCTGGGCAGGCTTATTGGCAAACAGAATTTTGCCGTTCGCCCCGACCGAAACAATGCCCTCCGCAAGCGAATTGATCACGCCGTCCTGCCTTAAATACAGGCTGAGGAGCTCCGTCGGCTCATGGCCGAGCAAAGTGGATCGCTGAAAGCGGAAAAACGCGCCGGTCAGCAAAATGCTGAGCAGCAGCATTGCGAGAAACATGGCGACATAGACCAGCATAATCTGCCGGCTCTGTCCCGTGATTTTAGAAACTGCAACCGACACCATGACGAAACCTTCCGTCTCACCTTTCTCGTTTTTAATCCCGTGAAAGGCACAATGCAGTGGGCCCCCGGTTCCGTCTACGGTTGTGATGTAAGGCGCCGTCCCTTTCAGGATGCGCGCTTCGGGAACCGTCTACGAACATATCGCCCGCCATATGACGACTTGTCTGATAGAAGCGCAAGCCCTTGCTGTCTGCAATCAGAATGGAGTCGATGCCCGAGACAAACTCGGTGATCGCCTCGAGCTGTTCGGTCACCTCTGTGTCCGGATATCCCGCTTCGAGCATCATTTCGAACGCCCCGAAGCTCGGCGACATAGGTCGCCGCATCGGTGATCTTTGCGATCCAACGCCCTTCGCTCTCTGGCAATATCCATGGCAAGGGTAAACCCCAAACTGCAGAGAAGAATCACCGTGACCAATACCGTCATGGTCAGGTAGAGGCGGTGTTCCATTTCGTATCTGCTGCCCTTTTCCCTCATTCTGTCCCACCTTCGCACTGTTTCTGCTGTTCGTTACTTCGAGTTCAGCTGGCAAGTCCCAAAGCCGGACGCAAGGCTTACAGGGTGCTAGTTTGTCATAAAATGCTGATAAATGCAAGTATTAGTTTCAATATTCTGTTTGAATTCACAATTCACCGACATTTTCAGCATTTTTCATCTTATTTTGTTCGTATATTTCCTTTTTATCACATCTGTCGTTTAAAGGAAAGTATTTGCGGCGCTTTTCATCTCGCGCACATACTGCCCGAGCGCTTTATCCGCCTGCTGTCCTTTTTCGCCGATGATGCGCATAATCGCGGAGCCCACAATCACGCCGTCCGCGATGCCCCCCATCTTCTTTGCCTGCTCCGGTGTCGAGATACCGAAGCCGATGGCCGCCGGGAGTTCCGGATTTGCCGAGCGCACCTCCGAAAGCATGGACTGTAGATCTGTTTCGATTTCCCGCCGCTCTCCGGTCACGCCGAGCGAAGAAACCACATAGAGAAAGCCCTTTGCCTGCGCCGCAATTTCTCGGATGCGCGCCTTGGAAGTCGGCGCAATCATGGAGATATAGTCAATACCTCTGCTTTCAAAACTCGGCGCAAATTCGGCACTCTCCTCGAACGGAACATCCGGAATGATGATGCCGTCAATACCGACCTCCTCGGCCCTCGACGCAAACTTTTCAATTCCGTAAGAAAATACAACATTTGCATAGGTCATAAAGACCAGCGGTGTCGTGAGTTCCGTTCTGAGTTCGCGCACCATTTGAAAAACACTGTCCGTCGTGACACCGCCCGAGAGCGCACGCAGATTCGCCGCCTGAATCACGGGGCCCTCCGCGGTCGGATCGGAAAAGGGGATACCGAGCTCAATGAGGTCCGCACCGGCCGCGACCGCAGCCCGCACATTCCGCTTGGTACTCTCGAGATCCGGGTCGCCGCAGGTAATAAAAGGAATGAATGCCTTTGCCGTTTTCAAATGCCTTACGAATGTTACTCATGGAGATCCTCCCTCTGTAGCGCGCAATTGCCGCAACGTCCTTGTCGCCGCGCCCCGAGAGCGTGACCACAATAATCTGATTTCTTTGTCCATGGTCGGCGCGAGTTTCTTCGCATATGCGACCGCATGCGAGCTCTCGATGGCCGGAATAATACCCTCGGTGCGGGAGAGATACTCGAACGCATCCACCGCCTCATCGTCCGTGATTGCCACGTACTCGGCGCGCTTCACATCGTGGAGATAGGAGTGCTCCGGTCCCACGCCCGGGATAGTCGAGTCCCGCCGAAATCGAGTAGACCGGCGCAATCTGACCGTACTTGTCCTGGCAGAAATAGGACTTCATGCCGTGGAAAATGCCGACTGAGCCCACATTCAGGGTCGCTGCGGTCTCCTTGGTCTGAATGCCTCTGCCCGCCGCCTCGCAGCCGATTAAGCGCACCTCTTTGTCGTCAATAAAATGATAGAAGGAACCGATTGCGTTGCTGCCGCCGCCCACGCAGGCGATGACGGCATCCGGAAGTCTGCCTTCCTTCTTCAGAATATCCGCCTTGATTTCCTCGGAGATGACGGCCTGGAAGTCACGGACTATGGTCGGGAAGGGTGGGGACCCACACTGGAGCCGAGGCAGTAGTGCGTGTCCTCGATGCGCATGGTCCATGCGCGCATGGCCTCGGAGACCGCGTCCTTTAGGGTTCGGGTTCCGCTCTTCACCGGAACAACCTCCGCGCCGAGCAGGCGCATGCGGTACACGTTGAGCGCCTGGCGCACCGTGTCCCTCCTCGCCCATGTAAACGACACATTCCATATTTAAGAGCGCCGCGACCGTCGCGGTCGCCACACCGTGCTGCCCCGCACCGGTCTCCGCAATGAGGCGCTTCTTGCCCATGTACTTAGCGAGCAGGGCCTGGCCGAGCGCATTGTTGATCTTATGTGCGCCGGTATGATTGAGGTCCTCTCTCTTTAAATAGATTTTTGCACCGCCGAGGTCTTCGCTCATATGGCGCGCATAGTAGAGGCGGCTCGGTCTTCCCGCATACTCGTTCAGAAGTTCGCTGAGCTCGCGCTTAAATTCCGGGTCATCCTTATAACGCTTGTAAGCGGCCTCGAGTTCCTGCACCGCATTCATCAAAATCTCGGGTATGTACTGTCCGCCGTGAACACCGAAGTTCCCGGCTCTCTCTGTCTCATGTGCCATCTCTTCACCTCTCTGTTTCTCGGTCCGCTCTCCGGACCGCTTCCGCAAATGCTCTCATTTTCTCGGGGTCTTTTTGCCCCTCTGTCTCGAGGGCCGAACTCACATCGACCCCGCACGGTGCCAGCGTTTTGATTGCCGTAGCGACATGTTCACAATCCAGACCTCCCGCCAGCATGTAAGGACGGGCAAAGCCTTCGAGTAAGTCCCAGGCAAAGCGCTCACCGCTCCCCTTCCCGCTGTCAAGGAGCAGAAGGTCCGCCCGGCTCTCCTTGGCCCGCGCCAATACTTCGGGCCCCGTGACCTGAAAAGCCCGCCACACGGGTTTTCCGCTCAAAGCTCTCACCCGCTCCAAACTTTCCTCGCTCTCATCGCCGTGCAACTGAATACAATCCAGCGGCACCAGCGCCGCAATCTCCGCAATCTCTTCCGGGCTTTGATCCGCAAACACGCCGACCGCTCTGATGCGGGAATCGAGTGCGCCCCGCAGTTCTCTCGCGGTCTCCGGCGTGACAGCCCTTCTTGCGCCTACCGCAAAGACAAAGCCGATGTAGTCCGGAAGGAGTTCGTTCGCAACCCGGATATCCGCCTCTCTCCTCAGTCCGCAGAGCTTTATTTTCGTTCCGGCCATCTCAGCCCTCCGCATAGCCTGCGCAGAGCGCCTTTAATAATTCCGCCTTGTTCTCCGCGCGCATCAGGGCTTCGCCGACCAGAATCGCATCCACCCGACTTCCCCGAAGCGCCGCCGTGTCCGCGGGGCTGCTTACCCCGCTCTCCGCGACAAAGAGGCAGTCTTCCGGCGCCGCTGCGCGGAGTCTCTTGCTGTTATTCATATCCACCGAAAAAGACTTTAAATCGCGGTTGTTGACGCCGATTACGCGCGCGCCGACCTCCGCCGCAAGTCCCCACCTCATCCTCGTTATGCGCTTCGACGAGCGCCGTAAGCCCGAGTTCCTCCGCAATGCCGAGATACTCTTCCAGTTCCGCGCGACTGAGCAGCGCACAGATGAGTAACACCGCCGAAGCGCCGAGTTCCCGCGCCTCGTAGATCAAATAAGGATCCACCGTAAAATCCTTCCGGATACAGGGGAGGGAAACCGAAGCCGCAATCTCGCGGAGATAGCGGTCATCCCCGAGGAACCACTTGGGCTCGGTCAGCACCGAGATACAGGCCGCGCCTGCCGCCTCATAGGCCTTCGCAATCTCCGCATAGGGAAACTGTTCGGCAATCACGCCCTTTGAAGGGGAGGCCTTTTTGACCTCCGCAATCACCGAAAGTCCCGGTTCCCGAAGCGCCGCTTCAAAGGGAAAGCCGCTGAGCGCTTCTCTTTCTTCCAGCTGTCGCTTCAGTTCCGCGAGCGGAAAACGCCGCTTCTTTTCTTCCACCCGCTCCAGGGCGTGTGCCGCGAGCGCGTCTAAAATATTGCCCGTCATTTCGCCGCCTCGTTCGACAAGCGAATGTAGTTCTCGTAGGTCTTAAGCACCTTGCCTTCGTCGATCAATTGTCCCGCGAGCTTCACGCCCTCCTGTAAGCTCTCCGCCTTGCCGCCGATGTAGAGCGCCGCGCCCGCATTTAAGAGCACCGCCGTGCGGCGGGTTCCGCGCTCCTCGCCCGATGAGAATTTCCCGCGCAATCTTTACGTTCTCCTCCGGGTTGCCGCCGACGAGCTCTTCCTTCTTGCCGCGCAGTAAGCCGAAGTCCTCGGGTTTAATGATGGCCGAGTGAAAGCTGCCGTCGCGGAGCTCGCAGACGGTGCTCGGTGCGCTCGCCGAAATCTCATCCATCTTGTCCTGACCGTAGACCACAAGCGCTCTCTTGACCCCTGAGCTTCTTTAAGACGTTCGCAATCGGCCACACGAGGTACTCGTCGTAGACGCCGAGCACAAAGTTTTCCGGCGAAGCCGGGTTCGTGAGCGGTCCGAGAATATTAAAGACCGTGCGGAAACCGAGCTCGCGGCGAATCGCGCCGACATACTTCATCGAGCTGTGGTAGTGCTGCGCGAAGAGAAAGCAGATATTTACCTCGTCGAGCAGCTTCTTGCAGAGTTCCGGACTCTGGTTAATGTTGATGCCGGAGGCCTCGAGGAAAGTCCGCCGAACCGCAGTCCGAGGACGCCGCGCGGTTTCCGTGCTTTGCGACCTTGATGCCGCCCGCCGCCGCGACCAGCGCGGAGATCGAAGAAATGTTAAAGGTCTTTGAGCCGTCTCCGCCGGTGCCCACGATTTCAAGCGTCGGCTTGTCGTATTCCACCTTGGTCGCATGTGCGCGCATCGCAGCGGCACAGCCGGAAATCTCATCCGTGGTCTCCGACTTGGCGCTCTTCGTCGACATGGCCGCTAAAAAGGCCGCATTCTGCACCTGCGAGCTCTCGCCGCTCATCACCTCGTTCATGACCGCATACGCTTCGTCGTAGCTTAAATCCTCTTTGTTCACGATTTTAATGATTGCTTCCTTAATCATAGTCCGCTTTCTCCTTTCGATATGCGTTTAAGCGAGGACCTTGGCCGCCCGCAGGAAATTTTTGACCATCTCTGTGCCCTCCGGTGTGAGTATGGACTCCGGATGAAACTGCACGCCGTACATCGCTTTCGTTTTGTGTTCCACCGCCATAATTTCGCCGTCCGCCGTCCGCGCCGTCACACGGAGCTCATCGGGCAGACTCTCTTCCACGGCCGCAAGGCTATGGTAGCGCGCCACCGCGACTTCCTCCGGCAGTCCGCGAAAGAGTACGCTGTCGGTGTCCAGTTTCGCAAGGGACTGTTTCCCGTGCATCAGCGCCTTCGCGTAGCCTACCTTGCCGCCGAGCGCAAGGCACATGGCCTGCTCCCCGAGGCAAACGCCGAGAAGCGGAATCTTGCCGCCCAGCTTTTGAATCACTTCGACCGTGACGCCAGCATCCTCCGGACGCCCCGGTCCGGGAGACAGGATAATGGCCTCCGGGCGCTTTGCCGCAATTTCTTCGACCGTCAGCGCATCATTTCGGACAACCTCCATCTCTCCGGCAAGACTGCCGATCAGCTGGTAGAGGTTATAGGAAAAGCTGTCGTAGTTGTCAATTAAAGAGTATCATCCGCCGCCTCCTCGATTGCCCGCAACACCGCCGCAGCCTTGTTGCGGCACTCCGCGTATTCTTTCTCCGGCACCGAGTCCGCGACCAGACCCGCACCGCTCCGCACATAGACCTTCCCGTTCAGGCGATACGCCATGCGTATGCCGATGCAAGTGTCCAGGTTGCCGTTAAAATCCAAGTAGCCGATTGCGCCGCCGTAGATGCCGCGCTTTTCTCCCTCCATCTCGGCGATCAGCTCCATCGCGCGGTACTTCGGCGCGCCGGAGAGGGTGCCGGCCGGGAGCACGGCGTCGATCGCATCGAGCGCGTCGCAGTCCTCGCGAATCTCGCCCCGCACCGCCGAACCGATGTGCATGACATGCGAGAAGCGGAGTATCTCCCGGAGCCGCTCGACCGTGACCGTCCCGAAGCGGCTTATCTTCCCGAGGTCGTTTCGCCCGAGGTCCACGAGCATATTGTGCTCGGAAAGCTCCTTCTCATCCGCGAGGAGCTCTTGTTCCAGAGCTGCATCCTCCGCCGCATCGCGTCCGCGCGGTCTCGTGCCGGCGAGCGGGAAGGTGTGGAGCTCCCTGCCCTCGAGCTTCACAAGCGTCTCGGGCGAAGCACCGGCGACCTCAAGCGTCGGGCTCGACAGGAAGAAGAGATAGGGCGAGGGATTCAGGCTGCGCAGGGCCCGGTAGGTATCGAGGAGGGAACCCTCGAACGCGGCCTCGAGGCGGTTACTCAGCACCAGCTGAAACACATCTCCCTCGTAAATGTGGCGTCGTGTCTTTTCGACCAGGGCCGCATATTCCGCCTCCGTAAACTGGCTCCGGAAGGGAGAAAGCACACGCCCCGAAGCGCCCTCGCGCGGCGGCTCGCGGTGCACCAGTTCGCGGAGCTCTTCCAGCGTCTTCAGCGCGTCCTCGTAGTTTTCTTCCAAGCGATCCAGCGCCACGTTCACAATCAGCACCATCTTCTGCCGGTAGTGGTCAAAGGCGATGAGTTTCGTAAAGAGCATGAGGTCCACATCCTGAAAGCCCTCTCCGCCGCCTTCCGCAAGGCGCAGGGTCGGCTCTGCGTACTTGACGTAATCGTAGGCAAAGTAGCCGACCAGGCCGCCGGTAAAAGGCGGCAAGCCTTCGATCCGCGGTGCCCGGTAATTCCGCATGAGCTCCCGTATCTCTTTCTTCGGGTGCGCCGTGCGACTTGTCTTCTCGCCTATCTTCAGCTCGCCGTCGCGGCAACTGACCGTGAGTCCGGGATCGAGGCCCAGGAAACTGAATCGCCCCCAGCGCTCCTTATCCTCGGCGGATTCAAAGAGGAAGCAGTGGGAGCCGCGTGCGCGCAGAATGCGCAACACTTCCACCGGCGTTCTGATGTCCGCGTAGAGCTCCGTCGTGAGCGCCGCCATCGTGTAAAGACCGCTGTCCCGGTATTCCCGGAGCACATCAAGACTCGGAAAAGTTTTCATACTTTGTCTCCTTTGTCTGTTCCGCACCGTCCGCCGTAAAAACAAAAAGTCCCCGGCAGACATGCGTACGCAAGCTGCCAGGGACGAAATCTAAATTCCGCGGTGCCACCCTGTTTTATGGTACAAACCATACCCTTGTCGGGATACCATCATATCCCCGGCAACTCACGTATGCCCTCACGTCGCAGAATACTTGCCTCTCGGCTTTCCCTGCGCCCTCAGCGGTCCATTTGACGACTTGTGTTTCATCTGCATCTCAGCACCGCAGACTCTCTGTAGAAGCATGATCGCCGTTATCTCCGCATCAACGGTTTGTTTCGATTTTTGGATATTTTAGACGAAGGAGGCTGCTCTGTCAAGCGGGATTCTCCGTGATGATGCGATTTAATTCGCGCTTCACCTTGAAGGTGCTGAGACCGTGCACACGGCAGGCCTCTGCGAGCGTCTCCGAAGCGGCAGCCGCACAGCCCAGGCAGTGCATGCCGAGGCTCATCAAAAATTCCTGCGTCTCCGGGTAGAGATTCGCAATTTCTCCGATCAGATCCTCACCGCTCACCGGTCCCTCTTCCAATTCAAACTCGTCCATGGCGAAGTACCTTCCTTTCCGCCGCGGAACACCGCGACTTTTTCAAAAGTATACTGTGTCGGTCCGAAAAAGTAAACGGAGAGTTTTCCGCTTGACGCTTCTCCTATCGGTAGTGCATAATAACTATCGTTAGATACTTATAATTAGTTGGTACAAAAGGGGGTTCTGTATATGAGAAAACAGCTCTATCGCATCCTTCCGGCACTCGCTGCGGCAACCTTGCTCGCGGCCTGCGGCGGTCAGAAGGCGGAGACCACGGCAGCTCCGGACAGCAGCGCGGCTTCCACGGCCGAGGCAGGTTCTTCCGCCGCGGCGGAAGAGGTTCCGGCGCTCTCCGCAGACGAATACGTGTTCGTCAAGATGAATGTGCCGTACGCGGACTACTACTACGGCGAGCTGAAGGATGTGCAGCCGGAGGCGTACTCGAAGGACGCTAAGGCGCAGCTTGACAAGGCGGATGCCGTTGAGGCTGCGGGCTTCCGGAAGGAAGGCGAGTACGACGCGGTCACCTCGCCGACCGTCGGCAAGTACAAGAAGTTTAAGGGCGCTTACGCCGAAGAGCAGGGTGAGACCTCTGTCTACAACGGTGTCGCGGAAGTCAATGTCGCAATCGTAAAGCCCCTCTACGAGGACGCAAAGAAGGCGATCGAAGAGAAGAAGGAAGCAAAGAATCCCATTCTCACCCTGGTCGGCAATGTGACCGGCGAAGAGAGCGCTCAGCCCGCGGAGTACAAGGTCCTGAATTCCGACGGTACCCTCTCCAAGACCTTCGGCAAGGTCACGAAGGCAGCGGATGTCAAGGCTTCGATCACGACCACTTCGAACTACGGTAACTACGAGCTCGATCTGAAGGGCATCGATGTGGATCCCGACAATATGCAGGGTGCGATCCTCGAGACCTCGGACGGCGCAAAGTACGGCTTGAAGCACCTCGACAACCTCTGGCTGAAGCCCGAGGAGATTGCGTTCTCCGCAGTCGCGTTCGAGGACAAGTCGCACAAGTCCGCAAAGCAGTACGAGAGATTCGCGGGCATCGGCGGCAAGACCATCAAGAAGGTCACCTACCTCGTGAAGGACGGCGACGATGTCGAGGTCGATCTGGATCTCTTCGTGAAGAACCAGGCACCCGCAGACTACGCGGTCACCGGCGACGAAAAGGTTACCTACTCCGCGGAAGGCACCAAGATCAACTATCAGCTGAACACCGGTTCCGATGAGTACAAGCTGGAGCGCATTGTGTACCGCCGTGCGGACTCCGATGTGAAGGTCGACACCGCGACTGCGGGCGTGCTGGCACTCCCGAAGGAGGCAAAGCCGGGCACCTATCAGTTCATTTTCTCGAACGATAAGCTCTCCGATGTCTCCTTCAGCTGCACGGTCGACTCCGGTCTCAGCGCAGAGGACTTCAGCTTCGCGGACAACAAGCTCTCCCTCAAGGAGAACGCACAGGGCCTTACGGTCGCGGATTACTTAAAGACCACGAACTCCGCAAAGATCGGCGAGACCGAATACAAGGGCGGCAAGGGACGCAAGTTCGGCACGACGGCGTTCAACGAGGACGGCAGCGTGAAGCTCGATGCGACGACCGCGGGCGACAACGGCGATGTCAAGGTCTTTGACGGCGCTTCCTCCTACCCGGTCACCCTCACGGCTGACGGTTATCCGGAGCTCAGCTTCACCGTGGAGGCAAAATGAGTTTAGTGCTTTGCCTGGCCGTCACCGGCCTCTGCTTCTCCCTTTTGGAGAAGCAGATCCGGCGGCGGCCGGTTTTTTTCTATCTGTTCTTTGTATTGCTCTCGCTGCTCAGTCTTTTTCTACCGCACAAGTTCCTGACACCGCCCGTCGCCTACGTGGTAAACCGCCTCTTAAAGCGAGGCGTACTCGCCGGCAGCATGTTCCTCTGGGTCATGTATGCGATTGTGCTGCCGCAAAAGAGCCGTCTGCAGCGCGTCATGATGACGCTCCGCGCGCAGATTGCGATCGGCGCCTCGATTCTGACCCTCGCGCACAATATTGCCTACGGACAGCGCTACTTTGTGCTGCTCTTTACGAATGCCGGGAAGTTAAAGAGCTATGAGCTGATTGCGGCCTGCTTCTCGCTCGTGATGATACTGCTGCTTCTGCCACTCACCGTGACCTCTTTCCAAGTCGTGCGGCGGAAGATGAACGCAAAGCGCTGGAAACAGCTGCAGCGTCTCTCCTATCTCTTCTACGGCCTCCTCTACCTGCACATTGCCTTCATCTACAGCAACGGGCTCCGGCAGGGAAAGACGGAATACCTCGTGCAGTTTGCGCTCTACACCCTGCTCTACGGGGTCTATCTCATGCTGCGACTCACGAAGGCCTTTTTGAAGAAACCGCTAGCAAGCGCGCCGGACTACGAGGCGAAGCGCAGTGCAAGACGACGCAAGGTACTCTGCCTGCACGGCGGCATCAGCCTTCTCATGCTCCTCGTCCTTCTCTTTGCCTTCCGCACGGTGCAGGCCGGGAAGCAAGGCAGCGCGGGCACGACGCAGGCGGAAAGCACTTCCGCCGCAGAAAGCGCGAACAGCGCTTCCTCTGCTTCCGAGTCGGCAAGCAAAGCCGAAGACACAGGCGCGGCGCCTGCATGCGGCAGCGGCATTGCCGCCGCTGTCCCGGACGGCGAATACGAGGGCAAGGGCGTCGGCTATAACGGCAACATCAAGGTCAAGGTGAGCGTTGCCTGCGGCAAGATTACAGCCATCGAAATCCTGAAGACAGACGACGACGAAGAGTACTTCTACGACGCCAAGAAACAGGTCGTCAACGCCATTTTGGAACAGCAGACCACAGAGGTGGACGCCGCGAGCGGCGCGACCTCCAGTTCCGAAGGGCATCATGAAGGCGGTCGAAAACGCCTTGAAACAGCAAAACGAATTAAATTCCGAAGGGACGTCCCGGGTCGATGATACGACCCGGGACGCTCCCCTTTCATGTTATATCGGCTTCGAAGCCAAAATCGGTTTAAGCGCGTATCGTAAACTGCGTCTCGTAGCGCGCAAGCGGCAGGCTGAACTTCTCACCGTCGAGTTCTGCCTCGCAGGTATCCTTGCCTTCGTCGAGCACCAGTTCCGCAAAGGCGCGATAGGTACCCGGCTCCTTCGGTGCGCCTGTAAGCTCCGCCCCGCGCTCGCCGTTCTTATCCTCGTAGTAGCGGATGCGGTAGGGCACCTTGACTTCCTTGCCGTGCACATAGGTGTGGAAGTGCGCGCTTAAAGTCCACCGGCTCTCCCGTCGCCTTGAACTCTTCTTCATAGGCACGGCTCAGAATCGGCGCGTAGTCATATTCCTCCCACTGGCGGTAGAGTGCCGAGAGGAACTCCGTTCTCTGCACGGCCTTCTCCTCCTCGGTCACGGCGCGCACGCCCTCCGGCTTACCGGAGAGGTAATTGAGAAGTTCCATGGCCGCAAAGCGCATCCCCTTCTCATCGACCGGCGCATAGACGATGAAACGCTTATTCGTCACCGTGGTGCCGACCACATCGTAGACGCCGTTCACGAGCACGATCGCAGCCTTGTAGAACGAAGTCACGCCGTTGTTTGCCATATACATGGCCGCGCGCGTGCCCGCCTCGGTCTGCACCAGCTTGCCCTCGTCGCTGCGGCTCACATGGTAGTAGGTATTGCTCGGCTCCTTGCCGATGTGGGTTCCCTCCGACACGGCCTGCACCGTGTAGTAGTTGAAGTACTGATCTGCCTCCTTGTAGAGCGGCAGGTGCGGAAGTAGTCGACAAAACGTCTCGCATCCGCCTCGAACTTTTCAAGTTCATTCGCGCTGTAGCCCTCGCCCGTAAAGACGATGGTCTGGTTGTTGTAATACGGCTGCGCGCCCGGATATTCGAGGGTGTTGTGATCCGCAATGCAACTCGTGTGCAGGGAAATCTCAAACTCCTTGCTCTTTCTGCTGAGCAGCTTCTCGCTGCCCTTTTCATGCGCGGTGACCGTCACGGTATAGCGTCCCGGAAGCACCGGCGGAAGCGTATCCTCGTAGAGGTGGGTAATCTCCGCCGCATAGGGCATGGTGCCGGTAAAGGAATAGCGGAGTTCCGCCGGCGGCGCATCGTGCAGCACAGCCTTTACTGTAATCGGCTTGCCGTCGCAGACCTTGTTCTCCACCTCGAGATCAATGAGATCCGGCGGCTCGATTTCAAGCGTCGTCTCGAGCACGGCGTCGCCGTAGACCGCATCGCCGATCAGTTCCGCGCGGAGGCGGTAGCTGCCCGCAGAGGTCGGTACCGCATCGAGGGCCTTGCCCGTCTCGTCAAAGTAGCTGAGCTTCAAGCGGTCGCCGAGTTCTTCTCCGGTCTCCTTTTTCCCGCCTCTCCGGACAATGACATATTGCCGAAGGTTCAGCTCGCCATCCCCCTCGCGCAGCGTATCCGCGTACTGCTGCCAGAAGAGCTTGGTAACATTCGCGTGCGCGGAGAACTGGTCGCGCAGCGCCTCCTTGCAGACCTCGCAGAAGGGGAACTGCCGTCCGAGATAGCGCATCTTGCAGTTCTGGTGCGGCTTAAACCAGCCGTCGCCGCCGTTGTCGTATTCGTAGACGCCGATGCCGTTTTTGCCGATGAAGCGGCTCCAGCGCACCTTCTTCGGGTCCGACTCCGCCGACATATTCACATATTCGCCCGCATAGCTGTTGCCGGCAAAATACTCGTCCGAGAGTATGCCTATTGTGTGGCCGAGCTCGTGGAGCAACATCTCAAGCGACTCGTCGTTTCGCGAGACAATGCTGATTTCGCCGCCCGAACCGCCGTATACCTCGGAGTTCACCATGACAATCGCATAGTCCGTATCCGGCAACTTCTCGCGGTAAATGCGACGCACCCTCTCCATGTCCTCTTCGGCAATCTCGACCAGGCGCTGCATGCCCGAAGTCCAGAAGGATGCGCGGAAGGCGCTGTCGCGCGTATCCGCATCCGCCTCCGCCTGGGTCCGCGCGTGATCCGCGCGCACGCCGCTCTCGTTCGAGCACACACCGATCGCGTAAATTTTCACCGCATCGGCATACTCGTCCCACGGGGGCGTAGCCATCATGTACTTTGCCATGCGCTTTGCCTCGGCAAAGAAAAGTTCCTGTTCACTCTCTGTAAATCCATCGCCAAAAAAGGTGAGAATCAGCGCGTCCTTATCGTTCAGCTCCGGTCGCCCGTACACCAGACGCGGTTCTCCGTTCAGAATTGCCTGCTCAGCTTGATTCATACAATGCCTCCTTTCGGTGGATGAGACGAATAATGAAAAAGTGCAGGGATATGCCCTGCACTTTTTCGATCCTGCAAAAGTGCTTCAATGTCAACGCATTGTCAAAGCGCTTTTCGCTTACATCTGAGTGAACTTGCCTCTCAGATACTCCAGATAGTACTTCGTGTTGACGTCCTCACCGGTCGCCTTGATGATGGTCTCTCTGGTCGTATAGGTCTGGCCGAGGCTGTGAATGTGCTCCGCAAGCCAGCTGTTGATATCGGAGATATCGCCCTTTGCGAGCTTCTTCCAAGCATCCGGATGTGCCTTCAGGATGCTGTTGCGGTACTGGCAGGAATAGACCAAGCCGAGCGCATAGCCCTGGAAGTAGCCGACAAAGCCCGTGCTCCAGTGGACATCCTGCAGGATTCCCTCGGAAGCGTTCTTCGGGGTCACGCCGAGGTACTCCTTGTAACGCGTGTTCCAAGCCTCTTCCATGTCATCGATCGAGAGCTTGCCCGAGAAGTAATCTCTCTCCATCTCATAGCGGAGAATTAAGTGCAGCGGCACCGTGAGCTCGTCCGCCTGCATTCTGGACCAGCCCGGGATTCGGCTTGTTCAGCGCTCTCACCACGGTCTCGACCGGGATGTCTCTGAACTTCGGCACTTCCTTCTGAATCTCCGGATAGAACGCCGTCCAGAACTCGAGGGAACGGCCGACCTGATCCTCGTAGAACTTGGACTGGGACTCGTGCATGCTGCCGTCGATGCCGCCCCAGAGGCCCGCATCCACGACTTCCTGCGAGGAGCCGTAGTTGTAGATGCCGTGTCCGGTCTCGTGCGCAGCGCCGAGCAGGGTGTAGAACAGGTTTCTCGAGTAGTTGGTCGACGGACGGGAGTCTCTCGGTCCCGCGCAGACGCAGCTCGGATGCTCCTCCTCGTAGAGAATGCCCTGGTTCCAGTTAAAGCCGTAGTAATCCATGAGCTTTCTGACAATTCTCTCCTTCGTCTCTCTGTCGACATCGCAGTCGATGACGGAGGGGTCAATGCTGTCTCTGTAGCTCTCGGTCTTCTTGAGGAGCGAAACAATCTCCGGCTTCACCTCGCCGAAAATCTTATCGATCTCTTCCAGTCTCCAGTCGGCATCCCAGCAGTTCACGAGCACCTGGAAGGCAGACTCGTTCGGGTTGATGGCATCCGCAACGCGCTTCTGCACCTCAAACTGCTTCTGCAGATAGGGCTTGAAGCCCTTGAAGTCGTTGTTCTTCTTGCACTCGTGCCAAGCCTTTCTGCCGTCGTTGTTAATGCGGCCCAGCTCCTCGCCGAGCTCCAGCGGAATCAGGGTTGCGTTCTTGTAGCGGTCGCTCAGGTAGCGCACCATGCCGCGGTCGATGTCGCTCTTGTACTGATCCTTGTCAAAGTCTGCGAAATCCGCGACCAGCTGCTTCACCTCGTCGTTCTCAACCAGCTGCTGGGTGAGCTCGCTGAGGTACATTTCCACATTGGTGGTCTGGTCGAAACCGGCCTCCGGGCCTGCATGCCACTGGTCGCAGAACATGATATTGTTCGCGGTCTCCAGCATGCGAAGTCTCACCATGATTTCGCGGATTCTCTTGATATTCGCATCGTAATTCATTTGTTTCTCCTCCTGTCATAGATGCTGTGATTCAGGATCAGCGGACCTTCCGCCGAGGCTTACTCGTACCCGTGGCAAAGCGCCTCTTTTTCACGTTTCTGCCACAAAAATGCTCCTCGAGTTCCGATTGCTTGCGCAAATTATATGGTGCGAGGAGTTTTTCCACCTGTTATTCTAGCATAACAACCAAGGGATTACCACCCCTCCCCGAAATGCGCAGTCATTTCTTTTCAATATAACGGCAGCGCACGCGGCGAATACCGCGTGCGCCGTTTGTCTTATTCCTTGGAGCTGAGTCCCATGCCCCGCGCGAGACGGCGGCTGAACAGAAGCACGAGCACGCCGACCGCAACGACCGGGATACCCATGCTGAAGAAGTACGGAATCTCCGCTCCTTCCTTGTAGAAGTTAGCGACCAGGGCGCAGAGACTTGCGCCGGTCGACTGTCCCATGAACCAGATTGTCATCATCTGCGTCGAGAACGCGATCGGTGCCACCGAAGTTGCCGCCGAAGTTCCCGCCGGATAGCAGATGGCCTCACCGACCGTCATCACGACATAGAAGCCGACCAACCAGAGCGGGCTTGCCTTCATGCCCGGCGCGTAAATCTTAAAGGGCGCAATCATGATGAGAATCGCAAGGCCGTAACAAATGGTGCCTATGCCCATTTTGGCGGGTGTCGAGGGCTGCTTCTTGCCGAGTGCCGCCCAGAGTGTCGCCATGACCGTACCGAGGATAACGGAGCAGACTGCCTGCAGGGTCTGGAAGGCCGCCGGGGTAATCTGAACGCCCAAAATATTCAGGTCAACCGAGGTCTCCGCATAAATCGAGAGTATGGTCTGACCCTGGTAGCTGATCAAGAGGGTGAAGCAATAGGCAATGAACATCGGGAGCAGGAAGAGGATGTGCTGCTTCTCATCCGGCTTGGTCTTGGGGCTCGTGATCACGTAGATAAAATAGACCACGGGCAGGAAGAGCGCGACCGAACTCACGCTGTTCGCAAAGCGCGTAATTGTGAGTATCCCGCTGCTGAACAAGAGATAGAGCGTCACCGCCGTGATCACGACAGCTGCAATCAAAATGTAGACAGCGCGCTTTCTCGCTGCCGGCGGCATAGGATCGTCCGGCTCTTCGCCTATGGTGCCGAACACCTTGCGCTCCATGATGAGGTAAAAGGCGGAACCAACGATTGCGGCCGCCGCAGAGAGGGCAAATGCCGCGTGATAGCCGAAGAGCAGGGCAACCGTACCACTGATACTCGGAATCGCCGCGCCGATGTTCGAAATGACATAGACATAGGAGAAGGCACCGTCGCGCCGCTCATCTCCCTTGGCATACAGTTTTCCGGTGAGGGCCGTCATGGCCTGCCCCGCAACCATACTGCCGATCAAGTGTATGCCCATAGCCGCCGCGTAACCGATCAGGCCGGAGCCCGGGATTGCTAGGATGATATAGGGCAGAGGACCTATCGTGACGACAATGCGCAGGGACTTTCGAACGCCGAAGACACGGTCGGACATGTAGCTGCCTACCACGCCGCAGACGACAATCAGCGCAAAGTAGAGCGATAAGAGCTGTGCCGCCTCGGTTTTCTCAAGGCCGAGACCGCCCTTTCGAAACTTCGGTATAGAGGTAATAAATCAGAACTGCCGTGAAGCCGTAATACGCAAAGGAACTGCAGAGATTCTTAACACAAACGGTGAACAAACCCTTCGGATGTCCGAGGAAACTTTTATCCCGGTACAGGGCCTCGTTCGGATCTGCCGTGCCGTTGACACTGCTGCTACCCATTTCTTACTCCTTCCGGTTTTGAATTTTGTATTCGCTTGTAAAACAAAGGGCACAGGGCGGTCGGCGATTCAGCCGCCCGCCCTGCGCGTGACTCTCCTAAGACGCTTGCCGCGTCGTTCTATTCGCTTTTCGCTGTCTTAGCTCAACTTACACTGCCGCTCTTATGCCGCTGCCGTCTCGGGTCCTTCGTTCAGGCCCATGCCCTTTGCGAGACGCTTCTCAAAGAACAGGAGGATAAGGCCGGCAAGCGCCGTGCTGAGGCCGATGCCGAGGAAGTAAACGCCCTCCGAACCCTCGTGGTAGAAGTTTGAAACCAGGTTCGCGAGGTTTGCGCCCGCGGTGACCGAGAAGCCCCAGATGGTCATCATCTGCGTCGAGAACGCCGCCGGTGCGAGCTGGGAAGCTGCGGAAGTTCCCGCCGGATACGAAACCGCCTCACCGATGATCATGACAAAGTAGAATGCGATCATCCAGAAGGGGGCTCACCTTGACGCCCGGCGCGTAAATCTGGAAGGGAATCACCATGATGAGGGCGCCGAGACCGTAGCACATGGTTCCGAAGCCTGCCTTCCACGGGGTGGAGGGCTGTCTTCTGCCGAGTTTACTCCAGAGACCGGTGCAGATGATGCCGATCACAATTGCCATAATCGCCTGAATCGTCATGAAGACGCTCGGCGGTGCCTGGAAGCCGAAGAAATTCAGATTGACCGAGGTCTCCGCATAAATTGCGAGTATGGTTGCGGACTGATACCAGACCATCATCGAGAATGCGCCCGTGATGAACATCGGAATCAAATAGGGCAGGCGCTTCCGCTCGCTATCGCTGGTCTTCTTACTTCTCAGCATGTAAACAAAGTAGATTGCCGGCAGGCAAAGGGTCACAACGCTGACAATGTTCGAGAAGCTCGAAATGGTCAGAATCTCATTCGTGAACAGGAGGAAGAGCAGACCGCCGAAGGCCAGAACACCGAGTACAAGGCAGGTAACCGCCTTCTTCTTCTGCTCCGGGGGCAGCGGATCGTCCGGCTCCATGCCGATCGGGCCGAAGGCGCGCTTCTCAAGCGCCAGGTAGACCGCACTTCCCAGGGCACCGACAATGCCGAGGATGAAGAAGGTCTTTTGATAGCCTACCACCAGAGCAATGGAACCGATGACCACCGGGAACATAGCGCCGATGTTCGAGAGCACATACTGAATCGAGAACGCACCGTCTCGCCGTTTATCGCCCTGGGCATAGAGCTTACCGAGCAGCGAGTACATGGAGCTGCCGGCGACCATGCTGTTCAGGTAGCCGATGCAGCAGTAGAGAACCACGCCGACAATGCCGAGTCTAGGAATGGCGAGGGAGAAATAGAAGAATGGCCCGGTGATGGTACAAAAACGATAGGCCCTTCGATTTCCGAACACGCGGTCCGCCATGAAGGAACCGACAATCGAGAAGATCGAGGCAAGTGCCGCATCGAGGGTGATAATCTGCGATGCCTGCACCTTCGTGAGACCGACTCCCTCGGGAGCTGCCGCATAGAGGTAATAGATGAAGATGGCTGTCATACCGTAGCCGGTAATCTGCCCCATCATAAACTTGAAGTTCATGACGCCGACGCCAAAGGGATGGCCGATGAAACAGGTTTCATTCTGCAGCTTCTTTGATTTGTTCCTGCCGCTCTCTCTCCTTTTCATCGAGTACTGCTGTTGCAACTGCTTCCATAAACAAGAACCTCCTATCGCAATGAAAAAGTTACTTCAACCAGTAAAAAAAAACAGACCTCCTTTCCCATCCGATTTTCATCGGCGAAACCGCCGTTGTAACTGTGTCTTGCTGTGACTGGGAAAATTTACCTCTCTCTGTTTGTATTGTATCACTCTATTGTTTAAATTCAAGGATATTTATCCTGTCTACCAGCTATTCTTTGTCATAATTTTAACAAATATAAAAATAAAATAAACCTCTATCGTCATTTTGCCGACAGAGGCTTATTTGACTTACGCGGCTTCCGCGTTTTCGTTGAGTCCCATGCCCCTCGCAAAGCGCTTGGAGAAGATGACTAAAATCAGACCGACCAGAAGCGTGCTGCCGCCGATGCCGAGGAAGTAGAGGCTCTCCGAGCCCTCGCGGTAGAAGTTCGACGCCAGGGTCGAGAGGTTGGCACCCGCCGTGCCGGAGAAGCCCCAGACCGTCATCATCTGCGTCGAGAACGCGACCGGCGCGAGTGCGGAGGCCGCCGCATTGCCCGAGGGATACGAAATCGCTTCGCCGATGATTACAATGAGATAAAAGCCGACCAGCCAGAACGGATTTACCTTGACGCCCGGTGCATAGAGCTGGAAGGGAAGTATCATGAGCAGGGGGCCGAGGCCGTAGCACATGGTTCCGAAGCCCATCTTCCAGGCTGCCGAGGGCTGTCTTCTGCCGAGTTTACTCCAGATACCCGCGCAGAGCGTTCCGATTGCAATCGCGAATATGGCCTGCAGGGTCATGTAGATACTCGGCGCCACGCGCTGCCCGAAGAATACCAGGTTCACGCTGGTCTCCGCGTAAATCGAGAGTATCGTGGTTGCCTGGTACCAGACCATCATGGCAAACGCACTCGAGATGTACATAGGAATCAGGTAGGGCAGACGCTTTCTCTCCGCATCGCTCGTCTTTTTGCTTCTCAGGATGTAGACAAAGTAGATGACCGGAAGGATGAGCGTAAACACACTGACTATGTTCGCAAAGCTCGTAATCGTGAGGAGCTTAAAGTCAAAGAGCAGATAGAGAATGCCGCCAAAGGCGATGAAGAAGGCAATGAGGAGGGCAACCGCCTTCTTTCTCTGTGCGGGCGGCAGCGGATCGTCGGGTTCCATGCCGAGCGGGCCGAAGGCGCGCTTCTCGAGTATCAGATAAACGATACTGCCGAGGGCGCCGATCACGCCGAGGATGAAGAAGGTCACTTGATAGCCCGCGACCAGTGCTATGCCGCCGATCACAACCGGGCACATGGAGCCGATGTTCGAGAGCACGTAGATCACCGAGAAGGCACCGTCTCTTCTCTTATCGCCCTGGGCATAGAGCTTTCCGAGCAGGGAGTAGAGTGAGCTTCCCGCAACCGCGCTGTTCACATAGCCGACGACACAGTAGAGTATCAGTCCCAGCATGCCGACATTCGGAATTGCGAACGAGAAGTAATACATGGGCGCCGTAATCGCACAGAAACGGTAGGCTCGCCTGTTTCCGAAGACGCGGTCCGCCATATAGGAGCCGATGACACCGAAGATGGAGCCGAGGGCTATGTCGAGGGTAATGAACTGCGAAGCCTCGAGCTGGGTGAGCCCCAGGCCCTTCGGCGTCGCCGCATAGAGATAATAGATGAAGATGGCGCTGAAGCCGTAGCTCGTGACGCTGCCCATCATGTACTTGAAACTGACAATACCCACACCGAAGGGATGGCCGATAAAACAGGTCTCATTTTGCAGTTTTTTGATTTCTTCCTGCCGTGCTCTGTCCTTCTCCGCCGTTGCAAGCGCTTCCATAGTGAAAAACCTCCCGAAAATAGTTGTTTCAAAGCCGAAACAATACGCCTCTAAAAAACGAGCCTCCTCTCCTCCTTGTTGTTCGCCCGGTTTTATGCATATTCCGTGCCATTTTGCATAAGCTTATCATATTCCTCTGCGTTTTCAAGTATATTATCTCTGTTTCCCGTAGAATTTTGTGTACTTTTCCGAAAGTCTAAAAAAAGAATGGCCGCGCATCGGTATTTCTCCGATGCGCGGCCGTTTCGCTCCGTCTTTTCTTCGTTTCAATCGTTATCTTCGATTGCGGGACGGAGAGAATCAGTCTTTTTTGTCGAGTCCCATGCCGTGTGCCAGCGGTTTCTGCAATACCAGTATGACTACCGCGACCGCGACCACGGCGACGCCGATGCAGAGGAAGTAAATCGACTCACTGCCCTCTTTGTAGAAATTCGCCGCGAGCGCCGAGAGGCTGGCACCGGTCGACTGACCCATGGACCAGATGGTGAGCATCTGGGTCGCGAACGCTGCCGGTGCGACAATGGTAGCCGCCGATGTCCCGGCCGCCCAGCAGATGGCCTCGCCTATCGTGTAGATTGCATAGAACGCGACAAGCCAGAGCGGGCTCGCCTTCTCACCCGGCGCATAGATCTGGAAAGGCAGCACCATGATTAAAATCGAGATGCCGTAGCAAAGCGTACCGATGCCCATCTTGCCGGGCGTAGACGGCTGCTTCTTGCCGAGTTTTGCCCAGAGTCCCGAAATTGCGGAACCGAGCAGTATCGAGAAATCGACTGCAGGGTGACAAAGGATGCCGGCGTAATCTCCCTGCCGAAGAAGTTCATGTTCACCGAGGTCTCCGCGTAGATGCTGAGCACGGTGTTACCCTGATAAGAGACCAGATTCGTGAAGCAGTAAGCAATGAAAATCGGGATAATGAAGAGCACGCGGCGCTTCTCTTCCGGCTTGGTTTTCGGACTCGAAATCACGTAAACCAGGTAAATGGCCGGCAGGAAAACCGCGACCGAGCTCACCGTGTTTGCGAACTGCTTGATCGTGATGATGCGGTTGCTGAAGAGATAGGTGAGTATCGCCGCGATAATCGCAACGATGCCCGCGAGCACGAAGACCGCCTTCTTTCTGGTTGCCTCCGGGAACGGGTCCGCCGGCTCCTCCGCGATGGTGCCGAACACGCGGCGCTCCGTCGAGAGGAAAATCGTGGAACCGACCACGGATGCCGCCGCGCAGAGTGCGAATGCAGCGTGATAGCTGAACAGAAGCGCAATGGTTCCGGTCACAGCCGGGATTGCGGAACCGATGTTTGCAATGATGTAGATATAGGCGAAGGCGCTGTCTCGTCTCTCATCGCCCTGTTGATAGAGCTTTGCGGTCAGCGTGTTCATGGACTGGCCCGCAATCATGCTGTTGCAGAGCAGAAGGCCGGTCGCAACTGCGTAGCCGATGACGCCGGAGCCCGGAATCGCAAGTATCATATAGGGAATCGGCGCTATTATATTCATGATGCGCAGGGCCTTCCGGACACCGAAGACACGGTCCGCCATGTAGGAGCCGACCACGCCGCAGATAACCACAAGCGCAAAGTAGAGCGACAAAAGCTGTGCCGCCTCAGTCTTATCAAAGCCGAGTCCGACCGGTGCTTCCTTATAGAGATAGTAGATCAGGATTGCCGTAAAACCGTAGTAGGAAAAGGAGTTACACAAATACCGTAGACATATCGTGAGCAAGCCTTTCGGATGCCCCAGAAAACTGCGATCTTTGAAAATCGCCTCATTGTCAAGCACAGGTCTGCCTGCCATGGTTCTTTCCCCTTTCTGTTGGCTCTGATTCGCGCAGAGCGTCGCGGTGTACTATCCCGAAAAACAAAGGCTGCCGAACCCGTTTAACACGGGTCCGACAGCGCAACTTACATTTTAAATGTGCTGAAGTTTACTTCTGGTACTGTTTTGTTGTTAAGCCGCCTGCTTCGAGAAGCCCATCTCCTTCGCGAGCTTCTTGGAGACGAGGAGAATGATGAAACCGACCAGGAAGGTGCTGCCGCCGATGAGCAGGAAGTACATGGTCTCGCTGCCTTCCTTGTAGAAGTTCGAAGCGAGGTTCGAGAGGCTTGCGCCTGCGGTCATCGACATGCTCCAGGTCTGCATCATCTGCGTCGCGAAAGCTGCCGGTGCGAGTGCCGAAGCCGATGCGCTACCGGCCGGATAGGAGATGCCCTCACCGATGATAACGACCATGTAGAATGCAACCAGCCAGAACGGGCTGACCTTCACGCCCGGCGCATAGAGCTGGAACGGAAGAATCATAATCAGGGTGCCGACACCGTAGAGCATGGTACCGAAGCCCATCTTCCACGGCGTGGACGGCTGCTTGTCACCGAGCTTACTCCAGAGACCGGTGATGAAGGAACCGAAGACAATCGCCATGATAGCCTGCAGCGTCATGTAGATGGTCGGGGAGACCTCGTGGCCGAAGAAGTTGAGGTCAACGCTGGTCTCCGCATAGATTGCGAGAATCGTGGTAGCCTGATACCAAACCATCATTGCGAAGGAGCTTGCGATGAACATCGGGATGATGAAGAGGAGTTTATGTGCCTCTTCTCTCGTGGTCTTCTTGCTCTTGTACATGAAAACAAAATAAGCAGCCGGCAGGAACAGGGTCAGGGTGCTGACCGTGTTCGAGAAGTTTGCAATCGTTGCGACGCCGCTCAGGAACAGTGCAGCCAGAATACCGCAGAACACCAGGGTTCCGACAATCAGGTAGATGATAGCTTTCTTTCTCTCAGCCGGCGGAAGCGGATCGTCCGGCTCCATGCCGATCGGGCCGAAGGCTCTCTTCTCAAAAATGAGATAGATGAGGGAGCCGAGTGCACCGAGAATACCGAGCACAAAGAAGGTGAAGTGATAGCCTGCGACCTTTGCGAGCGTACCTGCGACGACCGGCGACATAGCACCGATGTTCGAGAGCACGTAGGTGATTGCGAATGCACCGTCACGTCTCTTATCGCCCTTTGCGTAGAGCTTGCCCATCAGCGTGTAGAGCGAGCTTCCGCAAATCATTGCGTTGACGTTTCCGAGTGCATACTGCAGGATAACACCTGTCATGCCGAGACCCGGAATTGCAAGCAGGAAATACAGGAACGGTCCGGTAAAGCAGACGAAGCGATACGCTTTCTGTTACCGAAGACGCGGTCCGACATGTAGGAACCGATGACGTTGAAGATGGAACCGATTGCCGAGTTCAGGGTGATCATCTGCGACGCCTGAATCTTCGTGAGGCCGAGGCCTTCCGGCGATGTTGCGTAGAAATAGTAAATCAGAATTGCGCTCATGCCGTAGCTCGTGAGCGAGGTCATGAAGAACTTAAAGCTCACAATTCCGATACCGAACGGATGCCCGATGAAGCAATGCTCACTCTGAATCTTATCGATCTGAGCCTGCTCCTCCTTTCTCTTTGCATCCAGTTCTGTGTTTACAGCTGCTTCCATAAAATCCTCCTGTCTGAATTAAAACGGTAATTCTGATAGAAAAACAAAAGTAACTGCAAGTATTACTTGCTCCCCCTCCTAGTTACTCCCTGTCATTTTACGGACAGAGCCGAGCTCGCAACTCGCTGCCCCACAGGGTTATCTGCATTGTTCCTCCTCTCTCGAAATATCATATCGCAGGCAGAGAGCGCCGTAGCGCCCTCCGAGCTGCGGATACTGTTATGTTTATTGCTCCTCTCCGTGACCGGTGCCGATGCCCATGCCCTTTGCGAGCTTCTTGCTAAAGACCACTACGATGGCACCGCAGAGCGTCACCGCCGCGCCGATGGCGAGGAAGTAAAGGCTCTCGGAACCCTCGCGGTAAAAGTTTACCACGAGCGAACTCAGGCTTGCGCCGGTCGACTGCCCCATGGCCCAGACTGTCATCATCTGGGTGGAGAATGCAGCCGGTGCCACATGCGAGGCCGCCGACTCACCGGCCGGGGTGACAATTGCCTCACCGATGGTCATAATCGCAAAGAAAACGACCAGCCACATGGGGCTCACCTTGACATCCGACGGGAACAGCTTGAACGGAATGATCATGAAGAGAATCGAAATGCCGTAGAGTGCCGTGCCGATACCCATCTTGGCCGGCGTGGACGGCTGCTTCTTGCCGAGCTTCTCCCATATTCCGGTCAGTACCGCACCGAAGATGACAGCGAAGAACGCATTGAGTGTCCAGTACGCCGCCGGGGTGATTTCAAAACCCGAAGAGGTTGCGGTTTACGTTGGTTTCCGCATAAATCGCAAGCACCGTGGTCGCCTGATAGTTCACAAGTAACGTAAAGCTGGCAGCGATAAACATCGGAATGATGTAAACCAGACGAGCCCGTTCCTCTTTTGTCGTCTTTGGACTCAACATAATATACAACAAATATGCCACGGGCGCAACTACACCTACACTACTCACCGCATTTCGCAAACTGGGTGATGGTGATGATGCGGTTTGTGAACAGAAAAGCTGAGCAGCGCTGCGACCACCGCGACGCCCGCAATCAGCTTTAGGACTGCCGTGCGGCGCTCTGCCGGCGGCAGCGGATCGTCCGGCTCGGTGCCGATGATGCCAAAGGACTTCTTCTCACTGACAATGAAGAAGATAGAACCGATCAGCGAGAACACCGCGCAGGCGAAGAAAGCGGTGTGGTAGCCTGCGACCAGCGCAATGGTTCCGGTGATACCCGGGACGCAGGCGCCGATGTTGGAGATAACATAAGTAATTGCGAACGCACTGTCCTTTCTCGTGTCGCCCTTTTTGTAGAGCTTTGCGGTCAGCGCATCCATGCTGCGGCCGCCGAGCATGCTCGAGAAGAGCATCATGCCCTGTGCGCCGGCATAGCCCACAATGCCGAGACCCGGAATTGCAAGCAACAGATAGGCGATCGGCATCACGATGCAGGTGAGCCGGATTGCCATGCGCGGTCCGAATACGCGGTCTGCCATGTAAGAACCGATGACACCGCAGATGATGACCAGTGCGTAGTAGAGCGAGAGGAGCTGCGAGGCCTCGGTCTTGGTGAGTCCCAGTCCCTCCGGAAGTGCTGCGTACAGGTAATAAATCAGTATCGAGGTGAGTCCGTAGTAAGAAAACGAATTGCACATGAACTTGAGTCCGATGGTGAGCACGCCGACCGGGTGTCCCACGAATCTCTTGTCCGCCTGAATCTTTTCAATTTCTCTCTGTTTCTCTTCCGCCGACAAAACTTTTACGTCCTGCATAGCCTTATCCCCCTACTGTATTCGACTCAGACCTGATTTTCCTTGCACCATGTTGCCAGGGTCTCGGCGATTTCCTTCATGCTGCCCTCGCCGAACGGATCCCGGAAACCTGCGTGCTTCAGAAGATCGGAATAGCTCTCGCTGCCGCCCTTCTTGACGAGTTCCACATAGCGCTTCCAAGCCTCCTTCGGATCCTTCAGGTGAAGGGCAAAGAACTGGAGTGCCGCGGTTCTCGCAAGGCAGTAGTCAATAAAGTAGAACGGGAATTCGTAAATGTGCTTCTGCTTCTGCCAAGCACCGCCGTCCGCATAGAACGGAAGTCCGTCGTTGTCGATCCACGGGCGATACTTCTTGTCGAGCTCAAGCCAGACCTGATTCCGCTCCGCGGGCGTGAGCTCCGGCTTCTGGTAGACAATGTGCTGGAACTCGTCGACCTGGCAACCGTAGCAGGTTGCGAGCATCGCATCCTCCGCGTGCTGCAACTGGTACTTCGCCGTGTCCTTGCCGAAGAAGAGGTGGTGGAAGGGCGAGGTCAGGAACTCCATCGAGGTGGAGTGAATCTCGCAGGTTTCCATTGCCGGCTCAACGAGCTCCAAAATGAGCCCCATCTTATTGCCGACATAGGCCTGGAAGGCATGGCCCATCTCATGGGTGATGGTCTCGACGTCAAACGCGCTGCCGTTCCAGTTTGCGAAGACGAAGGGGCCGTAGTCGGTCACGTTGTACATGTACGCGCCGAGAAGCTTGCCCGGTCTCGTGAGAACGTCAAAGCTCTCGTTTTCAAAGGTCCAGTCGATAAACTCGGCGGTCTCCGGGCTGAGCTCGTCGTACATCTTCTTGCACATTGCGAGCATGTAGTCGGTGTTGCCCGCCGGCTCCGGGTTGCCGTCCTTGAAGCAGATGTCGAGATCGTAGAGCTTCGGATTCTCGATGCCGACGCGCTGCATGCGAAGATCCATGAGCTGCTTGCAACCGGAACAATGTCGCGCGCAACCTGCTCTCTGTAGTTCTCGATGTCCTTCATGTCGTAGCCGATGCGGCCCATGCGGAGATAGGAGAGCTCGGAGTAGTCGCGGAAGCCCATGCGACGCGCCTGCTCGTTTCGGTTCTTGATCATGCGGCTGAAGATATCGTCGAGTTCTTCGTGATGGGCATCAAACCACTTGCCGTCGGTCTCGCGCGCCGCGCGGCGGGTCGCCGCGTCCTTGCCGTCCATCATATAGACCGCAAGCTGCGGAAGCGTCATCTGCTTGCCCTGGAATTCGACCAGGTAGCTCGCGTAGAGCTTGTCGTACTCGCCGACCAGTGCGTTGTCCTCACGCTGAAGATCGATGACGCTCTCGTCCGCGGCATTCAGCGAGACCTGCATTTTCTCCAGAATAATCTTGCCGAATTTGTCCGCGAGAACCTGCTTCTTCGGGTGCTCGAGGAGCGCCTTGTAGAGCTGATTCATCGTGTTGTAATACGACGGAGATACACTGTCGAAGTAAGCCTTCTCGCCCGAATAAAACTCATCTTTGACATTCATGGTGTTGCGGATATAGACGGTTCTGTCCGGGAGATTGTACTCTCTGCCGAGACGCTGATGTGCCTCCCAGATGTCCAAAATCTCCTCATCGGTCTCCGCCTTTTTGACTCGCTCGATGAGGGCTTTGTAATCTTCCTCAATGCGCGCGACATCCGGACGGCGGTATTCAAGTTCGCTGAATTTCATGCTCTTTCTCCTTCCACAACTGTCTGATGATCCCCATATTGCTTCAATTTTGGTTCAGGATGTTTCGCCTTTCTTTATGATTCCGCGCTTTTGCACGAAACGCCACCCTGATAATCAGGCGTATTATAGCACTATTTCCCAAAGCTGCCTAGTCATAGCGGCAACGCTTCGGATATGGACATTTGCGCTATCTGCTATCGGCTTATAAAATATCCGTTCTAAGTTTCCGCGCCTCGCCGTTATAAGCGTTATAAAATCAGACGAATGCGGGAATCTATGCGGATACCTCCCAGCATAAAAAAAGAGAGAACCGAAAGGTTCTCTCTTTCTGTATCGTTTTTACTCACTGTCAGAAAATCGGAACAACCGCACCCTGGTACTTATTCTCGATGAACTGCTTGATCTCGGCGGTCGTGAGCGCCTTGACCAGTGCCTTCGTCTTCTCGCTGTTCTCGTCACCCTCGCGGACCGCAATGATGTTCGCGTAGGTCTTCGCCGCAACGGAATCCGCAGCCTCGGTCGCAAGCGCATCCGCCACATTCAGGCCGGAAGCGATCGCAAAGTTGCCGTTCACGACGCCGAAGTCGACGTCCTGAAGGGAACGCGGAACCTGTGCCGCCTCAACCTCGACAATCTCGATCTTGTGCGGGTTCTCGACAATATCCTGCTTGGTCGCATTGATGTCCGTGTTGTCCTTCAGGGTGATGAGGCCCTGATCCGCGAGGAGCAGAAGCGCTCTCGCCTCGTTCGTCACATCGTTCGGGACCGCAATCTTTGCGCCCTCCGGAAGGTTCTTCAAATCCTTCGACTTGCCCGCATAGATGCCGAAGGGCTCATAGTGAATTGCCGCCGCGCTGACCAGCTTCGTGCCTCTCTCCTTGTTGAAGTTCTCAAGATAGGGCAGGTGCTGGAAGTAGTTTGCATCGAGGCTCTTCGACTCGAGTGCGAGGTTCGGCTGCACATAGTCGGTGTACTCGACCACCTTGAGCTCATAGCCCTCTGCCTTGAGCGCCTTCTTTGCGGCCTCCAGAATCTCTGCGTGCGGGGACGGGGATGCGCCGACCGTGATCACCTTGTCGCCGGTAGCCTCTGCCGCGCTGCTGCCTGCCGCGCTGCTGCCTGCCTCACTGCTGCCCGCTGCGCTGCTGTCTCCCGAAGCGCTGCTCTCCGCCTTCTTCTGGCTTCCGCAAGCCGTGAGCAGAGACAGTCCGAGAAGCGTTGCCGCCAAAAATACCTTTTTCTTCATTTTTGTTTCCTCCCAAATTCGATTGTTGTTATTTTTTCACCCGCCGCGGCGGGGTCAAAGCGAGTTACATCAGCGCGCGCGCTTATCGGCGCGGCGCGACAGGAATAAGAAGAACTCCTGTATCAGTTGGACGATGATCACGAGGACCACGACCGTCACCATCATCACATCCATGCGATAGCGGTAATATCCGTAGTTAATGGCCAAAGTTCCCAGACCGCCGCCGCCCACAAAGCCTGCCATGGTGGAGTACCCGAGTATGGTCGTGATGGAAATCGCGGCGCCGGTGAGCAGCGAGGGCATGGACTCCGGCAGCATGACCTTCCAAATAATCTGGAAGTTGCTCGCGCCCATCGACTTTGCCGCCTCAACGATACCGGCATTCATCTCCTTAAGGAGCTCTCCACCATGCGGGCAATGTAGGGCGAGGCCGCAATGACCAGCGGCACGACCACCGCGCTCGGTCCGAGTGTGGTCCGCACAATAAAGCGGGTAATCGGAAGCACCGCGAGCAGCATGATGATAAAGGGCACCGAGCGCAGAATGTTGATCACAACGCCGAGCAGGGTGTTGACAATGATGTTCGGCTGTATGCCGTCCCGATCCGTGACGACCAGGAGAATGCCGAGCGGTATGCCGATCACATAGGACAGAAAGGACGAGAGAAAGACCATGTAGACCGTCTCTTTTAAGCCGAGCAGCAACATGTCTACAATCTGTGAATTAAAAATCACTGTTCTTCACCTCCTCCAGGTTGACGCCCCGATCGCGCAGGTAGTGGATGAGCTTCATCGCATCCGCCTCGTTCTCCGGAAGCTGGAGCACCATCTGTCCCGCCGCCTGACCGCCGATTTCCTTGGTCGCCGCAAAGAGGATGTTCACCGGCAACTGACAGCTTAGAATCATGTTCGCGATGACGGGCTCAAACGCGGAGCGTCCGTCGAAGGTCACGCGTATCTTCTTCGAAGCGCCGAATTCTTCCTGGCGCACATCGCCGCCCAGTATGAGCTCGCGCCCTATCTTGGACTGCGGCGCGGAGAAGATGCGCTGCACCTCTCCCTCCTCCGCAATGCGGCTCTGATCGATGATGGCGACGCGATCGCAGACCGCCTCGATGACCGACATCTGGTGGGTGATCATGACAACCGTGATGCCGAGCGTACGGTTGATGTCCCGTATGAGATTCAGAATGGACTCGGTCGTGTTCGGGTCGAGCGCCGAGGTCGCCTCGTCGCAGAGCAGCACGCGCGGCTCGGTCGCAATGGCTCTCGCGATTGCGACGCGCTGCTTCTGTCCGCCGGAGAGCTGTGCCGGATAGGCCTTCTCGCGGTCCGCAAGGCCGACCAGATTCAGAAGTTCTCTGGCCCTTGCCTCCGCCTTCACCCGTTTCATGCCGCCGAGTTCCAGCGGAAAACAGACATTCCGCAGCACGTTTCGCTGCTCCAGGAGATTGAACTGCTGGAAAATCATGCCCATCGAGCGGCGCACTTCGCGCCTGTCCCTCTCTTTCATCTGCGACAGGCTCACACCGTCAAAAAACACATCGCCCGAGGTGGGGCGCTCCAAATAGTTGATACAGCGGACCAGCGTCGACTTGCCTGCGCCCGAGAGTCCGATGATGCCGTAAATCTCGCCGTGGCGTATGCTTAAGTTGACATCATCCAACGCGTGGACTACGCCGTTCGCCGTCTTGAATTCCTTGACCAGATGACTGATTCGTATGATATCGACTGCCATACCCGCCTCCTCTCTTTCACTGATATGTGGCATTGTAAAGAAACGCGCGCGCCCTGTCAACGCGGGCGCGCGCATTTCCTCATACTATATCTCTATCCGATTCTATTTGTTTTTTTTATAGCTCTTTTACGCGCAGAGATCCACAATGACCTGCGCGAAAATCTTTGCCGAAGTCAGGAGTTCCTCTACGTTTGCCTGCTCATCCGGCGCGTGCATACGCGTGTCGCTGCGGGGTAAAAAGCGCCGAAGGCGACGCCGTTCTTTAAGTCGTGGACGTAGGTGCCGCCGCCCATTGCGACCGTACCGCCCGGCAGACCGGTGTAGGCCTCAAAGACGCGGTTTAACTCCCGAACGAAGGGAGAATCCGCCGAAACCGCATGCGGCGCACGCAGCCGTCTGCCGTCAAATACGAGGCCGTAGCGGCCGAAAGCCGCCTCGCAGGTTTTCACAAGACCCGCGCCGTCCATCGTGACCGGATAGCGGCAGTCAAAGAGGCCGTGCAGAGAGCTCTCGTCAATCGAGAGCTTCGAGAACGTCAGGGTCAGCGGACCGCTCTCCTTGTCCTCGTAAGCAACACCGAGGGACTTGCCGTTCGTCTCGCCGTAGGGCATGAGGGCCACAAGTCCCTGAATTGCCTCCGTGAGCTTATTCTTCGCAAGCGGCAGGAGGGAGACAAAGAGCAGAAGGCCGGTCAGCGCGTTCTTGCCGGATTCCGGCGCAGCCGCGTGTGCGTTTCTGCCGCTGACTTCCACCTTCTGCAAGGTCGCATGGCCCTGCTCCTCCGAAGCCGCGCTGCCTTGATTGCTCGGCGCCGAGATTTCGATTTTCAAACCGGTCTGCTTCCGCACCGTGTCCGCGGTCACATCGAGCACCATGCGCGGTACCCCCGCGAGCACCGCAGTTGCGCGCGGCGGCACCGCATTCTCAATGCTGCCGCCGGTCAGCGAGATGAGACGCGCACCGCTCGTCTCCGCGGCAAAGTCGAGGGAGAACTCGCCCGCAAGTCTGCCCTTCTCCATGTTGACCACCGGATATTCCGCGTCCGGCGAAAAGGTGCAGGGCGCCTCTTTTTCCGTCGCATAGTAGTGCGCAATGCAGCCGGAACCGCTCTCCTCGTCGGTGCCGAGGATCAGGCGCACGCTCTTCTTTAACGGAATGCCGAGTTCCTTGACCGCGCGCAGCGCGTAGAGCGCGGCGACCGCCGGTCCCTTGTCGTCCGCGACGCCGCGTCCGTAGAGAACACCGTCCTTCAAGATTGGCTCGAAGGCCTCGGTCACGGTCCAGTCGCCCTGGCCCGGCACCACGTCGAGGTGCGCCAAAATATCCAGCTCACGCTCGCCCTCGCCGAGATCCGCCGCGAGCACATAGTTCTCGTAATTTTTGGTCGTGAGGCCGTAGCCCTTCAGCATCTCCTCCGCGGCGCAGAGCGCGCGGTAAGGGCCGTCTCCGAACGGCTTTCCGGGCTCCGCGGCGCCCTTGCTCGAATCAATGCGGCAGAGGGTCTTCACATCCTCCAAAAATGCCTCTCTGTGTGCATCCACCCACGCCGAAATCTGTTCCTTGTGATTCATACCGGTCGCCTCCTTCTCTCTGCCTCTGCGTTTGTCTTATTTTTCAGGATTTTCCGAACTCAAGAAGCTTGAGCCCCGGATTGCGCTCTTCCACCATTCTGACACTCCAGGGGTGGGTAAAGAGCAACAGGGGTTCTCCCTTCAAATTCTGAATCGCTTTCATGTCGCTGGTGCCCTGAATCTTATCGACATCCACCTTCTCCGGCTCGTCGATCCAACGGATGTACTCGTAGGGCAGGGTATCCAACCTCACCTCTACATTATACTCCGCTTTGAGGCGGTACGTCAGCACTTCAAACTGAAGAACGCCGACCGCGCCCACAATGATCTCTTCCATGCCGGTGTTGCGCTCCCGGAAGATCTGAATCGCGCCTTCCTGCGCAATCTGCTCTATGCCCTTGGTGAACTGCTTTCGCTTCATCGTGTCGATCTGGCGCACTCTCGCGAAGTGCTCCGGGGCAAAGGTCGGTATGCCTTCGAACGCAATGCGTTCCCGCGCAGTTTCCAGCGTGTCGCCGATTGCAAAGATGCCGGGATCAAAGACGCCGATGATATCGCCCGCGTAGGCGGTCTCGACGATTTTTCGCTCGTCCGCCATCATCTGTGTCGACTGGTTCAGGCGTATCTTTCGACCGCCCTGCACATGGGTCACCTCCATGCCCGCCTGATATTCGCCCGAGCAAATGCGCATGAACGCAATGCGGTCGCGGTGTGCCTTGTTCATATTCGCCTGAATCTTAAAGACAAAGGCCGAGAAGAACGCATCTCTCATCGGGTCCACCTCACCCGTCGTCGTCTTTCTGGCGAGCGGAGGGCTTGTCATCTTTAAGAAGTGCTCGAGAAAGGTCTCGACACCGAAGTTCGTGAGCGCGGAGCCGAAGAAAACCGGCGTCAGGTCGCCGCGGGACACGCGCTCCATGTCGAGTTCATCGCTCGCGCCGTCGAGGAGCTCGCACTCTTCCAGAAGCTGCGAAAGGAAGTCTTCACCGATCACACTGCCGAGCTTCTCATCCTCGAGGGAGAGCTCCTCCGTCTCGATTTCCTGCATGCCGGCGTGCGCCGCCCGGAAGGTCGTGATCTTCTTCGTGTTGCGGTCAAAGACGCCCTTAAAGTTCTTGCCGGAACCGATGGGCCAGTTCACCGGGCAGGTGCGTATGCCGAGCAACTCTTCGATCTCATCGGTCAGCGCGAAGGGATCCCTCGCCTCGCGGTCCATCTTGTTGATGAAGGTAAAAATCGGAATGTGGCGCAGGGTACAGACCTTGAAGAGCTTCCTGGTCTGCGCCTCCACGCCCTTCGAGGCATCGATCACCATGACCGCCGAATCCGCCGCCATCAGCGTGCGGTAGGTATCCTCCGAGAAATCTTCGTGTCCCGGCGTATCCAGAATGTTGATGCAAAAGCCCTCGTAATTAAACTGCAGCACGGAACTCGTGACCGAGATGCCTCTCTCCTTCTCGATGTCCATCCAGTCACTGACCGCGTGCTTGCCCGTCTTTCGCCCCTTGACCGAACCGGCCAGATTAATGGCGCCGCCGTAGAGCAATAATTTCTCGGTCAGCGTCGTCTTTCCTGCGTCCGGGTGGCTGATAATCGCAAAGGTCCGCCGCTTTTTAATCTCCTCAAATTCGCTAGCCACTTGCGCCTCCTGTCGTTGTTTTTCCAGCCGATCTATGTTATAAAACCCTAGAATACGCTGTTTTTGCGCGGGAAATTATACCATATTTCGGCGCGGAAAGGAAGGAATCATGATACTCGCCATTGATATGGGCAACTCCAATATTGTAATCGGCGGCATCGACGAGACAAGCACGCACTTTATGGAGCGGATCACGACCGATACCCGGAAAACGGACCTCGAATATGCCGTTAGCTTAAAGAGCATACTGGACCTCCATCACATCGCGGCCGAAGAGCTCGAAGGTGCCATCCTGTCGAGTGTGGTTCCCCCGCTGAACGCCGTGATCACCGAGGCGGTCCGCAAGGTCACGGGACTTGCCTGCAAGCTGGTCGGCGCCGGCATGAAGACGGGCATGAACATACGCATGGACGACCCGAAGCACATCGGCTCCGATTTGATTGTCGATTCCGTCGCGGCAAAGGCGAATTACCCGCTCCCCATCATTGTGATCGACATGGGCACGGCGACCTCGATTACCGCCCTGGACAAAAACGGCGACTATGTGGGCGGTGTCATTCACCCCGGACTCCGGGTCTCGCTGAACACCCTGAGCGGCAGCACCGCCCAGCTCCCCTCGATCGATCTCGAGTCCCCGGGACGGGCCCTCGCGAAGAATACGATCGAGGCCATGCAGAGCGGCATACTCTACGGCACCGCCGGCATGCTGGACGGTATTTTGACCCGCATGGAAAAAGAACTCGGCAGCAAGGCGACCATCGTCGCGACCGGCGGTCTGGCGCGCTTCGTGACCCCGCTCTGCTCGCATCAAATCGAGATTGACGATCTCCTGCTCTTAAAGGGGCTTTTGATTCTGTATCGCAAAAACAGCTGAGCGCGCCGCTTCGTCCGGCGCCTTTAAAGGAACAAAAAAAGAGAGAGCCGAAGCTCTCTTTTTTTTATGCTCACTTCCGGCTCTTTAAGAAGTCCGGAATATTGATCTGCACGTTCTTATTCTGACGCGGCTCGAAGCTGTAAGCGCCCTGCTGCGGCTGCTCCGGCTGCTGGTACTGCTGCTGCGGCTGCTGATACTGCGGCTGTGCCGACTGCTGGTACTGGGGCTGCTGATACTGCGGCTGTGCCGACTGCTGCTGCGGCTGCTGGAACAGCGGGTTCATGGTCCCGTTGAAACCTGCGGTCTGCTGCTGCGGCTGTACCGGCTGCTGCTCCTGCTGGGGCGCTGCCTGTCCCTGCTGCGGCTGCGCAACGCGAATCGGTGTGCCCTGCTTCGCTGCGCCGACCTGCGCGTTTCTGCGATAGCCCGCCGCGCGCTGCTCCTTGGCCTGCTGGCTTGCCGCCTGATCGAGGCCGGTTGCGATGACGGTAATCGAGCACTCGTCCTGCGCGTTCTCGTCGTACATCGCGCCGAAGATGATGTTCGCATCGTCGCCCGCCAGCTCCTGCACATAGCTCGCCGCTTCATTCGCCTCGATGAGGCTGATGTCACCCGAGATATTGATGATGATATTGCTTGCACCGTCAATCGTGGTCTCAAGCAGCGGAGACGCGCAGGCAATCTTGACTGCCTCGAGCGCCTTGTCGTCGCCGTGCGCCTTGCCGATGCCGATGTGCGCAATGCCCTTGTCGGTCATAACGGTCTGCACATCCGCAAAGTCGAGGTTGATGAGCCCCGGCATATTGATGAGATCCGTGATGCCCTGCACTGCCTGCTCGAGCACTTCGTCCGCCTTGCCGAAAGCCTCCGGCATGGAGGTGCGGCGATCCACAATCTCAAGAAGCTTATCGTTCGGAATCACAATGAGGGTGTCGACCGAATCCTTGAGATGCTCGATGCCCGAGAGCGCGTTGTTCATGCGCTGCTTGCCCTCAAAGTTAAACGGCTTGGTCACGACACCGACCGTGAGTATGCCCATCTCTTTTGCGATGCGCGCAATGACAGGTGCCGCACCGGTACCGGTTCCACCGCCCATGCCGCAGGTCACAAAGACCATATCCGCATTTTTCAGCGCTTCCGTCAAATCTTCGGTGCTCTCCTCCGCCGCCTTTTCGCCGACCTCCGGCTTTGCGCCGGCACCGAGGCCGCGCGTCAGCTTCTCTCCGATCTGCATGACGGTCGAGGCCTTGCAGAACTGGAGCGCCTGCTTATCGGTGTTGATGCCGATAAACTCTACCCTTCGATGTTCTCGTCGATCATGCGGTTCACTGCATTGTTGCCCGCGCCGCCAACGCCGACTACGATGATCTTTGCAGTATTATCGTCTTCGTTCAGTTTGATCTCTAACAAGGTACCTGCCTCCTGTAACTGCTTATTCACAGATTCTTTCACACTGGATAATATGGTCTATCATACTTATTTTTCACGAAAAGTGCAAGCAGCTTTGCGATTTTAGGGCTGTGCGGGCCGAAACGAATAGGTTCCGTCCGCCCTTCTCTCCTGAAAATCCAAAATTCCGGCTGCATCGCCCAGTCTGGGAAGCGCCGTCGAGAGATCCTTACACCTTTCCTCCGTCTCCTGTGCGCCGCCGAAGAGCACGGTAATCTTCCCACAGGAAAGGGTTGCGCGGTAGGCGCTGTCAAAGGAGACCTCTTCCGCCCGAATACCGTTTTCCCGGAGATTATAGAGGAGATTACCGACGATGGTTCTCCCGTTGCGGTCGTCCGAGAGCAGATACTCGCCGACACCGACCGTTCCGTTCTGCAGACCGGTAACCAGAGGATAGCCCGGAATCGCCTCCTGCACGCTCTCCACGACACGGAGTTCGCGGTCAAAGTAGAAATCCGCACTCATATAGCGCACGTAACCGAGCACGTTTTTTTCGTGTAACACCAGTTCCACGGAAAACGGAGAGGGAAAGCGAATTTCATAGCTGTCGAGGAATGCAAGTTGCTTTTTTTTTCGCTGCCGGTTACGGAGAAAGAGTTCCGCCGTCCGCATACCCTCCGCTTGGGGCAGAAGGAGCTTGCGCGCCTCTTCCTCACTGTAAATCCGGTTGCCCCGCACGGTAACCTTCTCGATGCGGACAAAATAAACCGCAGCCGCGGCGAGTGCCGCAAGTAAAAGCAAAGCGACGAGCAGGATTTTGATTCTCAGTTTCATAGACGCTTCTCCGGGCGCACAGCTCTGGAAACCGAGAGCACCAGTGCGATCTCGGCCATAAAGCAGAGCAAGGAGGTACCGCCGCTGCTCACAAAGGGCAGGGTGACACCGGTATTCGGCATGGCGCCGGTCACAACCATGATGTTCATCGCGGTGTGCAGGAAAATATGAATCGCAACGCCGCCGCAGAGCAGGGCCCCGTAGCGATCCGGCGCCTTAAGCGCAGTCTGAATGATACAAAACAAAAGACTCAGGTAAAAGAGCAAGAGGATGCCGATTCCGACCAGCCCGAGCTCCTCTCCGATTACGGCGAGAATGATATCGTTTGCGGCCTCGGGGAGGTCCCGCTTGATATAGCCTCTGCCGATGCCGGTTCCGAGCCAGCTGCCGATGCTTAAGCCGAATTTACCGCCGGTCACCTGATCCGGCTGTCCCCGCAACTTTGTCACCGGATGCAGCCAGTTGTCAATGCGCCCGATCTGATAGGCCTTCAAAAAAGGCATTTGTTTGTAGTAGTTCACGACAATCCAGAGCAGGAAGGCCGCCAGCAGGATAATCCCGATGTGTATGCGGGTGCTCTTGACGCCGAGAAAGGTGATGAAAAACACCAGGCTCGCGATCAGAAGGCCGGTGCTCAGGTTCTGGCGCGCGACCATGAGGGCCGGCACACCGCCGAAGACTGCCATCACCCAGATAATCCGCTCGGGTTTTTCGCAAGCCGCCGATATTCGTTGACCAGATAGACCGCAAAGAACAAAATCAACGCGGTTTTCATAAACTCGGAGGGCTGGAAACTAATGCCGCCGATCTGAATCCAACGCGCCGCACCGTTTGCCCGTCTTCCGACCGCCATAGTCGCGACAATCAGAACGATTCCGGCAATGTAAGAGGTGCACCAGCCGAGGCTCAGCAGCCGGTGGTAATCGATGAGCGGCAAAAACAGCATGAGCGCAAGCCCGAGTCCCGCGTACATCGCCTGTTTTTTGACCGCGCTGAGCGGATCGTCCAGACGAAACGAGGAGGCCGCGTAAATCATCGCGAGACCGTATAAAACCAGAAGTAGGGTAAAGCCGAAAACATAGCGGTCCGCCCGTCTTCGGTTCTGCTTTGTCTGCGCCCCGCTCTGACAGGGTACCGCAAAAAAGAGCGTATTCCACGGCTCTCCGATGCGGGATTTTTGTTTGACCCGCTCCGGATAGACCGCTCTCACCTTGGATGTGCCCGCAAGCCTTACGCGCGATGCGGCCGCACGCGGCCCCATGGCGGCCGTGCGCGGTCTCGCACTCCGATTCGCGCTCCTTGTCTGCCCTGCCGCAGTTCGCTTGCTCTGCGGTGCAGCCGGCCGCGCTCCCGCACTTCGGTTCTGCCCCGCTGCGGCGCTCCTAATCTGCCCTGCCGCAGTTCGCCTGCTCTGCGGCGCAGCCGGGCGCGCCCCCGCACTTCGGTTCTGCCCCGCTGCCGTCCGCCTCACCTGCGGCGTAACCGGGCGCGGTCCCGCGCTTTGCTTCTTAGCCGCACTCGGCTGTTTCCCGCGCAGCTCTCTCTGCTGCGCGTTCCTTGTCCCTGATCCCTTGGACGGTTTTGCCGTCATAGTGCCCGCACGCACTCCTTAAATACTTTGCCGCGCACCTCGTAGTTCGGAAACATTCCCCAACTTGCACAGGCGGGAGAGAGCAGCACATAGTCGCCCGCGTTGGCATAGGAAGCACAGACCTTGACGGCCTCCTGCATATCCTCGGCGAACATGATATTCGTGAATCCGTGGCGCTTTGCGCAGTCCGAAATGGCATCCCTTGTCTGGCCGAGCAGCACCAGATAACGCACTTTTCCGTCAAAGGCATCAATCCACTCGTCGTAAGAGGAGCCCTTGTCATAGCCGCCGCCGATTAAGAGCGTCGGTCCCGGCATTGCCTTAATCGCCTGAATCGCGGCATCCGGATTGGTGCCCTTCGAGTCGTTGTAATACTTGACGCCGTAGCGCTCCGCAACGAACTCAATGCGATGCTCCACCGCCTCGAACTTGCGCACCGCATCCAAAACCGCGTCCATCGGTGCCTCCATGCAGACCGCAATCGCGATGGCCGTCATCACATTCTCAAAATTGTGGCGGCCGAGCAGCTTGAGTTCATCCGTGCGGACCAGTTCCGTCTTTTCGCCCTTTTCCTTGCGGCAGATGACACCGTCCTCCAGGTCATAGCCGTCCTCAAGGAGCTGCGTGCTCGAGAAAAAGACCACCTTCGGCTTCAGGTCCTTCCGCTGTCCGAAGGCGCGCAGCACCTCGTCGTCGTAATTCAACACAATAAAATCATCCGCAGTCTGGTTGGAACTGATGTCCTCCTTGATGCGAATGTAGTTCTCCATGCTGTGATGGCGGTTCAGGTGATCCGGCGTGATATTCGTAATCGCCGCGACATGCGGGCGGAAGTGAATGATGGTCTCAAGCTGGAAGCTCGATGCCTCGAGCACCGTGACCGACTTCTCCGTGGTCTTTAAGGCGACTTCGGTATAGGGGAGGCCGATGTTACCGACCGTGAAGCTGTTCCCGAACGCGCGCTCCATGATGGCGCCGGTCAGTGCCGTCGTCGTCGTCTTGCCGTTGGTTCCGGTGATTGCGACCAACTGCCCCTTGGCTACCTGGAAGCCCAGTTCGATTTCGGACCAGAGCTGAATCTTTCTGTCGGTCAGAGTTTTCACAAAGGGAGTCTCGAGATCGATGCCGGGACTCATCACGCAGATCTGAACGCCCTGCAACAGTGTCTCATCGAGCTCACCGAGGCAGAGGGTGATGCGCGCATCCTCCGGAAATTCCGCGAGCAAACGCTCCTCGGAAAGTGCTTCGTTGCCGTCGTAGAGCAGCACCTCACCGCCTGTCTCCAGAATCAATTTTGCCGCCGCGATGCCGCTTTTGCCGGCACCCGCGACCATAATCTTTTCATTCATAGAGTCTCCCCCTTTCATTCTCCGAGTCCCATCCATGCCGCAAGTGACAAAATCAGTGTAAAAATCGTAAAGACCGTGACGACGCGCGTCTCGGACCAGCCGCCCAGCTCAAAGTGATGGTGCAGCGGCGCCATGCGAAACAGGCGTTTTCCCTTGGTCGCCTTAAAATAGCCGACTTGCAGGATGACCGATATGACCTCCGCCATGTAAATGATGCCGACCACCATGAGGAAGAGCGGCATTCTCTGCACCAGCGCAGTCGCAGCCGCGTAGCCGCCGAGCGCCAGCGCGCCGGTGTCTCCCATGAAGACCTTGGCCGGATAACAGTTGAAGAGCAAGAAGCCGAGCAAGGCACCGATGACAGCTCCGCTGACCGGCGCGGCCCCGGGCGTGAAGCGGCAGGCTGCCGCCGCAAAAAGAGCGCCACGACTATGGTCACCGAGGAGCAGAGCCCATCGAGTCCGTCCGTGAAATTGACCCCGTTGTCCGTGCCGAGCACCACAAGAAACACAAAGGGCACAAACAAGGCGCCGAGCGGCAACATGAGTCCGGTCTCCGTGTTTCCCGTAAAGGGCACCAGAATTTCACTGTAAGCGCCGGACGCCAACAAGCGCCATGCAAGCACGCCGGTCGCAAGAAGCTGAAGCGCAAACTTCTGCCAGCCCTTTAAGCCCTCCGACTGCTTCCTCTTGATTTTGAGAAAGTCATCCAAAAAGCCGATGAAGCCGAAGGCCAGGGTGAACAAAAGAACCGGAAGCGTCTCCGGTGCTTTCTTCAGAAACGGCAGGCAAGCGAGCGCAATCGCAATGACAATCATGATGCCGCCCATGGTCGGGGTGCCGCTCTTCTTTAAATGTGACTGGGGTCCGTCGTCTCTGACCTGCTGGCCGAACTTCATGCGATGAAGCAGCGGGATCAGCAGCGGGCAGAGTGCCGCGCAGGCAAAAAATGCGATAAAAAGCGCCAATATGGTGTCAGTCAGCATGCGCCGTGCCTCCGGTTTCTCCGAGATTCATTCGTTTCTTTCACAGTATACCCTTGCCAAAAGCCTTGCGCAAGCCTAGCGCCTAGCGCTGTCGGCGCTTCGCGCGGCACTGCTTTCGGCCGCCGCGCTTGTCTCTGCGGCGCTTGTCTCCGCCGCAGCGCTCTCTGCGGCAGTGCTCTCCGCGGCAGCACCGCTCTCTGCGCTTCCGCCTTCCGCCGCCTCTTCTCTGCCCGAAGCGATGCCTTCATGGATGCCCTCGAGTAAGGGCGTGGCCTCCGCCGTCGGCGCCTCTCCCGGAAATACATTGAGGGAGGGCAGGATATCCGCCATGATGTTCTGGAACAACACCGATGCAAAGGTGCTGTGCGCCTGATCCTTCACGTGCGGCTGGTCGACAACGACATAGCAGAGCACCTGCGGATTGTTTGCGGGTGCATAGCCGCAGAAGGAAAGCAGGTAGTTTTTCTTGTTTCTGGGCCACTTCTCCGAGGTTCCGGTCTTTCCGGCAATTTCATAGCCCACAACCTCCGCGGCATCTCCGGTTCCGTGGTGACAACGCCGCGCAGCGCCTTGCGCAAGAAGAGCGAGGTCTCCTGCGAACAGGTCTCTCGCACCAGCTCGGCGCCGTAGTCTTTGATGACCGTGCCCTGTGAGTTCAGCACCTGCTTCACGACATGCGGCCGATAATAGGATCCGCCGTTGATCACCGAGGAAAAGGCCGCCGCAAGCTGTATCATATTGCAGCCGAAGCCCTGGCCGAAGCTATCGGTCGCGAGCTCGACCGGGCCGAGGCGCCGACGGTCCATGCCCTCCGGCGGATTCAACACGTGAATCTGCGACGAGGTATCCGGCTCACCCGGAAGATCGATGCCGCTGCTCACGCCGAAGCCGTAGAGATTCTGGGTCTTCTGAAAGTTCTCACGCCCGAGTTTCTGCGCGATGCGAACCAAGGCTACGTTACAGGACTGTTCGAGTGCTCCGGTCACGTCGACAACGCCGTGGCCGGTTCGCTTGTTGCAGTGAATGAGGGTTCCCTGCACATCGACTTCTCCGGTGCAGTTATAGGTCTCGTTCCCGTTGATCACGCCGTTTTCGAGCGCACCGGCAACCGTAAATATTTTCGCCGTGGAGCCGGGCTCAATGATGCTGCTCACGCAGAAATTATTCCAGAGTTTCTGCGTTGCCTCCTCGCTCGTCATCTGCTTCAGCGCGTTTACGCTGTAGTATTTCTGCAGATTGCCGGGGTCATTCAAATCGAAGGGGTGGTTGGTCGCAAGCGCCAGAATTTCGCCGTTGTTCGGATTCATCACGATGACGCCGATGTTTTCCGCACCGGTCGTCTCCATATACTCCTTGATGTGGCGCTCCACACTCTGCTGCACCTTGATGTCTATGGTGCTCACGACGGAATTTCCGTCCTGCGGTTCCCTGGTCACACTTTCGGTGTCACCGCTCGCGTCCATATAGCGATAGCGCAGTCCGTCCGTGCCGGAGAGCTGACTGTTATAATACTGCTCGATTCCGGTCACGCCGACTCGCCGGTCGTCGTAACTCCGGTAAAAGCCCAGCACATTGCAGGCAAGTTCGCCGTAGGGATAACTGCGCTCGTAATAGTCGTTCAGAGCATCGGCTCCGACCAAACCCTTGTAGCGTGTTTTTTGTTCCTCCGTAAACCCTTCGTAGCTCGGATCTTCTTTCTTTTTTTTCGCCTCGTAGTCCCCGAGCCGGTTGATGTGCTCCTTAAAATCCAAATAGCGAAGCCGGTCTTCCGGCGAGAGCGGCGCGCCGACCTTTAAGCTCTGGCTCGTTGAATTTTCCTCGATTTGTTTTCGGAGTTCATTTTCCGGAAGCCCGAAAAAATCGGTGAGCGCATTGACAGTACAGTCATAGTACTTGTCGCGATCCGCGGGACTCAGCAAGTCGCGCGGCGAAACGGTCATCTGGTAGCGCTTTTCGGTGGTCGTGAGATACGTGCCGTTCCGATCCAGAATGTCGCCGCGGCGGTACGGAATCTCTTTCGCCTTTCCCAGTTTTCTGCCGAGTACATACTGGCTCGCCGCCTTTTCGTTCTCTTGCTGCACTCTGTGAACATAGAAGCCGAGCAGCACGAAGGAGGCGGCGCTGAAAATAAGAAAGCCGATCAGCCTGGCTTTGAGCCCCCTGCCGACCGCGTAGCGCTCCGAGCTCGGTTTCCTAATCGGATTTTTTCGGGATGTTTTCATATTGCCTCACGTAGCCTTGTTCTACCCGTTTGTAATAGCGTATTTGATCCTGGCCGGGCTGCACCATACCGTAGCGGTTCACCGCCAAATCGCGGATGTGATCCAAATCCTCCTTGCGGTTGATTTCCACCTGCAGGGTGTCGTTGACTTCCCGCTGCGCTTCCAGCTTGCTCTGTGCCTCGTTGCGGGCGCGCTCTGCCTGTGCCACACGCTTTTCGCTCTTCAGATAAACGGAGCCCAGGAAGCCGAAAAAGCCGACCAGTACCGCGGCTGCAAGTATGCTGCCGAAGAACTTGCCCGCACTGCGCTTCGGTGCGGAAGCCGGGGCCGGCGTCCGCTTTTCGGCCGGCTTTCTGCCCCGCTTCGCGCTCGCCGCTCGCCTTCTGCGTTCTTCTCTCTCCGGCTCCGGCTGCCGCGCCGCGCTCCCGTAGTTATAGCCCGGCAGGCTGCCGCGCCGTTTGACGCTTCTCTTGTTATCCTCTCGATTCACAGCGCGCCTCCTCTCTCAAACACGCGGAGTTTTGCGCTCCGCGACCTCGGGTTCTCTTCCACTTCCTCCGCTGTCGGTACGATGGGTTTTCCGGTGATGACACGTCCGAGGCTCTTTTTTCCGCAGACACAGACCGGGAAATCCGGCGGGCAGGTACAGGGCGAGGCGCTGCGCCGAAAGCCCTCTTTTACGATTCTGTCTTCCAGCGAGTGGAAGGTAATGATGGAGAGGCGTCCGCCCGGCTTCAGACAGCGTATCATTTGATCCAGCGCCTCTTCGAGTACCGTGAGTTCGCCGTTCACCGCGATTCGAAGCGCCTGAAAGGTGCGCATCGCGGGATGTCCGCCCGTCTTCTGCAGTCGCATGGGAATCACGCTTTTAATCAGCGCGGCGAGTTCACCCGTGGTCTCGATCGGCTTTCTTTCGCGCTCGCGCACGATGCGGCGCGCAATCTGATTCGAAAAGCGGTCCTCCCCGTAGACGCGGATGATGCGGGCCAACTCCGCCTCACTCGCCTCGTTGACCAGTTCCGCAGCCGTTTCTCCCTGCCGCCGGTCCATGCGCATGTCGAGCGGGAGCATCCGCCATGAAACTGAAAGCCCCGCTCCGCGGTGTCCAGCTGATACGAGGAGACGCCGAGATCCAGGTAGATGCCGTCAACCTCGGAAATTCCCAATCCGAGGAGCACCGCAGGGATATTGACATAATTATCGCGCACGACGGTCACCCGATCGCCGAAGGGCGCAAGCCGCTCTCCGGCCGCGACTATGGCATCCGCATCCTGATCGATGCCGATCAAACGCCCCGCCGGGCCCAGTTTTTCCGCGACCAGAGAGGCATGTCCTCCTCCCCCGAGTGTCCCGTCCACATAAATGCCGTCCGGGTGAATTTGTAAACTATCGATGGTCTCCCGCGGGAGCACCGAGATATGCTGGAAATTCATAGGCTGTCCTTTTATTTCAAAACACATTCGCTTTGGAAAAATAATACCAAAACAGGCGCCGTTTTTCCATAGCTATGGCGTATTCCGTTATTTTTCCGCCTTGCGCGCCGCGCGCTTTCTCCCGTAAAAGAGGCAGAAAAGCGCGAGCAGCACACAGAGCCCCGCAAGCGCCTGCGAGACCGCAATGCCCGTACCGGGCAAGAGGAGAGAGTCTGTCCTGAGCCCTTCGATCCAGACTCTTCCGAGCCCGTAACCGCCGAGATAGAGAAAGAATATCTCGCCCTCAAAGCGCTTCTTGTCGCGGTATCGCAGCAGGAACAGTAAGAGGCCCAGGTTCCAGAGCGACTCATAGAGAAAGGTGGGGTGCACCTGGATATATTCGACCCCGTTGACGGTGACGAGATGCTGTAAGAGCGCCGCATCTATCATAATCGGGTTTACGACGGCGCGCTTAATTTGCATGGCAAACAGACTGTCCGTATAGCGCCCGAACGCCTCCGCATTGAAAAAATTACCCCAGCGTCCCAGAATTTGGCCGACCAATACACCGAGTATCAGAGAATCCGCGAGCATCAAAAAGTTCTTGTTCTTCCGTTTGCAGAAGACCGCGAGGCTCACAATGCCGCCGATTATGCCGCCGTAAATCGCAAGTCCTCCGGCTCTCAAATTCAGGATTTCGAGGAGATTTCCGCGGTAATTTTCCCACTGAAATCACATAATAGAGACGTGCGCCCATCACCCCGACAATGATGCCAAAGAGCGCAAAATCATATATCGTATCCTCTCCGATGCCGCGCCTTGCCGCATCCCGCGCGGCGAGCGTAATGCCGAGCAGCATGCCGATGCCGATGATGATGCCGTAGAAGGCAATCGAAAATCCGAATATCGTGATGTGATTTTGCAAGTGTCGAATCGTAATGCCGAGATGCACAAACCGTAAATCGTAAGCCATAATGATCCTTCCTTTCCGCTTTCCGACTCCGAGCATAACAAAAAGCGCCGCCGCTTTCCACGCAAATCTTCCTTGAGAGCACTGCGCCTCTCTGTTACAATGAAGCCCAAACGCACACTGTTCTCTCGCGGACAGTCATCGGAAAACAGTCAAAGGAGACTCCCAATTTATGAAACTCGGTATCGTAGGACTTCCGAATGTCGGAAAAAGTACGCTTTTTAACTCATTGACCAAGGCGGGCGCACAGGCCGCGAACTATCCTTTCTGCACCATCGACCCGAATGTCGGCGTGGTCGCAGTCCCGGATGCCCGCTTAAAAACCCTCGGCGAAATGCACCACTCCAAAAAGGTGACGCCCGCAGTCATCGAATTTGTCGACATCGCGGGACTTGTGCGCGGTGCCAGCAAAGGCGAAGGCCTCGGCAACCAGTTCCTCGCCAATATACGCGAGTGCGACGCAATTGTCCATGTGGTGCGCTGCTTTGAGGACGAAACGTGATTCACGTGGACGGTTCCGTGGACCCGGTGCGGGACATCGAGACCATTAACCTGGAGCTCATTTTTGCGGATCTCGAAGTGCTGGAACGCCGCATTGCGAAGACCCAGAAATCCGCAAACAACGACAAGAGCCTAAAGAAGGAGCTCGAAATTCTGAAGGAGCTGAAGACCCTGCTCGAGGACGGAAAGCCCGCCTCCGCCTACGAAACGGAGGACAACGACAGCGCAAGCTTTGTCGCCTCTCTCTGCCTTCTGACCGCAAAGCCCGTGATTTATGCGGCCAATGTGAAGGAGGAGGATCTCGCGGACGACGGCGCCTCCAACCCGCATGTCGCAGCGGTTCGGGACTATGCCGCGGCACATCGGAGCAAGGTGTTCTGTGTCTCCGCCCAGATTGAAGAAGAGATTTCCGCCCTAGACGAGAGCGAAAAGGCCGACTACCTCGAGGCCCTCGGCATCTCCGCTTCCGGTCTTGACAAGCTGATTGCCGCGAGCTACGAGCTCCTGGGCCTCATCAGCTTCCTGACGACGGGCGAGGACGAGACCCGCGCCTGGACCATCAAAAAGGGATCCAAGGCGCCGCAGGCGGCCGGTAAAATTCACACCGACTTCGAGCGCGGCTTTATTCGCGCGGAGGTCATCTCCTACGACGATTTGTGAGCTGCGGTTCCTCGAATGCCGCAAAAGAAAAGGGACTCATGCGTCTCGAAGGCAAGGAGTATATTGTGAGGGACGGCGATGTCATCCTGTTCCGCTTTAACGTCTGATTATCGGTCGACAAAAGCCCCGGTACCGTAAGGTACCGGGGCTTTTGTCTTTTGTTCAGTGAATCCAGTCCGTACCGGGCGTCATGTTTCCGCCGGTATTCGGGTCGTACCACCACTCGCCCGTGCTCGGATAGAGGGGCGAAGGATAGGTCGTATCGGGCGGCGGAACATCCGTCGGAATGTTCGGCGGAAGATCGGGTTGGGTATCCCAAGCCGTCTCCGTTTCCGTCTCCGTGGGTTCGCTCGACGCAGCGGACTCGCTCGGTGCCGTACTCTCCCGGCTGCTCTCCGCAGTCGTTTCCGGCTTGCTGAACTCGCTCGTCTCCGCGGCCGTTTCCGGCTTGCTCTCCGGTACGCTCTCCTTTGTCTCGGCCGGCAGAGTATCCGTCGGCGAAGTCTCGTTCCGACCGCCGCTGCCGCCGTGTCCTCTTCCGCTTCCGGGCTTCGTGATGCGACGCACCGTCTGCCGCTCGCTCTCGCGCGTTGCGCTGCTCTCTTCGCTGCTGCTCTCGCCCTCCGTGCTCGCCGCCGCACTTTCCTCCGGCTTCGGACGGCTCTCGGCGGTCTGCTGTGTTGTCGCCGCCGCGCTCGTGCGCCGCACGGACGCACTTGTCTCGCGCCGTCTGACAGCGCTTGTCTCTGTCTTTTCCGTGCGCCGCTGTATTTCCGTTGCCTGTGTGCTTTCTGCCGCACTGCTGCTCTCTGCGACAGCCGTGCTTCTTGCCACCGTGCGACTCTCCGCAATTCGAAGCTTCGTCTCGTTCGCGGCTCTGGTCGTAAACACCAGGGACATATCCTGCGTCGACTCCGTTTTATCGCTCTCGGTCAGCCGTATCTGTGTCGGATAGCGAAGGCGCAGCCGGCACTGCAGTTCCAGGCTGTTGCCGGAACTGCCGAGCGCTTCCGCCTGAAAACGGGTCGTATAGCGGTACTCCACTTCGACGCCGTCACCGGAAACGCCTGTCTCGCCGAGTTTTTTGAGACTTGTCAGCTCTGTGCGCTCCACGGTCTTCTCCTCCGGAAACTGCGTGGAAAATGCCGCATTCTCCGGGGTCAGATACAGATTGGCCGTAAACTTTCCGTCCTCTCTCTCCTCGACGCTGCGGAAGAGAAGACAGGCGAGCGGCTTTTTGAATTCCGGCAGGCCCGCATCATACTGATAGCGCATGCCGCCGATTGCAAGGGCCGGCTGCCCGCTCTTTAAGCGCATGGACTCGCCGTCTCCGCTTAAATTGGGCTGCTCGAGGCGCACGGCGCTGCCGTTCGCACGGAGCGGATAGGACAGGCGCAGATACACGCCCTTTTCCAGCGCATCCGCGGGGATTGCGTCCCTGAGACTCAAATCCACCCGCCGGCCGTTCTGACTCCGGTTCACATCGACCGCAAAACTCTGCAGCGACTCGCCCTGTTTGCTGACGAGCTCCGCCGTATAGCGCTCTTCTCCGGTCTGCTGCGTTCCTTGGTTGTTCTCCACGGCCATCAGCACCAAGCGTGACCTGTCCGACCCCCTTATATATTGTTTTCCGATTCCCCAAACGCACAAGACAAGCGCCGCTCCGGCAATCCAGAGCCGGGCCTGCTTGAGCACTCCGATTATTTTCATGAACTCACCATATCATCTAAGTTAATATTATGTCTACGCTATACTATGACAGAGAATCCGGAAAAAAACGCCAGCATTTTAGAAGAATT
>CAKAGU010000006.1 GCA_916439095.1 uncultured Stomatobaculum sp.
GCTACGGCGGCAGTCTCTACGATCTCGCCGCGGAGGAGAAGCAGGAGCGGGACTTGCTCGAAGAGATGCAGGGCGTACAGCGTTTATTGCGAGAGAATCCGCAGTATGTCGCCTTGCTTTCCGAGCCGAGTATCCCGAAGGAGAAGCGGCTTGAGCTTCTGGATCAGGCGTTTCGGACTGAGCTTAAGCCCTATCTCCTGAATTTCTTAAAGCTCATTACCGAAAGAGGGCTGCTGTTTCAGTATGCCGGCATGTGTCGCGCCTACGAACAGCGCTACAATGCCGCACATAACATTGCCGAGGCGCTGGTGCGCACGGCGGTGCCGCTTAAAGAGGCGGAGCGCGGCAAACTGAAGGAAGCGCTGGAAAAGCAGAGCGGAAAGCAAGTGGTACTCAAAGAGCGGCTTGATGCGAGTCTGCTCGGCGGCATGGTGGTTGAGATGGACGGCAAGACCTTGGACGGCAGCGTCGCAGGTCGACTTCTCGCCATTCGCAAAAAAGTGGAAGAGATAGTACTGTAAAAAGGTGGGCATAGAATGGAATTAAAGTCAGAAAAGATCTCTGAGGTCATTCGAAGCCAGATCAAATACTACGAGAACGCCATCATTCAGAACGAAACCGGGACGGTGCTCACGGTCGGAGACGGTATTTCGAGAGTTTCCGGCCTTACAAATTGCATGTCCGGCGAGCTTCTTGAGTTTCAGGATGGCAGCTTCGGTATGGCACAGAATCTGGAGGAAAACAGCGTCTCGGCGGTTTTGTTCGGCTCGGACGTCGGTATTCAGGAGGGACAGACCGTTAAGCGCACGGGGCGCGTGGTCTCGGTTCCGGTCGGCGAGGCTTTGCTTGGCCGCGTCGTGAACGCAATCGGTCAGCCGATTGACGGCGCGGGCCCGATCGCAAGTCAGGAGTATCGCGCGGTCGAGAGCCCGGCACCGGGTATCATCGATCGCCAGCCGGTCAAGGAACCCATGCAGACGGGTATCAAGGCAATCGACTCGATGATTCCGATCGGAAGAGGACAGCGTGAGCTGATCATCGGCGACCGTCAGACGGGTAAGACGACGATTGCGCTCGACACCATCCTGAACCAAAAGGGCAAGGATGTCATTTGTATCTATGTTGCAATCGGCCAGAAGCGCTCCACGGTCACGGGACTTGTGAATACGCTTAAGGAAGCCGGTGCGATGGACTACACGATTGTGGTTGCGGCAACGGCTTCGGAGCCGAGCCCGCTGCAGTACCTCGCACCCTATGCGGGCTGTGCGATGGGTGAATTCTTCATGAACCGCGGTCAGCACGTACTGATTGTCTATGACGATCTTTCGAAGCACGCGGTGGCATACCGCGCGATTTCGCTTCTGATTCGGCGTCCGCCGGGCCGTGAGGCGTACCCGGGCGATGTCTTCTACCTGCACTCGAGACTCCTGGAGCGTGCGGCAAAGCTCTCCGCAGAGAAGGGAGCAGGTTCGATGACGGCGCTGCCGATTATCGAGACCCAGGCGGGCGATGTCTCTGCCTACATTCCGACCAACGTCATTTCGATTACCGACGGTCAGATTTTCCTTGAGACCGAGCTCTTCCACAGCGGCGTTATGCCGGCTGTCAACCCGGGGTATTTCGGTGTCGCGTGTCGGCGGAAACGCGCAGGTCAAGGCGATGAAGAAGGTCGCGGGCACCCTGAAGCTCATCTACTCGCAGTACCGCGAGTTGCAGAGTTTCGCGCAGTTCGGTTCCGACCTTGATGCGGATACCAAGGCGCGTCTCGCGCAGGGCGAGCGCATTGTGGAAGTCTTAAAGCAGGGCAAGTCGGCACCGGTTTCCGTTGAGAAGCAGGTTGCGATTCTCTATGCGGTCGTCAACAATCTGTTGACGCAGGTTCCGGTTGAGGAAATCCGGGAATTTGAGGAGTATCTCTATCGCTTCCTCGACAGAGATCCGGATGCTGTCTCCGTCATGGAAGAGATACGCAAGACAGGCGCTTACAGCGAAGACGCTGAAGCGCGTCTGAAAGCGGCGCTTCAGCGTTGCACCGAGGAATTTTTGCAGAGAAGACAGACGAGTACGGCACAGGCTTAATAGGAGGAGACGATGGCTGCAGCAAATATGAAGTCCGTCAAACTCCGGATTAAGAGTATCCAGAACACCATGCAGATTACGAAGGCGATGGAATTGGTCGCATCTTCGAAACTGCGGAGAGCCAAGGAGAAGGCGGAGGCAAGCGCACCTTACTTCTCGAGTCTCAGACAGACGCTCATCAACATTGCCGCCGAGAACACGGACTATACCAGTGTCTACGCGCGCGAAATAAGAGTGAGCGCCACTGCTATATTCTGATTGCGGGTGACCGCGGCATGGCGGGCGGATACAATGCGAATTTGTTCCGCGCGTTTGAAGCGGAGAGCAAGGGGAAGAATTTTTCCGTGCTCCCGCTCGGAAAAAAGGCCCAGGACTACGTCTCGCAGAAAAAGCTGGAACGGGTAGAGACAGAGAACATACCGGTTGCATCGGTACGCATTTCGGACTGCTTTGCACTTGCAAGAATGCTCTGCAGAAAATTTCGTGAGGGAGAGTTCGGACATGTTTCGCTCTTCTACACAAGCTTTGTCTCGTTGATGAAGCAGGAGCCCGGCTCTTCCATGATGTTGCCGATTGCGGACTTCAAGAGTGAGGTCTGCGAGATTCGCGGCAAAGAGGGAGAAGAGAAAAAGCAGGCTCAGAATTTGATCCTCTACGAGCCGAGTGCGGAGGAAGTCTACGACGCGATTGTGCCGGAGTACCTTGCGGGTCTCCTCTACAGTGCCGTGTCGAGTTCGCTCGCGAGTGAGTACGCAGCGCGCCGCACGGCCATGGAGGCGGCGACGGACAATGCGGCTGAGATGATTGACAAACTGAGCCTCTACTATAACCGCGCGCGTCAGGCGAGCATCACGCAGGAAATCACGGAGATTGTCGGCGGTGCAGAGGGCAGCAACGGTTAAGCGCTTATGAAGGAGAAGCTTTGATGAGTGAGCAGCATGTAGGTAAAGTCGTTCAGGTGATGGGCGCTGTGCTCGACGTCCGCTTTGCGGAGGGAGAACTTCCGGCGCTCCTCCATGCGATTGAAGTAGATATGCCCGAGGGCAAACTCATTGCGGAGGTAGCGCAGCAGATCGGAGACGATACGGTTCGCTGCATTGCGATGAGCTCGACCGACGGCTTGGTGCGCGGCGCGGCCGCGCGCGATTTGAACGGACCGATTACGGTGCCGGTCGGAGATGCGTGCCTCGGCCGCGTGTTCAACCTGCTCGGTGAGACGGTCGATGACGGCCCGGCAGTGGATACGGCGGAACGCCGCAGCATCCACCGCGCGGCCCCCCTCGTTTGAAGAGCAGACCCCGGCGACCGAGATTCTGGAGACCGGTATCAAGGTTGTCGACCTGATCTGCCCCTACGCAAAGGGCGGTAAGATCGGTCTCTTCGGCGGTGCGGGAGTCGGTAAAACCGTCCTCATTATGGAGTTAATCCACAATGTCGCGACGGCACACGGCGGCATCTCGGTATTCACCGGTGTCGGCGAGCGCACGAGAGAGGGTAACGACCTCTACGGCGAAATGAAGGAGAGCGGCGTCCTCGATAAAACGGCGCTGGTCTACGGACAGATGAATGAGCCGCCGGGCGCAAGAATGCGCGTGGGTCTTTCGGGACTCACCATGGCGGAGTACTTCCGCGATGAGAGAAACCAGGACGTGCTTCTCTTTATCGACAACATTTTCCGCTTTACCCAGGCAGGTTCCGAGGTTTCGGCACTGCTGGGACGCATGCCCTCCGCCGTCGGTTATCAGCCGACCTTGGCGACGGACATGGGTGCTCTGCAGGAGCGCATCACCTCCACCAAGAAGGGTTCCATCACATCGGTGCAGGCAGTTTATGTCCCGGCCGATGACTTGACGGACCCGGCACCTGCGACCACCTTCACGCACTTGGACGCGACGACGGTCCTTTCGCGTGACATTGCAAGTAAGGGTATTTACCCGGCTGTGGATCCCCTGGATTCGACGAGCCGCATCCTGACGCCGGAAGTTGTGGGCCAGGAGCACTATGACATTGCAAAGGGTGTGCAGCAGGTTCTGCAGCGCTATAAGGAGTTGCAGGATATCATTGCCATCATGGGTATGGACGAGCTCTCGGAAGAGGACAAGGTCGCGGTATTCCGCGCGCGTAAAATCCAGAACTTCCTCTCGCAGAGTTTCTCTGTCGCAGAGCAGTTTACGGGCCTCAAGGGTAAGTATGTCTCCCTCAAGGAGACGCTCCGCGGTTTCCGCATGATTTTAAACGGCGAGTGCGACGAGCTTCCGGAGAGCGCCTTCCTTCTGGTCGGCGGCATCGACGAGGCGTTTGAGAAGGCAAAGGCGTTAAAGAACGCGCAGTAAGGAGGAGAGCGCATGGCGAACTTCCACTTGGAAATTGTCACGCTGGACGGGCTGAAATATGAGGGTGAGGTGGAGCGTTTAACGCTCCGCACCATCACGGGCGATCTCGCAATCCTCGCGCGTCATACAAATTACTGCACTGCGGTCGGCATGGGCACGGCCAAGCTGCGCTTTCCCGACGGAAAGAGCGGGAGGCGGCTTGCGTCGGCGGCATGCTCTCGGTGATGGACGGTGTGTGCCGGCTTTTACCGACCACCTTTGAGTGGAGCGATGAAATCGATCTGCTCCGTGCGGAGGAGGCAAAGCAGAGAGCCGAGGAGCGGCTCAAGGCGAAACTCTCGGACGAGGAGAGAATTCAGGCGCGTGCAAAATTGTATCGGGCACTGATTCGTATCCAGACGGCGGGACAGCCGAAGCTGAAGCTTTGAACGCGAGATACGAAAATGCATAAGACAGGGGAATTTGTCACGGGAGGCGAGAGCTGCTCTGTGACAGATTCCCCTGTTTGTGTTATACTGTAAGTTCAGGATTCCGGAAAAGCGAACGAAGGTTCAGAGAGAGGAGGGGCGGTTTTGGCGCAGAAAAAAAGCAGCGGAAGGCGGCGAAAAGCAACGGCGACAGCGCCGCGAAGCAGAAAGAAGAGCGGTGCTGCGGTTCAGAGAAAGCGCGAAACGGATGCGGAGCAACTCGTATTTTTGCGCGGAGAAGTGATCCCGCTCTTCTTGGCTCTCTTTGCGGTACTCTTATTGCTCAGCAATTTCGGACTCTGCGGCGCACTCGGCACCGTACTCCGGGATGTTCAGCTGGGACTCTTCGGAGGCCTGGGTCTCATATTTCCGCTTTTGCTCTGCGGAATTGTGATTTATCGGGCTCTCACGGAAGATAAGTCCCGTGCGCTCGGTAAAACCGTGGCATTGCCGCTTAGCTATCTTCTGATACTTGCCCTGGTGCACCTCGCGCAGGGAGAAGAGGGCGGAAACTTTGCCTTTCTCTATGCGGCGAAGCGCGGGGGAGGTGCGCTCGGCGGTCTCCTTTCGGAGGCGCTTTCCGGTTTACTGGGACCGATCGGCGCAGGCCTTATATTACTGGTGGGTTTGATTCTCTGCCTCTCTTATATCACCGAGAAGTCCTTTGTTTCCATGATGCAGCGCGAGAGCGGAAAGGTGTATGCGCGCGCCAAGGAAGACTTTGACAGGCGACGGGAGGCGCGAAGAGAGGAACGCGCGCAGCAGAGAGAAGTGCTCTCCGCGGAAATCGAGGAGCATCTTGCACAGCTGGAGGCGGAGCGAGGCAAGAGCGAAGAGACAGAAGCGTATCGGTACGAAGATCCCGTGCGGGAGACCGAGAGTCCCGAACCTGTTCGGGAAAGCGCCTGGGAGAATGTTCTGTCAGCCTTTCACGCAACCCGCAGGGAAGTGCTTGCGGAAGCAAATGAGAAAGAGGCACAGGAAGACTTGCCGCGCGAGGTCATCAGAACCGAACTTTCCGGCGACTGGGCATCACGCAGCTATGCAAACGGGAAAACGCCGACGAAGAGCTGCCGCCCGTCCTTCGCTTTTCGGAGGCGGAAGCGGTCGAGGAAGAGGAACCGGTAGAGGTCCCGGATCCGGATCAATATGCGGACGGGGACCCGGCCTTGCTCGCTGCCCTTCGACGGGCGGACGAAATATTAAAGCGCGACGATACGACAGCGACAACCTTGCCGCACACGGAGCCGCCGACAGAGCCGACGCAGCGCGTTGCGGAAACGTACGAAGAGGCGGAGCCGGAGCGCGACGAAGTGTTTGCGTACGAGGAGGAGACGGCGGAAGATACAGTGCTTGCGCTCGCGGAGGCCGAGCTTCGGGAAGAGAAGCTCGCGCAGATCGAGAAGAGCGAGAGTGCGGAGTGGAATGCGGAGGAAGAAGCGCCGCACTCCATTGAGATTGCGGAAGCGGACGCAAGGCCCGCTCTTTCCTTTCGCCGCGAAGAAGCGGCGCCTGTGCGGCAGCAGAGAAACGAGCCAAAGCCGCAGGCAACGAGACCTGCGGCAGTGAAGCGCGAACACGTGCCGAAGCAATATAAGACACCGCCGCTCGACTTGCTCGAAAAGGGCAAGGAAAAGCGGCAGGAAGGCGACTTCGAGTACCGCAGCACGGCACTCAAACTGGAGGAGACACTGCACAATTTCGGCGTGGACGTGAAGGTTACCAACTTTAGCTGCGGCCCCGCTGTGACGCGCTACGAACTTCTCCCCCGCACAGGGCGTCAAGGTGGGCAGGATTGTGGCACTCGCCGACGATATCAAGCTCAGTCTGGCGGCTGCGGACATCCGCATCGAGGCCCCCATTCCCGGCAAGTCGGCGGTCGGAATCGAGGTTCCGAACCGAGAGAACAATACGGTTTATCTGAGAGATCTGTTAGAGAGCGAGCGTTTTAAGAAAGCAAACGGGAAACTGAACTTTGCGGTCGGCAAGGACATTGCGGGTCAGACCGTGGTCACCGATATCGCAAAGATGCCGCACCTTCTGATTGCGGGTGCGACGGGCTCCGGTAAGTCGGTCTGTATCAATACCTTGATCATGAGCATACTTTACCGCTATCGGCCGGAGGAAGTGCAGCTTATCATGATAGACCCGAAGGTTGTTGAGCTCTCGGTCTACAACGGCATTCCGCATCTTCTGATTCCGGTTGTCACGGATCCGAAGAAGGCTGCCGGAGCGCTCAATTGGGCGGTCGCGGAGATGACGGATCGCTATCGAAAATTTGCGGAGACCGGCGTTCGCGATCTTCGCGGCTATAACGAGAGAATACGGGCGGCCGCCGCAAGCGGCAGCGTGGCCCCCGAGGATTTGCCGAAGCCCTTGCCGCAGCTGGTCATCATCATCGATGAGTTGGCAGACCTCATGATGGTGTCCAAAAATGAGGTGGAGGAGGCCATCTGCCGCATTGCACAGCTTGCGCGTGCGGCCGGCATGCATCTTGTCATCGCAACCCAGCGTCCGAGTGTCAATGTCATCACCGGCCTCATCAAGGCGAACATCCCGTCCCGCATCGCGTTTGCGGTTTCCTCGGCATTGACTCGCGGACCATTTTGGACGGTGTCGGCGCGGAAAAACTGCTCGGCAAGGGCGACATGCTCTTCTTCCCGCAGGGAATCCCGAAGCCGGTGCGCGTGCAGGGCGCCTTTGTCTCCGATCAGGAAGTGCAGAAGGCGGTGGAGTACATTCGCCAAGAAGACTTGCCGCTCGCCTATTCGGAGGAGGTCGAGGATAAAATTCTTCGTTCCGGAGAGAGCAAGGAGCCACAGACCGTAGACAGCGGAAGAGATACGCTCTTTTTCCAAGCGGGACGTTTTGTCATCGAGAAGAATAAGGCATCGATCGGGAATTTACAGCGTATGTTTAAAATCGGTTTTAACCGCGCGGCGCGCATCATGGATCAGCTTGCGGCGGCGGGCGTGGTCGGCGAGGAGCAGGGCACCAAGCCCCGTGAATTGCTGATGAGCATTGAAGAATTCGAAGCAATGGAGCAGTGAGAGGGAAAAAGCTATGAAATTATTGGAACTGGCGGCAGAAGGGCTGAAAGGCCGTTTATTGCAGGGGGAGCTCGGCACAGAAACGGAAGCTCTGGTTTATGATTCCCGAAAAATCAGCAAAGGCTGCCTCTTTGTATGCATGAAAGGAGCCAATTTCGACTCCCACGATTTACTCGCGGAACTCCCGGGTATGGGAGTAGCCGCAGTGGTCATAGACCGCGACGTTGCAGCGCTACCGGCGGGAATCACCGTGTATCGCGCAGACGATGCCCGCGCTGCCCTCGCGGCTCTCTCGGCGGCCTACTTCGGCTTTCCCGCGCGGGAGCTGATTACCGTCGGTGTGACCGGTACCAAGGGAAAGACGACGACAACCCACATGATGCGCGCGCTTCTCGAGGCGGGCGGCATCAAGACCGGACTCATCGGAACCAACGGTATCACAATCGGCGACACCCACATTGCGACCAAGAACACGACCCCGGAGTCCTATGAGATTCAGGAGAATTTCCGGAAAATGGCGGATGCCGGCTGTAAGGCGGTGGTCATGGAGGTCTCGAGCCAGGGACTCATGTTGCATCGCACCGGCGGCATCCTCTTTGACTACGGTGTCTTTACGAACATTGCGCCGGACCACATCGGCCCGAATGAGCACAAGAGCTTTGAGGAATATCTGTACTGGAAGTCTCAGCTCTTTTCACAGTGCAAGACCGGAATCATCAATGCGGACGATGTTCACGCCGTCTATATCGAAAAGGCGGCAAAGTGCGAGCGCTTGTACCGCTTCGGCGAGAAGCAGGCGGCGGAATTTACGCTTCGAAACCTTGCGCACACGGCGGATCCCGACTTTGTGGGGATGTGTTTTGACTTTGTGACGCCGGAGAAGACCGTCCCGGAAGTCAGAGTCGGTATGCCGGGACAGTTCAATGCGGAGAATGCGCTTGCGGCGCTTACGGTTGCAAACTTAATCGGTGTCTCGGATGAGGTGCTGGCCACCGGGCTCCGCAACATCCGTGTGAACGGACGCATGGAGATTGTAAAGCTGCATCCGTTCACCGTCCTTGTCGATTACGCACACAATGCGGTCAGCATGGAGGCACTGCTCGATGCGCTCAGGGAGTATCACCCGAAGCGTCTGGTCGTGGTCTTTGGCTGCGGCGGCAACCGCGCAAAGGACCGCAGAACTTCGATGGGAGAAATCGGCGGCAAGAAGGCAGATCTTCAATCATAACGGCGGATAATTCCCGCTATGAGAAGGTCGAGGACATCATTGCCGATATTCGCGAGAGCATTGTAAAGACCGGAGGCGCTTTCATCGAGATTCCGGACCGGAGAGAGGCCATCTTCCATGCGGTGCAGAAGGCGGAACCCGGTGATATGATTGCAATTATCGGCAAGGGGCACGAGGACTATCAAGAGATTTGCGGTGTGCGCACGCACTTCCTGGATCGGGAAGTCGTAGAGGAAGCGCTCCGCGAGATGGGAGAATGAGATGCGCGCGCTGAGCATAGAAGAAATCAGAGAGGCGACCGGCGGTGAGCTGCTGTCGGGCAGCGAGGACGTAAGGATTTCATACATCAGCATTGATTCGCGGGATGTAAGGGAAGAAACCCTATTTGTGCCGCTCGTCGGTGAGAAGGTGGATGCGCACCGCTTTTTGGAACAGGTGATAGCGGAGGGAGCCAAGGCAGTATTCACCGCGAGGGGATTTGACGGAGGCGCAGCATGAAGCTGCAGCGGCGGCGGGGACCGCGGTCATTCGGGTTTCCGATACGCTGATTGCCTTACAGGCGCTCTCGGCTTGGCACAGAAGCCGCCTTTCGCTTCCGCTGATCGGCGTGACCGGAAGCGTGGGCAAGACCACGACGCGCGAGATGATTGCGGCCGCGCTCTCGGCAAAGTATCGGGTATTTAAGACCAAGGCAAATCACAACTCGCAGATCGGCGTGCCGCTCACGCTGCTCGACATCGAAGACGAAGAAATCGGCGTGATTGAAATGGGCATCAGTCGCCCGGGCGAGATGCACATCATCAGCGAATTGGTGTGCCCTTCGGCAGCCGTCGTCACAAACATCGGCACTGCCCATCTCATGGAACTCGGTAGTCGAGAGAATATACGCGATGAAAAATTAAAAATACAGGACGGCATGCAAAAAGATGCATATATCTTCCGGAATGCGGACGATGCGCTGCTGCTTGCGGGAACGCTGCGGGAGGATATGATTTCCCGAACCTACGGAAGAGCGGAGACGGCCGACTGCCGGGCCGAAAATGTGAGCTTGGTCAACGGCTGTGCGGAATTTACGGCAAACATACGAGGGGAGCGAGTCGAGGTGAAACTCGGCGTGCCGGGTGAACACCAGGTATGGAATGCCCTCGCCGCGCTCGGAGTCGCGGAAGCTTACGGCGTTCCGCTTGACGGAGCGGCTTCGGAACTTTCGAGATTCAAGGGTTACCGTCATCGTCAGCAAATTTTTGAGCACGAAGGCGTGCTTGTAATTGACGACAGCTACAATGCGAGCCCGGACTCCATGCGGGCCGCACTCTCCATCCTGCGTGAGATGAAAGACCGCCGCCGCATTGCGGTGCTCGGCGATATGAAGGAGCTCGGCGCAGAAGAGAAAGAACTGCACCGGGAAATCGGCGCGGCGCTTGCCGCGGCGGAGGGCGCGGACTGTGTGTTTACGCTCGGTGAACTTGCGGGCGAGCTCGCGGAAGCGTTCCGGGCGCATTGCAAAGCACCTTACAGTCCGGAACTCGGCTGTTTTTCGGAGCGGGAAGAACTCTTCGGAGCGCTGAAGGAGAAGGTGAAGCCGGGGGATGCCATTTTATTCAAGGCCTCGAACAGCATGAAGTTCTCGGAACTCGCGGATTATTTTTCGGGGCAGGGAGAGCGAGGCGCGCATTGACCGAGCGCTATGCGGATGTCATTCTGAACATCAGCCATGAGAGCGTGGACCGCCCGTTTACGTATATCATTCCCGAAGGCTTGCGCGGAAAACTGACACCCGGGACTGCGGTACAAGTGCCCTTCGGCAATGCGAAGGAAGCAAAACTGGGCTATGTCCTCTCACTTCGAAAAGAGGCGCCGAGCGGCTTTCAGCTCCGCGAAATTCTGGGGGTCGCAGAGAAAAAACTCGGTGTGGAAGAGGGGCTGCTGTCACTTGCGGTATGGATGCACGAGCACTACGGTTGTATGTTAAATCAGGCGCTGAAAACCGTTTTGCCGGTCAAGGAAGCCGTGCGGGCGCGAAAACAGAAAATTGCGGCGAACGCGGAAAGTACGGGAGCGGCGGCACGCGAGCTCACGGCGGAGCAGAGCGCGCTTCTTGCGGAACTAAGGCAAGCGGAGGCAGAGAAGCCGGGGGGCAGCTATCTGCTCTTCGGTGTGACCGGCAGCGGTAAAACGGAAGTATACATGCGCTGTATCGAAGAACAGCGCAGCCGGGGGAAACAGGCCATTTTATTGCTGCCGGAAATCAACCTGACCTTTCAGACCGTTCGCTATCTGGAAGAGCGCTTCGGCGGCGAAGTTGCCATCATCCACTCAAAACTCGCAAAGGGCGAGCGCTATCGTCAGTTTCTTCGCGCGGCGCGCGGGGAGGCGAGCGTCATGGTGGGACCACGTTCCGCTCTGTTTGCCCCCTTTCCGAATCTGGGACTCATTATCATCGACGAAGAGCACGACGGCGCCTATCGAAACGATGCGGTGCCGCGTTACGACACGCGCGAAGTGGCGGCAAAGCGGGCCGAACTCGCGGGAGCGCAGCTGATACTCGGCTCCGCAACGCCTTCGGTCGAAAGCTGGCGGCGCGCGGAGACCGGTGAATACCGGCTTCTCAGACTCACGCGGCGCGCGGTGCCCGGGGCTGTCCCGGCGCGCGCTACGGTAGCGGATCTCCGCGAAGAATTAAAGCGCGGGAACAGAACGGTGTTCAGCGAGACTTTGCGTGAGAAAATCGAGGGCTGTCTTTTGAGACGAGAGCAGGTCATGCTCTTTATGAACCGGCGCGGCTACGCACGTTTTCTTTCCTGTCGGAGTTGCGGTGAGCCCCTTCGCTGCCCGCACTGTGACGTGAGCCTCACTTACCATGAGGACGGAAGTCTGCGCTGCCACTACTGTGGCTATAAGACGGTGAAACCGGAGCGCTGCCCGAGCTGCGGTTCACCGTATATTGCGGGCTTCGGCATGGGAACCCAGCAGCTCGCCGAGCAGACCAAGCGCATGTTTCCCGCGGCGCGCGTGCTTCGTATGGATGCGGATGCCGTTCGCGGGAAGGACGGAGGACAGAGCATTTTGGAACGCTTCCGCGCAAAGGAGGCGGATATCCTGGTGGGAACCCAGATGATTGTGAAGGGGCACGACTTCCCGAATGTGACCCTGGTCGGTATTATGGCGGCGGATACCGAACTGTACCTCAGTCATTACACGAGTGCGGAGCGTTGCTTTCAGCTCTTAACCCAGGCGGCCGGCCGCGCCGGTCGCGGGGAAAAGCGCGGCGAGGTTGTGATACAGACTTACCGCCCCGAGCACTACGCGATTCAAAGCGCCGCAGCGCAGGATTACGAGCGCTTTGCGGCGGCGGAACTCGCCTATCGGCGCGCGGCGGGCTACCCGCCCGTGCTTCACATGATGACGGTGCAGCTCGCTTCCAAGGAAGAGGAAGCGTTGACACGCGCGGCTGCGTGCTATGCGGACTGTCTTCAGGCTGCGGCAAAGAAACTCGGTGCCGCGCCCCAGTGCATCGGGCCCGTCAATGCGGCTGTGTACCGCGTGCAGGACTATTTTCGGAAGATGATTTACATGAAGCATGCGGGCTATGATATACTGGTAAAGATTAAGACAGCGGCAGAGGAGGCGTTCCGGGAACAGGTCCCGGGCGGCATCTCTGTGCTTTACGAGTTTGTCTGACGGAGAGGAGAAGGGAGTGGCACTTCGAAACATACGTGAGATCGGTGACCCCATTTTGAATCAGAGAGCAAAGGAAGTGCGGGAGATGACACCGAATCTTCGCGCACTCATTGAGGATATGGTTGAGACCATGCGTCATGCGAACGGCGTGGGTCTCGCCGCGCCGCAGGTCGGCGTGTTGAAGCGCCTTGTGGTGATTGAGTGCGAGGAGGGAGAACTCCACGTGCTCATTAACCCCGAAATCATTGCGCGTGACGGCGAACAGACGGGCTATGAGGGCTGCCTCAGCGTTCCCGGAAAAACCGGCATTGTGACCCGCCCGAATCACGTCAAGGTGAAGGCACTCAATGAAAATATGGAGCCTGTGACGGTCGAAGGAGAGGAGCTGCTCGCGCGGGCGCTCTGCCATGAGCTCGACCATCTGGACGGACATCTCTACACCGAAATGGCAGAGGAACTCTATACCAACGAGGAGTTGGAAGCGATGCAGGCAGAGGAGGATGAGGACGAAGCATGAGAATCGTCTATTTCGGAACGCCGGATTTTGCGGTTGCGCCGCTCCGCGCGCTCAGTGAGGCGGGCCATGAGATCGCACTGGTTGTGACGCAGCCCGACAAGCCGCGGGGCAGAGGGCATGCGATGCAGTTTCCGCCGGTCAAGGAAGAGGCGCTTCGTCTCGGTGTTCCGGTCGCACAGCCGGAACGCGCGCGGGATGCGGGCTTTATCGACCTGCTCCGCGCGAAGGAGGCAGATCTCTTTGTCGTCACGGCCTTCGGGCAGCTCTGCCCAAAGAAATTCTGGAACTGCCGCGCTACGGCTGTGTGAACATCCACGCATCGCTCTTACCGGCCTATCGCGGTGCGGCGCCGATACAATGGGCCATCATCGACGGGCAGCAAGTCAGCGGCATCACGACCATGCAGATGGATGAGGGATTGGATACCGGAGATATTCTGCGCCGCTATCCCTTGGAACTTTCGCCCGAAGAGACCGGAGGAAGCCTCTTTGCGAAATTGGAGCTACTCGGCGCGGAAGCCATACTCGACACCGTCAAAGGCCTCGAGACGGGCAGTATTGTCCCCGAAAAACAGGGAGAGACGACCACGGCCTATGCGAAGATGCTCCGAAAAGAAATGGGAAATCTCGACTTTTCGCGGGATGCGGCATACATTCTCCGCTTGATTCGAGGCTTAGACCCCTGGCCCGGCACCTTTTCATATCTGAACGGAAAGATGATTAAAATCAGAAAGGCAGAGCACGGCGGCGACAGCGCCGGACACGCACCCGGTGAAGTCTTGGCAGCCGATGAAAGCGGCCTTCTGGTTCAGACCGGAGATGGGGCGCTTCGCATCACCGAGTTACAGCCGGAGGGCAAGAAGGCCATGGCGGCTGCGGCTTGGCTCCGGGGCACTTCGGTGCGGCCGGGAGACCGCTTTACCCTAACCCGATAAGCGGGAAACTGAAATCGTTACTGAGAGGAGGGCAGCATGTACACATATTACGGATTGGACTGGACTTATCTATTGGTGTTGCTTGGCCTTGCTTTGACCCTCGGAGCGCAGGGCTATTTAAAGATGATGTTTGCGCGCTATTCGAAGGTGCAGAGTGGCACGGGACTCACCGGGCGCGAGGTCGCCGAGAGAATTTTGCGTTCAAACGGCATTTACGATGTCACGGTACATCCGGTCGCAGGGCAGTTGACCGATCACTACGACCCCGCAAAAAAGACCGTGAATCTCTCGGAGGTTATTTATAATTCCACCAGCATTGCGGCGGTCGGCGTGGCGGCGCACGAGTGCGGCCATGCGATTCAGGACAACTTAAGCTATGCGCCGCTTCGCTTCCGCCATGCTTTGGTGCCGCTTGCGAACATCGGCTCCAAACTCTCCATGCCCATGATTATCATCGGCGTGATGCTCGGCGAGAGCAGAAACATACTCGGACCTCAGCTCATCAATCTCGGGCTTTTGGCCTTCAGTCTCGCGGTTATTTTCCAGCTCATTACACTTCCGGTCGAGTTCAATGCGAGCCGGAGAGCGCTGATTCAGCTGAGAGAACTGAACATTTTGCCGCCGAGAGAAGAGAGCCAGGCGAGATCGGTGTTGATTGCGGCAGCGCTGACCTATGTTGCGGGGGCGGCTTCATCCGTGATTCAGCTCCTGAGACTTTGGATTTTGTTCGGCGGAAGGAAGCGCAAATGACGGGACCGAATGCGCGAAGCGTCGCGCTGGACTGCCTGCTTCTCATTGCGGAAGAAGGGCAGTTCTCCCATGTGGTGCTTGCGGCCGCGCGGGACAAATTTGCCTGGATGGCCGAAGAGGAACGCGCTCTTTCGGAGCGCCTTGTGCACGGCAGTCTCGAATACCTGCCCAGGCTGGACCGCCTGATTGCGGAGCGCTCCAAGACGCCGCTCCGCAAAGTTGAAAGCCGGTCATACGCTGCATTTTGCGTCTGTCACTTTATCAAATTCTGTATCTGAGCCGCATTCCGGCGCATGCAGTGGTCAACGAGGCCGTGAAGCTCACCGAGCGCCGCGGTCTTTTCGGCTTGAAGGGATTTGTGAATGCACTGGTGCGCCGCTTTTCCCGTGAGCGAGAGGCCATGCTGGCGGAAATCGCAGCGAGTCCGGATCCGGTCCTCCGCTATGCGCTTCCGGACTGGCTTGCTGCGCGTTTCATCCGTGAATTCGGAGCCGAAGAGGCAGAGAAACTCGCCGCGAGTTATCTGGAACCCGCTCCGTTCTCCCTTCGTCTGAACCGGACCAAATTCATCGCGGCGGGAGAACCTGCTGCCGTGACGGAAGGACTTACGCAGTCCCCCTACGCCCGGGACAGCTTTGTCGCGCGGGAGGGGCTCTCGGCATCCCTGCGTTCGCGCATCGATGAGGGCTTTTTCTTTGCGCAGGATCTGAGTTCCACGCTCGCCGTGGCGGCCGCAGCGCCGAAACCCGGGGAGCGCGTGCTGGATCTCTGTGCGGCGCCGGGCGGCAAGTCCCCTGCGGCAGCGGATCTCATGCGCGGCGAGGGAACGGTAATCAGTGCGGATTTGTCCGCGCAGAAGGTGGAGCGCATCGCAGATAATGTTCGGCGTACGGGCTTTTCGTCCTCGGTAAAACCCGTGCAGTCGGATGCCGGGGTCTTTCGGAAGGACTGGGAGGCGGCGTTCGATCTTGTGATTGCGGATTTGCCCTGTTCGGGACTCGGCGTGCTCGGCAGGAAGCCGGATATCAAGCTGAGACTCAAAGAGGCGGATATCGCCGCTCTGCAGGAGTTGCAGCGACGCTTTCTTTGCAACGCGTTTCGCTATCTTCGCCCGGGCGGACGTCTGCTCTATTCGACCTGTACCTTGACGGCGGAAGAAGACGAAGATAATGTGCGCTGGTTACTCGACCGTTTTCCGGAGCTCACGCCGCTTGATTTTTCTGCGGAGCTTCCGGAAATCGGAGCGGAGGAGGCCTGCCGAAGCGGCTCGGTAAAACTCTTACCTTCACGGCTGCCGCTTGACGGCTTCTTTATCTCGGTGTTTCGAAAGGCGGAATAAGATGTCAAATGTCCCGGATCTCTGTTCACTCAGTCAAGACGAACTGAAAAGCTATCTTGTAGAGCTCGGGGAACCGGGATTTCGTGCAAAACAAGTTTTTTCTTGGCTTCATCAAAAGAAGGCGGCAGGCTTTGAAGAGATGAGCAATCTCCCCAAAAGCCTCCGTGAAAAGCTTGCGGAGCGTGCAAGTCTCCCGGGTCTCAAGAGAGAAGTGGTGCAGGTCTCTAAAACCGACGGAACGCAAAAGTATCTGTTTTCTCTCCCGGACGGCAATATGATCGAGAGTGTTCTGATGCGCTATTCCTACGGGAATTCGGTCTGCATCAGTTCCCAGGTCGGCTGCCGTATGGGCTGTCGCTTCTGTGCTTCCACGGTGGACGGGCTTGCGCGCAATTTGACGGCGGGAGAGATGCTCGCACAGGTCTATGAAATCGAAAAAGAACTCGGTGAGCGCATCTCCAATGTCGTCGTGATGGGAAGCGGCGAGCCCATGGATAATTACGACAATGTGGTACGTTTTATCCGGCTCCTAAGCGATAAGGACGGGCTCAACATCTCGCAGCGCAGCATCACGGTGTCTACCTGCGGCCTGGTGCCCGAGATACGTCGCTTTGCGGAAGAGGAGCTTCAGGTCACCCTGGCCCTCTCCCTGCATGCGGCGGACGATGCAACCAGACAGCAACTCATGCCGATAGCCAATCGCTATGCGCTTAGCGATGTGCTGGATGCCTGTGCCTATTATTTTGAAAAGACGGGGCGCAGAGTCAGCTTCGAATACAGTCTGGTGGCGGGCGTGAACGATACGCCGGAAGAGGCAAAGAAACTCATTGCCCTACTGCGCCGCCGCAAGGGTCATGTGAATTTGATTCCGGTGAATCCGGTGGTCGAGCGTTCCTTGAAGGAACCGAGCCTCGCGGCAATCCATCGCTTTCGAGATGCGTTGGAGCGCGCCGGGATCAATGTCACGATACGAAAAGAAATGGGGAGAGATATCGACGGAGCCTGCGGACAGTTGCGGCGCCGTTACAGAGACAAGAAAGAGCAAGGAAACAGCAAAGAGGAGTAGTGGCTCATGAATGCAGTTGCACTGACAGATCGGGGAAGGGTACGAAGTTCCAACCAGGATACGGTGTTTGCGGAGAATCATGCGGTCGGCGTCCTGCCGAATCTCTATCTCGTGGCAGACGGGATGGGGGGGGCACCGCGCCGGAGATTACTGTTCGCAGACTTTGACCACGCGCATTATATCCGCATTGCGGGAGAGCGAGGGAAAACTCCCGCTTCCCGCGCTGCGCGATGCCGTTTTGCTCGCAAACGAGAGTCTCTATGTGGAGGCGCAGCGGCACACGGAGCTGGAAGGTATGGGCACCACGCTCGTTGCGGCCTTTCTGGAGGAGCAGAGCGCGACCGTCCTTAACATCGGAGACAGCCGCTGCTATGAGCTCACGTCCGACGGCGGATTCCGCCAGATTACAAGGGATCACTCCTATGTGGAGGAGATGGTGAGCGCCGGAAAAATGCGGCGCGGCAGCGAGGCATATAACCGTGCGAAGAACATCATCACGCGGGCCATCGGTGTAGGGGCCGAAGTGGAGATGGATCTTTTTGAATTGCCCTTGGAGGGGCTCTCCATGCTCCTGCTCTGTACGGACGGACTCACCAATATGTTGGGAGACGATGAAATCGGTGCGATACTGCGCGGCGATGAGAAGCTTTCTTCCAAGGCGGAACATTTGATTCAGGCGGCAAACGAGAAGGGCGGAAGAGATAATATCTCGGTGGTCCTGGTAGATTTGAGAGAGGGGGCGCGCGAAGAATGATATTGAGATTAGGCTCCTACTTACAGGATCGCTATGAGATTATAGAACTCATCGGCAGCGGCGGTATGGCGGAAGTGTACCGCGCATTTTGTCACAAAATGCAGCGTACGGTCGCCATCAAAGTGCTCAAGGAAGAATACAACGACAACGCGGATTTTATTAAGCGCTTTACCCAGGAGGCGCTGGCCGCGGCGCAGCTTTCCCATCCCAATCTGGTCAATGTCTATGAAGTGGAACACACGGACGGGTTCTACTACATCGTCATGGAGTTCGTGGACGGCATCACGCTGAAAGAGTACATTCATCAGAGGGTAAACTCGAGCAACGGGAGGCGGTCGGCATCGCGATTCAGGTTGCGAACGGCCTTGCGGAGGTGCATCGACGCGGCATTGTGCACCGCGATGTAAAACCGCAGAATATGATTATCTCGAGCGACGGCAAGGTAAAACTGGCCGACTTCGGCATTGCGCGCATGGTCTCCACGGAAACCATGTCGCAGGAGGCCATGGGTTCCGTCCACTATATTTCGCCGGAACACGCCCAGGGAAAGGCGACCGATGCGCGCAGCGACCTCTACTCCCTCGGTATTTGTCTCTATGAAATGGTCACGGGAACCGTACCGTTTGACGGCGCGGAGGCAGTCACCATTCTTCTTGCGCAGCTGAATCAGAATCCGCCTTCCCCGCGTTCTCTGAATCCGGAGATATCTCTGAGCCTTGAGCGCATCATCTTAAAGAGTCTGGAGAAGGATCCGCGGGCACGATATCAGAGCGCGGCGGAGTTGATACGGGACCTCGAGACCGCGGTGCAGAATCCCACGGCGCTGCCGCCGAGTATGCAGGCCGCAGCGGCCGTAGGCGGAGATACCATACGCTTTAACGCAAAGGATTTTGCGGGGCAGCAGGCGCTCCCCGCGGAAGAGAGCTTCCCCGAACCCGAGGCCGCGGACCCGGAGGAGAGGGGCGAGGACGATGAGAACAACTCCGCCGATCGCCGTCTCAACAAACTGATTAAGGCGGTCGGAACAGCGCTTCTCATTCTCTTGCTCGGCGGCGGTGTTGCGGCCGGACTCATACTCTCCGGCAGTCTTCGCGAACGCGACGGCAAGAATGAGAGTGAGAGCGCGGAAACGGAGCAAAGTTCCGCGTTGAACGACAAGCAGGCCTATGCGCCGTATCTCATCGGCCTCAGCAGCAAGGAGGCGGAAGAAGCGCTGAAAGAAGAGGACCTCACGCTGGTCATTCAGCTCAGAAAGAACTCCGATCAATTCCCGAAGGACACTGTCATCGAGCAGGAACCGAAGCCGGGCAGTGTCGTGCAGAAACAGCAAGGTCTATGTGACGCTGAGTCTCGGCGTCGCGGAATTTGAACTTTCGGAATTGAATCTGATCGGCGCAGAGGAAGAGAGCGCAAAGAAGACCTTGACGGAGAAGGGCTTTTCCGTGGAAGAGAAGAGCGAGTACTCCGATACCGTCGAAAAGGGAAAAGTGGCACGTTTAAGCCCCGAGAAGGTGAAAAAGGGAGAAACCGTAACCATAGTGCTTTCGCTCGGCAAGGAGCCGGAGAAAACGAAAATGCCGGATCTTACGTATAACACCGAGGAAAGCGCAAAACAGGCACTCACCGAGGCGGGACTGCAGCTCGGCACAGTGACCAAGGAGCACTCGGATACCGTACCGCAGGGCCAGGTCATACGGCAGAGCATAAGCAGCGGAACGGAGACGGAGAAAGGCAAGACGGTGGATTTGGTGCTCAGTGACGGGCCTAAGGTCACCTCGGTGGAATCAACGCAGGCGAGCGAGTCTTCGTCCCGCTATGTCGCTTCCATCGACACAAACTTTACACTCTCCAATTTAATCGGACCGGATTCCGGTGCGACCAGCGTCACGGTCATGGTGCGCCTGCGCCAGGATGTGAACGGACAGACGGTGTATCGCACGCTCATGGAGCCGCGCACCATCCGGGGAGATGCCATTCTGCCGCTGCGCTTTCCGCACCATCGAGGGCGCCTACGGCGTGGATATGGGCTATGTGGAGATTGTTCGGACGGACAACGGACAGGTGCTGCAGAGTTTCGACGTGCAGTTCTTCAAGGTGCAATAAACCATGCGGGGAAAAATCATCAAAGGCATTGCCGGCTTTTTATCTGGTGGATTGCGGCGGCGAGGTCCTTACCTGCAAGGCGAGGGGGCTCTTCCGGAAGCAGGGAGAAAAGCCCCTGGTGGGTGACTTAGCGGAAGTGGAGGCCGCGCAGACCAGCGAGTCGGAGGCAAATATCGTCGCACTCTTGCCGCGGCGCAATCGCCTCATACGCCCGGCAGTCAGCAATGTGGATCAGGCGCTTCTTGTCATGGCGGTTAAAACGCCGGCCCCGCAGTTTTATTTGCTCGACCAGTATTTGGTCACCATGGAGTTACAGGACCTTCCCGCGGCAATTTTGTTCACCAAAGAGGATTTGGACAGCGGTGAACTCGCGGACTACCGGAGATGCTACGAAGCGGCGGGCTATCCGGTCTTTTCGGTCAGCGCCGAAAACGGGCAGCGGCATCGAGGCATTGCGCGGCCATCTCGCGGGAAAAACCACGGTGCTCGCAGGTCCCTCCGGTGTCGGAAAATCCACACTCACCAACCTGCTCTGCCCCGAAGCGAAGATGGAGACGGGGGAGCTGAGCCGAAAAAATGCGCGCGGCAAACAGACCACGCGTCACACGGAGCTTTTTTGTCTCGGTGAAAACAGCTATTTGCTCGACACACCGGGCTTCACGGCCCTGGAAGTTAAGACGGACGAAGCGGGACTCAAACAGGCATTTCCGGAATTTCGTGTCCTGGAAGGGCAGTGTCGGTTTACGGGCTGCAATCACCGCGCGGAGCCCGACTGCGCCGTTAAGGCGGCGGTGGAACGCGGGTACATCGCGGAGAGCCGCTATGAGAGCTATCGAAAGATGGCGGAAGAAATTGCGGAGAGGAGAAAGTACTGATGAATTATCGTTTGGCGCCGTCGCTCTTGTCGGCCGATTTTACGGAACTCGGCAGTCAGATCGAGCTGCTCAAATCTCTGGGGGTTCGCGCCCTGCACTGCGATATTATGGACGGAGACTTTGTGCCGAGCATTTCCTTCGGCATGCCGGTGCTTAAGTCCGTTCGAAAGAGAACGGATCTCTTTTTGGACGCGCACCTCATGGTGACGGAACCGGACCGCTATATCGATGCCTTTGTCGAAGCGGGTGCGGACGGCATTACGGTGCATGCGGAGGCCTGCCGCCATTTGGACCGCACGGTGCAGCACATCAAAGCCTGCGGCAAAAAAGCTGCGGTTGCCTTGAATCCGGCGACACCGCTCGTGCTGCTCGAGGACATACTTCCGGAGCTTGACATGGTGCTCATTATGTCGGTGAATCCCGGTTTCGGCGGCCAGAGCTATATTCCGTACTGCACGGATAAAATTCGCAGACTGCGGGAACTCGCGGATCGAAAGCACCCGGGACTTTCGATTCAGGTGGACGGCGGTGTGAACCGACAGACCTTGGACGAAGTTCTGGAGGCGGGCGCGGACGATATTGTCGCGGGTTCCGCTGTTTTCGGCGGGGATATCGCGGACAATGTGGCCTTCTTCCATGAGGGCTTTCGGCGCGCGGCTGCGCTGCGGCAAAAATGAATCGCGCCCTCTTGATTGCGAGCACGCATGTGGATTCCGTCTTTGCGGAGCGTGTGATTGCCCACTTGAGCCAACAGGACCGGATGCCGTACATTGTCGCGGCGGACGGGGGCCTTACGACCCTGGACGCCCTCGGTATCGCGCCGCAGCTTTTGGTCGGGAGATTTTGATACCGTTAAGCCCGAGCTCTTGGAACGCTACCTGGGACGGGATGATATCGAAGTGCTTCGCCATAATCCGGTCAAGGATGACTCCGACCTGGCGCTCGCCGTCGAGGCGGTCGCGGAGCAGGGCTGTTCGGAAATTTATGTTTTGGGGGCGCTCGGCGGTCGCTGCGATCACAGCCTCGCCAATATGCGTCTCTGTTATGCGTGGAAGAAAAAGGGCGTTTCCCTCTTTTTACTCGATCCGCAGAACCGCATTCGCTGCGTGCTCGCAAGGGAAGGAAGGTTTTCTGTCGGGAAGAATGAGCAATGGGGGACTTATCTTGCCTTTTTCCCGATTGGCGGCACGGTGAAAATCAAAGCGCTGGTCGGCGTGCGCTATCCGCTCAGGGATTTTTACCTCAGCGATAACACCGCGCCTACGCTCACTGTCAGCAATGAAATTGCGGCAGAGCGCGCGGAAGCGGAATTTTCGGGAGATCCGGAATCAGGACTCCTTATCATTGAAAGTTGTGACAGAGAGGAGTCAAAATGGATCACGCCGTAAGCTGGTTTGCGACAACCTTCGGCAATAAAATTTCGGCGGAGGCGGTCACCTTCATTGTGTCCCTTCTGCCCATACTCGAGTGCAGGGGCGGCTTGTTACTTGCGTCCATGCTAAAGGTAAATCTCTTAAAGGCAATACCGCTGGTCATCCTCGGAAACATACTCCCGATACCCTTTGTACTGCTTTTTATGCGGAATATTCTGAATTTTATGCGTCGCTTTTCGTTCTCTCGTCCCCTGGTCGAGTGGCTTGAAAAACGCGCACAGAACAAATCCGCAAGTTTAAAACGAGGCGAGTTCTGGGGACTCTTGCTCTTTGTCGGTATCCCGCTCCCGGGAACCGGCGGCTGGACCGGCGCCCTTGTTGCAAGCCTTATGGAAATGGACTTTAAAAAGGCGATGCTTGCGATTTCGCTCGGCGTTCTCCTTGCCACCTTTATTATGTCCGTTGTTTCCTATGGCTTGTTGGGACTCTTGTTTCATTGAACCGGAGAGGACAAGCGGGGAAGTCGCCCCGCTTGTCTAGCTTTCGTTTTCGGTGTATAATCGGTTAAATCTTTTTTGCGGGCGAAGAAGCGCTTAGGAGGAGAAAAGGCATGATAGATATTCGGTTCCTGCGGGAAAATCCGGAGGCAGTGAAGGAGAACATTCGAAAGAAGTTTCAGGAGCAAAAGCTCCCGCTGGTCGATGAGGTAATTGCGCTCGACGAAGAGAGTCGCAAGACACAGGCGGAGGCGGATCAGCTTCGCAGCGACCGAAATAAGATTTCAAAGAGCATCGGCGCCCTGATGGGGCAGGGAAAGAAGGAAGAGGCCGAGGCGGCAAAGCAGGAAGTGGCCGCAATCAATGCGCGCCTTTCGGAACTTGAGCCCAGAGAGGCGGAAATCGCGGCGCGAATCCGCGATATCATGCTCACCATTCCGCAGATGATGGATCCCTCCGTGCCGATCGGCAAGGACGATTCCTGCAACGTGGAAGTTAAGCGCTACGGCGAGCCTGTGGTTCCGGACTTTGAGATTCCGTATCACACCGAGATTATGGAGCGCTTAAACGGCATTGACTTAGAGGCGGCGGGCAAGGTCGCGGGCAACGGTTTCTATTATCTGCTCGGCGATGTCGCGAGACTGCACTCTGCGGTGCTCAGCTATGCGCGCGACTTTATGATCGATCGCGGCTTCACCTATGTGATTCCGCCCTATATGATTCACTCCGATGTCGTGACCGGTGTGATGAGCTTCCCCGAGATGGATGCGATGATGTACAAAATCGAGGGAGAGGATCTCTACCTGATCGGCACCAGCGAGCACTCCATGATAGGTCGCTTCATTGACAGTCTGAACGATGAGGAAAAGCTCCCCTACACCCTGACCTCTTTCTCCCCCCTGCTTCCGCAAGGAGAAGGGCGCGCACGGCATCGAAGAGCGCGGTGTGTACCGCATTCACCAGTTCGAGAAGCAGGAGATGATTGTCATCTGCAAGCCTGAGGAGTCGATGGACTGGTATGAGAAGCTCTGGCAGAACACGGTGGACTTTTTCCGCAGCCTGGATATTCCGGTCAGAACCCTTGAGTGCTGCTCCGGCGACCTCGCAGACTTAAAGGTCAAGAGCTGCGATGTCGAGGCTTGGAGCCCGCGCCAGAAGAAGTACTTTGAGGTGGGCAGCTGCTCGAACCTCGGCGATGCGCAGGCGCGTCGTCTCCGCATTCGCGTGAAGGGCGCGGACGGCAAGAAGTACCTCGCACATACCCCTGAACAATACCTGGTGGCACCGCCGCGCATGCTGATTGCCTTCCTTGAGAACAATTTACAGGCGGACGGATCGGTTCGCATTCCCGAAGCACTTCGCCCCTACATGGGCGGTAAGTCTGAGCTGAGAGCTTGAAAGGAGTAGAAGCAGATGGCGTACTATTTTGAGGAACCGTCGAGAACATTCGGAGAGTATCTTCTGGTTCCGGGATACAGTTCCGCGCAGTGTGTTCCGACTGCGGTAAGTCTTAAGACCCCGCTGGTGCGTTTCCGGAAGGGCGAGGAGCAGTGCCCGCTCGAGATGAACATCCCCATGGTTTCCGCAATCATGCAGTCTGTCTCCGGCGATAAGCTTGCCATTGCACTTGCGAGACAGGGTGGCGTCTCCTTTATCTACGGTTCTCAAAGCGTTGAGGAGGAGGCAGACATGGTGCGCCGTGTCAAGCAGTATAAGAAGGGCTTTGTCACTTCGGATTCGAATCTCCCGCCGACCGCAACGCTCGCGGATGTGCTCGAACTGAAGAATGAGACCGGTCACTCGACGGTCGCAATCACAGACGACGGCAGCGCGCACGGCAAGCTGCTCGGCATTGTCGCGAGCCGCGATTATCGCCTCTCCCGTATGTCCATGGATATGAGCGTCAAGGAGTTCATGACGCCGCTTGAGCGCCTTGTCACGGCACCGAGCACCACGAGCCTCCACGACTGCAACGACATCATATGGGACAACAAGATCAACTCCCTGCCGCTCATCGACGAAGAGGGCAGACTCCAGTACATGGTGTTCCGCAAGGACTACGACAGCCACAAGGAGAATGTGAACGAGCTCCTCGACGAAAACAAGTCCTATGTGGTCGGCGCGGGTATCAACACGAGAGACTATGAGACCCGCGTTCCTGCGCTGGTCGAGGCGGGCGTCGATGTGCTCTGCATCGACTCTTCCGAGGGCTATTCGGAGTGGCAGGAGAGAACCATCTCCTGGATACGCGCAAAGTACGGCGACCGCGTCAAGGTCGGTGCCGGCAATGTCGTGGATCGCGAGGGCTTTCTCTTCCTCGCAAAGGCAGGCGCGGATTTTGTGAAAATCGGAATCGGCGGCGGCTCCATCTGCATCACCCGCGAGACCAAGGGCATCGGAAGAGGCCAGGCGACCTCCGTCATTGAGGTCGCAAAGGCGAGAGATGACTACTTCCGCCAGACCGGCATCTACGTGCCGATTTGTTCGGACGGCGGCATCGTCCATGACTATCACATCACCCTTGCGCTTGCGATGGGCGCAGACTTCGTGATGTTGGGTCGCTACTTTGCCCGCTTTGACGAGAGCCCGACGGTCAAACTTCGCATCAACGGAAACTATGTGAAGGAGTACTGGGGCGAGGGCTCGAACCGCGCACGCAACTGGCAGCGCTATGACCTCGGCGGCGCACAGAAGCTCACCTTCGAAGAGGGTGTCGACAGCTATGTCCCCTATGCGGGTACGCTGGCGGAGGGCGTGCAGACCACGCTCTATAAGGTGCGTTCCACCATGTGCAACTGCGGTGCACTCTCGATTGCGGAATTGCAGGAGAAGGCAAGACTGACCGTTGTCTCCTCGACCTCGATCGTCGAGGGCGGTAGCCACGACGTGATTCTCAGAAACAATAACCAGACCAATTGACAGGGGGTTATGTGAAAAAGAAATCCCTTGCGGCGCTGGCCCTTGTGTTAGCGTTGCTCCTCGGAATTCTTTGGCACGTTCACGGGACAAAAGAGAGCAAAAAGCCGCTGGAGCGCAGCGGCTTTCTCTTTGATACCGTGATTGCGGTTTCGCTCTACGACAAGCAGGATGAGGCTGTGCTCGACGAGGCCTTTCGCTTGCTCGAGCAATACGAGGAGATTTTTTCGCCGACCAAGCCGGAGAGTGAGCTCTACCGCATGAATCATCGCGGCAGCGGTGTCACGACTTGGAAGGCGAGTCCCGCTATGCTGGATATGGTGAAACTGGGACTGCGTTACAGTGAGCTTTCCGACGGAGCCTTCGATGTCACGGTGCTCCCGCTGAGCTCCCTCTGGAATTTTTCCGGCGGGGAGGCAAAAGTACCTGCGGAGGCGGACATTCAAGCGGCACTTTCGAAGGTGGACTACCGTCATGTTCGGATTGACGGCGATGTCATAGACTTTGGGGACGATGTCACGCAGATTGACTCCGGTTCCACGGCAAAGGGCTATATCGCGGACCGCCTGAAGGACTTTCTGGTCGAGAAGGGTGTGAAACGCGCCATCATTAACCTCGGGGGCAATGTGCTTTGCGTCGGGGAGAAAGCGAAGGGACAGCCCTTCCAAATCGCGATTCGGAAACCGGAGGAGCATTCGAATGAGGTCGTCAAGATTCTGGACATTGACGGACTCTCGGTTGTTTCGTCGGGTGTTTACGAGCGCTTTTTCGACCTTGACGGTGTACACTACCATCATATTCTCAATCCGCGCACGGGCTATCCTTATCAGAACGGTCTGGTCTCCGTGACCATTGTGGGACCGAGTTCGGCGGAATGTGATGCGCTTTCGACTGCGGTATTTTCGCTCGGAAGGGAAGAGGGCGTGGCCCTGCTTGAAAAAACCGAGGGCTATTACGGCTATTTGATTTTGGAAGACGGAAGCATGCTTGCGTCTGCGGGTGCACAGCCCGGAAAAAATCCGTAACATTTGGGGAAGGAGTAAGACAGCCGATGACGATGACACAAAGACGTTCTCGTAGGAGGATTTTACTCCTTTCCTTTTTTGTGCCTGTGTTTGCCATGCTGCTCCTGTTTTTGCAGCGCGGCATTTATCCCTTCGGGGAGGAGAGTTTTCTTCGCACCGACCTCTATCACCAGTACGCGCCGTTCTTCTCGGAGTTTCAGTACAAGCTTCAGCACGGCGGCAGTCTGTTCTACAGCTGGAACATAGGACTCGGCGTCAACTTTACGGCGATTTACGCCTACTATCTCGCAAGTCCCTTGAACTGGTTTGTCCTGCTCTTCCCGAAGCGCTTCGTGATCGAGTATGTGACACTGTTGATCGTCGTAAAGACGGCGCTCTCCTCGGTCACCATGACCTACTATCTGCTGCGGCACAGCAAGAGAGACGGGCTCTTTGCGCCGATATTCGGCATACTCTATGCTTTTTCCGCCTACATGGCAGCCTATTCCTGGAATGTCATGTGGCTTGACTGCATCGTCCTCTTCCCGCTGATTTTGCTCGGTGCGGAAGAACTGGTGCGCGGCGAGCGCTCTCTGAAGTACATTGTCTGTCTCGGCCTCAGTATACTCTCGAACTACTATATATCCATTATGATCTGCCTCTTCCTGATTTTTTATGCAATCTTTCAGGCAATCACGGCGGAACTGCGTTGGGAGGATATCTTTAAGGCTGCGGGACGTTTTGCCCTGGCTTCGCTGATTGCGGCGGGACTCGCGGCTGTGGTTCTCATGCCGGAGATTTTTGCGCTGCGGCTTACGGCCTCCGGGGAGATGAACTTCCCGAAGACCTTCGAGAGCTATTTCTCGATTTTTGACATGATGGCGCGGCAACTGCCCTTTGTGGAGTGCGAAATCGGCCTTGATCACTGGCCGAATATTTACTGCGGCATGTTTACCTTGCAGCTGCTTCTTTTGTATTTCTCGGACCGCGAGGTGCCGATTAAGCAGCGCGTCGGGTATGCCTTCTTTTTGCTCTTTTTCTTTGCGAGCTTCTCGGTCAATGTGCTGAACTACATCTGGCACGGTTTTCATTATCCGAATTCGCTCCCGGCGCGGCAGAGCTTTATCTTTTGCTTCCTGGTGCTCTACCTCTCGTTTCAGGCCCTGGAGCGCTTTCCGCGCTTTTCGCCCCGCGAGCTCTTCCTGAGCTTTGCGGCGGTGGTTCTCTTTGTCCTGCTGGCGGAGAAACTCGTGACGGAAGAGCATTTCCGTTACTGGGTCTTTTACCTTGCTTTTCTGCTTGCGGCAATCTATGCGCTCCTGTTCCGCTCCTATGCATCCGGACGCTTTGCGAGAGAGCACTACTTCTGGATACTGCTCATTGCGGTCACTCTGGAGGCGAGCCTGAATCTCGGTTACACGAGTATTCCGACGACGAGCCGCACGGAGTATACCGCGGACAATGCGGACATTCAAACCTTGAGCGGGCGGTGCCGAAGGAACCCTTTGTGCGCTTTAAAAAGTTTGAGCGCAAGAGTAAGGATGACGGCGCCTTCTTAAACTTCCACTCGGTCTCGCTCTTCAGTTCTACCGCGGACAAATCCCTGACGGATTTCCTCCGCTCGGTCGGCTGCGAGGCCTCGGTGAATGCATACTCCATCACAGGCTCCACCCCGCTGGTGGATGCGCTTCTCGATGTGCGCTATTCTTTTGTTTCGGATGAAAAGATAGATCCGGAGCAGGAGGAGGTACTGCGCTCCGGCGCCACGGTGCTTCTTGAGAACCGGGATGCCATGCCTCTCGGCTTTGTCGAAGAGGGCGATTTCACGGATAATTGGAGCAGAACCTTCGAGAATCCCGCGGATGTGCAGAACGATCTTTGCCGCCTCTTTGACTCCGATCCGGTGCTGCTTGCCGAAGAAACCCAAAAGAACGGGAATCAGGAGAGTATCAGTGTGGATGAGGACGGCCTTTACTTTGCGTTCGCGACCAATGCGAAGGCGAATAAAATCAAGGTATCCTTTGAGAACCGAGACAAAACCTATGATAATCTAAAGCGGCGCTATATGATGGAACTCGGTCACAGAACGGTCGGTGAGACCATCAACTTTACGGAGATTTCCGATGACAAGGTAGCACCGGAGATCATTGTATACCGCTTTGACTATAAGGCACTTTCCGCACTGCGAGAGAAGATGATGCGGCGGGAGATGGTTGTGAGTCGCTACGGTGACACTCGCATCGATGCCACACTGGAAGCGGATAAACCTTCGCTGCTCTTTACGAGCATCCCCTACGACAAGGGCTGGACAGTACATGTCGATGGGAAACGTGTCAAGACGGAAAAACTGATGGGAGCTTTCCTCGGCGTTCGTGTGGCGGCGGGAAGCCATGAACTGCGCTTTCGCTACCATCCGGAGGGACTCTTGCCCGGCGCAATGATAAGCGTCTTCTCCCTCCTGGCACTCTGGCTGCTTTGCCGTTACGAGGGCGACTACGAAAAGCGCTACCGCAGAAGACTGACCAAGCGCTATGAGGCGCTGTATCGGGAGCTTCACGAGGCTGCCGAGCGTCTGCATGCGGAGAGTCTCATGACCATGTTGCAGGACCCGAGTGCGGAGCCGGGACTTCGCGCATCGGCGGGAACGGACGGATTCCCGGAAACACAGCCTGCGCCGCAGCGCGAAGAAGAAAGTTCCGATTATCTTTTTTTAGAGGATATTTGAGTCTATAAAACAAAAAGCGCCTGCCACGAGGAATGTCTCTGATATGTACCCTCTTTACTGGACACGAAAGTGTCACAGTAAGGAGGGTTTTATCATGCGCTATGATTATGAATTCAAGAAGATGTGTGTCGACCTGTATCGACAGGGGAAATGGCCAGAGACACCGGAAGGTTATAACGATCCGGGTAACTTTCACGCCATGATTCGTCGATGGGCTCGTGCCGAAAAGGCAAATGGCTCCCAGGTCCTAAAGCATGGAAAGCAGCATCCGTGGACGCCTGAAGAGAAACTGAAGCTAATCACAAAGGTTCTCGCCGGGAGGACGGCACAGTCCGTTGCGCTAGAGGCCGGCATTGGGAGCCGTCTGCTCTATGACTGGGTGCAAAAAAATATAAGATTTACGGGTACAATGGACTTGTAAGTAAGAAGAAAGGCCGCAAAGCCAAAGGATCCTGTGAAAATGAAAAAAGTAAATATCAACAATCCCAGAAAACTCCAGGAGAGTGAATACGAGGAGCTCCTCCGGCTTCGTGAAGAGAACGCCTTGATTAAGGCCGAGAACGAAGTAATAAAAAAAGAGATCGCCTTGAGAGAAGAAAAGGAAGCTGCGCGACTCAAGGCGAGAAAGCAGCAATCATCAAAGAACTCCGCGACAGAGGATACAAACTGAAGTACCTGCTGACAGCAATGGGAATGTCCCGGTCCACCTACTACTATGAACTTAGCAGGACTGACGCAGTTGCTCTCAGGAATACAGGTCTTTCCGCAGAGATCCGCAGAATTTACGATGAGAACCGGCAGCGATATGGTGTCCGCCGAATTACGGCGGAGCTGCATAATCGTGGATTTGAGGTCAATCACAAGCGTGTTCAGCGGCTCATGCACGACATGGAACTGCTCGGCAAGCGTCCGAAGGAGAAGTATCATTCTTACAAAGGTGAGGTGGGCAAGACCGCTGACAATCTCCTTAAACAGGATTTTTATTTCAGACACACCCCTCGAGAAATGGACAACAGACGTATCTCAGTTCAACATGGGATGGGGAAGTGCTACTTTTCTCCAATCCTCGACATGTGCGGGAACGAGATTATCTCGTACAATGTTTCGCTGCATCCTAATATGGAACAGATCAAGGACATGCTGGATAAGGCATTTGCAAAGTTCCCAAAGTTAACAGGCTTGATTATGCATTCAGATCAGGGCTGGCAGTATCAGCACGCCTACTATCGAACCGAGCTTGAGAAGCATGGCATCACACAGTCGATGTCCAGAAAGGGGAATTGCCATGATAACGGCATTATGGAGTCGTTCTTTGGTCGGATGAAGAATGAGATGTTCTATGGACATGAGCAAGAGTTCAAGTCCTTTGAGGAATTTGTTACTGCAGTCGATGATTATATCGATTACTATAACAACAGGAGAATCCAGAAGAAAACAAACTGGATGCCTCCTGTACAATACAGGATAGCATCCAGTTGCGGTGCCTAACGAAAGTCAATGTGTCCAGAATTCTGGGTACATATCACTCGTGGCAGGCGCTTTTCTGTACGCAATCGAGATTACAGCGTATCGAATGTACTCTGGCTGAGATAGCGCCAGAGCGTGGTTCGACTGATACCGAGCTCCTGATGTAGATTGCTCAGGTAGAGACATGCAAGTTATGTTTGAAGACTGCGGGTAGAGGAACTGCATGGTACAGATGGCAATGACTGTACTTTCCTGCTAATAAGAAATATGATAGTTTAGCAAGAAAAAGCTGAACAAGTGTAAGCGGCCTTATCAACGCGAAGAAGGTTAGCAAGAAGTCGCACAAAACAGAATACTCTTGAAATCCAAGGCCTACCAATCCCGGCAGACCTTGTTTTTTTGCGCTCTTTTTATTTCTGCAAATAATTGTAGGCGTAAGTCTTTTTTTTTTTGAGTTATGTTACATTTGTTTGCAAGGGTCTGCTTTATGAGAAAATAAAAGTTCTCTGCAGCCGGACGCAAATCATAACACTTTGGCTTGAAGGGAGAAACAGTATGAAGAAGAGACTTATGACAGTAGCGGCAGCAGTTTGCGGCACAGTGATGATGGCAATGCCGGTTCTTGCGGCTACGGCAGGCTGGCAGCAGGGACAATCGCGGCTGGTGGTTTCGGTATGCGGACGGCGGCTATGCAAAGTCTGCCTGGGTTTCCGACAACGGAAACTGGTACCGCATGGACGAGAACGGCTACATGCAGACCGGCTGGGTCAATGTAAACGGCGACTGGTACTATCTGGATGCGTCCGGCAGTATGCAAACCGGCGCGATTGTCGACAATGGCTATCACTACCTGCTCTCCCCACAGCACGACGGTCGCTACGGTCACATGGTGCGAAACGGCGAAAACTTTGAAGGTCGTATCATCAAAGCGTGGACAGCCGGATCCGGCCACCCGGAAGGCGCATTGCAGGAGGACAATAACATCGGAATCGGGGAGAGCTACAGCGGAACCGGCAATACAGGCGCAGCGCAGAGCGGAAAGCGGGGACAGGACATCCCGCCCGCGAATGTAGACACTGCGCAGGACGGGAGATACACATGGAATCCAGAGTATCCGCCAGTGGACAGTAGCGGTGAGTTTGACTGGGATTCAGTGCGAGGTAATATTGAGGCGGCAGAGAAGATGAAGGGAGCCAATCCACTTTTGGGCAAGTCTGTGATTCACTGATAGTAAAAGTGTGGGTGGAATACGAAGTTTAGGGATGAGTAAGAAAGTTTTTGAACGTTATTCACCGAAAGAGAAGAAGTTCTTGAAAGATCCCGTCAGATACCTGTTGCTAAAAGGTCTCTATATGAAGAACCTATCTTTGAATTCAAGTGAATTGTAAAGAAAGTCTTGCGGCGTCTGTGGCCCCACAAAAAAGCAGCTCTGTGCAATCAAATACGTGATATGTACCCTCTTTACTGGACACGAAAGTGTCACAGTAAGGAGGGTTTTATCATGCGCTATGATTATGAATTCAAGAAGATGTGTGTCGACCTGTATCGACAGGGGAAATGGCCAGAGACACCGGAAGGTTATAACGATCCGGGTAACTTTCACGCCAGTGATTCGTCGATGGGCTCGTGCCGAAAAGGCAAATGGCTCCCAGGTCCTAAAGCATGGAAAGCAGCATCCGTGGACGCCTGAAGAGAAACTGAAGCTAATCACAAAAGGTTCTCGCCGGGAGGACGGCACAGTCCGTTGCGCTAGAGGCCGGCATTGGGAGCCGTCTGCTCTATGACTGGGTGCAAAAATATAAGATTTACGGGTACAATGGACTTGTAAGTAAGAAGAAAGGCCGCAAAGCCAAAGGATCCTGTGAAAATGAAAAAGTAAATATCAACAATCCCAGAAAAACTCAGGAGAGTGAATACGAGGAGCTCCTCCGGCTTCGTGAAGAGAACGCCTTGATTAAGGCCGAGAACGAAGTAATAAAAAGAGATCGCCTTGAGAGAAGAAAAGGAAGCTGCGCGACTCAAGGCGAGAAAAGCAGCAATCATCAAAGAACTCCGCGACAGAGGATACAAACTGAAGTACCTGCTGACAGCAATGGGAATGTCCCGGTCCACCTACTACTATGAACTTAGCAGGACCGACGCAGTTGCTCTCAGGAATACAGGTCTTTCCGCAGAGATCCGCAGAATTTACGATGAGAACCGGCAGCGATATGGTGTCCGCCGAATTACGGCGGAGCTGCATAATCGTGGATTTGAGGTCAATCACAAGCGTGTTCAGCGGCTCATGCACGACATGGAACTGCTCGGCAAGCGTCCGAAGGAGAAGTATCATTCTTACAAAGGTGAGGTGGGCAAGACCGCTGACAATCTCCTTAAACAGGATTTTATTTCAGACACACCCCTCGAGAAATGGACAACAGACGTATCTCAGTTCAACATGGGATGGGGGAAGTGCTACTTTTCTCCAATCCTCGACATGTGCGGGAACGAGATTATCTCGTACAATGTTTCGCTGCATCCTAATATGGAACAGATCAAGGACATGCTGGATAAGGCATTTGCAAAGTTCCCAAAGTTAACGAGGCTTGATTATGCATTCAGATCAGGGCTGGCAGTATCAGCACGCCTACTATCGAACCGAGCTTGAGAAGCATGGCATCACACAGTCGATGTCCAGAAAGGGGAATTGCCATGATAACGGCATTATGGAGTCGTTCTTTGGTCGGATGAAGAATGAGATGTTCTATGGACATGAGCAAGAGTTCAAGTCCTTTGAGGAATTTGTTACTGCAGTCGATGATTATATCGATTACTATAACAACAGGAGAATCCAGAAGAAAACAAACTGGATGCCTCCTGTACAATACAGGATAGCATCCAGTTGCGGTGCCTAACGAAAGTCAATGTGTCCAGAATTCTGGGTACATATCACTCGTGGCAGGCGCTTTTCTGTACGCAATCGAGATTACAGCGTATCGGGATGTACTCTGGCTGAGATAGCGCCAGAGCGTGGTTCGACTGATACCGGCTCCTGATGTAGATTGCTCAGGTAGAGACATGCAAGTTATGTTTGAAGACTGCGGGTAGAGGAACTTGCATGGTACAGATGGTGATGACTGTACTTTCCTGCTAATAAGAAATATGATATTTAGCAAGAAAAAGCTGAACAAGTGTAAGCGGCCTTATCAACGTGAAGAAGGTTAGCAGAAGTCGCACAAAACAGAATACTTGAAATCCAAGGCCTGCAATCCGGCAGACCTTGTTTTTGCGCTCTTTTTATTTCTGCAAATAATTGTAGGCGTAAGTCTGAGTTATATTTACATTTGTTTGCAAGGGTCTGCTGTATGAGAAAAATAAAAAGTTCTCTGCAGCCGGACGCAAACTCGTAACACTTTGGCTTGAAGGGAGAAACAGTATGAAGAAGAGACTTGGTGACAGTAGCGGCAGCAGTTTGCGGCACAGTGATGATGGCAATGCCGGTTCTTGCGGCTACGGCAGGCTGGCAGCGGGACAATCGCGGCTGGTGGTTTCGGTATGCGGACGGCGGCTGCAAGTTCTGCCTAGTTTCCGACAACGGAAACTGGTACCGCATGGACGAGAACGACTAGCATGCAGACCGGCTGGGTCAATGTAAACGGCGACTCGGTACTATCTGGATGCGTCCGGCAGTATGCAAAACCGGCGCGATTGTCGACAATGGCTATCACCTGCTCTCCCCACAGCAGACGGTCGCTACGGGTCACATGGTGCGAAACGGCGAAAACTTTGAAGGTCGTATCATCAAAGCGTGGACAGCGGATCCGGCCACCCGGAAGAGCGCATTGCAGGAGGACAATAACATCGGAATCGGGGAGAGCTACAGGAACCGGCAATACAGGCGCAGCGCAGAGCGGAAAGCGGGGACAGGACATCCCGCCCGCGAATGTAGACACGCTGCGCAGGACGGAATACACATGGAATCCAGAGTATCCGCCAGTGGACGGTAGCGGTAGAGTTTGACTGGGATTCAGTGCGAGGTAATATTGAGGCGGCAGAGAAGATGAAGGAGCCAATCCACTTTTGGGCAAGTCTGGATTCACTGATAGTAAAAGTCGTGGGTGTGAATACGAAGTTTAGGGATGAGTAAGAAAGTTTTTGAAACGTTATTCACCGAAAGAGAAGAAGTTCTTGAAAGATCCCGTCAGATACCTGTTGCTAGAAAGGTCTCTATATGAAGAACCTATCTTTGAATTCAAGTGAATTGTGAAGAAAGTCTTGCGGCGTCTGTGGCCCCACAAAAAGCAGCTCTGTGCAATCAAATACGTGATATGTATACTCTTTACTGGACACGAGCGTCACAGTGAGGAGGTTTTATCATGCGCT
>CAKAGU010000007.1 GCA_916439095.1 uncultured Stomatobaculum sp.
AGCTCTGTCCTCCCAAAAAGCTCACCTATCTTCATCCTCCAAGAGAGCGTGTTCTGTGAAATGTGCCCTGCCTCCTCTCACATCGTTTGCGATTCCGTTCAGGTATCTCATATTGCTCTCGGAATAAAGCTCCATTTAAATCAGTAGTTCAATATATCTAAACTTTATTCTGTTGCTAAATTATCTAATTATAACACATCGCAAATTACCCATCGCTATATTCTGATTTCAATACTTTTGTTCAAGTGATAAATCCATTCATTAGTCGTGAATTTGCCAAACAATCCCTATATCACACAGTGTTATAAAGTGATCAATCATTGTAGTTATATCCATGCATTAAAACCATATAAAACCCTTTAAATCAGAGAGCTCACTGTTTTCCTAATTTCTGCCAAACGATCTAAAAATTCATCTTGATCCTCTTCAATACTAAAATACGAATCATCCAATACGCTTGATCTCTCCAGGTTGGCATCAAAGTAATCTAATATATCTATTTCAGTAGCAGGATTCCTGAAATTTATTTGATACTTAACCACTTCTAAATCACATCCCAGTAATATCTCCCTAACACATTCATCTATATCAGATTCATCGAATTCGATATAGCAATATTCATCCCCTTCATCTTCGACAGTTTTATACCACTTCTCATCAAATACAGTAGAATTATCTGGCTTTGGATATTTCACTCCAAGTATCTGGTATAGCATACCATCCCATTCAGCTGCTAGCAGTCTAATTAATACCCATCTGTACTCTTCACGAAATCCATCAAAAAATGTTTTCCATCTATAGTCAGTTTTAGCCCATTCCGCAAGATTCACAATTAGATATTTTAACTTGTCATCCAAGGCTCTATCTTTTGAATATATTTCAAGCATAGGATTTTCCCCCGGACGAACTGTGTTAGATAATAGATAGTTTAGTAAATCATAATTTCTAACTGCCTCTTCAAAGAATTCGTGACGCTGTAATCGTCGTGTCACTCTGCTCACATTGTCAAGTCCATAACTTGACTCAAGCGGATCTTGATTCTTTACGCTCAAAATGAATCTAATGTCATTAATTGTTAAGCTTCCATTCTTGACGTAATTTATATAACTTGCATAGCTCCCATTAATATATCCTTTTCTTAACAAGAACATTAAAAGTTTATTACTCTTCAACTCCTCTGGCCAAAATTCTTTCAGCTCTTTATCCCCCAGAAAATCTGATATAGCCATTGTATCCAGTCTGTCAAGCTTATTCTTCCATGCAGATGTTTGTGGTTGATTTATAACACTCTCCCCGTTCTCAGAACTTCTCTCACTCAAATACTCTCTAGCCGCCTCAATTACTTTATCTTTATTGGTAAATAAATCCTCCAATATCCCCTCACCTCTTTGTGCATACATAAAATCTTGCGGGCAAGTATTCTTAAATAAAACCAATGCAAACAACTGCCTTTCATCTAAATCTGTGCTGTGTTCAAATTTCAACATCTGCTTATACATCAAGAATTCATTGCATGTATTTTTCATTACACGAACATCAGACACAAATGGTTCCACATCAAAAATTAACTCTTCAATCTTACTTCTGTATTTCCCAATTTTCTCTGCGGTTATACCCTCACCCATAATATCTATTGTCATCTCGTCATTCTTACACAATTCATCAATTCCAACATTAATCTCTTCAGTATTTTTAACCTTTCCATATTTACTTTCAATGCCAGCATTTACACAGCCTTCTGTGATTTTACCTTTATTCTCCCTCCAATTATCACCGTTATTTTTAACTGTATCCGAGATCATTCTCATTAATAATCCAGCAGAATTTCCAACACTCACAACAGGTATCACCGGAACAATATAATCAAAAAATTTAGTTCTATCCTCTGCTGTAAATATATCATCTCGAATCGCATATACAAATCGAATTGTCTCCTCATTATCTGGACGGTTCATATTAAGAATATGATTCAACTCTCTAAGGTGAATAAATATCTTTATATTATTTAACCTGTCAAGATCCTCGAAAAAAATACATATCTAAATTTAGTCTCTTCAAAAAAATATATTATTTCATCTAGATTTCTATTAAATACCGACTCATCCTCCTCTTCACTTTTTGACCGTTATCTTTGAAATAAAAGCCATTTCATTTATATGAATCCTTGAAACACTATTCTTAAACAGAAAGTAAATACATACTGATATAGCGGCAGAAAATAGAAGTATTCTAGTGAATCTAATGACTGAATTTAGAATGCTTTCTCCCCCAAAAAATACATCAAATATGCTAAATGCATCTCCATTAGGATTTACAACCGTCACTATCATTAAGACAACGAACAAAATCTTCAACCAAATCTTAAAGCACTCCTTACGACTAGGTGTATGCACCCTTCGATAATGGCTTAGTGGTATTTTATCTATATTCACCGCATAAAATAGTTGTTTTAAAATCGCCTTTTCTAGTTCTTCTTCACTAGTTTCTGTATTTTGGCCTATCTTCTCGCACGTAGTAGCAGCCTCTAACTTCGCCTCAACACTCGTAAAACTCGCTAAAGACACCTGCACAGCTGAATTCTTCACTTCTTCGTGTCTATGCAAATATGTTTCAATAATGCTACTTTCCGGAACCATAGGGTCCTGACAAGGCAATATTCTTGATTCTCTTTTTATTGAATCCCCAATTCAACGCCTTCTCATAAGTGTCAAAGTTTTCAACATTATCAATAGGTGTCAAATCCATGAGTCCATCTGTCCAATCACCAAAACCCCCTTTTCTGTCAAGCTTCTTATTTTGATCTATGTTATCTAAATTTACTTGAGTGTCTTCTGTCATTTCCCTACCAACTCCTTCCTGTCTAAATCAATTCAAACTTCTTTCTCTACTGTTATTCCTTCCGTATCCCAACAGCTTGGATTTCAAGAGAATTTGTTTTTCCGACTTCTCACTCTACACGCCTCTGCAATCGAGACCTTACTTCCCTTGCGTATGGTATCCTTCAAATCATCCAGAAGCTTTTCTGTCGTATTATTCAGAACTTTGACCGACGTAGCCACGTTTCCGACTCCCTCTACAGCATTTTCTCCAAGTTCGGAATTCATTTCTTACGTTTTTCTTACGCATTTTATACATCATAGCACAGCGGAAGGGGGTTTTACAGACAAAAAAAGACCATCCGGAGATGGTCTTTTTTGTCTGTTAACTCATTTGAATTGAAAGTGTAGTGCTCGCATCATCTCAAAGAGATTGCAGCATTTTACCCCGAATTTCTTTGCTTCATCCGGTATCTTGACACGCCCAAGCGTTGACGCTCCAAGAGCACCGCTTGGGCTTTCAAAACTAACCAATGTATAGCCCCTGGCTTTTGCGGTAGCTACCAGCCAAGGATCCGCAATGTCATTCTGTGCCCATTCATTCAATGCCTTCGCATTGTAAAGCGGCTGTCCCGTGTGCGTTTGGCTTGCTGAATATCATTTAAAATTTGCTTATATACCGCCAGTATATCTGCTTGTCCTCGTTTAAGGCATTGCGGGGCTACACCGGAAAGCCATTGACTCAAATCATCATCGCCCTTGGTGACCTCATCATAAACTACATCCAACAAGACAATGTCCCTGGTTGCCATGGATTGTTCCAAGAAGCTCCAGAAAGACGGCGCCAAATCAAACGGATAGTATGTCCGGTACGGTGAGATAAAGGCATTCGTATCAATCAGAAAAATCTCCCGCTTCATACGCGTTCACCTTGTACCTTCTCGAGCAGCTTATCAAAGGTAACTCGATTTGTATTCGTCAGGCGAAATGCCTCCGTATACAGCGTTTTGCCTTCCTGCACGCTTGCATCCAAAGCCTGTAAAAAACGATGATCCATTCTGCTGAGCTGTGTTCTGTAGTAATCACCGCCGCCACCGCGTGCTTTCTTTGCCAGCATGGTCGCCTTTGCAATCAGTTCTCGGTACTGTTCCTCCGTGAGGTATGCCTCATCCAGAGCACGGCGTGCAATGACGGACTGGCTGCAGTTAAAATACTTGCTCAGTTCCTGCACTCTTTTCTCTATTGTTCCTTCGGTGTTCTCCCACGCACTGCAAAAAGCACGGCGCGGTACCAGGACTTCTGCGGCAACCGCATTGCAGAGTATCTCTTCCGGGCGGACAAATGCCGTCTCGCCTTCCCGCGCATTAAAGAGACTGTTTGTTCCGAGGCCGATGTGCACAAACTCGTGCAAAAGCGAAAACACTCTTCCGCTCTCCGAATCTGCGGCATTGATAAAAATGAGCGGCGCGTATGCGTCAATCAGCGTGAACGCACGGAATTCCGAAACATCGAGTGCTCTGTGCGTATTGGCCCCGACAATGCCGTTCATCATCACCAACACACCCACTCTGCTAATTGCTTCTCTGAGAAGTCGAAACGACTCTGCACCGGACTTTACCGCTTCATACCAATCGCTTGGCAAGGATAAGGTTTCCCGAACCATCGCGGCCAATTCCGCTATACCCTTTTTCCCGCGCAACGATCCGACATAGCGGTTTTCTTCATTCTCGCCCGCAATCATATCGTCTCGCATCCACTCCTGAATGCTTTCCATTTGCCGAAGCGTGTCAATCAATTCACGGCTTGGGTCCTGCAATTGCCTGCTGTCTACCGTACGGAACTCAAGCAGTTTAAATTGCTCCTGCGGCTGCCTTTCCAAAAAGAAATAGCCGATCGGAACATGTACTTTGCGGCTGAACTCCTCAAGCTGCGAGAACGTGGGCTTCTTTTCTCCGCTCCGCCACTGTTCAAACTTCTCTCGCACGGCAGCGGGAACTTGCACGGATGTGTTGATCCAGTTCCAGATGTTACTCGAAACTTCCACGGTATTCGCCATAGTTCCACCTCCTTGCGATTTTGTTGCCTTTATTCTCTCATTTTTTTTTACGTTTGCTCAATCTCTTTATCGAAAAGAAGCACATACAAAGAGCGCCCTCCCTCCGGAGCGGCGCCCTTCTCTTCTACCTTTTCACTTGATTCAAACTTCTCTGCCAATCACGAGTTCACTCTTCATCCCGTTCAACTCTATCCGCTTCTCCGCGCCTGGCGTATCAAAGGGCTCTGTTGCCTTTCCCTCATGCGCATAAGAAATCCGTGTGCCTATGCCCTTTGCCTTTACGGTAAAGACTGCATCCGCCGGCACATAGAGCTTTGAGCAGGCCGAGAGCTGGTTGAGTTCCAGGGAGCTCGCAAGGCTAAAGCAGTGAATCTCCATATCAAGATTGCTGTCAATTTCCACGGTGCCGGGAACCGCGTCGAGATATAGCTTCCGGTTTCTTCCGCCGAGCTCAATGCGCTCGCAGTCCAGCAAGCTGAGACTCACCAGTTCTGCGTTGACCGCGCACTCTACTTTTCCGAGATAGGCCGCCGGGAGTTCCGCATAGATGCTGAGTCCCTCTTTCGAGGCGCTCTCGCTCATTCCGTTCTTTCGGAGCAGTTCCAGATCCAGTCGCCGCTTTGTATCGTCCAGTTTGATTTTAAAATCACTCTGCAGCGAGGCGAGAGTACCGGAGACCAGGCGAATGCGCAGTTTCTCTCCCGGATGCCCGGAAAGGAATACTTCTTTGGCGCTGCCGAACTTCATATCGTAGTGTTTCACTTCATCGATATCGTATTCGGTAATGCTCTCATAGTGATGCGCCGCTGCAGCTTGCGCTTTTGTCTCCCCCGTAAGCAGTTCATCTACGGTGATTCCAAACAGGGCTGCGATTGCCCGAAGGTTCTCGATGTCCGGTGTGCCGCCCTCGGTCTCCCACTTGGTAACGGCCTGTCTCGAAACATGCAGTTTCTCTGCCAACTGTTCCTGGGACATGCCCGCTGTCTTCCGAAGGGTTTTGATTGTTTCTGCGATTGTCATGCTTTGACCTCCTGTGTCTTGATGGCATCAGTATAAAAAAATCGCAGCGGCACACAAGAAACACGGGCTTACATTTCAAATTTTTCTTGCTACGCTCCGTAGCATACCGCTTAATCCCAGCGATAAACGTCGTTCCGCTTTAAGGCTGTCTTGCAACGCGGGCATATCTTCTCGCCCTTATTTTCCCAAATTTCTTGCTCCGATAAGGCGCGCATCTTTCCGCCGCAGTCCTTGCAGCGGTGTTCGTAAGCCCCGTAGAGTTCGTACCCCTCCTCCTCGGGCACTGTCCAGTGTTTTTCCGGGATCGGCTTTGCCTGTAATTCGGCATCCTTCGGAATATAGGCTGTCAGCAATGCTTCGTTATCGAAGCTACCGCAGTTCTCGCATCGAAGCAACACGAGGTGCCCATCCAGAAAGGTTCCGGGATATGTTTCTACCAAATCCTGCCACTCGGCGCCGTATGCACCGGCACGCGCTTTCTGAATCAGCTGATGGCAAACCCAAGGGTATCTGAAACCGACTCCCAGCTCCGCGGAAAACTCATACCCGCAGTTCGGGCAAATCCACGATAAACCTTCCCCCATGGCACACACTCTCCCTTCTCTTGTCGCACACAGCTTTTACCTTTTTTAATCATAGCTTCCTGTCGATAACAGTATAACGCGTTCACGAAAAAAAGAGCCACCCTTGTGGCTCTTTCTTACTATACCGCTCAATCCTCCCGCTGTATAAAGTTGGTCACTGCCTCTCCCTCGGTCTCCGGGTAAGGAATGCCCTGCTCTTTTGCGAGGGCAAAGCTTCGCATCATCCAGACCATGTTCCGTGCAAGGTTCCGCATGGTCTGCATGCCTTCCCGGTCCTTGGCGGCATCTGCCGCGATCAGGCCATGGGTGATGTTCCAATAGGTGGAGCCCGCGACCGGCATCTGCGAAATCCCGAAGTATTTGTTCAGCACATCAAAGGAGGCCGTGGTGCCGCCTCTTCTCGCGACGGCAATCGAAGCGCCGGGCTTAAAGGCAAAGGGATTCTCGACATTCTGAACGGAGTAAAACGCCCGGTCGAGAAGGCCAAAATGCGTCCGCTCGGATGCGCATAGTAAACGGGTGTCGCAAAGACAAAACCGTCGGCCTCTTTGGCGAGCGCCGTAAATTGATTCACCGCGTCATCCCGAAACACGCAGGCATCGTGCGTCCCGCAATAACCGCACTGAATGCAGTCCCGTATGGGCTGATTGCCAAGCTGTATGACCTCGGTCTCCACCCCTTCCGCGGCGAAAACCTTCTGCATCTCTTTGACTGCCTGCATGGTAGTGCCGTTCGCATGGCTGCTGCCGTTCACAAAAATAACCTTCACGATACAATCCTCCTTCGCGCCGCGTGGCGGTACGAGGACTTATCATAGCGCTTTTGGGAGTTTTTCGCTATATCTCGGCTTTCCGTAAGTTGCGCCCTGTGGCTCCCGTCACTGCTTCAGCCTCTGTCCCGCTCTTTTTCCTTTTCCTCCCGATACACCTGCCACGCCCTCACGATCGAAATTACGATTGCCGCCATGGTATAGACAGCAAGTAGCAACATCCCGTAGCCCTTCGGCGAAAACGCAGTGCTGACAATGCCGAGCACTCCCGCCGCGACCAGCACGATCCCCGCAAAGCGGTTGCTCTTCTGCCAGGTGATGTCGTTATATCTGGTCCAGGACAGGCGGAAGCCGACCAAGCCGTTTCGCTTACACTTCGGCAAAACATTGCCGACCAGCACGAGCAGCGCCCCGAAGAGTATGGTCAGGAGCTTATCGCCCGCGAGGGTGCTGAGGAAGCTTTCGCCCCGCAGGGCGAGCACGGTGTTATAGAGGAGCACACCCTGTATGCAGCTTAAGATTAGGGTCTGCGGGAAAATCACAATGCCGAGCACCTTGGCATTCGCTGCGGCCGCCTGTCTTTCCTTGTCGCTCTCCACCTGCTCCGCCTTTCTATGAAAATGAAGCAGTAGAAAGCGGCTGCCGAAGGAAACCAAAAGCAAGACCACCGGCAAAATCAAAAGTTCGTACTTACTGCCGTATCGCGTCACGTTTCCGGCAAAGTCATAGTGCGCCGGTATCTGTGCGGGCAGCTCCCTAAGGACAAGAAGTGTCACAAACAGGCAGAGCGCCGCAATCATCCTTGTAAGCTGTTTCATGCTTTCCTCCCTCCGAACGGTTCCGCCCGGAAAATCAACTCCCGCAGGACGGTCTTGTTGCGTTCATCGCAGACAAACAGAGAAGCTCTTTTTGATTTTATTTTTCCGCACTTTCTTCCAAATACACTTTCCTTGAATACCATGTGGTCGCTATAACGGCGAGCAGCAGAAATACCGTGAACAGTCCGAGTGCAAGTTCTGCGGAGGGCGCAAGCAGCGCACTGACCATGCCGAGCAGCCCGGCGATCACCATGGCTGTGCCCCCAAAGCGGTTGCTCTTCTGCCAGGTGATGTCGTTATACCGGCTATACGGCAGGCGCACGCCCACATTGCGGTTTTTTTCCGGGTCTTCGGCAAGATGTTACCGAGCACAATCAGCATAATGCTTGTCAGAACACACATCGCTTTCTGCGCCGTTTGCGCAATGCTCGCCCCCGCCTGCGCTCCTCCCGCAGTTCCGAAATGCTCTGCGGTCCAGGCCGCAGACCACAGCAGCCCGGCCTGCAACAGGCAGAAAAAGAGATTCATCACAAGCCCGACCGATACAAGCACCTTTGCATTCGCCGCCGCTCCTGTGCCTCTTTGTCATCGCCGACGGCCCGGCGTTCAAAGTGTGCCACAAGAAACTGCCAGAGCAGCGTGATCAAAAGCGTGACCATGGGTAAAATCAGATAGCTGTACTTACTGCCCCAGCGTCTCACCTCTCCGCCGATTGAATAATCCACGGGAAGCAAAGCAGGCATGGTCTGCAGAGGAATGAGTGTAACCATCAGAGTAAGCACCGCGAGTAACCACACTGTTTTTTTCATGACTTCCTCCCTCCGAACTGTTCCACCCAGAGGATCAATTCCTGCAGGACGGATGTGTTCAGTTCATAGTAAACAAAATTTTTCTCCTTATATTCGCTCACCAGCTCTGCGCCTTTTAAGAGCCGCAGGTGGTAAGAGAGCGCCGGGGGACTCACGCCGAGTTTCTCCGCAATTTCTCCGGCGCTCATGCGCCCCTCCCGCAGCATGACCAGAATGTCGCGCCGCTGCGGGTCCGAGAGCACCTTGAAGATACTGTTCTCTCCCATAGAAGCATCATCTCCTTAAAATTTCTTTTAATTAGATTTTAGCACGTCGTTCTTGCCTGTCAATCAGTATTTCAAAATATTTTTAAGCTATCAGCCTTCTGTTTCCATATCGCTCTGTGCTTTTCTGACCGGTAATTTTTGCCTCGCTTTCTCCCATCACACTTTATACCACGCGTTCTCTCTTCGCGCTTTCTTCCCCCGCTTTCCGATTCCGTTCCTTTTCCCAAAGCAGTACAGAGGGCAGCAAAAAGAGGACGGATGGCTCCGTCCTTCGCTTTCGGCGCACTGCGCCGCTGTTCCGGTTTTCCGGTTCGACTTTTACTTTCCCCTGCTTTTGCGCTGCCGCTTTCTCTTATGCGGCGATCTTCGCTTCCGCTCGCCCTGTTCTCACAGGAGCTTCGCGCGGAGTTCCTCTGCGCTGAGGGGGCTTAAGTAGCTCGGCGCCACATCGAAGATGGTCTTGCAGCCGGTCTGTCCCTCCGCAGCGAGGCGATGCGCCGCACGCGCATAGGCCGCGAGCACCGCACCGGTGAACTCGGGGTTCGAGTCGAGCTTTAAGCTGAACTCAATGAGCTCCTTGTGCTCCTCATGGAAGCCGCTCACGCCGCTCCGAATCACAAAACCGCCGTGCGGCAGCTCCGCGTGCTTTTCACGCATCTCCTCTGCGGTGATGAAGTGCACTTCGGTGTCATAATCCGCAAAGTAGTTCGGCATGTTTTTGATTTCCGCCTCGATTGCAGCGCGGTCCGCATCTTCCGCGGCAACGACAAAGACCTCTCTCTTATGCATCTCCCGCGCAGTGAACTCCGGCTGCTCGCCCTTACGGATGCGCGTCATGGCGCTCTCCACGGGAATCGTGTACTGTCTCGCATCCAACACGCCCGCAATGCGGCGCACCGCATCGGAGTGGCCCTGGCTCACGCCCTTGCCCCAGAAGGTATAGTTCTTGCCCTGCGGCAAAATCGCGGTTGCCAGCATACGGTTTAAGGAGAAGAGACCCGGATCCCAGCCGAGGGAGATGAGAGCAGCTTACCGCCCTCCTTTGCCGCGGCATCCACCGCTTCAAAATGAGAGGGAATCTTTGCGTGCGTGTCAAAGCTGTTAATCACGTTGAAATGCTTTGCGTACTCGGGGGTCTGTGTCGGCAGATCGGTCGCGCTGCCGCCGCAGAGCACCATCACATCAATCTTATCCTTCCAGTTAAGCGCCTCGGAGAGAGCCACAACCGGGACCTTCTCCGTGTGAATGGTTACGCTCGCCGGTTCGCGCCGCGTAAAGACTGCCACGAGTTCCAAATCCTCGCTCTGCTTGATAGCGCTCTCAATGCCTCTGCCCAAATTTCCGTAACCCAAAATGCCGATGCGTGTCTTCATTCTGTTCTCCTCTATCCGTTCGAAAGACCTAACTAACACGATATGTTTTCTCTGTTTTAACGGAAAAGTCCTTTTTCTGTCAATCAAAAACTTTATATGCTCTCCTGCCGAAGGCTTTGAACGCCCCCCGCATCGTAGAAGCGGGCCGTGCTGTCGGCAATCCGCGCCGCATCCTCCTCTTCATGGGTCACGAAGACCGTCGTGAGACGGCGCGCGCGCTGGGCTTCTCTTACCAAATCCACCAGGTCCCGCCTGAGTCCCGCATCAAGCCCGGTGAAGGGCTCATCGAGCAGTAAGAGCCGCGGGCGCACCAAAAGGGCGCGGGCCAGTGCCACGCGGCGCTGCTGTCCGCCCGAGAGTTCGTCCAGAAAACGCTTTTCCAGTCCCGCGAGCCCGAGGGAGGCAAGCAGTTCCGCAATCTCCGCGCGCGCTTCCTCACGCGTGTAACGAATGCTGCTGTCACTTGTACCCGTCAGACAGATTTCCAGATTTCGGTAGACCGTGAGCGCCGGAAACAGACGGTGCTCCTGAAACACCATGCCGAGCTGTCTCTCTTCGACCGGGCGCTCGTTCATACGCTCGCCGTCAAAGCGGATTTCGCCCGCCGTGAGCGGCAAGAAGCCCGCAATCGCGCGGAGCAGGCTGGTCTTTCCGGAGCCCGAGGGGCCAAGGAGCGCAAGGAGCTTCCCCGGCTCGACCGATAGGTTCACATCGCGGAAGATTTCCGTGTTTCCGCGCACCAGCGCTGCGTCCAGAACGCGCAGTGCCGTGCCTGTCTCTCTCTCTGCCAAACATCTACCTCCTGTACAAAGTCTCTGTCGCTCCGAGCGCTTTGCATACAAAGCTTAACCATAAGAATACGCTTATAAATTTGCCGCTGAAATGATATTTGTAAACTTTCTGTGTTTTCAGTATATTTCTTTATATATTACTGCCAAATTTGAACTAAGGGGGTACATGCAGTATGAACCAAGTAACCGTAGGCATACTCGGGTTTCTGACAATCATTGCCATTGTCGTGACGCTCTTTAAGAGCAAAACCCTCCCGAGCATCGCTTTCATCCTCTTCCCGTCGATACTCGCACTGATTCTGGTGTTCGGCGGCTACTACACATTTAAGGATGTTGCGTCTCTCATTAAGGACGGCTTTAAGAGTACGGGTCCCACGGCTGCGCTCTTTGTCTTCTCCGTCCTCTTCTTCGGCATCATGACGGATGCCGGCCTCTTCGATGTGATCATCGGCAAGCTCATGAAGCTGGTCGGCGACAATGTGATCGGTGTCACGGTCATGACCGCGATCATCGCAATCATCGGCCATCTGGACGGCGGCGGCGCTTCGACCTTCCTGATTGTAGTCCCCGCCATGCTGCCGGTCTACAAGAAATGCACATGCGCAAAACTTCGCTGCTCCGCATTGCGGTCCTCGCGATGGGTGTTCTGAACCTGATGCCCTGGGCAGGTCCCACGATGCGTGCGGCTTCGGTGCTCGGCATGGAGGCAGGTCAGCTCTGGAATAAGCTGCTGCCCATTCAGGTCTTCGGTATTGTCCTCGCGCTTGCGCACGCTGTCTTAACCGGTATTCAGGAGAAGGCGCGCGGCGCAGGTCTGAACGGCAAACTTGCACAGACCGAGGAAGCGGTCGAGGTCGAGGCAGGCCAAGAGGGACAGCTCGGCGAACTGGCTCGCCCGAAACTCTTCTTCTTTAACATGATTCTCACGATTGCGGTCATTGCTATGCTGATTTGGGATGTGTTCCCGAGCTATGTTCCGTTCATGCTCGGTGTCGGCATCTCCATCCTCGTGAACTACACGGACATCAAGCTTCAGAAGAAGGTGCTGAACTCCCACGCGGTTCCGGCTCTCATGATGTGCACCACCCTGATGGGCGCTGCGCTCCTCATGGGTATCCTCGTGAAGACCGTCAAGGTCGATGACGTTGCGATTCCGAGCGTTGTGAGCTGCATGTCCGCTCTGATCACGATGGTCCTTCCGGCTGCGCTCGGCGCACACCTGCCGCTGGTCATCGGTATCCTCTCGGTTCCGCTGGCACTGGCCTTCGATACGGACAGCTACTTCTACGGTATGCTCCCGGTCATGATTTCGATCGGCGAAGGCTTCGGCATCCCGGCGCTCCCGATTGCGATTTCCATGGCAGTCTGCCGCAACTGCGCGACCTTCATAAGCCCCATGGTCCCGGCAACCCTGCTCGGCGTGGGTCTCGCGGAAGTGGACATCAAGGATCACATCCGCTCGAGTTTCTTCTATGTGTGGGGCTTCTCCTTCCTCTGCATGATTTTCGCAATTCTGGTCGGCATCATTCCGGCGTAAGGCTGCGGAAGCATCGATACGAGTATCAAAAAACGCTCTGCCGGTCGGCAGGGCGTTTTGCTTTCATAAGCGAGATAGCGGACAGGGCTCAGGCCTCAGGAAACTCCTCGCTTCGCGGCATGGCAAAGTCCGGCTTTAAGAGCCGAATCAGCTCCACCATGTAGTGCGTGAGGTACTGATCCTTCCTATGGCAGACATAGAAATGCCGCCCCTGTTCCACATCGATCAGCGGATAGACCACGCAGGTCCTTTTGATTTCCGGTGAGATATCGATGTAGTTCTTCGGACAGAGGAACACGGCCTGACAGGGACCAACCGCGTGCTTCGCGACTTCTATGCTCTCGGTCTCAAAGAGAATGTCGGGGGCGATGTGGGCGTCCGCAAAGAGTCCGTCCTGGGTGATGCGGGTCGAGTGTCCGGTGCGGAGGCTGATGAAGGACTCTGCCTCGGCCTCGCGTATGTCTATGGGCCTTCCCTCCTCAATGCGCCCGGCGAGCGCCGTATTTCTGGAGGCGAGCAGCACCAGTTCCTCGCGGTTAATGAGGATATAGTTCAGCGCGTTGGTCTTTGCGCTGGTCGTTAAACAGGCCAAGTCAAGCTGATGATTTAAGAGCATGCTTTCCAGCGCGTCGGAGCCGAGCTCGGTGAGCTTTAAGTTCACGGCCGGGTAGCGCGCGTGGAAGCGCGGAAAAATATCCGGCAGCAGTTCCAGCGAGCGCTGCAGGGGCATGCCGAGGCGTATGCTGCCGCGGGTCCCGAGGCGTATCTCTTCGAGCTGACGCTCCAGGTTCTGCTGTATGCTCTGAATGGCGCGGGCCGCCTGCATGTAGCACTCCCCCGCCGGGGTCAGAACCATGGGGTTCGTGTGCCGCACAAAGAGTTCGGCGCGGAGTTCTTCCTCCACCTTTCGCACCATCTGACTCACCGAGGGCTGGGAGACATAGAGCACCTCTGCGGCGCGGCTTATGCTGCCCTCCCGAAATATGGTCAGCATGTACTTAATCTGACGTTCGTTCATGGTGCCCTCCTTTGTGAGGCAAAATTTATAACAAAAACTCTATATTTATCATAGCCAATTATTACCTTGAAGTCCATACCCAACAAAAGATACAATGTTTTCAAACAATTGTTTGTTACGCAGAAGGAGGCAGCTATGGAGATCAAAAAGCCGGCGGTCGCCGGCACTCTCGAGTCCAGCGATTGCCAGGTCACGGTGGAACCGGGCAACGGCAAGGTCGATTTTTCGCTGGAGAGCGCAGTCATTCACCAGTTCGGAAACCAGATCAGAAAGGTGACGCTCGAGACCCTTAAGGATCTCGGCATCGACAATGTGAGAATCTCGATTGTCGATAAGGGCGCACTGGACTGCACGATTAAGGCGCGCATTGAGGGCGCTGTGTTCCGTGCCGTGGATCAGTACGACAACATTCCCTGGGGAGGTGCGGTGAGATGAGCCATCCGAATAAGAAGCGCCTGCGCCGCTCGATGATGTTTTTGAATGCGCAGAAGCCCTCTCTGATCAAAGACCCCTATCTCTACGGCGCAGACTCGCTGATGCTGGACCTTGAGGATGCGGTCGCCGTGACCGCAAAGGATACGGCGCGCTTCTCGCTCTACCAGGCGCTGAAAAACGTGGACTACCGCGGCTGCGAGCGCGTGGTGCGCATCAACGGCCTTGACACCGAATATTGGAAAGAAGACGTTCGCTGCGCGGTTGCGGGCGGCGCGGATGTGCTACGCATCCCGAAGACCGAGGACGCCGAGATGGTCAAGGCGGTCGAGGACGCTGTCCTTGCCGCAGAGCGCGAATTTAAGCGCCCGGAGGGTTCCACGCTCTTAATGGCGGCGCTCGAGTCCGCCAAGGGCGTCATGAATGCCTATGAGGTGTGCACCTCCTCCGAGCGCATGATCGGCATTGCGCTCTCGGGCGGCGACTACACGAAGGATTTGCAGACCAAGATTACAGGCACCGGCGTGGAGCTCATGGGCGCGCGCCAGCACATGATTATCGCAGCGCGCGCGGCGGGTGTGCAGTGCTTTGACACGGTGTGGACCGACCTCGACAATCTCGAGGGCTTCCGGAAGGAAGTCATGCTCATTAGGGACATGGGTTTTGACGGCAAGTCCATCATCAACCCGCGCCAGATTCCCATTGTCCACGAGGTCTTCACCCCGAGCATGAAGGAGATTATTTTCTCCGAGAAGGTAATTCGGGAGATTGATTCCAAGCGGAAGGAAGGCATAGGCGTCTTCACGGTGGACGGCAAGATGATTGACATTGCGTTTTACGACGGCGCGCAGCGCGTCATTGCGCTCGCCAAGGCATCCGGCGTGTACAAGGGGGAGCTCTAAATGAAGAATGCAGTCGGCAGAGATATTCCGGAGGAAATTTTACAGGCGACCGGCAAGGATGTGTTTCGCGGCTCGCACGCAATGGACGGCAAGGAATTTCGACGTGACGGCACACGCGTAAAGCCCGTCATCAATTCCGAGGGTTCTAAGCTTCTCCCGTCCGTCAAAGACGCACTCTTAAAGTGCGAAATCAAGGACGGCATGACGCTTAGCTTCCACCACCACTTCCGCGAGGGCGATAAGGTTCTCAACATGGTCATGGAAGAGGTCCATAAGCTCGGCATTAAGAACATTACCATCTGCGCGTCCTCGATGGGCAGCCAGAATAACCCGATTGTCTACATGATAGACGACGGGACCATCACCAACATCCAGAGTTCGGGCGTGCGCGGCGAAATCGGCAAGGCCATCTCCGAGGGACGGCTTCAGGGCCTCGCAATCATGCGAAGCCACGGCGGCCGCGTCCGCGCGATTGAGTCCGGCGAGACCCACATCGACATCGCCTTCATCGGCGCACCGACCGCGGATGAGTACGGCAACTTAAACGCAAACGGCGGCAAGGCAAACTGCGGCGTGCTTTCCTATTCCGCGCCGGATGCCCTCTATGCGGACAAGGTGGTCGCAATCACGGACTGCCTGGTTCCCTTCCCGAACTGGCCGCACCAGATCAGCCAGATTTACGTGGACTATGTAGTCGTGGTCGATGAAATCGGCGATCCTTCGAAGATTGCGACGGGCGCGGCAAAACCGACCTCCGACCAGAGAAAGCTCCTCATGGCAAGCTACTGCACCGAGGTCGTGAAGCGCACGCCCTACTTTAAGGACGGCTTCTCCTACCAGACCGGCGTGGGCGGCGCTTCGATTGCAAGCACCATCTCGCTCGCCGATGTGATGCGCGAGCGGAACATCCACATGAGCTTCGGTGTGGGCGGCATCACGAAGCCGATGTGCCGGCTCCTCGAAGAGGGCCTTGCGCGCACGCTTGTGGATACCCAGGACTTTGACGAGTACGCGATTCAGAGCGCGGCGACCAACCCGAACCACCACTACATCACCGCGGGCGAGTACGCGAACCCCTTCAATAAGGGCGCTTATGTCAACAAGCTTGACTTCGTGATTCTCGCGGCGCTCGAGGTCGATGTGAACTTTAACTGCAATGTCGTGGTGGGCTCAAACGGCGTGGTGAGCGGCGCGCAGGGCGGCCACCCGGACACGGCGGCGGGCGCAAAGTGCACCATCGTGATCACCCCGATTCTGCAGGGACGCATTCCCTCGGTCTGCACCGACGTGACCACGGTCACGACCCCGGGCGAGGATGTGGATGTCGTGATCACGGACTACGGCATCGCGATTAACCCGAAGCGTCAGGATCTGATCGACGCCCTGAAGGATTCGGGTCTCCCCTTAAAGAGCATCGAAGAGCTCCGCGACATTGCCTATGCCATGACCGGAGAGCCGGAGCGCGTGCAGTTCGGAGAGCGCGTGGTCGGTATCATCGAGGCGCGCGACGGCAGCATCATGGACGTGGTTCGAGAGATTAAGCCCTTTCGGTTTGCGGACTAAATAAATCATCAGACTTCGGAGCCGAACGCGGTTCCGTTTCGCCGGGGAGTCTTCCCCGGCGTTTTGTTTCCCTGCTCTTATGCTATGCTGAAACGGCAAACGGAAACAGATTTCGGAAGCGAGTCCCCTGTATGACAGACAATTACCATCTCGGAGAGATACTGCTCTCCTATCCCTCGGAGAGAGAAAAGCTCAGTGCCTTTCTCGCCGAATATGCGCTTCGCTGCGAGCCGGATCTCGATACGGCCTACGGTATCTTTGACGCGAACGAAAACTTAGTCGGCTGCGGCTGCGCCGCTGCTTCACTCCTAAAGTGCTTTGCGGTCAGCGAGGAACTGCGCGGGCAGAATGCGCTCGGCACCCTCCTCTCGGCGCTCATTGAGAACCGCTTTCAGCGCGGCTACTTTGATTTATTTGTAATCACGCGGCGCGAGAAGGCGCAGCTCTTTTCTTCCTGCGGCCTACGCCTGCTCGCTGAGACGGGTGCGCTTGCCATGCTGGAAAGCCGCCCGGACGGCCCCGAGCGCTTTGCGGAGAATGTCCTCTCCGCCCTGCCGCCGCACGATAAGAAAACGGTCGGCGCGATTGTGATGAACTGTAATCCCTTTACGCTTGGGCACCGCGCGCTTGTTGAATACGCCGCGGCAAAGGTAGACCTGCTCTGCCTCTTTGTGGTCGAAGAAAACCGCTCACTTTTCCCGACCGAAGTTCGCTTTCAACTGGTCAAGGAGGGAGTCAAAGACCTGCCGAACGTACATGTCTTTTTGAGCGGTCCCTATATGATTTCCGGCAACACCTTCCCGACCTACTTCTTAAAAGCGGGGGAGAATGCAGCCGCCCTCCAGTGCGAACTGGACGCGACACTCTTTGCGCGCTGTCTTGCCCCGAAGCTCGGCATTTCCATCCGCTTTGTGGGCTCGGAGCCGCTGGACCCGACAACGGCCTGCTATAACCGGGCGTTACGGGAAATTTTGCCGCCCGCCGGTATTTTTGCTTGACGAACTGCCGCGGCGGGAACTGGGGCTACGCCGATCAGCGCCTCCCGGGTGCGCGCCCCTGCTTAGCGAAAAAGGGCGTCTGTCCGGAAGTACTGTCTCTCGTGCCCCCGGTCACGGCCGAGTGGCTTAGCGCCCATTGGAATGAACTCAAAATGCCCGAGGCTTCTTCCTGAGAAAGGAGACCCATGTCCGATTTTTACCCCCTACCCCGTGAGCGTCGAAGATATGATGCGGGCGCGCGACGAGCGCGTGCAAGTCCAGAACGAAATGCTCGCGGCGGCCGCAGCCTTTCCCGCGCCGACCGCCCTTCTCTCCTTCGGCATGAACATTCCGGGCGCGGTGAAGCAGACGCCACTCATTCGTAGCGGCTTTTCTTCGGCAAAGAGCGGCTCACAGAGCTCTTACAACGCGAGGGCCATGCGATCCTCCTGCCGCGCGAACTGCGCCGCGTGAGCGGGGACACTTGGCTCTGCCTGGTCGGTGCGCCGCCCGAGGCCGTGAAGCGCCTCGCGGTTTCGCTCGAGGACAGCGAAGCGCTCGCACGTCTCTTTGACATTGACGTGCTGGACAGCGAGGGACGGAAACTATCCCGCGAGGATTTTTTTCCCTGCCGCCCCGCCGCTGCCTGCTCTGCGAGGAGGCAGCCGTAGTCTGCGCGAGAAGCCGCGCCCACAGCGTCGAAGCGCTCTTTTCCCGTTGCGAAACGCTGCTCCGTGAGGCCTTTCCGCGCTCCGCATCCTTTTTCTCAGCCCTCGAAAATCAAGCGGCGCTCGCCCTGCTCGATGAGGTCTACGCCGCGCCGAAGCCGGGACTTGTGGACCGCATCGATTCCGGCGCGCACGCGGATATGAAATTCGAGGACTTTATTTTGAGCACCGCCGCAATCAGCCCCTTCCTGCGGGAAATGGCCGTTACGGCTTATCAAAGCTGCTTCACCCTGCCAAGCTCGCACGCTTTGAAAGACGAAGCCGAGCGCACGCTCTTTCCCAGACTCCGGGAAATCGGAAAACGCGCCGAACGCGAGATGTATGCGGCGACCGGCGGTGTCAACACGCATAAGGGCGCCATTTTTACCCTGGGGCTCCTCACCGCTGGCGCAGGGCTCCTCTACGCCAAAACAGGCAGGCTAAACGCTGAAGCAATTTTGGATGAAGTGCAGAACTTGGTCGGCGAACCCCTGAAGCGGGAACTCGCAGAGCTGAAAGCCGGGGAAGCAGGCAGTGCCCACGGCGAAGCGGTGCTGCACCGCGACGGCGCGGGCGGCGTTCGCAGCGCAGCGGCCAAGGGCTTCCCGGTCCTGCGAAGCGTTGCCCTGCCCCTACTGCGGCAGTACGAGGCCGCGGGACAGGCAACAGAGGCAAGCGCCCTCAACGTGCTCCTGCATCTCATTTTGCATGTCAGTGACACCAATGTGCTGTATCGCGGCGGAAAGGACGCCCTGCTCACCCTCCGCGCAGACTGCCGCAACATCCTCTCGCACGGCGGTGCTTTTTACCTCGAAAGGGACCGCCCTGCTCTCCGAACTCAAGGAGACTTGCAAGCAGCGAAACGTAAGTCCCGGCGGCGCCGCGGACCTTCTCTCGGCCGCCTTATTTTTGCTTCGAATCGAGAAAATTTTTCGTTGACAATTTTTTCCCTCCGTGCTATTCTACATAAGCCTTATGGCAAGAGGCTGATGTAGCACAGTCGGTAGTGCGTCGCATTGGTAGTGCGGAGGTCACGGGTCCGATTCCCGTCATCAGCTCTTTATAGAAAGCACGTATTTACGTCGGAAACGGCGCAAATACGTGCTTTTTCTATGTCGCGATTGGCGGAATATCGGCTGCATCCGATGCAAAAAGTACTTCAATTCGGTACACTCATCACACGAAAAAGAGGGCGCTGCTGCGCCCTCTTTTTCCTAAGTCAGTTCTGTTTGTTCAACAGGTAAATACCACGCCGAATTGCCTCTGCCCGTGTCACATTCTCACGCGCGCAATACGCTTCCAAAATCGCGTCCGCCTCGGCATCCAGCCGCACATGAATCGGTCGGCCCTTGGGGTTATCCGTCGGACGTCCCATCTTCTTTTCTTCTGCCATTCTGTCTCCTTTCTCTTGTCGTTTTCTTTCCCTGCCTTCCTCATTCCGGACTTCTTGACACGCCCAAATGCGTACGTTATCATGTACGTACAAGGAGGCATCGTTATGCTGAACACAAATATTACCAACTTCAGAAAAACATCTTTGAACTTCTGGAACAGACCATACGTTATAACGAACCTGTGAATATCAGCACCAAAGCAGGCAATGCTGTCCTAATCAGCGAAGAAGACTATAACAGCTTGATGGAGACCTTGTATCTCTCTTCTCTCCCGAAAGAACGTGCGAAGATTATCGAGGGACTGCACACCTCTTTGGAAGACTGCCTGTCGGAAGATGAGGTCACTTGGTAATGTATACCATCGTGTATACAAAAAAAGCCGCTGCCGACATTCCCAAGCTAAAGTTGGCAAAATTGGATACAAAAGCCAAGGCGCTGATCGAGATCCTAAGAGAAAATCCCTACCAAACACCCCCGCCCTACGAAAAGCTGATTGGGGATCTTCAGGGGGGCTTATTCCCGGAGAATCAATGTCAAACATCGTCTTGTCTACGAGGTTCTCGAGGAAGTCAATACCGTAAAAATCATCAGCCTTTGGACGCATTACGAATTCTAGAATACCGCCGAAGCGCCTAGCAGCGTATCGCCTCCACGCCTTCGCAGAGCTCCCGTATCCACTCTTTCCGCGGTATCACTTCGATCCATTCCGCCGGGATACCTGTTTTGCCGTCAAGGCCGTAGATGAGCCCCGCAAGGCCGCCCGCCACCGCACCCACGGTGTCTGTATCATCTCCGAGGTTTACGGCGAGGAGGGCGCAGTCGCGGTAGTTTTCTGTCCGTAAGAGGCACCAGAGCGCTGCTTCCAGCGTGTCTCACGACATAGCCGCTGCTCTTAATCTCCTCGCGGCTCAAGGTCTCGATTTCCGGGAGACGGACATAGTTCTGCCAGGCGGGATTGTTCCCATAAATCCGCGCGGCGCGCTCTAAGGCAGAAGAAAGCGCCTCCCGCTTTTCGCTTCCGCGAAGCAGTTCCTCTGCGACAAACACATAAATCAGGCAGCCGATGTGCGAAATCATATGGTTGTGGGTGAGTCCCGCAATCTGCCGCACAGCGGCTGCCTTTGCTTCGTCCGTCCCCTCGAGTAAAAGGCCAAGAGGCAGCATGCGCATCAGCGCGCCGTTTCCGTTGTCCCGCTCTCCCATTCCGCCGCAGTTCTCAGGCGCGACTCCCTGCCCGTAGGTCCAAATGGCCTTTCGGCAGGCATTGCCCACATCAAAGACATAGTCCTGCGCCGTGAACCGGTTCTCAAAGAGCCAGAGAAAAAAGTTCCGCATGATATCGGCGGGATCCACACAGCCCTTGCGCTTAAAACTCTCCAAGGTCGCAAGCGTCATGGAACTGTCATCCGACCAGGTGCCGGGCAGCTGCCGGTGGGTCCCGTAGCCTGTCATTTCCGTCACTTGGTAGCTGTCCCGCGGCTCAAACTCGACCGGAACGCCGAGCGCATCCGCGACCACCAGCCCCATGACGGCCTCGTAAAGCCTGCTCATCTCACTCTCCCTTCTCTTTCTTCCCCGGATTTATCCCGCTTGGTACGGAATCAATCCGATTCTCAAGTAGCTCTCAAATTATTCTCGACGTACTTGCGGTATCTCTTGCCCATCGTACATGGCTCGGGTCTTGCGACGCAAGTATGCAGGTTTCCTCTGCTTCTTTTCCCCGCCTACCGGTTTGCACTCTTACCTGCTTCCCGTCTTTTGTCCCACTTCTCAAGAAAGGTTCTTCGGGGCGCTGCAGTGCGTCTCAGATCTGGTAGAGTATCGCATTCACGATGGCCGCCGCGACGGTAGAGCCGCCCTTACGGCCGCGCGCAATGATATGCGGCGTGCTACTCCCGACAAAGAGTTCCTTTGCCTCGACCACATTGACAAAGCCGACCGGCGCTGCGATTAAAAGCGCGGGCTTCAGTTGCCCGGCATCCATGAGTTCCTTGATTTTTACAAGCGCGGTCGGCGCATTGCCGATTGCGAGGATCAGCGGTCGCTCCGCGGAGAGCGCTGCCGCACGCTCCATAGAAACCGTCGCGCGGGTCACGCCCCTCTCCTTAGCCTCGGCTGCCACATCCGCTTCCGCCATGAAGCAGCGCGCCGTAGCGCCGAAGCCCGCGAGCCTTGCCTTATTGATGCCGGCGAGCGCCATATTGGTGTCCGTCACAATGCAGGCCCCCTGACGGATTGCTTCCTTTCCCGTTTCAACCACGCCTTCCGAAAAGAGCAGGGTATCCGCAAACGAAAAATCCGCCGTCGTGTGTATGACCCGCTTCACCACCAAATCGACACCGGCGGGAAACTGCCGATCGCCGAGTTCCTCGCCGATACGCCGAAAGCTCTCTGCCTCGATTTCCTCCGGCTTCCAAAATTCTATACTCATCTCTCAACTCCCATGATGCGGTACAGTTCCCGCAAATCAAAATGTTCCCGCAGCGTTTGCGATAAAAGCCAGAAGCCCGCTTCCTGCCGCTCCCTGCGACTTTTTAATCGGTGCGGGTAAGAAAGTCCCTTTCTCGCGGCAAGCGCCTTAAGAAGCGCCTCTGTGACCCCTGCTTCGTCAAAGAGGCCGTGCAGATAGCTCCCGCAGACCGCGCCCGTCGTGCAGCCGTCCGCGCGTTGCCGCTCACTGTCCTCTCGTGCGGAAAGGCGCTGAAAGCAATCGGCTTCTTTGCCGATACGGCTCTGTCCCATGTGGATTTCATAGCCCTCGGTCTTTTGCCCGGCAAGCGCTGCCCAAAAGCCGCTCGAAGCCGTAATTGTTCCGGATGCGCAGACCGTTTGCTTGGCCGCGTAAAACACGGTATCGACCGGCAAGAGCCCGAGTCCCGCCGCCTCTACGCCGCTCTCTTTGTCCCGCAGTGTTTCGCCGAGCATCTGATATCCGCCGCAAATACCGAGTACCGGGCGGCCGGACGCCGCAAAGTCCCGGATACACGTGTCAAAGCCCTGTGCCTTTAACCACGCGAGGTCTTCGAGCGTACTCTTGGAGCCCGGCAAAATCAAAAAGGTCCGCAGCCCCGATTTCCGCCGGGCTGTTCACATAGTTTAATGCCACATCCGGCGCCGCCTGCAGCGGATCGAAATCCGTGAAGTTCGAGAGCCGCGGAAGGCGGATCACGGCAATGCGAAGCAGAGCATCCTCATCCCTCTTCGTCTTCCGAAGCCGCTCCGAGAGGGAATCCTCATCCTCCAAATCAAAGTGGCGGTAGGGAAGCACCCCGAGCACAGGCTTTTCGGTGAGCGCCTCAATCTGCCTTAAGCCGGGCTCCAGAATTTTGATATCGCCGCGGAACTTGTTGATCACCAAGCCCTTGATGCGCGCCTGCTCGGCCTCGGAGAGGAGTTTCACCGTCCCGTAGAGTGCGGCAAACACGCCGCCGCGGTCTATGTCGCCGATCAAGATGACAGGGGCATCGACCGCCTCGGCGAGTCCCATATTCACAATGTCGTCGGCGCGGAGGTTAATCTCCGCCGGGGAACCCGCGCCTTCAATTACAATGATATCCTGCTCGGCCGCGAGGCTATGATAGGCCTTCAACACTTCGGAGAGCAGTTCCTTCTTCTTTTTCTGATATTCGATCGCGCTGTAGTCCCCGACCGGTTTTCCGCAGAGCACCAGCTGAGAGCCCGTGTCCGAGTTCGGCTTTAAGAGTATGGGGTTCATGCGCACATCCGGGGCAATGCCGGCGGCCTCCGCCTGCATTGCCTGCGCTCTTCCGATTTCGAGCCCGTCCGGCGTGACCGCGGAGTTCAGCGCCATATTCTGAGACTTAAAGGGCGCCACCCGGTAGCCGTCCTCCCGGAAGACACGGCAGAGCGCCGCCGCAAACAGGCTCTTGCCCGCGTTGGAGCAGGTGCCCTGAATCATGATTGCCTTTGCCATTCGCCCTCCTTCTCAAAGTCAGCGAGCGCCGATAAAAGACGCTGATTCTCTTCGGGCATCTTCACCGCAGTTCGAAAATAGCCGGCGGAAAGCCCGCGAAAGTTCGCACAGTCGCGAAGCGGAAGTCCGCACGCCGCAGCGAAGCGAAGTCTTGCCGCATTTTTTGCTGCGTTCGGCTCTGCGTCCGAAACGAGCAGAAAATTACTCTCGCTCTCCGAGACCCAGAGCCCGAGAGCGCGCAAGCCAACAGCGAGTTCCGCCCGCCAGACGGCGATTTTTGCCGCACTTTCTCTTTCCCAATCCGGAGAGGCGAGAGCCGCCTCCCCGGCCGCCTCCGCGAGCACCGAAACCGGCCAGGGCTGTCCGGCTGCAAAAGAGTGCTTCGCCGAGCGCGGGGTCCGAGCTCACGCAGTAGCCGAGCCGCACGCCCGGCATCGCAAAAGTCTTGGTAAACGCCCCCCAGAAGAATGCGCCGCGCCCCTGCCTTCCGCCGCCCACAGATGGTACCTGAGCGAGGGTGCATTGTCCCGGTTCAGAAAGCCGAAAAAGCACTCATCGGTAATCAGAGTTATATTCATTTCCGCACAGCGCGAAAGAATGCGCAGAAAGAGCTCTTCCGAGGGAACCAGTCCCGTCGGGTTATTCGGGAGGCAGAGCCAGAAAAGCTCGGTCTCCTCGCTTAGATCGTCGAGCACACGCTCCGTGAGTTGAAAGCCGTCTTCGCGGCGCAGCACATGAAACGCACAGTGACAGCCGCGCCGCGTGAGCGCTCGCTCGTACTCCGAAAAGCTCGGGGCAAGGAGCAGGGCGCGCTTCGGCTTCAAGACCTCCGCGAGCCGCTCAATCACATCCGCCGCGCCGTTTCCGCAAAAGACCTGGGTCTCGCTGACCGCATAGCGCTCTGCAAGCGCCGCGCGGAGTCCGCTCGCAAAGGGATCCGGATAGTGAATGCAGGCGTCAACCGCGCGGTGCAGCGCTTCCCGCACCGCGGGCGGCATACCGAGCGGGTTAATGTTCACCGAGAAGTCAGTAATCCCGGCTGCCTGCACGCCGCCCTGCGGAAAGCAGGCGCCGCCGTGTTCGTAGGCGGAATTCATTGCTTTCCTCCCTGCTCCGTATAGGCCGCAATGCCAAGCTCCGTAAAGCTGTCCGCACCGCTGTACACCGCCTCTGCCATGTCAAGGAGCGGGAGCGCCGCAACCGCCCCCGTCCCCTCGCCGAGGTGCAGCCCCGCGGAGATGAGGGGCTTTAAGTCGAGTGCCGTGAGGAGAGCCCCCGCGAGCGGATCTGCCGAACAGTGGCTCGCAAAGAGGTAGTCTCGAACCCCCGGTGCGAGGCAAACTGCGGCGAGTGCGGCTGCCTCCGTGATGATGCCGTCGAGCAGCAGCGGAATTTGTTCGACGGCCGCGCCGAGCATGAGTCCCGCGAGCGCTGCCAAGTCAAATCCGCCGAGCGCAGACAGAAGCCCGAGCGCATCACCGCGCAAGTCCTTATGAAGCGCCAGCCCCTTCTCCACCGCGCGCCGCTTTCGCGCAAGTCCCTCATCCGAGAGCCCCGCGCCGCGCCCTATGAGTTCCGCGGGATTCCGTTCCAACAGGGCCGCCGTCAATGCCGCGCTGGTGGTCGTATTGCCTATCCCCATCTCTCCCGCAAGAAGGAGGGCCGTTCCCCGCCGCTTTTCTTCGGTCGCAAGCTCCATGCCGATACAAAGTGCCTGTAAACACTCTTCCCGCGTCATTGCGGCTTCTTCCGTAAAATCCCGCGTTCCGCTTCGTACCTTGCGCCGAAGGATTTCCTCGCCCCGCGGCTCTCCCGCAGTGCCCACATCGACCGAAACCACCGTGCAGTCCGCGAGCGCGGCCATACGGTTGACCGTGCTCCCGCCGTAGGCGAGGTGCTCACAAACCGCTGTGGTCACCTCCTGCCCGGTCTGGGTGACGCCCTGCTTCACGACACCGTTGTCCGCACAGAAGACAAACAGTTTCCGCGGCTTTAAGCGAAGCGCCGCGGTCCCCTGAATCCCCGCCATGCGTATCAAATCCTCTTCGAGCACGCCGAGCCCGTGAAGCGGCATCGCAATCGAGAGAAACTTGTTCGCCGCGGCCTCCGCCGCAGCCGGGTCCGGCGGCAAAATGCGCAAAGTCGCCTCGAAAAAGCTTGTCTCGCTCGCTTGCAACGCCACCTTAGCCCTTCCTCTTCTTGTCATAGCCGCGCGGCGTCAGGAGGCAGCCGTTCAACTCGATGCTGTCCTCCGCGCCGATAAAGACCGTGGTGCGCATATCGACCTCGCGACTTTTCAGTTCACCGAGTGTCAAAAGCTCCTTGCTCTCCCCCTTCCGGCCTATGTTACGCGTAATCGCACAGAGCGTGTCCGCCCTGCGCGCCTCGAGAAAGATTTCCGCCGCCCGCGGAAGGCAGTCCTTGCGGCTCCGGCTGCCCGGATTGTAAATGACCACCGCCATACCCGAAGCCGCGAGGCTCTTTAAGCGCCGCTCAATCTGCTCCCAGGGTACCAGAAGATCCGAGAGGCTGATGCAGGCAAAGTCGAGGGTCAGCGGGCTGCCGAGCAGGGCTGCGCCGGAGAGCGCTGCCGTGACGCCCGGCACCACTTCGACCGTGAGCTCCTTATGTGCCGCCGCGAGCTCCAGGATAAGACTTGCCATACCGTAAACCCCGGCATCGCCCGAGGAGACCACGGCGACCTGTTTTTCCCTGAAGCGCAAGGGCAATCGCCTCTTCGCAGCGCTGTATCTCCTCGGTCATGCCGCTCTGAACGACCTCTTTTCCCTCCAATAAGTCTTCAATCAGCTTTAAGTAGGTGCTGTAGCCGACAATCGTATCGGCCGCCTCAATCGTGTGAAGCGCCTTTAAGGTCATGGACTCCCGGTCTCCGGGGCCGATGCCGACCACCGCAATCGTATATGGTTTCATGCTTGTTTCCCCTCTCTGAATTCAGTCGTAAAGCTCGGGTCGTAGAGCTTTGAGTTCTCATATTCGGCGCCGAGAAAATCTCCGATTAAGAGCAGCGCAGTCTTGGTAATCCCGGCGGCCTCCGCATCTTTGGCAAGTTCGCCGAGTGTGGTGCGCAGAATGCGCTCGTCCGGCCAGGTCGCCTTGTATACAACGGCAGCCGAAGTCTCCGTCGTATAGTAACCGCCCCGAAGCAGCTCTTCCACCGCCTCGGCGGCGCGCCCCGCCGAGAGAAAGAGTACCAGACTTGCGCCGTGCGCCGCGAGTGCCGATAGCCTTTCCTTTTCCGGGACCGGCGTGCGCCCCGCCGCGCGGGTCAGGATGACTGTCTGCGAGACGCCGGGCAGGGTGTACTCCGCCCCGAGCGAAGCCGCCGCACCGAAGAAGGAGGAGACGCCGGGACAGACCTCAAAGGGCACAGCGGCCGCCTTTAAGGCGTCCATCTGCTCCCGGTGTGCGCCGTAGACGGAAGGGTCTCCGGTGTGCAGGCGCACCACACGCTTTCCGGCCTTTGCGGCCGGAATCAGAATATCCAGTACCTCGTTTAAGTCAAGCCGCGCGCTGTCGTATATCTCCGCCTCCGGCTTACAGCGCTTTAAGAGCGCTGGGTTCACCAAGGAGCCCGCATAGACCACGACATCCGCTTTTTCCAAAAGTGCCGCGCCGCGCAGGGTCAAAAGATCCTCTGCCCCCGGCCCCGCGCCGACAAAATATACCTTTCCCGCTTCCACCTCTGTTTCCTCCTATCTCGGTCCGAAATGCGAAAAGCCTAAACACCGAACAACCGCAGCGACACGATTTGCATCTGCCGTAAAAGCTTTGCCGTCTGCCTTGAGTCCCCTCTGCCTACTTGTTTTCCCCGTCTTCACGCCTTCCTGCTTCCCATGCTTTCCGTCGGCCTTCCGCCGTCTCAAACGACTGCCTCGGACGACAGGACGACATGGTCTTCCCTCTGTCTCTCGCAGCCGCTCAGCTATTTCCGGCCGCCCGCACAAACAGCAGCTGCGCGCCGCTCTCTCTGCCTCTTACATTGCTCCATTGTAACAGAAAAGGAGCCCGTCGTCGCCGACAGGCCCCTCCGAATTCTCCGACTCAGTGACTCAAATCGCGCTCTGCCTCGGCGATTTTATCCTTCAACTCCTTGCAGGATGCATCAAACTTTTCCTGCTCTTCATCGGTAATCTGGCAGCGGATAACCGACTGCACACCGCTCGCGTTGATGACCGCCGGAACACCCGCAAAGACGCCGTTCTGCTTGTACTCGCCGCGGAGATAGACCGAGACCGTCTGCACCGAGCTCTCGTCGCCGAGTATGGCCTTCGTTAAGCGGGTCAGCGCAATGCCGATGCCGTAGTAGGTCGCCTTCTTCGCCGCAATGATCTTATCCGCCGCCGTGCGCACATCGACCTCAATCTTTTCGAGTTCTTCCTTCTTGTAGACGCCGTTCGACTCCGCAATCACATCGAGCACCGGCTTCGTCGCAATGCAGACCTGGCTCCACGGCACAAACTCGGAATCGCCGTGCTCACCCATCACATAGCCGTGGATGCTGCGCGGGTCTACCTTAAAGTAGCTGCCGACCAGGTAGCGGAGACGCGCGGTGTCGAGCGAGGTGCCGCTGCCGATGACGCGCTTCGGGTTAAAGCCCGAGAGATCGCAGGTCACCTTGGTCATGACATCGACCGGGTTGGTCGCAATCAGGAAGATGCCGTTAAATCCGGAATCCGTGACCGGCTCCACAATCGACTTAAAGATGGCCGTGTTCCGCGCGAGCAGATCCATGCGGCTCTCGCCCGGCTTCTGCGCGACACCCGCGCAGATGGTCACGATATCCGCCTCCTTGCAGTCGGCGTAGGTACCGCTCCAAATCTTCATATGGGAACCGGAGAAGGCAAGACCGTGATTCAAGTCCATGGCCTCTCCCTCGGCTTTTTCCTTCACATAGTCAATCAAGACAAGCTCATCGCAGGTCTGCTGATTCAGCATTGCATAGGCATAGCTCATACCGACCATGCCGCAGCCAACCAGTACAACTCTTCTCTTATCCTTTCCCATGACGTTCACTCTTTCCCCTTGCGGTTCATGCGCTCTCCGCCCCTGCGGAGAGGATATTCTACGATACGACTCTACTTTATCACACTTTCCCAAAATATAGTATGTTTGTTATCGATAACCACATAGAAACAATCACCTTCCCATCCTGTGTTATACTGTAGCCTGTTCGTTTTCAATTTTCGCAACCGAATGTAAGGAGTTCCCATGCCTTCCGAAACTACCAAGACAAATCCGTATTCGTTTCTTCGCTTTGCGCTCTCCGTCTTCCCGGAGTTCTGGATGTTTCAGCTGCTCGCCTCGCTCTGCCTTTCCCGCTGAGCCGCCTCGTGTGGCGCTTTGTCCGCGCACTCACGGCAAAGAGCGGGGCTGTGACCAGTGCAAACTATCTCCGTTTTCTCGCCTCCTGGCGCTTCCCGGCGCTGCTTGCTTTACTCGCCCTGCTCATTTTTCTCTACCTGCTCTTTGAGCTCCTGGCGCCGCTTTATCTCTGCAACGCCCTCTTAAAGGGCGAACGCCCGCGCTTTCGCGCCGCGCTTGCCGACGGTCTTTGCTCGCTCCGAAAACTGGCCACCCCGCAAGGCTTCCTCTTTCTCTTTTACCTCGCGGTTCTGGTCCCCATTTCCGGGGTGGGCTTCCGCATCCATCTGACCCGGAACTTTTATATTCCGAAGTTTATCTCCGAGGTGATCGAGAGCACCCCGCACTATTTCTTGCTCTATTCCCTCTTCATGCTCTTTCTTCTCTGGCTCGGCTATCGCCTGGCCTTCTTTTTGCACGCCGTACTCCTTGAGGGCTGCACGCCGCGCGCGGCTTACCGCCGCTCTTCGGCACTGGTTCAAAAAAATCGCCTTCGGATTTTAAAGGAACTGGTGCTTTTACTCCTTTTCCTTGCAGCGGTGCGCCTGCTCGTTGCGCTCTTCTTTCAGCTTCTGCCCATGCTCTTTCTTGTCTCGAAGGAGTCCTCGCTCTTAGACCGCGCGGCCGGGGCGGGAAACGGCTTGGAACTCTTGCAGAATGCGGAGACTCGCTCCTTCCTCCTGTACCGTTTTGCCGCGGCCTTTGCGGTGCTCTTCGGGAAACTATATGCGCGCCATGGCGGGGATGCTCTGCAACAGTTATTTTATGCTCCGCTTCACAAAGCTCTTTCTGAGTCTGAGCCGCGAAACGCCGATTGAACCCGCCGCTCTCCCGAAAAGTCCGCGCCGCAAGCTTCTTCTTTCCGTCATGGGCTTCTCTGTCTTTTTGATTGCCTTCTTTTCCTTTGTGATTGCCTTCCTCTACGCGCCGCTCTTTGTGCGCGAGCAGAAGGCCAAGCTGGTTGCCCACCGCGCGGGCGGTTACCTGGCCCCCGAGAACTCGCTCGCGGGCATTGCCGCTTCCGAGGCCGCGGGCGCTTATGCCGCAGAGACCGATGTCCAGCGGACGCTGGACGGCTACTATGTCATCAACCACGATGACAGCTTTCAAACGGCTCGCCGGGGTAAAGCGAACGCCGCCTTCCATGAATCTCCTGGAAATCAAGGGCCTCGTGCTGGTCGACCCGAATTTCCCGGCGACTACCTACTCCGTACCGACACTCGGTGAGATGCTCGACGCCTGCCGCGGCAAGGAAAAGCTCTTCATTGAACTGAAGGGCATGACCGCGGACCAAAAAACAGCGGACGATGTCGTGCGCATCGTCCGCGAAAAAAATATGGTCTCGGAGGTCGTAATCATCTCCCTCTCCTACCGCGTCATCAATTATACGGAAACCCACTATCCGGAGTTTGACACCGGCGTACTCCTCTTTGCCGGGGTCGGCAATCTCCCGAAGTTAAACTGCGACATTCTCCTCCTCGAGGAAGAGAGCGTGAGCAATGCCCGCATTGCGGAAATTCACGCGGCGGGCAAGCAGATCGGCGTCTGGACCGTCAACGATTCCGAAGGTTTTCGCCGCTTCTTTGACAGCGCCGTAGACTACATCATCACCGACGACCTCAACTTGGCCCGCGAAGAGAGCGCATATCTCGCCGAGCGAACCCCCTACCAGGTTCTGGAGGACAAGCTCGCGAATTTCTGGGACTTCCTCTTCTTCTGAGGCCAGTTCGGAAAGCGGCCCCTCTCAGCGCAGGCTCTCGGGGCGCTCCGCCGCATGGGCGGAAAATTCGTCCGCGCTCGGAATACCGCCGAAGTCCGCGCTGGTCCGGTATTCACCCGTCACCGTGACCGTGTAGCGCGAATTTCCCTTTTGAAACACCGTGCCGTCCTCGCCCTGAATGGTCACATCGAGCCCTTCGGTATCCTTGACCAGCCCCTCCGCATAGAGCGCGCGAAGCTTGGAATCCCCGGTCACGACCCAGATGGAGGTGCCGTCGATACAGAGTGTGGTCCCCGGCGCCTCCGTATTTCCCGGCCCCGCTTCCTCTACAATGTCTCCGGTAAACTTCGAAATATCGCGGAGATACAGCTTGACGCTCGCATCCGCATCGGTCCCGATGCGCCCTTCCATGCGTTCCCCGTAGGCAATGAAGCGGCTCTTTGCGCCGTTCGAAGCGCGGAATAAATCGCTTCGCTCCGCATCGAGCGCAAGCGTGCTGTCCTTCACAATGACCGTGACATTCGCGCCGTCCGCATAGAAAAGATTCCCCTGCTGAGCCCGAACCGTGCCGCCCGACAGAAGAAGCTGTACTTCCCCGGCGGTCCCGTCTGTCTCCTGCGCGCGCCGAAAGAGGATTGCGGCATTCTTTTGATTGCCGCCCGGTTCCGGCATATTTCCCGCGAGATTACAGTCGTAGAGGGAGATCGCAGCGCCGTCCGTCAACGAAAGCGCCTCCGCATTTCCGGCGGTTAAGGTCGCCGCGTGAATCCATGCCTTTCCTGCCGCGCGTACGGCAGGCGACTGCTCGCCGGTCGCCGTAAAGGTGCCGCCGTCCAGGGTCATGCTCCCCTCGCCTGCTCCGATCATAAGGGCCGGTGAATCGCTCCCGGTCGTCCCCACAATATTATCCCAGGCATAAACGCCGCCCTTCCCCCGCGTCGAAAGGCCGGGGGATTTTTCGCCCGCGGTTGCGAGTGCACTGTCCGCGAATTCGAGTTCGCCCTCATCCGCCACCAGGATTCCGCTTGCCCCTGCGGCCTCCGTTCTCAGGTTCGAGTTGTTGACCACCGCTTTGCCGGACAACACAAAAACCCCCGCGGTCTCTACCTTGCCGGCCTTACCGGAATAGCGCCGCGAAATCTCCGCGTTGTTCACAAACACCGCGCCGCCGTCCTTCACGAGAACCGCGCTCTCCCCCCTTCTTGGTGGACACCACCTCGCCGTTCAGCGTACCCGGCTCGGTAAAGGTCTTTAGCCCCTTTGCCGTCTCCTGACCGCCGCAAGCCGTCAGAAACACCGCCGCGAGCGTCAACGCGGCCACTGCTCTCCCTTTCATGCTCCGCCCTCCTTTTGTCTCATTTTAGCCCCTTCCGCCCTCGGATTGCAAGATAATAAACAAATTGCAAAAAAATGCACGTTTTCTCTCTACCCGCTTGCTGTTATACTGAGAAAAAAGTATTTCGGGAGGTAAGCCATGCAAAACGACGCGCGAAGAGCCGATATTCTCACCCAGCTCTCCGAGAGCCGAAAACCGGTGAGTGCGACGGCGCTCGCCGAAAAATACCATCTGAGCCGCCAGAGCATTGTGGGCGATATTGCCCTGCTCCGCGCTGCGGGAAACGAGATCATTGCGACCTCCCGCGGCTATCTGCTCGCGAAGCCGCAGAAAAAGCCTTATCTCGAGAAGACCATCGCCTGCCGTCACAACGCGACGGAAATGCGAGAGGAACTCTACATTGCGGTCGATGAAGGCTGCACGGTTGCGGATGTGGTGGTCGAGCATCCCCTCTACGGCGAACTGCGCGGCCAGCTGCAACTGGGCACCCGCCATGAAGTGAACGAATTCCTTGCGCGCTGCGGCGCGAGTGAGGCGCTGCCGCTCTCCTTTCTGACCAGCGGCATTCACCTTCACACCCTCCTCTGCCCCGACGAGGCGGCCTATGAACGTGTCACGAAGCGGCTTCGGGCGGCCGGTATCCTGCTCTCGGATTGAGGCTTTTTTTGAAACAAGGCCTTCAAAACTTGACAGTTCTTTCTTCCTGTACTATACATATGTCTTGACACTACTTTGTGCTTAGGAGGATGTATGAAAGAACTGACAGCATTTCTGAAACGCAAGGACATCGAGATCTCCGCCAAACGCTACGGCATCGACGCGCTCGCCGCAATGGCACAGGGACTTTTCTGTTCCCTCTTGATCGGCACCATCATCAACACCGTTGGTGCGCAGTTTCACTTGTCCTTCCTGACCTCGCCGGTCGCAACGATCGCAGGTACCGAATACACCGTCGGCGGCCTTGCCTCCGCAATGTCCGGCCCCGCCATGGCGACCGCAATCGGCTGGGCGCTTCACTGCCCGCCCCTCGTGCTCTTTTCGCTGATTACCGTGGGCTTTGCCTCGAATGCGCTCGGCGGCGCGGGCGGCCCGCTCGCCGTGCTCTTTGTCGCGGTACTCGCGGCGGAATGCGGCAAGGCAGTCTCCAAGGAGACCAAGGTCGATATTCTGCTGACCCCGCTCGTCACGATTGCGGTGGGTCTCCTCTTCTCCGCGCTGCTCGCGCCGACACTCGGCAAGGCAGCCATGAAGGTCGGTGACCTCGTCATGTGGGCCACGGAACTCCAGCCCTTCCTGATGGGCATCCTGGTCTCGCTCGTGGTCGGCATTGCGCTGACTCTGCCGATCAGCTCCGCCGCGATTTGTGCGGCACTCGGCTTAACCGGTCTTGCGGGCGGCGCGGCGCTCGCAGGCTGCTGCGCGCAGATGGTCGGTTTTGCCGTGATCTCCTATCCGGAGAACGGCTTCGGCGGCCTGGTCTCCCAGGGCATAGGAACTTCGATGCTTCAAATGGGCAATATCGTGAGAAACCCGAAGGTTTGGATTGCGCCCTGCGTGACCTCCATGATCACCGGGCCCATCGCGACCTGCGTGTTCCACCTCCAGCAGAACGGCGCGGCGGTTGCCTCCGGCATGGGCACCTGCGGCCTCGTGGGACCGCTCGGCGTCTACACCGGCTGGGTGAAGGATGTCGCTGCGGGACAGCGCGGTGCCATCGGCGGCGGTGACTGGGCCGCCCTCCTCTTAATCTCCGTGATACTCCCTGCCATCCTCTGCCCGCTGATTCACATGGCGGTGCGCCGCATGGGACTCGTGAAGGACGGAGACTTAAAGCTCGCATAAAAAGAGGCGCGCTCCCAAAGCGGAAACCGCTCTTTTCGAGCGCAAATACACAAAAAAGCCCCCGGGCTTGCCTGCTATCAGAGGCAAGCCCGGGGCTTTTTCTATGACTTGAACGCACGAATGCGCCAAGTACTTTATTCATCTCGTTCCGTAACGGTCATATCGCTCTCGGAGGTCTTCCTGGAATCCGCCACGGCCTCTTCCAGCGTGTCGTAGCCGCTCGCCGTGTCGTCGTTCGTGGTGCTGCCGAGGTATACGGAGTGCCCCGTCGCCATATAGGTGCTGTAGTCGAAGCTCGTGTTATTGCCGCTCCGAAACAGCACATTCCGATAGCGCGTGCACTGGTACACGGTCTTCTCCTTGCCGTCCGGGCCGCGGTAAGTCATTTCAAAGATGTCGCTCAGCACATTCTTATTTCCCTTTGAGAGCAGCACCAGTTTCACCGGCTTCGCCGAAATCTCCTCACTCCGCTTGATGCCCGATATGCTGTTCGGAAAATAGGTCTTTCGAATGGCCGCAAGGCTCGTGCTGTGGAGCATCTCGAGCTTTGTGCTGTCCAGAGAATCGAGATCGCTCAAATAGCTATCGAGCCCGGTGACGGTGTACTTCTCCACGCTCTTCGTGAGCCGGTAACGATCGCTCGTTGCCTGCACGGTCACCGTATCGCCGTTTGAGAGGCGCTCTCTCGGCTCTACCTGATAGCCGAGATAATATTCGTTCACGGAAGCCGGGTAGTTGCCGCGCTTTAATTCCGCCTTACCCTCGCCGCTCACGCCGGAAAATTCGACCGTGACATAGGGGAAGGGGTCCACGCGCTGCTTCTTTGCCTCGCCGTACAGACCGGCTGCCAGAACCAAGCCGACAAATATGCCGATTCCGATGATACGATGCTTCCACTTCCGGAAGCTCTTCCGTCTCTCCGCGGCTGCCTCGGCCTCCGCTTCCGCGCGGAGTTTTCCTCTGGTCTCGCCGTAGGAGCGCTCCTCGGCTTCCTTCGCAGTCAGCTTTCCGTTCTCCATCGAGAAGTAGATCTTTTTTCGGCAATAGGGGCAAACCGCCATCTTCTGGTCTTCCGAAATGCTCATATCCGCCCCGCAACTCGGGCAGGTCAAATCGATCTTCTTGATCTCGGTCATTCTGTCTTTCTCCTCCTGCTTTATCCTATCCTTCTCTTTTTTGCGCTGTACGCCGTGGCGTCAAAGCGAAACACGGCGACGCCCGCCGCCTGTTGCTCCGTAATTTCAAAGTCTCTGCCGGTCTGTGCCCGCATGAGGAGCTTGAGACCCGCAATCTTCTCTTCGGGATCCTCGACCACCGTGACCTCGCCGCGCGCCATGAGGCTCGCATAGTTCGCGCCGTAGACACAGGCGATATCGCCCTCCCCCGTCGTCTCGACCGCACAGTCCAGCTCGACAAAGGCATGGGAGTCCGCCTTCACAAGCTCGTACTTTTTCCCGGCCTTTGCGCCGTGCATGTAGAAGCGGAGCACATCTCCCTCGTAGATATAGCCGTAGTGCAGGGGAACAATGTAGGGATAGTCCCCGTCCTTAAGCCCGAGGCGAAGTACCTTTGCCTCCTCGAGTATACGCTTTATTTCCTCCCGGTCCGTGAGTTCTCTGTCCGTGCGCCGCATATCCGTCACCTCCCTTAACTTATTCAGTATAACACAAAATCCCGCCGCCTAAGAGAGGCGACGGGATTTCCGCAATGTATCGATCTGAGCGTCTCAGGCAAAGAGTCCCTGAAACAGGATGAAGAGCACCAAAATCGGCAGACCGAACTGGAAATAGTATTTCAGCGCCCGCGGGATTTTTAAGCCCTCGCCGGTGTTCGCTTCCGCGAGGTAGTTGTCAAAGCCCCAGCCCCACTTGGTTGTGCAGAACAAAAGGAAAATCAGAGAGCCGAGCGGCAGCAAGAGGTTCGAGACAATGAAGTCCTCGCTGTCCAGCACATCCCGGTTTCCGAGGATATGCAGATTGCTCCAGACATTGTAGCCGAGCACACAGGGAATGCTGCCGAGTAAGACCACACTGCAGCAAATCAGCGCCGCCTTCTTCCGGCTCCAATGAAACGCATCCATGAGGTTTGCCATCAGATTCTCAAACACCGCAATGACGGTCGAGAAACTCGCAAAGGTCATAAAGAGAAAGAAGAGCGCGGCCCCAGAGCCGTCCGAAACTCATATGCAGAAAGACTCTCGGCAGGGTGATGAAAATAAGCGAGGGGCCGGCATCCGGCTGTACGCCGTAACTGAAGCAGGCCGGGAAAATAATGAGGCCGCTTAAGAGCGCCACAAAGGTATCCAGCGTACAGATCCAGGCAGCTTCTCCGGCAAGGCTCTTCTCTCTGCCCATGTAGGAGCCGAAAATTTCCATCGCACCGACACCGAGACTTAAGGTAAAGAAGGCCTGATTCATGGCCGCCGTGATGACCTTGCCGAGTCCCTGTTCCATGGCTCTGCCGAGATCCGGGAGCAGATAAAACTTTGCGCCCTCCATGGCCCCGGGCAACACCAGGCTGTGCGCCGCCAGCAGTAGGATGAGTCCCAGAAGTCCCGCCATCATAACCTTGGTGATGCGCTCCAGGCCCTTTTCAAGTCCGAAGGAGCAAATAATAAAGCCGAGGACTACCGTGAGCGCCATGTAAAAGCCCATCTCCCCGGGATTGCCGAGCATATTCGTGAAGACCGTATCCACCGCCTCATGGTTTAAGCCCGAAAAGTCACCGCGGAGAAACTTGACGAAATAAGAGACCATCCACCCGGAGACCGTCGTATAGTACATCATGAGCAGGGTGCAGCCCAGCAGACAGATCCAGCCGTGCAGATGCCAAAAGCTGCCCTTCGGTTCCAAAGCCTTGTAAGCGCCGACCGCACTCTTTTTGCCCGCGCGTCCCACCGAAAACTCCATCGTGAGCACCGGGATGCCCATAATCACCAAAAAGAGCAGATAAAAGAGCACAAAAAGACCGCCGCCGTTTGCCCCCGTCACATAGGGGAATTTCCAAACATTTCCGATTCCGATGGCGCAGCCCGCACTCACCAGAATGAATCCCAACCGGGACCCAAAACTTTCTCGCTTCATGAATCCAACTCTCCCGTCTACCAAACAATATCCGAAAAACGGGTTATAGTTTAACACATAGAAGCGATAAAGTCACCCCGTCCGCACTTCGCCTCCCCCTTCGGGACGCCGGCCGTAGCGAGGGGCACCGGGCAGAGTGATTCGGCTTCTTTCCCTCATCATAGCGTTCGGCTGTGAACTTACGGTTCGCGTTTGCCGCTCTCGCGTTGTTTCTTCTCCTCGATATAATTCCCGAGCACCCAGCGCATATAGTCCCCGCGCTTTCTCTGGATGCAGGCTGTGGCCAAGGTCAGCGGGCAGATGTAATACGGGCCCGTTCTCGTCTCGTATCGCAGAGACGGGAGCTTGTAATAAACGTTCTTCGGCTGATCCAGTATCATGTACCAGGTCCCGCCGAGCTGCCGCCGGTACACCTCCCCCACATAGATGCCGCAGAGATCCGCCAGGCGGTAATCATACCCATACGGCTCCTTGTCCTCGATCAAATCCATGCTCTTTTTCATACTTGCCGAGCAGCCAGCGTTCGAGCACATCCAGACTTTCCGGCGTGTAGTCGAGCGTAAGTCCCCGTTCCTTTGCAAAGGCACCGGTAAAGTAATCCAGTTTATCCGAAAGAAAGAAAAATCCACTCATCAAAATCCGCTTGCGTATACGCCATTTTCGCCCTCTCCTTTCATTTTTCCCTCACATAGCAAGAAACGGCTCTCCGGACTGAACATCCGGAGAACCGTTTTTCCGTTGGGTCTCTCTGAAACGCTGTTTACTGCTTCTTCGAAGCGAGGTAAGCGCTCAGCTGCTTCGTAAATGCCGGGACAATCTGATTCAGATCGCCCACAAGACCGATGTCTGCGACGTCAAAGATCGGCGCATCCTCGTCCTTGTTGATTGCGATGATGAGATCGGAGTCCTCCATACCCGCAAGGTGCTGGATTGCACCGGAGATACCGATTGCAAAGTAAATCTGCGGGCGAACCGTCTTACCGGTCTGGCCGACCTGGAGCGCCTGCGGCTTCCAGCCTGCATCGACAACCGCACGGGAGCAGGAAACCTCTCCGCCGAGAACCTCTGCGAGCTCGTCGAGAATCTTGAAGTTCTCTGCGCTGCCCACACCGCGGCCGCCGGAGACCAGAATCTTCGCGTTCATAATGTCGACCGTATCGCCGATCTTCTTCACGACCTCGAGGATGTCCACATAGCGGTCGTTCGGCTTGAAGCCCGGGTTGAACTCGACAAGCTCAAACGCTCTGCCGTCTTCCTTGGCTCTCTTCTGCATAACGCCGGGGCGAACCGTAGCCATCTGCGGACGGTTGTTCGGGCAAGCGATCGTCGCGATCGTGTTGCCGCCGAATGCCGGACGGGTCATGAGAAGCTGGTTGTGCTTCTGGGTGTCTTCCTTGCCTGCCGGAACGGTGAGCGGGAAGTTGCCGATTTCGAGCTGCGTGCAGTCTGCCGTAAGGCCGGTCTCAACGCGCGCCGAGGTGCTCGGGCCGAGATCGCGGCCGATTGCGGTAGCACCGATCAGAACAATCTCCGGCTTGAACTTATTGATGACCTCGGAGAGTGCGTGCGTGTACGGCTCGGTTCTGTAGTCCTTGAGCTCCGGATCGTCGACCAGAATGACGCGGTCTGCGCCGTAAGCGCCGAGCTTTCCGCCTCGCCCTTGACACCGGAACCGATCAAAACCGCAGTCACTTCCGTGTTCAGCTTCTCTGCGAGGTTCTTGCCCTCACCGATCAGTTCGTATGCAATATTGCTGACTTTGCCGTCCACCTGCTCGGCAAAGATATATACGCCCTTGTACTCTTCTAAATTCATTGCCTTCACCTCTCTCCCGCTCTCTTAGACGATGTGTCTCTGAATCAGCTGATCCATCAAGTACTCTACGGACTCGTGTGCGTCCAGGTTCACCTTGACGCCCTTGCCCTTCTTGACCTTATCGGATGCTCTCGCAATCTTGGTCGGAGAGCCCGCAAGACCCATGTCCTTATCCTGAAGGGTCGGCAGATCCGCTCTGCCCCAGGTCATCACATCCTGATCGAACGCGTCAAAGAGACGGCCGACCGTCATGTAACGCGGCGGGTTCAGCTCTGCGAGTGCCGTGCACAGGCAGGGGAGCTTCACCTTGAGAACGTGGTATCTGTCCTCGAACTGGCGCTGTACGATTGCGTACTCGCCGTCGATCTTGAGGTCCTGCGTATAGGAGACAACCGGAAGACCCAGGTGCTCTGCGATCTGCGGTCCGACCTGTGCGGTATCACCGTCGATTGCCTGACGGCCGGTAATGATGAGATCGTACTCCAGGTTGCGGATTGCAGCCGCAATCGTGCTGGAGGTAGCCCAGGTATCCGCGCCGCCGAGCACGCGGTCGGTGACCAGAATCATCTTATCCGCGCCCATCGCATATGCCTCGCGCAGCATATCGGTCGCCTTCGGAAGGCCCATCGTGAGCACAGTGACCTCTGCGCCGAGCTCATCCTTTAAGCGAAGTGCAGCCTCAAGTCCGGCCTTGTCGTCCGGGTTCATGATAGCGAGCATGGCAGCTCTGTTCAGCGTTCCGTCCGGGTTAAACGCAACGCCGCCCTTGGTATCCGGAACCTGCTTAATGCAAACGATAATTTTCACGATCTGTCCCTCCTCTTGATTACTTCAGTAAGCTTGCAGAGATTACCATGCGCTGCACTTCCGAGGTGCCCTCGTAAATCTCCGTGATCTTCGCGTCGCGCATCATGCGCTCCACATCGTACTCTCTGATATAGCCGTAACCGCCGTGCAGCTGCACGCACTTGGTGGTGACAGACATTGCCGTGTTTGCCGCGAAGAGCTTTGCCTTTGCAGCCTCGACTCCGTAGCTGGTCTGGGTCTGCTTTGCGACTGCCGCCTTGTAAACAAGAAGCTGTGCCGCCTCGCAATCCGTCGCCATGTCAGCGAGCTGGAACTGCGTGTTCTGGAATGCCGCGATTGCTCTGCCGAACTGCTTTCTCTCCTTCACGTAAGCAACGGTTCTCTCGAGAGCGCCCTCTGCGAGACCCAGAGCCTGGGAAGCGATACCGATACGGCCGCCGTCCAGCGTGTGCATTGCCACATGGAAGCCCTTGCCCTTCTGGCCGAGCATCGCATCCTTCGGGATGCGGCAATCCTGGAAAATGAGCTCGTAGGTAGCGGAAGCGCGGATACCCATCTTCTTCTCCTTCACGCCGAAGGTAAAGCCCGGGGTTCCCTTCTCGACGATGAATGCCGAGATCTCCTTCATTCTCTTGCCGTGCTTCTCGACCGTGCCGGTCACCGCGATCACGACATAGACATCCGCATACTTACCGTTGGTGATGAAGCACTTGGAGCCGTTCAGGACCCACTCATCGCCGTCCAGTACCGCCTTGGTCTGCTGACCCTGTGCATCGGTACCCGCACCCGGCTCCGTGAGGCCGAAAGCGCCGAGCTTCTTGCCGCTCGCAAGATCCGGCAGATACTTCTGCTTCTGCTCCTCGGTTCCGTAGGTCAGAATCGGGTCGATGCAGAGCGAGGTGTGAGCCGAGACAATAACGCCGGTGGTGCCGCAGACCTTCGAGAGCTCCTCGACGCACATTGCGTAGGTCAGAACGTCACAGCCCTGGCCGCCGTACTCCTTCGGAACCGGAATTCCGAGGAAGCCGTAGCGAGCCATCTTCTCAACGGTCTCAACGGGGAAACGCTCTTCCTCATCGATCTCCTGCGCAAGCGGCTTTACTTCATTCTCCGCGAACTCTCTGAAGAGCGAGCGCGCCATCTCGTGTTTCTTGTCCAGTGCGAAATCCATTGATCCTTCCTCCATGTTAAATAATTAACGTATCGGGGTAAACCCAAACGGGAAAGGTTACCCTTGCCCGTAGGGGTTGCTCCGATGTAATTACCGGAAACACTTACTTCGAATAATCGTAGAAACCGATGCCGGTCTTTCTGCCGAGTCTGCCGCCGCGCACCATCTTGCGAAGCATCGGGTGCGGTCTGTACTTCGTATCGCCGGTCTCACTCTGCAACACTTCCATGATTGCAAGCACAACATCGAGACCGATGAGGTCGCCGAGTGCCAGCGGTCCCATCGGGTGGTTCGCGCCGAGCTTCATTGCCTCATCCAGCTTCTCTGCCGGGACACCGTTGTCCGCGTAGACGCCGATTGCCTCGTTGATCATCGGAATCAGGATACGGTTCACGACAAAGCCCGCAAACTCCTGCATCGGGACAACCGTCTTGCCGATGTTCTCTGCGATTGCGGTGATGCGATCCACCGTTTCCTGCGGGGGTGTTCAGGCCGTAAATCACCTCAACCAGCTTCATGACCGGAGCCGGGTTGAAGAAATGCATGCCGGTCACCGGGCGATCGAGGCCCGCGCCGATTTCCGTGATGGAAAGCGAGGAGGTGTTGGTCGCAAACAGGCAATCCGGCTTGCAGATCTCAGAGAGCTCCTTGAAGGTCTGCTTCTTAATCTGCATGTTCTCGATGGCTGCCTCAATGACCAGGTCGCAGTCCTTGCAGATTTCCTTGGTACCGGTGTGAATGCGGCCGAGAATCTTGTCCATCTCTTCCTGCGTGAGCTTGCCCTTCGCAACGCGTCCCGCAAGACCCTTCTCGATTCTCTTCTTTCCGCCCTCTGCGAATGCATCTGTCAGATCGCAGAGGCAAACTTCGTATCCCTCTACCTGCGCAAACGCCTGCGCGATGCCGCCACCCATGGTGCCGGCGCCGATGACGCCTACCTTCATGCTGTTCCCTCCTCTGTGCGTTTTGCCGATTACGGCCAATCTCTCAACAATACTACTATAACGAATGCACTTTTTCCAGATACGGCCGCAAATTTCTTATGTGAATTTCTGATAGCCGTATTTCAAGCGCCTCAGCGGTTTCGGAAGCTGACGCCCTTTTTCTTCTCAAGGAAAGCCTGCATACCCGTCTTCTGATCCTCGGTCGCAAAGCAGCTGCCGAAGAGCTTTTCCTCGGTCACGACTGCCTCTTCCATGGGCTGCTCGAGGCCCTCGTTGATTGCCTTCTTGCAAGCGCGGACCGCAACCGGTGCGTTCGCCGCAATCTGTCCCGCGAGTTTCTCGGCAGCCGCCATGAGCTCCTCCACCGGATAAATCGCATTCACGAGGCCGATGCGCAGTGCTTCTTCCGCCTTGATGTTCTTCGCCGTATAGATGAGCTGCTTCGCCATGCCGGGACCCACAAGGCGCGCAAGGCGCTGGGTGCCGCCGAAGCCCGGGGTAATGCCGAGGCCCACTTCCGGCTGACCGAAGATTGCCTGTTCCGCGCAGATGCGGAAGTCACAGCTCATTGCGAGCTCGCAGCCGCCGCCGAGTGCAAAGCCGTTGACCGCCGCAATGACCGGCAGCGGGAAGGTCTCGATCATGCGGAACACATCGTTGCCCTTCTTTCCGAAGGTCTCTCCGCCCTGTGCGTCAAGGCCCGACATCTCCGCGATGTCCGCGCCCGCGACAAAGGACTTCTGTCCCGCGCCTGTCACGATGACGCAGCGCACGCTCTCGGTATCAATCGAATCAAAGGCTGCCTTTAAGTCGTCCAAGACTTCTGCGTTCAGCGCATTCAGCGCCTTCTCGCGGTCAATGGTCACAACGGCGATCGCGTCCTTTGTCTCACATCTCACATATCCCATGGTATCGTCTCCTCAAGTAAAACCAACCGAGGGTCTCCGCATCGGCGAAGACCCTCCCGTCCGTTTAGTTATACTGCTCGACAATCGTCGCGCAGCCCTGGCCGCCGCCGATGCAGAGCGTCGCAAGACCTATCTTTGCGTTTCTGTGCTTCATCGCATAGAGCAGGGTCACCAGGATACGGCAGCCGGAAGCGCCGATCGGGTGGCCGAGTGCAATCGCACCGCCGTTCACGTTGACCTTGGACATATCGAACTTGAGATCGCTTGCAACCGCGAGCGACTGTGCCGCGAATGCCTCGTTCGACTCGACAAGGTCCAGATCCTGAACGCTGAGGCCGGTCTTCTTGAAGAGTCTGCCGGAAGCCTCAACCGGGCCGATACCCATGATAGCCGGATCCACGCCGCCCAGTGCGCCGCCGACCCAAACCGCCATCGGCTTCACACCGAGTTCCTTCGCCTTCTCCTCGCTCATCACGACAATTGCCGCTGCGCCGTCGTTGATACCGGAGGAGTTACCTGCGGTCACGATGCCGTCCTTCTTAAATGCCGGCTTCAGCTTGGAAAGGGACTCTGCCGTGGTTCCCTCGCGCGGACCCTCGTCCTTGTTGAAGAGAACGGTGCCCTTCTTGGACTTCAGCTCAACCGGGACAATCTCCTCATCGAAAGCGCCGTCTGCCTGTGCTGCGACTGCCTTCTGCTGGCTGGAAGCCGCGAACTCGTCGAGCTGCTCTCTGGTGAGACCGTATTTCTCTGCGACATTCTCCGCCGTGATGCCCATGTGGTAGTCATTGAACGCATCCCAGAGGCCGTCGTTGACCATCGTATCGATCATGTTCGCATTGTTCATGCGGTAGCCGAAACGAGCCTTGGTCAGCGCGTACGGAGCCATGGACATGTTCTCCATGCCGCCTGCCACGACGATGTCGGCATCGCCCGCCTCAATCATCTGTGCCGCCATGTTGACGCAGTTCAGACCGGAACCGCAGACAATGTTCACGGTGACTGCCGTGGACGTGTACGGAAGGCCTGCCTTCAGCGCAGCCTGACGTGCCGGGTTCTGACCGAGAGCACCCTGCAACACATTGCCCATGTAGACGTGATCCACCTGCTCCGGCTTCACGCCCGCTCTCTGCAGAGCCTCCTTGATGACCAGAGCGCCAAGCTCCACTGCGGGGGTTGCGCTGAGGCCTCCGCCCATCTTGCCGATTGCGGTGCGGCATGCGCCTGCAAGAACAATTCTCTTCGCCATATCCGGTTCCTCCTTAAATATACATGCTGTGCAAGTTGTCCCAAGCATGAGAACACATACTCTCAGCCTCTAAGACTTATGGCAATAATATCGCGAAAACGGCCTTTTTGTCAAATCAGCTTGTGCCTTTCACAAGTAACTATTTGTAGCCGTTTTGCCGTTTCTGTCAATTCTTGCGATTTTTCTCTCACTTGTTGCGCATGCCTTCTGCGTTATCTTGCCGAGTTTATCTCTTTTATTGCTCTTTTCTCCGATACGGGCTTCCGCGTTGAAAAGAGCGCTTCGGAATGTTACACTGGAGCTAAATATTTTATTCATACTGCTGAAACTGTGCTGTTTGAAAGCCACGGAGGTCAAAATGAACATTCACGAAGCATACAAACAGAAACTGGTGAGCGCGGAGCAGGCCGCGGCACTTGTTCAATCCGGCGACTGGATTGACTACGGCTGGTGTGTCGGCACACCGGTCGCGATCGACAAGGCGCTGGCGCGCCGCATGCCGGAGCTTTCCGACGTCAAGATTCGCGGCGGTGTCCTGGTGCGGAAGCCCGCCATCTTTGAGATTGAGAACCCGGCCGAGCACTTCTGCTGGAACTCCTGGCACCTCGGCGGCTGGGAGAGAAAGGCGGTCTCCGAGGGCTTCGGCTTCTTTAACCCGATGCGCTATGCGGAGCTCCCGCGCTTCTACCGCGAGGACAATATCGAGAAGCCGGCGGTCGCCTTCCTGCAGGTGGCGCCCATGGACGAGCACGGCTACTTCAACTTCGGCCCGCAGGCCTCCCACCTCGCTGCGATGTGCGCTTCCGCGGGCAAGGTCGTGGTCGAGGTCAACAAGAACCAGCCGGTCTGCCTCGGCGGCTTTGAGAACGCCATCCACATCTCCGATGTCGACTTTATCGTAGAGGGCGAGAACGATCCCATGCAGGAGCTCGGCGCGGGCGCACCCCCCCGACCGAGGTGGACCGCGAAGTAGCGCGTCTCATCGTGGAGCAGATTCCGAACGGCGCCTGCCTCCAGCTGGGCATCGGCGGCATGCCGAACACCGTGGGCAGCATGATTGCGGCCTCCGACTTAAAGGATCTCGGCGTGCACACCGAGATGTATGTCGACGCCTTTGTGGATCTCTACGACGCCGGCAAGATCACCAACCTCAGAAAGCCCTTCGACAAGGGACGTGAAGTCTATGCCTTTGCGGCCGGCACAAAGAAGCTCTACAACCACTTAAACAACAACCCAGGCTGCATGAGCGCGCCGGTCGACTACACGAATAACCCCTATGTGATCGGCCAGATCGACAACTTTATCTCGATCAACAACGCCGTGGATATGGACCTCTTCGGTCAGGTCAATGCGGAGTCCGCGGGTCCGAAGCAGATTTCCGGCACCGGCGGTCAGCTCGACTTTGTGCTCGGCGCTTATCTCTCGAAGGGCGGCAAGAGCTTTATCTGCATGAGCTCCTCCTTTGAGACCAAGACCGGCGAGAGAAAATCCCGCATCCGCGCAACCTGACCCCCGGTTCCACGGTCTCCGACCCGAGAACTGCGGTGCACTACCTCGTAACCGAGTACGGCATGGTCAACTTAAAGGGTGTGACCAACTGGCAGAGAGCGGAGCGCATCATCTCGATTGCGCATCCGGACTTCCGCGACGAGCTGATTCAGGAAGCGGAGAAGATGCACATCTGGAGAAAGAGCAACAAGCGCTGAGTGACAACAAAACCCTAAACTTCTCTCTGTTTCCTTCGTGCGTCGTGTGTATATCGCAAAAAGAAGCTACCGCAGGTTATTTGCGGTAGCTTCTTTTTTGATCGCTGACTTATTTCATCTTCTTCAATTCTTCGATCAGGTCCAAATCGGACTTTAAGACGCGCATGTTGGTGCTCACGGTCTCCTCGCCCGGCTTGGTGACACTGATTTCAAGTACGGTGCCCTCTGTCAGGCCGCCCGCAAAGTGGGTGCGGAAAAAGGCGCTCACCTTGGGGTGATTCTTCTGAAACTTCTTGTTCATGCCGAAGAGCTTCATAAGCTGCAGTGGATTCAGTCCCATTTACTTGTCCTCGGTAGTCACGGGACTTGCATTCCCGTTCAGCATCTCTTCCATGGTGTGCCAGCCGAGCACCGCGCACTTGACGCGCGCCGGCATGTGGGAGATGTCCTTTAGGACACCCGCTTCTTCGAGCTCTTCTCTCTCCTCTTCGGTAATGCTGCCCTTAATCATGCGGAAAGATCTCCGCGAGGCGCTTTGCTTCTGCCTCGGTCTTACCGATCACAAGGTCCAGCATCATATCCGCCGAGGCCTGGGAGACCGCGCAGCCGTCGCCGACAAAACCGCCGTCCTCAATTACGCCGTCTACAACCTTGAGCTTTAAGATGATGTCGTCGCCGCAGCTCGGGTTCACGCCCTCCAGAACCAGGTTCGCATCCGGAAGGTCGCGCTTATTGCCCGGGTGGAGGTTGTGGTCCGTCAAAATCTCATTGTAAAAAATCTTATTGTCCATGCTCACTCCTGATAGCCCATCTCACGGCGCACACCGCCGATGCTCTCAACGAGGCGATCCAGCTCGTCCTCGGTATTGTAAAATGCAAAGCTTGCCCGCGTTGTGGAGGGCGTCTTCATAAACTGCATGAGCGGCTGCGCGCAGTGGTGACCCGCGCGTATGTTCACCTTATGCGAGTCGAGGATGGCCGCAATGTCGTGCGGGTGCACGCCCTCAATCGTGAAGGTGAAGATGCCGTGGTGCGCAGTGCCGTCCTTCGGCCCGAGGATTCTGAGATGCGGAATTGCCGAGAGCTTTTCCATCGCGAGGCGGCTCAAATGCTCCTCGCGCTCCAAAATCTTATCCCAGCCGAGCTGCTTGTAATATTCAATCGCCGCATGCAGGCCGACCGCCCCGCCCACATTGACCGTGCCGGCCTCAAACTTGTGCGGGAGCTCCGCCCAAGTCGCCTTCTCGCGGCTCACATACTCGATCATCTCGCCGCCAAAGAGGAAGGGCGGCATTTTCTCAAGCAGTTCCTTCTTGCCGTAGAGTACGCCGATGCCCATGGGCGCCAGCATCTTGTGTCCCGAAAATGCGAGGAAGTCGACATCGAGCTCGGTCACATCGACCGGGATGTGCGGCACGGACTGTGCGCCGTCCAAAATGAAGAGGCTGCCGTTCTCGTGCGCAATCCGCGCAAAGGTCTTCACATCGTTTTTGACGCCGAGCACATTTGAGATATGGGTCATCGAGACCAGCTTGGTCTTCGGGCTCAGCATACTGCGGAAATTTTCTTCCGAGATATAACCCTCTTCATCCGGCTCGAGGAACTTTAAAACCGCGCCTCTTCTCGCAGCCGCCTGCTGCCAGGGAATCAGGTTCGAGTGGTGCTCCATGATTGTAATCAAGATTTCATCGCCCTCGTTTAAGAAGGCCTCGCCCGCCGAGTAAGCGAGCAGGTTCAGGCTCTCGCTCGCGTTTCGCGTGAAGACGATCTCCTGAATGCTTCCCGCTCCGATAAACGCGCGCACCGCTTCCCGCGCATCCTCATAGGCCTCGGTCGCCTTGACCGAGAGCTCGTAGAGACCGCGCAGCGGGTTCGCGTTTTCTTCCAGATAGTAATGCTGCATCGCGCGGAGCACACTCTCCGGCTTCTGCGTTGTCGCAGAGTTGTCGAGGTAGGCAATCTCCGGATGTCCGTCAATCAGCGGAAAGTCCTTGCGAATCCGCAGGTCTTCCGCCCTTCTCTCTTCGTTCGTCATCTGTCCTCACGCTCCTCTTCGTCATCCAGTTCCAGCAAATCGTGACGCGTCTTGGCATCCGGAATTTTCCGAACAATCGCGTCAATTCTCGCCTTCGCCATCATCTCGTAAACTTCATCCTTCTGCATGCCGCGGGACTCCATGTAGAAGAGCAGGTCCTCATCCAGGCGGCCTATGGTCGCACCGTGGTTGCCGACCACATCGTCCTCGCTGCAGAGAATAATCGGGAGCGAACGGTTCTCGACCGTCTCGTCCATGAGAAGCACATCCTCGGTCTCGTTGCCCTCACTGCCGGAGCAGCCGTTGCGGAGGTCTATGCTGTCGCGGAACACCTTCTTCGCGTGACCGCGCAGTATGCCCTTGCCGTGAATCTCCGCACCCGTCTTCTTGCCGTTGTGAATGCTCTCATAGTTAAAGTCGTAGTGCGCACGGTCTTCGCCGACATAGCCGACATCCACCGCGAGTTGCGAACGGTCACCCTCCATCGCGGAACTGAAGCCCTGGTACACATGCTTGCCGGAGAGCACCAGATGAATGACGCGGAGCTCCGCATCCTTTGCGCAGACCGCGCCGACATCGTTCAAAAAGGTATAGCCGCTGCCCGCGCGCACAATCTGCACAAGGGTGAGCTTTGCGCCTTCTCCGAGCGTCACCTTGGTCTGTACGCCCGCGAGCCCCTTTGCATCTGCCTCCGAGAGGTAGTCCATGACCACCGTGAGCGAGCTCTCGCGCTCCAAATTGAGTTCCACCTGTGCGAACTTTCCGGCCTTTGCCGGCGTACCGCTTGCCTTCTCGCCTTTCACGCTGTTGCGTCCGCGCGGGTTATACTCCTGCCCTGCGTCCGGCAGACGGAAGGAGAGCGAAGCGCATCCCGCTCCGCAATCTCCTGTCCCTCCGGGACCGTACAAATCAGAATCGGAAGCTTTGCCGCGGCGAGTGCCTCGCCGAACTCCGCGCCGCCGCCGGTGCGCAGCGGCTTTGCCGTGACGCCCGTTTAATTTTTTTCAACGCGCACGCCCTCCGGCAGTTCGATTGCCGGGGAGAGGCGCTCCATCGCGAGGGAGGTCTAAGAGCTCCCCGCCGTTCATCTTTGAGCCAACTGTAAGTCGGGCTCGCCAAGGTATTAAATTTCATCTCGCCCTCCTTAACCGATTGCGCCCTTCATCTCAAGTCTGATCAGGTTATTCATCTCAACCGCGTACTCCAGCGGCAGCTCTTTTTCCGACATTGTCCGCGAAACCGCTGACAATCAGCGCTCTCGCATCTTCCTCGGAGACACCGCGGCTCATGAGGTAGAAGACCGCGTCGTCCGAGATGCGGCCTATCTTTGCCTCGTGGCCGATGTCCGCCTTGTTGGTCTTGACCTCGATTGCCGGAATCGTGTCCGAGCGGCTCTCCGCATCCAGCATGAGAGACTGGCAGGAGGTAGAGTTCTTCGCGTTCTCCGCGCCCGCCTGCACGACGACCGCCGAGCGGAAGGTCGAAATGCCGCCGCTCTTCGAAATCGAGCGGGTATTGATATAAGAACTCGTATTTTTACCGATGTGTACCACCTTACAGCCGGTGTCTAAGTTCTGCCCCGCACCCGCAAAGGTGACGCCGGAGAACTCGGAGCGAGCGCGGTCGCCCGCAAGCACGCTCATCGGGTAGAGATAGCCCACATGAGAGCCGAAGGAACCGGAGATCCACTCGACCTTGCCGTCCTCCTCGACTCTGGCGCGCTTCGTGTTCAGGTTATACATGTTCTTCGACCAGTTCTCGATGGTCGAATAGCGCAGGGTTGCGCGCTTGCCGACAAAGAGCTCCACGCAGCCCGCATGGAGATTTGCGACATTGTACTTCGGTGCGGAACATCCCTCGATGAAGTGGAGGTAAGCGCCCTCGTCGACAATGATCAGGGTGTGCTCAAACTGTCCCGCACCCGGCGCATTCAGACGGAAGTAGGACTGCAGCGGAATTTCCACGCTGACGCCCGGCGGCACATAGACAAAGGAACCGCCCGACCAGACCGCGCCGTGCAGTGCCGCAAACTTGTGGTCCGTCGGCGGCACCAGCTTCATGAAGTGGTCGCGTATCATCTGCTCGTAGGGCCCGTGCATGGCGCTCTCCAGGTCGGTGTAGATGACGCCCTGTTCCGCCACTTCCTTTTTCACGTTGTGGTAGACCAGCTCCGAGTCGTACTGTGCGCCGACACCCGCAAGGCTCTCTCGCTCCGCCTGCGGTATGCCGAGCTTCTCAAAGGTGTCCTTGATTTCCTCCGGCACCTCCGACCACTCCGCGCTCATCTTCGTGTTCGGGCGCACATAGGTCGCAATCTGATCCATATTGAGCCCTCGATCGAGGGGCCCCAGACCGGCATGCTGCTCCGCTCGAAAATCTCGAGGGACTTCAGACGATGCTCCAGCATCCAAGCCGGGTCGTTCTTGGTCTTGGAAATCTCGGTGATAATCTCCGGGGTAAGGCCTGCCCGAATGCGGTAGGCATCCTTCTCTTCGTTTCGGAAGTCATAGATGGAGCGGTCTATGTCTTCCACATAGGTTCTCTCTTTTTTCTCTCTCTTCCGACATACTCACTCCTTGGTCTCGAAGCGCGCGAAACCGTCGCGGTTTATCTCCTCAACAAGGCTCGCATCGCCGTCCGCGACAATCGAACCCTTCACAATCACATGGGTCTTGTCCACCTTGAGCGAGGACAGAATGCCCATATTGTGGGTGATGATGATGAGCGCCGAATCCTTGTCCTTCTGATACTCCTCAATGCCGCGGCTCACGGTTCTCACCGCGTCCACGTCGAGTCCGGAATCCGTCTCATCGAGAATCGCAAGGCTCGGCTTCAGCATGAGCAACTGTAAAATCTCCGCCTTCTTCTTCTCGCCGCCCGAGAAACCCACATTTAAGTCGCGGTCCGCATAGCTCGGATCCATGTTCAGCACCTCGAGCGCCTTCGCAATCTCCTTCCGGAAATCCCAGAGACGAATGCGCTTTCCGGTTCTCTGCTCCAGCGCGTTTCGGATAAAGTTTGCGAGGCTGATGCCCGGCACCTCGAGCGGGTTCTGGAAGGACATGAAAATGCCCGCTTTGGCGCGCTCGTTGACCGAGAGATCCAGAAGGTTCTGTCCCTGGAACTCGACCGAACCGCCGATTACCTCATAGTGCGGATTGCCCATCAGCGTGTTGCCGAGCGTGGATTTTCCGGCACCGTTCGGTCCCATTAAGACATGGGTCTCACCGGGCTTCACCGAAAGATTCAGGCTCTTCAGAATATTTTTTTCTTCGACTCGCACGGATAAATCCCGCACCGTCAGTAAGTCTTTGCTCATAATTCTCCCTCTCTTGCACCTGCGCAAGTTCACACAAATATTGCGTCTTTAGCATTATAGCGCGGCAATGTTCCCTCATGCAAGGCTAATTCCTACCAAAGCACTTGGGATTATGTATTTCTTGAAGTACACCGACTCGCATGTTACAATTCTCTTCGGGACGTTTTGCATATTATTCAAGCTAATATAGTCTCATTCTTCATCTATCTTAACGGGAGCCTGCTTGCCCCGCACAGGAAGGGGTCTGCTATCCCGCACAAATTAAAGGAGGTAATGCTATGTATCATGTGGATCTTAACTCGGATCTCGGCGAGAGCTTCGGTGCCTACACCATAGGCCTCGACAAGGAGGTCATCGCCCAGATTTCTTCCGCCAATGTGGCCTGCGGCTATCACGCCGGCGATCCCCTCGTGATGGCGGAGACCGCACGTCTCTGTCGGGAGGCTTCTGTCGCGTTCGGCGCTCACCCGGGCTTTCCGGATCTCATGGGCTTCGGCCGCCGCAATATGGCCTGCTCCCCGAAGGAAGTGAAGGCTTATATGAGCTACCAGCTCGGCGCGCTCTATGCCTTCGCAAGGCCGCGGGACTTACGCTCCAGCATGTCAAGCCGCACGGCGCACTCTACAACATGGCAGCCAAGGACGCGGCGCTTGCACGCGCCATCGCGGAGGCGGTCGCAGAGTTCGATGACAAGCTGATTCTCCTCGGTCTCGCGAACAGCTTCCTGATTTCGGAGGCTGCGGCGGTCGGTCTTCGCACGGCTTCCGAGGTCTTTGCGGACCGCGCTTACCAGGCGGACGGATCTCTGGTGCCGCGCTCCAAAGAGGGCGCCGTGATTCACGACAAGCAGCTCGCAATTGCCCGCACCGTTCGCATGGTGAAGGAGGGCAAGGTGACGGCGATTACCGGCGAGGATGTCCCGCTCCGCGCGGATTCGATCTGCGTTCACGGCGACAATCCCTCGGCCGTCGAATTTGTCCGTGAAATCCGGAAGACGCTCACCGAAGAAGGCATTCGGATCGAAGCACTCGGCAACTTTATCAAGTAAGTTTTTAACCATCATAAAAGGGGTAGCAATATGAACAGCAAGCAGAACAGCCACAGTCTCTCCGTGAAACTCGGCGCAGCCTTCCTCATGGCGACTTCCGCCATAGGCCCCGGCTTCTTAACCCAGACCTCGCAGTTTACGGCAAAGTATCTCGCTTCCTTTGCCTTTGTCATTGCCTGCGTCATCATCATGGACGCAGTCGCACAGACCAATATCTGGTCCGTCATCGGCGTCTCCGGAAAGCGCGGTCAGGAAATCGCAAACACGGTGCTCCCGGGTCTCGGTGTGTTTTTGACCTTCCTCGTGGTCCTCGGCGGTCTCGCCTTTAACATCGGAAACGTGGGCGGCGTTGCCCTCGGCTTCGACGCGATGTTCGGCCTCCACGAGAAAATAGGCGCCCTTCTCGGCGGCACCCTCGCAATCTGCATCTTCCTCTCGAAGAGCGGAAAGGCAGCCGTGGATAAGGTTGCCCAGGTTCTCGGCGCCATCATCATCCTCGTCATGCTCTTTGTCGCAATTTCTTCGAAGCCCCCGGTCGGCGAAGCGGTGGTTCGCATGTTCACACCGGAACGTCCCGGCTCCATGGTGGGCCCCATGCTCACCTTACTCGGCGGCTCCTGCGGCGGCTACATCACCTTCTCCGGCGCACACCGCCTGCTCGACGCGGGTTACGGCGGCAACAAGGATGAGGTTTCGCACTTCCGCCAGTCGGTTCTGACCGGTATCTCAGTCTCCGGAACCGTACGTATTCTGCTCTTCCTCTGCGTGCTCGGTGTCTGCACCCAGGGTACGGCACTGGTCACCGCAAATGTGGAAGCAATCACCTCCGCAAAGAACCCGGCAGCGGAAGCGTTCCGTCTCGCGGCGGGCAATCTGGGCTACCGCCTCTTCGGTCTCGCGCTCTTCTCCGCAGGCGTGACCTCGGTCATCGGTGCGGCTTACACCTCGGTCTCCTTCTTAAAGACCCTGCACCCCTTTGTCCGCGAACATGAGAGTCAGTTCATTGTCGGCTTCATCGCATTCTCGACCCTGGTCATGACAGTGCTCGGCGGCGCAAAGAAGATGGTTATCTTCGCGGGTGCGGTGAACGGCCTGATTCTCCCGATTTCGCTCTGCTGCATGCTGCTCGCTTGCCGGAATCCGAAGGTTGTCGGCAAGGAATATCGTCACCCGATTGTGCTCTATGTCCTCGGCTGGATTGTGGTGCTCTTCTCGGGCTATCTCGCAATCACGGCACTCCCGAATCTCGGAAAGCTCTTCTCCTAATTCTCGGAAGAAAGGTTCCCTATGACCAATTTAGCAACGCCGCGCTTTTTGCTGAACGGAGACACGGCGGTCAGCGCAGTCTTCGGCGACCGCATCTCCGAAGAGGTCAACCAGACCATACGCGCCTTTCAGCTGCTCCTCACGGAGCGCAAGGTTCCGGGCATCGTAGAGACGGTCCCGACCTACTGCTCCCTGATGATACACTATGACCCCGATCGCATTTCCTGCGACCGGCTGCTCGGAACGCTCAAGGAACTTGCGGCTTCCATTGATACGGCGGCCCTCCCCCCGAGCGAAGTCCTCGAAATCCCCGTCCTCTACGGCGGGGAGATGGGCCCGGATTTAGCCCACGTGGCGGAGAATGCCGGCATTAGCGAAGAAGAGGTTGTAAAGCGCCACAGTGCGCCGGAATACCTCATCTACATGCTCGGCTTTACCCCGGGCTTCACTTACCTCGGCGGTCTGGATTCGAGCATCGAAACCCCGCGCTTAAAGACGCCCCGCGTCTCGATTCCTGCGGGTTCGGTGGGCATCGCGGGCAAGCAGACCGGCATCTACCCGATTGCCTCGCCGGGCGGCTGGCAGCTCATCGGAAGAACCCCGGTCCGCATGTACGATCCGCTGCGCGAGACCCCGATACTGCCGCGCGCCGGCCAGTACATTCACTTCTTCCCGATTACCGAGGAAGAGTACCGGAAAATAGAAGCGGAAATCGAAGCGGGCAGCTACCGCCTCAGCACACGCAAGCGAGAGGAGGTCAAGGCATGAGCATTCAAGTGATTACCCCCGGCGCTCTGACCACGGTTCAGGACCTGGGCCGCATCGGTTATCAGGCCTTCGGCGTTCCGGTCTCAGGCGCCATGGACCCCCGCGCCCTGCGCCTTGCTAACATCCTCTGCGGAAATCCCGAAAATGAGGCTGTGCTCGAGTGCACCCTCCTTGGCCCCGCGCTCCGCTTTACGGCGGACAATGTGATCGGGCTCACCGGCGGCGACCTCGGCGCCACCCTGGACGGCCAGCCCCTCGCGCCCTACGGCGCATACGCGGTGAAGAGCGGACAGACGCTTCGCTTCACGGCGCCTAAAACCGGCTGCCGCGCCTACCTCGCCTTCCACGGCGGCCTTGATATCCCGCTCGTCATGGGCAGCCGCTCGACCTATCTTAAGGCTAAGCTCGGCGGCTTCTGCGGGCGCAAGCTCGAGAAGGACGATGAAATCGCCTTCCGCGCGCCGGCGGCGACCATTCCGAACCTCGATGCGCGCCGCTTTACCCCGGAGTTCGTAAAGCGGGACATTTACACCCTGCGCGTGGTCCTCGGTCCGCAGGACGATGCCTTCACCGCAGAGGGACTCAAGAGCTTTTTAAGCGAAGTCTACACGGTGACCCCGGAGTTTGACCGCATGGGTTGCCGCCTTACCGGCGCGGCGATTGCCCACAAGGACGGCGCCGACATCATCTCGGACGGCATTGCCTTCGGCGCGATTCAGGTTCCGGCCTCCGGCGAGCCCATTATCATGCTTGCGGACCGGCAGACCACCGGCGGCTACACCAAGATTGCAAACGTGATCAGTGCGGACTTCCGCTTGCTTGCGCAGATCAAGGCGAACGACCGCGTCCGCTTTGAAAAAGTTTCGATCGAGGCGGCACAGGACGCTCGGCGCGCCGAGAACAACGCGCTCCGCGTGTTCTCTTACGCGTTTACGCGCTGAGTACGTTTTGCCCTCACATTACACAGAAAAGGAAAGCAGTTCATGAGCACAGATTTTAAGAAGTTGACCCCCCGGGAAGTCCGCGCGCTCGCCGAAGCGAATAAGCTTGACACCGCGACCGGCGCGCTCTGCCCCGACTATGTAAAGGCAAGTCTTTTGATTCTTCCGAGCACCTACGCGGACGATTTTCTCCGCTTTGCCTCCTGGAACCCGGAAATTTTCCCTATTCTCGAGGTCATACGGGAAAAGCCCGTCTCCTCCTTCCTCGCGCCCGGGGCCAATCTCTGCACCGCCCTGCCGCGCTACCGTATCTTTATCAACGGCGAGGTCTCCGAGGATGTGAACGAAGTGAAGGCGCTCTGGAACATCGGCTCTGTCGGCTTCTTAATCGGTTGCGCCGCCTCCGCGGACGGCCTGCTCCTGGAGAACGGTCTTTCCGTACGCCATGTCGAAGAACAGAAGGCCATGCCGCTCTATGAAACCAAGCTCCGCACAAACCCGACGGGGCCTTTCCGCGGTCCCGTTGTGGTCGCCATGCGGCCTCTTTCCCAAACGGCGGTGAAGGAAGCCTACCGGCTGACCGAGTCCCTGGAACTTGTGCAGGGTGCGCCGCTTCACATCGGCGCGCCGTCGGAAATCGGCATTCGCTCGCTCGAGACGCCGGACTACGGCGACGCGGTCCGTATCGCTCCGGACGAAACCCCGGTCTTCTGGTCTTCGCCCGCAACAATTCAGGCTGTGCTCCGCTTTGCCAAGCTGCCGCTTGCCATCACCGAGACGCCCGGCTTCCCGCTGGTCTCCGACATACGGAATGCCGCACTCCCGGAGCTCTTCAAAAAAGAAAAAGCGCGCGTTTAATCAACGCAGCGCTCTCTCATTCCGCCGGTTCTCCCGGCGGTTTTTTAAACCCTCAAGGAAGAACTTTCGCCCGCCCGCAATGAGGTGTCCGTTCAGCATGAGTAAGACAGCCTCGGTCATCTCCGGCGAGATGCGCCCGCTCCCGAATTTCGAGAAGGCGCGAAACGGCATGTGGTAGGTAAAAATCAAATTCAAATTCGGCTCACGCTTTGCCGCGCTCTTGTTGAGCGCGCGCTGTAAGCCGCGGTAAATGAGCCGCGCGAGCAGACCGCGCGAACGCCTGAGTTCATGGACCGCATCGCCGCGAAGCAGTTCCCCTGCGAGCGCCGGGCGCTCGGTTTTTCGCCCGAGCAAGCGCTCAAATTCCGCTCTCCCGACTTGTTGCGCCGCCCCGCTGAAATAGTGGGGCAGGCGCTTTTTTTCTTGCGGGATAAGCATGCGTTCTCCCCCGCGCTCTGTTTCCGCAGCGAGGCGAAGATCCGCCGCACTCGCACCGACTAAAATGCGGTAGCGCCCTTCCTCCTCGATAAAACAGCCTCTTGCACTGTCGTAGACCCGAAAACTCTTGTCATCGAAGGGGATGAAAACTTCTTTCTCCTCCCCCGCCTTTAAAAAGACCTTGGCAAAGCCCTTCAATTCCTTTTCCGGACGAAAGACCGCGCTCTCCAAGGCACTTATGTAGAGTTGCGCAATTTCCGCGCCGTCCCTTGCGCCGCTGTTTTTCACGAAAAAGCGTACACCCTCCGCCTCGACCGTGAGATCCCGATAGGAAAAGCTTGTATAGGAGAGCCCGAAGCCGAAGGGGTGGTAGAGCGGCAGTCCTGCCCTGTCATAGTAGCGGTAGCCCACATAGAGACTCTCGCGGTACTCCGCGCAGTTGCCGCGAAGCTTTCGGTAGGGATAGGCCGGGGTGTCCGCGAGCGAGCGCGGGTAGCTCTCCGCGAGCTTCCCCATGGGCGTAGCCTCTCCGTACAGCAGCTCTGCCATGGCACCCGCCCCGGCCTCGCCGCCGAGGTAGCCGTGCAGCATGGCGCGCGCATCCCGCTCGACCGAGAGATCCACGACCGAACCCGCGCTCAGCACGAGGATGATGTTCGGATTGACATCCGCGAGGCTGTGAAGCACCCGCCGCTGTGCCGCCGGCAGCGCCAGCGTCTTTCGGTCCAGGCCCTCGGTCTCTGCCATCTCGTCGAGGCCGCAGCAGAAAATCACACAGGAGGCTTTCCGCGCGAGTTGCAGCGCGTGCCTCAGCCGTTTGGACGCCTGCCACTTGCTGTCATCTCCGTGTCGCGCATAGCCGCTCGCCGCTCCGATGAGCTTAGCGCCGAGGCGCTGCGAGAGCTGCCCCGCGAGCGTCTCGATCCGCCGGCTGTTCACGAGCGAGGAACCCGCGCCCTGATAGCGCGGCATGAAAGCAAAGTCCCCGATCAATGCGACCGTCTCCGTTCCGGAGAGCGGCAGTATGCCGTCGTTCTTTAGGAGCACCGCACTCTCCCGCGCCGCCCGGCGCGCGAGCGCGTGCTGCCGCAGCGGATCCGCTGTCACAGCCTTCTTTTCCTGTGCCGCGGCGCGCCGCAGCGTGCGGAAGTAGTCCTTCAGGCAGAGATCGATTTCCGCCTCGGAGAGTTCTCCGCGCTCTACGGCGCGCAGCACTTCCCGCGCCGCATAGAGACCGGGATTCGGCATTTCGAGCGTGGTGCGGCACTGTATGCCCCGAATGTGATCGTCCGAGCCGCCCCAATCCGTCACAACCATACCGTCATAGCCCCACTCGTCCCGCAGAATGTCGAGCATGAGCTGCGGGTTTTCATTCGACTGAAGCCCGTTTACCTGGTTATAGCTTGTCATCAAGGCAGCGGGTTTTCCCTCTTTCACCGCAATCTCAAAGCCGGTGAGATAAAGCTCTCTAAGCGCCCTCTCATCCACAACGGCGTTTAAAGTCATGCGCCGAAATTCCTGCGAGTTTACGGCGTAGTGCTTTACACAGGCAAGCGCCCCGCCGCGCTGAATACCGCGCACATAGGCGGCCGCGAGCTTGCCGGAGAGGTAGGGATCCTCCGAAAAATACTCGAAATTCCGCCCGCAGAGCGGACTCCGCTTGATGTTGAGTCCCGGTCCGAGCAGCACATCCACACCCTGCGAACGCGCCTCGTTACCGAGGGCCTCTCCCACCGCCTCCGCAAGCGCCGTATCCCAGCTGTTTGCGACGGTCGCCGCCGTCGGAAAGCAGGTCGCGGGACGGGAGGCATGAAGCCCGAGGTGATCCCCGATGCCCTCCTGCTTCCTGAGACCGTGCGGCCCGTCCGAAAAGAAAAGAGCCGGCAAGCCCCTTCTCGGGAGTGCCCGGCTCTTCCAGGCGCCGCCCCCGGATAAGAGGGCCGCCTTTTCAAAGAGGGTCAGACGCGCAAGGAGCGCCGACCGCATTTTTGTTGGATTTTGTTTTTGACTCATACTGCCTTCTTCTCCCGAGTTCCCTCAGGCATAATCCAAAACTTCATCGCGGGAAAGCTGACGGCCACCTGCAGCCCAATGTTAAATACCGCGGAACCGAGCACCCCGAGGCGCGGCAAGGTGTAAGCCGGCAGCGCCGCCGAGACCAGGGTCAAAAAGACCGCAAGGATCGCAAAGCGGAGCGCCGCTTTGCCCGCATTCCCGGAAGCGCGAAACACCAGCTTTCGCTGCACAAAGAAATTAATCGTCTGTGCGAGCGCGGTCGCGAACAGAAAACTCAGGAAACCCGTGAGCCCCAGTCCTCCCGTAGATTCCGGTACTGAAAAACCAGGAAGGAAAAGGGTCTGTCCCGAAACGCACGAAACAACACCCTTGTGCCGACAAAGGTCGCACAAAGATTCACGAGCGTCGCGACGTTCGAGAGCAGATTAAAGAGGAGGAACTCCCGAAGCGCAACGTGGCGCTCCCAAAACGTTTTCACGGGGACGCGCTCAGTAGAGTGTGTCCGGGTGCTGGACCGCCTGCTTAATCTTCTCCGCCGTCTCGCTGCCGCAGAGCACGCCGATCAGCTTTAAGCCGAAGTCCATCGCCGTGCCGAGTCCGCGCCCGGTCGTGAGCCCCTCGCTCCGCTCGACCTCGGCCCCGCTCCACTCGGCACCGTTGATGCCGTCAATGCCCTTTTCCCAGCCCGGATAGCAGGTAAAGCGCTTGTTCGCAAAGAGTCCCATCTTGCCGAGTATGCTCGGCGCCGCACAGATGGCTGCGAGCTCCTTGCCCTGTTCCGCCGCGACTCGCAAGTCTGGGCCACCAGCGCATGGCGGACCAGATTGCTGACACCCGGCATGCCGCCCGGCAGGAAGATCATATCCTCCGCCGAGAAATCCATCTCCTCGATCAGGCGATCCGTCACAATCGCAATGCCGTGCGCACCGGTCACGACGCGCTCTCCGCTCACGGAGACCAAGGTCACCTGTACCTCGGCGCGCCGCAAGAGGTCAACAACCATCAGGCATTCCACTTCTTCCAAGCCCTGTGCGAGCAGGGCGCTGACTCGTTTCATACTCTCTCCTCTCAGGGCTCCGCCTGCATCGCCATGCGAAGCGGCGGTATCATCTGCTTTTTCCGGCTCACAACGCCCGGCAGGTAGAAATAGCCTTCCGCCTCCGGCGCGCGTCCGAAGGCGCGCTGCGCGTACTCTTCGGCCATATTGCCGTACCAGAAGAGCTCTGTGCTCTCGGAGGGCGTGTCGGTCGCCATGTAGTAGACGGTATCCACACCGGTGCGGTTTGCGGCCGCCTCCAGGAAGGGCTTCACCAGTTCCTCGGCCGCCTTCCGGTTTTTCCCGGTCATAAAAGTGCTCTGGCTCACACCGAAACGAATGTCGCCGAAGGTAAAGACCTTAAAGTCCGCAAAAAAGATATCCTCTGCGCTCCGACCGCTCAGATCCTCACCGGCTTCAAACATCTGATTCGCATAGCTCTCGATCTCGACTTCCGCAATGGCGGCAAGCGCCTCCGCCGCCGCGCGGTCTCTCGCCGTACAGGTCGGCGAGCGGAACATCAGCGTATCCGAGAGAATCGCGGAGAGCATGAGCCCCGCGATCTCCTTCGGCGGGGTGAGGTTCTTCTCCTGCATAATCGTATAGACAATGGTATTGGTGCAGCCGACCGGCTCGTTTCTGAAATAGGCCGGGCCTCCGGTCTCCAGATTGCCGATTCTGTGGTGATCGATGATCTCCAGAATCTCCGCCTGTTCCATGCCGTCCACGGTCTGGGTAAACTCGTTGTGGTCCACCAGGATGACGCGCTTCGGGTGCAGGTTTAAGAGGTTTCTGCGGCTCACGACACCGACATACTTGCCGTCGGAATCGAGAATCGGGAAATAGCGGTGGCGCACCGAAGCCATGATTTTCTTCGCGTCCTCGACATAGGTGTTGAGGCCGAACTGCAGTATCTTCTCGCTCTGCATGATATGGCGCACCGGAATGGCCGTGCTGATGAGACGCGCAGCCGCATAGGTGTCGTAGGGGCTTGTCAGCACCGTGCAGTTCTTCTCCTTCGCACGGTTTAAGATGGTCTTTCCGGCCAGAGCGCCGCAGCAAATCACAATGCAGGATGCACCGCACTCAATCGCGCAAATCTGCGCCTCATAGCGGTTCGAGACCAGAACGATATCGTTCTCGTTTACAAATTCCTCAATGACCTCGGGGCTCGTGCCGATGTAGATATGACCCTTCTCGATGCTCGACTCCGGATCGCCGGAAATCATCTCCGCGTCCAGGGTCGAAATGAGGTTTTTATAGGGTGTCTTCGCAGTCGCGAGTATCCCGTTGTCAAGGAGATTCATGTTGATGTTGGTGATGTCGGTGACCGAAACGAGACCCAGAAGTTCCTGCTCCTCGGTCGTGATGCAGAGGGTCTCGATATCCTCTTCGCGCATCAGCTTCCAGACCTCGCGGAGACTCATCTCCCCGTCGATACCGGGCTGAATGCGGAAATCGATGTCCTTCATCTGCGGGCTCACGCTCGTAATGAGACGCGGTGCCTTCATCTTCCAGTAATTCAGCACGAATTGCGACTCGCGGTTCACACTGCCCGCTCTCCGCGCCTCGTACTCGCCCTGCGGATCGATCTGCTTTTTCAGCCAGCAGTAGCTGAGCGCCGCGCAGATGGAATCCGTATCCGGATTCTTATGCCCGACGATGTTGATTTTCTTTCTCCGGTTATGAGTCGGCACGCTCTTCCCCCTCTCTTTTTACGGCGACACGGCCGTCCACGCAGAAAAAAACGTGAAGGTCGCAAAAACAGGCACTTTCCCGTCCCGTCCGTCACCTCCGCCTCAATGACAGCCGTCTGTCGGCTGCGCCGCAATACGCGGCTCGTTCCGTAAATGCGCTTCTCCTCGGTCGAGGAGAGATAGTGTAAATCCGCCGTCTGGGTCACATAGGCGTGCCCGTTGCCGCGCGCCGTCATGCCCGCAATGACGTCCGCGAGCGCATAAAACGCGCCGCCGTGGACCATGCCGTAGGCATTGGTCACATCATCTTCGACGTCCAGATAACCCTCTGCGCTGTTCTCCTCGAGATCCGTGAGGGTCACATGGTTGTGCAGCGCGAAGCGATTGTTGACAATTAACTCTCGATACTCTTCCAACTTTTCCTTGCTCATTTGATCTCCGCAATAACCTCCATGACCTTTGCTTCTTCCATTCCCTGCGCAAGACTCAGCGAATAGCTGTAGTCGCCGCGCTGCCAGGTTGCAAGATAGACTCTGCCGTCCTGGCCGCGGAGGCGCACTTCTCCCTCTGTCCCGTTGACCCTGCGGTCCTCCGGGTAGATTTGTGTAGTCGCCGCTGATATCTTCCGTGCTCTTCGCCTTGCGGAGCAACACCTGGGTCTCGGTCTGATCCGCCACGCCGCCGTAAAAGACTTGGACAATTCCGCCGTCCTGAACGGCCTGAACATGGCTCAGATGAAAGTCTCCGATTTCTTCCGGCGCCTTCAGTTCCACGCCGGTCTCTTTCAGTGCTTCCTTCAGATCGCGGACATCCATCCACGGATTCGCGGCCTCCGCCTGCGCTCCGCTTGTCGCCTCGCCGCTCCCCGCGACTTCGCTGCTCTCTACGGCGCTGCTCTCTTCCTTGCTCTCTGTCGTCTTTGCCGTACCGCAGGCCGTGAACGCAGTGACTGCCAGTGCCAGCGTTGCCAGCCCCGCAACAAGCTTGCTCCGATTTCTTCTCATCTCGCCTCCTTGCCCGTCCGAGCATGTGCAGTGTTCCTTCTGTGCCCCTTGCTCTGTCTCCGCTTTTGCTTTCCGTTTCTTTCCGTTTCTTTCCGTTTCTATCTTAGCACAGGCAGGCAAATCCACGCCATAGCCTTCCTGCGGGAAAGGTCGAAAAGACGCCGCGGAGCGTCTTGCCCCGCGGCGTCTCGCCGGAATGATTTATTTTCTGTGAATACCGTTTCAGTACTCTTCTCTCTTGTGGCAGTAGAGAAGCAGCGCAAGTCCCGCAATCGAGAAAGCTGCCGCCGCAGCGCTCGAAGCCTGACCGGTCTTCGGAAGCCCGCTCTTTTTGCCGCGCTGCGCCTGAACCGCGACCGGTCCGGATATGCCCGCATCGCGACTCGGCGCCGCAAGACGGTTCGGAATCTCGTTGTTGTTTGCCGGATTCATGGGACGCACCTCGGTCACGGAAGAAGTCGGTGCCGTTCCCGTCGTGCTGTTCCGATATGCCGCGCCTCTACCCGTCGCGCTTCCGCCGCCGGTATAGCTTCTGCCGCCGCCGGAATTGCTTGTCGTACCGTAGTAGCGGTTTGCGATGTCAAAATTCAAATGCGCGCCGACCTGACGGATGCGCTCCGCAACCGGGAAGTTCAACATATAAGCGGCACCGCCCGACACTTCGGCAATGCGATAGTAGCTGGGCGTCTGCACCTCTCCCTCGCGCTCCGCATCGGAGGAGCTGGCGAGCATTGCATCGGAAGCGCTCGCACGGCGCGCATTGTTCGCAGTCGCCTTCTCAAGACGGTGCAGGCCTTCCACAAAATACCAGCGTCCGTCCGCGTTCGGCTTTAAGACCGCAAGTCTCGACTGTCCCTCGATGAGCTTCTGATTCTGATCCAGCGCGTCAATGCGCACGGTGATGGAGCTCGGGCGATACTCCGTGTGATTTCCGTCCAGCCAAGTCTTTCGAATCACAACCGGTGTTTCGCCGTTCTTATGATCCACGCTGACCGCCTCAATCGCCTCGTTCTCGGAAACCGCGCCCTCCCGATCGAAGTAGTAGGGTTCCGTCGAATAGCCTGCGCCGAGCGCCTCGGTATCCTCCTGCACCTTAAACTTTGCTCCGTTCGGAAGACCGCTGATGGTCACAGCCTCGTTGCCCTGCAGATTGACGCTCGCATAGCTCAGATAGCCTTCCTCGACACCGTACTGCGCGCGGACCGCATCCGAGAGCGTCGCAAAGCGAATTTCCCGCTTCCCCCTCTCCGTCCGTCATCGTGTACTGCCCCGGGGCACTGTTTAAAAAGACACGCATGCTTGCCGAGCCCTGCTCGACCGCGCCGCTTCCCGCCGTAAAGTGGCGGAGCGAGAGCGTTGCATTCCCCGCCGCGAACGCGCTGAGCGGAAAACCAAGCGCAGCGACCGTAGCGGTCAGCGCGCAAGCGGCAAGGCTGCGCGAAACCTTAGCAAATAATCCCTTCTTCATACCGAAATCCCTTCTTTCATCTTCAGCGACATGTGCCGCAAATTCAAAATTTATTTGACTCCCCCATCTTAGAAAATGCGCTTTTTCAAGTCAAGGAAACTCATGAAATCGTATTGTATTTGTAAGATTTCTGTAACATTTCCTCTGCGCCCTTCGCTTTTGACGCGCCCTCTCTTTCGCGCTATAATGAGACGATAACAATCAAACAATATTCTCAGGAGGTCTGACATGTGGAATATCGTGACCGATTCCAGCTGCGACGACATACGCTTTGAAGAACAGCGCGATGATATTCTGTATCAGAGCGTCCCCTTTTACCTCTACACCGACAATCATGAATACGTGGACGACGGCAACATTGCCATCCCGGAAATGATGGAGGACCTGCAAAAGAGTAAGACCGCCCGCACCTCCTGTCCCTCTCCCGCTTCCTTTGCGGAGGCCTTTCGAAAGCCCGGCGATGTGATTGCCTTCACCATTTCCTCCGAGCTCTCCGGCAGCTCCAGAGTGCCGAGACCGCGCGCCTCATGGTCGAGGAAGAAGAGCCCGGAAAGCGCATCACCGTCTTTAATACGCGTACGGACGGGCCTTCGATTATGCTCTTAATCCGGGAGACCGCGCGCATGATTCTGGACGGCCTGGATTACGCGGAAATCATCTCCCGCATTCCGGCCCTCATAGACCGCACCTTCATCGTCTATGCGCTCTCCTCGTTTAACAATCTGATTCGAAACGGGCGCATGAGCCGCCTGACCGGCTTCCTCGCGAACACCCTCGGCTTTTGGGGCGTGGGTATCGCGACTCCCGAGGGAACCATACAAATCAAGGGCAAGGTTCGCGGCACAAAAAAGGTCCTGGACAGCATTGTCCAAGACCTCAGGGAAAAGGGAAGAGCCGTTCAGGAAGTCGTGATTGTGCACTGCCTGAATCAACCGGTTGCCGAGGCACTTAAAAGTGCCATTCAAGAAGCATTTCAGTCTGCTTCGGTCGAAGTTCGGCCGGCCGGCGGGCTTGACTGCTTCTATGCCGAACAAAACGGCATGATCATCGGCTATCGCGTTGCTGCGCAGTGAGCCGCCGCTCTCGATCAAGCTCGATCCACTCGAGAAGACCGAGCGGACGATACGCCGAAAACATACAAAAACAGTTGATCATGAGACAGGGGATGTCCTTTTCCAGGATTTCCCCTGTCTCTCTGTCTCTCTGCGGGCGCTTTGCCGCCCGTGTCTCCGCAAGGAAGCGGTTCACGAGGACCTCGTCAAAGCTGTCGTGCAGATGACCGTAGAGCATGACGCTCTTCGGCTCTCCCGCGGCGGTCAGCCGATTCTGCCCGTTGTAACAAAAGACCGGGTAGTGCGAGAGTATCACTTTTCTTCCCTCGTCGTGGATTTCCGCATAGTCCTGAATCCAGTGGAAGCGGCTGCGGTCAAAGACACTCTTTTTGAGGTAGTAGTCGTGGTTCCCTCGAAGCAGATAGAGTTCTCCCTTCAGCTGACGCACGATTTCGTTGGTCTCCTCGGCCTTTCCCACGGAGAAGTCGCCGAGAATGAAGACTTCGTCCTTCGGCGACACGGTTTGATTCCAGACGGCAATCATATGCGCGTGCATTTCTTCGAGGGAGGCAAAGCCCCGGCAGTCCATCTCGCGGTTTAAATTGTCGTGAAAAAAATGTAAATCCGAGATATAGCGCTTCATCCCGCCTCCTGTCAAATTCAGTTCTTTCCGATTGCGTCGACAACGCTTTCCGCAAGTTGCTCCGGCGTCATGCCCTGCGCTTTTAAGAGCGTCGAGATGCGGTAGCGGTCATAAAAGGCCTTCGGGAGGCCGCGGAGTAATACCTTCATCTCGCTGTCTCCGTAAAAGCTCGCCACTTTCGCTCCGAAGCCGCCCGAGAGCAGAGCGTCTTCAAGCACCAGAACGGTGCGGTGGTCCTCCCGAAGCGATGAAAGCAGCGCTTCATCGAGATCCGAGACCACCCCGGGGTTAACGAGGGTCGGGCGTAGGCCGTACTTCTCTTCGAGGAGAGCGGCTGTCTTTTTGCCGAGCGCCTGCATGTCGCCGGGCGCCAGAATCGCTGCCTCCCTGCCGCGGCTCACAATTTCATAGTACGCGGGCAGCGAAAAGCTCTCCCGTACCGGCCCCGTCGCGTGGCAAAGTTCGGTGGAGGGAATGAGGATCGCGACCGGATTTTCTCTCTGCTTCAGGGACCAGCGGAGCATGCTCAGGTACTCTTCGACCGAGGTCGGCGCGAGTACAATGAGTTCCGGGATATTGCAAAGCATGGGGAGCGCCAGTACGCCGCTGTGCGTCACATCGCTCATACCGAAGAGCGAGGCGCTGCCGAGCAGCATCGTGACCGGGCTCTTCTGGATGCAAATATCGTGAACCAGCTGGTCGTAGGCACGCTGTAAGAAAGTTGCCTCCGTAAAATAGACCGGCTTTGCCCCGCGCTTTGCCGCGCCCGAGGCGATGGCGAGCGCCGTCTGCTCCGCAATGCCGACATCGAGATACTGCGCGCCGAGCATAGCGCGGCGCTCGGGCGTTAAATCGACGGTGCCCGGCACGCCGGAAGTCAAAACGAGCACAGCCGGATCTTCCGCCGCTGCCTGTAAGAGAAAGTCCGCGGTCGCCTCCTCATAGCTCTCGCCCTCAAAGCGGAAGTCCGGCAGGGTCTCGCCGCTCTCCCGGTCAAAGGGGAAGTGCCAGTGGAACTCTTCCTTCCGGGTCTCCGCCGGACCATAGCCCTTGCCCTTAAGGGTATTGATGTGGAGCACGACCGGGTGGTCTAAGTCCTTCACCGCGTTCAGCGCCCGAATCAGCGCGCCGATGTCATTGCCCGCCGCCTCATAGCGGTAGTCGAGCCCCATGGCGCGGAACAAATTGTTCTCGGAAGTTCCGTTGCTCTCGCGGAGCGCCTTCAGCGAGGCATAGAGCCCGCCGTGATTCTCGGCAATCGACATCTGGTTGTCGTTCACCAGAATGAGAAACTGCCCCTTAAATTCGCCCGCGGTGTTGAGCCCCTCGAGTGCCTCGCCGCCGGAGAGCGAGCCGTCGCCGATGACAGCAATCACCTTCTCCGTTCCGCCGAGCAGCTCCCTGGCCTTCGCCATACCGAGCGCAAGATCGATCGAGACCGAGGTGTGCCCGAGTTCAAAGAAGTCGTGCGGGCTCTCCTTCGGATTCGAGTAGGCCGAGACATCGTCGTAGTGCGCGGGGTCCGTGTAAGCCTCCCGCCGCCCGGTCAGCATTTTGTGCGGATAGGTCTGGTGGGAGATGTCGTAGATGATTTTATCCTCCGGCGAGGAAAAAACCGCGTGGAGCGCTACGGTCGCCTCAATGAACCCGAGATCCGGCCCCACATGTCCCATATGCCGACTCGCGCGGACGATGAGTGCCTCCCGCATCTCGGCCGCGAGCGCCGTCATCTCTTCGACGCTCAATTTTTGAGATCCGCGGGGCTGTTGATTGTTTCCAGATACATGTCTCTTACCTCGTTTCAAAACAGTTGCCTGACAGCAGTATTATAAGAGCCGCCTGCGCAAAAGAAAATAAACTCCGAAAAAAACAGCGGGAGCTTGCGCTCCCGCTGCGTGCCTGGGCTGGCCGGATTCGAACCGTCGAATGAAGGAGTCAAAGTCCTTTGCCTTACCGCTTGGCGACAGCCCAAAATGCCTATTCAGCATAGCAGACCGCTTCTCTTCTGACAAGCCTCTCTTTGCCCCCGGACTCAGTCCTCTAAGAGTTCTTCGAGGGAGTCGAGCTCGCGGAGTGCCCCGTGAACCCGTCCGAAGCCGTAGCTCACATGATAAAAATCGACGCCGGCCTCCTCGGCCGCGACCTGATCCATCTCGGTGTCCCCGATGTACACCGCCTCCTCCGGGCTGAGTTCGTTCCGCTCGAGAATCAGCTCTATATTTTCTCCCTTCGGGCGTCTCGTCTCGCCGTAGCAGATGAAATCGCGAATCACACCGTCCTCGCCGCTGCTTAGATTCCCCGCCGCGAGCAGGGACTCGATATAGCCCTCCTGGCAGTTTGAGACAATGTAGAGTTCCTTGCCGCTCTCGAAAAGGGCGCGGAGGGTCTTCAGCACCCCGGGATAAAAGCAGCCGCTGTGGGACTCCAGATAATCGATCTCGTGCCGCATGCAGGCTTCCATGATTTCCTTCTGCTCTAGGGGATCCGCGTCCGGGGAGATGCGTGCCGCAATCTCATCCATCGTGTGTCCCATAAAGCCGTGCATGTCATCGACCGTCAGCGTCCCGCTGCCCCTGCGCTCCTTCAGCACCTCATTCCAGGAATCCGTGACCGCACGCGCGCTGTCCCAGAGCGTCCCGTCTACATCAAAGAGATAAGCCCGTTTCATTCCGTCCCTCCTTTGTCTCGCCGTTTTTATCTTGTATAGCCTGTTTTGCCCCGTTTGACAATCAGAAAAAGCTGCGGCAATATGCCGCAGCCCAGAAGCACTAGTGCAACGCCTCTGTTTTCACACCCCGATGCATTGTTTCGAAGCACCGCAGGCTTTTACCCCAAGTAGAAAAACTGTCCCGCTTTCTTTAAAACCGGACGCAGCGCCGCATAGGCGATGACCACAACCACGGTGCCCGCGACCGAGTTGATTGCGGTCACACCGGCTGCCCAGGTCGCCATAATCTTCGACGCTTCCTGCGGAATGCCGAGCAGATAGGTTTTATAGAGATAGCCCACAATCGGATCCGCAATCACATTGAAGCCGAGCGCAACCGCCGAAGCGAGGAGCGTCCAGAAAAAGAGATATTTTCTGTCGTGATCTTCCGTGATGTGGCCGAGCTTATGCGCAATGAAGCCCGCAATCAGACCGATGCAGAACTTGAGCACAAAGGTCTTCGGCGCGGAAGTCACGTACTTCGGATCCATTAAATCCGCAATCGTCATGCCGATTGCGCCCGCAAGGCCGCCGTACACACCGCCCAGATAGAGCGCCGCAAGCACGCAAAAGGCATTGCCGATATGAAGCGCCACCATGCCGCCGCCCGGCGTTGGAATCGGGATTTTCAAAAAGGCAAAGGCTGCGTAGCAGAGCGCTGCCATGAGCCCCGTCAATACGATTTTATGAAGTCTCTGATCTGTGTTTGTCGCTGTTGCTGTCTGTTGTCCTGTCATGACATCATCCCCCTTTGTTTCGATAAGCACGATTGTAGCGCAAATCTGGATTCAAAAAGACTCAGTTTTCATATTTTTTATGATATCAGTTTGCGTTACAATAATACCAGTTTGAAAATCGGAGGTCTCTTCATGCTCACCTACTTTTTGAATGCCCGCGGCAAAGAGAGTAAGTACCGCTTTCTCTACAATGCCATTCGGAGCGATATTCTCGCTAAGAAACTGCTTCCCGGCGAACGCCTGCCCTCCAAGCGCGCGCTCGCGGAACACCTGGGCCTAAGCCTCTCGACGGTCGGAAGTGCCTACGCGGCGCTTCTCGATGAGGGCTATCTCGAGGTCAAAGCGCGGAGCGGCTTCTTTGTCTCCGCCCTCACGCTTCCGGAAAACGGCAACGCAAACCGAACAGACAAGGCAGACCTTCAACCCGCGAACGCCGCGGAAACGGCTCGAACACCCAAAGGCAGCGATAAAAACGCAGACGCGAACACGGAAGCGGCAATCTCCGAAACCGAACCCTCAGCGCCGCACAGCTCCCTCGGCGAACTCGCCGCCGACTTCCCCTTTACGCCCTTCTCCCACATTGTCCGCGATGTTCTGCTCCGCTTTCCGCGTGAGCTGCTCGCGCGCCCGGAAAATCAGGGGGGCTCTGCACTTTCGCCGCGCCATCAGTGCCTATCTGCTCCGCTATCGCGGCATGCAGGCGGATCCCGCGCAAATCGTAATCGGCTCCGGCACCGAGTATCTCTACGGACTGGTTGCGCAACTCCTGCCCCGCGCGGCGCTCTACGGCATCGAGGCGCAGTCCTATGAGAAGATACGCCTTGTCTACAGCGCCTACGCCCGCCCCTATGAACTCCTGCCGCTCGATGCCTACGGGGTGAGTGCCGAGGGGCTCGCCGCCTCCCGCGCCTCCTTACTCCATGTGACACCCTATCAGAGCTACCCGAGCGGCGTGACCGCAACCGCCGCCAAGCGCTTTGAATATCTCCGCTGGGCCAAGGAGAGAGCTGCCTTTCTCGTGGAGGATGACTATGCCTCCGAGTTTTCGCTCCAAAAAAAGCCGCTGGAAACCATCTATGCGATGGATTCCAACGACTCTGTGATTTACCTCAATACCTTTACCAAGACCCTCGCGCCGTCCATGCGTGTCGCCTATATGGTGCTCCCGAAGCGCCTCCTCGAAAGTTACCGCGAACGTCTCGGCTTCTATGCCTGCACCGTCCCCGCGCTCGACCAGTATGTGCTCGCCGAGTACATAGACCGCGGCTACTTGGAACGGCGCCTGAACCAACTGCGTCGAAAACTCCGTCTCTCTATGCGGGATTCGAAAGCGCAAGCTCCAGAAGACGTCCCGCAGCCGCTGCGAAGCGAGTCAGGGAATTGATCTTCACAAAATTTTGCCCGAAAACCCGCTGCACCGCGGGGAGTCCGGCATCGTCGCCGGTGTAGACGCAGAGCGCCGTGACACCGGAAGCGCACACCGCGCGAACTTCCTTTGCGGCGTTCTCTATCGCCCCTTCGCCCGCGTAGGCCTGTTCCTGCCCTTGATAGAGAAACTTCACCATATCGTTCGGCGTCACATCGCTCAGCACAATCAAAATCTTTCGCTCCGAGGGGTACTCTGCCATCAGTTCGCCGACCGCGCGGTAGGCGAGCCCGTCCCGGTTTGCGCCCGCCGTGAAATAGCGGAAAATCTCTTCGTTCTTCTCGTGCTCCTCGTAATCGCGGTAACGCGTGAGCACTGTGTAGCCGCTCATCGAGAGATAGCCCCAGACTCGCACCGGCAATTTCAATGCACTCAGGCTCTCGGCCAAAATATAGGCCTGGCGCGCAACCAACTCGGTCCTCTCCTCCTGCGAAGTGCTCGCATCGAGCAGGAGATCCACGCTCACCCTGACTCTGATCCCCGAGGGCGCTGCTTTTTCGAAGATGCGCGCATCATTCAGACAAAGCGCGCGGTACAACTTTCCGGGAAGCAGCCGCCCCGTGCGCCCGGGCACTTCCTCGGGATCTCGGAGCTGCTGCAGCGCATTTTTAAGGCGCTCTCCGAGTTCCGCGATCGCCGCGTGATCCCGCGCGATTTCGCCCTCGTGGGCGCGGCGGGTCTTTTGCTCCCTCGCTTCCATCTCGCGGCGCATGCGCTTGGTAAAAGCCCTTTTAATTTTTTTGACTTCTTCGAGCGGCAGTCTGCCGTCCGTAAAATAAAAGCCTGCTTCCCGCATGGGCATCCTTACAGCAGCGGAGGTTCAGTTCCCGCTCCTTCGCCTCCGGATACAACGGCGCACCGAAATAGTCGCGGATATACTGCCTGAGCTGTTCCGCACTCTTTTCCAGATAGCGCTCGCCGAACTTTTTGGCACCCTGTCTTTGCTCCCGCGCTTCGGCACAAGTTCGCCGAAGCCCATCACGAGGCGACGCACATTCGGCTGAAGAGCTTCCTGCCGCTCTGCCGCGCTCCGCTTCCGAAACACAAACTTCGGCAGTGCGAAGCGACGGCGACGCTGTTCGGAAGCCGCCTTGCCCGGGAAGATAGGTAAAGTAGCGGGCAGCGTCTTGCCGACGCTGTCAATCCAAGCCTCGGTATCCAGTCTCCCGGAGACTTCCAGTTCCTCGAGCAGCTTGCGGTCCACGAGGTCCGGGAGTCCGCTGTCCTCGCCGAGCATACTGCCGGTAATGCCCCTCGAGTATCCAGCCCTCGCGGCTCTCCGCGATACTCGGCATAAAGTTTCTTTCAACTTTTTCCCGCGCATAGGCCTGTCGGAGCGATTCTGCCGCAGGGCGCTCCGTCTTTGACTTTTTTCATAACAGCCGTTCTCGAGCGCCAGCCAGAAGAGACTCTCATAGACGCCCTGATCCACGGTCTCGTGAAAGCTGTTGTAAAAACTCCATCAAGCGATCCCAGTCGTAAAAAGCGGTGCGCCGCGCCGATGATGCTGTTCCAGTAGAGATCCGCCCGCCCGTGCTCGTCGTACATGCGGAAAGCCCGGGGAAATGCCGTAGTCCCCGGCCGCATTCCAAATCAAATTGGCGGCGCGCCGCTTCTCAAATTCACTGAGTTTCATGCAAACACGCGCCCGGCTTCCAGGCTCTCCGGCAGGCGGGTCGCAACGAGGTCGCTGACCAGGGTCTGCTCGTAGCTGTCAAAGCACTTGTTCACAATGCCGAGTCGCAGCGCTCTCACCGGCGAGAGCCCGCGCTCCATCATGCCGATGGCGGCAATCAGGCCGCGAAGATCCAGCGCGCGGCTCGTGATTTCGCCGCCCTCGCTCTTTTTCCGTATCTCATCGAAGAGCTCCGCAAACTGCGTCGCATATTCCGGGCGTAAGTTCGGATACTTGCCGCTCAGGAGGCGCTTCACGTCCGCGAGCGGAATGACAGGCATCTGAATCACGAGGAAGCGGGAGGCGAGCGCCTCGTTTAATTCGCGCGTTCCCGCGTAGCCGTAGTTCATTGTGCCGATGAAGCGGGTCGCCTCGTGGAGGCACACACGCTCATAGCCCGGGATATCGATGACGCGACGAAAGTCGAGGGCAGCGTGCAGTACCGCGAGGCTCTCATTCTTCGCCATATTGATTTCATCCAAGATACCGAAACCGCCGCACTCCGCCGCGCGGAGCACCGGTCCCTTTCCTGAGCTGTACCGCACCGTCCCGGAAGGTATCCGTCCCGATTAAGCTCGCGGCATCCGCATTCACATAGAGGGAGATGTCCCAGAGCGGACGCCCGAAGGCAGCCGCCAGTCCCTCCGCGAGCACATTCTTACCGCTTGCCTTGCCGCCCGACAGAAGCAAATGTTCTCCCGGCGAGGAGGGCGCTGATGGCCTCTTCCCAGACCTCTCTCCCGTAGTAGGGGTAAAGCGGCTCCGGCACGCGGTCCGCCTCCGCCTCATCCAAGTGATAGTAAGTTCGAAACGCGCGCAGTTCCTCGATCAGACGCTCGGAAATTCCCTCGGCGCGCAAAAAATCCAGACTGTTTTCTCTCATCTCTCTTCCTTTCAGATTCTAAAAAAAAGAGGTTCGGTCTGCGCCGAACCTCTTTTCTGTCACAGGGTATTTGCCGGTCTTCTGCCGCGGACAAACACGGAGACGGCATAGAGTACCGCAAGTGCCACGCCGCCGGCGTACGCCACATTCCACGGAAGGTTGAGCCGATCTTCGCGTTCAGAATGTAGCTGCCGCAGACCACGGTATAGAAAATACCCGGAATGAGCGGCATCCAGACAAAGGCGCCCTTCTTCTCAATCAGGAGGTAAATGGCCGCCGCCGCCAGCGCAAAGAGTGCCATCGCCTGATTCGACCAAGCGAAGTATCTCCAGAGCAGGTTAAAGCCGTTCGTATCGAACTTTGCCCAGACCAGAATGCCGAACACCAGCACAAAGATCGGGGTTGCGAGCATCAGACGGCGCGCGTTGTTGTCCTGCTTGATGTGGAAGGTATCCGCAATCGTGAGGCGCAGTGCGCGGAGCGCCGTGTCACCGGAGGTAACCGGAAGCACAATGACACCGATGAGCGCAATCGCACCGCCGACCGGGCCCAGGGCCTTACGACAGAGCACACCGACCACCGAGGTCGCGGAAATTGCCTTGAGTCCGCCGTCGGCCGCCTGCTGGAAGTAGCGCAGCACGCCGTTTTCGAACTGCATCGTGATGCCGCCCTTCGCAGCCCCCATCTGGATCAGCGCCATGGTTCCCGCTGCCCATACCATTGCGATGAAGCCCTCGACAATCATCATGTTGTAGAAGGTCATCTTGCCTTCGCGCTCACTCTTCATGGTGCGCGCAATCAGCGCGGTCTGCGTCGAGTGGAAGCCCGAGAGTATGCCGCAGGCAACCGTCACGAAGAAAATCGGCATGAAATGGCCGAAGGACTTCATATCGCCCACACCGAAGAAATAGTCGCCGTACGCAAACGCGCCGGTATTCCAGCTGTCCCAAACGTTCACGAGCGGATAGTGACTTCCGACCATGACAAAGAAGACACCGACCGCAGAGAAGACCAGCACCGCACCGAAAATCGGGTATACCTTGCCGATGATCTTATCGATCGGGAAGACCGTCGCAATGTAGTAATACACGAAGATGATGCCGTAGATAATCCAGGTCGTCGGATCTTTCGCACCGCCCGAGAAGCCGAAGACCTGCGTCGCGGCAATGTCACCCGGCGTGTAGATAAAGACGGCACCGACCAGGAGCAGAAGCACCGAGACAAAGACGTCGTAAATCCAGAACACCTTGCTGTTCGTGTACTTTTTAATCATGTCCGGCATCTGGATGCCGCCGTCTCTCGTGCAGATCATGCCGGCGAAGTAGTCGTGCATCGCGCCGCCGATCACATTGCCGATCGGAATGGTGAGCAGCGCAATCGGCCCGAAGAGTATGCCCTGAATCGGCCCGAGTATGGGGCCGGTACCCGCGATGTTCAAAAGGTTAATCAACGCATTCTTCCAAGTCGGCATCGGGAACAAAGTCCACGCCGTCCTGCTTTGCATACGCAGGGGGTCTCGCGGTTATCCGGGCCGAAGACGCGCTCACAGAGGGCGCCGTACAAAAATCCGCCACAGATCAGAATCGCGAGGCCAATCATAAATGTTGCCATAACTGTACCTCTCTTTCCACACACCTTTCGTCCCCGTCGGGCGGGGATTGACAAACATTTGTCAGATTAGTACAGTCACGTCTTTTTTTCAATCGCTGTTTATAAATTCTTTCGATTTTTTACTTATGTATTTCACAAAGTTAGCGTAATTAAATCTTTGCTTTTCTTTTTGTTTTCGCTTCAAAGCTCGTGAATCCGGGAGGGATCGAAACGATCCTCCGCAGTCTTTTCTTCCGCCGGATAGCCGAGCGGCAAGATCGAAAACACGTATTTTCCCGCCGGAATTCCGAGTATTTGATTCGTAAAGTTCACGCGTTCTTCATAGGGATAAACACCGATCCACACCGTTCCGAGTCCCTCCGAAACCGCACCGAGCCAGAGGTTCTCCGTGCAGGCTGCCATATCGGTCGCCGCCACCTCGGCAAAGCGCTTGCCCTCGGGTCGCATACCGTGACGATTGCGAGCGGTGCCGCAGCAAGCGGCCCCGCATAGCGACTCAGCTTGGACAGAGCTTCCAGTTTCTCGCGATCTCTCACAATGTAAAATTCCCAGGGACGCTGATTCCCCGCAGAAGGCGCCGCCATACCGGCGCGGAGTACCGCCTCTAGTTTTTCCGCTTCCACTTCCCGATCCGCAAATTTTTCTCACGCTTCTTCTCTCAAAGATTTCTTTCATCGTCTTGATTCCTTTGCCTGAATCCCTTTTCTTTTATTCCTGTCCCGCTCTCAATCGCACCGTCGCATCCAGGCAAACGCGAGCACCGTGTTTTCCGCAATCGCGCTTACTTCCGCGTCCGTGAACGCAAGTCTGCCCGCTTCTCCCGTCTCCGCAGAGAGCAAGAGATAGGCCCCGACTTCACAGACACTTTCCTTCCCCGCCTGTCGAAGCGCAGCGGCACCCGAATAGCAGTAGATCAAAAGTGCTTTCGCTCTGTTCCGCTTCCTGCGGGAAGGAGCGTCCCGGAGGCGAAGCGTCATCGCCCGCGCGAAGCAAGCGGTCTGCCATGCCGCCCTCTGCCTCGCCCTTTCGCAGCATCAAATTAAAATCCGTGACCTCGCCGCGGGACTTGGTCTCCGCCCCGCCGTCGAATTCGAGCACTTCGAGTGCCCCGAGTGTCCGGAACGGGCCGCCGTCTTGCGAGAGCTTGAGTGCCCCACTGAGCGGCGTCAGATAGCGCCGATAATCCGGCAGCGGTGTAAAATCACTCTCGGGAAGCTCCACGGTCGCCGAACTCACACGCCAGAGAAAATCTCGCCCGGCATAGCTTGCGCCCTCCGGGAAGAGCAAAAACTCTCTGGTCTCCCCGCCGCTCCAGCGGCTCACGCGATAATCCTTTGCGCTTCTCTTCCTCACGTTCATCTCTTATCTCCTCCGTTCGACCGAAAAGATGTCTAAAACCGGCCCGTCGGTGCGAAACCGCACTGCGACAGTGCGGGTGCAAGCCCTTCGAAGCCGTGCTCTGCCCTGCCCCTGTATGTCGCACCTTTACTCTCTATGTGTATTGTAGTCCTTCGCAAGACGGAAGAAAAGAGCGCCCGGCACAGCGAGCGCTCTTCCCTCTTTACTTTTTTTCCACGCGTTCTATGCGTATCGCGGAATTCTGTTTGCGGGCAAGCAAGAGGATTTTTTCGGCATCCTCCTTATCAAAGAAGAGCCGCTTTGTCTTGTCGCCGCGCCGAAAATATAGGGCTTCGAGTGTGGGATGCCCCCTGTCCTCGAGCAGCACGGTGTCTATCTCGTTCCAGGGATAGCACTCGTAGTGCGTTGTGATGCGCATTTGGTAGAACTGCTCGATTCCTTCTTCGCTCACAACCACATGCTTCTCCATGAGGAGAGCCAGGATATAGAGTGCGCCGAAGAGCAGGGCAATGCGGAAACGGGTCAGGATACCCGCCGCAAGTAAGAGTGCCGCAAAGCAATACCCTCCGTAAGTGACCCAGCGCTTTCGGGGCCGCAACTCCCGCGCCGTATAGACGACGCCTCCCTCATTCTCCCATGGAAGCATGTGAATTCCTTTCTCTTGTTCCGAGGCTCTTTCAAAGCCCGAACTGCTTACTTGCCGACCTTCGGTGCCTTGCCCTCCGCGCGCAGTCTCTCGAGGTTCTTCAGTGCGACCTCACGCGCCTCTTCCGGTGCGCCCGCCGGCTTATGCATGGTAGTCTTGCCGAAGATATTGGTATACGCGCCGTCCGCCCAGAAGACATTGCGTCCCAGGAAGGCCGTGATTGCCGCATAAATCGGGTTCAGCAGGTTGACAAACGCAAACGGGAAGTATGCGAAGGGGTGCACACCGAGCACGCCCATCTGATACGCGCCGCAACCCGTCCACGGGAACATAACCGCCCAAAGGGTTCCGCAGTCCTCAAGGGTTCTGGAAAGCATGTTGCGCGCAAGTCCCATCTCGTCGTACTTGTCGCTGTAGAGCGGTGCCGGAACACCGATGCCGAGGAACTGGTCGCACATGGTCGCATCGCAGAAGAGCGAGGTGAGCAGGGTTGCAAGCACCAGCTGACCGACCGAGTGAAGCTTATTCTTTAAGACCGCCGAACAGAGCGTCCACGCAACCGCAGCGCTCCAGCGCGCCGCCGTAGGCGACCGCGAGGAGTATCAGGTTGATGGTCCACATCTGGTGGTCCATACCGCCGCGGTTTCAAGAGCTTATCCGCGATTTGCGTTTCCGGTCTCCACCGTGATGCCGTAGTGCAGGGTGTTGAAGATATCGCCGATGTTGGTCATGCCCTGGAACACAGCCGCAAAGAGCACGCCGCAGAGCACCGAGATTGCGATGCCCACCAGACCCGGGAGCTTCATCACGCAGGCTGCAATGACCACGATGATCGGAAGCAGCAGCAGCGGGATTGATGTGGAACTTCGACGCGAGTGCGGTCTGCAATCCCGCCGCCACCTGCGGATCGTAACCCGCGGTGTTGATGTTCATACCGAGTATTGTATAAAGAATCAAACGCAATCACAAAGGTCGGTGCCGTCGTGGAGACCATAGCCGTCACGTGATCGAAGAGACCCGTGCCGGAAACCGCCGCCGCGAGGTTGGTGGTGTCCGAGAGCGGCGAGAACTTATCGCCGAGGTATGCGCCGGAGATAATCATGCCGGCGGTGATTGCGGGGTTGATGCCGAGACCTGCACCGATGCCGAGAAAGGCAATGCCGATGGTCGCCGTCGCGGTCCAGGAGGAACCGCAGGCAAGGCCGACAATCGCGCACATGATGCAGCCGACCGGCAGGAAGAGCCGCGGGGTCAGAAGATCCAAACCGTAGTAGATGACCGCCGGGATGGTGCCCGACATGATGAAGGATGCAACCAGAATACCGACGGTGCAGAGAATCAGAATTGCCTCCATCGTCGCATTCAGACGATCCAGCATACCCGCGAGCATGTCCGAGAAACTGTGCCCGCAGAGGCCGCCGATGATGCAGGCAACACAGATGGATACGACCAAGGGCATATGCGCATCCGTGTAGCCCGTCTTTCCGACAAACCCGAGCAACATAAGCCCCATCATGACGACAATGGGAATGAGCGCCTCTATGAAATTGGGCAGTCGTACCTTCTTGGTGCCTGTCTTATTCGCTTCCATACTCTCCTCTTTTTCCGCGCAAGACTCACGCTGTATTTAGTTTTTATACATCCAGTTCTCCGCCGAGCGCTGCCTCGACAGCCTGAATCAGGGAGCCGTCCGTAAGGATCTGCTCGCAGTAATTAATGTCCTCGTAAAGCTCTCTGTCATCATCAAGGAAGGCGCAGCCCTTGCGCACCAGGTCGTATGCCGCCTGTGTGCCGCGTCCCAGTCCCTTGTTGCCGCGCATATCAATGCCCTGGCAGGCAACCATGAGCTCCATCGCGAGCACACGGCGCACATTCTTACCGATTTCAGCCGCCTGACGCGCCGCAATGGTGCCCATGCTGACGTGGTCTTCCTGACCCGCCGAGCTCGGAATGCTGTCCACGCTCGCCGGATGTGCGAGCACCTTGTTCTCCGAAACCAGTGCCGCCGCGGAGTACTGCACAATCATGAAGCCGGAGCAGACGCCGCCGTGCGGGGTCAGAAAGGCCGGCAGTGCCGAGTATGCGGGGTTCACCAGTCTCTCGATGCGGCGCTCCGAAACATTCGCAAGTTCCGCCTCCGCAATCTTTAAGAAGTCAAAGGGCAGTGCCATGGGCTGGCCGTGAAGTTGCCGCCCGAAATACCCGGCTCTGTCCTCCTTGAAGATGAGCGGGTTGTCCGTGACCGAATTGATCTCAATGTCCACTCTGCCCTGCACATACTTCACAGCGTCCTTGGAAGCGCCGTGAATCTGCGGGCTGCAGCGGAGCGAGTAAGCATCCTGCACGCGAATCTCACCCTGGCGGGTCGTGTTCTTCGAATCCGCGAGCAGACGGCGCAGGTTCTTTGCGGTCTTACCCTGGCCCTCGTGCGGGCGAATCGCATGGACTCTGTCCTCGAGGGCATCCATGACGCCGTTCTGCGCCTCAAAGCAGAGCGCATCCGCAATGTCGGCAATCTTTAAGAGCTGCTTCGCATCGTGAAGTGCGAGCGCACCGACCGCCGTCATCGCCTGGGTGCCGTTGTTCAGCGCGAGGCCCTCCTTCGCCGAGAGCTCAATGACCGGAATGCCGGCTCTCTTCATCGCCTCTTCGCCGGAGAGCAGCTCTCCCTCATAGTAAGCCTTGCCGAGTCCCAGCATGACGAGAACCATGTGCGAGAGCGGCGCCAGATCGCCGGAAGCGCCGAGCGAACCCTTCTCCGGGATAAAGGGCGTCACGCCCTTGTTGAGCATCGCAATCATGGTCTCAAGGGTCTCGAGGCGTATGCCGGAGTAGCCCTTCGAGAGGTTATTGATGCGAAGCAACAGCATGCCGCGCGCCACATCCTCCGGGAAGGGATCTCCCGCGCCGACCGCATGCGTGATAATCAGGTTCTTTTGCAGTTCCTTGCACTCATCGGTGCTGATGACGACATCGCTGAACTTTCCGAAGCCCGTCGTAATGCCGTAGACCACCTGCTTCTCTGCGACCAGATCGTCCACAATCTTCCGGGATGCCAACACAGCCTCCCGACTCTCTGCGGAGAGTTCCACGACCGCGCGGTCGCGGCAAACCGCAACAATTTGATCGACGCTCAGGTCCTGTCCGGTAATCAGAATTTTTTCCATCCCTCTGCATCCTCCTATCCCAGCTAAGCTTGGTTCCGAATATTTTTCCGTTTCAGTTTACCCGAGCGCCGTCAAAAAAGCGTCTAGATATGCGTTTTAATTGTGACTATTGTGTAAATTTTGAATCCGGACCGCCGCGCAGCCTGCAAAACCCACCAAATACCGGACTGTCATATGTCTATCTGTCCCTTGCTCTCAGGCCGCACCCGCATTCCGCTATATGGCCTCTGTGCTTTGTTTTTCGAAACCGCTGCGGTTTCGTTCTCTGTTCTTAAAAACGCAGGGACGGAGTCCCGCCCTGCGCTGTCGTTTGTTCTGTCGTTTGTTCCCTTTTGCATCTTTCCGGCTTTTACCGCGCGAAACGGGAACTTTATCCGCTCGTCTCTCCGCGCCGTGAATCAAGAGCTCGGTCTCCGGATTTTTGGATGCGACTCGCAATGTAACGCGCCCGCTCGAGATGCTGCCGTGCTTCTTCTTTCTTCCCCTGCTGGACAGAGAGCAGGGCAAGATAGGCCTCGCTCCGCTCAAGGCCCCAGCGATAGCCGTTTGCCGAGAGCACGGCGGATGCCCGCTCTAAGTACTTCCCGCTCTCCTCGTAGCGCCCGAGCAAATAGAGCAGCTGCCCGATGCCGGAGTAAATTTGAGCCATACCGTTGGTCTCTCCCGAGACAGCGCCTATGGCAGCCGCCTCCCGGTATCGAAGCAGCGCTGCTTCGGGCTCTCCCTGCTTTCTCTTGATGTCGCCGAGATAGGCGATGCAGGCGGCAATGCTCGCCCGATACTTCGGGGTCGAAGCGCCGAGTTCCGTCTCGAGCGCCTCAAACTCCGCGCGCGCGGCTTTTAGTTCCGCCTCCGCCTCGGAAAAGGCCCCCCGCCGAATGAGGCACCAGCCCTTCAGCCGCCGGAAGGCCGCATGCATCTCCGCGTCGCAGTCCTTCGACTGCTCGATTCCGAGTACCACATAGCGCTCCGCCTTCGGAAGATTGGTGGTCTGGATGCTGTGAAAGATGTGCTGCAGGTAGCAGGAAAATAGCATCGTATCATCCGCACAACGCCGCGCCGCCATCATGCACTGCTCTATGGCCGCGACACCGCTGTCATAGTGACCGGCTGCGATGTCATGCCGCCCCAAAATGTATAGCATCCGCATTTTCATGCAACTCACTTCGGGCGAGCTGTCCTCGAGGCGTATCACATCCTTTGCGAGTTCCAACATCTTTTCCGCCTCCGCGAGCGCGCCGAACTGCCCGCCGAGATCCGTGACCTCCGAGTGCACAATCGGAAAATTTTCGTTCAGTATCGTGTAGAACTCCTGCAAATAACGAATCTGATAGCCGTAGGCCTTGACCGGGCAGAGGGCGCGCATCCAGTGATGGGCAATGACAGGCAGTGCCGCATAACTTCCGCCGTGTTTTTTCTCATAATATTCGGCGAGCATGCGGTGGTAGAGGCGGGTGCGTCCCGTACTCTGCTGTTCGTATAGATATTCACGAAATACGCGGTGCACAAACTTATAACAGACCTCCCAGCCGACCGTGATCTCCTGAATCAACTGGTTGTTCGCGAGACTCTCGAGACGCTCCAAAAGTTCCAGACGATTCATGTGCTGTAAGAGATACTCGAGCTCTTCCAGATTGATTTTCTCCGGGAAAATTGCCATGCAGGAGAGCACTTCCCGCTCCGAGGCCGTGAGTCCCGAGAGTCGCGCCGCAATCAGACGGTCTATTTTCGGCGTTTTTTTCAGCACAAAGCCCTTCTCCCGTATCAGGGCTATCATCTCTTTTAAGAAGAAGGCATTGCCCTCCGTCATCTCATAGAGCGCGGCCAGCCGTTCGGGCTGCTCGCGCAATTCCGGAAAGACGCGCAGCACAATGCGATCCGACTCCGCCCGCGAAAAGGGCTTCAGCGAGAGGAACTTCACGCGATCCTCCCGAACCAGGCGCTCCAACTGCCGTACCACCCGCGCCTCCTCATAGTCCTGATAGGTACAGATCAGCTGTAGCCGCGCGGGGCCTATGCTCTGTAAGAGCTTTAAGAGCAGGCGGTAGCTGACCTCGTCCATCCACTGAATCTCATCCAGGGTGATCAGCACACGCGTCTTACGGCAGAGCCGCTGCATGAGTTCCAGGAGACGCTGCTCGACCGCACGGTAGCGGAGATAACCGCCGCTCTCCTCCTCCACCCCGCCGGCGAGTTCCGAAAGCGTTGCCGCCGCATCCTCTTCGGAGATGCCGCTCAGCTTTCCCTCGGCCGCAAATTGCCGGAGTTCCTCAAAAATATCGCTGAAGGGGCTCAGGAAAAATTCCGCGCCCTGACGGTAGCAGATTGCGTGGAGCGCGAGCATGCCGTTGCCCTCGCCGAGTCTGCGGCAGGCATCCAGAAAACCGGTCTTTCCGCAGCCCTCCTCGCCCTCAATCAGCGCGACACTCTTCAGCGCCTCGCCTTCCGCCTGAAAAAAGCGCTGATCTCGAGCAGTTCCTTTTCTCTGCCGATGTAGCCCGGCCTTCCGCCCTTGTCCTCCGCCTGCGGGAACTGCTCCTTCATCGTAAAAATCTGCTGAAAGAGCTGCCTTGCCGCTTTGGAAGGCGCAGTCTCCAATTCCTCCCGGAACAACTTCTCCATGTCGCGGTAGAGGCGCAGCGCCATGTTGTGCTGCCCGCAGGCTGCGTAGCGCTGCATGAGTTCCAAGTAGAGCCCTTCGTTGAAGGGATCCTCCGCGAGCAGTACCTTGGCGGCACGCTGCATCCCGGCAATGTCCTCTTTTTGATAGGACGAGCTCGTAGCTCTGCTTTGCCGCTGCCGGTATCCGATTTCAGCGCTCGCGCGCACCTCTTCCGCCCAAGCCTCGAAACTCATAGCAGTTCTTCACGAAAAAATGTTCGAGAAAGGGCGCATCGCAGCTCTGAAGATCGTGTTCCAGCACCATACCCTCCGAGAGTAAAAGTTGCGTGTGCCCCTTACTCTTCAGGACCTCGTTCCCAAGCTGCCGCCGCACCTGGTAGACCGCGTCTCTGAGTTTTTTTCTGCCGACACTCTCCTCCTCGTCGCCCCAAAGCAGGTGAATCAATTCTTCGCGGCTTGCGCTGCCGCGGTAGGCGAGATAATAAAAGAAGGCCTCCGCTTTCCGGTACGGAAAAGGCAACGCGCACGCCGTTTTTTTCCGTATCTCCGGATTTCCCAAAAACGAACTTCAATTTTGTCCAAAGCACCCGCCTCCTTTTCTCTGCTGTTCTCATTATAGGAGTGAGCGGCAGGCAAAGTCCAGCAAAAACGTCAAATTATGAGCTTTCGTTCATCGGAAATTAGACGTTTTTTCGACTCTGACTCTCTATACTGGGTTGCAATGGTGAAATCATTTGTTCTCGCTTTGTGCAGAAAGGAAGGTGCCCCATGAACAATCAGGAAATCGGCGCTTGCATGACCATTAAGCTCGACGCTGTGCTCCCCGAATATCCGAAATTCGATCCGAAGCTCCGTCGTGCACCGCGGCGCGACCTTGAGCTCTCCGATCACGAGATGAAGCTCGCGCTGAAGAACGCGCTCCGCTATGTTCCGGAAGAGCTCCACGAGGCGCTTGCGGACGAATTCATGGAGGAGCTTTTAACCCACGGCAGAATCTACGGTTACCGCTTCATGCCGAAGGAGCCCTTACACGGCAAAGCCGATCGACGAGTACCGCGGCAACTGCCTGCAGGGCAAGGCCTTCCAGGTCATGATCGACAATAACTTGAGCCCCGAGATTGCACTCTATCCCTACGAGCTTGTGACTTACGGCGAGACCGGTTCGGTGTGCCAGAACTGGATGCAGTATCAGCTCTTAAAGAAGTATTTGGAGGCGCTGACCGATGAGCAGACCTTAGTCGTGATGTCCGGACACCCGCTGGGCCTCTTCCACTCCCACAAGCAGGCGCCGCGCGTCATCATCACGAAACGGTCTCCTGGTCGGCGAGGCGGATAACTTAAAGGATTGGACCCGCATCACCGCGATGGGCTGCTCGAGCTACGGCCAGATGACCGCAGGCGGCTGGATGTACATCGGGCCGCAGGGCATCGTCCACGGCACCTTCAACACCATCCTGAACGCAGGCAGAAAGTATCTCGGTGTCCCGGCAAACGGCGATCTCGCAGGCCACCTCTTCGTGACCAGCGGTCTCGGCGGCATGAGCGGCGCGCAGCCGAAGGCAGTCGAGATTGCGGGCGGCGTCGGCATTGTCGCGGAAGTCGACTACTCCCGCATCGAGACCAGACACAGCCAGGGCTGGGTTTCCAAAGTCGCGGAGACCCCTGAGGAAGCGTTCCGCTTCGCACACGAATCCCTCGAGAAGAAGGAGCCCATGTCGATTGCCTTCCACGGCAATATTGTGGACCTCCTCCAGTACGCGGTCGATCACGACGAGAAGATCGAACTTCTCTCCGACCAGACCTCCTGCCACGTTCCCTACGACGGCGGCTACTGCCCGCAGGGTGTGAGCTTTGAGGAGAGAACGCGTCTCCTCGCCGAGGACAGAGAACAGTTTGTCAAGCTGGTCGATGAGACCCTCACGAAGCACTTCCACCTGATTCAGAAGCTCGTGGAACGCGGCTCCTACTTCTTTGACTACGGCAACTCCTTCATGAAGGCCATCTTCGACGCGGGCAACCCGGAAATCGCGAAGAACAAGCGCGACACGACCGAAGGCTTCATCTTTCCCGTCCCTATGTCGAGGATATCATGCGGCCCGATGCTCTTTGACTACGGCTACGGTCCGTTCCGCTGGTGCTGCTCTCCGGCAAAGCACGAGGATCTCTTAAAGACCGACCACGCGGCCATGGAGATTATAGACCCGAACCGCCGCTTCCAGGACAGAGACAACTGGTCTGGATTCGCGACGCGGACAAGAATAAGCTGGTGGTGGGCACTCGAGTGCCGCATCCTCTATCAGGATGCGCTCGGCAGAAGAGACATCGCCCTCAAGTTCAACGACATGGTGCGTAAGGGCGAAATCGGACCGGTCATGCTGGGACGAGACCACCACGACACCGGCGGCACGGATTCTCCCTACCGCGAGACCTCCAATATCTACGACGGCTCGCAGTTCACGGCTGACATGGCAACCCACTGCTTCGCCGGCAACGCGGCGCGCGGCATGAGCCTGATTGCGCTTCACAACGGCGGCGGCGTGGGCATCGGCAAGGCGATTAACGGCGGCTTCGGCCTGGTTCTCGACGGCAGCGAGCTCACGGATCAGATTATCCGCGAGTCGATTCCGTGGGATACCATGGTCGGCGTGTCCCGCAGAAACTGGGCGCGGAACGAGCACTCCATTGAGACCGTTGCGGCTTACAACGAAAAGTTTAAGGACAGCGATCACATCACCATGCCCTACATTGCGAGCGACAGCCTCGTCGAGCAGGCATTCCGGCGCGCAACCGAAAAGCACTGATTTTTCACTGCGGCGCAGTTCTCCTGCGCCGCGGTTTTTATTTGACACCACACTGACTTTCCGAGGAGGACAAAGCATATGAAGCGAACTTACATCCGCCGCGCGGCGGAGCTTGTGACCTGCAGCGGCAACAAGGCAAAGCACGGCAGCGACATGAAAGAGGTCGGTATCATCAAAAACGGCGCCGTCTTAATCGAGGACGGCCGCATCGCCCGCGTCGGCACGACCGAAGAACTGGACAAGGAAGTGGACTTCTCAACGGCGGAGCTGATCGATGCGGACGGGCAGGCGGTGCTCCCGGGCTTTGTGGACTCCCACACCCACTTGTCTTCGGCGGCTACCGCGCCGATGAATTCGGCTGGCGCTTACAGGGAGAAAGTTATCTCTCGATTATGGAAAAGGGCGGCGGCATCAACGCAACCGTGACCCCGACCCGCGCTGCCTCGGTCGAGGACTTTGTTGCGGTCGGCAAAGAGCGGCTCGACACCATGCTCCGCTTCGGCGTGACCACCGTCGAGGGCAAGAGCGGCTACGGCATGGATAAGGATACCGAGCTCCGCATGCTCCGCGCGATGAAGATACTCGACGAGACTCATCCGGTCGATGTGGTTCGCACCTTTTTGGGGCCCCACAGCGTGCTCCCCGAATGGAAGGGCAAGGAGCGCGAATTTCTCAATTACATGCTGACCGAGGTCATGCCGGAGGTCAAAAAAAGAAGACCTTGCGGAATTCGCGGACATTTTCACCGAGACCGGCGTCTTTAATATCGAGGACTCCACGCACTACCTGCAGGAGGCAAAAAAGCTCGGCTTCCGCCTGAAAGTCCACGCGGACGAAATTGCGCCGAACTTCGGCGGCGCTGAGATGGCGGTGCGCTGCGGCGCGCACTCCGCAGACCACCTCTTAAAGGCCTCCGACGAGGGCATACGCCTCGCCGAGGGCAACACGATTGCAACCCTCCTGCCGCTCACGGCCTTTCTGCTTAAAGCGAGCCCCTATGCGCCCGCGCGGAAGATGATAGACGCGGGCTGCGCGGTCGCGCCTCGCCTCCGGATTTGAACCCCGGCAGCTGCTTTCAGCAACTCGATTCCGCTCCTCATTGCGCTCGGTTGTATCTACATGGGCATGCGGATTGAAGAAGTTGTCACGGCGCTCACCTTAAACGGTGCCGCGGCAGTCGGCAGAGAGAAAGAAATCGGCAGCATAGACCCGGGCAAGCAGGCGGACCTCATCTTCCTCCGCTACCCCTCGATTCAGTTCCTGCCCCTACCGGACCGGCGTGAACATTGTGTCCCGCGTCATGAAGCGCGGCAAAATGCTGTTCTGAGTCCGAACATACGGAACGAAATTCTGACACTTTCTTACGTTTGCCTGTACTTTATTGTTTTTTTCTGCCGGAATGATATGCTTAAATTAGAGAATCGCTTGCAACGATTGCGCATACTCTTTCGGAAGGAGGAAAGCATATCCTGTGTCGAAAAAGCCTGTATCGCGATCGCATGTCGTTTCGATTGTCACCGCCTTTTGTCTGTCCTATGGCTGCTTTCATGGCCCATGCTTCTTCCTTGCGCTCTTCTTCTTCACGCGCTGCATGCGAAGAACAACGAGAACCATGCCTATCTGGATCCGAAGACCCTCCGCGCTGCGGGCGGCCCGCACTATGCCTTCTACTTTCTGGTGACGCGCATCCTGCCCGCCTACTATTTGTTCCGTCTCATCTTAATTCTCGTCTTTATGAAGGTCGAGACAGTCTACGAATAAAGCCCGCGGAAAAGCGTCTTGTTCTTTCCATCCCTTTTCGGTATACTTTTATTGATTAAACGAAGGGGGAAGGATACCTTGCTGATCTCACGGGAACTTGACTATGCGCTCCGCATCCTGCGCGGCCTCGGAGACGGGGATATGCACACCATGCGCGCACTCTGCGAAGACGAGCTGATTCCGCAAAAGTTCGCCTATAAAAATCATACGGAAGCTGGCTGCGGTCGATTTTATCACCGCGGTCCGCGGTGTCGGCGGCGGCGTAGCCTCACGGCGATTTATCCGCCCTCACGCTCTATGACCTCCTGAAAGTCTTTCAGCCGGACGAGCGCGTGAACCACTGTACCTCCGGCGGCTACTGCTGCGAGTGGATGGAGGCAACGCAGAAGCCATGTCAGACCCGCGCCTACTTGACGGATCTGGAGGCGAGACTGGCCCGCGAATTAAAGCGTGACTCGCTCGCCACCATGCTCTTCGGAAAACAATAAGCGATTTGTTTTTGACGTTTTCGCGGAATACGTTTCGAAGCATCCGGTTTACTTCACCGAAACGGGAGGTTTCTGCCATGTCCGATGCAAAAAGCTCTATCTCAATCGCCCGCTTTGCCAGTTTGATTCTTCTCTAGTGTCATTGCAGACCTGCGCCTCATCTTCCATGATATTCCGGGCGTTCCGACCTCTGCTCTGGCTCGGCTGCCTCATGCTTTCTCATCTTTTTCTTCTGGACCGGCACCACAAAGATACTCTCGAGCGGAATCCCTCGATCGGCTGAAACGCTACCCGCGTTGCAAAAACCCGGATCTTTACGAATAAGTATCAGACGCCCATCTGTAGCTTCTCGCTTTGGCGTCAGTATTCTGATTGCCTCAATTCGCGACAATATCGCAAACTGAGCGGCTACGGATATTGGCTTTCTCGTACAGAGCTGCGGGACGAGTTTTCGTCCCGCAGCTCTTTCTTTGTCTGTCGACCTACACGTTACGGGGCTGTTGTCTCGCCCTCGTTTTGGGTATTGACGTTCTCCAGCACCGCGTCTTTAAGACAGCGTATCTTGTACTCGCCCTCTTTGTAGACATCAAGCGCCCGCGCACGGTGATTTCCGAGCCCGGCGGGTAGTCGTCCCGGGGCGGTGAGTTGTCCGCAAGCTTGAACTCGATGCCTGCGCGTGCAGGCGGTCGTCGTCCTGACGATAGCAGGAATATAGTCCGAGTCCTTGGTTTCGTCGTGATAATGCCACAAGCCCTTCATCCGCATGGTCTTGCCCATGCAGCTGTCGGGTTCACCATGATGTTATAGACCTCCGAGAAGACCATGGTCGCACTCAGCTTCGTGAGGTCTACGTCGGTGCCGTCACGCGCTTTAAGCCGACCGATGCCTCACTGCTCTCTCGACCACGCGGCTCGCCGCGTGATATCGACCGTCTCCTGCGAAGCGCCCGTCTGCGAACTCTCCGCTTTTTGGCTCTCCGCCGCCTGCTGCCTGACTCGAGAACTTTGTTTACACCCCTGGCCTGACCGCCGCCGTGACTCTTTGCCCGTCGTTGCTCGCCGCAAGGCGAGCAACAGTCCACACGCCAGCGCGCCGTCAGCACATAGTCTGTTTCTCTGCTGTCTGTCCTCCGCTGTACCGCCGCAATCAGGGAACAAAGCCCGATCGCGAGTGCATCCGCCGCGACGACGTGGAGCCGGGACGGCGTCTCCGCGAGTATGGATGCGAGTATGCTGGAGCAGCGCGCAAGTCACCGAGAGCAGCGCGGAACAAATGGTAACACTTTTAAAGTTGTGGAACAGCCGCATTGCCGAGAGCGCCGAAAATGACCAGCGCCGAGATGAGCAGCGATCACCAAATTCATGCGCGAGTACGATGACTGACGCGACCGTAATCGCAATCAGTAGGATTATAGCGATCCGCATCGGTCCCGAGGCGCGCGCAAAGATTTCGTCGAAGGTCACCGCAAAAATCTTCTGATAGTAGATGATGAAGAGGCAGACCACCAAAACGAGCAAGGCGCAGAGCACCACCTCGCGGCTGGTCAGCGTCAAAAATCGAGGTCGAGCCGAAAGAGTGGTAGAGCAGACATCGCCCGAGAGATTTGCCGAGGTCGAGAACACGTTCGCGACCAGATAGCCGAAGGCCAGCGCGCTGACCGAGAGCTACGTGGCGATGGCCGCATCGCCCTTAATCTTACCGTTCTGGCCCGTGCGGAGCAGAAGCACGGCGCAGAGCATCGTGACCGGCAGGATGAGAACCATCTGATCTCGTTAGTTTCAGTACCGAGGCTACGGGACATCGCGCCGAAGGCCACATGCGAGAGCCTGTCCGTCGATATAGGAGTAGCGCTTAAGACCAGCGTCACCTGAGCAGCAGAGGAACTCAGCGCAATCAGCACGCCGACAACGAGGGCGTAGCGCACGAGGTACGCAGATACAAAGAGAATTTTTCTATCATTGCCATCTGCGTTCACACTCTCTTCCTGTAAAAACCACTCGCCGAGCCGGGAGTTCTTATATTCGCTCCTTCGTGCCGAAGAACACCTTCTTGCCGATGTGCGGATGGCGTCGCGCAGTTGACGCGCCGCCGCAATGTCGTGAGAAATCATAATGACGGTACGCCCTCATCGTTCAGGCCCTGAATCAGCTGATACATATCCGCCGTGACCTTCGGGTCCAGACCCGAGACCGGCTCATCGAGGAGCAGCATTTTTCTCGGTCGCGCAGAGCGCTCCGCGCAGCAGCACGCGCTGCTGCTCCGCCCGAGAGTTCCCGGTAGCAGCGCTTCCGAATCCTCCGTAATGCCCATGCGCTCCATATTCTTCTCTGCGCTCTCCCTGTCGACCCGCCGATAGACGGGGATGCTCTGTCTGCCTCTTGCCGGCCGGAGAGCACAATTTCTCGACCGAAGCCGGGAAATCGCGCTGCACCACGAGTCTGCTGCGGCAACAGCCGATTTCATTGGCGCGGAGGGTTTTCGCCCGCTCCACCGTTCCGGCGAGCGGGCTGCAGCCCCAGTATGGTTTTCTATCAAAGTACTTTTGCCCGAGCCGTGTTTTCCCCCACAATGCAGAGGTAATCCCTCGCATTGACTTCAAAACCCAAGTGTTCCAGGATGCTGATCATAGCCGAGCGTCAAGTCCCGGCAGAGGCAGCGCCATATGTTACCTTTTCGTTAGCGTAAGCGCCCTCTGTCTGAATCTCTTACTGCAGCGCCTTTTTCAGGAACTTCGAGGTTCTGCTGGCATGACGCCGAGGCAGGTCTCGCTCTGCCCAATGTCCTTCGTGGTGACGGATCTGCATCGATTCCAGGGCGAGCACGTCCCGATTCTTGTCCTTCGTGTTCCTCGATGACGGTCGCCGCAATCTTCTTTGTCCGGTCCCCAATCGTCAGCGACGTGCTTAAGCGCCGGAGCTCTATCCATCTTCTGCGAGGAAGGAGACGGTCCCAAAGCTCGCGCTCCGGTCTCCGCTTTTCGGAGCAGTCCTGCCACAGCGCCGCATAGTATCTTTGATGACCGTAGTCATCGACCAGATAGCGACGGCGAAAGCGATCGCCGAAGTTAGAAAGTCTTATTGCTCCGCGGCATCGATCTGCATGCTGATACCGCTGATCCGAAGCGCATCGAGCTCGCCTCGTACTTCTTAGTCTGCATCAGACCGAAGACGGTGCTGCCGGTGACTCTTTGTAAGTCCTCGGTAGTCGGTCCTGGCAGAGCTCTCTCTCGCATTGCGCTGAAAGCCAAACGTGCCTCGTCGTACCCGGTCTCTTCCTCCCTCGGCCTCGGAGCTCTCACCGGCCGCCGCGCCTCACCCGCCGTCGGTGCTCTCGTGGCCCTTTCCTCTGCCTGCATGCCCTCGGACCACTTTCTTCCTTCCTGTGCAGCGTTGCTGAGTGCCTCATAGAGGTCATGACTTTGCGGGTCCGGATCTCTTCTTCTTCAGGGCATCCTGCACCCAGCCGTCCGACCTCCGCCCACATAGACAGCAAAGAGGTCAGAAATTGGAGATCTCTTTTGCGATATCGTCGGCGGTCGGCTATTGATAGCTGTGCAACCAACGCCGCTGTCGAGGAGCAGCGTGAGGGTCGCGCCTCTTGCCCTGCTGTCGCCGAGAATCTGCCGCACCCAGTCATACTCGAAAACAATGGTCGACAATCGATAATGCGTCTTGCCGCTTGCCGCTGCAGGCTGCTCTCCGCACTGCTTTGCCGCGGTCGTGTCCGCGCCTCTCTTTCACCCTGTGCGCAGCTCCCGCCAAGTGCGCTGATTGCCAGCACTGCCGCAGCTAAGCCATTGCCATCCAACGTTCTGAATTTCATGTCTCTTCCTCCTTATGTTGGCAATGCCGTCATGTCCTCGAGCCGCAGCTCAGACCAGCGGCATGCGACCTCGAGAGGGCCACCGCCGCCGACCGTGCACCTCCCTGAATTTCGAAAGCTTGTCTTTATTTTATGCCGCCATCTCTGCTTTGTCAAGCACCGAGAAATGCGACTTCGCGGCGTCTCGTCTGAACGATATCCAGCGCGCGGCAACGCTCGCCTGCGCGCGCGCCAAAAAGAGTCGCGAGGCGCCGTCAAAGCTTCCCTCGATCGAAACAAAAGAAAGTGGCAGAACTCTTGATCCTCTTTGAGCCGCGTCGCGCTGCACGCGCCAGCCTGGCGCAGATTGCGCTTCCGGCGGCATCGAGGAAGGCGATGACGCTCGAAGCTGCAGCTTCCGCGGAGGCGCGGAGGAACTCTCACTCGAGGAAGGTCAGCCTCCCTGCTCGGTGGGTTTGGCATGAGTAGCGTCCCGGACAGTAGGTCTGCGCCTTTGCGGCGGAACTGAAGCGACTACCGCGGCAGCTTTTCGGGCGCGAGGTGGATCGGGTCCTCACCCCGCCGCCTCTTTTTCCTGACCCCACCGGCGCCGAACACTCATAAGAGCTTTTGGTCGCTCGCCCGATCGAGAAACTTTCCATGCGGCGAGAGACTCGAGTGGCGGCAGGAACTATCCCTTTCGCCGTCCGGTGAGCATGATATTCCGCGCTTACCCCGGCACCGAGCTCCCTTAATCTGCATGACCGCCAGGGTACCTGGACTGCTTTTGTAGTGCGCCTGCTCGGCGTGGAAGTGCGCTGCGTATGGAGCAGCGAATGCCTCGTCGGTCTTACGCGCATTTCTCCTGCAGTAGACTGCGGGAAGCTCATCGCCTGCCTACGCCCCGACAGCTGCTTCAAGTGGCATCTCCCTGGTCTCCTGATAGCTACAATCGTCTCTGTCTTTCACTGCTGCCGCAGGTTGCCAGGACATTACCAGACCTACGACAAGCTGTCTGCGCATCTCACTTGGTATTCCGCGCGTGCTAATTCCGATATGCAGCTAAAACCCTGTCACAAAACTGAGGATTTTTCGATACCCACATTTCTGTCGCAAACACAGCACTCTTGCATTTCGTGCCCACGCCCGCGTACGCATGCTTATCTCTTCTTCTCTCAGGAGGCGTGACAGGCAGCGCTTCCTTTTCAGGCGCCGCAAAAATTCTGCTCGAGCATGCGCGTATGGATACAGAGTGCCGTCATCCTCAAAAGTACTTGGCGCTTCGCTTTGCAGCCCCGCAGGCAGGTCGCCTGTACTTGATGCAGATGCCGACATCCGAGGTGTCCGCGGCGTCAATCGAGCTCGATGGGACAGTGCGCTGCACAGGCGCCGCAGTGCAGGTGCACTTCTGAAAGCATCCGTGAGCGGCTTTGGTCTTTCAGGAATTTATGCGGTGCGCTGCATCCGCCCTTTCGGCAGCAGAGTAGGCGCTCCGCATCGCTGGCACCGTGAACGCAAGGGAAGCCGCCCTGCATCCGCGGGAACCGGCGTAGCTCCTCGGCGGCTCCCGCTGCGCGCGCGCCGCAAGCCTGCGGCGCCTCGGCGAGCTCCTCATCGCGCGGTCTCTCGCAGATGCGGTCCGGAAAAGGCAATGGCGACAGGGTAGCAGCAGTCGCCGCAAGCGGCAGAAAACCGCTGTCCGGCACGATACAAAGCCCGCGTTGCTGTTGTCGAAATTCCGGTTTCCGTAGCTCGCCGTCTAGACGCGACGGGCGTAGTGCTCCCGCGAAGCTTTCCTGGAAATTCCGGCAGCACCTTATTCGGGAGTTTCTTTGCCCGCGTAGGATCGGAGAACCGGATAACGAGTGAGCCTATCGCTCGACGACGCCTTTTCCTCTGCTGCGGCAGGGTGCGAAGAACTCGAGCCTGCGGACAGGCCAGCGCCCGCTCGCGCGTCGCCATGGCCTTTGCATATTTGCTTTTGCCGTCCCGCCCGTCGGGCTGGAAATACAAACCGTGAATCTCACGAATCTGCATGCATTTTCCCTCGCTTTTCACCGTCAAAAGTCGACTCTCTCCTACGCCCATTATGCGTACCGCGTGCTTCTCCGGCAAGTTCCGTTTTTCGTCGACTATTGTCTGCTGATTATATCCACTATATTTCTACTCTGACCATGCCACTTATTCTTTGAAACCGTCTTCATCAAACGAAACGAGACCTTTATGAAACTGCGTGCAGACACTGTACCACAGCACTTGCCGCTGTCTCTTGCCTGCAGGCACAGCGTTTTTCACACGCAGGTGCTTGGCTCCGGCAGAGAAGTCTCGATACGGATGACTCATGCGGAAGGCGAGGAGGAGGAAGAAGGAACACTTCGAGGGTTGGATCGACGGAGACCACGAACACACGAACCCGTCAACCGGAGAGCGGGCAAAGGTTCACGTCTCCGGAACACAACTCAGAAGTTGAGGTGCGACATACCGCTGCTCTGAAGACGGAAGCCTCCTCGGGACTTGATTCTGTTCGCATGCAAGAGGCTCGCCTTTTCTCCCACCACCTCTGTAATTGCCTGCTTCAGGGTTCAGTGCGGCGCCGGTATTTACCGGCGCCCTTTTGAGGGGGTAGAGGATATATCCGAAATCAGTTTTACTTTCGCCGCCGCGGAAACCCGCCCTCGAGGTCTGCGAGGATGTCGTCGATATTCTCGATACCGGATCGAGAGGCGACTCAGTGCTGCTGAATGCCCTGGATCTGCGAGCCCGCCCCTGGCCCAGCAGTGCGAGGCGGCCGGTCGCCGGGTGAATCACCAGGCCCTCTGCATCCGCGACGTTTGCGAGCAGGGAGAAAATCTTCAGGTTATCGATGAAGGCAGCGCTCTCTGTCCGCCCTGCTGTTGAAGGTGCAGCACGCAGCGCCACCGTTCCGCTCGGGAAGCACTTTGATAGAGCGCGTGGTCCGGTGATCTGCGAGCGGACGGGTAGTTCACCTTCTCAACCTGCAGTGGTGCTTCTTCAGGAACCTCGACAACCTTCAGCGCGTTCTCAACATGGCGCTTCACTGCGAAGAGACAGGGTTCCGCACACCTGGCAGTAGAGCAGGAACGTTGAACGGGAGATTGCGCTGCCGCTCTATCGCGGAGCAGGATTGCGCGGCGAGGTCACGAAAAAGCCGCCGGTCCTCGCGGACGTCCGCAAAGCGATGCGCCGTGGTAGCTTGGTTCGATCCGCGATGTCGAACGGCCGCCTTTCTTCCAGTCGTAGCCGCCGCCGTCCACAAAATGATGCGCCGCCGAGCGTGGTGCCGTGGCTGCCGATGAACTTGCTGGTGGGAGCGGAACCACACTGTCTCGCGCCAGTGCCTGAAATTCGGCGAATCAGATAGGGCGCGCGACAGGTGTTGCCGGCAAGGCAGCGGCAGACCGTGCTTGTGTGCAATCTCCGCAATCGCGACCAATGTCCGTGATATCGGAGTTCGCGTTGCCGAGGGGTCCCAATGACCGTTTTGTGTGTCGCTGAATTAGGCCTCATGTCTCGCAAGATCAGTGCACCGACAGCTGGTCTCGACGCGAACTGCTCCAGCGTGTGTGCGTGCGAGCCAGGTGCAAAGCCGCGACGGTCTTCCTCGTGCGACAATGTGATCGCCTCGCCCGTGCGAGTGCCTGAAGGTGTGGTGGTGATTGCCGCCGCGCCGGATGCGACCGCGAGTGCCGTGAGCCGCCCTGCTGCCGCGATGTGATTCTCTCTCAAAGACATCCTGCGGAGTTCGTGAGTCTCGCCAGTCGATGCTGCGGTCATCTCTAGGCCGAAACGGTCCGCCGCACGCTGCATTGCGGAACACGTAGGAGGTCGTCTGGTAAATCGAAACCAGCCTCGCATCGGCTGCCGGATCCGGTTCCTCCTGGCCGACATGCGCAAACTGAGCGGTCCCAAACTGGTATCACTTTCTGCTCGCTCATTTTATTCCTCCATGAACCTGAACCGCTCGGGCCTTCTTTCTTTAATCGAGGGCTGTTTTCTCTGTTTCTCCTCAAACTCTGTAGGTATGTTCGGACTGATAGGATCTCTCTGCGCGCTGTCAATTGTTCCGACAGCAGACAATATTTATACGGAGCTTTTGCTAACTTGAGTCTGATATCTATTCCGTCTCTGGCCCAGCGCTTTCATGCGATGCGCTGCAAAGGCCACCGCGAGCATCATGCAAGACCAGCTGTTTCAAATAAAGAGGCCGCCCCATACCCTGCCTATACTTGAAAATGCGATTTCCGCTGTATTCATCTTCTTCTCCTCTCTTTCCTCGATTTAGATGACGGACACAATGCTGATCACGAGACCGCCCGCAATCGTACGGACGCAACCTGGGACCCGGGCGACATTGCACCGGCCGCCTGCATCAGAATGATATTGCCCTTTGCTCTCCCTCGTTCGCAAAAGTTTCGCACAACACGGAGGACATCGGCAGGCCGGAAACTCGCAAGCCGCCGATCATCGGGTTGACGAGGGGCTTCCGCACGATGGCAGCACCGCATCGATAAGCTTCGTCAAAAGAGCACGCCCGCCGCGGTGTCAAAGATCAAAGGCAACGAGCGTCTCGCAGTCGCCTGCGAATCACGCAGGGTCTCGCAGGTTTCACGGAACTGTTCGCGCCTGCGCTACGTAAACGAAATCGTGATGCCGAGGAGCAGCGTAATCAGATCGACCAGCTGATCCTGGTGCGGCCCTCGAGCTCAGCGTGTCAGAACACTCGCGGCCTGCGGAGCACAGGCTGCCGAACATCAGAAAACCGGACCAGCGCGGGACCTTCTGACTCGCGGGAGATGAAACCGACAACCGCGGTGACCGGTGCATCGGAAGCGTCAAAGCGCGTGGACTTCTGGAATTGCCTCGCGTTATGCCTCGCGCGGATCTGACGCTCTTTTCGCCGCGATCTTTCAGCTTAATCGCAAAGGGCTGGATAATCGGCACCAGCGCGATGTAGTGTACGCCGCAAACCGCACTCGGACCGATGTGGCGAAGAAGAGTTCAAGGAACCTGGGATACCAGAATCGAAGTGGGGCCGGTCCGCCGCACCGATAATACCGATTGAAGCCGCATCCTTTAAATCAAAGCGAGAGCGTTGCGCGCAAAGATGACCGTCAAAATGCTGAACCGCGCTGCCGCACCGAAAGAGGTATAGAAGGGCTGGCTTGTAAAGCGGCCCAAAGTCAACTCATCGCACCGATGCTGATGAGTAAGAGCGGCATCATCTCGAGGACTCAATGCCGACTTGGCGCTGCTTTTGGCCCGATGATACCCGCTGCGTGGAACCTCGCCCCTGCACGTGAGCTGATCCAGAAACGCCGCTCATCGGAAGGTTTGCATAATTGCACTGAATCCCACGGAAGCAAGAGCGAGGGCCCACATCTTTGCTGATCGCAAGCCAGATGAGGATGATGCCGACCGCACATCGATGACGCTGCTGCCAGGTGACAGCCCGAATGCCTTCCTGTGCGATTCCATCTCTCTTCTCCTTTTCTGTTCATGTGTCGCAGAGTTCAAAGACCTACCAGCTTGTTCTGTGGTAAGCAGTCTTGCCATCGGTCTTTCTTTGCCTAGCTGGATTCTCGGACGCTCCTGCGTCGGCAGTATGTGCCCGGTCAAGCTGTGCCTGGCACCGGCTACTCCCTCTTACGGAATATCAGCAAGCAGTGTCCCTTGATCAAGAAACCAAAGTTTCAGGCGGTATTCCCAGAGTTTTCCGTGACTCATAAGAAGCCCATTGATTTTAAAATGGATCTCTTTGTTTCCTCTGTCCTGCCGCCGAGATGACCTGCCTGTCGAGCGGCGTCCACCGGAGTCCTCCATGACCGCGAGTCTCTTCGGTGGTCCGCCGCATCGAGATATGGCCCGACCCGGGACACCTCAAACTTGTGCTCGCCGATTATCCAATCTGTTTAAGACCTCGCGCAACTCTTGAGGTGTCCGATATCACAAGTCGCACCGTTGTGCTGCTTCATGACCGTGTTGCTCTTCCTTTAACTCCAGAAGGAATTTGCAAACTGTCTTTTTCCTTTCTGTGCATATGCTTCCTCCTGCCAGACTTGATGTCAATCCCAATTGGTGAGGGTTCCACTGAAAAGCGCGACACTTACGTTTTTTTCTTATTTAACTTTGCGCCCATCATAATACCAAAGAAGGGCTTTCAAGGGCTATTTTGAACGCTGGTTCCCAGCGGAAAGCAAAGCCTTTTTCCGTCCTTTGATGTGTAGTTAAGCGTGGTCGCCGCAAGGCAGGATCGCCGGTGAAAAGAGACTCTCCTGCTCCGGGAAGCTCACGCCGTACTTCAAATCACCGAAATGGCAGATTTCGGAGGCAAACTGCAGGGTATCTTGTAAGTCGCCCGGGTCGTGAAGTTCGGCCTCCACCTCCGTGACCCAGTTTCCTCCGATAAACCTGCTGCGAAGCACGCGGTGTTGGGCCTTTGTTTCCTCGGTGCCCACCGTTCCCTTCGGTATGACATCACGGCTTTTATGTTCTCTCATCCCTGCAAAATCCAGTCCGTAAAGCTCCGGCTCTTTCCGCCGCCATTGAGTATCAGCGTGTGCGCTTCCGTCTTCTGTGCCTGCAACTTTTCGAGAGCGGCGGCTGGCTGCTGCCACGGGGTTCTCCGGAAGAGCATGAGCCCTGGTGACAGGCTTATCGATATGGCGTATCAGTCCCGGCTGGTTGTACGCCCTTTCCTGCCTCCGCAAGATGCTTTCGCCGCACCAGACTACTGGTCGGGCGCTGCCGCGCGCCTCTTCGCTCTCCACGCTGGCGCGGCTTTACTCGGCAACCAGCACTTCGGCATCCCTATAGATGATTTGCATCTTCCCTCTCCCATAACGAGATTACAAGGCTCTGTGAGCATCGGCCTGGCGGCGCGACTCAACTTCTTGACCGCCGCCTCCCGCCGCAAAGCCTCCCTTGCTCGAAAAGTCGCTCCAGGAGGAAACCAGGGTCAGCGGGTCCCGCGCCCTGCATACTTCGCGCTGGTTGCGTGGCGCGGGCCAGACGCTACGTGCGCCATATCCAGCTTGGTGTAACCGCAGCATAATCCCGTCACTGTGCAGCGCGAAAGGGTAGCGTGTGCCGTCTCCCTCCTCCGCAGCGCTCCACGGCGCCCTCAGGCAGTCTCTCGCTTTTTCGCTCTCATCATCCTGGCTTTCCGCCAGTTTCCGCCGCAGCCCGTCAACCCGCGGTTGCCGCATTTTCGACCTTCTCCGCGTAGCGTCCGAGATCCGCGCTGCAGGCATGCGGCCGCTCTCACCCGACTCTTCCGCCCACGCGGCACCGGACGGGCGTGAATACCGCCGCCGGAATCCGCCTGCAAGGGTAAGAGCACGGCATTCGCCGCAATCTTGCAGTTGTCACCCACCCTGTAGCGGAACTCCAGCATTCTTTTTGCGCCCGCGCCGCCTATGGTCAAGCATTGTTTCCTGCGGTCGGATGGCGCCTCTTTCTGGTGCCGGACACCGCCCAGGGTCACCCCCGGTATATGGTGCGGTTATCGTTTGCTCCGCCGTCTCGCCGATCACGGACGCTTTCGGTCCGGGGTCAATCAAGATGCTTGCTGAGCTTGGCCCTCGGATGAATTTCAATCAGCGTCATAGCGGCGACAGCTGGGAAACGAGCTGAGCAATGAAATAGCGCTTTGCGCTTTCCAGAACCACCGCGTGCAAATGCGGCAAGTGCAATCAGCGCATGCACGCCCCTGGTACAGAAACAGTACCTCACCGCGCGCGGCTGTCTCTCTCTCTTGGGTTGCGCGGACATCCGCAAGGATATCGCGATGCAGCATAGATTACCTCTCCAATACCTGAAGTGCACGGAGCGCTTTGACAACGCCGTCTGCACCGACCTTGTCCGTAATATAACTCGCGTACGCTTCCAATTCTCTGTCGTGTTCGCCCATCGCGATGCGATGCGCGGCCTTACTCTGAAACATTGTGGAGATCATTCACACCGTCGCCGAAGACGTAGCATCCTCCGGCGCACTCGAAAAGCGCGGCCCACCAGAAGATTCACCGCTTTTCCCTTTGCTAAAGCCCTTCGGCACAAACTCATAGAAGCCTCTGCCGCGCGCTATGCCCTCAAAGTCCGGCGTCTCACGGATCAGCGGTTCGATGCGGGGGTCTTTCTTTCCGCCGGGCACAGTCTGCACACAGAACTTATCAAAGAGAAAAGACTCTGTCCTCGAGCGCATTGGACTCTCTGTCTCCCGCAAAACCGCTCACGTACTTTGAGCAGCTTTTTCCATGAGCACTCGTTTTCAAAACGGCTTCCGGCGGAGAAATAGATTGCCTCCTGCGCTCCAGAATTGCGTCCAGCTTTCAGTGGCCCCGCAGCAGTTCAGTGGAGTTCGATTCCGCCCGCGGGAAATTCGCTGTTCCAGAAGCACATTGCCGTCCGCATGATCTTCGGTCCTGCAGCCGCACGGCGCAGGAAATGCCAAACGCTCCATCTCATACTCATGAGACAGAGCGTCCGCCCGGAATTCACCGATACAGATAAGTCCCGCGTCCGCGCAGCGACCGAATTGTGGGTCACCGCGCTCTGCGGGATCTCCTTGCTCTTGCTTCACCGACCAGCTCAGCCGACATCGAAGAAAAATACTTGATCTGGCAGGCAATCACGGCTGCTTGTGCGGCTTTCGGCTGCGCTGCCTCCGGCACCTGCGCTCCGCCGGCAGCACCTTCCTCACTTTCGGACGCCGCTGCCGCCGTCTCGGCACTCCTGCCCTTCCGACGCGCGCCTGTCCCGCTCAGCTCGCCTGCACCCTGTCTGCTCGGTTCTGTGATGAAGTTTGCGGACCCCAGTTCGCCTCGCGCAGATCCACTGAAACTCTGGCCGGGAGAATCGCACCAGCATATCCTTCGGACGAGCCGTAGCTGTCCCCAAGCGCCTTGTGTCGCACTCGTCTAACTCGCAGCTTTTCCTTCTTCGCAACCTCGACTGGGACCGGCGAGCTTAACCTTCGCGTATTCTCGCCCGCCTCCAGTGACATCCGTTGGCCGGAAGCCTCCTGCGCTTCAATCGAAGCTCATCTGCAGTGCAAGTGCCGAGACCGGTATCTAGCGAGCTGTCGTATCATGTGCTCCTTCTGTACCGCCGCCTCATGGTCAGCGTCGCACTCATCGTTGAGCTGTCGCTATTCATGACGGCATCCAGGACCTGCGTGAGCGCTCCTGGTTGCGCCTGTTCTTTCCTCTGCGCAAGCAGCTGGGCTCTCGATCGCACGGTATGGATCGATCCGTCGTTCAGCGCTGTTCCGTGGTCTGCAACCCACCATCCCGTCAATCTCGGCTGCGTCTTCTCCTGAACCGAGCTCTCGTCAGACACCTGAAGCGTGACCGACTCGCGTCTGCGAGTTCCGCTGCGTGATATCCGCTGCGTGAGGTTTAAGGTCTCTTTCGCCCTTCGCTCGCGCCGATCAGGCCTCTTCAAAGCCGCCCGATAAAGCCGTGGCCGCCGAGTGCCCAGATTTCTGCTGTGCCGCGCCGCCGTCAAAGCGCAACGCCGTCCTCTCGCCCTCGTAGGTCGATGTTGAGGAACATCCTCCCTTCCGCCGCCGGACGATCCACCTCGAGTGAACGACTGGCACGTTCTCGAGTACATGCTCTGAATCGTAGCCTCGACCCCTGTCGCCTCACCACGCGACTCTGCGCGGTCGCACCTCGACTCGTACCTGCCGAGTTTTCACGCTCGTAGCTCTTCGCCCTTTCGCGAAGATTTGAACCAGATCTCCGCTACCAGGTTTTGCTCAGCATCGTCTGCAGTCTTGTAAGTCTTCTGCCGCGCGGCGAAGGTGCGCCATCGCCGCAAGGCCGGTCATTACCAGCAGCAGCCGGTGCAGATCTTCATTCCTCATAACTCCTTTTCTCGATTCTTTCGCCCGCGGGGCGGCGCTTAGACTTCCGGATAGACTCGCCTTTGAATGCGGTGGTACATATTGTAAATATCCAACTTGCCTCGTCACTCACGGCGCAGTGCACGAGGAGCACGCGACACCGAGGCCCACGACTCGACGATTGAGTAGGCGCCGCATCTTTGCCCGCGATCGCTGCCGCCGCTGAGGTCCAGCTTACCGAGCTCTCCGATTGCACAGTATACCCTGTTCGCATCCATGATATCAATCACTTTTGCCGCGAATTCCGCGCTCGCATCGTTGCGCGCTGAACTCTTTTACCGCCGGAAACCGGCAGGTACTGTCAGAGCACCACGCCGCGATTTATGTGCTCGAGCTCTTCTGCCTCGAACGCATCCGCCGCGGTACAGCCGGTCGGGCGCGGTTCACATCCGCCGAGAGGCAAGCTCGAATGCGCGAGCACATCCTGTAGATTCACACCCTCCCGCCTGTGCGAGGTAGCCGATGTAACCACAGAGGTAGTCTGACTCGGAGCCGGTGTTGCCGTTCGATCCGATTTCTCCCTTGTCGGTGAGTATCGTGACCGTTGTGTACTCCGGGATTCTCGGCTCGCCAGCTGCGGCATGAGCCGCATACGCGCGCAGACTTCCGTCGTCTCTGGTTACTGTCAAAGCCGCCGACCAGCGAGCGGTCAAGGTGGCTGAGTGTCGGCGCGTTTCGCGGTGCCGTGCCAGCAAACTCAATCCCGCTCCGCGAAATCGCGCCGCAATGCCGTACTTTCGATTTCAGATGTGCGAGCACTTCCAGGCGGGAACGGCTCCCTCGGCATCCTCGTCCGGTAGGCGCGTCGCCGAGTCATTCATGCTCGCTCTCGCCGCGAAGACCTCGGAGAGCGGTCTCTGCATCTGCTGCTGAGAGGTGAATCAGGAGACTCGGTGATGGAAGCTACCGGATCGCCTCGCCCTCACCGATCGTAATCTCGGACCGTGGAAAGCCGTCTCTTTCTTCACGAGCAACGCCGTGCATTGTGAGCGGCATGCCGCCCCACCGGTACTTCTTGATGCCGCCGTAGTAGCGCCCCGAAAGAGGCGCAACGTCATTCTGACCCATAGAGCGGATTCGGCCAGGTCGATGCGCGGGGAGCCGATGTGCGCGCCGTTAATGCGCACGTGCCGTCCGTCAAAAGATCTGGTGCCGAACACCGTGATCGCCATTGCTCTCGCCTCGGTTGGTCGAGAAGACCTTGTCGCCCGCCTTATATTTCTTCTCTGAACTCGAAACGCTCATAATGTGGCGTCTCTTCAAGAACATTTTTCCGCGAACTTCACGCCATCTCGCGCCTGTTCTTAAAGACCCGAGAAACTCCATAGCCTCCTTTGTCAAATTCAGTCGCCTTCTCCCTGCGTACGGCGCCTTCTTTTGCGATGTTCGGACACTCCCAGCAAAGTTCTTCAACCGCTTTGCCCTTGCTCAGTTCCTCCTTGTCTGCCATTTCGTGCTCCTTTCCGTGTTTATGATATGAAAACCGACGCATAAGCTGACGGTCGCTCTGAAACTAGGGATACTGGCGACTCTAGCTTTGACGTCTCTTCAGAAGATCACGACCGAGGTTCGCCGCAGCACGTGAGTCTTCCTCCTCGTACTTAAAGCCTCCGGTCTCCTCCATGCGTTGTTTCTGCCGGTGAAGCGTGATCGTCCGGCCCTCGAGTGCGCGCACGGAAAGAGAACCTTGCCGTCGCCGATCTTGACGGATCTTGACCTTGACTCCTGGCCTCTTGAGGACATCCGCCGGCGTCTTCTTTGACTCTTCTTTCGAAATCTGCGAACGTGCAGCGCCCGTTGCGCCGTTCAGATCGTGATGAACGCGCCGCAGTCCTCAGGGATCTCGACCCTGCTGGTTCACCACTGTCGCCGACCTTGAGGCTTCCGCGAGGCGCAGCCTCCTTCCTTTTCCTTCCTCCTGCTCGATCGCGCGGTGAGAAAGAACCAGGCGCTTTTCCGCGATCTGCCGTAGATCACAATCACGTCGATGTGCTTGTTCTGGAAATCCTCGAGCTTCTCACATAGCTCGAGTGAAAGCTGGCTCAAGCCGGAATGAATGCGCGCGTGTCCTCGCGATACGCGATGCAGCCGCCCTTCACCACCCTTCGATGATCTTAACGTTGAACTGCCCGCTCGTTTCCACAAGGCCTTGTGCTACAGCTCCACTTTGCCGCCGTCCCTCGTTCTCAACCTTCTGTGCGGTCTTAAACGACCTGTTGATTTCCTGCCTCGAAATCCTTCATGCTCTCTCTCGCCACCTTTGTTACTCTCTGAATCCAGCCAGCAGCTGTTATTTTGCAATGAGTATAGCACATTCTCTATTCGCCCTGAAAGGTCTGGATTCTATTTGTCTTAATTTCCTCTGACATTGCAGCTACAAAACGAGTATACCAATAACAGTTCCTATTATTGTTGGAGGTATCTTATGAAAATACGGTGCGCAGTCGACAGCGGATGCCATCCCTGAAGAATCTCGTCCTCCCGCCCGGATCACCTGACGGCGGGATATGATTTATCAGATCTCCGCGAGGAGTACTGCATCAGCCTCGGCACCGTCTGCTACCTAATCTGTCTGCTTTGCAGAACTGGGGCAGATCTCGAGATTCACTCGCGGCTAAAGTGCGGCAGAGAGCACTACGGATTCGCGAGACACCTCCGGACCACTGTCACTTTGTCTGCAAGCACTCGCGGCGGTGTGGTCGATCTCCCTCGAGACCGATCACCAGCTGAATGCGCCTGCGCGCAGAGACGTGGAATCGGATCGCTGAGGCCACGCCCTCGTAAAGTTTACGCCGGTACGGTAGCAGCCGTCAGGCGGCTGCAAAGGGACGGCCTCCGGGAACAGGTGCAGTCTGCGCTCCTCTGAGGATCGCGCTGTCCTTCCGCTTCGGCGGAAGAGATGCGTTTCTTTTCTTGAAAACAAGCCAGGCAATGAAACAAAAACACATAGTAAAGGAGAGTACGATTATGAAGCAGTGAGATGGCCGGTTTGCGGTCATATGAGGGTCAGAAATTGCCGGAGGCCCGTCCAGTGCAAGGCTCCCGCGAGCAAAGTTCGATGCGTAGGAAGACGATGTCACATGGTCTGGGCTTTCGCAGAGCACCAGGGTCGACGTCGCAAAGGATGTCGATGAGGAGACTGGCGGCCTTCGCGCGAACTTCGAGGGAGAGTGCCCGAGGTCGGTACGTCCCGGCTATGAGCTGCGTGGCTTTCCGGCGAGGGCTCATCCGGAGATCGGTGAGTACTGGAGAAGAGCGGGCTCTCGAAGAGGCGGATCACGCAGCACGCCTTCGCAGAGAGATGCTCGCGAGGTTGTCACCTCCACGAAGAAGAACCTCGAGATGAGTCGGCAGAGCTCGCAAAGCGACCCAGGGCAAAGGTCAGTCGATCTGCGACGATGCGGCAGCAGCAGAACTCGATGATTCACGACAGCGTCCCACGAGATGGCACGCGACTGAGGTGCGAGACACGGCAGAGCTTTCTCCTTGGCCGCTGGATGTGTATACTCGGCGAGAATAAGTAATTTTTCTGAACGGCTGTAAGAACCTTCCTCCATGGGTTCTGGCAGCCTTTTCTTTGCCTTATTTCACGCTGTGCGCGCGCCTTAGCAGCATATGCGGAGGATAATCTTGTATGAATGACTTGCGAAAAGCTACTATGCGCCGCCCACGGCGTTGAACGCTCTCTCTTTTGGCCGCGCGTCGGCGGCCGAACTCGAGTGCCGCGTGGAACGCGAGACGCCCGATTCTGCTGTCCCGTCGTCAGCGCCCGCCTGGCTGAACGCGAGCGACGGTGCAAAACGGCGTTTCCGACCGCTTTCGCACGGCCTTCATGGACCTCCGCGTAACCGGCAGCCAGACAGCGGTTTTTCGCGCGGCAAACAAAAGAAGTGCTGCGCGCTCTTCGCGTTCTTCTTCTTCCTGATTTTTAATTGAACCGATCGCGAGAGTCCGCGGTTTTCTGGCGCTGCTTTTGCGCCGAGTGGCGCAGACTTTTGCGTGACACCCTCTTTCGAAGGCGTCCGCGATCCCGCCTACCGGACGCAGCGCTTCGGTCTGGTCCCTGGTGCCGGAGGAGAGGACTGCGGCGCTCTACTGGAGGAACTGTGCGATCAAATCATGACGGAACTCCCCGCTCGCTTTTCTCTCTGCAGCGCGAAAGTCTCCGTGCTACGCAGGTACTGGTCATGGAAGAGTCCTGTCCGCGCTTACCGCCCTCGTAGGGTATCCGAATATACTTTCTGCCCCGGCCGGGCATGTGGCGGATTTTCCCGCGGCGAGGAAAGCGCCAGAGAGCATGGCTGGCCTGACCGATTCCGTTGTTCTTGACGGTCTCTGCGTGAGACTCTTGATCGCGCACCGCCGCGTAGAGCCCGGCCCGGTCTCCGCAACGATTCCGCGATCGGCGGTGGCAGATGTTGCTCGCCCGGCAGCATCCAGGCGCTGAGCGCCATGTCATCGTTGCTTTGCGAGCATCAGTTCAACTTGGGTGGCCCCGTAGCCAGGTGCAGCGCGTGCAAGGCACTCTGGGTCTGCGCCTGGGAGCGGTTCCAGTCTGCAAGCGCATAGCCCAGTTTTTCGAGCGCAATGCGCTGTTTCTTCAGGTGGAGGCCGCATACTGGTCTGTGATGGCGTCCTGCGCCCGGCCTTCCTTCCAGTACCACATACTGAATCACGCCGCCTTGATTCCGGTCCGCCTCCGGATGTGCTCTTTTAGGTAGGCTGCCGCGAGTTCACTCCTGCACTACGCCGGACCTCTCGCATCTGGCGCCGACATAGTAGAGTTTGTCCCAGCGCTCCAAATCCTCGTCTTCGACCAGCCTCGCGATTAAAGAAGATAATCGCGTCGTGTCTTTTTCTTTGCCATGTCGATAATTTTTCCGGGCGCCGTCCGGTCGACCAACCACGCAGATGATGTCGCAGCTGCTGTCGAGCATCCGCTGCACAGCCTTCATCCTGCACCCTCCCGACTGCGCCCCATCGCTGAGTTCAATCTGCGCACCGCGCGCTCTCCTCTGCGCTCTCTTCGCGAAACGCAGTCGTGAGTTCCGAGACAGTTGCGTGTGTCGCAGCCGTCGTGGTGACACCACGCCGATTCGCACCTTCTGCCCCTCCGTCCTCCGGTCCCGGCAACCTGCAAACAGAGGAGCGCCATGAGGAAGAGTATGAGGAGCGCACTGATTCCGTATCTTGCCTCGCTTTCACCGGTGCACTCAGCAGGAAAAGAGTAATTTCTGATTTTCTGCACTGTACATATTGTCTCTTGATACTTTAGGGTATCGCTTCTGACCTCTCAGCTGCGGTCCATACTCCCTGGAGCCTGCTCGAGAGTTTTTCTTTGCCTCCCGCGACCCTGCAAGAGAGGCGGCGTTGAACCTTACTGATGACTATCATGTGCAGCGAATAAAGTCGTTGCGGTCCAAACCGTAGAGATTACGGTTTGAGTTCCCGACGCCGCAGACCAGGCCGTTCCTGCCGCGAGCGCATACGCGCGCGCCGTGAGCTGCACTCGTCCTCAAGCCCCATGACAATCGAGGCGCCTCCGCCTCCTCACTCAGCGAAATGCCGCCTGCGCAGCGCTTCCAAAACGCTGCGTCCTCTGTTCCACGAGCCCTGAGAACCCGCGGCAGTGAAGCAGGGCCACACTGCTGTCTCTCGCCGCACCTTTCCGAATTTCTCTCTCCCGGAGCGCCACGCCGATTGCATGCGGTCGGCGCGACAGAGCCGAAACGCCCCGCGGCCTCCGCGTCGGCGCGCCTGCCGAGCAATACGGACAACGGCGCGCTGAGACAGTTCCTCCGCCATTTTGCCGCCGTTTCTCGGAAGCGACCGCTCTTAAGGATCAGCGCTCGCGCGCCGTCCTCAATCTCCCGTCGCGCTGAGTTTTCCAGCTCTGCTTCCGCGTCGGCATCCTCCGGCACCACCGCATAACTCAGCACCAGTCTGCCGTCCTCGCCGCCTTTTCCATTCCCCGCAAAGAGCACCGAGGTTGCCGGAGATCCGTTTCGGCGGCGCGTAGAGCACCGCAATGCGCGCTCTTCTCCCCGCCCGCTCCGAAGCATAGCGCGCGCACCAAAGAGCGGCGAAAGCATCGGCGAACGCCGCTGCGGCTGCCGCTTATCCAAACCCACTGTCTGCCGCTTCATCGTCCCTCCTCGCCGCCGTCTGCTTTTCGTTTCTGTGGGAAATGGCCGGCATATACGCACTTGGTTCATATCCGGCCCGCTCTCGATGCGGAGACCGTATTATGCACCGAAGCGCAGCTGAAGCGCCGCTGTACATCTGGGAAAGCCCCACCGCCGGAACCGCGACTCGCGGATGTCTCTCCTCTTTAAGAGCAGAAGCACTCCTCCGCCGGAATGCTGTAGCTGTTGTCCTGAACGGTGAGTACCAGTTCGCGTCCGCAGCGCTCCGCACGGAGCAAAGATCTCACCTCATCTTCCATGCCCTTTACACCGTAGTAGATGGCGTCTCTCCAAAATGGGCTGGCAGTCAGTGTGACCGCAGTAGTTCCGCACCGCTTCGGATCGATTTCGTAGCGCATCCGAAAGCTGTTCTTAAAGCGCGTTCTCTGGATGTTCATATAGTTCTCCGCGTGCTGCAGCCCGCCTCCATCGAGATAACGGTCTTTCCGCCGCTCAGACTGATGCGAAAGAGATTTCGCGAGCCGCAATCATGAGCACGGCATCCCCCGTGGCGCTTTCCTTCAACCATCCAAACCACGGGAGTCCAGCGGTAGCAGCGAGTGTGGTTAATCTGGGACCGTAGCAGCGTCGAGCCTCGCTCTTTCGCTTCTCCTCCCGTTCGCGCACTATGTCCCGCATGAGGAGCCGAATCTCCTTCCACATAGGAGCGCCAGGCGCGTCCGAGATGGCGCACCCTGGCGCTGCCGCTGATGTAGACCTGGGTCTCCTGCCCGAGCTCCAGTTTCCGTATGACTCGTTGAGCAGCACCAGGGCTTGAGTCGCGGCCGCCAGTCGGTTGACAAGCGCCAGCGCCGCCGCGCCGTAAAGAGCACAAGCCTCGAGCGCAATGCCGTCATTACATTGAGTAAAGACGAGCGCAAAATAGGTCCCGGAATCACACCAGCTTCCAGCCGCGTAGCTTACAGTCTCCACAACAACCGCGCCGCCTCGCGGATCGCCGCTGTGCGCGCTGTCCGCATAGCTCGCCGCAACGTCGCTGTTCTCCGCGACCAGTCCCGCGCGTCAATCTGCATGCGCCGCGTGGTAAATCAATCCACCGCGGCTGTCACAGACAGACATAGCGTCCCGCGCTGTCCTGGTTTACATCGTCCAGCATGTCCGCGGACTGGCTTCCCGAGTAGTCTACAGTCGACCAGCAGTATACTCGTGCCTGGCCGCCTTCGTGTTAGTTCTCCACCGCGCGGCTCAGCGAAATGACCCAGTGGTAGGACAACGCGGATCAGAGGTCCCAGAAACATGTAACGAGAAATGCGACCCTCCACCTGGGCCGCCGCCGCACCTCGAAACCAGCTCTGCTGCTGCACATCCGTGTCCTGCTTCTCCACCGCAACCGGCGCTGCGCCGTGAGCAAGGTTCCGTCCTGACGGTAGGAGCGCAAGGGAAATCAGATCGTCTCGATCTCGCCTCAGTAGCAGGCTCCATCTCCCGGGTTCGTGTTTTCCTTCGCAAAGTCCTTACTCTTTAATCGAAGCGTAGTAATCCTCAGCCCGAGAGGGATCGCATGTTCCGAGGTAATCACCCAGATTTTCCGACACGCGCAAAGCGCGCGCTGCTCGGTGAGGAGCTGCTCCGTGTGCCGCGCAAAGATGCGGTGGACAGCCCCACGTCGCTAAGGCGGTACTGCTCACCGAGACCGCCGTAAAGGAGACCACGATACTGCAGCGGATGGAGCGCGCAGTCTGAAAAAGTCCGGTATCTCACGCCTCGCTCCGGCTGTCCTTATACTTGCTCGGCGACATGCCGGAACTGCTAAAGACATAGCTGAAATAGTTCCGGTCCGCATAGCCTACTTTTCGCGCAATCATATAGGTCTTCGCGTCGTCGAGAGCAGCAGCTCGACCGCCTTCCATGCGGAGGTCTGGTCAGGTACTGCACAAAGGTCTCTTCCGGTTTCGCGCTTAAAAATGGTCGAAAATAGGCGGCACATGCACGTTTACATGCGGTTAGCCATCGCATCCAGACGGTGAGTTCGCCGGCGCAGTGCTCGCTGACACACCGGAGTGCCCGCGCCGCAGCGACCTCGCGCTGTCCGGCCCGCTTTATGTTGCATCATCTCCGCATTTTGCGGCAGGACCCATCCATCCAGCGTCAGTCAATAAGCCGGGTTCCAACTGCCGTAGCATGTACATCGCGTCGTTTTCCTCTTCTTCTTCGTCGCCGAAAACTCTTCGGCGCTCAGCGCATTGTCCTTGCGAAGCGGTACAGTTCTCCGCGGCGGTTCCATCATTGCAAAAAGCGGTACTCCCGCACCGAGGCCGTGCCGCCGCGTTCTCTCCGCAATGTAGCGCGCAATCGTAGCACTGAGTTCTTTCCTCCTTTTCTCCATGCGCATCTTCCGAAAGATGTCCTGCATGGACTCCGCCTCTGGTGAGAGATCTTTGGTGCTGCTCTCTCTCTGCGGCGCACCTCCGGAAATGCTGATTGCCTTACCTCCGTCCCGCGTATCATGCGCAAGAGAGCGTGCCTGCGGGCACCGCTGGTGGGAGTTCCTGCGAGTCTGCATGAAAGGCCGCACAGACCTTTCCCACCCTATGGTGACTGTCGCATCTGGAGCTTAAGCCGCCGCAAGTCGGGCAAAAGCGGTCGCAGGCGTCGGTGAGAAAGCGAAGCTGTTCCGTCTCCCCGAGTTCCAAGCGAGTACGACTGTATTGCCGAGATAGGCCGAAAAGCGCGCGTGAAAAACGCGCTGTCCCAGGCTCTCCTCCGCAAGCCGCCGCACTCGAAGCCAGCAATCATCACGGCACTGACCTGTCCGGAGCCCCGCGCTTCCCGTGGCTGGATTACCGCGGCCGCGACAGGAGAAGCGCGCTGAGTTCCAGCTGATAGTCCTCGGCCTGCCGCGCACCTCTCCTCCGGATTTTGCCGTCCAAGAGCGAGACCACAAAACTCTCCTGTAGCCGCGGCAGACTCTTCTCGTAATAGGCCCGCAGCTGTTCCCGGTCTCTAGCCGCCTGCCCGCTCTGCATCCAGACTCTCCCTGTATCCGAAGGAAGAGCTTGAGACCCGCGGCGTGCACCGGTTTTAACATAGCATTTCTCCGCCCTCGAGGCGCAGTGCTCTGCGGGCGTGTCCACCATCGCCCGAAAAGACGATAATGCGGTTATTCGCAGAGTTCCTTTAATTTGTGCGCAAGTTCTAGCCCGTCCATGTAGGGCATCTTTGATTATCGGTCACAAACAACATCCAGGCGCGCCTCCTCGGCAAACCTCGAGCGCCTTCGATTCCGTTGTGCGCCCGCGCGGCACGGAGAAGCTCAGGCTCTCCCAGTCTATGGTTTGCCGTATTGCACTGGATTACATCTTCCCCATCGTCCACCAACATGCGGTGAACAGAGCGGTCTTCCTCCCGATTCGTAAAACCGCAGCTTACGCTGGTCAGTCTAGCATATGCGGGCTCTTGCGCCTTTTGCGAAACTTTACTTTGAACGTACTTTAGCGGTCCAGGTGAGAGCGTCAGGATGATAGATACCTCAAAGACGAACTGGAGGCTGGTATCGATACCGAGTATGGCCGCAGCAACAGGGTGGCGTGCCGTGAAATCAGCATCGCCGATCACAACGCCGGAAATCTCACCGATACCGCCGGTGAAGGCAAACGCTCGCCGTCTCACGCAGGCCGTGCGCATCGCGTCCACGAAACAGCCCTGGCCGTAAGCCGCCGAACTGGTCCCGCCCATGCGTGCGCACTCAAGCCATGCGCCGAAGCCGTGAGACACACCCGCCATCATGAAGGCGCCCATCGTGACCCGCGAAGACCGAGATGGCCGAGACACGCAGCCGCCTGCGTTGCCGCCGACCGCGGTAGAGATTCTTTCCCGAAACGGGTCTTGTTCCAGATGAACCAGACAATCAAGATCGCCGCGAGGGCCCAGGACAATGATGAGCGGGAAGCCGTTCACCGTCGAACAATCATCGAAGCGATGCCCGGCTCACTCGGCACCCGAAGGACACACCCTCGGTCGCATAGGTCATGAGACCGAAGATCATCAGCATGTTCGACATGGTCGGAAATGAAGTGCATCTAAAGCGCGCCGTGAAGCAGCTGGCACTCGAAGGTGAAGCAGGTCGGTGAGTACACAATGCAGGTAAGAAGCGCAAGCACCGCTCTTCCCACATAGGGCAGGGAGGATGCCGCACCCTTGCCGAAGACCGCACCGGTATTGGATCACCTCTTTGGTGCATGATGATGGTCGCGGCGACCACATGCCCATACCGGTCATTCTTCCGATCGAGAGGTCGGTACCTGGTCAGGAGAATCAGACCCGCAACGCCGAGCGCAAGGAACATGCGGGAGACGCCTGCTGCAGAATGTCTCAGGACATTGCTGCGGTGAAAGAGCCTGTGTTCTTCACAATCGGCGTCACAATGCTCAGCGCACCGGAAGATCATCACGATGACAATGTAGAGACCAGTTCTTTCAAGAGGAACTGGCGCTGGTTAAAGGTGTACTTTATAGTTCGATGCGCGTGCCCGCGCCCGTCCGAAGGTGAAGCGGGACATGCGGAGCAAATCGATCATGTGATACTGCTCGGCGAAGGCCTCGTGTCTTCTGTCCTGATTGCCCGGTCAGTTCCTGCTCGTAGTTGATCTTTGCATCGAAGAGCTTATTCTTGCAGACGTAGTTCTCGTCCTTCAGCTCCTGCTGCAGATCCGTCTCGCCCTCTGCGCGGAGATGGGCAAGCTCTTTCATGCTCCTTGCCGAGCTCTGCGACGCGCGCCCTGATAGCGTGCCTTTGCGTTTTCTTTTGTCTCTCTTGCAGTTTTTCGGTGACCGCCCAGATAATCCTTCTCGTATAGTGCTCTTTAGTAACTCTCTGCCTCGGTAACGAGCCCGAGACCTCGGCCTGGTTCTTACCTCAATCGCCTGTGCCGCCGTGAGCGCCGCAGTTGCCTCGGCAATCAGCGCATCCTTCTTGTCCTTTTGGATGTGCTTGTCTTCTTTTAAGAGCTGAATGCGATTCTTCAGCTTGTACCTGATCGCCGCCGTCCTTCCGGAGCGCGTCGATCTTTGCCTGTATCTCCGACATGCGCGCGAATCGGCGCGAGGAGCTTTGGCTCTTCCTCGGCGTGCATCACCGCGTCTTTTTCCCGTTCCCTAACTGACCTCATAACCTCTCCCTCACTTTACAGGTACTTTTGCGCTGAGACGCAACAGTTCTTCCTGGTTGGTCTCTTGGTCCGACAATGCCGGACAGATAGCCGTTCGACATCACACCGATGCGGTTCGTGATCTCGCAGAATTTCCGGCATCTCGGAGGAAACCACGATGATGGTCTTACCCTCCTTTTGCGTGGATGATGAGATCGTGATCTATATTTTCTGCGCCGACGTCGATACCGCGGGTCGGCTCATCCATCGCGAGACGCGCGTCTCGCTCGACTACTTGCCGAAGATGACCTTCTGCTGGATTTCCGCCCGAGAGGCTTTGAATCAACCTCGGGACCCATGCACCTGGTGCGCATGGTCTTTAACTGCTTCGTGGTCGCCTCTCGTCATCCTCTGTCTGGAGGCGCCGGACCGTTCTTATAGTGCTTCAGGTTCGCAATGGTCGTGTTAGGTGCGAGGTCTCCCTTGAGGAAGAGACCGTTGGCCTTTTCTCTCGGTGATCAGCGCGACGCTGTCACGCCATGGCCTCCTTCGCCGAGTTGCAGTTCATGGCTCGCCGCAGTAGCGCGCCCTTTCCGCAGCGCGGCGACGCCGAAAAATGGTCTCGAGGAGTTCCGTTCGCCCCGCGCCGACCAGGCCGTAGAGGCGAGATCTCGCCCCTCGCGCACGTTGAAGCTCACGTCCTGAATGTGCGGCTCAAACTGGTCGAGAGGTGCTGAATCAGTATGTCCTTGCCCGGCGTATTGTCGACCGGCGGGAAAACGGTTCTCGAGCGAGCGTCCGACCATGGCTGCGATCAGCTCGTGTCGGTGTCCTCGTGTCCTTCGTCACGACCAGCTTGCCGTCCTGAGCACCGAGACCTGGTCGCAAATCTCAAAATCTCATCCATCTTGTGAGATGCAAATGAGGGAGATGCCCTGATCCCGGAGTTTCCGCATCATCGCGAACAGTTTTCTGACCTCGGCTCGGTGAGCGAGAGTCGGCTCATCCAGCAGCGATAATCTTCGAATTGTGGGAAATTGCCTTTGCAATCTCGCACATCTGCCGCTGTGAGACAGACATGTTGCGCATCGGCAGGGTTCACGGTCATCATGCCGAGACTCTGAAGAGCCCGCCGCCTCTTCTTCATCTCCGCCTCGTCCACAATGCCCATGGAGTTCACGGAGACGTCCCAGGAAGAGATTGTCCACAACCGAGCGCTCCAGGCACTGATTCAGCCCTGATGAACCATGGCGATTCCGTTTTTCCAATGCGGCTCGGTCCCGAAAAGAGACCCGTGGCCGTCGAGAATAATCTCGCCCTCGTCCTTCTGATAGCTTCGAAGAGTACTCATCATCGGGACTTTCCGGCGCCGTTCTCCCATGAGCCCCATGACGAGAGCCCCGTCTCAAATTGAGCTCAATGTGATCCAGAGCTGGTTTCTGCCGAAGGACTTCGACATGCCACTCGTATGTGGATAAGATGATATCTTCTTTTTGATCTGACATGGTTCTTCTCCCCCAATATAGAATAGGGTATCAGGGTTTGCCCCCGATACCCCCAAAAACATAGCTTCGTTTACTGGTTCAGAATTGCGGTGTAGGAAGTCTACATGTCCGTCTTCACCATGTTGATTGCGAATGCATCGTACTGGCTCAGGTGCCGAGGCGGTTCGCGATGTTGACTTCGTCTGTCCGTCGCCATCCACGTAATCGACCTTCAGGTTCAGCGGCAGCGCCTCGTAGTTCTTCAGCAGGGGCCGTAGGTGGAGCCGAGGAAGTTATCCGCCGCGTTGTAGGTGTTCAGCCAGACCTTTCTCCGCATGCTTGCAGCATCCAGCTTGTTTCCGCACCGGTGCATAGACCTTGGTTGCATCCGTGAAGTCCTGATAGTTGTCTGCGGTAACCGCAAAGGTTCAGTGCGTAGTAGATCTGTCTTCCGGCACATACTTGTAGTCCGGTGCGGTAGAACATTGCCTGGCCTCATCCGCGGTACCGATGCCCGTGTCGACATCCACGCCGTCGAGCGGGTTTCTCAGCACTCTGAGCGTGAGGTGTTTCTGAACGTCCGCGTGCTGGCTGATGGGTGCCGCCGTAGCCTCGGAATCGCAGCGACTGCGTCGGAGTTTTGCGTCGTAACCGAGGTCGGAACACCCTTTCTGACCAAGCATTGAACATGGACACGCCCATGCTGTCGTTGTTCGATGCGACAATGTCAATCTGATCGCCGAAGGAGGAAGCCCGGGTGCTGATGCCGTTTCCTGCCGTTGCAGCATCCTCAGGTAGCGCCCGCTGCGTTCTTCATCTCCTGCGAAGCAGCTCTCTCGACCTTGCAGGTCTTGCCGTCCACTTCGATCTCGCTGTCCTGACAACCGTTGCCATGCCGTCGACGTTCGTGCTCTGCCGGCGTGGAATCGATTGCGCCGTCCTTCTCAACCGCCGTGCCGAGTGCCTTTCTGACACCTCCTCGTACGAGCGATCGAGTCGTTGTGGCCGATGTCCCCTAAGGTGGCGACGTAACCGATCGTGCTGTCGCCGTTCTTGTCGATCTCGGCAGCGTGCTTTGATGTACTCGACAATCATCTCACCCTGGAGCTCTGCACCTGGTTTTGCGTCGAAACCGACATAGTAGGTCTTGTCGTTGAAGTGAAGTGCCTCTTTTGTCGAGCTCCTCGCGTCGTGAGCCGTTCGAGGGCTGACGGTTGTACCAAACCAAGGGCTTATCCTTGTTTGCAACCATTCCGGTCTCGCCGCCCGCAGCCATCGGTCTCGCTGCGCTCTCGCTGCCGCTTGCCGCCGCAGAGCTGCTCTCCGTCTTACCGCCACCGCCGCATGCTGCCAACATCGTGGTCGCCATCGCCACAGCTGCGATGATGCTAATTGCCTTCTTCATAACTGACTCCTCCTCTTTCTGTATGCGTATTCGCATTTCAGTGATGGGACAAGAATACCAAGCCGAGGGCACAAAATAGGATTTTCTATACTTTCCTAGAAAAATCCTATTCTTCTTCGAAAAGCCGCCTTGATTCTATCGGTGAAACCAAGTGTTTAGTTCTAACTACCCGTCATTTTGTACAAGCTTCGGTGAATTATTTGTGCACTCTCCTCAGAGACTCACTTCCACCGCGCCGTAACGGCGCAGACCCATGCGGTAGATATTCTCTTTGCCGAAGAACTGCGACATGAAAGCCGTGTAGTCCTCGCGCTCCTCCTTCGGGAGTATCGCCATGATGACCCCCGCAAAACCGCCGCCGTGGATGCGGCAGGTGCCGCGCGCACAGCGCTTTAAGAAAAGCTCCGTGAGGCAGAGGGCCAGCGGAATCGACTGCTCCTTCGTATCCTCGGTGCAGTAGGCGTTCTGCAGCCACTCGTAGGAGGACTTGCCGCTCTCCCCCATGAGCTGTAAAAGCTTGTCGCTGTTGCCCGCAGCGACCGCCTCTCGCGCCTCGTTGACGCGCTTGTTCTCCTCAAAGAAATGCAGGGCGCGAAGCAGGGCTCTGTCGTTTCCGAGTTTTTCGCGCATACCGCCGAGGGTCGTGAGCAGCACAAGTTCGCTCACATCCGCGAGCCGGCTCTCGCCGAGCTTCTCCGCGACCGCATACATCTCGTGCGGGATGGAGGAGTACTCTTCGGTGAGATCCGCATGGCCCTTGCCGGTGTTCAGGATAAAGAGATCCATATCGTAGTCGTCGAAGGAGAAGTCTATGGTCTCGTAGCGGACGCCCTCGGAAAAGTCGAGGAAAATCACGCCGCCCGCCGCGCAGGCCATCTGGTCCATGAGCCCCGAGCTCTTGTTCCACCAGTGGTTCTCGGCGTACTGGCCCATGCGCGCATAGTCCGCAATACTCATCTTGCCCTCGTTATAAAAAGCATTGAGCACGGTGCAGACCAGCATCTCAAACGAAGCCGAGCTCGAAACACCCGCCGAGGCAATGACCTCGCTCGTCACATAGGCGCGGAAACCGCCCACCTTGTAGCCGAAATTCTCCGCAGCCTCTGCCATGCCGGCAACCAGAGACTTCGAACCGTCCTCCTTCGGGGTTTCCGAGAGCGCCTTGGTGTCCACCGAGACCGGGCGATATCCCTCGCTCACAATCGTAATGATACCGTCATCGGTCGGCGCTGCGGCGCAGATGGTATCGAGCGTAATGCTGCCCGCCAGAATTTGACCGCCGTTGTGGTCCGTGTGGTTTCCGATAATCTCCGTTCTTCCGGGCGCGGAGAAATAGCGGAGCTCGGCCTCTCCGAATTCTTCCGTAAACTTTTCTTGCAAATGCGCATAGCGCTTTCGTGCTCTCTCGCTCTCTTCTCCGTAGAGCACCTCAATGTCGGGCTTGGTCACATTCATAGTTCTGTCCCCCTTAGGTCTTTATCGCGATTCCAGTCTCATCATAGCGAATTCCCGCCGCCTTTTCCAGCGCTTTCCGAGTCGGCAGCTCCCGCGAGCTCCGCAGCGCGCGAGGCATGAATCAAGGCATCCAGAATTTCGTCCAGATCGCCGTCCATGACGCGGTCGATGTTATAGAGCGTTAGCTTAATTCTGTGGTCGGTCACACGCCCCTGCGGGAAGTTATAGGTCCGTATCTTTTCCGAGCGGTCGCCGCTCCCGATCTGGGCGCGCCGCGCCTCCGCGGTCTCATTCTGCCGCCGCTCGAGTTCCAGCGCATAGAGTTTACTCCGAAGCAGACGGAAGGCCTTCTCCTTGTTCTGGAGCTGCGACTTCTCGGTCTGCGAGTAAATCACGATGCCGGTCGGGTAGTGCGTTAAGCGCACCGCAGAGTCCGTCGTGTTGACGCACTGACCGCCGTTTCCGGACGCGCGCATCACATCGATGCGCACATCTTTTAAATCAAGCTGCACATCGACTTCCTCCGCCTCCGGCATCACGGCCACACTCGCCGTACTTGTGTGGATGCGTCCGCCCGCCTCGGTCGCCGGAACACGCTGCACGCGGTGCACGCCTGACTCGAACTTGAGCCGCGAAAACGCGCCGCGCCCGCGCACCGTCGCAATGACTTCCTTCATCCCGCCGAGCCCGCTCTCGTGGAAGTCGTCGATTTCAACCTTCCAGCCGCGGTGCTCCGCGTACTGGCGGTACATGCGGAAAAGCTCCGCCGCAAAGAGCGCCGCCTCATCGCCGCCCGCGCCCGCACGAATCTCGAGCACCACGTTTTTCTCGTCGTTCGGATCCTTCGGCAGGAGCAATTCTTTGAGTTTTGCCGCCTGCGCTTCCTTTTCGCGCCGCGCCTCCCAAAGCTCCTCCTTCACGAGCGCCCTAAGCTCTTCGTCTTTCTCCTCGCCGAGCATGGAGAGCGCCTCCGCCTCCCTTTGTTCGGCGCTACGCAGTGCCTCGACACAGGAGACCAGGGGAGAAAGTTCCGCCTGTTCCTTTAAAAGTCGCTGTAAGAGCGCGCTGTCTCCGTGGGTTTCCGGCACGGAGAGCTCTGCCATCACTTCCTCATAGCGGCGCAGCGCCTCGCTCAGATGTTCCTCCAGCATGCATGCTCCCTTTCACAATGCGATCCCGCCCCGCGAGATCCCGAATGATATGTATGTCCGAAAATGCGGCCGCCTCGAGAAGCGAAGCCACCGCCTTCCCCTGCGACATGCCGATTTCAAGATAAAGTCTGCCGCCCGGCTTTAAATGTGCGCCGCTCTCCGCAGCGAGGCGGCGGTAAAAGGCGAGGCCGTCCGCCGCCCCGTCGAGCGCAAGCCGCGGTTCGTAATCTCGCACTTCAACGCTCAGGCTCTCTATCTCCGCGCTCTCGATGTAGGGCGGATTCGCGGTGATCACATCAAAGCGCTCCGGAATTTCCGAAAAGAGATCCGACTGCCGGAGGAGAAGCGGCAGGCCCGTACGCGCGCGGTTTGTCTCCGCGACCGCAAGCGCCTCCGCAGAAATGTCCCGCGCCGAGCGCACACGAAAAGTTCCCGTGCTTCAGAAGTGCCAGCGGAATGCAGCCGCTCCCCGTACAGAGGTCAAGTAAGTCTCCGCCTGCCCCGTCCCGCAGTACTTCTTCGACCAGACACTCGGTGTCCTGGCGCGGAATCAGTACCCGCTCGTCCACATAGAGGGACAGGCCGCAGAAATTCTGTTCCCGGGTTAAGTACTGGAGCGGTACGCCGCTTGCCCGGCGCGTCAGCAAGTCCTCGTAGCGCGCGGCGTCGAGCGGCGAAAGCAAGTCTTCCCGCGCCAGCACATAGTCCGTAAAGTTAAAGTTCAGCAGATGGCAGAGAGAAGCCGCGCGGTCTGCGCGGCTTCTTCTGCCCTGCCGCCGCAGGATTTCGCCCCGCGGCGCTCTGCCTCCCGAAGGGTCTCTGCGCTCATGCGTTTGTCTCCGTCTCCGGAAACGTCGCATCAAAGTTCTTTCTCAGATACTCTCTCCAGTCAAAAACCGCCTCGACCGCCTGAATCGCGACTTCCGCCATTTCGGGCGTCGGTTCCGTGGTCGTGAGCCCCTGCATCCACATGCCCGGGCGGCTCAGCGCATTCACGAATGCGGAGTCGTGCGTGCCCGTAAAACGGAGAAACTCATAGGAGACACCCGCAATCACCGGCATCAAGAGGATGCGCGATACCGCGCGGAGCAAAAGTGTCTCGGGCCGTATCACAATAAAGAAAAGAATCGAAATCATCATCACGATCAGGATGAAGCTGGTTCCGCAGCGCTTATGCTCCTTGGAGCTCTTCATCACGTTCTCGACCGTGAGCGGAAGCCCGTGCTCCACGCAGTTGATGCACTTATGCTCGGCCCCGTGGTACATAAAGGTGCGGTGTATGTCCTCCATGCGCGAAATTGCCTTGATGTAGAGAATGAAAATCAGGATGCGGAATACGCCCTCCAAGACCGCAATCAAGGTCTCGTTTGCGAGAACGCGGCGCAGAAAGTCCCGCCAGAAACATGGGCAACAGCATAAAAATGCCTATGGCCGCGAGGAAGGAAAACGCCATGATGACACCCATCATCACCTTCATGGCCTTTTCGCCGAAGGTCTTCTCAAGGAAACGCTCAAACTTCGAGGGCTCCTCCTCTTCCTCCTCTCCCTCCGCGTAAATCTCCGCCGACCAGTTCAGCGCGCGCATACCGAGTATCATGGAATCCGCAAAGCTGAACACGCCGCGCACAAAGGGCAGTCGAAAGAGCGGGTAACGATCCGTGAGACTCACGTAACGCTGCCGATCCACCGCAATGCTCTTATCTTCGCGGCGCACCGCGCAGGCGTAATACTCCCCGTTTTTCATCATGATGCCTTCCAGTATCGCCTGTCCGCCGATGCCGGAGTATTTTTGTTTCGCCATACTCGCCTCCTCTCTGAAGCGTTTTTAATCGTAAAACAGGGGCTGAGCTCACCCTCAGCCCCTGTCCCCTGTTTATTTTTTACTCGCCCTTCACGCCGTACTTCTTGTTGAACTTCTCAATGCGTCCGCGCGCGCCGGCAGTCTTCTGCTGACCGGTGTAGAAGCTGTGGCACTTGGAGCAGACCTCAACGTGAATCTCCGGCTTCGTGGAACCGGTCACAAAGGTGTTGCCGCAGTTGCAAGTCACCGTTGCCTGGTAGTAATTCGGATGGATTCCCTCTTTCATTTGTTTCACCTCACTTTAATCTTGATCTTTTATGAAAGCGGCGAACCGCTTTTCCGTTCCCATTCCCATAGAAAAACAGCTTTCACAGTATATCATGCTTGTCAACGCTCCGCAAGTCCGGAAAACGCTTTTATTTGCCGTCCCGAAGCCGTTTTAAGAGGGTTTCGTTGTCCTCGCTCTCCGAAAAGAGCTCGAGTATCTGTTCCGTCTGCTGTTCCCCGCTGCCGTTGCCCCGCATCCTCCTAAGTTTTCGCGACACCGCTCTGCGCAAGCGGGAGAGCAACAGCTCCTCTCTCCGGGTTCCGCTCCGCGCGATATCGATTGCCGGAAAAATGCGCCGCTCCGCGAGCCTGCGGTCCAGCATGAGCTCCATATTGCCGGTGCCCTTGAATTCCTCGTAGATGACATCGTCCATGCGGCTGCCCGTCTCGACGAGGGCGGTCGCGAGTATCGTGAGACTGCCGCCCTCCCGCATGTTCCGCGCCGCGCCGAAGAAGCGCTTCGGCATGTAGAGAGAGGCGGGATCCAGACCGCCCGAGCGTGCGCCCCTGAGGGGGTAAACGTCGAGTTATAGGCGCGCGCAAAGCGCGTAATCGAGTCGAGCAGTATCATCACATCCCTGTGCTGCTCCGTGATGCGGCGCGCCCGCTCGATTGCCATCTCGGCTACCCTTCTGTGCTGCTCGGGCTCTCGGTCAAAGGTCGAGTATATGACCTCGACTTCCGGATCCGCGATGTACTCCTTGATATCCGTGACCTCCTCCGGTCTCTCATCGATCAACAGTACAATCAGATGAATCTCGGGGCGCGTGCACCGCACGGCCTTCGCGATTTCCTTTAAGAGCGTGGTCTTACCGGCCTTCGGCGGCGCGACGATGAGGCCGCGCTGCCCCTTGCCGATCGGCGCAATCAGGTCAATAACCCGGAGCGCAAGCGAAGACTTTTTGCCCTCCGAAAGCGGAATGCGCTCGCTCGGAAAAATCGGGGTCATCTCCTCAAAGTTTGCGCGGCTGAGCTCCCCGGCGCGCACGCCGTTTACCGTGTTCACATAGAGCAGGGCGCTGTAGCGCTCCTTTTCACCGCGAAGGCGCTTCACACCGGTCACAAGGTCGCCGGTTCTCAGGCGAAAACGCCGTATCTGCGAGGGCGATACATAGACATCTTCTTCACCCGGGAGGTAATTCGCCGAGCGGAGAAATCCGAAGCCTCCCTCACTCACAATCTCCAAAAGGCCCGAGGCGAGGGTTCCGCTGTCCGCCGCCTCCCGAAGTTCGGGCGGCAGTTCGAGACTCGCCTGCTCGATCCGGCTCCGCGGCTCTCCCTCAGTTTCTGAATCAAGTCCTGCTTTCTGAGCGCACTCACGCCGGAGAGGCCTCGCTCTCGCGAGTTCTCTGAGTTCCGTGAGGCTTAGGCTCTCAAGTCTTTCTTCCGTCATGGCCCTCCTCTCCCGCTGCCTTCAGCCTTTTAAGCCGCGCTTTGATTTCGGCTTCTTTTCCGTTGTCGCTCGGTCGGTAAAGCGCGCTTCCCCTAAGGCTCTCCGGCAGATACGTCTGTTCCACATAGTTGCCCGGGAAGTCGTGCGGATAGAGATAGCCCTTGCCTCTGCCGAGCTGCTCGTGCCCGCGGTAGTGGGCATCCTGTAAATAGGGCGGAATCGGCGCGGTCGCCGTGGCTCCGCGAGCTCCAGTGCCGAAAAATCGCCGTGGTCGCCGCATTCGATTTCGGCGCCGAGGCCACATAGAGGCAGGCCTGACTGAGTAAGAGCTTCCTCCGGCATACCGATGCGGTCAAGCGCCGCGGCCATGCTCTCCGCGACCACCAGCGCCATCGGGTCCGCATTGCCCACATCCTCCGCCGCACAGATTACAATGCGCCGCGCGAGAAAGCGCGGGTCTTCTCCGGCGTAGAGCATGCGCGCCAGATAGTAAATCGCGGCATCCGGGTCCGAGCCGCGCATACTTTTGATAAAGGCGGAAATCGTGTCGTAGTGATTGTCACCGTCCTTATCGTAGCGTATGGCGCGCTTCTGGATACACTCCTCCGCAACCGGAAGGGTAAGGCGCAACACGCCGTCCGCATCCGGAGGCGTCGTCTTCATCGCAAGTTCCAGCGCATTCAGCGCGGTCCGCGCATCGCCCCCCGCTGCGTCCGAAAGAAAGGCACAGGCCTCCTCCGTGAGCTCGGCGCGCCAGTTCCCGTACCCGCGCTCCTTGTCCTCCATAGCACGACGAAGCAGCGCTGCGATATCCGCCGCCGCAAGTGGTTTTAATTCAAAAATGCGGGAGCGCGAAAGCAGCGCTGCATTGACTTCAAAAAAAGGATTTTCGGTTGTCGCGCCGATCAGCGCAACGGTTCCATCCTCCACATAGGGGAGCAGAAAATCCTGCTGCCCCTTGTGAAAGCGGTGTATCTCGTCGACAAAAAGGGTGGTTCGCTTGCCGCGCCCAAAGTTCTCGCGGGCTCTTGAATCACTTCCTCCATCTCTTTTTGCCGGCCGTCGTCGCATTCAGACGGCAAAACTCGGATTTGGTCTCGCGGGATATGACTTCCGCAATCGTAGTTTTTTCCGCTGCCCGGCGGTCCGTAGAGAATCATGGATCCCACGGCATCCGCCCGCACGGCACGGTACAGAAGCTTTCCCTCGCCGAGGATATGCGTCTGCCCCGCAATCTCCTCCAAGCTTCGGGGCCGCATGCGCACGGCAAGCGGTGCCTCCTGTCGGAGCGCATTCTCGCGCATATAGTCAAAGAGGTCCATCAGTTCAGTCTCTCTCCCTGCAGGAGTTTAAAGTCGCGGTAGCCTTTGCCTCGTGCTCAAGTTCCGAGAAGATATAGCTCGTGTCAAGGGGACCGCTCTCGTTGTCATAGTTACTCGTATCAAAGATCAGCCAGTTTCCGTCGATCTTGGAGGTTCCGAAGATGTGCATGACACCGGTCTCCCGGTTGTTTGCGATCATGTTCACATAGGAGAGTCCGACACTCCGAAACAGGAGCTCGGTCAAACCGTTATAGCCCACACAGGCCGTGCGCTGCGATACCACGACATCCTGCAGGCAGTTCTGCTGCAGACTGTAGTCGTAGTTGAGGCGCTTTGCGACCGTGTCGCAAATAAACTGCGCCTTTTCCCGCTGGGTCTTACCCTCAGTCTGCGCCTTCACTTCTTCCGTGAGGCCCTGCAGACGGAGTAAGTTCCGGTAATTCCGGTAGGCCTCTGCCTCCGAAAAGGGCCGCCCCAGCTCAACGGCCGCAATCAACTTATCGCCCTTGGTCGTAATCAAGACATTGGCATTTGAAAAGAAGGGGAGACCTGCGAGCAATTCATAGCTCAGCTTTTTCCGGTCGGAAGCCGCACCCTCATAGACCAGGAGATAGGGCTTGCCGTTCTCATCGACATACTGCGCATCCTGCCGATACCAGACGCTGTTCAGATAGAACTGCCTGCGCATCTCCCTTGCGCTCGGCATCTGTCTCGTAGGAAAGCAGACGCGCAATGACCGCATTGGCGTCCTCCGACACATACCCGTATTCAGCCCTGCGAGGAAGCGCTGCGCTATCCGGATGCAGGCGATTTTTCAACCGTCTGTATCAGCTTTCTGCTCTTCTGCGCGCACATTGCTCGGCAGTGCCGCACAGACCCCAAATCCCAAACCCAGCGCAAACAGCGCTCCTTTCCAGCTTTTTATGGACAATTTCTTTCCTCTTTCTTATAATAAGCGTGTCAATAACTACGATTCTCACGCTTGACAATGAGTATTTTTCAGTATAGCGCAGCTCGGCGCGCTATGTCAAAAGAGAAAGGATATTCGCATGAACAATGAGGAGAGAGAGCGCCGCGTCGCCGTACTGATTGACGCCGAAAACATCGCGCCGAAGTACCTGCCCATCGTGCTCTCCGAGGCCAACAATCTCGGCAGTGTCAACATCAAGCGCATCTACGGGGACTGGACCACACCGCAGATGGGAAGCTGGCGCAATGTGATACTCGATAACTCCGTTCAACCCATACAGCAATACTCCAATGTGTCGGGCAAGAATTCCTCGGACTCCGCCCTCATCATTGATGCCATGGACCTGCTCTATCAGGGACGCTTTGATTGCTTCTGCATTGTCTCCTCGGACTCCGACTTTACACGCCTCGCGGCGCGCCTCCGCGAATCCGAAATTTTTGTGCTCGGCATGGGCGAGCAGAAAACGCCGAAGAGCTTCATCTCCGCCTGCAGTAAGTTCTCATACATAGACCTCCTCTACCGCGCGAACCAGCCCGCAAACCCGCTCCCGACCCAGGCCGAAAAGAGCAGCGAGGGCGAGCACAGCGAGAAGGGCGGCAACGCCTCGAACTCCGGCATGGGCATGCGCCTAAAAGCGGTTCGAAAGGCTCTCATTCAGATTTGGGAGGAGAATTCGGACGAGGAGGGCTGGATCCCCTCGAGTCAGCTCGGAAACTTCTTAAACAAGCAATTCCCGGACTTTGACGTGAGAAACTTTCAGTTCAAGAAATTTGTCCCCTTCATCGACTCCACGAATCTCTTCGAGAAGCGCACCGAGGGGCTGCACGTGAGCTTCCGCTTAAAGTAAATTCGGCAATGCGAGCGCCGCGGGCTGCAGCTTAAGCGCAAGCCCGGCCATAAGCATTCCGAGTAACACGCGGGCAAGGAGGAAGACAACCAGCCCGGTCCAAGATGCAAGGAAAAGCATGCGGTTGGCGCGCGCAATGTCCGCTGTCTCGATGTCCCGCGTATCATCCCCGATGTAGGGCTTGTCCTTGATTTCGCCGAAGTACCGCGCGGGCCCCGCAAGCCTGACCCCGAGGGCCCCCGCCATGACACTCTCGGTCTGCGCGGAGTTCGGACTCGCGTGGCGGTAGCGATCCCGTCGAAAGATGCGAAGGGCATTGCCCGCATCCTGTCCGCCGAGTGCCGCCGCAAGCATCAAAAATAGCGCGGCAAGCCTTGCCGGTATCCAATTGAAGACATCATCCATGCGCGCTGCCGCTCTTCCGAAGAGACGGTAGCGCGCATTGTTGTAGCCGAGCATCGAATCCATGGTGTTCACGGCCTTATAGATCCAGCCGCCCACCACACCGAAGAAGATGAGAAAAAAGAGCGGCGCAATCTCCCCGTCCGAAGTGTTTTCGGCAACCGTCTCGACTGTAGCCCGGATAACTCCCGCCTCGCTGAGTTCTTCCGTGTCCCGCCCCACAATATAGGACACCGCCTTTCGCCCCGCCGTAAGACCGCCCTCCTTTAGGGCACGCGCCACCGCCGCTGCGCTGTCCGAAAGGCAGCGCGCCGCGAGGAGCTGATACGAGAGCAGGATTTCAAAGGCAAAGCCCGCCAAGAAGAAATGCTGCCGGAGCACTCCGGTCAAAAGATACACGCTCCCGCCGACCGCGCCGACACAGCAGAGCCAGAGGAAGAGGCCGTTCCAAAAGGCAGCGACCGGCGGTCCCGCCTTTCGGGTAGAGCCGCCGCTCGAGTTCCCGCACGAGCCCCCGATGAGGCGCACCGGGTGAAACCAATGCTCCGGATCGCCGAGCAAGAGGTCTAAGAGAAAACCGAGCACCACAGCGACTTCCAAATGCCATCGCTGTAGCAGCACATACCAAGTCCCCATTCAGCCCTCCTCCTTAAGCAGCGCGGCACCCCAGAGCGCCGTGAGGCGCTCCAAGCGGTAGGCCGCATTCGCCGGACTGGTCGAAGGCAGGCAGGTAGCCGCTATCCCCGTCTTCGGTTCCAGATAACGCGCATAGTACTTCGCCGCGGTCGTGCCGTTTACGAGCACGCGGCGTATTTTTGCCTCTCTCGTGACCGTCTCGATATCCACCGGAACCGCGCCCCGTATGCTCGCATCGCTCGACCCCTGAATCTCGCAGCGCTCCAGCACGTCCCAGAGAGCAAGCCCGTTTGAGAGGAGCAGCGCCCGCTTTTCTTCTATGCTGCCGGGCACTTCCGCCCCGTAGACCGCCGCTAACATGCGCCAGAAACGGTTCTGCGGGTTCGCATAGTAGAAGCCCGCCGCCCTTGACTGCACCGAGGGAAAACTCCCCAAAATAAGTGTGTGACTGTTCCGGTCAAAGACCGGTCCAAAGGAATAACTCTCCCGCACCCTGCCTCCTTCACAAAAAAGTCCCCGCCGAAGACTCGCGCGGGGACTTTCTGTTCACTTGTATCAAGCGTTCTTTGCTCAGCAAATCTTGCGAATCCAGCCCTCCGGTCCCGCAATGTGACCGGACTGAATGCCCGTAATCGTGTCGTAGAGCTTCTGAAGCACCGGCCCCATCTTCTCCGTACCGGAGGGGAAGTCTATGACCTCCTCGCCGTTCACGACACGGCCCACCGGGCTGATGACCGCCGCCGTGCCGCAGAGACCCGCCTCCGCAAATCCTTTAACTCGGAGAACTTGACCGCTCTGTGCTCCGTCTTCATGCCGAGCATGTGCTCCGCGATGTAAAGAAGGGAGCGCCGTGTAATCGAGGGCAGAATGGAATCCGACTTCGGGCTCACCAGAACACCGTCCTTCGTCACGAAGAGGAAGTTGGCGCCGCCCGTCTCCTCGATATAGGTTCTGGTCGCAGCGTCTAAGTACATGTTCTCGTCAAAGCCGCGCGCATGTGCGTCCACATAGGCATGCAGACTCATCGCGTAGTTGAGACCGGCCTTAATGTGTCCCGTGCCGTGCGGTGCCGCGCGGTCGTACTTGCTCACGCAGAGCGTGGTCGGCTTTGCGCCGCCCTTAAAGTAGGGACCCACCGGGGTCGCAAACAGACGAAACTGGTATTCATCCGACGGCTTCACGCCGATTACCGGTCCGCTCGCAAACATATAGGGGCGCAGGTACAGAGAAGCACCGCTGCCGTAGGGCGGAACCCAGTCCGCATTTGCCTTGACGACCGCATCCACCGCTTCCAGGAATCTCTCCTCCGGAAAAGCCGGCATTTCAAGATAGCGCGCGGAGTCCGCCATGCGCTTCGCGTTCAGGTCGGGGCGGAAGGTCACAATGCTGCCGTCCTCGGTGCGATATGCCTTGAGGCCCTCAAAGACCTCCTGGCAATACTGCAGGATGCCCGCGCACTCCGAAATGCACACGGTCGCATCCGCCGTGAGACCGCCTTCATCCCACGCGCCGTTCTTATAGTTGGAAACGTAGCGCTGATCCGTCACGTGATAGGCGAAGCCAATGTTACCCCAGTCCAGATTCTTCTCTGCCATGTAAAAACGCCTCTCTTCTGTATCTGATTTGCTGCCGACTGCTTAGATTCTGTTATTCGATCCCAGAACTTCCGTGATCTTGTGCGCGACAATTGCCTTGACATTGGCTCTGCCGTCGCCGAGGTACTGTCTCGGGTCAAAGTGATCCGGGTGCTCGTTGAAGTGCTGACGAATGCCTGCCGTCATGCCGAGGCGAAGGTCGGAGTCAATGTTGATCTTGCAGACCGCGCTTCTCGCTGCCGCGCGGAGCTGATCCTCCGGAACACCGATTGCGTCCTTCAGCTGACCGCCGTTTGCGTTGATAATCTTCACGTACTCCTGCGGGACGGAAGATGCGCCGTGCAGAACAATCGGGAAGCCCGGCAGTCTCTTCTTCACTTCCTCGAGGATGTCGAGGCGAAGCTCCCGGATTCGTGCCCGGCTTGAACTTGTAAGCGCCGTGGCTCGTGCCGATTGCGATTGCGAGGGAGTCGCAGCCCGTGCGGCTCACGAATTCCTCGACCTCTTCCGGTCTCGTGTAGGAAGACATACCCTCCTCGACGCAGACATCATCCTCAACGCCCGCCAGCGTGCCGAGCTCAGCCTCGACCACAACGCCGTGTGCGTGTGCGTACTCGACAACCTTCTTGGTCTCTGCGATGTTGTCCTCGAAGCTGTGGCTCGAGAAGTCAATCATGACCGAAGTAAAGCCGCCGTCAATGCAGTCCTTGCAGGTCGCGAAATCCGCGCCGTGATCCAGGTGGAGCACCATCGGAACCTCCGGGTGCAGCTCGACCGCCGCCTCAACGAGCTTCACGAGATAAATCGAGTTTGCGTACTTTCTCGCGCCCGCGGAAGCCTGCAGAATCACCGGGGACTTAAGCTCGGCAGCCGCCTCCGTGATAGCCTGAACAATTTCCATGTTGTTGACGTTGAATGCGCCGATGGCGTAACCGCCCTCATATGCCTTACGGAACATCTCCGCCGAAGTGACCAATGCCATAACCGTTACCTCCCTTTCATAAAGAAGTCGACGAGTAATTATTTCAACTTTCATTCTAAACAAAGTTGTGGCCGAATTCAAGCAAACAGCAGAAAAGAGCTGCGATTCCCGTAAGCTGCTTTCTGCTTTTCCCAGAGGCATGCTACAATACAGAACATAGCAAGGACAGCTCATAGGAAAGACAAAAGAAAGGCTCTCGTCATGGCATTACAAAACAGCGCCGATGCGGAACTGCTTCTGCACTGGTATCAGAAAAACAAGCGCTCCCTCCCCTGGAGAGATACCGGAAACCCGGAGGATGTCTGGATTTCCGAAATCATGCTGCAGCAGACGCGCGTGGAAGCCGTGAAAGAGTACTTTGTGCGCTTTCGGGAGGCACTCCCCACACTGGAAGCCATTGCGGCCTGCCCGGACGAAACCCTCTTGCGTCTCTGGGAGGGGGCTCGGCTACTACACCCGCGCGCGCAATATTAAAAAGTGCGCCCAGGTTCTGCTCCGCGACCACGGCGGCGAACTGCCCGTGGATCCGCTTGAACTCCGAGATCTCCCGGGCATAGGCCCCTATACGGCTGGCGCCATCGCCTCCATTGCCTACAATGTCCCCGTTCCCGCGGTCGACGGCAATGTGCTCCGCGTCTTCTCGCGACTCACGGCCTGCGAGGACGATATCATGGAGCCCGCGACCAAGCAGGCCTTCACCGAGCGCCTGCAGGATTTACTCTGGCAACTGGTCTATGCCGATTGGAAGAACTTTCCGGTCGCAGACTTTAACCAGGCCCTCATGGAACTGGGCGCCCTGGTTTGCATTCCGAACGGTGCGCCGCTCTGCGAGCGCTGTCCGGTCGCCGCACAGTGCGACGGCAGAAGACTCGGCATTCAGGAGACTCTGCCGCGCCGCGCACCGAAAAAACCGCGTCGGGACGAAGTGCGCACCGTACTCGTACTCCGGGACGGCGAGCGCTTCTATGTGCGGCAGCGCCCGTCAAAGGGCCTGCTCGCCGGGATGTTTGAGTTCCCCGGCTTCCCCGGAACGCTCTCAGAGGAAGAGGTTTTAAAGCTGGTGCACGAGCGCGGCTTTACCCCGCTCCGCATCCAAGCCCTCCCGCCCTTCCACCATGTGTTCACCCACATCGAGTGGCATATGAGTGCCTACGAGGTGCAGATTGCGGAGCCGCTCTCTGCCACCGAGCCCCGGCGAAACCGGAAGGAACTCGCGCGGAGCGGCATCTTTGTGACCCGCGCGGAGCTCGAGAAACTCGCGCTGCCCTCGGCCTTCCGACCGCTCTTATCCCGCTACGCCCTGCGCCCGCCGCGCCGTCAAAAAAAATAAAATTTCCGCTTGCTTTTTTCTTCTCCTTCCGCTATACTGAACCTCGCTGGAGATATAGCTCAACTGGGAGAGCATCCGCTTGACGTGCGGAAGGTCGCAGGTTCGAACCCTACTATCTCCATTTTTTGTACCCAAAAAGCATATTTACGGTTTCGTTTTCGAACAGCGAAAAGCGCGTGTCGGTCGTGAGTTGCGACCGGCACGCGCTTTCTTTTCGTTTCTCTCAAACTTCCACTTCCTCGATGCGCTCGGCATCTCCTTCGGCGGAGCGCTCCAAAACTCCGCGTCTTCCGTCCGCGCGAAGCCACTCGCCCTCGCGCACCGCCCGGAAAAGGCCGGGGACTCGAATCAGCGAGAGCAGTCCAAGCTCTCTCGCGACGACCGCCTCGTGCGACCAGAGATCCCCTCGCTCCAGCACCAGGCCGCGGCTCAGTGCGAGCAGCGGAAAGAGCTTCTCCGTGCAGTGATTTGCGAGCAGCACGGCACCGCTCGCGCGGGGCAGGGTCTCTCCGTCAAAGAAACCTGCCTCTCCCTCTCGCACCGCACCGCAGGGAATGCCCCGCAAGAAGAGGCGCTCGCTCTCTTCACTGAGCTCTTCCCGGGTAAGCGACTCCCGAAGCACCGTCATATTTTCCCGCGTGAGGCTGCCGAAGCAGCAGAGATGACTGCAACGGGGCAGGGCCGCATAGCGCTCCTGTTCCCGTCTTCTTTCGCTGATGCAGGGCTGCAAACCGCCGAAAACCGCCGTACTGCCGCTGCCAGCCGAAAAAGCGCGCTCCAGCTCATCCCGCTTTAGATAGAAGATATCCCGCGCCTCCGCGAGTTCTCCGCGGCGCGTGAGCAGCTCGCCGAGCTGCAAGACCTGCCTCCGCAGCCGGTCCACGCGATTTTGCGCGAGGAAATCCAGATTCTCCCGCGCGCGGAGAAAGAAGATAAGTTCCTGTAAAAGGCGCTTCCCGCGGAGCTTCCCGAGAAAACCCGAGGGTCTTAAACAGCTCTTCCTGCGCCTTTGCGCTCACCTCACTCTGCTCACTCCGCACTTCGACCGGCTTTGCCGCCGCATACTGCTGTAAGAACGCAAAGAGCGGCTGCGGATTCTGCCGGTAACTCTCCCGCTCCAAAAGATACTCGGCCGACGTGCAGCTGCCGTAGTGCCTTAAGTAGTGCTGCACCTCCCCCGCAAACACACTGCATTCGTTCTGTGCGCTTCCCTCTTCCGTGCGCACTCTCCAGCAGAGCCCCTCCAATTCCTGGGCGCTCTGCGAGAGCACGAGTTCGCGCAGCGCTTCGCTCTCCTGCACCGTGCGGAGCAGGGCGCTCAGTGCCTGCACGCTTTCCGCGCTCTTCATGCCGCCCTGCCCCATGAGTGCGGCATTCAAAAGCCCCTCTGCATTCGGAACGCTGCGCTCGCGGAGCTCCTGTAAGAGCTCTGCGTAGCAACTCCTTGCGCTCGCCTCCGCCTCGGCCGCAAAACGCCCGAGTGCCGTGAAGCCGTTACTGAGATCCACGATCTTCCGCCAGCGCTCCTCTACTGTCTCCGGAAGCTCCGCTTCCGCTTCGGTCTGCTCCTCCTGTTCCGCCGTCTGCAAATAGTGCGAGAGCTGATAGTGCTTGGGCAGGCGCTGTAAGAGTTCCGCCGAGGGCGAAGCTTCCGCTTCCGCCTCTTTGCCGCCCTCCCGTCTCGTGTATACTCTTCCTTCAAAGAGCAGGGGCTCTTTCCCCGCCTTTTGATATAGGCCTCGGAGCAGTTCAAAGCCGAGCGGCGTCAACACCCCGTCCGCCGCGCCGTTACGTCCCGCCGCGTCCAGATAAAAGTGCTTGACCCGCTTGTCGAGGTGACGGTAGGAACTCATCTCGCTCTCCCGAAGGAGCCTCAGTTCTCCGTCCGGCTCCACCGCAAACTCAAAGCAGCAGGCGGTCTGCGGCGTATTGCTCGCCTCCAGTTCCAGGGCGAGTGCGGCAAGACGGACAAAGAGCACTTCTCTCTCTTCATCCGCCTCCTCGACTTCCGCTCGCTCGCTGGTCTGAAGCACCCGCCCCGCGAGATCGAGCACCGTTCGCTGCTGCTTTCCCGCCGCGTCAAGGTACTCGGCGAGCAACTCCTCCGGATTTCCGCTCTGCGGATTGGTCGTATAGACCGTAAAGTTACGCCCGTTACCCGCCATGTCCTGGAGAATCACAGCTACCGCTATGCTCTCGTCAAAGAGTCCGTACTGCAGCATATAGCGGGTGGCGCGCTCCCGAAAAACAGGAAAGATAGCAATCCTTTACCGCCTGTAAAAGTTCATCGCCCCGCGGCACCTCGAGTACACTCTGAAAGAGGCCGTCGAAACTGTGGCGCTCCTCGCCCTCCAGAATAAAGCTGCTGCGCACCGCAAAGCGCTCCGCCCGCGGCATCGCGACCTGAAGTTCGCGCCTCAGCTTTTCGGCCGCTTCCTCTCCGAACGCGCAACTCTCTAAGAGCGCCCGAATCTCCGCCCCCGTCTCCTCGGAAGGATTGCGGAGCAGCTCCGCATAGCGCTCCTGTTTGTCGCCAAGAAAGCGAAAAAAGAAGTTCCGGTCCAGAATGAAAAACGGCGGCACGGAATAACCCTGCGCCCTTCTGCGGAGCAAGTTCCACGCCTTGTTGCCCAATAGCCGTCTGCTCTCCGCCTCTGTGTCTCGCATCTTTTCTCCCCCAAATGACTTTGTCGTAATTTTATCTATTTTCTCATATTCCGCGGATTCTAACAAGCAAAGAAGGGGCAGCGCGTTTTTGCGCTGCCCCTTTCCTCCGTTGCCGGTTTCCTTATTCTACCGTAAGTGTGAAGCTACCGACCTGATATCCGCCGGCTTTCACCGTCACCTCATTGCTGCCGCTCTCAAAGAGATTGCCGCTCAGCGTGAGGCCCGCGCGGCGATAGCGCTTCAGACTAAAGGCAAAGCGATCGTCATACAGGTGGATGTAATTCGCATGAACCGAGCTCAGCTTCCTGCCGTTCACCGAAACTTCCAAGTCATTGCTTCGAAGCCAGGTGTCGAGTGCCTCATCCTCGAGTCCTTCAAAGCTGAGCGCATACGCGGGCTTCGAGCCGATGTCATAGCCCTGACGCGGAATCACTTTCTCAATCACCGCGCCGGTCGGCACTGCCTTACCCGCTGCCGCCTCGTTCTCGCTCTCTTCCGCGGACGCACGCTCCACCGTAAAGCGGAAGGGCTCGTACCCCTCTACTTCAAGAATGACTTCATTGTTCGCCTCGGTAAAGCCGTTCGCCGAGAGGCGCACGCCGTTCTTCTTGTAAGTTCTGTCAAAGAGCGTCGCATACTTATCGTCCATCGAGAAGAGATAGCTCTTGCTCTGCGCTTCCGTATAACGCTTTCCGTTCACCGTGAGCTTTGTAATCTTGGCGCGAAGGTAGGTATCCAGAGCATCCGCATCGAGTCCCGTGAAGGTGAGATCATAGACCTCCTTCGTGCCGCTGTCATAGCCCTGACGCGGCGTAAACCTTCTCTGCCTGCGCAGCCGTCGGCGCTTTCTTCTTTGCCGTTTCGGCCGGTGCAGCGCTTCCGTTTTGCACCGCAAATTCCTTCTCTGCGTAGCCCTCGGCCTTCACGACAATGCGGTTTTCGCCCGCCGCCAAAGCCCCGAGCGCAAACTTGAGGCCGTCGTTTCTGCCGTAGCTGTCCTTATGGAAGCCGTACTCACTGTTCCCGAGACCGTAGCTGTAGCTCTTACGCTCGTAGACCGTACCGTTTACGCTGAGCTCGGTAATCTTCGAGAGATAGCCCTCAAGCTCATCCGCCGAGAGTCCCTCGAAGCGAAGAAGCCAATTGCTGCTGAGCAGGCTCTCTTCCTTCGCGAGCGTTGCGCTTGTCGGCGCTGCCTTGGTCTCGACTGCTGGCGTCTCCGGCGCGGAAGCGCCGCCCTCTGCCGGAATCGTGACCGTCAGTTTCGCATAGCCCTCTGCCGTAATTTCAATCTTCTTTTCGCTGTCCGCTGCCGCCGCGCTGCCAAACGCTATGGCATTGTTTCTGCCGTAAGCATCTTTTTTCAGCACATACGCGGCAGCACCGAGGCCGTAGCTAAAGTTGCTCTTTTCAAAGACGGTTCCGTTCACACGGAGCTCCGTAATCTTCGAGAGGTAGTTGCCGAGCTCCTCCCCGGAAAGTCCCTCGAAGTTAAGGACGGTCTCGCTGCCAAAGACACCGCGATTCGTGCCGAGGGTCGCGCCGCTCGGCGCTGCCTTCTCCTCGACCGCGGGCTGCTCGGGCGTTGCCTCCGCCGCCGCGACCGTAAAGTCTAACTTCACCGGTGCCTTCGCATCCGTGAACTTAAGATAGAGCGAGTAATCGCCGGTAGTCTTAAAGAGTCCGCCCTTCAGAATGAGCTGTGTGCCGGAGAGCTCATAGTAATCGTCGGAACTCGTGCCGCCCTCCGTTGCCGTCATGAGTCTTCTGAGACCGCTCTCTTCAGGATTGCTGAGCTCCACCTTGGCGAGCTTTGCCGCCAGTCTCTCCGCGCTGAGACCTTCCACGTTCACCGTGACATCCGCGTTCTGCTTTGCCGCGCCCTGCAGCGCAAGGGTCGGCAGCGCCTCCGCAGCCGTATAGGTAAGTTTCAGTTCCGCCGTTCTGTACTTCTGCCCCGCATCGATCTTCAGCTTGTGCTCGCCGACCTCCGGCGTATTGTAGAAGTTAAATGCGCCGCGCTTCACGGTCAGCGTCCCCGCCGCTTTGTCCAGCACGTACTGCTTCTCGTAAGCGTCCATGAGGTTACGGCTCTCGCCGTCCACATAGAGACCGCGGATTGCCTCGAGGTAAGCGCTGTCGTCCGTGTGCAGCACAAAGTCATTGCCCGCGACCGCTGTCGTGCCGCTAAAGTCCGGAACCTTGTCGCCCTTATAGAACTTAAAGCTCGTCAGTGCGCCGAGACTGCCGTCCTCAAGGACATTCTGCACCTCGTTCGGGCCCGCATAGCTTGCCGCCGCGTGGGAGTCCGTATATTCCTTGAAGCTAAGGCTCTTGCCGCCCGCAAGGCGCGACTCCTTGTAGGCATCCATGTAGTCCGTGAAGCGGTACAGCTTCTCCGCGCCGTCCTTATAGATGTAATCGCTCTCCGTCGTGTCTAAAGAAGCGCTTCACCACCGCCCGCGCATCCTCGTTCAGCGCCTCAATCTCATTGAGAATCAGCGCATTGGTCAGGAGATCGTAGTCAAAGACCATGCGGCCGTCCACATACTGTCCGCCGCCGCTGCTGCCGCTGCTCTTCTTGCCGGAGACGGAACCCGTCGTTGCACTCGAGACCGCATCGATCTCGACCGGCTTACTTCTCGCGCTCTTCTTTGCGTTCCACTCGGTCTCGCTGTCCTCTTCCTTTAAGAAGGACTGGCCCGGGTAAACCTCAAACTTTTTCTTAATCGTCTGATAGCCCGAGTACTTGAGCGTTAATGTGTAGACACCGACCTCGTCCGTGTTGACCGTCTTCTCCTCATTGGAGCTCTTTCCGTAGAGGACAAAGAGGTCGCCGAAGTTGAAGAAATCGTCGATGTACTTGAGCTCAACGACCTTGCCGCTCGGCTTCTTTAACGTGACGCGCATGGAATCAATCTTTAAATCGTTTCCGAAGCTCTCGCCGCCGCTCGCCTCCACGTTGAACTGGACGCGCTCGCCTGCCTTCGGGTTTGCGGTCTCAACGCGCTGCTTTAAGCTGAACTTTGCGCTGCTCACAAGTTCAAACGGCACTGTGACCGTCTCGTTCGTATAGCTCGAGTGAATGTTCACGCGGTAGATGCCTCTGCTCCGCATGTTATCCTGACCCGTCGGAATCTGGATGATGCCGTTCTTGCCGTGCTTCGTATCCTTGACTTCCTTCGTAAAGGTCGGGTTCTGATTGACCGGCCAGTTCTCGTTGTTCATGATCTTCAGGCTGTCGATGCCCTCAAACCACTTCTTCTGCTCCTCGTTCTCGACATTGAACTTGATGACAATGTTGTCCTTTTGAACGCCCTTACCCTCTGCGTTGATCTCCACAGCCTTCACATAGAACTGCGTCGTGACTGCGTCGCTGTTCTCTTTTCTCTCCTGCAGAAGATCAAAGGTCGTCGTTGCCGGGAGTATACGATCCCTGCCCTCCTTGTCCTTCGGCGCAAGCAAGTAGTCGAACTTCGAGACACGTCCGCGGGACAGAATGTAATCCGGCTGATCCTCCGGATTGCCCGGCGTGACCGTCTCGCTTGCGGTACCGGCATTCAAGCGCAGCGTCTGCTCCGTGCTGCCGTCCGCCTTATTGACCACGACCAGCTCCTTCGGGGACGCGACCGTGGAAGCCCACTTCACCACGCGGCCGGCATCGTCCACCTTCCGCACTGCCTCGGTGACATTCACGCCGTCCACATAGATCTCATGGTCCGCAAGCGTTCCCCGACGGAATACCACCGTCACAAAGTCCGCAAAACCGAGGTGCACCATGCGGCTCTTCAGTTCCTTCTCAGGCTGCTCGTTTTCAGGCTTGGAAGCATCCTCATTCTTACCCGGTCTGTCATCTTCCACCGGGCCCACCGGATGCTCGGGTGCCTCCGGGCTTACCGCCGGATTTGCCGGATTCACTGCCGGGTTTGCCGGATTCTCCGGACTTACTGCCGGGTTTGCCGGATTCTCCGGGTGATCCCGCCCTGCTGTGCGGGGTTACTCGGGCTTGCCGGCTGTGCCTCGGGCTGTACCGTCTTACTCTGCTCCTCGGGCTGTACCGGCTTCACCGGTGTCGTATGAGAACTGCTGCTGCCCGAACCGCCGGAGCCGCCGCCTCTTCTTCCGCCACGGCTTCCGCCGCCGCCCGAACCGCCGCGCTTTCCGGAAGAAGACTTTCCGCCCGACTTTCCGCTGCCGGAGCCGCCGTTACCGGCGCTTGCGCTCTTGGTGATATAGCCCTCACCCGTGCGGCTCTGAATGTTGCCGCTCGCGTCAATCCACTTGCCGTCCTTGTCCACGCGATAGCCGTCCGGCGTCGTGCCGTCCTTAATCAGCTTACCCTCGCGCTCATCCGCCTCGGTCACAAAGTAATAGCAGTTGCCGTCAATCCAGTTCCAACCGGTCAGCATCTTGCCGAAGCTGCCGTCGTGCTTGTTGCTGAAGAAGTACTGACTGCCGTCCGCAAGGTAAAGCCAGCCGCTGCGAAGTGTTCCCGTCTTCGGGTCTACATAGTACCAGCTGCCGTTTTCATAAATCCAGCCGAGGACATTCTGTCCCTTTTCATCTAGGAAGGACCAGTTTTCACCGCTCTGCTTCCAGCTTCCCGCCGTATTCGCCCGTCTCTTTGCCAAGACCTGCAGCGGGCTCGATAGGACCATGCTCATTGCGGTTGCAATGGCAAGCGCCTTGAAACCATACTTTCTCATCTCTGTCTCTAACTCCTGTCATTAGATAAGCCTAATTATTAGTCTTTTTTAACCTAGCATGGCTTTCCGACAGTCGTCAAGAAACATATCTTGCGTTTTTCTCGCATATCTTAAGATATTCTTGCGAGTGATAGTATCAAGAGTTAGATTCTTCTTATTAGCATGGTGTTCGATTCTTACTGTGCTTCGGGCTTGCACTTTTTTTCGAGCAATTTGCGGTCTTGTGTCAAGACAGAAACAGAGAGCGGCAGAGCTACGCTCTGCCGCTCTCAACATGTACCGTCCAAGCATCTCCTTTGACATTGCTTATTACTCAGAGCCCCCGCCCGCTGTTCCGATACAGAACCACAAACAGGCGGGTGCCGTACAGGATAATCTTTCCGTGTTTACAACGTATGGTGCGGATGTCGCCATAATTCAAAAGTACTTCCTTCGCGCTTGCTTCTGAAATTTCCTTTTTCAGAAATCTATCCCAATAGAGCTTCATGTCCGGTGCATTCGGATCCTTTCTTCTTTCTTCATCAACGAACCATATGCATCGATACAGAGCCGCCTCTGCTATCATCACAATCCCAAGAAGTATCATTCCCAGACAAATGCCCGTCAGTGCACGCCAAACCATAGCCGACATACTGTGAAATAAAACCAGAACAATCAATGCCAAGACCAGTAAAAAAGACAGCGCAAGGACCGGAATCCCCAAATGGATAAACCCGAGGAAACACATCCTCTTGACCTCTCCCCAGCAAATATCCTCTTGATCTTCTCGTCTCTCTTCCGCTTGCCTTAATTTCTTTGCGGCTTGGATCCAGCCACGAATCTGCGCAAGCTGTTCGTCTGTCAATTCTGCCTTCGGTATAGCCAGGTAGACTTGCACGGAACTCATAAGCGCTACTGTTTCTTTCCCGACAAGCAACTTAATGCCTAGCCAGCTTCGCTTTCCGGTATCGGATAGAATTCCCTTCTCGTATAGAATCAGACGTATCCCCTGTATTTGAAGTATTCTCTTCAGCATCTCATCGCTGTATTTGAGTCTCCGCCGAATGGCTTGAAGAAGCAAGCCGATTAAACCGAAGCCCATCAAAACACAAAACACTTGTGCTCGGTCTGTATCTGCCAAAGACCCTAAAAACCCCACAATTCCGAGTCCCGCAATCAGGCAACTACTCCAATGCTTTGCCAGCGCCAAGCGTGTTTTTCCTGCCGCCCATCGTATACAACGCACCGCTTCCTCGACATCGCCGTACTCTACCGTAATGATGGTTTGCATCCTATGCTCTCCTTCCCCCCGGCTTTCCGCATCTCAGCGATTGACCGTATCGACAAATTTCTGAATTTCACCTGCCTCCGCTTCGTCAAGCTGCGTCTTATAAAACCAATACTGCAATTCCCGCTGTTCAAAAGGTCTCGGAACCTTTCTCTTCAGTTTTAGCACATATCCGTTTCTGCCTCGAATCCATCGAGCGGATTCCCAATCATCCGCATCCAAACAGAGTGACGTCCTTCCTTCATAGAGCATTTCCAAATCCGCTATCGTTTCCTCTGTATAGCGACTCTCACGCATATCCCTTACATCCCAAAGCACAGTCCGTATGATTGTCATCGCATATTCAAAAATCAATCCGATGCTAGCCCCATGTAGCAGAAAAGCAAACAGATGATGCACATGGGTTTTCGCTGTAGCCATATAATCACCGGAAATCAGAACGGAAAACGGTAGAATGAAAAACAGTCCCCAGGCAAAGTTTTTTTGAAGCAGACACCAAAAGCGAAATATTCGAATCTCCTGCCAATTCAGTTGCTGATTTCCGCTAAGCGGTCTGTTGGGAATCTCAATTTGATTCATTTGCTCTTCCATTGCTACTTCCCCTCCGAAACCCATTGTATGAGCCGCTGCAACTGTTCATCTGACATATCTCTCACGGAAAAAACAAAATAGATACTCGTTTTCGATACAATCGTCGCATAATCCTTCCGCACCAGCAAGCGTTTATTCTTCCAAGTCCGCATGCCATCTCGCATTAGAAACCCCTCCTTTGAAAGGAGAATCTTCTCGTCATCGGCCTGGAATAGCCTCGTTACTTGTTCCACCCGAAGCAACCACTGAACGAAAAAAATAAGTCCGTTGAATCCCATCAGAAAATACCAATATTCGCTTGTCAGAATATTGGTATTTCGTATGACAATCACGAAAAGCAGTGCGATTCCCGTGATTTTATCAAGGCGCTGAAATAACGGCGTTTTTCTCACCGCCCAGAAATACTCCATTAAGCGTTTCTTTTCCAGCTTTGGAACAACTATTTTATCGTTCATATCAGTCCTCAATATAATCCCAGACAGCAGATTTCGCTGCTGTCTGGGATTATATTCTATTTTGCGTTAATTACCGGAGTAATTTCAACTGCCATTTCTGCTTCAGTCAGCGCCAAATACACAAAGCAAATATCACGCGATACTTCTTCCGGCGAAACTACACTGTAACATCCGCTTCACAGCTACAGTGCACGCTCTATGTTTTATACAGGACAATAAATCCCTGATAGCCGTACATAATAATTCTCCCATGCTTACAGGAAATCGTGTAAATCGTATCTATATCCGGGAATAGTTCCCGCACTTCTTCCTCAGAAATCTCTCTTTTAGGAAACACTTCCCGATAAAATTCCATTTCCGGAGCACTCGGATCCTCCTTTTTCGCCTCATCCACTGACCATATACATCTATAGAGCATTCCTTCGAGTGTACTAACGATTATCAGAAGTATGATTCCCATCTCAACACCCAGAAGTACACTCCAAAACATATCGGATGCCCTGTAACACAAAACCCACACAATAAGTCCCAACACCAGCGAAAAGCTCAGTGCAAGGACCGGGAATCCCATATTGAGAAAACCCAGGAAGCACATCTTCTTGACTTCTCCCCAACAAATACCTGATTGATCTTCTTGCTTCTCTCCCCTTGCTTCCGCTTTCTTTGCCTCTTGCATCCATATACGAATTTGCGAAATCTGTTCCTCTGACAATTCTGTCTTTGGAATGGCTAGGTAAACTCGTATGGAACTCAGCAATGCTAAGCTCTCCTTGCCAATAACCAATTTAATTCCTTGCCAACTTCGCCTACCGGTCTTTAATACAATCCCTTTCTCGCACAGAATCATTCTAATGCCTTGCAACTCGTATTCCTGCCTTCTCATCTGACGAATCGTTTTTGATCTCCGCCAAATATGTTGCATGAGCAACCAAGTGAATCCGAACCCCATTAGACTGCAAAATATCTGTGTACGTTCAATATCTCCCAGCGATTCTGCAAAGCCCACCACCCCGACACCTGCAAAGCAACAAGCAAGCCAACGCTCTGCCACATCCAACCCTTTTTTTTCCCCAGCCCACTGCATACAGCGCACGGATTCTTCTGTATCGTAATATTCTACAACAATTATATCCCGCATTCTTTCCACCTTTTATAAAAATATATATGAACAGGCCCCCCTATCCTGTCGCTTTTCCCTTCCGCGCTTACGAAACCCTTCCGTTGTCCATGTGATAGCGGCAATCCGCAACAGACATGGTGGACTGCCGATGCGAGACCAGCACTATGGTTTTTCCTTCTTTTTCTTCCGAAAGGGATTTTAAGATAATGCCCTCGTTCAGCACGTCCAGATTGCTGGTCGGCTCATCCAAGAGGATAAAATCTGCATCGTGGAGAAAGGCTCTTGCGAGGCCTATTCTCTGCTTTTCTCCGCCCGAGAGCCTGTCGCCGAGCTCGCCGAGTTCGGTCTCGTAGCCCTTCGGGAGACTCATGATGAAGTCATGGATGCTCGCCTTTGCCGACGCGGCCTCAATCTCCGCCTGTGTCGCATCGAGCTTTGCGACGGCTATGTTCTTTGCAATCGTATCGCGGAAGAGTACAGTGTCCTGGGTCACATAGCTTGTCATTTCTCGGAGCGCCGCGGTTTGAATGTCCCGCACATCCTCCCCCGAGATTCGCACCGCCCCCTTTTGCACATCCCAGAAGCGCATCAGGAGCTTTAAGAGGGTCGATTTTCCGGAGCCGCTCGCGCCGTGAATGCCGAGCACCTTCCCTCTTTCGATCTGCAGAGAGAACTCGCTCAAAATCTTCTCCTCGCGGTAGGCAAAGCTGACGCGGTCAAGCTCTGCGCCCTCGAAAGATGGCCTCTCCCCGTCGCTTCGCTCTGCCACCTCCGGCGTCTCTTCGAGCAGCGAGAGCACGCGCTCTCCGCAGGCCAGCGTCTGGTTTAGATTGTTCGAGAGGGAAGAGAGCGCAACCACGGGGCCGAAGGAGCCCATCATCGCGAGGGTCGCAAGCAGCATGCCAGAGAACGTGGCCTCTCCCCGCCGATAGAGGAAGAGCATCAAAAAGAGCATACCGAAGGAATAGAGCTGAATGACCAGATTGGTGAGCGCACGCTGCGAACCCTCAAAGCCGCTCAGCTTTTTCTGAAAGCCCGCAAGCCGTTCTGATCTTTGCTCCATTTCCGCGAGCTTCGTTTCTCCCCGATTGAACTGCAGGAGCTCGTCCACGCCGTAGAGGCTCTCCAAGACAAAGTGATTGAGTTCTCCCATCTCGCTTCGTAAGGCCATGCCCGCCTCGGCGCTCCGCCTGCCGTTCCGAATCGGGAGGCCTATGCCGACCGTCACATACGCGAGGACGGCAAGCAAGCCCGCGAGTCTGTGCTGCGCCCCGATAAAGCCCACCATGATAAGCGAGGTCAGAAAGGCAATCGCAATCGGAGATATGGTGTGGGCAAAGAACACTTCGAGCAGTTCGATATCGCTCGTAATGACGGCAATGAGATTGCCCTTATCCCTGCCCTCAAGCTTTGCCGGGCAGAGTTTTCTCAGAACCGCAAAGACCTTATGGCGGATGATGGCCAGAATGCGGAAGGCAATGTAGTGGTTACAGTACTGCTCGCCGTAGTGCAGGACGCCGCGCAAAATCGCAAACACCAAGATTGCGGTAAAGAGCTGCTTAGAAGAGCCGCCGAACAACGCCGTGAACTGCCCCGGAACTTCGCTGCCCGCAACCGCTGCGAGCCCCTTGATTACACCGTAGCCGCCGAGTATCGTGATGAAAATGGCGCAGAGAAAACCGAGCACGCCGAGCAGAATGCCGGTTAACATAATGAGAGTGAGGGGCTTCACGAGCCCAATCAGGCTGCCCATGATTGCGAGATCCGATCTCCGTTTATGCATGACTGTCACGCCTCCCTTCCGCAAAGCGCTCAAGCTGACTCTGTTCCTCAAAGAGGCGCCGATACGCCCCCGCCTGCCGCATTAATTCCGCGTGGCTGCCCGCCTCCGCAATCTTACCGTCCTTTAGCATATAGATGTTGTCGCTGCCTACCACATTCGCAAGCCGGTGAGAGATGAGCAGCACGGTTCTGCTCTTTGTGAGCTCGTGTATGACTTTCATAATCATCTCCTCGCTCTCGGCATCGATGTTCGAGGTGGCCTCGTCGAAGATGTAGACGGGCGTATCGTGAAGCAGGGCCCTCGCGAGCGCAAGACGCTGCTTTTGTCCGCCCGAGAGGTTGCTGCCGTTCGATGCAAGCTGCATCTCGAGACCGCCCTGCGCTTCGATAAAGGAGAGGAGATTCACCTTCCGGAGCGCCTCTTTCATCTCAAGCTCGGTCGCCTCCGGCTTTGCGAGCAGGAGGTTCTCCCGCACACTCGCGCGGAAGAACCGACTGTCGTGCCCTACCATGGTCAGGTGATTCATGAGGCTCTCGGTCGAAACGCGGCTCAGCTCTTCGCCGTTTAAGCGCAGCGAGCCGCCGTAACCTCTGTTCCGCCCCATGAGTATGCCGGCAATCGTGGATTTCCCGGAGCCGGAAACACCGACCAGGGACACAAAGGACTGCGCGGGAAGCTCGAGCGTAATGCCCTTTAAGATTGGGCGGCTCTCCTCATAGGAAAAGCTGAGCTCTTCCATGCGTATGTCTATATTTCCCGCGCCGAGCTCTGCCTGTCCGGCCGTAGGTTCCGGGAGATCCAGGAAAGCAAAAATGCGGTCGCTCGCCTTCATGCCGTTCATGCCGATGTGGAAGAAGCTGCCTAGGATGCGCATCGGCAGAAAGAATTCCGCCGCGAGCAGGATGAACATGAGCACGCCCGCAAGGGAGAGTTCACCGCTCGCAAAACGGGCCAAGGCCGACACAATGCCGACCGCCGCACCGCCGTAGGCGATGATGTCCATAACCGAGGTGCTGTTTAACTGCATGGTCAGCACCTTCATTGTAATTTTCCGGAAGCGCTCGGACTCCCGGTCCATATCATCGGCCGCCGCCCGATCGGCCTGATAAATTTTTAACGTTGTCATGCCCTGCAGCTTTCGAGAAAGCTGTCCCCAAGCCCGTAGTAGATGTCAAAATAGCGGCTCAGAAGGCGCTTTGCGACCAGCATGACAAGCATGATGACCAGCGGAATCAGCGGAACCGCGAGGAGCAGCAGGGTCGCTGTTCTAAGATCGATCGGGGACAGCACAAAGAACAGGGTGAGCGGCGCAAGCAGGGCGTAAAAGAACTGACTTAAATACCGGCCGAAATAGGTCTCGAGCTGCTCCACGCCTTCCCCCGACATCTGCACCAGTTCGGCGCTGCCGATTTGTTCGCGATAAGAGGGACCTAGCCGCAGTATCTTTTGATAAATGCGGCCGCGAAGAATGCGCTTCACGTCCGCGCTCGCGCGGAAGCTCGCCGCGGTATAAAGGCGGTCACAGACAAAACGGAGTAAAAGCCCCGGTATGATAATTCCGAGCACAACGAGAATGCGCTCCGTGCGGATTCTTTGCTTCCCAGCGTCCTCGATGAGCCCCGCGATGTTCCAAACAATCGCAATCTGTACCAGGAGCGACAGCCACTGCCAGAGTATCTGGTAAACAATGTACTTACCGGCTCCTCTTAGGAGCCGTATGAGCCGCATTTTGATCATCCTTTTCCCCTCCCCTTTTTACCTGTATTTTTGTTTTGCATGCCCGTGAGTGCGTGCCGCACCGAGAGGAGCGGGTGGCGTATGAGCATGCGCGGGCCGCTGTAGCGCATAACTTCGCGTATCCTCTCCCGCATCTCGGGCGCGTAGCAGTGCACTTCGCAGTGGCTGCAAAAGGTCTTGCTCTCCGTGAACGGGCAGCGCTCAATGCGCGTATTCGCGTAGTCCATGAGTTTTCGACAGTCCTCGCAGAGCCTTCCCGCCACAAAGCCGTGCTTCTTTTGGCAGTAATACGCAATCATCTCCGCAATGAGCCGCTTCTCGTCTTGCTGCTTCTTTTCCTGCGTTTCTCTTCTCATGCTCTGCTCCTCTTAAGCATGCAAACTCCGATTACAGCTCCGCAGAAATCGGTTTTCGTAAACTAAGTCCAGTATAGTTTAGAAACTGTTACCCTTTCAAGCGCTTCTACCCGATGCACCCGCCTTCTAAAACACCGCGTACGCCCCGTCCGGTATGACCTTACTTCGGGTTAGACTGTGTGCTGACAAAGCCCGCGCGCTACGATATAATACATTCGCACAATTCAGATAATTTTTTTCGGAGGGCAAGGCCATGTACCAAGATGAATTTTCGGCAATGACCAATGCGGCAGCTGCGAAAGTCGGCTTACTGAAGAAAAACCCCCTCGGGTATTTTCTCATGTCCATGCTGGCGGGCGCTTATATCGGCTTCGGCATTCTTTTGATTTTCACAGAGAGCGGCCTTCTGGCCGGTAACCCGGCGGCAAAGATTGTGATGGGCGCTTCCTTCTGTGTCGCGCTGAGTCTCGTGATCATTGCCGGTGCGGAACTCTTTACCGGCAACACCATGGTCATGACAGCCGGTGTCCTCGATGGCAAGATAAGCGCAGCCGAGCTCCTGAAGCTCTGGTGTGTCTGCTGGCTCGGCAATGTCGCGGGTTCCGTACTGCTCTCCCTGCTCTTCTACGCGAGCGGCCTGCAGACCGGTGCGGTCGCGGAAGCCGTTGCAAAGGGCGCCTTTGCCAAGATGTCGGCCGGTTTTGTGCCGCTTGTATCGCGCGGCATCCTCTGCAACATTCTGGTCTGTCTTGTGGTCTGGTGCGGTTTCCGCGTTAAGAACGAGAGCGCTAAGATTCTCATGTGCTTCTGGTGTCTCTTCGCCTTCATCACGACCGGCTTTGAGCACAGCATTGCCAATATGACCCTGCTCACCTCGGCGCTTTTAGTCCCCGCCGGTCAGGCTGTGAGCGTAAACGGCTGGTTTTTTAACCTCGCGGCGGTCACCCTCGGCAACATCATCGGCGGTGCGGTCTTTGTGGCGCTGCCCTACTATGTGGTTTCGAGAAAGAAATAATTTTTGCAACATCTCCCCCGGCCTCTGTCGATTTCAATCGGTACGCACACTTAGGGGAGCTTCCATATCAAAAGCGCCCCGCGAATCCCTTCCGGAATTCGCGGGGCGCTTGTTTTATATGCTGTTCTGCCGATTTCGGCGCGCTTCTTTTTTTAACTTCGCCTTCAGCGTGCGCCACATCTCAAAGACCGCCGTGATCACGGAGATGCCGGCCGCAATCGCAAACGCATACTGAACGGTTCTGGAACTGTAATAGCTCGCCGCCTCGCTGTCCCCGTGCACAATGGCGCTCATCGTATAGTAAAGGCTGCTTCCCGGCACCAAAGGGATAATCCCCGAGATAAAGAAAATGGTCACCGGAGCCCGCTGCCACCGTGCCAGCAGTTCCGCATAGAGCGCGGTGAAGGCCGAGGCGAGAAAACTCGCCGGGAATACCGCGCCGATGAGCTTCATGAGCAGCAAATACACGCCCCACTCCAGCGCACCGCCGAGCGCCGCGATGAAGAGATACTTTCGCTTCAACTGAAATAAAATCGCAAAGCTCCCCGCGCCCATGAAGGCTGCCAGAAGCTGAATGACTACCGTGCGCATTTCCTCGCTCATACGCTGCTCTCTCCTATTTTCATCATTTTACGTTCAGGAGAGCATGTTGATCAGCGCCAGGCTTGCCATGAAACCGCAGGCCAGCGCGACTGTCCAGAGCAGACTCTCAAGAAGGCGCATCATTCCCGCCATGGTATCGCCCGACAGGACATCGCGCACCGCATTGGTCATCGCAATTCCCGGGCACAAAGAGCATGACCTCTCCGATTATGATGGCGTCCATGTGGAGGAAGGGCAGCGCCTGCACCGTTCCGCCGAGCAGGCAGCCCGTCAGGAAGGAGCCGACAAAGTTGTCGATGACCGGTGTCGGCGTGATTTTTCCCGAGCCGCTTTCGCATGGCAGAGACAAGCAGCCCGAGTATGCTCGCCGCAATGACATCCGGCAGCGTCCCCGCAAAAAGGCGGTAAAAGCTTCCGGCACCGACCACATTGCCCACGTAATAGAGCAGATCCGAATGTTTCCGAGCACGGATTTCCTCTATCTTCTCCTTCAAATCCTCAACGGGGAAGCGGATTTGCGCAGCAGCGCCCTACTGAGTGCATTCAAGTCCTCGAGCAGGGTAAAGTCCGTCGAGCCGCCGTTTCGTATGCGTCTGGTCTGCGTGCGCTCCGTGCCGTCCGGAAAAAAATCATCGTGACCACGATGCTTGTTGTAATCACAAATACATTCATGTGGGATGCGCCGTACGCCTTTCCCATGCGGGTCAGAGTGTCCTCAACGCGGTTTACCTCCGCGCCGCTTGCCATCAAGAGTTCCCCGATATCGAGCAAGCGGTGCAAAAGCGAGGCATGACGCGCGCTGTGGTCATCTGTCCATTGGCCTCCGCTGACGAGAGGCGAGGTTGTAAGTCCCATAGAATGTTCCCAGCCTTAGTTGAATTTAGAAAAAGACGAAGCTGTGCCGCGATGCTGTATTCCGCCGGCAGCTGCATCTCCGGTTCTGCCGTACCGCCGAGTTCCCAGCGGTAAGCGTTCGCATTGTACTTCGAATAGACCAGCCAGAAAGTTTGCCATGGTTGCGCCGAGGCTCAGACATCTGTCCTCTTCGCAGGTCTTCGCATCCGCCGCGTCGAGAAGGTAGAGGGTGCGTCCCGCTCTGCAGATAGCGGTAGTTCTGACGGTTTAAGAAACTCGGCGCAAGGCTCGCCGCATAGAGTGCCTTGTCGAGGAAGGGATCGAATTGATCCTCGATGAACTCCGATTCCTGTCCGAAGCGCTCCTCATAGAAAAGGGCCTGCTCGGAAATCTTCGGGGCAATGTGACCCGCGCGTGTGTCTACCTTGACATTGGCGGGCGTGTCGATGTCAAGACGGGTCTCTGCCCGCTCTGCCTTCCCGTAGCCGACCGCAAAGAGCGCAGCCGCCTTTTTATCGCCCTCAATGCCGAGCGCCCGCTTGGTTGCCGCTCCGTCTGTCAGCGTGAGCCAGCAAGCCGAGAGTCCGAGCTCGATTAACTTTAAGAATAACTGCTCGCCCACAAAGCCGGCGTTTTCAAGCCAGCCCTCCTTCTCTTCCGAGAGCAGAAGCAAGTAGAGCGGCGCGGAAAAGGCGTTGCCGCCGTAGCCCGCGATGCCTTCAAGCCCGGTTCCGCTTGCCGAAGCAGCGTGAAGTTCCAAGCCGAGTTCGGGCAAAATGCGCTCCGTCTTCGCAAAATACGTCTGTAAGTCCGCAAGGGCCGCCGCCGGAACTTCCTTCCGCTCAAACGAGCGCAACGACTGTCTCTGTTCAATCAATTTCTCATAGTCCATGGTAACACCTCCGTTGGCTTTCACTTTCCCCCATTATACACAGATTTTCGGCGCTTTGCAAAATAGCAAAACGCCCCCTGATAAGCCGCCGCTTTCTGGGCGTTTTGCCGAAAATGCAAGGTCTGCTTGATTTCGTTCGCAAAAGAGCCGACAATAGAATTGCTGCGTATGATGAACCGTCCATAGAAGGAGTTGTCATGAAAACCGCCATGTCCTATGAACACTTCATACAAGTCGCGGAGCTCAGGACCAAGGTCCTCGAAGCCGCCGCGCGCTTTGACTTTGCGGAAACCCCCAAGGCCCTGCTCTTTGCCGAGCGCTGTCACGCGGGACAGCGGCGCAAGGGGCCCGGTAATCTTCCCTACATCATCCACCCTCTGACCATGGCATGTCACGCCCTAGCGCTCGGGCTTACGGAGGATGCGCTGATTGCAACGGCCCTGCTCCACGACACCTGTGAGGACTGCCACATACTGCCGGAGGAACTCCCGGTCAATGCGACCGTACAGGAGGCGGTGCGCCGTCTCAGTTTCTTCCCGGAACCCGGGGTGGAACACGCCGTCGCGCGGGACCGCTACTTTGCGCGCATCCCGGGCAATCGCATTGCCGTTTTAACCAAGCTTTTGGATCGCTGCAACAATCTCTCCTACATGGTCTACGGCTTCTCAAGGGACAAACTGCTCGACTACATCGAGGAGACCGAACGCGCCGTAATGCCGCTCCTCACCTACGCCGAGGAGAACTACCCGCGCGATGCCGACGCCCTTTTTCTTTTGAACTACCAGATGCACTCCACCATGAACTCCATCCGCGCTCTCTTGGAGCGTGAGCTCTGAAGCAGCACGCAAAAGGGCCCCGAATTCACCGGAACAAGCCGGTGCCTTCGGGGCTCTTTTTCTGTCAACTTCGTCTTACTGCTTTACTATCATATCAATGCCGCGCTCCAGGGTCTCCTTGTTGATTGCACCGCGCGCCTGTGCGGTCAGCATGCCGTCCGCATCGATAAAGTAGGTGCAGGGAATCGAGAAGACGCCGTACGTCTGCGCCGCATCCTGTGCCGTATCGTAGAATATGGGCAGGCTGTAGCCCTGCTTCGAGACAAACTCGGAAGCCGTCTTCACGGTCTCGCGATTTCCGTCGGTCATGTTGACCATGAGGAAGTGAACCTCCTCGCCGCGTGCCTTGTAAACCTCATCAAACTCGGGCATCTCCATGCGACAGGGGCCGCACCAGCTCGCCCAGAAAGTTCAGGACGACGGGCTTACCCTTGTATTCCGAGAGCTTGTGCGCCGTGCCGTCCGCATCCTGCACCGTGAAATCGGGCGCTTCGCTTAAAGCCTCGCTGCTCTCCTCCGCCGCGGCGGTCGTCTGTTCCGTTCCGGCTTTTGCCGTTATGCTGTCCTGTCCCTCCGCAGCGCGGCTCTCCGCACTGCTCTCTGTGCTGCTCTCCGCCTTCTTGGACTCGGCCTGCAGCTGCGAGCCGCTCTGCCCTGCCGCAAACTTTCGGTACAGCGTTCCGCCGCCGACCAGTGCGACAAGGAGCAGCAGCGCTAAAATCCATGTTGTAATCTTTTTCATTTGTTCATTTCCCTTTCCGGTCCGCATTCTCTCCTCAGACTGTGAGGAGGGAGAGCAGGCGCCCCATGGTGCCTGTCGCCATCAGGATGCCGACCAAAACCAGGAAGATGCCGCTCACGCGGTTGATGATGCCGTAGTGCGACTTAATCACGGCAAAACTCTCCTTCAGACGATCGATCAGCGCCGCGCTGATCAGGAACGGTACACCGAGGCCCAGTGAATAGGCGAGCAGCATCCGTATACCCTCTCCCGCGTGTCCGCTCTGCGAAGCAAGCGCAAGCGCGGAACCGAGAAATACGCCGACGCAGGGCGTCCAGCCGATCGAGAAAATCGCGCCGAAGAGCATCGAGGAAAAGAAGCCGAGCTCCTTGGTCCCGAGGCTCCGCGCGCCGCCGCGAAACAGCTGAAAGCGAAATACGCCGAGAAAGTTCAGTCCGAAGATAATGACAATGACGCCGGAGATTAGATTCACCGCCGTCCGATGTTGGCCCAGAAAGCCGCCCACTGTTCCCGCGAGCGCCCCCATCGCCATAAAGACCAGGCTGAAGCCGAGCACAAAGCCCACCGCATTCCGCATGGTCTTTCCGAGGCTTCTCTCCCCGCCGCCCGCAAAATAGCTCACATAGACCGGCAAGAGCGGCAGGAGACAGGGAGAGATGAAGGTAATCATGCCCTCGAGGAACGAGATCAAATATTGCATCAGCCGAGCGCTTCGTCGAAGACGCGCTTCACGGCGTCTTTGATTTCATCGTAGCCCATGCCGATGTGCGCTTCGAACTTCTTCACGCCGTCCAGATAGAGGGTCGGCACCGCATAGTAATCAAATTTCTCAATGAACTCCGGCTCCCGGGTCTCCTCGACCTCACGGAGGGAGAGCGTGCCGTAGGCCGGATTCTCCGCCTTCAGCTCCGCTATTGCCTTATGCGCCTTCGCGCAGTACCCGCAGTCATCGCGGGAAAACAATAAAATTTCTTTTGCCATAGCTTCCTTTCTCTCAGGCAAGCAGCGGCTTCATCGCTGCCGCCAGTTTCTCCTTTTCCTGCTTGGCCTCTTCCATGCCCTGACCCTTGGTCGTGAAATAGGTCTTAATCTTTCGGCTCCGTGCCGGACGGACGGACGATCACGCTCTCGCCGTTCTCCAGCGCAAAGACCAAGATGTTGGCGCGCGGCAGACCTGTGGACTCACTGTTCTCAAAGTCCGTGACGGTCGTAACCGCATAGCCCGCGAGCTCCTTCGGCGGATTCTTACGGAGTGCCTCCATGATACCGCCCATCTTCTCCATACCGGAGAGACCCGGGAACTCAAAGCTGTCCACGGCGTTCAGATAGTGGCCGTAGGTCGCATAGATTTCCTCGAGGCGCGCCTTGATGGAGGAGCCGATGCTGCGGTAATAAGCCGCCATCTCACAGATCAGCATGCTTGCGACGACAGCGTCCTTGTCGCGAACATAGCTTCCCGCGAGGTAGCCGTAGCTCTCCTCAAAGCCGAAGATGAAGCGCTCTGCCTCATTCTCTGTCTCCAGTCTGTGAATCTGGTCTCCGATCCACTTAAAGCCCGTGAGCACACTGCGGAGTTCCACGCCGTAGTGCTCTGCGATTCTGTCTGCGAGCTGGGTCGAAACAACGGACTTGACCGCAACAGGGCGCTCCGGCATGGTGCCGGCTTCGATTCTGCCCGCCGCAATGTAGTCGAGCAAAAGAACGCCCATCTCGTTGCCGCTCACGAGTTCGTACTCACCGCTCGGGGTCCGCATCGCAATGCCGACGCGGTCCGCATCCGGATCCGTCGCGAGCATCAAATCCGCTCCGGTTTCCTTTGCGAGCGCAAGTCCCTTCTCGAGAGCCTCAAAAATCTCGGGGTTCGGATAGGGGCAGGTGGTGAAGTAGCCGTTCGGATACTCCTGTTCCTTGACAATGGTCACATCCTCGATGCCGATGTCCTTTAAGACGCGCGTCACCGGCACGAGACCGGTTCCGTTCAGCGGCGAATAGACGAGCTTTAATCCGGCTGTCTTGCAGATGCCCGGGCGTACCTGGCGGGACTCGACCGCCGCATAGAAAGCCTCCTTGCAGGCATCCTCGACAAAGCGAATCAGGCCCTTTTCGACGCCCTCCGCAAAGCTCATGAACTTTGCGCCGCCGAGCACATCGGTCTTCTGAATTGCCGCATAGACAATTGCCGCATCTTCGTCCGTGACCTGGCAGCCGTCCGCACCGTAGGCCTTGTAACCGTTGTACTTCGCCGGATTGTGGGAAGCCGTGATCATAATGCCTGCGTTGCAGTTGTAGTAGCGCGTCGCAAAGGAAAGCGCCGGAACCGGCATGAGCTCGTCGTAGAGACGAACCTGAATTCCGTTTGCCGCGAGCACGGAAGCCGCGTCGCGCGCAAAATTCCAGCCCTTTAAGCGGCTGTCATAGCTGATGGCAACCGTCTGACTGCCGCCCTTCGTCTTAACCCAGTCTGCAATGCCCTGAGTCGCCTGACGCACCACCCAGATATTCATGCGGTTCGTCCCGACACCGAGCGTTCCGCGAAGTCCTGCCGTACCGAAGCTTAAGCTCGCGGCAAAACGCTCGCGAATTGCATCCTCATCGCCCGCAATTTCCGTGAGTTCTCTCTTTAAGTCAAAATCAACTAGCTCTGCCTGGCACCAACGACTGTATTCGTCCTGAAACATCCGGATAACCTGCCTTTCTCACCTCTTGCGAAGTCCGTTTTGAGCCGCCGTCTAAACGGCAAACTCTGTCTTAAGAATACTCGATTCTACGCACTTCTGCAAGCTGTGCCTGATTTTGTGATAGTCCCTCTGTGCGGGGCAGCGTATTTGCGGGTGCAAGGCTTCCTCCGGATTTTACAGGCTGACCTTCGGCCAAGCCCTCAAAAACAGCCTTGTTTATCAAGGGCTGAGGGGCTTTTTACCGACTCTTTTACCGACTCTTTTTCTCCACCCTTCATCTTGTTTCAAAGAAGATAAAACCCCGCAACGCTTGATTCTACCAGCGTTGCGGGGTTTTCACCAACTCTTTTTGTCCTATAACCCATAAAAAAGAGCGGGGCATTTCTGCCCCGCTCTTCCAAAAAGCAAGTCTTACTTCAGGGTAACCTTAGCGCCGACTTCCTCGAGCTCCTTCTTCAGAGCCTCAGCCTCTTCCTTGGAGATGCCGGTCTTCACCATCTTCGGTGCGCCGTCAACAAGCTCCTTTGCCTCCTTTGAGGCCAAGGGAAGTTGCCTCACGGACAACCTTGATGACCTTAACCTTGTTTGCGCCGACCTCGGTGAGCTCGACATCAAACTCGGTCTTCTCCTCCTCAGCTGCTGCGCCGCCCGCTGCCGGACCTGCGACAACAACACCCGCTGCTGCGGAAACACCAAACTCCTCCTCGCAAGCCTTAACAAGCTCGTTCAGCTCGAGAACGGAGAGCTCCTTCAACGCGTCAATGAATTCCTGCGTGCTTAACTTTGCCATCTCTGTATCCTCCTATATCGTGGAATTAAAATTTGATAATATCGTTTGCAAACTGCGACTTACTCTGCCGCCGGTGCCGCGTCCTTCTCTGCAATCTGCTTGATGACGCGTGCAAAGTTCGTGATCGGGCTCTGCATGCTGCCGAAGAGTCTGCCGAGCAGCTCCTCTCTCGACGGAACCGCTGCGATTGCAGCCATTCCCTGTGCGTCGTAAAGCAGCGCCCTCGACGATACCACCCTTGATCTCAAGCTTCGGTGCGGTCTTCGCGAACTTCGCGAGCAGTCTTGCGGGCGCCGTAGCGTCGTCCTTGCTGACTGCAAGCGCCGTCGGTCCCTCCAGATAAGCGTCGAACTTCTCGAATTCCGTGCCCTTTGCTGCGATGCGGACCATGGTATTCTTGTAGACCTTGTAGACAACGCCGGCTTCTCTCAGCTGCTTTCTGAGCTGGGTGTCCTGCTCGACCGTGAGGCCGCGGTAGTCAACGACAACTGCGGAGCTTGCGCCGTCTAAGAGCGCAGCGATTTCCTTCACGACCGGCTGCTTCTGGTCGATCTTAGAATCTCTCATCTCGTTTCCTCCTTCTTCCGTACTTGCAAAACAAAAGAACTCGCCTGCCGCAGGACAGACGAGTTCGATACATTCACAAATGTGAGCATCCTCCTCGGCGGACAAGAGTTCCTTACGCCATTGGCGTCCGCTGTCTTCGGCAAGATTATTCTAACTGTTAAAAGCTAACACGAAAATCAGCTTTTTGTCAAGTTCTTAGTTTCGTGATCTTTGCGGTGTTGAGCTTCACGCCGGGGCCCATGGTGCTCGTGAGCACAGCGCTCTTCATGTAAGCGCCCTTCAGGGACGACGGCTTCGCCTTGTTCAGCGCATCAAGCAGCGCCTGAAGGTTCTCTCTCAGCTGCTCCTCGGTGAAGGAAGCCTTGCCGATCGGGCAGTGGATGATGTTGGTCTTATCCAGACGGTACTCAACCTTACCTGCCTTGATGTCAGCGATTGCCTTTGTGAGATCCATCGTGACCGTACCGGACTTCGGGTTCGGCATGAGACCCTTCGGTCCGAGCACCTTACCCAAACGACCGACAACGCCCATCATGTCCGGGGTTGCGACGACGACGTCGAAATCAAGCCAGCCCTCGTTCTGGATCTTCGGGATCAGCTCCTGACCGCCGACAAAATCAGCGCCGGCTGCCTTAGCCTCATCCTCCTTCGGTCCCTTTGCGAACACGAGGATGCGGACCGTCTTACCGGTGCCGTGCGGGAGAACAACCGCGCCGCGGATCTGCTGATCTGCGTGACGGCCGTCTGCGCCCGTGCGCACGTGCAACTCAACGGTCTCGTCGAACTTTGCGTTAGCGGTCTTCTTGATCACGCCAACTGCATCTGCAACATCATAGTACTGGCTGCGGTCAATCAGCTTCGCTGCCTCTGTATATCTCTTTCCGTGCTTCATGGTCTCATCTCCCTCCCATTAGTCCTCGACAACAATGCCCATGGAACGGGCTGTGCCGGCAATCATGCTCATCGCACTCTCAACGCTCGCCGCGTTGAGGTCGGGCATCTTCATCTCAGCGATCTTTCTGACCTCTTCCTTGGAGATGGTTGCGACCTTTTCCTTGTTCGGAACACCGGAAGCCTTCTGCAGCTTGCAAGCCTTCTTGAGCAGCACTGCTGCCGGCGGGGTCTTGGTGATGAAGCTGAAGCTTCTGTCTGCGTAGACAGTGATGACAACGGGGATGATGAGATCACCCTTGTCTGCGGTTCTTGCATTGAACTGCTTCGTGAACTCGACAATGTTCACGCCGTGCTGGCCAAGAGCCGGACCTACGGGTGGAGCCGGGGTCGCCTTGCCTGCCGGAATCTGCAACTTAATGTAGCCTGTAACTTTTTTCGCCATAATGGCACCTCCTTGTGGTCATGACGGGGCTCATGCCCCTTCCACGCAACTTCCCTTCGGGGAAATTACAACTTCTTTACTTGGGTGAACTCGAACTCCACCGGCGTCTCTCTGCCGAACATATCGATGGGCAGGGTCACGGTTCTCTTCTTCTCGTTGATTGCCGCCACTTTGCCGACCGCGTCCTTCCAAGGACCGCTGACGACGGTGACCGTGTCGCCGAGCGCAAAGTCCAAAACGACCTCACGCACCGCAGGCTGCTCTCCGCCGCCAAAGCCGAGCTTTTCTCATCTCCTCCTCGGAGAGCGGTACCGGTTTGGATCCCGGTCCCACGAAGCCCGTGACACCTCTCGTATTGCGGACAACATACCAGGTCTCATCGTTCATGATCATGCGAATCAGGACGTAGCCGGGGAACATCTTCCGCTCAATCGTCTTTTCGACGTTGTTCTTGAGTTCCGTGACCGGCTGGGTCGGAACGGAAACCTCCAGAATCTGATCCTGTAAGTTCCGATTCTCCACAGACTTCTCGATGTCTACCTTCACCTTGTTCTCGTATCCCGAATAGGTATGGACAACATACCAATTTGCTTCAGCCATGCGCTCTCCCACTTCTTACTGAAATACGCGTGTCAGTCCCCAACCGGAAAGCCCAGTCAAGAGCGGCAATGATCGCGCCCAGCACAAGGGAAACTGCAACGACGGCAGCGGTCTGCTTCGCAAGCACTTCCTGCGTCGGCCAGACAATCTTTCGGAATTCGGCTTTCAGGCCATCCACAAATCCCTTGTTCTCGGAATTTGCCTTGTTGTTCTCAGCCATCTTGCTTCCTTTCTCAAAGATTTACTTTGTCTCTTTGTGCGTTGTGTGCGTCTTGCAGAATCTGCAATACTTCTTCACTTCCATACGATCCGGATGGGTCTTCTTATCCTTCGTCGTATTGTAGTTGCGCTGCTTGCAGTCCGTGCACGCAAGTGTAATTCTAGTACGCATGGTCTCCACCTCCCATTTAGATTTGCCGATTGAAGTCAAAAAAAAAAGACCTCTCATCTTTTATCGCAGAGTCACTATAGCGCATCCCGGGGGCGCTGTCAAGGCGCGCCCCCAAGAAAACACGCATTTTCTCTAGTCTTCCGCCACGATGCAGAGGCAAATGCAGAGAACCTTCTCTACCCCCGCCGCACTGCAGCACCTGAGAACAGGCTTCGAGCGTACTGCCCGTGGTATAGATATCGTCGACCAAAATCACGCGGCGTATCTCTCGCTCCCTTATAAGAGCTTCCTCCGCGCGAAAGGCGGCTGTCAGGTTGCGGATTCTCGCATCCGCCCCGAGACTCTTCTGCGCGACGGTCTTTTTTTCGCGCAGCAGTACATCCGCAAAAAGCGGAATCCCGGTTTCCCGCGCAAGTTCCAGTGCGAGTTCCTCCGCCTGGTTAAAACCCCTTATCCTTCGCCGCGAACGATGCAGCGGAACCGGCAGCAGGCAGTCCGCCGCAAAGCGGCGCAGCTCCTCCGAAAACTTGAGCGCCAGCAGGTGTCCGAGCGGCGCAAGATACTCTTTTTTGTGGTGGTACTTGACCGCCGCCATCGAGCGGCGCATCCTGTCGTCGTAAAAGAGCAGGGCGAGATTCCGCTCGAAATGCCGCTCCCTGGTCTCACAGGAATGACAGTAGCGCGCCCCTTCCTCATCTATGCTGCGGCCGCACTTCATGCAGCGCGGTTCCCGCACAAAATCGAGTTTCTTCACGCAGGGCGGACAAATTCGCTGTCCCTTCGGCATGACAATTTCGCCGCAGACCGGGCAGCGCCGCGGAAACAAGAGGGAGAGCGCTGCCTCTTTGACGCGCTCTCCGAATATCCCGCTCACGCTTCCTCCCGCGCCGAGAGCTCTCGCAATCTCGCAGCCAGACCCGTGTAGCGCTCCCAACTCTTTTGTGTTCCCGACCATCTCGTAGAAATAAGAAGGTTCTCCGATCAGTACCACACACTTCTTCGCGCGGGTCACGGCGGTGTAAATCAGATTTCTCGTTCGGAGCATCCTGGGGCCGCTAAAGACCGGAATCACGACTGCCGGGTACTCACTGCCCTGCGACTTGTGTATCGTGACCGCATAGGCAAGCTCCAGCTCTTCGACGTCCGCAAAGCCGTACTCGACTTCTCTCTCCTCGTCGAAGCGCACGGTCAGGGTCTCCGTAAAGCGGTTGATGTCGATGAGGATACCCACATCGCCATTGTACACCCCGCGCTGATAATTGTTCTTAATCTGCATGAGCTTGTCGCCGACCCGAAACAGCGCGTGGGCAAACTCTCGCTCCGCCTTGCCCGCCCCCGGCGGATTCAGCTTTGCCTGCAACACGGGGTTCAGCCCCGCGACACCGAGCGCACCGCGGCGCACCGGCGTGAGCAGCTGTATGCTCTTTGCCTCCGCTCCGACATAGGCCGGCAGCTTTTCGGTGAGCAGGCGCAGCATGGTCTCAATGACACCCTCCACGGTATTCTGGCGAATAAAGAGGAAGTCCTTGCTGCGTTTTCCGAGGTCGATCGGCTCCTCGTCCATCATCTTGTGCGCATTCACCACAATGTCGGACTCGGCCGCCTGGCGGTAAATCTGCGTGAGTTGCACGACCGGCAGGCAGCCGGAATCGATTAAGTCGCGGAGCACATTGCCCGCGCCGACACTGGGCAGCTGATTGCTGTCGCCGACCAGAATCAGATGGGTGCCCACAGGCACCGCGCTGAGCAGGGCGTGGAAGAGCCTTAAATCGACCATACTCATCTCGTCGATGATGATGCAGTCCGCCTCGAGCGGCTGCTCCTTGTTGCGGTCAAAGCGAACGCTGCTCCAGCTCTCCCTGCCGTTCTCGCCCTCGTTCTGCTCGCTCGGCGCACCCCGAGACCTCGAGCAGACGGTGTATGGTCTTTGCCTCGCGTCCCGGTTGCCTCGGTCATGCGAGCCGCCGCGCGCCCGGTCGGGGCCGCGAGCAGAATCTCCGCGCCCTCCGCCTCAAAGCAGCGGATTATCGCATTGATGGTCGTGGTCTTACCGGTACCGGGACCGCCCGTGATGATGAGAGTCCCCGACTGCACCGCGGCGAGCACCGCGCGCCGCTGGGTCTCATCGAGCACCAAGCCCGCCGTCTCTTCTTCGAGCAGGGCCAAGGTTTCGGCCGCGCGCACACCCGGCCGCGCTTCCCTAAGATCCAGCTCTCCGAGCATCGCGGCGACGTGCAGTTCCATGCGGTCGTAGTTTGCGAGGTAGACCTTGCAGTCCTCGTTCTCCTCACCCGTTCGCCGCAGCACCACGCGTTTCTCCATCTGGAGTTCCGCGAGCAACTCTTTTAAGTTCTCGGGTTCCAACTGCAGGAGCTTCGTGAGCCGCTCGCGGAGCACGGACTCCGGCAGATAGCAGTGTCCCTCCTGCACGGCGAGGCGCAGCACGTAGAGGGCGCCGCTCCGAATGCGTGTCTCCGAATCCGCGCGAACGCCCATGCGCCGCGCAATCTCATCCGCGGTCTGAAAGCCGACGCCGCTCAAATCGTCCGCGATTCGATAGGGGTTTTCGCGGAGCAGGGTATAGACCTCGTCCCCGTAACGCTGATAAATCTTGACGGCAAGGTTCATGCGTATGCCGTAGCCGGAGAGAAAGAGCATGGCGCGGCGCAGTTCGCGCTTCTCCTCGATCTGCCCCGCGATTTCCATCGCGAGGCGCTCGCTGATGCCCTTCACCTCCGCGAGGCGCTCGGGCTCCTCCTCGAGTATGCGGAGCGTGTCGTTCTTAAACTTTTTGACAATGCGCTTCGCGAGCGCCTCGCCCACCCCTTTGACAGCGCCGGAGGACAGGTAGCGCTGTACGCTTGCGCTGTCCTCCGGCGTCTTGATTTCGTATGTCTCGACCGCCAGCTGTTCGCCGTAGGTCGGGTGAAGCTGAAAATGCCCTTCCGCTGTGATGTACTCCCCCTCCGAAATCATCGGAAAGGTTCCGACCAGCACATAGTCCTCGCCGCCGCTCTCCACGCTGAGAATCGCATAGCCGTTCTCCTCGTTTCGGTACTTGATTTCTCGACAAAGCCGCTCAGCGAGTCCATGCGATCAATACTCCTTCTTTGCGTCCGTGCTGTCGCCGTTTGCGTACTCGATGTACTTTCCGGTTCCGATTGCGACTGCCGTGAGCGGTGCCTCGGCAATCATGGTCGTAATGCCGGTCTTCTCCTGGCAGAGCTGATCGAGGCCGTAAATCAGGGAACCGCCGCCCGTAAAGACAATGCCGCGGTCGTAGATATCCGCCGCGAGCTCCGGCGGGGTGCGCTCCAGCACGTTGTGTACGGCATCGACAATCTGCATTGCCGGCTCCTGCAGCGCTTCCAAGGTCTCATCCGAGGTGACCACGATGGTCTTCGGGAGACCGGTGACCAAGTTGCGGCCGCGCACTTCCATGGTCAGCATCTCGGGGCGGCGGTAAGCCGCACCGATCTGAATCTTGATATCCTCACCGGTTCTCTCACCGATCAGGAGGTTATGCTTCTTTCTCATGTAGCGGACCACAGCCTCGTCGAAGTCATCGCCCGCGACCTTAATCGAAGTCGAGACAACGGGGCCGCCGAGGGAGATGACAGCAATGTCCGTGGTGCCGCCGCCGATGTCGACAATCATATTTCCGCAAGCCTTCGAAATGTCGATGCCCGCACCGATTGCCGCGGCAACCGGCTCCTCAATGATCGTGACTTCCTTTGCGCCCGCCTGGTAGGTCGCATCCTCCACGGCCTTTCTCTCGACCTCGGTCGCGCCGGAGGGAATGCAGACCGCAATGCGGGGACGGAGCAAGGTCTTCTTGCCGACCGCCTTGTTGATGAAGTACTTGAGCATCTTCTCGGTCACGGTGTAATCCGAGATGACACCGTGGCGGAGCGGACGAATCGCAATGATATTGCCCGGTGTACGGCCGATCATGAGACGCGCCTCCTCACCGATTGCGAGAATGCGGTTGGTGTCGCGGTCAATCGCGACGACGCTCGGCTCCTTTAAAGACAACGCCCTTGCCCTTGATGTAAACCAGAATACTCGCGGTTCCAAGGTCGATTCCGATATCATTTGAACTCATCCCAAACATATTAAACATGAAAACCCTCCGGACAGTATAAAAAGAGAGCTCGCGCCCTCACAACCTCTTATTTATTGTTTGGAATTCATTATATCCAAAAGTATTGCGCAATAAAAGCCTTTTCATCAGAAAGCGCATTTTAAATTGTCTTAATGACTTCGACCGCCATTATTCAGAAACTTTATTCTTTTTTTAGAGGCGCGCCACAATTTTGACACAGATCTCGGGTATGATGTACTTTGTCATCAGGAAGATGACAGAAATGCCCGGGTTTCAGTCAACTGAGACCACAAAGCTTTTTCATACTCATACCGGGCGGCTACCCCCGCCCGGCCCCCCTAACAAGCTCCTGATCTGAGATCCCCCTCTTATGATCATTTGCATAGAAACAGCAGCACCAAAAAAGCATCCGACTCGCAGCGGATGCTTTTTTTATATTTTATTTGCTTTCCGTGCGACCGGATTCGCTGTGTCGAAAACCGAGGGCCGCGCTGTCAAGGAGTCTGCGCCCTCCGGAAACGGAGTAATACCAGAGTTCCTTCGCGTCGCCGTAGCCGGAGAGCAGGGTCACGCTTCCGTCCGATTCCACTTCGTAGTCGCTGACACCGTAAAAGAGCTCTTCTCCCGTCTCACCGGCGGTTCCGTCCCAGCGAACCAAAGTCCCCTGCTTGTCCTCACCGATCGAGAGCGCGTCCTTCAGGTAATAGAGGGCGCTCCCGTTCTCACGCACAAGCTGATAACTCGCGACGCGCTCTGCCAAGGTCTCCCCGTTCACCACGAGGCTCGCGTAGCTCTCGTTCGGATGTTCCGCGCCGGCAAACACCACGCCGCCCTGTGCATTCGAGATGCCGCTCACATCGCCAAAGAGCGCTTCCTCACGCTCCATTCCCTCCTCGTTGTAACGCTTCTCAAACACCGTCCCGAGATTCGCCTTTTGTTCCCCGGACGCATCCGGCTGAAAGAGCACATAGTAGAACTTATCTTCGCTCGCATCGAACGCGAGATCCAGAAGTCCCCGGTCCGTGAGATGCAGGCCGGTATTCAGCGCTCTGTCATCCCGCAGGAGGTAAATCGAGTAGGAATTCCCGCCGCCCTGCCAGACCAGTGCGCGGTCTCCCTGTGTGCGGTCGCTGTAGACCGAACTCAGGCGCGACACATTTTTTAGGAGCGTGCGGCTTTCATTGCCGTCAAAATAGCAGAGCACCTTGCCCTGCGCCGGCGAGAGACCGTTTACCGCAGTCTGCGGCTGCACACCGCTCTCTTCCTCAGCCTCTTCCGAAGCCTCGCTTTCTTGCTGCGAAAGCTCCTCTTTTTTTGCTCCGCGCGTATCTGTCTCGGCCCTCCCGAGGTTCTCCGGCACGCTGTGCTCATCCCTGAGGTAGTAGAGATGTCCCGTCTTTGAAATAAATGCGGTCTCGGTGACATCCACACTCACAACCCGCAGCGGGGTGAGGCCCGCACTGTAGTAGATGCTCCCGCTGCCCGTCGCCGGCGTAGAGTTGTTCCAAATCATCGCTCGCAAAGCTCAGCTGCCGTATGCCGGCGCCGATGCGCTGCGGCTCTCCGACTCTCTCTCCGGCTTCGCCGAAGCGCAGCGCAAAGAGCTCTCCGTCGCCCGTCAGATAGACCGCGCGCCTTCCGTCCTTGCTCACGCGAAAATCAAGGACCAGCGCGGCGATCACTTCGGATTGCCAGAGTCCGCCCTTTTCGCCGCGGTACGATACCGAGAGTGCCCCCGTCTTATCTTCGCCGAGCACGGCTGCTCCCGCGAGCGGCACATACTTTACAATATGCTCCGCGACGGTCTCGGTCTCCCCTCCCAATTCTTTGCGCAGAGTTCTCCCGAAAAGAAGCTGTAGACAGTATCCTCCGCATAATTCCTCAGGAAATACACGCGCTCCCGGTCCGCACTGAATGCGACATCCGTGCTCGGGTCGTGACGGCCCAGAATGCGCTGTATCACATTGGTCTCGCGCTCGCTGTCAAAAGCTCGCAATCTCCCGTATCTCTTCCCCCGGAAAATAGGCATAGAGCCCGCTCCGGTTATACCAGATCAGCGGATCTTCCGTGTGCGCCGCACTCGACCGTTGCTGTCCTCTGCGACAGCCTGTCAGACTTGCCGCCAACAGGCAAAGTCCGAGCACGGTCGCTGCTATCTTTCGCACTCTCATCTCACTGCCCCCTGTCATTCTTATTCTGCCTCTCCTTCGCGTACGCGAGAAGAAGCGCTCTCTTATTCCGCGCGGGATCCTCAAGCACATAGTCCAGAAGGGTGCGCAGACAGTCACCGAGCGCCGGCCCCTTCGGTATCCCGATCGCAAGAAGATCCGCCCCGCCGATTGCGAGATCCGAGAGTCCGAGACAGTCGCCCCGCTTTAAAATGCCTTCCCGCAACGCGCGAAGGTTCGCGATTTTTTCGCGCCGCCAAGTCCTCTCTGGAACAGGGCTCCGCATCCCGCGCCGTAGCCCGCCTCCTTGAGGCAGATGAGCTGAAGAAAGGCCTCGTCTCCGATGAGCGAGAGTCGCTTCCTGAGCTCCGCCTCATCGGAGGGCAGCGGGCGCTTCAGTTCCTCCGATAAAAGCCGGGCGCGGTCCGCGGTCGCCCGGTCGCTCTTCAATTCCCGAAGCAGCGCCGCAAGCGCCTCCGGCAAAAGGGCCTCACTCGCCGCGGCAAAGCGCAGTGCTTTTTCCTTCGGCAGCGCTGCCGAGCGGCGATCCGGATGAAACCCCGAAAAATGTTCCGCCATCTGCGGCGCGAGTCCCGACTCGTATAAGAGTTCCGCCTTCTCCGGATGGTCCGAGAGCAGGAGCTTCGAGAGTTCCGCCAAAATGCGTTCCTTGCTGACCAGCTTTAAATTTTCCGAGAGTTCCGCGATTGCCGCAAAGCTCTCCGCCTCAATGGCAAAATTCAACTGCGCGGCAAAGCGCACGGCGCGAAGCATACGGAGGGCATCTTCCCGAAAGCGCTCGCGCGCATCGCCGACACAGCGGATGCAGCCCTGTCGCAAATCTTCCTGTCCGCCGAAGAGATCCACCAGCTCGCCGCGCTCCGAAACCGCCATCGCATTGATGGTGAAGTCCCGCCGTTTTAAATCTTCCTCGAGCGAGGGCGTAAAGCAAATGCTGTCCGGGTGTCTCCCGTCCGTATAGGCACCGTCAATGCGGTAGGTCGTGACCTCATAGCCCTCTCCGCCCGCCAGAACAGTCACCGTGCCGTGCTGAAGCCCCGTGTCCACCGTTCGCGGAAACAAGGCCTTAACCTCCTCGGGGCGCGCATCCGTCGTGATATCCCAGTCGTCCGGCTCTTTTCCCAGTATGCTGTCCCGCACGCAGCCGCCGACCGCATAGGCCTGATGGCCCGCCGTCTCCAGTTTCCTCAAAATTTCTCTCACCGTCTCCGGCAAGTGCATGCGCATCACTCTCCCTTCTCAGACGCAAAGTCAAAACGAGGGCTGTCGCGCTCATTGCGGCAGCCCTCACGGTTTTAGTATGCGATTCCCCAGTAGACCATATTTTTCGCGGGCTTACCGCAGCAGACACAGGTCTCGGAGATTGTTTCCTGGGCAAAGGGAATGCAGCGGCTCGTTGCGCCGACCTCCTCTTTGATTTTGTCTTCGCAGGCACGATCGCCGCACCACATCGCGCGGACAAAACCCGGGCGGTTTTTCACGGTCTCCGCGAACTCCTCCATGCTCTTCACATCGTAGGTGTGCGTGTCGCGGTGCTCCTTGGCTCTCTCGTACATGGCCTTCTGGATGGTCTCGAGCATATCCGCAACGGTAACGGCGATGCCTTCGAGTGCCGCCTCGGATTTCTCACCGTTGTCGCGACGCACCAGCACGCAGCTGCCCGCCTCGATATCCTTCGGTCCCGAGCTCGATGCGAAGCGGCACGCCGCGCATCTCACACTCCGCAAACTTAAAGCCCGGACGGCGATCCGTGTCGTCTACGTTGACGCGTACGCCTGCCGCTCTGAGCTCTGCCTCGAGTGCCTTTGCCCGCTCCAAAACACCTTCCTTATGCATGGCAACCGGAACGATGGTCACCTGAATCGGCGCAATGTGCGGGGGCATCTTGAGACCGGAGTCATCGCCGTGCACCATGATGAGTGCGCCTATCATACGGGTGGTCATGCCCCAGGAAGTCTGGTGCATGTACTTAAGACTGTTGTCCTTGTCCTGGAACTGCATGCCGAACGCGCGCGCAAAGCCGTCGCCGAAGTTGTGGCTCGTACCGCTCTGCAACGCCTTTCCGTCGTGCATCAGAGACTCGATCGTATAGGTCGCGACCGCACCTGCAAACTTCTCCTTATCGGTCTTCTGACCGCGCACCACCGGAATTGCGAGTTCCTGCTCGCAGAAATCCGCATAGAGATTCAGCATCTGCTCGGTTCTCTCCTGCGCCTCTTCCGCGGTCGCGTGTACGGTGTGTCCCTCCTGCCAGAGGAACTCGCGGGAGCGGAGGAAGGGACGGGTCGTCTTCTCCCAGCGCACCACCGAGCACCACTGGTTCAGCACCTGCGGCAGGTCACGGTAGGAATGCACATTCTTGGCATAGTAATCACAGAACAGGGTCTCCGAAGTCGGGCGCACGCAAAGGCGCTCCTGCAGAGGCTCGAGGCCGCCCTGGGTGACCCAGGCCACTTCCGGCGCGAAGCCCTCCACATGATCTTTCTCTTTGTCGAGCAGACTCTCCGGAATAAAAAGCGGCATGTAGCAATTTTTTACGCCTGTCGCCTTAAAGCGCCGATCGAGGAGACTCTGGATGCGCTCCCAGATTGCATAACCGGCGGGCTGAATGACCATACATCCCTTGACGCTCGTATAGTCGCAGAGCTCTGCCTTCCGCACAACATCCGTATACCACTGTGCGAAATCCTGATCCATCGAAGTAATTTCTTTGACCGCCTTTTTTTCCTCTGCCATACTTCCCTCTTTCCCTTAGTTCCGTTCCTGCGCAGCTCTGTGCTTGGTGAGTGCGCGGTGAATGCGCTCATGGGGCTGCAGGAGCTCACTCACGGATGTGTCATGGTTCAAACTGTCAATCAAAAGCGCAATGTACTTGCTCATCTCGACGCTCACATAGTAGGGGCGGCTTAAGAGCTCCGGGCTCTGATAGACCAGATTGGTCGTGAAAATCTTATCAATCAGCCCCTCTTCGTAATAGCGGTCAAAACGCGCAAGGCCGTTCGTGAAGAGACCGAAGGTCGCACAGACAAAGACCTTCTTTGCGCCGCGGCGCTTTAACTCACGCGCGACTTCCTGCACGGTCTCGCCGGAGGAAATCATATCGTCTACGACAATCACATCCTTGCCGGTGACATCCGTGCCGAGGAACTCGTGCGCAAGGACCGGATTTCTGCCGCCGACCAGGCGCGTGTAATCCCGGCGCTTATAGAACATGCCGACATCGAGGCCCATCATGTTGCAAAGTAGATTGCTCTGCCCATACCGCCCGCGTCCGGACTGATGATCATCATGTGCTCGGAATCCACCTTGAGTTCCGGCTCCGTCTGGAGGAGGGCCTTGATGAACTGGTAGATGGGCTGCACGGTCTCAAAGCCCTTCAGCGGAATCGCGTTCTGCACGCGCGGGTCATGCGCGTCAAAGGTCAAAATGTTATCGACGCCCATGTTGACGAGCTCGTGGAGTGCCAGCGCACAGTCCAGGGACTCGCGGCCGCCTCTCCGGTACACACGGCTCTCGTAGAGGAAGGGCATGATTACGTTGATGCGGCGCGCCTTACCTGCCGCCGCCGAAATGATGCGCTTCAAGTCCGCAAAGTGATCGTCCGGAGACATGTGGTTCGTCATGCCGCAGAGCGAATAGGTCAGGCTGTGGTTACAGACATCCACCATGAGGAAGAGATCCTTGCCGCGCACCGACTGTAAGAGCGTGCCCTTGCCCTCACCCGTGCCGAAGCGGTTGATGAGACTCTGCACGATGAAGGAGTCTTTCTCATAGCCCATAAACGCGAGCGTATCCTTATGCTCGCTCTGACGTGCGCTTCTCCAGTGCACCAGATAGGCATCGACCTTTTTCCCGAGTTCCTCGCAGCTCTTTAAGGGCACCAGTCCAAGCGGTCCCACCGGGATGGTCTCAATCTCTTTGTCTTCGTTCGACATCTCTTCTGCTCCTTTTCCTTCGATGATAGGGTTCGCTATTGTCTGCGCTTCTGCGCACGAATATCGCTTCCGTAGAAGGGAAGTATATCATATTCACCCAAAATGCGCGATGTGCTTCTCTCGGTATATTGCGCTTTCAGTTGCTTGGGATCTAAGTTTGTGGAAATCAAGGTGCCGAGGCGTGAGAGCAGTCTCTCGTTTAAGAGGCTGAAAAACGCGGCCGTCGTAAAGGCGTTGCTGAACTCCGTCCCGAGGTCATCTATGATTAAAAACTCACAGCCGTAAATATACTCTCGGAACTCTTTCTCCTCCCTGGCTTTGATTTTCTCCTCGTCACTCTCCGCGCGCTGCCGCCATTGCGTTGCGGCGAGCAGGGAAAAAAGTTCCTCCGCACTGAGGTAGAGGACGGTGTGCCCCCGCTTTAAAAGTTCCCCCGCAATGCAATGCGAGAGAAAGGTCTTCCCGAGCCCGGGTTTTCCGGTAAAGAGGAGATTTCCCTTCTCTCGGTCGAAGTTCTCGAGATAGCGCCTGCACTGCGGCAGCACCAGCTGCTCCATATAGGCTCTCTCGCTCATGGCGAGTTTCGGCACCTCGCGCGCCGCGCTGTAATAGTCGAGGGAAAAGCGATCGAAATTCTCCCGCTCGATGCTCGCCGCGAGCCGCCCCTGGCGACAAAGTCGCGCAATGATTTTCTGCCGAAAGCAGCGGCATTTTTTCCCGTCGACAAAGCCGGTGTCCCGGCAAGTCTCACAGCGGTAGGCCGGGCGCAGATAATCGACCGGATAACCGGCGCGCCGAAGAATTTCAAGCTTTTCTGTCTCGAGTGCGGCGAGCTCTTCTTCTAGGCCGTTAAGGCCGTTCTCGTCCCCCTGCATGCGCGATAGATAGCGCTCCATGGCGCGCGCCGCGATTTTTTGCTCGGTCTCCCGATAGGCGGGAAGCACGCGGTTCAGCTCTGCCTTTCGTTCCCGTATGACCTGCTGCTCTGCGGCCTGCAGCGCCTCATACTCTCGAAAAATCGCATTGTATTCCGTATTGCTGAGCGCCACGCCTTACCTCCTCTCAGGAATCCTGCTCAAGCTTCCGCTTAAGCTGTTGCAACACAAGGTCATTCGGATCTTCATCCCGCTCCTCGAAATTGTGGAAGCGCGTGTCGGTCTTCGGCGTACTTCTCTTGCCGCCGCTCTCCTCCCGCTTTTTATCCTCTTCCGCCACATCCCGGAGACTGTGCACGCCCGCGCGCTGCCACTTGGTCAGGATGCCGTCCGTATAGGGGAAGTTCGGCTTGTGAACGTGACGCAGGGTTCGACTGCAGGCCTCCACGACCAATTCCTCGGAAAAGCCGTAGTCGTGATACCACTTCTCGATATATTTTTTCTCTTCGATACCCGGACCGCGGTCCCGGATTCCGAACGCATTTAAAACCGCATAGACTTCCCGGGTATAATTTCTCGCCGCGAAGTTCTGCCTCCTCCGGCGTCTTGATGCCTCTCTCATACCAGTCGATTGCGACTTTCTCGAAATAGCGGAGCGAACTCTTCTTTTTTTCCGCGCATATTTCGCCGAGTTTGATCAAGAGATCGGACGACATACCGAGCGTCCCGTAGAGATAAGCCACGGTCTCGCTGTCGGTCTGCGAAAAAGTTTTGCCGAGATAACGCTGCAGGGCATAACTGAGCCCCGCAAACTCGCCGTCGTTCTGCAGGCGGCTGAAATCCACTCCGGATTTATCCGGCAATTTTGCCGGCGGCAACACGGTCTCCGGCTTTTCCGGAACGCTTGTCTCCGACTTCTCCGAACGCAGAGGCTCCGCCGGAAGCTCTGTACTCTTTTCCTCTTGCTGCAGCTCTGCCGCATATCGCGGCACTTCCGCCTCTTCTGTTTGTCTCTCGGGCTCCGTAAAATCGCCCGCAATTAATCCCTCTCGCTGCCAGCGGAGTAAGGCACGTCTTACATCGCCCTCCGTGAGTTCTAAGCTGTCCGCAATCCGGGCATCCGTTACCTCCTCACCCTGATGGCGCAGGAGATAGAGATAAACCTTTACAAACGCGCCGTTTGCCGATGGCATATAGCGGTCGATAAACTCATTTGAGACGACGGTAACGCCGGGCGCCGCGTCGCCTTGAAAAATAACTTTCATCTCATCCTCCTTCTTTATATTTCACATCTTAGCATAAACTCTCCGATAGGACTTCACATCTTTATCCACAATTTATCCACAGGATTGTGGAAAAGCCGGTGTGCAAAACCGCACACCGGCTCATTTCGCGCTCTCTGGGCGCTTATTATTTCACATTGCCGTTTTTTTCGCTGTTTAAAAGTTCTTCTCCGACGCGATAAATATCGCCGGCCCCCATGGTGAGGACCAGATCTCCCGCTCGAACTTCCCGCGAAAGGCAGGCTTCGATTTCCGCGAAACTGCCGAAATAACGCGCTTTGCCCGGCTGATCCGCATTGATTGCATCCGCGACATCACGCGAACTGATTCCGAGCGTATCGGTTTCGCGCGCGGCATAGATATCCGCGAGCAGTACGACATCCGCACCTTCGAGGGCGATCCCGAACTCCGGCAAAAGCGCCTTGGTTCTGGTATACGTATGGGGCTGAAATACACACCAGAGCTTTTGATGCGGATATTTTTGTGCCGCTTTTAAAGTCGCCGCAATCTCTTGCGGATGGTGCGCATAGTCATCCACGATGACGGCCCCGTGATATTCGCCCTTGTGCTCAAAACGCCGCTCCGTGCCGCGATAGGCCTCGAGGCCGTCGCGGATTTGCTCCGGCGCAATGCCGAGCAGACGGCAGGCCGCCAGGGCCGCGAGCGCGTTGTAGACATTGTGTTCTCCCGGCACGGCAAGCTGAATGCGCGGCAAGGCCTTGCCGTGCTCCGACGGTGTAAAGGCCGCGTTGCCGCGTTCGTCAAAGCGGATATCCGTCGGGTAATAGTCCGCTTCCGCGGTGCCGACCGTGGTTACCCGCCCCTTAAAATCACCGACAATCTCCCGGTAATTCCGAATGCGGTTGTCAATGACGAGCGCACCGTTCTCCGGCATGCGCTGCACGAAGCGGCGGAACGAATGGCGGATATCGTCCAGGTCCTTGAAAAAATCGAGGTGATCCGCCTCTATATTTAGGATAATTTCAGGGTCGGGAAAAAAAGGACAGGAAGCTGTTTGTGTACTCGCAGGCCTCGAGCAAAAAGGTCTCACTGCCGCCGACACGGATATTGCCGCCGATGGCATCCAGGTTGCCGCCGAGCGATATTGTGGGGTCCTTTTTCCGCCGTGAGCAGGATATGAGAGAGCATGGAGGTGGTCGTCGTCTTTCCGTGCGTGCCGCTGACCGCAATGCTCTCCCGGTAGCAGCGCATCAGCTGCCCGAGGAGCTCCGCGCGGCTCAGCATGGGAATGCCGAGGCGCTTTGCCTCCAGAAACTCCGGATTATCCGGGTGGATGGCAGCCGTGTAGACCACGTAGTCAACCGGCGCGCTCAGATTTTCGCGCCGCTGTCCGATATAAACCTGAATGCCTCGCGCGCCGAGCTGCTCGGTAAATGCGCTCTCGCGCGCATCGCTTCCGCTCACCGTGAAGCCCTCTTTCTTTAGTATCTCCGCGAGTCCGCTCATGCTGACGCCGCCTATTCCGATAAAGTAGACGCGACAGGGCTTTCCAAAATCAATGCTGACTGTTTCCATTCTGTCTCTCCTCAAACAAATGCGTTCAAACCCGCTCTCCGCTCAGGCGATGCCGCCCTCCGGAAAGAGTTTGTTGCCGTAGCGCAACAGCGCCAGGCGAAGCATATTTCCCAGAATGCCGATTGCGATGATTTCGCCGATTCCGACGGTCAGGCCGAAGAAGGGCAGCGAGCCCTCAATGCCGTAGCCGTAGCGCAGCACAAAGGGAATAATCAGCGCGTTGCTCACAATGGGCGGCAGGGAAGCAAGATATCCCTTGTCGCGAAGCCGATAGGTGCCGTAGGCGCCGATTAAGCTCGCAAGGCTGCCGAAGACAATGTCAAGCGGCGCGGCACCGGACAGGAAGTTTGCGAGAAAGCAACCCACAAAGAGCCCGGGCACGGCAGAAACCGTGAAGACAGGCAGGATGCAGAGTGCCTCCGAAATGCGGAACTGCACCGCGCCGAAGCTGATCGGCTTGGTCATGTAGGTGATCGCCGCATAGACTGCGGCGAGGAGCGCTGCATTGACCAGCGCCCTCGTGTTTCCAAGGGACTTCTCTTTCATTTGTGTTTCCTCCATAGTTTTGTTTTAGGTGAGGATGGTTTCGAACTCACCGGTGCAACATTATAGCACGGATTTCTTCGCTTGACGCGCATCTCCTTCGAACTGCCGCATTTCTCCGCCCTTCAGTGCGGTCTCAAGGAGTTCTGGGCAGACGCTCCGGGCTGCAGGCAAAGCAGGGAATGCCGAGAGAGGCGATGTGCTTTGCGTTGTGCTCGTCGTAATAGGGCGCGCCGCCGTCCGCAATCGCGAGCAGAACGATTACGCGGACCCCGGCTTCCTTCATCGCCGCAAGGCGACGCATGAGTGCCGCGCGGTTTCCGCCCTCCATGAGGTCGGTGATTAGGAAAAAGAGGGTCTTCTTCGGCTCCTCGATCAGCTTCTCGCAGTACTTAACCGAGTTGTTGATATCGGTGCCGCCGCCGAGCTGAAAGCCGAAGAGCAACTCAACCGGGTCCTCGGTCTTATCGCTGAGGTCGACCACCTCTGTCGTAAAGGCGACCACATTGGTCTTCACCGTGCGGAGGGAGGCGAGTATGCTGCTCATGACCGAGGCGTAGAGCACCGACTCTCCCATCGAGCCGCTCTGGTCGATGTCGAGGATGATGTGATACTTTGCGGCGTTGTTCTGCTGCTTCGCAAAGAAGTAGTACTTCTCGGGGAGGATGCGCTTCTTCGCCGCATCGTAGTTCTTGAGTCCGTGGCGTATGGTCTTTTTAAAGTCAAGCCCCGAGGCCGAGGGAATCGGTGTGTGTTCCGTCCGCTTGCAGGCCGCCGTCACCGAGCGGCGCAAATCGTCCGCGAGACGGCGCTGAATCTCTTCGACGATGCGCTGAATAAAGCGCCGCGCACTCTCCTTGCTCTGCTGCGGTACCTGGTCTTTTAAGAGGAGCAGCATGCTGCCGAGGTCCACGCTCGGTTCGGCGGCGTCCAGGAGCTCCGGCTCAAAGAGCAGCTCCTTTAGGCCGCAGCGCTCCACCGCGTCTCCCTGTACCAGCTTGACCAAATCCGGCGGAAACAGGCTTCTGATGTCGCCGAGCCAACGACTTACGGTGCTTGTCGCCCTTCCGCCCCGCATCCCGCCCGAAGAATTGCCGTCTCCGTAGGAGAAATAGGCATCCGTGTTGTAAATCGCATCGAGCGCAAGATCCATGAGTCTATCCTCATCGGAGAGAAGATTGTCCGTGCCGCTCCCGTACTGCTTCCAGCGCTCCTCGCTCTCTTTTGCCGAGGAGCAGCCTCCACTTTCGAATTCGCGCTTCGTTTTCGTTCATGCCCTGTCTCCCTAAAAATCGTCGAAATCAAACGATGCGAGCGCCTGACTTTCCTCTTTGCTGAGCTCCGCGTTCAAGACTTCGCTGAGCTGTTCCTTCTGTAAGCCCCAGATTTCTCCGAGGTTCTCGGCGACCATATCCTTTTCGCTCGCGCTGTAGAGGGCGAAGCTCCGGCGCAAAAAGACCATGGCGCGCTTCCAGCTCTCTTCCGGTATCTCGTCGAGATAGCGGCTCAGGCTCTCCCACACCACGCGCCGCACAATCAGCGCATAGTGATTTCGAAGCGAAAGCCCCTCGAACCAGAGCGCGCCGAGCTCTGCCCGAAGTCCGATCGACATGCGACGGCTGATTTCCCGCGAAAGTTCTTCCTCACTCAAATCGCCGTTGTCCAAGCGTATGGCCGTCGCGAGCCCCGAGAGCTTGGCATTCAGGTCGTCCCGGCGCGAAAGCTCCCGAACGGCATCCTCCCACTTTTCGCTCGGCAAGCCCTTTTCCACACTGAAGATACTCTGGATGTCCTCGATGCTCTTTGCGAGATGCCCCGCCGCCTCGTCGTCGCAGAAGCAGGCGTCCGTGAGGGTAAGACCGGCGCGGAGCAAAAGGCGCTCCAAAATGGGGCGGAGCACCGAGACATCCGACTGTCTCACATCCCCGAACTGCAGCATGCGCGATAGAATCTTGGCTGTCCGCGCAATCTCCTCGATGGAAATCTGATCGATACTCGCGCTGTCAAGACGACTGACCGCCGCCTGCAAGAGTTCCGGCATGCCGCAGAGAAAGGCGCTCTCTAAGAGCTCCGTGATCTCCGCGATCTGTTCCGCCGCCGTGAGCTTCTCCTGCAAATCAAAGCTCACGGCGTGCGCTATCGTATCTCCCTTTAAGACGGCCTCGGCGAGTTGCATCTCCGCCTCCGGCGTCCTGCTTAACACCCAGTTTTCTTCCCAGCTCGCATCCTGCTGCCGGCTGTCCTGCCAAACGGCAAAGCGGATTCCGAGAAGACGCAGGCGCTGCAAAAAGAAGGAGCGACGCAGCTGTAAAAAGCGCTCTTCTCGCTCTTTGCACGGCGATTTTCGCGGAGATCCAAGCGGAGCTTTTCCGCGACCAAAGCCGAAACTCAGCTTTAAGTCCGCGCACTGATCCGCAAAAGTCCCGCTGAATCGAGGTGAGCAGACCGCTCCGCGGCACCTCGCCGATTTTCGTGCCGATGTCGGTGAGCGCGAGTCCCTCGGCAATCTCACCGAAGCTCCCGTGCCCCATGCAGGTCACCGCGGCATCCTGCAGCTCGTCGTGGGTCGGGTAACGTCCTTCCCGAAGCGACGCGAGACTCTGCGCCAACAGATTGGCCTCCAGGACTTCCGCCGAGGAGACCATGCCGCCCCGCTCCCTGATATGCCCGACAAGGGTCGAGAGATAGCGCGCCGCATGGCTCTCCGGCTGCTCTGTCCGCAGGGCATCCCAGAGGAGCTCGTAATAGGCGGGCACCTTGTTTCCCGCGCTGTAGCCCGTGCGGCGCGAGAGCCGCTGATAGGAATAGGGCATCAGCGTCTTTTTCACCTCATACTGCGGCAGCGCCTTCAGCGCCGCGTCGTCAAGGCACTCGCCCTCATAGAGCGCAGCGCTGTGGAAAGGCACCGGTCAGCACGACGATTTTTATCCGCCGCAATGCCGGCCGCCCGCTTTTCCGCAATGATGCGGCGCATATAGGCCTCGCGCAGCCCGTTCCAGGCCTGTTCGATGCGTTCGCCCGGCGCGACCTCTCGTGCACCTTCGCCGAAAGATGCGGGAGCGCTCCAAATATGCGCTTAAGTTCTCGCTCTGCTCAAGATAACGCTCCCAGAAGCTCTCGGTGTCACCGAGCGCGGAGGCCTCTTTTCGCGCCGCCTCCCGCTCTTCCTCGCTCTGCCGCTCGTAATATTTCTCCGCCGCGAGCTGTAGACCTATCATGTAGGGCGAGGGCAGGTCGCAAAAAGCAAGCTCAATGCCGAGTTCTCGTGCGGCGAGCATCGCCTGAAACTCCGGCGAATAGACCGCAAAGGGATAGAGTACGCTCCGAACCGGCGCCTCGACCGTGTAGGCCATGACCGCAAAGGGCGGCTTGAGCGCGGGATCCGTCAGCGCGGGGAATGAGCTCCGAAAAGTCCGCCGGTGCCTCGATCAAAAGGCAGTCCGGCTCGTCTCCCAGAGTAACTCCCGTATATAGTGTGCCCCCGCCGGCGAGTGATGGCGTATGCCGACCAAGACAGGGCTTTTTTCCTCAGCCTTCATAGTGTCTCCGCGTCTCAGAGCGAGCGGCAGGCATCGTATAGCTCTGCCCACTCACTGCCGCGTCGCTTCATGATGTGCTCGAGGTACTCCTCCCAGATCTTTTCTGTCCTTCTCCTCGTCCTTTCACGATGGCTCCCTGCAGCGCTGCCGCGAGGTCTCTGTCTCTCACCTCGCCCGTTCCGAAGCTTCCGGCGAGCGCCATGCTGTTTACGAGAGAGAGATTGCCTCTGCGGTCGAGAGCACGTTCTGCGTGCTCTTTACCTTCTGCCCGCCGTCCAGGGTCTCGCCGTTTCCTGAGCTCCCGGAACACGGTGCAGACCTTGCGGACCGCTTCCTCCTCCGGCAAAGCCGCCGGCAGGCGGAGCTGCGCCGAGAGCTGCTTCACGCGGCTCTCGACAATCTCAACCTCCGCCTCGAGGTTCTTCGGGCTCGGCAAAATCACAATGTTAAAGCGGCGCTTCAGCGCGGCGGACATTTCGTTCACACCCTTGTCGCGCGTATTTGCGGTCGCAATCAGCGAAAAGCCGCGCGCGGCCGCCTGATCGCGGTTTAACTCCGGAATCGAGACGCGCTTCTCCGAGAGCAGGGAAATTAGGGCATCCTGCACCTCCGGCGCGCAGCGGGAAATTTCCTCAAAGCGCGCAATCTTACCCTTCCTCCATCGCGCGGAAAATAGGTGTCTTTACAAGCGCCCGCTCGCTGGGACCCTCGGCAATTAAGAGGGCATAGTTCCAGGAATAGCGAATCTGCTCCTCGGTCGTGCCGGCCGTGCCCTGCACGACGCGGCTCGAATCCCCGTTGATGGCCGCGGTCAAATGCTCCGAGAGCCAGGACTTTGCGGTTCCGGGCTCGCCGATCAAGAGGAGGGAGCGGTCTGTCATCAGGGTTGCGACCGCAATCTCGACAATGCGCCGGTCTCCGATGTACTTCGGCGTGATTTCGACATCTCCCGCCTTGCCGCCGAGAATATAGGTGAGCACCGAGCGCGGCGACATATTCCAGCCCTCGGGGACTTCATACTGTTCCGCCGCCTTGAGCGCGTCCAGTTCCTCCCGAAAGAGTTCTTCCGCCGGGCGACGCTGTACTTCCTTCTGTTCCATCCTGTCTCCTTTCTCTTACCATGTGAGCTCTGCCGGGTCCATGCCGTCCTTCAGTGCCTGGATTGCCGCGCAGAGCCGCTGCGTCGCGTTTCCGTAGTTGTTGCTCCGCATGTTCACGCCCCTTATGGACCTCGCTCCAAAAGGGCTATGAGCTCATCCTTCGGAAGTCCGATGGAAAGCGCCTGCACGCTGAGTTCCGAGAGGTCATAATTATAGAAGCCACGCCTCTGCCAGACCTTTATGCTACCGTCAAAGACCTTCGAGAAGTCCGTCCAGGCGTAGGCTTTGAGGCGCTCGATATCCTCCTCCGTCGCGGGACGGTACTGTAAGTTTTTGTACTCCCAGGCACTCCAGAGTTCCTTGGCCCGCGGTATGTCCTCGCGGTACAGGCCGCGGAGTCCTCCTTCGTTCTCGTTGTAGTGCTTATACGTTAAGAGCAGGGGATACCAGCGCGGATCGAGATGTGCCCAGCCGTACTCCGGACGCTTCGAAAAGCTCTGCACTGCCTCGAAAGATGCCCTCGCAGTCCTCGCGTCTCTCTTTGCGGCCTCGGGAGAAGAGAGCACCTTGTCAAGCAGACGCTCTTCAAAAGGGCGGCGAAAAGCGGCGAAAGCTCTCTTCCGGCGTCAGCTCTTCGAGCGCGAGTAAAAACGAGAATCTGTTTCTCTTGTTCCGCATCGGGATCGTCGGTATCAGGGCTTTCAGGCTCTCGCGCAATTCCGCGCTGAAGGGCACGCGTAACATCGCCGTGAGCAAATAGTAATCTCTCCGGCTCTCCGCAAGGGTTCCGGAGCGCTGTAACTGCGCGAGCAAAGGCCGGGCTCTCCATGTCGATGGCCGCGGTCCAGAGCGTCGCAATCTTGTCCGTATCCTTTCTGTCTCTGCCGTTCTTCTCACACGCGAGATAGAGTTTTTCCATCTCCCCGGCAATCAAATCCGCGACATATGGGAATCTGCTGTACGAGACCGCATCGATATAGCGATCCGGCTTCTTTAAAAAAGCCTGCCTCACCAGCTCCTCCGCCTGCGGATATTTTACCAGTGCACCGATGACGGCCGCATGGGCCTTGTTTTTTTCTGTCTTTTCGAGTGCAAGCAGGCACTCATAGTTCGCGGGATCTTCACCGAGCGCCGCAATCGCGGCATCCTTTAAGTCACCCTGCGCACGAGCTATGACGTCTAGGTAATATTCCTTTGTTCCGCCGCCGGAAATCGCATCGATCAGCGAAAAGTAGCGGAGTTGCACCCTTTCCTTCTGCTCCGGCGCAAAGGCACGCTCTAAAAGGGGCAGAAAGGCCTTGGGTCTCTCCTCTAAAATCCAGTTCTCCACCTCATCCGCAAACTCCGCATAGCGATCGCTGAGCGCAGCGAGAAAGAGTTCTTGAAGTCTCAAATCCTCGAGATAGGGACGCTTTCTCTCTCTTGCGGCCTTCAGTACTTCCATGCGCCCTTTTCCGCTCTCGGTCAGGGCAAGGCGCAGGCCCTCAAGACTTCGGTAGCTCTCCTGCCGATAATAGAGTTCCGGGATTGCCTCCTTTTGCACGGCTTCCGCCGCAGGTACTTCGTCCCCGCTTCCCGCGGCCTTGCTCTGCGTGAGCAGGACCGCATCGAGCAGCGCAAGAAGATCCAGAATCTGCGCGCCCTTTTCCGCCTCTGCGGGCAAAAGAAGCTGCTCTCCGCGGCGCGCGAGTTCTTCTAAGACCTTTGCCTCGCCGCGGTGATTCCCGAGTTCCGCGAGAGCGCGCGAAAAGCGGGGATCCTCCGCAATGCGCTCGCTCCCCGTGAGGGCACAATGAAAGAGACTCTCTCTCATCGAAGTCAAAATTTCCGCATTCATGTGTTTCCCTCCCCGCTCAGAGCATGAGGCGGATGATGCCCCGCCCGGTCACCAGACTCTGCGGCAAAAAGCAGAGTTCCCGCCGCAGTTCATCCGCAAAGAAGAGCCCGAAGACAGCGCTCTTCCCGGTTTCAAATTGCGAGAGCAGGCGAAGCGCCGCCTCGCTGCCGTTTGCGTCCGTGACGCGAAGCAGACTGCCCGCCGCATCTCTTAAGTAGACCGCGTCCTCTTTTACCGCCACATCCGAAAGCTGCAGAAGCGCCGGCGCTTTGTCCTCCGCGAGCACCGACTGAAGCGCCTTGGCTGCCTGTTTTACCGCCTGCGCAATGGGTACCGCAAAGCCGATGATGCGCTCAAAATCCGCCGCTTCCGGCTGCTCCGCCGTCGCGTCCTCGAGGCGTATCCGCGCTGCCTCACCCGGAAAGGCCGGGTAGTAGGGGAAGCGCTCCGCGCGGAGTCTCCGATCGGAACTGTCCTTCTCCGCAATGTAGTTCTTTGCGCTGAGCGGTCTAAAGTTCATCTCGCGGTACAGCGTTCCGTCCGAGAGCGAAATCCAATGTCCCAGATCCAGAAACTCCCGTTTTGCCTCGTCGTAGCGAACTTCGAAGGCCAGCTGGAGCAGCGCTCTCTCGGAAAGCGTTAACCCGAGCGCCTCCAACTCCTCCTTTTTCCGCACGCCGCCGAGCGCATCGTAGAGCGGATTTGCATCGGGCTCGCCGGCCTTCGCTTCCATCCTCTCCGTTAAGTAGGCGCTGCCGCGGCGCACCAGGGTGCGAAGCTTTTCCAGTTCCCGCACGGCGCCCCTTAAAAGGCGTTCTTTTTTCGCCTGTTCCCGCGCAGCCCCCGCTTCGCTAAGTAGAAAGGTGAAGCGCTTAAAGAGCTGCTGCGGTCCGGAAAGGTAGCTGTCACCGAGTCGCTTGATGAGGAGCGCGTCCTCTTCCTTCGTATTCGTAAGACCCGAGAGCAGACCCAGCTTCATGCGGCGCGAAAGCGCCTCGTCAAGGAGCGCAAGGCCCTCGAGCTGCTTTTCCGTCTTCTTTCGGAAGGCCGTCTGTCCGCTCGCGCTCTTTTTCTTTGTCTGCGGCTTTCCCTCGGCAGGCTCGGCCTTCTCTTCGCTCTTTTTCTCGTCCCGCTTTTTGAGCTTTTCCTGCTTCTTTACGATATCCTCGGGGATTTCCGTCTCGGCAAAGTCCTTGCCCGCGGCAATCTCAAACAAGAGGGCAATTCCGTGCTTGCAGGGAAACTGACGGCTCGGGCAACTGCAGCGTATCACTAGGCGCCTTGCCCTCTTCAAAGCAGGCGGAAACCTGATAGAGACTCTTTCCGGAGCCCTTGCAGCTACCTGCGTAGTAACTATCGTCCTTCGAGCAAAACCCGCTCCGTAAAGGCACCGCTATCCGAAATTTTCTTTCCGTTTCGAAAACGCGCTGTCATTGGGAGCAAGCGGACGTATATCCTGTTCGCTGAGTATTCTCATTCCTCTCCTCCCGCGCTGTGATTGTTGGCTATCTTTTCATTATCCCAAAAAAATACAGCTACCGCAACACGCCGTAGCTGTATTCCCAAGCTCATTTTTTACTTTTCTTCCGCACCGAATAGCCGTAAGTGCCGAGCAGTGCGCCGAGCGCATAGTACTCCCCGTGGGAATACGTGACCAGCTTTGCCTTTTCCAGACAGAACTTTCCCTTCTCATCCATCAGGCTCTTGTCCACATCGACCGCGAGCACTTCCGCGAGAAAGAGGTCGTGGGTGCCGAGAGGAATGCGCTCTGTCACACGGCACTCGAGATTCACGGGACTCTCTTTGACGAGCGGCGCCTTGATTTTGGACGCCTCCTCCTCGGTGAGTCCGAGCAGCTCCCACTTGTTGCAGTCGCGCCCCGAGCGCACGCCCGCCTCATCGGCCTTTCGGACCAGCGCCTCCGTGGTCAGATTGATTGCGAACTCGCCGTTCTCGACGAGCAGACGGTGGGAGTGACGTTCCGGGCGAACGGAGATCGACACCATCGGCGGATCGGAGCACACCGTCCCCGCCCACGCGACGGTGATCAGATTGCTGCTTCCGTCGTTTCCGCGGCAACTCACCATCACGGCCGGCACCGGATACAGCATGTTGCCGCCGCGCCACACTTCCTTTGCCATTTCGTTTCCTCCTCTGACGTACTGCTTTTTTCGGCGCTTCCGGCGGCACGCTGTCTCCGCCCTCGCCTATGGCCCGCAGGATGGCATCGACCACCTTCCGCGTGCTGAGACCGGTCTCGTCGATCACGAGATCGGCATATTTTTCATAGAGCACCGTGCGCTCCCGGTAGAGATCCCGGAGAGTCTGCCCCTCCTTGATGCTGACACCGCGCGCCGTCAAATCGCCGAGGCGGCGCCGTATCGCGGGGTAGGAGAGCTTCAGGTAAATCACTTTTCCGAGCGCCCTCAGTCTGGACATCGCCTTCTCGCCGTATATCACCGAGCCGCCCGGCGCAATCACGGCATTTTCCGTCTCGAGCGCCGCCAAGGTCTCGTCCTCCAGCGCGCGAAAGCCGTCGTCGCCGCGCTCGGCAATCAACTCTTTCAGAAGTTTCCCGTTCTGCTCCTGAATCAGAAGGTCGCCGTCAACAAAACGGCGACCTGTCTTTTTTGCAAGCACGACGCCGACGGAGCTCTTGCCGGAGGCCGGCATTCCGATCAGCGTGAGGCAATTTTTAGTCATAGAGTTTCTCCGGATACTTTCCTGTCCGGATGAGCTCGCGAATGGCTGCGACGACGGTCGGCTTATCCTCCTGATAGGTCACACCGAACCACTTGTCGTGGGTCGGCAGCACCTTCACGCTGCCCTCGCCCGAGCGAATGCAGCTGTCCACGATGGTCGGAAGAAGATATTCACTCTTCAGCTCCGTGCCGTGCGATGCGAGGAAGGCGGGGAAGTCCTTCTAGAGCAGCTCGATGAACTTCGGCGGGAAGCCCCACATGTTCATCGAGACATACTGATCTTCCGTCAGCTGAACCGGCTTGCCCTCGCCGTTCTCCGCCTTCAGGCTGCCGTTCTCCATGCGAATCTCAAAGGTCTCCTGTACGCTCTCAAGCATGTGCTGCTCATCGACCTTGCAGACACCTCTTGTCACGGTACCGTTGTCCGAGAGCGTGTTCTTCAGAATGAAGCCCGCCATGCACATGTCGAGCTTTTCGCCCGTCAAATCCATCTCCTCGGTCATGTACTTGTGGAGGGCCTTAAAGCCCTCCGGTCCGTAGTAATCGTCCGCATTGATGACCACGAAGGGCTCGTTGACCTTGTCGCGCACCGCAAGCAGCGCATGCCCCGTACCCCAGGGCTTCTTTCTGCCCTCCGGAACCGTGAAGCCCTCCGGCAGATCGTCAATCTCCTGGAAAGCATAGTCGGTCTCAATGAACTTTGAGATGCGGTCACCGATGATTTCCTTAAAGTCCTTCTCCAAATCCTTGCGGATGATGAAGACTACCTTGTCAAAGCCCGCACGCTTCGCATCGTAGATTGCATAGTCCATGATGATCTCGCCGTTCGGGCCCATAGGCGTGAGCTGCTTGATGCCGCCTCCGAAACGGGAACCGATTCCCGCGGCCAGCACAACCAATGTCGTTTTCATACCCTGTCCTCCTGTCATTGATTTGTTCAAGTCGTCAAATCTTTCCAGCATATAGCTGAATTATACGTCATTTCAGATAAGTTTGCGACAGCTTTCTCTCTTCACGGCGCCCCGCGCGAACTTTAAAACGAGCGAATCTCGTCGTCGCTGTCATCCGCCTCGATGGCGCGAATCTCCAAGTCGTAGCCGCCTTGCGGCAAGGCGACGTGCACCAGATCTCCGACCTTGTGTCCGAGCAGTGCCTTCCCGAGCGGCGACTCGATCGAGACGCGCCCCGCCGTGGTGTCGCCGCGTATGCCCGTCACAATTTTATAGCGCTCGCTCTCATCGTCGTCGATGAAGTAGACCTCGACCGACTTGTTGATTCCCACTTCATCCGCCGCCGCTCTGTCCTCGATGATGGTCGCAAACTTGAGCATGCGCTCCAGATAAGCGATGCGGCTCTCGTTCCGGTTCTTTTCCCGCTTCGCCGCGTAGTACTCAAAGTTCTCCGAGAGATCGCCCTGGGCTCTGGCCTCTTTGACGGCCTGAATGAGCTCGGGGCGCAGCACGAGCTTCCGCTCTTCGATCTCTGCCTCGATTTTTCGTACGTCCGCTCCGGTCAAACGCTCTCCCATTGTTCTCTCCTCTCTGCTGTCTCGCCGCACAACAAAAGGGAAGTCTCCTGTTTTGCGGGAGACTTCCCTCTGTCGGATGTCCCTTATTTTGTAAAATACTGCGTGACACCGTCCGCCAAGCCCTCTGCGAGCTTTCGGAGGGTCGCCTCACTGTGATCCGATACCTTGTCGCCGAGCTCAATGTCAATGCTCGGGACCGTGGAATACGAAGTCTGCGTGAGATCCACGTCCATGGAACCGCTGCCGAAAATCTTTACGCCTCTGCCTCTCAGGCCGCCGATCAGCGCCTCGCCGAAAGCCTCGCTCTTCTGCCAGGTCGAGGAGACCGGGTCCATCTTTTTGAGACCGTCCGGAACACTCATGAAATACGCGCCCTTATCCGAGGTCGTGCTGTCCCAGTGAATTGCAATATGGCAGGCCGCATAGTTGTTTGCGAGCACCGTGCGCGCAATGTTGTCGAGCTGCACATCGCTGCTCTCTCGTATCATGAGTACGCTGAAGCCGCGCTGCAGGAGCACGTCGCGCAAAATCAGTGCCTCCTGTAAGGTCACCGTGCTCTCCGCCGTGCCGTCTTGGAAGGTCATGCCCGAGGACACCGCCATGGACTCCACCGCGCCGCGCTGGTTTGTGCCGCCCGTCACCTTCGGGCTGCCGTCCGGGTGCGAGAGCGTCTTGACACGCTCGCCGCCCTTGGTGCCGTGACCCGCATTGACGCAGATTACCTTATCCCCATACTTACCCTTGGTGTTCTTATAGAGCTTTGCCGTTCCCGTCTTGATTTTTCGAAGACGAGGCAAAGCGCAGGTTATCGCTGACCGTGATATCGCTGACCGTGACGCCCTTCCGGAACAGAGACCGGCGTACTTGCCGCCGTTGTCGTGCCGGCCGCAGCGCTGTTGCCGCTGCTTAAATAACGGCTCGCGACATAGTAGTTCTTGCCGCCGAGTGAAATGCGCGCCCAGTCTCCGGAGAGTCCGTTCACCTGCACCGCCGTGCCGCGCGTAAAGGCTCTGCGCCTTGCCCGCTGTCGTCGAGGGTTCGGTTCTCACATTTAAACTGCTTGCATTGACATACATGACTTGATTGACCGTCTGAAACGAAGCCGCCCATGCGCCGAAGGCCATGGCTGCGCTGAGCGCCGCCGCGGCCGCCGCCGTCAGATATCCCTTTTTCATTCTTTCTCCTCTCGCTTACGCTTCTCCCGCGCGTTGCGTTTCCATGCTTTGCATCTATCTTAAGGTCCCGTCGCACTTGTCGCAAGCGACAATACTCTTAAGAAAAAGAGACGGCTTTCGCCGTCTCTCTTATTTTGTCGGATAAAACTCACTGCAACACGACGGTTTCGGTCGCCGGGAGTTCCTTGGTCGAAGCCGTGAACTCACCCTTCGCCGAAGCGCCGCTCTCGCTGAACGCGCCGTAGACCTGCTCAAACTGACCCTCCGGTGCCTGCGCGATGTACATGCCGCCCTTTGCGTACTGGCGAAGCACCGCCTTCATTGCCTCCGGCTGTATGGCCACGCAGCCCGCGGTGCTCGGCTTGCCGTTGCTGGTGCAGTGCAAGAAGAGCGCCGAGCCGGTGCCCGGCTGGCGGTTTTCCTTGTTAAAGCCCGTGTTGAGCGCATAGGCGTAGATGTTCTTTGCCCAGTCCTCCCAGAGCTTTTCACCCTTCTGAGATGCGAGCTTCTCCGAACTCTCCAGGCGGTTGGTTTGATCCGACCAGTACTGGCGCTTCGCATCCGCCTGAATGTGCGTGTAGTCGCTCGGGAAGCCCTCCTCCGCGGCATTTCGTCCGAAGGGCGTGTCGGTCTTCCAGAGTCCGATCGGGGTCGTGCCGTCACCGGTTTTCCGCTTTGCGGACATGCCGCCGTAGCCGTAGACGCCCGCGGACTGAATTTTCGCCTGCCACTGTCCCGCATCGTTCTTCACGAAGACCGTGACGCGCGCCTTGTTCCAGCGCGACTCGTCGCTCACCTTGGTCTCACGGTAAGTATCCTTGCCGCCCTTAACGGCAAAGCCCTCCACGACAATGAGGGATTTTGCGTCCTCGGGCAGCGTAAAGCGCGATACGTCATAGCTGAGGAGCGAAGTGTCGATGCGCTTCTCTCCGTTTGCCGCGACGGTTTCCGTCGCCGCGGTCGCGGTACTTGCCGCACTCGTCGAAGCCGCCGCACTCTCCTTCGGCTTGGAGGGCGCGAGGGTCGCCTGTCCGGTCTTACCGCTGTCGATGTTCTCCGGCTTAAACGCGGCCACCGTGCTCTCCGAAGCGGACTTTGCCGCGCTTCCCTGCCCGCTTGTCGCCGTGCTCTCCTGCGGCTTTGCCTCCGCCTTTATTTCCTTCTTATCGGTTTTCGCCTCGCGCGGCGCATAAACCTCATCGATCGGCTTTTCGACTCTGCCGCGATAGCTCGTGCGATCCGCCTCGCTCTCTTTGACTTCCGCAATATCCACAACCTTGCCCAAGGCCGCATAGCTTGTATGCGTTCCCAGCAGGACGCCGCCAAAGAGCAACGTTGCCGCAACCATAGCCTGCATTTGCTTTACTCTCATGATGGTTTCTCCTTTCGCCTTGTCACCAGCCAATAAATCAGTGCCAAATCCAGCGCCGCTATGACAGCCCGCGGCCAGAACGCTTGGATATCGTTCGCAATCCGGGCGCTCACACAGAGCACGGCGAGACCGAACAGCGGCGGAAGCTGCTGTCGAAATCTGCGATCCCGTTCGGCACTGCGCTTCTCTGTCTCTTCCTCTCCCGGCAGTTTCGGCCACTCCGGTAATTTCGGTTCTTCTTTTCCCAAGTTTCCCTCCTCCGCCGGTACCGCTTCTACAAAAAATCCCCGCAACCCGTCGTCAAGGGAGCGACGGCAGGTTGCGGGGAGAAGCGAGAGCGATAGACGGGACTCGAACCCGCGGTCTCGACCTTGGCAAGGTCGCGCGTTACCAACTACGCCACTATCGCATCTGTCCGAATTTCGGACAGTTAGAGTATAGCACAGGGCTTCTCTCCCGTAAAGTCTTTTTTTATTCCTTCACAGTTCCGAGGTAGATACCGGCGGAATTCTTCGTGACATAGACCAGAATCATGCCGTCCTCCGGCGCATACTTGACCGCCCCCACGTTGTATCCGGCCTCGTAGGTCAGCATGACACGCTTCACGGACTGCGGAAGTTTATCCCCCAGCTTCCAGTACGGCAGACGGAGCAGTCTGTCCTCCTCTCCGGTATAGACAAAGATCAGAACCTGTTCCCGCCCGTAAACCCTGCCGTAACAGACCAAATCCCGCTCCATTAAGAGCGGCACGAGCGAGCCCCGCCGAAGTGCCTGCGAATTGCGGTGAAGCTTGCTGAGGTAGCGGTGGTATTCGAGGAGCTCCAGGTTTTCGTGTCCCCAGGGGTAGCTTCTACGGCTGTCGGGATCGGTGAAACCGCAGACGCCGACCTCATCCCCGTAGTACATGGTGGGCGCGCCCGGCCAGGTAAAGAGCATGAGGGCGGCCTGCCGCATAAGCGAGAGCTGCACGCCGTTCTCTGCCGCCGCGGAGCCGAGCTCCGCCAGTCTTCCGACCACGCCGTTGGTGCGCGTCAGAAAGCGCGAGTGGTCGTGGTTCGAGAGCTGATTCATGGCCGTGTGGAGGGCGGGTTCCGGGAGCTTTTGCGATTGCGAGACTCATCATGTCCCAGAAACGCGCGCCGTCGCCGCGAAGGCTCGGGTCCTTGCCGTCCGAATGCTTCTCCATGCCGGTTAGGAACCAGCTGACCGGCTCCATAAAGCCGTCGTAGTTCATCACCGAATCCCACTCCCTGCCGTTTAACCAGGAGGAGGGATTGCCGTAGTGCTCCGCTAAAATGAGGGCATCCCGCCGCACCGCCTTGATACGCGCGCGGAAGCGCTTCCAGAAGCTGTGGTTATAGTCCTGCGTGTGTCCGAGATCGGCCGCGACATCGAGGCGCCAGCCGTCCGCACGGTAGGGCGGGCTCAGCCACTTTTCGCCGACGCGAAGTATGCGCTCCGCGAGTTCCTCGCTCGCCTCGTAATTTAGCTTCGGGAGGGTATCATTGTCCCACCAGCCGTCGTAACTGCGGTTATCCGGCCAGGCCTCTTTTCGATCATCCATAAACACAAAGTAGTCGTGATAGGGGCTCTCTCTCTCAAGATAAGCGCCCGGCGCATAACTTCCCTGCTCCGCATAGATTTTCTCCCGGTCCAGCCATTTGTGAAAGGAGCCGCAGTGGTTAAAGACGCCATCCAGGAGGATGCGGAAACCAAAGCGATGCGCTTCCTCCGTGAAGGCCGCAAAGAAGCGGTCGGAAGCCGCGAGATTCTTCGGGTCCGCGCTCCGCTTTTGATAGCGCGTCGCATTCAGGTTGTCCGTGGCATCCGACGCGAGCACCTCGCCGCCGTCCTCCGCAATAACGGTGAGGTGCGGGTCGATGTGCTCATAATCCTGGGTGTCGTACTTGTGATTCGAAGGCGAGACAAAGAGCGGATTAAAGTAGATGACCTCGACGCCGAGATCTTTCAAATAGGCAAACTTTTCCCGCACCCCGTTCAAGTCGCCGCCGTAAAAATAACCGACATCGAAGGGAGAGGGCTTCTCATCCCAATTTTCGATGTGCTGCACCGGCAGGCCGATGTAGATGTACTCATCCGTATCCACGTCGTTTTCCGCACCGCCGTTCCGGAAGCGATCCACAAAAATCTGGTACATGATCGCGCCCTTGGCCCACTCCGGTGTCCGAAAACCCGGAATATGCTGAAACGCGAGCTCGGGCCGCGCGAACGTGCTTGCGCCGCGCCTGTCGTAAAAGAGGCGCTCACCGCTCTCCCGGTCTTCAATCAAAAACAGCCAGGAGACTGCCTCCTCCGCCGAAAAGGTACAGGCATAGTAGCGGAAGCGTCTTCCGCCGCTGACCGGCAGGAGTTCTGTTTCCTCTTTCTTCTCCTGCAGAATCAAGCTCACACGAAGCTTGTCGTTTAAAGCGCCGCGAAAGCGCACACGTATCTTCGTTCGCCCTTCGGTCTGCCACTCCGTGACAAAACGCTCACTGGTGTCGCTGAAAAATGCGTTACTCTCCATTGCTCTCTTCCGACTTCCCTTCAAACAGGGCTTCAAATTCCTCCCTGTTAATTTTTTCTTTTTCGAGCAGTCGCGCGGCGCATGTTTCCAAGCTGTCCCGATGCAATACCATGATGTCTCTTGCCTCGCGGTAACACTCGTCTGTGATGCGTTTTACTTCGCTGTCAATGAGACTTGCCGTCGCCTCACTGTAGGGTTTGGTGTGGCCGAAGTCTCTGCCGAGAAAGACCTCGTCCTCCGCGCCGCCGCAGTGGACCGTTCCCACTTCAGCGCTCATGCCGTAGGTTTCAACCATCGCCCTTGCGAGCGCGGTCGCCTCCTTGATATCCTGAGCCGCCCCCGTGGTCGGCTCGCCGAAAACCAGTTCCTCGGCGATACGGCCGCCGAGTGCCACTTTGATCTGTCCGAGCATATGAGACCTGGTCTCGAACAGTTGCTCCCCGTTCGGAAGCGAGAGGGTGTAGCCTGCCGCGCCGATGCCGGTCGGGATGATTGAGACCGTGTGCACCGGTCCCTGCCCCGGAATCAGTTTCATGAGCAGTGCATGTCCCGCCTCATGATAGGCGGTGATGCGCTTCTCCTCCTCGGAGATCACACGGCTTCGTTTCTCCGCGCCGACCGTGACGCGCAGAAAGGCACGGCGCAAATCCGCCGCCGTGACAAACGCCCTGCGCTCGGCCGCCACGAAAATGACCGCCTCGTTCAGGAGATTCTCAAGATCCGCCCCGGTAAAGCCGGCAGTCATGCGTGCGAGCTCCGAAAAATCCACTTCCTCCGAGAACTTCTTGTTGGCTGCGTGCAGCCTTAAAATTTCCTCTCTGCCGCCGAGGTCCGGCCTACTGATTGCGAGTTTCCGGTCAAAGCGCCCCGGGCGCAAAATCGCCGGATCCAAGACGTCCGGCCGATTGGTCGCCGCCAGGACAATGACACCCTCATTCGGGGTGAAGCCGTCCATCTCGACCAAGAGCTGATTCAGGGTCTGTTCCCGCTCATCGTTTCCGCCGCCGAGACCCGCGCCGCGCCGTCTCGCAACCGCATCGATCTCGTCGATGAACACGACACAGGGCGCACTGCTCTTGGCTTCTGCAAAGAGCTCGCGCACTCTGGACGCGCCGACACCCACGAAGAGCTCCACAAAATCGGAACCCGCCACCGAGAAGAAGGGAACGCCGGCCTCTCCGGCAAGCGCCCTGCCGAGCAGGGTCTTACCGGTACCGGGCGGCCCCACGAGCAATACGCCCTTCGGTATCCTTGCGCCGAGCTCCGTGTACTTCTCCGGTGCACGGAGAAAGTCGACCAGCCGAGCGAGCTCCTCTTTCTCTTCGCTGAGACCGGCGACGGTCCCGAAGTTCTCCCCGTCCGGTTCTCTCTTCTCGCTCTTGCCCGTCCGATTTGCACGGCGCCGCCCCCGCCCGGAAAACCGCGGCGATAGAAGGTGTAGAATACCGCGCCGGCGGTGAGAAGGAGCAAAAGCCCGTAACCCAGGAAGTCCCCGCCGACCGGCGGATTCTCCAGGCGAAAATCAATGCCTCTTTCTTCCAGTTCCGACTGTAAGCGGTTAACATCCGAGACAAAGTAGCGCTCTCTCGAAAAGCGCTTCTCCTCTCCCTTGTATACAATCCTCGCCTCGCCGGTCGGCGTCAGGCGATTCTGCCGTATGGAAATTTCCTGTACCGCGCCGCCCGCCAATACCGCCTCAAACTCGCTGTGGCTGAGTCTTGCCTCCAAAAGATCGCTGCCTAAGCCTCCGGCCAGCCAAAGCAGGGAGAGACCGAGCAGCACGAAACTGAAGAGTCGAAGGAAGCGTCCTCCCTTTAAGTTCAAGGGTGCTCCTCTTCAAACTCGACCACACCGATATAGGGGTAGTTCCGGTATTTCTGATCGTAGTCGAGACCGTAGCCCACCACAAAGCGGTCCGGAATCGTAAAGCAGACATAGTCCACCGTAACCTGCTTTTTTACGCGGCGCTCCGGCTTATCGAGGAGGGTGCAGAGATGAATGTCCTTCGGCCCTCTCTTCTCCAACACTTCGATGAGATACGCCAGGGTGCGTCCCGTATCGATGATGTCCTCGACAATCAGCACATGCTTATTTTCGAGCGACTCGTCGAGATCTTTCACAATGCGCACAATACCGCTCGACTCGGTGCCGCTGTAGCTCGAGACCGACATGAAGTCAAAGGAGACAGGCATGGTGAGGCGCTTTGCGAGCTCACACATGAACATCGCGCCGCCCTTCAGAATGCAGATGAGATGCAGCGGCGTGTCGCCGTAATCGCGGTTAATCTGATCGGCAACCTCCTGAATTCTTTGGTTGACCTCTTCCTCTCGAAACATAATCTTTACATGCTCTCTCATACTTTTTCTCCCTCGTATCGCAATTCCAATATGTCGGTTGTTGTCTCATCCACCCAATAGGCCGCGCTGCTCCGAAGCCCTACGGCCCAAATCAGCTCTCCTGTCTCGCTCACCAAGAGCGGCAAGCGGTCCCGCGAATCGAGCGGCATTTTTGCCTCTGTCATGAGGGCGCGGAGACTCTTGTGCCCGCCGCCCTGCATCGCAATTTTATCGCCGCTTCTTCGCGTTCTGATTTCCCAATGTTTCGGCAGCTTGTCGCTGTCAAACCACTGTACATACGGGTCTTTCGGAGGCTCTGCCCCCGCGGTGCGCGGAAAGCTGCGCGCTGTAACGGCTTCCGGACCGGGCAGGGGCTTTTCTTGCGACTCGCATTTCCCGTGTTTCCTCCGCCCTTCGCAGTACCAGTGCCTCCCCGCAGCGCTCCGCGAGAAAGCCCTGCGGAAGCGCAATGCGTTTTCCGTGTTCCTTCGCGGCGAGCGCCCGAAGTGCTTCCAAATGCCGCGCGGAAATATCTTTCCGCGCACAGCCGACCGCGTCCAATAAATGCCGGAGCAAATAGCTGCTGACAATATCCGGTTCCGAAAGCAGGGCTTGCCGTGCAATCCGCACGCTGCTCCCCTCTCTCTGCACGAGGACCTGCGCCTTTTCGCCGGCGAGCGTCTCGAAGTACTCATCCGCCTCGCGAAAATAGCGTCCGGCTCGGGCAAAGTGCCGCACGGCCTCCGAATTGATGTCCGTCCGAAAACGCGGCAATATGTCCCGCCGGAGACGGTTCCTCGCAAAGGAATCCGTCGCATTGCTCTCGTCTTCGACGAAGTTTTGCCCCCGCCGTCCGAGATAGGCCTCGACTTCCGCGCGCGAAACCTCGAGCAGCGGGCGCACCAGTCTTCCCCGGATTGCGGGGATGCCCGCAGCCCCCTTTAGGCCGCTCCCACGGGCAAGCTGTAAGAGCACGGTCTCCGCCGCATCGTCCTCGGTGTGCGCGGTCGCAATCTTCACCCTGCCGCCGCACTCTTTTTCCCAGCGCTCGGCCGCCGCAAAGAGGGCGCGGTAGCGGAGCTCTCTCCCGGCCTCCTCGAGTGATTGCCTCTCTCCCGCGCCGCCCGCCGTACATCGACGCGCACCAGTTCAAAGGGCAGTTCGTATCGGGCGGCGAGCGCCCGCACAAAGTCCGCGTCCCGCTCTGCCGCCTCGCCCCGCAGACCGTGGTGGACATGGAGCACGCGCAGGCTTAGGGCCAGTTCTTCCCGCAGCGCGTGCAGCGCGAGCAGAAGCGCCGTCGAATCCGCCCCGCCGCTCACCGCAAGCAAAAGCGCGTCGCCCCGCCGCACCGTACCGCTCTCTCCGAGCGCCCGCAAAAGCTTATCCCGCACGCCTCTTTCTCCTCAAATGTACAGTGAGGACCTCGGCGCAAACCGCAGATCCTCAATGCTTGTTTTACTGTTCCGGTTTTAAGAGGATGATGTCGGGACTCACGAGTCCCCACTTTTCTCTCGCCTTTTCCTCGATGTATTCTTTGGTCTCGACGTAAGCACTGTACTTGGTGAGTTTGTCGTTTCGCGCGAGCTCATACTGATATTTCTCTTCCAGTTCGCGCGTCTGTTTTTCCAATTGCTCGGCACGCCGCGCATTCTGTTGACAGCGCTGCCCCACCAAAATTCCGACCAAAAGCAGTGAGAACAAATAGACGAACAGGATGGGGCTTACTTGTCTTTTCTTCGCAGACCCCGCTTTTTTCTTGTCGCGACTCACGCTACTCCCTCCTCCTCCGTTTGCGCACACTTGCAACTTTATTTTACTCCACGGCGCGCGTTTTTTCAATTTCCGCACGGACATAAAAACGCGCCGCCTGTGTACAGGCGGCGCTGCTTTTTGCCGTGAGCACGAGCTCACAGATAACGAAACAATTCTTTTGCTTCTTCTTTCTTGGTGGTCTCCGCAAGGTCCAGGACCTCTGCCTTGACGGTTCGCTGTCCGAAGAGCAGCTCAAGAACATCCCCCTTTTTCACTTCGTAGGATGCCTTGACCGCCTTTCCGTTCACGAGCACACGCCCCGCATCGCAGGCCTCGTTCGCAACCGTGCGACGCTTAATCAGGCGGGAGATTTTCAGAAACTTGTCAATCCTCATTTTTAGGCGTTGACTGCGTCCTTGAGAGCCTTTCCTGCCTTAAACTTCGGAGCCTTCGCAGCAGCGATCTTCATGCTCTCGCCGGTTCTCGGGTTTCTGCCCTCGCGTGCAGGTCTCTCGGGAAATCTCGAACGTTCCGAAACCGACAAGCTGGATCTTCTCTCCCTTCACAAGCTCCTGTTCGACAGTCTCCGTGAATGCCTTCAGAGCAGCCTCGGCGTCCTTCTTGGAAATCTCTGCCTTCTCTGCGATCGCAGCAACCAACTCGGTCTTATTCATTCTTGAATCCTCCTGTGATATCGTTCCATTACTCTTTACTTTTATAGCGAGGCTCTCCCGCCTTGTCAATATCAAAGCGCCCTTTTTCGGGTAAAAGCGCCTCAAAATGTGCGAAAAGAGCCAAAGTTTCGCGCAGCATCGCGTCTTCGGCGAGCCCTGTCCCCTGTTTCGTGAGCAAAAACTCGACCGGCCTCTGGGGACGCACCGAGAGATGCCCCGCATATTCGGAGAGCAGCGCGGGCAGTTTTTCCGCATCGAGCACCGCATCTTCCCGCATGATGACACGGGTGCTCTCCCGCTTGATGCGCACTTCGGCAGCCCTGACGCGCTCGGCCGAGGCGCGTATCCGTGCGATGAGCAAAAGATTTGTGACCTCGATCGGCATATCGCCGAAGCGGTCTATCAGCTCGTCCTGCATCTCTCTCTCATCCTCCTCCGTTTGAATCAGTGCGATTCTCTGGTAGAGATCCAGCTTCTGTTCCTCGCTCTTTACATAGCTGTCCGGAATGTAGGCGCTCGCCTCCGCCTCGACCGAGGCGCTCACGCGCTCCTCTTCCTCCTCTTCTCTGCCGGTCAGACGGCGCACCGCCTGGTTCAGGAGTTTGCAGTAGAGGTCGTAACCGACCGCCTGCATATGGCCGTGCTGCTCGGCCCCGAGCACATTGCCCGCGCCGCGAATCTCCAGGTCCCGCATGGCGATTCGTATGCCGCTGCCGAGTTCGGTGAACTCGCGAATGGCGCGAAGTCGCTTTTCCGCCTCTTCGCGGAGCAGCCTGCCCCGCTGGTAGAGCAAAAAGGCATAGCCGATGCGGGAGGAGCGCCCGACACGCCCCCGGAGCTGATAGAGCTGCGAGAGGCCGAAGTGATCCGCCTGCTCGATGATGATGGTGTTGACATTCGGAATGTCCAGACCGGTCTCGACTATGGTCGTCGTGACCAACACATCGATCTCACCGTTCATAAAGTCGAGCATGATGCGCTCCAACTCCTTCTCCTGCATCTTCCCGTGCGCGTAGGCGACCTCCGCCTCCGGCAGTTCCGCCGCAAGCCGCGCCGCAATTTCGGGCAGCCGGCTTATTTTATTGCAGACATAGTAGACCTGACCGCCCCGGTTCAGCTCGCGCTGCACGGCCTCCCGCACGATGGCGTCGCTGTGCTCCATCACGTAGGTCTGGACCGGCTGACGGTCCCTGGGCGGCTCGGAGAGTACGGAGAGCTCTCGTATGCCCGCAAGACTCATGTGCAGGGTGCGCGGAATCGGCGTGGCCGTCAGCGTCAACACATTGACATCCTTCCGCAGCTGCTTCACCTTCTCCTTGTGCGCGACCCCGAAGCGCTGCTCCTCGTCGATGATCAAGAGTCCCAGCTTATGGGGTTTGATGTCCTTCGAGAGCACGCGGTGCGTGCCCACCAGGATATCGACCGTGCCCCGCTCGAAATCCGCAAGGGTCTTTTTTTGCTCGGCGGCGCTCCGGAAGCGGCAGAGGAGGTCGATGCGCAGCGGAAAGTCCTTGAGCCGCTGCGAGAAATTGTTGTAGTGCTGCTGCGCGAGTATGGTGGTCGGCACGAGGAAGATGACCTGATAGCCCTCCTGCACCACCTTAAAGGCCGCGCGGAGCGCAATTTCGGTCTTGCCGTAGCCCACGTCGCCGCAAATCAGGCGGTCCATGATTCGTCCCTCTTCGAGGTCCGCCTTGACATCCGCAATCGCCTGCAGCTGGTCTCCGGTCTCCGCGTAGGGGAAGAGCTCCTCAAACTCGGTCTGCCACACCGTATCCGGCCCGTAGCGATGCCCTTTCTCCTTGAGCCGCGTCGCGTAGAGGGTCACCAATTCCTTTGCGATTTCACGGACGGCGCGCTTAACCCGCGTCTTGGTCTTGCCCCACTCCGGACTCCCGAGGCGGTTTAGACGCGGTACCGCTGCCTCCGCCGACGCGTACTTCTGAATCGCGTCGAGGCGGGTCGCCGGGACATAGAAGTTATCGCCGTCCTTGTATTCGATTTTGATGTAATCCCGCGCGACACCGTCGGTCTCTATCTTCTCGACCCCGCGGTAGATGCCGAGGCCGTTCTCCTCGTGCACCACATAGTCGCCGACCGAGAGCTCCGAGAGCGCCGAGATATGACTGCCCGCCTGCTCGCTTTGCTTTCTCCGCTTTTTCTTTTCTTTTCGCCGCCCGAAGAGATCGCTCTCCGCAAGGAGCGCAAAGCGAATCAAAGGATATTCAAAGCCTCGGTGCAGCTTGCCGCTGAGCAGCATAATGGATCCCGGCTCAGCGACCGGCAGCTGCTCCTCCGTCTCGTCCGGACAAAAGGCCGAGAGCTCATAGTTTTGAAACGCTTCCGCGAGTCTGCGCGCACGGGTGCGCGAAGGCGTCATCAAAATGACGGACCAGCGCTCTCTCCGATAGCGCCTCAGGTCTTCGATCAAGAGTTCAAAGTTGCCCGGGAAGCTCGCAACGGCCTTCGCCGCAATTGAAAATTCCGCGCGTATCGTGAACTCCGGAATGCGGCTGTCGAGGCCCGCCAGGCAGAGGGTCGCACTGCTCTGAAGGTCTTCCCAAAGGAGGGCGGCCGTGACAATGGCCTCCGCTGTCTTTTCGCCCTCGGCCCTGCCTTCGGCGCTCGCGAGATATTCCCGCTCCACCTCGCGCGCACGCTCGAGAAGACGCGCCGGCTCATCGAGTATGAGGAGTGACTTGTCCCCGGAAATAGCGCAAAAAGGAGTCGCTGCCGCCGAGCAGTTCTTCCCGCGCAGGGTAAATGTGTACGCTCTCCAAGCCCTCGGTGGAACGCTGACTCTCCGGGTCGAAGCGGCGCATGGAATCGATTTCATCGTCCCAGAGCTCAATGCGTACCGGGGTCTCCTCCGTGACCGGAAAGACATCCAGAATGCCGCCCCGCACCGAAAACTGCCCGCGTCCGTCCACTTCCGCGCTCCGCTCGTAGCCGAGCGCCGCAAGTTGCTTCGCGGTCTCGCCGAGGTCGAGACGATCGCTCGCATGGATTCGGAGACAACGGCGCAAAAAGCGCTCCGGCGTTTCAAGCTTATCCATGAGCGCATCTATGGTCGTCACGACGAAGCCGCTCCCGCACTCCGCAATGCGGCGTCTCACATCGATGCGGACGGCGCTCAGTTCGTTGCTGCGCACATCCGCCGCAAAAAAGAGTAGGTCTTTCGCCGGATAGAACATGGCATCCGCGCCGAAGCTTAAGAGATCCTCATAGAGCTCGCGGGCGCGCAGCTCATCATAGGTCACATAGAGCTTGAGCGGGCGCTCCGCCGCGAGTACGGCTTCCGCAAACTGTCCCTTTGCGGCGTCCGCAAGCCCGGTGACCAGAACAGGACCGCCCCGCTTCCTCAGTTTCTCTTCGAGCGCCCGGTAGACATCCAGCCCGTCCAGCGGATTCCGAAAACCGCTCATCCCTTCTTCTCTTTCCGATTCACTTCGTTCATTGCCTTGTCAACCCCGGATTCGAGAACCGTGAGCACTGCCTCGACCGCATCCGCATAGGCTTCTTCCATCTTTTCGGCGTCCTCGCCCTTTGCGCGCCCCAGCACATAGTCCGCAAGATCCCAGCCTGCGGGCTTACTGCCCACACCGACGCGAATGCGGACAAAATCCGCCGAGCCCAGATTGGAGATGATGGATTTCAAGCCGTTGTGACCGCCCGCACTGCCGCTCTTTCGAATCCGCAGTCTGCCCTCCGCGAGGTCAATGTCATCCGAAATCACGAGGATATGATCCGGGGTCACGCGATAAAAAGAGGCCGCGCTTAAAAGACTCTCTCCCGATAGATTCATATAGGTCTGCGGTTTTAAAAGCAGCAGCTTTTCTCCCGCATAAACGGCTTTCCCGGCGAGCGCCTTGTGCTTTTTTTCCCAGCTCAAAACCTGCAGGCGCTCCGCGAGGCGATCGATCACCTCGAAGCCCGCATTGTGTCTTGTCTTTTCATATTCCCGCCCGGGATTTCCGAGACCCGCGATGATGTACATAGTTCCTCCTTCCGGACAGCGAAAACAGGGGCCTTGCAAGCGCAAAGCCCCCGATCTCTCTTGTCAGTTACTCTGAGGGATTAGTTCTCCTCCGAGAAGTCCTCCTTGCCGACGCCGCAGAGCGGACATACAAAGTCCTCCGGAACATCAGCCCAAAGGGTTCCTGCCGCAATTCCGTTGTCCGGATCACCGGTCGTCTCATCGTAAACATAACCGCAAACATTGCAAACGTACTTCATCTCAAATCTCCTTTCTGAATGCGCCCACCGGCGCTTGTGTAGCTGATTGTACTCTATGCGCTTCCGCTCCGCAAGTTGTCAGAACTCACGGAAATATGACACCTTTTCTCCACATTTTACTGCATTTAGTGGTTTTTTCCCTTCAGACGCTCTCTGAGTTCCTCCAGAAGCTCGGCATGACCGTTCGGACGGAGGGAAGGGAAGGCGTTTAAGAGACGGCCGGTTCCGAAGAATCCGGTATGTTCCGCCCGCTTCTGTAAACGGGCAAAGCGCTGCTCCGCCGCCGCGCGCTGACGGGTAAGCTCTTCGCTCGCGCGTATGCTGTCCTCACCGATGCGCTGACTGAGGAGATCCGAGACCGCGCGTATGCGCTCGCTGATTTCCCGAGTTCCCCCAGTTCCCTGTCGAGCTTGTGCGCCGTCATAACCGAAGACACAAAGTCGACAAGCAGCGTCAGGTACAAAAAGACCAGTATCCAGCGCCCCACGACAAAGGGAATGAGTCCCACATAACCGCGCACCATAGGGTGCACAATGCGTATCATAAATACGGTCCCGAGCCCCCAGAGTACGCTGAAGCGAAGGCAGATGTAGCCGTGAAACTGAAACGGCTCCTCGCTGTAATCCCACCAGCGCGCGTGAAAGAAGGTGTTTAAGAGCCAGCCCCCGATCAGTTCTATCGTTGTCGCAAAGGCCATGCCTGTCGCGAGGAGGGCGGGAAGCCCGACACTTTCCTCCCGTCCCGGTGCCAATCCGTTCATGAGAAGACAGATTGCGAGCATGCCGAAGCCGTAAATCGGACAGACCGGTCCGTTTAAGAAACCGCGGTTTATGATTTTCCCAAGTTTCAAGGCATGAAAGGCAACCTCGACCACCCAGCCGAGAAACGCGTAGATACAGAAATACCAGAGCGCCTGATAAAGATTCATGCCTCCCCCTTCCGCCGCCATGCGGCATACAAAAAAGCCCGCGCAGGTCTTCCCCGCGCAGGTCTTCCCCGCGCGGGCTTCAAAGCACTTATTCCGCCTTGCCGGCTTCCTTCTGGCTTTCCTGGAACTGCAGGTACTCGTTCACATAGTCGACAACCTCATCCGCATTCATGCCGTGCACCATGCTCGCATCCTGCAGAGACTCTGCCTGCGAAGCCGGGCAGCTGATGCAACCCATGCCGCACTGCATGAGCGCAAATGCCGCATCCGGGTACTTGCTGATGATTTCTCCGACCACCATATCCTTTGTTACATAAACCTTCTTCTCATCTGCCATGTTTTGCTCCTTCTATGCCTCAGGCGCCGCACAAAGCGGCCGCGGCATTCTTGACGATTTAGATTCAGATTGATTCTACCACAGCTCTCACAGGTACCGCAAGTGCTCCGGAGGCCGCGATTACTTCTTCAGCGAGACGCCGCGCATCGCATCGCCGCGCTTGTTCTCACCGAAGTGGTAGTCGTTTCCGGGCAGGATTGCGTTCAGAAGTACACGGCAATCGAAGCGATGGCCAGCGCCGTCAGCGTAATCGGGGTTCCGAAGACCGTGAAGCTTAAGCCCTTCGAGAAACCGAGACCCGAGACCAGGATGACTGCGGCAATGATGAGGTTACGGCTGTTCGAGAAGTCCACGCGGTTCTCGACCACGTTACGGACACCGATGGCCGAAATCATACCGTAGAGGATAAAGCTGATGCCGCCGATAATGGCAGTCGGCAGCGAGGCGATGACCGCCGCAAAGCGCGGCACAAAGGAAATCAGAATCGCATAGACCGCCGCGATTCGAATGACCCGCGGGTCGTAGACCTTAGAGAGCTCCAAAACGCCGGTGTTCTCGCCGTAGGTCGTATTCGCCGGACCGCCGAAAAAGGCGGACAAGGAGGTCGCGAGACCGTCACCGACCAAGGTGCGATGCAGGCCCGGATTCTCGATAAAGTTCTCCCCTACGGTTGCCGAGATCGCCGAGAGATCGCCGATGTGCTCCATCATGGTCGCAATCGCAATCGGCGCCATGACCAAGATGGCGGTCAAATCGAACTTGCAGAATTGAAACGGCGGCAGACCGACCAGCTGCTGCTTGCAATGCCCGCAAAATCGATGATGGCCGAACCGTCCGCATTCTTCATGCCGAGTGCGACAAAGACCAGCGCCGCCGCATAGGAAATCAGAACACCCATCAGAATCGGAATGATGCGGAATATGCCCTTGCCCCAGATGTTAAAGACCACAATGGTGCAGAGCGCAATCAGCGCAAGCAGCCAGTTGGTCTCCGCCGACGAGATGGCCGTCCCCGCGAGCGAAAGCCCGATGCAGATAATGATGGGACCGGTCACAACCGGCGGGAGAAAGCGCATCACCCGCTTCACGCCGATCAATTTGATAATCGCCGCAAGCACCAGGTACAAAAGGCCCGCGACCACAATGCCGCCGCAGGCATAGGGGAGCTTCTCGCCGTAGCTCATGTTCGCGTATATCCCCGTGTTCAGCTCCGCCACCGTCGCAAAACCGCCGAGAAAAGCGAAGGAAGAGCCGAGAAAGGCCGGGACCTTAAACTTGGAGCAGAGGTGGAAAAAGAGGGTTCCGGCGCCCGCCATGAAAAGCGTCACCTGAACGGAAAGGCCCTCCCCGTGAAAATAGCTGTTTACGAGGATGGGCACCAGCACGGTGGCGCCGAACATCGCAAACATGTGTTGCAGACCGAGGAGCAGCATGCGGCCTCGCCCAAGCTTCCTCGCGTCGTAAATTGCATCCGCTTTCTTTTGATTCTGATTCTCCATTGCCTGTTTCTCCTTCTATCAACTTGGCAGTTGCACAATAAAATACATGACCTTGTCCCGCCAGAGAGCCCGTATCTGCCCCTTGTACATGCGGACAATACCCTCGGCCATCGAAAGCCCTATGCCGTAGCCCTCTTTCTTACAGTTGTGGGACTTGTCCTCCCGGTAGAAGCGGTCAAAGAAGCGACTGCAATCAACCTCCGCACCCTCCGCGTAGTCGTTCGAAATCGTGAGTTCGCTGCCGCGCCGGCTTCTGCGCCGCGTGAGCTTAACCCGGACGGTCCCGCCCTTATCGCAGTACTTGACCGCATTGTCGAGCAGAATATTCACGAGCTCCGGGAGCTCTCGTTCGGTCGCGATCGCCGTAACCCCGTCCGCAACCTCCTCCGTGAGATGCTTGCCCTGCTGTTCCGCGACCGAGCGGAAGGCTTCGGTACCCTGCCGAACGGCTGCCGAAAAACTCTGCCGGCTCAATTCCTTCTGAATGCCCTCCTCAACACGGGTCAGCACGATTAAGTCGTCCACAAGGCGGCTCAGGCGCTTTACCTGGTGCATGATGCTGTCCGTCCACTCCGAGCTCCCGTTCATCATCTCCAGGAGCTCCGTGTTCGCGGAGATCACCGCAATCGGTGTCTTCAGTTCATGGCTCGCATTCGTGATAAAGCGCTTCTGGCTCTCGATATTTTTGACCACCGGCTCAACCGCCCGCGAAGAGAGGAAGAGCATGATAATGCCGAAAAAGAGCAGGACCGCCGCGCCGACCAAGGTGCTGTCCCGCGCATTGCGCGCGAGCTCCTTAAAGTCCTTGCTCGCATCGAGAAAACAGAGCAAAATCTTGTCTTCCCCGCTCCGGCGGGAGTAGAAAAACGGTCTCCCGTCCGTGCGCAGCACGCCCTTATCCTTCGGCGCATGCAGCGCAAGCACGGAGAGCTCGTACACCGTCTCGGTCGACATGCCGTCCAGACTGAGAACCGGGCTCATTTCCCCGCTCGCACTGTCGCAATTCACCGAAAAATAGCGCGCCCCGCGCGGCAGTTCCCCGTCCTCTTCGGTGTTGCCGATGCGCCCCGGCAGAGCGCCGCCGTAGTAGCCGATGAGTTCCAGCGTATCCATGCTGCTCTCATACAGAGAGAGATAGTTCATGCGGTTCACGAGCATCAGCACCAGGACCAGAACCGCAAACACCGCGCTGGTCGCGACCAGGACAAATTGCCGTTTCAATCGTTCCGCCATTGCCCCCTCACCTTCCGCGACTCAGGCATCCCGCTGCCTGAGCACATAGCTGCCGCCGAGTTCGCCTTCGATCAAGAGATCTGCCTGAATCGCACTCAGCTTCTGCCTGAGGTAGGAGATGTAGAGAAACAGTGTGTCATCCCCCTTTTCCTCGCTCTCGCCCCAGACCTTTCGGAAGAGTTCGCTCCCGCCGAGCACCTTGCCCGGGTTACGCATAAAGAGCTCCATGAGCCTGGCCTCCTTGCTGCCGAGGCGCATACAGTTCTTCGCAATCAGCTCCTGTTCTCCGGTGTCCAGCGTCACGTTCCCGAGCTCCAGTTTCTCGGCCTGATAGCCGGAGCGCCGCGCGACGCTCCGAATGCGCGCAAGCAATTCCCGCATCGCAAAAGGCTTGGTGATGTAGTCATCCGCACCGGCATCGAGTCCCGTGATTTTGTCCTCAATCTGCGTCTTTGCGGTCAGGATAATCATGGGGTTCTGTCCCCGTCCGCACGGAGGGCCCGCACGACGGAAATTCCGTCCATCCGCGGCATCATCACGTCGAAGACCATGCAGTCGTAGCTCCCGGCGCGCGCCTTCCTGAGCGCCTCTTCGCCGTCGTAGGCCGGGTCTGCCTCATCTCCCTGGTGTCGGAGCACGGCACAGACCGCGCGCGAAAGCTCCACCTCGTCCTCGGCAAACAAAAACTTCATACTTCCTCCTTCCGTATCAGGTTTCGTATGGTCTGCATCGAAAGATCGCAGGAGGCCAGATCGTCCGCGCAGCGCTTTAACTCGGCGGCAATCAGCGCGCGGTTTTCGCCCTCCCGCTTATAGTGCATCTCATGCTCGAGGCTCGCCCAAGAGTCCATTGCGATGGTGCGTATCTGCACCTCGGCAAAGAAAAGCCCCGGAATGCGACCGTACAAATCCGCGGTCTCGATTTCACAGCACAAAATCAAATGTAAACTCCGATAGCCGCTCGGCTTTACATTCTGAATATAGTCCTTTTCCTCGTCGATTGCCACACCGGGCAGCGCCGCGAGCTTTTCTTTCACGCGGTAGATGTCGTCGACAAAGCGCGTCACAATCCTGAGGCCGATCGCATCCTTCATCTGATAGAGCGCGTTTTCCGTGGTCTCCGTGAGCCCCCTGCGCTTTAACTTCTCCCGCATGCTCGCCTCGGTCTTTAAGCGGCTGGTCAGATGCTCAAAGCACTTATGCTTTCCCTCCCGAACCGCCTCCTCGTTCCAGGCGAGGATTTCAAGCTCCAGCCTCTTTTTCAGCTCGAGCAGGGTCTCCGTAAACTCACCGTAAATACTCGTCTCTGCCATAACTGCCTCTTTTCTCTTCGCTTGCGTTTCTGAGTCCGCTCCGCTAAACTAGCCCTAATTCATCTCAGGGAGGATAGCCATGCGCGAAGTTACACGAAACCATTTGACACTCGGAAGCGGTCCCGTCAAAGTCGCGGTTCCGCTGCTCGGAAAAAACCGAGAAGAACTGTTTGCCGAACTGCGCCGATTGCCCGATGGCGCGGCGGATCTCGTCGAGTGGCGCATTGACTGTCTCTCGCCCTTCCCCGCGGAAACGGAATTTCTTGCGCTCGCGCGGGAAGTAAAGACCGCGCTCGGAACGCTTCCCCTTCTCATCACCTTCCGAAGCTTAACGGAGGGCGGAAAACGCCCCCTCGATGCCATCGACTACACCGGGCTCCAGCTTCGGCTCGCGGAAGAAAAAATCCCGGACTTCGCGGACGTGGAACTCTTTTCGGGGCTCAAAGCGCCCGCGTCCCACATCGCCGCGCTCAAGGCACACGGAATTCCCGTCATTGCCTCCCGTCACTTCTTTTCGGAAACACCGCCCGCCGAAGTGCTCTTCGAAACCTTGACCGCACTCCGGGACAGCGGCGCGGACATTCCGAAACTCGCGGTCATGACCAAGAGCACGGAAGACCTTCTGACCCTTCTCTCGGTTTCCGCAGCGTGGAAGCGCGGTGCCGATCGTCCCTTTGTCCTGATCGGGATGGGCCCGCACGGTGTGCTGAGCCGCATTTCGGGTGCCGAATTCGGCTCCTGCCTGAGCTTCGGCGCGCTCCGAGAGAGCTCTGCGCCCGGCCAGCTTCCCGCCCGGGAATTAAAGGCATATCTTATCCCTCTTGCCGGAATATCCTGTCCCGGACACGGCGGAGCCCCGCAAATAAGAAGGGCAGTTCCCGCTCCGCCCGTATGAAAAAGCGGTCCCGCAGGGGAAGTTCCCGGTAGTAGCGCCGGTTTCGCGGCGAGAAGATCTCGCCGTAATCCCTCAGATTAACCCGCGTCAAGAAGTAGACACGCCGCGCAGCCGATACTGCCTCGCGGTGATAACGACCGCCGCTCTCCCGGTCAAAGGCGCGGTAGAGCTCCCGCATCGCACGGGCATAGCGGTCCTGCTTCTGTTTCAAATCGCCGCTCTTCATCTCCTCGGTCCAGGAACCGGATCCGTGGAAGCGGTACACGCTGTCAAAGCGATCCGCATAGTGGCAGTAGCCCTTGAGAGCGGCGAGCAGTTCCAGCGGTCTGTCTCCGACCGGGCAGCGGAAATACCAGTCGGGCAGCTTTCCACCACCTCGCGGCGCAGGAGCATGGCCCCGAAGGGGAAGCTGCCCGCCTTATCGACCAGTTCCGCGGGGCTTAAATCGCGGTCGCCGCGGTAGGGGCGCATGAGATTCCGGTTCACAAGCTCGCCGCGGTCGTTTTGCACCGCCGCCGCGTGCACCGTCATCGAGCAGTCCCTATGGGCCTCCAAGTAACGCACTTGCCGCTCCAGTTTATCCGGCTCGCACCAGTAATCGTCGCAGTCCATCAAGGCGATATACTTGCCGCGCGCTCGCGGAAAGTTAAAAATCCCCGAGATGTTTTGCCGTCCCCGACTGTACTGATTCTCCTCCTGTAAAATCGGGAAGATTTTGTCCGGGTAGCGTGCGGCGTAGCGCCGTATGATATCCGCGGAGCCGTCGGTCGAAGCATCGTCGTGAATCAGAATTTCAATCTCAAACGCCCCGCGCTGGGCGAGAAAGCCCTTTAATGCCTGCTCCAGATACTTTGCGTGGTTATAGCAGACCGCGCAAACGCTGACGAGCGGGCGCTTTTTTGTTGTACTCATGCTTTTTCCCTTCTTGTCCTTATAAAGTCCCGAAGTTCCCCGAGGGTATCGCGCTGAAAGACGAGCGAGAATATCCCGTAGAGCAGCACGCCCGCAGCGAGCTGGCTAAGCAACAGCAGCGGCGCGCGAAGCGGCAGGCCCTCCATCCGGTAAACCGCAATCCCCATCAGGATAGAAGAGAGCGCCGCCGGAAGCGAGCTCTCGGTACTGTGTAAGCGGCCCGTAGCCGAGTAACTTGCCGACCGGATAGGCGTTTAAGGCCGTGCATAGCGCCTCATCGACCGCCTTAAAAACAAGCAGCCCCATCATGCCGTAGCGGAGGCTCAGTGCGAGGAGCACGGCGCCGAGCAACTTCTTCATGCACTCGAGTTTCAGAAACCAGTCGCTGCGCCCGAGCGCCGTGACCATCTGCAAATTGCTGACATGCAGCGGCCAGAAAGCATAGCAGAGACAGAGGATTCTGAGGTAGGGCACGGAGAAGAGCCAATCCTCGGTGAGAAGGGTCCGGATTAGGCTTGTCCCGACCGCCGCCATGCCCGCCATCATCGGAAAAATCACAAAGGCGGAGAGCCTCAGGCTACGGGAGAGGAGCTCTCTTAAGCTTTCCTTCTCGCCCTGGTGTCTCGCGTAGGTCGGCAGCAACACAGACTGCATCGCGGCCGAGAGATTCGAGGTGATGAGCTTCGGAAACTGCTCCGCGCGGTTGTAACCGCCGAGTGCCGTTTTGGAATAGTACTTTCCGATCAAAAGGCCGTAGAGATTATTCCAGAGTGTATCAAGAAGACCGGAGAGCAGTATTTTCCACCCAAAGGAAAAGAGCCGCTCCACCCGGTTTAAAGCGATGCCGCCGCGCGGCCGGAAGGAGACCGCAACAAAGAGTCCCAACATCAGCGCGACATGGTAGACCAACTGCTGCGCCGCCATCGCAAACACGCCGTAACCGCGCTGTGCCATGACAATCGCGACCGCACCGGAGAGAATGACCGCAACCATGGTCGCCTCAAAGAGTTTACGGAACTGTAAGTTGCGCGCCACATAGGCAGTCTGCACCGAAATTACGGCGCCGGGAAACAGCACCAGTCCCATCGCGGTGAGCAGGGGCTGTAAGACCGGGGTCTCGTAATAAGCGGCAATGAAGGGGGGCCGCCAGAACAAGGAGGCCGTAGACCGGCACGGAAACCGCGAGGCTGATCCAAAAGACCGAGCTGAAATCCGCCTCCTCCACCCGCTCCGCCTGAATCAGGGCGGTCGCAAAGCCCGATTGCACGAAGACATTTGCGAGGGTGATGAAGATCATAATCAGCCCTATGGTGCCGTACTCCGCCGGCGTCATGAGCCGCGCAAGGAGCAGCGCTACGACAAATTGAATGCCCTGCGCGCCGAGGAGCTCAAGCAATTTCCAGAACAGTCCCCCTGCGACGCTCTCTTCTCTCTGTCTCATAAAAAGAGTAGTTCACCCAGTGTGCGGTGCGGCAGGTTAAAGGTAAAACCGCCGCGCAAAATGCCCACTGCCTTTCCGATTCTTGTTTTATGTTGCAACGCGAGGAAGTCATCAAGCGTCTTCTTTGCCTCTGCCGGAAGTTCTTTGCCGTACTGCCGCCGAAATTCCTCCGCCTGTAAAAAGAGGGCGCGGTAGGCCGCTCCCGACTTTTCGTTCATCTCCTCGAGGCTCTCCCCCGAAAGCCCGAGCCGCCGCTTCATTTCCGAGAGCGCACCGCCCTTCTTTGCCCCGAGCACATTGTCGCCGTGCTGGCGATAGTCATAGAGCGCGCGGTCCAGGAAGCTATCTTTCCGAAGGCCGCGGCAACCAGCGCAATCCAGTGGTCGTGCATCACGGCGTTTTCCGGCACCGGGTGTGCGACCAGGAGACGCATGAGCGCATGGTTCATAATCATGGCGCCGCCCGTCACATTGTTCTGCACGAGGAGCTGACAGAACCGCCGTCTTGCCGGGCTCATTTTCTGGTAGCGCACATAAGAGGGCGCGATTTCCGTCCCATCGGCCGAGACCACGCGGAGATCGCAGTGGAGTAAGAGCGGTACTTTACTCCCGTAGCGACGCTCCATGGCGCGCATTGCGCGAACTTCCCGCGCAAGCTTGTCCCGGTGCCAACAATCGTCCTGGTCCGAGAAGAGATAGTAGTCGTCGACATCGGCCGCGGAAAAGAAGGCCGGATCCCGGAGCCGCTCCAAAAAATGCCTTGCGGCGCTTCCGCTTCCCTTGTCCCGGCGGAGCGCTGTCACGCGGGCATCCCGCGCGGCCGCTGCCTCCGCAATCGCAAAGCTTCGGTCCGGTGAGGCATCATCCGAAAGAAGCAGACGGAAATTCCTCTCCGTCTGCCCTTCGATCGAAGCCAGCTGCTCTTCCAGGTATGCCTCTCCCCGGTAGCTGCAAAGCAGAATACGGCTCGTCATTCCGCCGCCTGCCGAAAGCGCTCCGCCTGTTCGCGAATCAGCTCGCTGTCCTCAAAATAATTGATTTCATCGCTTCCTTTACCTCGGACAAGGTCTCCGCCGCGATTTCGCGCGCGCGCTCGGATCCCTTCTTCAGGATTTCATAGACCGCGGAGATATCGCGCTCATATTCCTTTCTGCGCTTCCGAATCGGCTCGAGTTCCTCCTGCAACACGGCATTCAGGAACTTCTTCACCTTGACATCGCCGAGACCGCCGCGCGTGTAGTGCGCCTTCAATTCATCGAGAGAAGCGTACTCCGGCAGGTAGCGCTCAAAATGCTCCGGACGCGAGAAGGCCTCCAGATAGGTAAAGACGGTGTTCCCCTCCAAATGACCCGGGTCGCTCACGCGGAGATGCTCCGGGTCTGTATACATGGTCTTGATGCGCGCCGCCACCGTATCCGCATCGTCCGAGAGGTAGATGCAGTTGCCGAGGGACTTGGACATCTTCGCCTTGCCGTCCGTGCCCGGGAGACGGCGGGAAGCCGCATCGCTCGGAATCAGCGCCTCCGGCTCCACGAGCACCGGCGCATAAATCGAATTGAACTTCCGGACAATCTCTCTCGTCTGCTCGATCATCGGCAGCTGATCCTCACCGACCGGCACCGTGGTCGCCTTAAAAGCCGTGATATCCGCCGCCTGGCTGATCGGATAGGTGAAGAAGCCGACCGGGATATCCGCCTCGAAATTCCGGAGCTTAATCTCATTCTTCACGGTCGGGTTGCGCTGCAGTCTGGCAACCGTGACGAGATTCGAGTAGAAGAAGGTGAGCTCGGTGAGTTCCGAGATCTGCGACTGAATAAAGAGGGTGGACTTCTCGGGATCGAGTCCCACCGAGAGATAGTCGAGCGCCACTTCGATGATGTTCTGTCTGACCTTCTCGGGATTGTCAAAGTTGTCGGTGAGCGCCTGCGCGTCCGCAATCATGACCATGGTTCTCTTATACTCGCCGGAATTCTGCAGCGCGACTCTTCTGCGAAGCGAACCCACATAGTGGCCCACGTGCAGTCTGCCCGTCGGGCGGTCTCCGGTTAAAATAATCTTATCTGCCATTGCTATCTCCCTGTCTCTTTTTCGTTCGTTTTGTCTTTGTCTCTGCCGGAAGGGGCTTTGCAATCAAAACGACGATGCTCCGTCCCGGAAGTAAAAAGCTGCTCTGATCCGCCAGAACTTCCTCCGCCCCGACCTCGAGGCAGTGCGGCGCCTCGCCGAAACTTCTGATTGCGAGATGCCAAGCCGTGCCCTTTTCGGGGTGCGGCAAGGAAAAGCTGTGTGCTTCCCAGTGCATATTATAGATACAGAAAAGGCTGTTGTCTGCCTCGCCGTTCTCCGATTTCGCGTAATGTCCGCTGTAGAGTATGCCGAGCTGACGGCGGAAGGGCTCGGTCTCCGCCTTCCACGGCCGCTCGCCGTGATAGGAGACATCCGGTCTGCCCACGGCATCGACATCGAGAAAGAGCGGCGGTGTCTGCCGTCCGAGTGCCGGATGCGCCCTTCGAAAGGCAATCAGTGCCCGCACAAAGTCAACGCTCTCTGCCTCCTTGGTCGCCTGTTTCCAGTCGAGCCAGGAGACCGCATTGTCCTGACAATAGGCATTGTTGTTGCCGTCCTGGCTGTTTCCGAACTCATCGCCGGCGAGGAAGAGCGGCGTTCCCTGACTTAAAAAGAGCAGCAAAAACGCATTCCGCCGCTGCTGCGCGCGGCAGGCGAGAATCTGTCGCCGCTTGGTCTTGCCCTCGACGCCGCAGTTCCAGCTGAAATTCTCATTGCTGCCGTCCCGGTTGCCCTCGCCGTTTGCCTCGTTGTGCTTTCTCTCGTAACTCACAAGATCCGCGAGCGTAAAGCCGTCGGTGTGCGCAAGGTAGTTGACACGCGGCGGCGTATCCGGCTCCCGCCGGCTGTAAGAAAGCACGGCAGGCACCATGCCCTCGTCCCCCTTTAGGAAACGGCGCATCTCCCGTTGAAACGCGCGGTCGCAGCAGTAGAAGCTTTCGCCGGACTCCGCGGGCCGCTCCTCCGCAAAGAGAAGAAAGCCCTTGAGATACGGATCCCGCAGGATGTCTCGGAGCGAAAAGCTGCCGCTTAAACGCGCGCCGTCCAGGTGATAAAAGCTACGGTAGTAGCGCAGTACTTCGAGCACGTAATCAACGCGCTCGCTCCCGTCAAAGTAGAACTCCATCACAAGCTCCATGCCCGCCGCGTGGAGCGCTTTTACGAAGAACGGAGTTCACCCGCCGGGTCTCGCTGACGCTTTCTGCAATAGCTCGCCTTCGGCGCAAAATGGAAGGTCTTTCCGTAGCCCCAGTAGTTGACGCGCTCGGCCCCGAAGGGCAACTCCTCAAACTCCTCCGCGGGCAGAAGCTCCAGGGTTGTCACCCCGAGAGAGCGGAGATAGGGTATCTTTTCGGCGATGCCGTCAAAGGTACCCCGCTGAATCACGCCGCTGCTCTTTTCCGCGGTAAAGCCGCGCACATGCAGGCGGTAGATGACGCGCTCCCGCGGATTTACCTTCGGAGCGCCTTCCTCCTCCCAGGAGAACTCGCTCAAAAAGAGCGGCGAGCGCTTCGCCGTTTCTTCCTTGAGTGGTTTTCCGAAGCTGTCGTGTCCGCTGAAACTCTTGCCGTACGGATCCGCAAAGCGCTGTCCTCCCGCCTCAAACTGATATTCCGCGCTCTTTAGGGCAGCGCCGCGAAAACCGGCTTCGCGAAGCTCCCGAAAAGCCGAGCCGCAGACTGTAGACCTTCCCAAAGCGGGCATCCTCCGGAAAGGGTACGCAGAGCCGCGGCGCCTCCTCATTTCGCAGAAAGAGCAGTAAGGTCGGTCTTGTCTCTGCGACAACGGAAACCGCTATCCCCTCCTTCTCGATTTGTACTCCAAGCGCCATGGCTTTTCTCCTCCTCAAAGATCGATGGTCAATTCCACCGGGCAGTGATCGCTGCCCAAAATTTCGCTGTGAATCGAGGCCCCGCGTATCTTCTCGCGCAGGCGGTCAGACACGATAAAGTAGTCGATGCGCCAACCGACATTTCGCTCCCTCGCCTTCATCCGGTAGGACCACCAGGAGTAGGCGTCTTTCTCCTCCGGGTGGAGGTAACGGAAACTGTCCGTGAAGCCGTTTTCCAAAATGCGACTCATCTTCGCGCGCTCTTCATCGGTAAAACTCGCATTCTTCCGGTTGGTCGCCGGGTTCTTTAAGTCAATTTCTTGATGCGCGACGTTTAAATCGCCGCAGTAGATGAGCGGCTTCTTTTCATCCAGCCCCTTTACATAGGCAAAGAAGGCATCCTCCCACTCCATGCGGTAGTCGAGGCGCTTTAACTCATTCTGCGAATTCGGGGTATAGCAGGTCAGCACATAGTAGTCCGGAAATTCGAGGGTAATCACACGCCCCTCCTTGTCGTGCTCCGGAATGCCGAGCCCGTAGTACACCTCAATCGGCTTCTCCTTCGTGAACATCGCAACGCCGGAGTAGCCCTTCTTCTCCGCATAATTCCAGTAGTCGTAGTAGCCCGGGAGGTCCAGTTCTATCTGTCCCTCCTGTAGCTTCGACTCTTGAATACAAAAGATATCCGCATCCAAATCGTGGAACGCGTCAAAAAAGGTCTTGCCGGCCGCCGCGCGAAGACCGTTCACGTTCAGAAATCATTTTTCTTTACGCTCATGGCTCTCCTCAGTCATCCGTCGCGTCGGAATCGCTGACCGTATAGGTGAAGCGCTTTCTCGCCATCTCATCGCTGTCAAGATAAGCATCGTAGGTCGTGATCTTATCGACCAGCTTGCCGTTGATAATTTCCATGATGCGGTTCGCGGTCGTCTCGACAATCTGATGATCTCGCGAGGAGAAGATCAGCACACCCGGGAACTTGATGAGACCGTTGTTCAGCGCCGTGATCGACTCCATGTCCAGGTGGTCCGTCGGCTCGTCGAGGGCAGGACATTCGCACCGGTAATCGCATGAGCTTCGAGGCATGACGCGCACCTTCTCACCGCCCGAGGCACAGAGACCTTCTTCACACCGTCATCGCCCGCAAAGAGCATACGGCCGAGGAAACCGCGCACATAGGTCGCGTCCTTGTTCTCCGAGTACTGGGTGAGCCACTCGACGATGGTCTCGTCGCCGGCAAAGTCCTTCGTGTTGTCCTTCGGGAAGTAGGCCGTGGTCGTCGTGATGCCCCACTTATAGTCGCCGGAATCCGGCTCCATCTGCCCGGAGAGAATCTGGAAGAGCACCGTCTTTGCGCGCTCATTCGGTCCGACCAGTGCAACCTTGTCCGTGCGGTTTAAAGTAAAGCTGATGTTGTCGAGCACCTTCACACCCTCAATGGTCTTACTGAGGTTCGTGACCGTAAGCACCTCGTTTCCGATCTCGCGGTTCGGGCGGAAGTCGATAAACGGGTACTTTCGGCTCGAGGGCTTCATCTCGTCGAGCTCAATCTTCTCGAGGGCGCGCTTTCTGGAAGTCGCCTGCTTACTCTTCGAAGCGTTTGCGGAGAAGCGCTGAATGAACTCCTTGAGCTCCTTGATCTTCTCCTCCTTCTTCCGGTTCGCCTCCTTCATCTGGCGAACAATGAGCTGACTGGACTCGTACCAGAAGTCGTAGTTACCGGTGTAGAGCTGAATCTTACCGTAGTCGATATCCGCAATCATGGTGCAGACCTTGTTTAAGAAGTAGCGGTCATGCGAGACGACAATGACGGTGTTTTCGAAGTTAATCAAGAACTCCTCAAGCCAACCGATGGCCTCGAGGTCCAGGTGGTTCGTCGGCTCGTCGAGCAGGAGTATGTCCGGATTTCCGAAGAGGGCGCGCGCAAGCAGCACCTTGACCTTTAAAGCACCCGGCAGATCCTTCATCGGCGAGTAGTGGTAATCCGTCTCCACGCCGAGGCCGTTTAAAAGGTTTGCGGCATCGCTCTCCGCATCCCAGCCGTTCATGTTTGCGAACTCGTTCTCAAGCTCCGCAGCCTTGATGCCGTCCTCATCCGTGAAGTCCTCCTTCGCGTAGAGAGCATCCTTCTCCTGCATAATATCGTAGAGGCGCCGGTTGCCCATGATGACGGTATCCAGTACCGTGAACTCATCGTACTTAAAGTGGTTCTGCTCGAGGAAGGAGAGACGCTGTCCCGGCGTAATCGCAATGTTTCCGTTGGTGGGCTCCAGCTGCCCCGAGTATCTTCAGGAAAGTGGATTTTTCCCGTTCCGTTTGCGCCGATGAGGCCGTAACAATTTCCCTCGGTAAACTGGATGTTCACATCCTCAAAGAGCGCCTTCTTTCCGACGCGGAAGGTAATTCCGTTTGCACTGATCATAGCTTCTTTCCTTTCATCTCACAGTTCTTTTTTTCTTGCTGCCGATCGGCAGCTTTCTTCCCGCAAAGAGACGCTCGTCCTCGTAGACAATGTGTCCCGCACATATGGTCAAAAAGCACCTTGCCCCGGAGCGTTTTTCCCGAGCCAGGGCGAATTGGTGGACTTGGATTCCGGCACGAGGTAGGCCCAGCTCTGCGCCGGATCGAAGATCGTAAGGTCCGCGGGCTTATCCTCCTTGATGCTGCCCGCATCCAGCTGATAGAGCTTTGCGGCCTCGGTGCTCATGCGCTGCACAAGCTGCAGGAGCGTTAGGTGCCCGGGCTCCACGAGATTCATACAGCCGAGCGCAAATGCGGTCTCGAGACCTATGATGCCGCTCGGCGCCTCGGTAAAGGGTCTGTCCTTCTCCGCCTTTGCATGCGGCGCGTGGTCCGTCGCAATCATATCAATCGTGCCGTCCTGAAGTCCCCGGACAATGGCCATTCGGTCTTCTTCGCTCCGGAGCGGCGGGTTCATCTTCGCATTGGTGCCGTAGAGGCTCACAGCCTCATCGGTCAGAGAGAAGTGGTGCGGGGTTGCCTCCGCATAAACCCGCGCGCCGTTTTGCTTCGCGCGGCGCACCAGCTCCACGGACTCCTTCGCGCTGATGTGCTGGATTACGATTGCCGCGCCGAGTTCCCGCGCTAGGCGGCAGTCCCGCTCGACCATCACAATCTCCGCCTGTCGGTCCGCTCCCGTTAAGCCGAGACGCTCCGCGGCGGGGCCGCTGTTCACGCCCGGCTCTTTCACAAAGCGCGGATCCTCCTCGTGGAAGGAGAGCGGCAGCTTTAAGCGCCGTGCCTTCTGCATGGCCTCCTTAATCAGCTCCTCGTTTGTCAGCGGTCTGCCGTCATCGGTGAAGGCGACCGCTCCGCTCTCTTTCATGAGTTTCATATCGACCAAGGCCTCGCCCTTCATGCCTTGGCTGATGGTTGAGGCACTGTACACACGGATGGCCGCATTTCTGCCCTTTCGGATATTTTCGACCATCAATGCCTCGCTGTCGATGGGCGGCGTCGTGTTCGCCATGCAGACAACCGAAGTAAAGCCGCCGGCAGCCGCCGCACGCGCACCGCTCAGAATATCTTCCTTATGTGTCTGTCCCGGGTCCCGGAAATGGACATGGCCGTCCACAAAGCCCGGTGCCGCGCAGAGACCCGCGCAGTCAAAGACCTCGAGCACCTCGCCCTTGGCCCGCGCGATCAGGGAGGCATCCAACCAGAGATCCTCGCCGACACGGATAATCTTGCCCTCTGCAATCAAAATGTCGCGTATCCCGTCCGTCCTCGTCGACGGATCCAGGAGCCGCACGCCCTGCAACATAATCATAGCGAAAACACCTCGCCTTCCTCTCCTGTACCAAGTATTTGATCCCGATAGTCGCGCGCTTCGCTGCGCTCCCGGAGTTTCCGAATTACCGTTGTATCGCCGTAGAGATGCATGGGAATCAGATAGCGCGCGCCGACCTCCCGCATATAGGCGTCCGCACCGCGCCAATAGCCCTCCCCGAGCCTGGAATCCACCGGCACGAAGGCGATGTCGGGCACACGCCCGCTCCGCTCGACCTCCGCCCGAAGTTCCCGGAGTTCCTCGAGATACAGCGTTCTCTGGACATTGTTCTCGGCCTCGGTGTTCTCTTCCCAGTGCCAATCGTTCAAATCGCCCGCATGGTAAATGCGCGCCTCATCGCAATCAATCAAAAAGGCGACGCCCTCATCGGTCGAGCGATAGGTATTGACGGTCAAAAAGACCTCCTGCCTGAGTTCCCTCCCCGTCTCGTCCTGCACGAGGCGGCAAATTTCCGTCTCGGTCTCGGGCGCCAGGAGGCGCACGCACTCCTGTATCTGAAGCGGGAGCGCGGAGCGGCGTATGTCGTCCGAGAGAAAATAGACGACATTGTCCGCCTTTTCGGCGAGCGAAAAGATATCTCTCTGAAAATGATCCGGATGCGCATGGCTCACAAACACGAAGAGCGGTTTGCTCCGGTCGATTTCGGGAAGTTCTCCCCGGTAATAGTCGAAGAGCAAATTCATCTCTTCCAGTTCCACGTAAAACCCGGAATGTCCGATAAAACGGATTTTCATTTCTGCAGACACTCTACTTTCTCTGACAAGCCTCGGTGCAATAGCAAGGCAAGTATAACATAGGAAAGTGCCCGCGACAGCTTCTTTTCCCGATTTCGGACTAGGGCAGTATGATTTCCGCCGTGCTGCCGCCGTCCGCCTGCTTCCGAATTCGAATCTGACGCTCGATTTTTTCCTTCAATTCCGGAACATGCGAGATGACTCCGACCAGGCGCTGTCCCGCCGCGAGTTCCAAGAGGGTATTCAGGGCTGCGCGGAGCGCTCCCTCGCTCAAGGTGCCGAAGCCCTCGTCGATAAACATCGCATCGAGGCGTATGCCGCCCGCCTCCTCCTGCACCGTGTCCGAGAGACCGAGCGCCAGGGCAAGCGAGGCCTGAAAGGATTCGCCGCCGGAGAGACTCTTGACACTGCGCTCACTGCCGCTGTAGTGATCCACGACATCGAGCGAGAGCCCGGACTGCGACCTCTTATTTTCGGCCTCCTTGCTCCGCACCAGTTCATAGCGCCCCTCCGTCATCTCCATGAGGCGTATGTTCGCGCGGAGCAACATGCGCTCAAAATAGTCGAGCTGCACGTAGGTCTCCAGCATGATTTTATCCTGACCGGAGAGTTGGCCGCTTGCGGTGTCTGCGAGGCTCTTTGCCGCCTGCAAACGTCGAAGCAGCACGACGCGCTCTTGTTCGAGCGCCCGGAGCCGCTCCAGGGTCTCTCGATTATTGCTGAGCCGCGCCCCCAGGACTTCCGTGCGTTCGGAAAGCGCGGCGCGCGCTGCCTCGGCGGCAAGTTTCTTCTCTCTGAGTTCCGCTGCCGTCACCGCACTTTCTTCCTTGTCTTCCTCCGCGACAAGGGCCTTATGCTCGCCCTCCGCACGGCTAAGGCCTGCTCGGCCGCGGTCGCTTCCTCCGCAAGTCTCTGCTCTGCCTCGCGCGCGCGCCGCTGCTCGTTCTCAAGGAGCCGTATTCTCTCCCGCAGGACTTCGATATCCTCCGCCGGCAGCTGCTTTCGCTCCGCCGCCTCCGCGGCAAGCAGACCTTCCAGGCTCTGCTTTGCCGCCGCAAGGGCCTCGTTTGCGGCGCCCTGCTCCGAGAGTCGCTCAGCCGCTGCCTGTTCGAAACCGGGCAGGGCTTCCGCCAGCTCTCTCCGGCGTGCCTCTCGCCGCTCGCATTGCGTGTGCAGCGCCTCGTTCTCGGCAGTCGCTCGCGTTAAGCGCTCCTGCTCGGCCTTTGCGCTGCGGTCCAGATCACGGAATTCCGCCTCCGGAAAGAGCCGCGCAGCCTGCTCGCTCAGCTGTTGCTTCTGCTGACTGAGTCTCTCCTTAAGGGCGCTGTGCTGCTTCGCCGCGCGCTCCGCCCTCTCTTGGCCCAGCTTCCGCGCCTCTTCGAGTCGCTTTAATTCTGCCTCGCTCGGGGTCTCGCGGGGTTTTTCCGCGGGCCTCGGGTGCTCTGTGCTGCCGCAAACCGGACAGGGGTTTCCCGTCTCCAGTTCCTCCGCGAGCAGCCCCGCCTGTCCCGCGAGAAAGAGTCGATAGGCCGTCCCGTAATCCCGCTCTGCCTGTTCGTAGGCCTCACGCGCTTTCAGGAATACGCCCTGCGCCTGTTTTCCCTCGTGAAAACAATCCGCATAGTCCTTGATTTTCCGCTGCACGGAGGAAAGCAGGAGACTGCGCTCTTTCAGCTCACTCGCCTTTGCCTCACAGCGCGCGAGCGCCTCGCCCGCATCGGCGAGTTCTCGGCTCTCATCCCGACTTTTGTTGAGCAGTTCCGCTGCCGCGAGTGTGCGCTCCGCCGCGCGCCGTAAGGCTTTTTCCCCCTCTTTGACACGCAGTTCCTGCGCAGCGCGCGCGGCGCTTGCGCGCGCCAGCTCTTCGTACTTCGGCAGGAGGGCGCGGTAGGCCGGCAGCTCTTCCCAGCGCGCCGTCTTTTCCTCGATTTCCCGCCGGATGCGTGCCAGCGCCTCCCGCTGTTCCGTGAGCGCTGTCCGCCCCCGGAGGATCTCGGCTTCCTTCTCCCTTCGAAGGCGCGCGCGCTGTTCCGCAGCCTCCGCTCTCACGATTGCCGCCGAGAGCGCCGAAACTTCCTCGTTTTTTGCCTCCCGAAGCGCCGCGACCTCGTTTCGTTCCAGTTCAAGCGCCGCAAGCGAAGCGGGCAGAAGAGACAGAGAAGTTCCTCTGCCGGGCTCTCCCGCCGCAGCACGGCTTGCCTGAGCACTTCCGCCTCGCCTTCAGGCTTAAGACGCTCCAGACAGCTCCGCTGCTTTTGTTCGAGCAGCTCAAATTCCCGCTCACGGGCATTGCTCTCGGCCTTTAAGAGCTCCTGCAGGCCCGCAAAGCGCTCGGTATGGAAAATTTTTCGGAAGATTTTCTGCCGTTCTTCCGTACTCGCGAGCAGCAGCTTCAAAAACTCTCCCTGCGAAATCATCGCGGTCTGTAAAAATTGCTCGCGGTTTAACCCGAGTATGTCCTCGAGCTTTTCATTGACCTCTTTTACCTTGGTCTTAACGCTCCCGTCCGGAAGCCATAGTTCCGCTTCCGCGAGCTGCTGGGTCTCGCCCTTACCGCGTTTCGCCGGTCGCAGATAGCTCGGCGTACGCCTCACTTCATAGACCGCTCCCTTGTCCTCAAAGCGAAGCAAAACCTCTGTTTTTTGCTCCGGGGAGGCGTACTTCGAGCGCAGCATTTCGGGCTTACGGAAGGCGCCGCTCCCTTCCCCGTATAGGGCAAAGCTCAGCGCGTCAAAGAGGGTAGTCTTGCCCGCACCGGTGTCTCCGGTGATTAAATAGAGCCCCGCGCCGCCAAAGCGCTCAAAGTCTATCAGGGTCTCCCCCGCGTAGGGGCCGAACGCCCTGAGTGTCAATTGCAAGGGCTTCATGCTTCCACCTCCTGCCTGAGCAGCGCCTGCGTGAGGAGCTCCTGTTCGAGTTCATTCATTTCCCGCCCGTTTTGCGCGCGGAAAAAGTCTGCAAAGAGCTCCTCCGGTGTGCGGGCATCCGCCGCGCGCCGAAGCTCGAGTTCCGCGCTGTTCTTGGTCCTCCGGTTGTCGTACGCGAGTTCCATCAAGTTGTGATATACGGTTCTGAGCCGCTGCATCGCCGCCGGCACATCGCTTTCATCGGTCAAGGTGATGCGATAGTAATCCTCCCTTGATAAATTCTCGTAGAAGCTCCGCGCCGTGAGTTCCTCGTAGCTCCCGCGAAGGCAGCGAAGTTCTCGGCGGGGCGTTAACGGCAGGAGATGAACGGAGAGCTCTGCCAAAGAACCCGCGCGTTTTTCTCCGAGCGTCACCAGGCTGATGCCTTTTTCCTGCTCCGCCTCGGAAAAAGAATACTTGAGCGGAGAGCCCGAGTAGCGAAGGCGCTCGCTCCCTATATTCTGCGGCTTATGGATGTGCCCGAGGGCCACATAGTCAAAACCTTCAAAGACCGCTGCGTCCACGTTGTCGAGACCACCCACCACCGTCTCCTCGGAGTCCGAGCGCGCAGCCCCCGTCACAAACTGGTGGGCAAGCAGAACCTTTCTCCTTGCCGGATCCGTCCCCCGAAGGGCCTGCTCCAGCACGAACTTCAAAGCGTCGCTGTAATTCTCGATTTCCGCATCCGGAAAACAGCTCCGCACCGTCGAAGGCTTTAAAAAGGGCAGAAGGTAAAAATCCAGCTCACCGAATTCGTCGCTAAAAGTCACCGTACGGATGTGTCCGTCAAAGACCGGAGACACATGGATTTGTTTCTCCCGGAAGAGCCGCGCCCCATAGGCCGTTCTCTCCGGCGAGTCATGGTTTCCGTAGATGGCAAGCACCGGGCAATTTTGCGCACTGAGTCCCGAAAGAAAGTCATCGAGAGAAGCTGCACGCTCTCTGCGCTCGGGGCGGTCTTATCGTAGAGATCCCCTGCGAGCAGCATGGCATCCGGACGCTCCCGTTCGACCGCAAGTAAAATTTGATCCAAGATGTCACGCTGGTCCTCCAGCAGCGAGTACTCGTGCAGACGCTTCCCGAGGTGTAAGTCCGAAAGATGAAACAATCGCATCGTTTTTTTCCTCCAATTCAAAAGCCGGGTCGGGGCGCACGCCGCACTCCGACCCGGCTTCCAAGCAGTTCTCAATCGCAGGAGAGCTCGCCCGTTATCTCAATCTCATCAATCAGCGCAACCCGCTCTGCGTGACGGCCGCCCTGGAACTTTGCATCGAGCCAGCTGTCCACAATCATCTTCGCGAGGTCTTCGCCGACCACGCGCGCGCCGAAGGCAATCATGTTCGCGTTGTTGTGCTCCCGCGCCATTTTTGCGCTGTAGGGCTCCGAGCAGACCGCCGCGCGTATGCCCTTTACCTTATTCGCCGCGAGGCTGATGCCGATGCCCGTGCCGCAGATCAGCACACCGCCGTCCGCTTCCCCGTTTGCAACCATCTTCGCCGCGCGATAGCCGGCGAGCGGGTACTGGTAGCGCTCCTTCGTATCCGTGCCTATGTTCACGACTTCGATGCCGCGCTCTTTTAAGTGTTCGAGAATCGCAAACTTTAAGTCGACCGCCGCGTGGTCGTTCGCAATCACCAATTTCATTCCTGTTCCTCCCGCGCGAGGAGAGCCTCTCTCTCCTTCTCATAGCCCGGCTTACCGAGCAGTGCGAACATGTTGCGCTTGTAGCTCTCGACACCCGGCTGATCAAAGGGATTCACGCCGAGCAGGTAGCCGCTCACGCCGACCGCAAACTCAAAAAAGTAGAAGAGTGCGCCGAGCGAGTACTCATCCTGCGAAGGAATGTTAAGCTGCATGACCGGCACGCCGCCGTCAATGTGGGCAAGCTTCGTGCCGCGCATTGCGTTCTTCGAGACAAAGTCCATGTTCTTGCCCGCAAGATAGTTGAGGCCGTCCGGATCGCCCGCCTCTTCCTCGATCACAAGTTCATTCTTCGGCTGCTCCACATTTAAGACCGTCTCCATCAGGATGCGTCTGCCGTCCTGGATGTACTGGCCCATCGAGTGGAGATCGGTCGTCAGGTTGACCGAGTGCGGGAGTATGCCCTTTTGATCCTTGCCCTCACTCTCACCGTAGAGCTGCTTCCACCACTCGGAGATCATCGCGAGGCTCGGCTCGTAGTTTGCGAGCACCTCGACCTCCTTGCCCTTGCGATTTAAAACGGTTCTCGCGACCGCATAGCGCATGGCATCATTCTCCGCATAGGGAGTCGTGAGCAGAGACTTTCTCTCCTCAGCCGCACCTTCCATCAGGCGGGAGATGTCCGCGCCCGAAACGGCAATCGGCAGGAGACCCACTGCGGTCAGCACCGAGAAGCGCCCGCCCACATCGTCCGGAATCACGAAGCACTCATAACCCTCGCGGTCCGCGAGCTGCTTTAACGCGCCGCGCTGCTTATCCGTCGTCGCATAGATGCGAGACGCCGCGCCCTCCTTGCCGTACTTTCTCAAGCAGGCTCTTAAAGACGCGGAAGCTGATCGCGGTCTCCGTCGTCGTACCGGACTTCGAGATGACATTCAGCGAGAAGTCGCGCTCACCGATTACATCGATCAGCGCATTCATATACTGTCCGCTCATGTTGTTGCCGACAAAATAAATCTCCGGCGTCTTCCGCACTTCCTTCGGAAGCTGGTTGTAGAAGCCGTGGCGCAGGAAGTCGATTGCCGCGCGCGCGCCGAGGTAAGAGCCGCCTATGCCGGCAACCACCAGAATCTCGGATTCCGCCTGAATCTTTGCGGCAGCTTTTTGAATGCGCGCAAACTCCTCGCGGTCATAGGCCTCCGGGAGATCCACCCAGCCGTGGAAATCATTGCCCGCACCCGTGTGCGCGACCAATTCTCCCTTTGCCGTCTCTGCCGCAAGCTCCATCTGCCGGATCTCACGCTCGCTCAAAAATGAAAGTGCACCTCTCAGGTCCAATTGAATGCAGCCCATATTTTTCCTCCTCACACCGCGCTCCGCGGTCACTGTTCCTGTCTCATTTTATCACAATTTCGCGAGAAAAACGCGCTCGTTTGTAAAGCCCCGCGCCCCTGTGTTACACTGTCTCCGAAAATTACAGCCAAATTCAAAAAGGAGTCTGTCATGTCAAAGCCCAATGTTTCCCGCGATGCTGTCCCCGCTCTGACGCGCCATCTTTTCCTAATCGGCTTCATGGGAAGCGGTAAGTCGACCGTCGCGGCCGCGCTCTCCGAGGCTCTTTCCCTCCCCTTGCTGGACAGCGATGCCTGTATCTCCGAGGCCCTCGGCGAGAGCATTGCGAGCTTCTTTGCCCGCGCGGGAGAGGAAGCCTTTCGCGAGCGCGAGACCGCCTTCTTAAAAGGCCTGCAAGAGAGCGAGCCCTGCCTGATTTCCTGCGGCGGCGGCATGGCGCTCCGCAGCGAAAACCGCGCCCTCATGCGGGAACTCGGCGGCGTCATCTATCTAACCGCAACACCGGACACTGTTTTTGCCCGTCTCGCGGCGGACACCACGCGTCCGCTGCTCGCCGGCAAAAAGAGCATCACGGACATTGCCGCGCTTATGGATGCGCGCGCCGCCTCCTACGAGGACGCTGCCACGATTCGAATCGCGACCGACGGTCTCAGTCCCGAAGAAATCGTTTCAGAGCTTATTCCGCTGCTTCGCCCGTTTTTGTCCGAAGACGTATCCCGTTGACCGTGACATCCTCGGAGACCGGAATCAGGAAATACTCCCGGCCGTCGATGACGCGGGTACTGAGGAGCTCACTCGCGTCGCTCTGCAGTTTTAGTTGCAGTGAATCTGTCGCGACCGTGAGTGTCTTCGGCGCACTCAAATTTTCGACCAGCAGAGCTTCCTGATCCTCTCCGAGCACTTCTTCATAGACTTCATCGAGGCGCGAAAGCGCCTCTTCTTCCGCGCCGCACTCATCGAGCAGGCGCTTAAACTCCCCCTTCGATAACACCGGCGGCTCCGTGATTTCACTGTCTCCCGCCTCTTCCGCAAAGCGATTCACCGCCTCCTGCAGGCTCTGAACCAAAGTAAAGTTACAGTCCTCCCCGAGGGTGCGCTCGACAATCTCCCGAAAGGCATCCTTCTCCGCGCTTTCGGCACGGGGAAGCTCCGTTCCGAGCAGCACGGTAGCGAGCTCCTCGTGGCGCGTCTTTTCGCTCCGCGCATACCAGAGCGCGCCGTGCAGATCCGTATTTCTCTCATTAAAGGCCGGATAGAGGAGACCGATATCCGGCTTCTTCACGCTCCAGTTCTCCATGCGGCTCAGGAAGGACTTGGCCTCGGCGTCATAGCAGAGCCCCTCGCGAAGCAGTTCCACCGGACAAATCGAGAGTTCCAGGAAGGGGGTACACATATTCCGAGCCGTCGCTTAACCCCACGCGGTCCTTGGTTCGTCCCGGGATATCGTAGACGCCGTGCACCAGGAGAATCAGATAATTCCCGGCAAAGGAAAAGTTCTCGATAATCTCTTGAAAGAACGCCTGTAAGAGCACTTCATCCTTTAACTCACTCTTTAAGAGCCGATACAGCTTCTCCTGCGCGCCGCCTTCCTTCTCCTCCGCGAGCGGAAATTCAATGTTAAAGAGGGTGCGCCCGATTCTGCCGGAGACCGCCTTCTTAAAGAGCTCGCAGTACTGGAAGAGCTCCTCGTCCTCAAAGCTGTAAAAACTATCTTGAATCTCCGCGAGTATCTGCTTCTCGCCGTTCACATAGCAGCCGCGCATGCGATCGATGCGGCAGTCGTTCTTATCGAATAATTTTCTCACCTCGAGCACTGCTTTTCTGTCCATTCTTCTCCTCCTCAAACCTCTCCGAGCCCGAAGGGCTGCTCTTCTTTTGCGTAGCGACATAAGTCATTCAACACACAGCGCCCGCAGTCCGGCTTCCGCGCCATGCAGACCGCCCTGCCGTGATCCACAAGGCGGTGACAAAATTGATTGCTCTCCTCCGGCGGCACCAATTCCCATAAGAGCTTTTCAACCTTCGCAGGTTCTTTCACATCATCCACGAGGCCGATGCGGTTCACCAGCCGTATGCAGTGGGTGTCCGTGACAATCGCGGGCTCCCCGAAGATATCACCCATGATTAAATTGGCGCTCTTTCTGCCGACGCCCGGCAATGCGAGCAGGGCCTTAAAATCGCGCGGCACCTCATCCCGATACTCCTCGTGCAGAATGCGCATACACTTCTGAATGTCCCGCGCCTTCGAGTTCCCGAGCCCGCAGGGGCGCACAATTTCCTCGATGGCCTCGACCGGTGCCTCCGCAAGCGCCCGCACCGTCGGGAAGCGCTCATAGAGCCTCGGCGTCACCTGATCCACACGGAGATCCGTGCACTGTGCCGCCAAACGCACCGAAATTAAGAGCTGCCAGGCATCCCGATAATTCAAGGTGCATTTGGTGTCCGGATACAGGGCTTTCAGACGCTCTATGACCTCTTTTGTAAGTTCGCGACGCGCGTTCAAAGCAGCCGCGGCGACGCGCGTTCCCTTCTTTTTTTCTGTCTTTTTCTCTGTCTTTTTCTCTGTCTTTTTCTCTGTCTTCTTCTCGGTTCCTTGTCTCATTTTCTTCAGTCTTACCTTTCTCTTCCTCGCGCTTCCCGGCTTTCTTTCGCCTTCTCTTTATGCTATCATACTTTCTACTTTCATTTTCAACAGAAACGAAAGAGAAGGAGGCGAACTGATGAACGGTGCAGAGGCAATGGTAAAATGCCTGGCTGCGGAAGGTATTACCCGCATCTTCGGTTACCCCGGTGTTGCAATTTCACCCTTTTTGGATGCGCTGAACCAAGACGCATCGATAGAACATATACTGGTACGCCAGGAGCAGGCCGCGGGCCACGCGGCGAGCGGCTATGCGCGCGTCACCGGCCGCCCGGCGGTCTGCGTGAGCTCTTCCGGTCCCGGCGCGACCAATTTAATCACGGCGCTCGCGACCGCCTATGCGGACTCCATTCCGCTCATTGCGATTACGGGGCAGGTCAATTCCTCCCTCCTCGGGCGCGATGTTTTCCAGGAAGCGGATATGCGCGGCGCAACCGAGTCTTTTGTCAAATATTCCTACCTGGTCCGCAGCGCGGACGAGCTTCCCCATGTCTTCAAAGAGGCCTTCTACATCGCGGACTCCGGCCGCAAGGGACCGGTGCTCATCGATATCCCGATCGATGTTCAGCAGCAGCTCCTCAAGAAGAACTTTGTCTATCCGGAGACCCTCAATATGCGCGGCTATAAGCCGAGTGTCAAGGGCAACAGCCTCCAGCTGTCCCGCGTGATTGCGGCCATCCAGAAGGCAAAGAAGCCCCTGGTCTGTGCGGGCGGCGGTGTGATCCTCGGGCAGGGCGAAGCGGAAGTTCGCGCCTTCTGTGAGAAGTATCAGGTCCCGCTGGTCCACACCATGATGGGTATAGGCGTGCTCCCGAAAAATCATCCGCTCTACTTCGGCATGCTCGGCAACAACGGAAAACCCTATTCCAACCGCGCGGTCGCGGCGAGCGATCTTCTGATCATTGTCGGCGCGCGCATCGCGGACCGCGCCGTGCCGCGGCCGGAAAATTTAGAGCAGCGCGTCAACATCATCCATATTGACATTGACACCGCGGAAATCGGCAAGAACTTAGGCCCCACGATTCCGCTGGTCGGCGATGTGAAAACCGTTTTCTCCGCCCTCGCCGAGGCCCCCATCGCAATCGATACGAGCGCTTGGCTCCGGGAACTGGAAGAGAAGAAGCGCAGCACCGTGGATTTGCGCCGCTTCAGCGACAAGCTCGTGAACCCGGTCGAGCTGGTAAAGCAGCTCTCCGAGAAGATGGAAGAGGACGCGATCTATGTCGCCGATGTCGGCCAGAATCAGCTCTGGTCCGCCGACAACTATGTGATGAAGCGCGGCCGTTTTCTGACGAGCGGCGGCATGGGCACCATGGGCTATTCGATTCCCGCGGCCATAGGCGCAAAGTTTGCCGCACCGGAGCGTCAGGTGGTCGCGGTCTGCGGCGACGGCTCCTTCCAGATGTCCATGTATGAGCTCGGCACCATTGCGGTGCAGAAACTCCCGGTCAAAATTTTAATCATGAAAAATCGCTTCCTCGGACTGGTGAGAGAATATCAGGCAAAGAACTACGAGCGCCGTTACGAGGCGGTGGAGCTCTTTGACTATCCCCGCTACGAGAACATCGCGGCCGCTTACGACATGGCCTACTTCCACTGCGAAAGCAATGAGAGCCTCGACTCTGCGCTGGATGCCTTCCTCGCCTGCGACAGCGCCGCGCTCATGGTCTGCGAAGTGGATAGCGAAAACAACACCCAGTGAGGAGGGACGCTATGAAAGGAATTTTCTGTGCTGGTCGAGAACCGAGACGGCGTGCTCTCGCAAATCGCGGGACTCTTTGCGCGTCGCGGCTTCAACATTGACAGCCTTGCCGTCGGCGAGACCGAACAGCACGATGTATCCAGTATGACCATAGTCTCGAGCGGTGACAGCCGCACCTTAGATCAGGTCGAGAAACACCTCAACAAGAAAATCGATGTCATCAAAGTGCGCCGTCTCGAGGAACACGCCTCCATCTTAAAGGAGATGATGTTAATCAAGGTTGCGCACTCCGTGAACACCCGCGCTTCCATCATAGAGCTCTGCTCCGTGACCGATGCCAAAGTGGTCCACTTTTCGCAGAAGACCATGGTCATCCAACTGACCGCCGAACCCGAGGCCATTCTGAACTTCATTGAGCTTGTTCGGAACTACGGCATTCTGGAAATCCAGAGGACCGGCAGCATCTGTGTCAGCAAGGATTGAGCGCAAGCAAAAAGACCCCCGCGGGGGTCTTTTTTATTTGCCTTTACCCTTTTGCTTCCTGTCTCGGCACGCGCGGCAAATTCCAATTGTAGTGCACCGCCACACAGCGCACCACTATCACGCAGACGCTGCCGATTAGCGCCGCCGTATTTCCGAACCGAAATGTCTCCAGACAAGAACCGTTAAGATGGCACCCGGAACACAGGCCATCGCATAGATGTTTCTGGAAAATCTCCGGCATCTGATTCGCAAAGATATCACGAATCGCACCGCCGCCGACTCCCGTCACCGTTCCGAGGAAGGTGCAGAGAAAGAGGCGGTCCATGCCGATATTGATGCCCGCAAACACGCCGTCCACCGTGAAGGCCGCGAGGCCCAAGGTGTCGCACCAGAAGAAGAGTGCGTTTAAGGTCTTCTTGGAGCCCGGAAGGCGCCGATTCGTGTAGAGATACAGGAAGACGATGTTCGCCGTAATGACCGCAATCAGCACGTAAATCGGGTTCACAAACATGACCGGCGGCTCCTTGCCGATCACCACATCACGCGTCATACCGCCGCCGCAGGCCGTGATGACCGCGAGGATGTTGATACCGAAAATATCCATATCCCGCTTGACACCGACCAGCGCACCCGAAATCGCAAACGCTATGGTGCCGAGCAAATCCATAAAACCGATGACAGAAAAAATCATGCCTTTACCCCGCGGCTAAAGCCCTCACCGTGCACTTCCGAAATACGTCCGACAATCAGGAAGCAGGCCGGATCGATCTCATGCGCAATGCGAATAATCTGCGGCAACTCGCGGTTGTAGATGACCGAGAGCACCACCTGGGTGGGCCGCTTCGTGTAGCCGCGATCCGCGTGCAGCATGGTCACGCCGCGTCCCATCTCCTTGAGTATGGCGTTCTTCACTTCCTCCGGCTTCTCACTGATAATCTTGACTTCGGTGCGTGTGGTTCCGATCAGCGTCATCTTATCGATCGAGATGGAAGTCAAAATGACACAAATCAGACCGAAGAGCACGCGCTCCCAGGAGAAGAGAAGTCCCTGCGAGAGCAGCGTAATCATATCCGTGATGATGAAGCCGGCGCCGAGCGGCAGGCTCAAATACTTCTTTGCCATAATCGGAATTACATCCATACCGCCGGTCGAAGAGCCCGCGCGGAGCACAATGCCGAGCGTAACTCCGGTTCCGAGTCCCGCAAAAATCGCATTCAGCATGAGATCCTGGGTGAGCACCACACCCTTCAGCGCATGGCTCCAGAACTCCAGCGCAATCGGGCTGATGAAGGAACTGAGTATCGTCGACATACCGAAGCCCTTGCCGACAAAGATGAAGCCGAGCAACAAAGTAAATATGTTCAGTGCGAGCAGGAGCGGCGGCACCGGAAGTCCCGTAATCTTGTGTAACACGAGGGAAATACCCGTGGTTCCGCTGGTAAGGATATCCATGGGCAAAATAAAAAGCTGTACGACCAGCGCATAGCCCACATTACCTACAATAATTTGCAGGAGACCGATTAATTTCTCCTTATATTCCATTCCCCCCAGCATTTTCCGCAATTTTTCCATAAAAAACCGTCCTGTTCTTCATTTTTCGTGCTTCTTTATTATAACGCTTTGTCCAAAAGAGACAAGCGCGAAAAAAAGCACCCCGTTTCCGAACAGTTTAACAGAACTGTTCGGAAAACGGGGTGTCTTTTCGCTATGATATGTCATTTATCTTTCCGATATCACTCGGCACCGGGGGGTGTGAGACTCTCGTCCGCGTCTCCGCTGCCCTTCGGCGAAACATAGCGCACACCGTCATCCTTCGCCGCGCCGTTTGCCTTGGACTCACTCTTCGCATTTCCGCTCGAAATGCCCTCGCCGCTGCGTCCGAGCAAGTAGTTTACAAGCTCCGGGAGCAGGCCCTTGTTTTGCTGCCAGATTTTCTCAATCTGATTCTCCGGCACAGGCGAAACGCCGAGGCCTACCTCGAGTGTAATGTTCGGTATGCCCTTTTCCCAGTCGAGCCAATCCTTAAAGCCCGCGCCGTAGCGGGAACCGTCGGCAGAGGGGTCCACCAGTGCATAGCCGGTGCGCCGTGCGGCAATGAGGCCCATCGCCTTGTCCTTCTCGAGAACCTCCTTTGCCGCGTGCATCTGCGACCAGTAAATAATCTGCCCCTGTGCGTGGTAGTTCAGCACCTGACTGAACTTCTGCTCGTTGACCAGCTTGATGATGGCCTGGGTCTCCGGCTCCGAAGCCGCCGACGGTCCCTTGTAGAACTCGGAGGAAGCCTTACCGCGGTTATCGTTTAACTGCGCCCAGCCCGGCGTCGGGAAGTTGTGATTTAAGTCAACGCCGTTGACATTGTTCTTCCACTTGTTCAGGTACCAGTTGTACTTGTCCTGATTTTCAAGCAGACCCCAGTCGGACCAGCTCTCGATGATGCGCCGCACGCTCTGCTTGGAACTGTCCTTGGTGAGCCCGTTCAACGCGCGCTGGGAAATCTCAACACCGTCCGGGTTTGCCATCGGCACAAACTGAATGCAGACCTCGTTCAGAGCCGTCTCTCCGTTTGCCTTGCGGTCCAGCATCTCCTGAATCTGACGCATAACCAAGGGCGTCGTAATGTACTCGCGCGCATGAATCGAAGCGAGTACCAGCATCTTTTTATCCGCATTCGGATTTCCGATCACAATGCGGTACATATTTCTGCCGTCCACCGTGGTGCCGATGGAGTCAACCGTGACCCCCTCGTATCTCGCCTTCAAAAGCTGAATATCCGCTTCCATGCGCTGGTAGGTATACATCTCCTGACCGGAAATAAAACTCCGTCTGCGTCGCGGTCGCCGTTCCCGTTGTCGCCGCGCCGCTCTCGCTGCCGCCGCTCACCTGCGTCGCACCCTTTTTCACAACACCGGCCATCGCGGGTTGTGCCATGCCTGCCGCCATGCAAAGCGAGAGTGCCGCCGCACACAGTCGCATACGCCGTTCTCTGTTCATATCCACCTCCGTCGTAAAAGCGCATTGCTGCGCGAATTTGCAATCCACCTCATTATACGACAGAAGGGCGTTACAAAACAGTTACATTTTTGTTAAGTATCTTTTCACTTGTTGCCGCTCACAAAGCGGAAATTCTCTTTGCCCGCCCCTTGTTCAAAGAAATACTTGATGATGCCGCAATCCACCTCGGAAAACGCGCCCGCTTTATAAGAAATCCGCACCTCATCGCCCCGGCCCGTGATCATGAAGGCCTGTTTGTCCATCGCGGTCGGCGCAAGGAGTGCCGCCTCCACTCCCCTTCTCAAACCAGCTCGGCGCTGTCCCCTCGTAGCGGCTTACACGCGCCGCATCCTTGGATTTGTGCGGCTTGCCCTCTTCTTTGCCGTAACCGAAGGCAATCACGCCGTAGAGCTCACCCTTGGTTCCCTCGCCCGCCTTCTTCATATTGTAGGTGCCGCCGATCCACCAGGTATTGACGCCGAGTTGCTGTGCGAGCAGCAGTAAATCGGCGCCGCAATAGCCTATGTGCTCGGCGCTTTCACTGCCGTGAGGACCCGCGAGTGCAATAAAGTTGTTGACTCCGCTCGAGAAAAAGAGGGTCATACCCGGCCAGAGCTGTAATTCCTCGTCAACATGCAGACTCATATCCAGACCGAACTGTACGTTCAGCGCATCAATCCGCGCCGAGAGTGCCGAGAGCGCCTCTTCATCGACCGCCTCATCCGTAAAATGCCGCACGGTGTGTCGTTCTTCCATTGCTTCCCATATTGTCATCGCTCTGTCCTCCCTTTCACGCTGACGCTCAATAGAGTTCTCCCCGTCTATCCTCAAAACTCGGGAGTTTCTTACGAACTTCCGACAATCTGCTCTGTTCCAAATAAACCGGAACCACGCGCTCTCCCTCGCCGGCATTCGCAATCACAACCCCCATCGGGTCCACGGCCGCACTCTCTCTCCCATACGGATTTTGCTGTACTGGTTTGCCGCGAGCAAATAGCAGGTATTCTCAACGGCCCGCGCCCTGAGCAGGGTACTGAAGTGCTCGCTCTTTAAATCGCCCTTCACCCAAGCGGAGGGCATGAGCAAAATTTCGGCGCCCGCCGCCCGTTCCGCTCTGGCGACCTCGGGAAACCGCAGTTCGTAGCAGACAAAGAGCCCCAGCTTGCCGAACGGTGTCTCAATCGGCGCAAACAGGCGGTCCCCCCGCAGGTAGTCATCCGACTCCCGATAGCCGAAGGCATCATAGAGATGGGTCTTTCGATAGTGCCCGCGAATTTCTCCCCTGTCGTCCAGAATGAGCACGCTGTTATAGCTGCGATTTTCGCTGTCCTGCGTTTCCGCGCGCTCATAAAAGCCGAAGACGGTCCAAATCGAGTGGCGCGCCGCGAGTTCACGAACGGCACGCACAAAGTTTCCGTCCCTTGTCTCGGCAAGTGCATAGCGATCCTCCCGGGTCATACCGCGCGAAAACTCCGCCATGCAGGTCTCCGGAAAGAGAATGAGCTCTGCCCGAAAGCGCTCCCGCGCCTCCCGCATCTGCTCCTCCATTTTTTTTAAATTCAGCTCCGGTTGCTCCGCCACCGTCATCTGGGCAAGAGCGAAAGTTGCCTGTTCCCTCATCTCAGAGCCGCTCCAAGCGCTCCGAAATCGGAACTCGCTTCTCGTGGAGATGCGCCGGGTGCGCCTCGGCCGCTTTTTCCCCGATCGGGAAGAGTGCAATCAACTCGTAAGCTGCCATCTCGGGGAAGAGCTCCTTCGCGCGGGGGGCATCAAAATGCCCCACCCAGGTAGAGCCGAGCCCCTCTGCCTCAATCGCAAGCATGATATGCGTCGCCACAATGGCCGCATCGATCTCCGCAAAATTCTTTCTGTCGAATTCCCGCACCCAGCCCTCGCTCGGAACGGCCGCGACCATCAGAAAACAGTCCGCACCGAAAATACAGGGTGTGATTTCATGGACCTTAGCCACCGCCTCCGGGCTCTCCAGTAAAAACAGGCGGTAGGGCTGTAAGTTTTTTGCTGTCGGCGCCACCCGCGCCGCCTCCAAAATGCGCTCCAGCTTCTCCGCTGCCACCGGCGCATTCGTCAGCTTTCTGCAGGAATAGCGCGCACGCGCAAGTTCTAAAAAGTCCATCGTTCTCCCTTTCTTCAAGCATCCTTTTTCTTCCGCGTCCAGAAAAACGGCAAGCCCGCACCGAGCTTCCGGATTTTCTTTCCGCTTTGTGCTTCGATCCAGCGCGCAAAGCCCGCCGCATCTGCCGGTTTCAAGGCCTTCATATCGACCACGATTGCCGTCTGCGGATTGTGAAACAGATAGTAACGCTGTTCGTCCTGCGCGAGCTTCATGAGCTCGTCATAGCGCCAGGACCCGCTGTCTTCAATTTGAATCTCCTCCTCCGCGAAACGGTAAATGACCCGTCCCTCGGAGTCACCGCGCTGCTTAAGACAGCGTCCGCCCGCGCCTTTGCGACGGTATTCCATCCGATCAGGAGCCAGACGCCCGCGGCAATGCAAAGAACACGCTGCGGGGTCCCGAGCACGGAGCTGAAGGCAAAACCGGTCAAAAGTGCTCCGACCAGAACTCGACTCCAGATTCGCAGCTGTTCGAACAAAAGAAATTGTGCGCGAAATAAGCCCCGCACTGCGTCTTCCGTAAATACCGTTTCCGTCTCGTAGCGCACGTTGCCCACTTTCATCTCTTCCATACTTTATTTCCTCTTGTCGTTTACTGCTCTTATTTTGCTACGTTTCCCCGCAAAATACCATGAATTTTTCGTGAATTCCGCTTTCCGGCTCTGTTCCGAAACACCTTACGCCTGTTTCTTTTTTGCCGTCAGCATTTTGACGCCGAGCAGCGAGACGGCAATCTCCGATACCGGCATCGCGAGCCATACGCCCGTCATGCCGAAGAGCGTCGAGAACAGGAGTAAAAACGGCAGCACCAGCACGATACCGCGGAGCAGAGACAAAATCTGCGAGCGTGTGTCCTGCGCGGTCGAAACAAAGTACATGATGTTCAGCAAGTTGAAGCCGAGGAAGAAGCAACTCGAAAAGTAAAGTCGGAAGCCCTCCACGGCAAGCCGCTGCATTTCCGCATTGTTCTCATGGTTAAAGAGTGACGTAATCTGTGCCGGAAAGCCCATGGTCACGAAATAGAAGAGGGCAGAGGCCAGCCCCACGGCAATCAGTGCATCGCGATAACTGAGACGCAACTTCTCGCGCTCATTGGTCGCAAAGAAACGTCCGAACAGCGGCTGAACACCCTGTGCAATGCCGTTGTAAACCGCAATCACAACAAGGATGATGTTGGCAAGGACACCGTAGGCCGCAACACCCGCATTGCCCGCGAGTTTCAGGATGATAATATTAAACACAATCATCACCATGCCGTTGGTAATCTCACTGATCAGCGAAGAAAGTCCCAGAGAGAGCACCCGTCTCAGTTCCGCAAGTCGGAAGCCCCCCTTTGACCGGATAAAAGCTGCTCTTTTTCCGAATTAAGTGCAAGGAGAGCACCGCAATTCCCATAATCGGCGAGAAGACGGTTGCCAACACCGCACCGAAAATACCGAGTCCGAGCGGAAAAATAAAAATATAGTCAAAGATGGTATTAAACAAGCTGCCGGCAAGCATACCGAGCATGGCCAACTTGGGACCGCCGTCGTTCTTGACAAAGGCCGAAAAAATGGAATTGGAGATAAATGCCGGCGCAAAGAGCAGCACCATGCGAAGATAGGTTTTGGTCATCTCATACGTCTCCGCTTTGGCACCGAGCAGCGTCGCAATCGGATTCACGAAAAAGATGCCGAGCAGCGCAAAGCCGAAGCCCGCAAGCAGACCGCAGGCCGCTGCCGTCGTGTAAATTTGCCGTGACCGCTTCTTATCACCGACCGTGCGGGCCACGATAAAATGAGCCGCGCCGCCGATGCCGAGCATAAGTCCGACACCGTTGATAAAATTATAAATCGGAATCGCAAGATTCAGCGCTGCCAAACCGTTTGCGCCGAGTCCCCGCGCAACAAAATACGTGTCCGCCAAAATATAAATCGACTGTCCCACCATGGCGAGCACACTGGATAATACATACTCCAGAAACTCTCTCTCTCGACTCATATTCCCCCTGTTTCAAACCGTTTTCTGTCTTATATTGTCATAGTAAAAGAAAGCTTGCGAAAAAGTCAAGAGGCGGAGCCCCTTCCGGAGCTCCGCCTCTTATTTTCAATATCCTTTTATGCCAGCGTGAGCAGAAGTGCCATCTTGAACTGTCCCTCTGCCTTCAGACTGTGGCGACCGCCCTTTGCCATGCGGAACTGCTCGCCCGCCTTTACCTTGTGCGGCGTCCCCTCATAGACCAGTTCAACCTCGCCCTCCAGCGCGAAAATCAACGCATCGCCCGGCGCGCTGTGTTCCGAGAGGCCCGTTCCGGCATCGAAGGCCATAAGAACAAGCTTCATGTTCGGGTTGGACGCAACGTCCATATTGACAACGCTTCCCTTCTCATAGGGAAGTAAATTTGCAAGCTGAAATACCTCTCCTGCCTTGACCTGTTCGTTCATATTGATATCCTTTCCCGGAATCACTTCCGTGTAGATAAAGCCCTCTGCCGTCCTGACACCGCAGAGTGTGTTCTTCTTTACCATGATGGCCTCGCCCGCCGCGAGTCCCCGCAACTGCTCCTTGTCCTCAACCGCTTTCCGAAGGCGAAACTCTCCGCTGCCGAAATTGCCGAGATAGAGCACATCCTCGGGGTAGCGCTCCGCGCTGATGTCCGTGTCTTTCCCGAGCGAAAAATACGTCACGCCGACGCTTCCGCTCTCGGTCTCCCGCGTGGAAATCGTAAGTCCGGCTTTGGGCGCATGTTCCTTAGAAAGCGAAAACTTTCTCTCCATGAAAAGTCTCCTCCTTTCTTCCCCAGTATTACATATTTCCTACTGTTTTACAAGGTTATTCGAACTTCTTCCTTCGGCACCTATTCCCGTTTCCGCTCGCCCCTGTTTTGCGCAGCCGCGCCCCTGTTTTTCCCTTGGCCTTCTTCCGCTGCCGGTCACGCCCTTACCGCTTCGTTCACGCAGCGTCTACTCTGCCTTCGAGCCGAGCAGTCTTTCCGGAACTCTCCCTTGTGCTTTCTCTCCGCATCCAGTATAGTTTGTACAAACCATTTTGTCAGGAGGTGCCATGAAACTACACAACTCTCGAAAAACCGACCTCATTCTCCTTGCGGTCTATTTTCTTCTCTATCTCTTACTGGTTCCCGTTCTGCTTGCTTTTGCCGCGGAGAGCAGTACTTTCTTTCAGAAGAACAGTATGGCCTTCTACGGGCTCGCGGGCTTGATTACCCTCCTCATTTTCTACGGGGTGAAGCGGAAGACGCTTCGTGAGGACTTTGCAAAATTCCGCGAACGGCTCGGCAAAAACTGCCGCGTGGTGATTCTCGCCCAGCTCCTCATCTTTCTCTTGAATATTCCGATTAATCTGGTTCTGTTGCACTTCGGCATTCATAATCAGAATCAGAATACGCTGGGAGGCCTCGCGGAGGGCGGCTATATCTGGTTTCTCGTGTTTCTCGCCCTGTTCTTTGCTCCCGTCGTCGAAGAGCTTGTATTCCGAAACATTCTGTTTAACCGCATCTACGGGAAGAGCCCGGTACTTGCCTATATCATCTCTATTTTGAGCTTCTCCATGCTCCACGGGGCCGCGGCGCTTCGGGGCGGCAAGCCGCAGGACTTTATCGCAATCTTAAGCTATGTTCCGCTTTCCTTCTTTCTCTGCCGCCTCTATGCGACAAGAAAGAGCATGGCCTTCCCGATTGCGCTCCATTTCTTAAATAACAGCATTGCCGTGATTCTTCTTCTGGTCCTGAAAACCGCTACGGGGGTATAAGTCGTGAAAAAGGCCTTTCCCGTCATGAAAACCTGCCCGCTCTTTGCGGGCATCGCCGAAAGCGACTATGAGACGCTGCTCTCGGCACTCTCGGCAAAAGAAGACTATTTTCCGAAACATGACACCGTCATCCAAATCGGAGACCCGGGAAAGCGCGCCGGTCTGGTGCTCTCCGGTACCTTGGAGGTCGCCTTCTACGACGAAAATGCATCCCCGGTCAACGTGACTCGAATCGAGAGCGGCAATGTTTTCGGCGCCATGATGCTCTGCGCCAATGTCACGGACAGCGCCATGCATCTTCGCGCCATTTCGGACTGCACGCTGCTGTTTTTGGACTTTTCGCGCCTCTTGCAGAACACAGAGCGCCAAAGTCACGCCGAGACCCGGCTCGCCGCCAACTTGCTCGGCTACTTTGCGAAGCGCTCCCTTTTGCTCACCCAAAAGATACGCATCCTGGGACAAAAAAAGCTGCGGGACAAATTAAAGCTCTACTTCAACACGCTGCCAAAACAAAAGAGCGGGGTTCGAAAACTCCCGCTCTCAAAGACCGAACTTGCCTCCTTCCTCTATGCAGACCGGAGTGCACTCTCGAGGGAGCTGTCCCGCATGCAGGAAGAGGGTATTATTTCCATGGAAGGCAAGGAAATTGTAATCTTAGATCCGGACTTCCTCGCCTGAGAAACGCAGGCTGAGTTCCGCGCCGCTGATTCGGCCGAGTCGATCCAAAAGTTCGACCGCAAGACTGCCGGGACCTCTTGCTTCCGCTGTCTCTGCCGAAACATTCCATACCGTCACTGCGAGAAGCGCACTTAGGAGCGCTTCTCTTTTTTTGTCTCTGCCCGCCTTAAGCGCAAGGAAGCTCGCAGCCAGACAATTGAGCGCGCAACCGCTCCCGCAAATTTTTCCGAGCAGGGGGACGCCGTTTTGCAGGGCAAAGCAGCGCTCGCCGTCGGTCAAAAGGTCTACCGCACCGCTGAGAAGCACCACCGTATTCTCCCGCCTTGCGAGAGCAGCCGCATCGCGCGCAAGCGCCAGAATCTTTTCTTCCTCGCCGCGTTCCGCGCGGTCCTCCGCGCCGGCATCCACCCCGGCGCCGCTGCGCCCGGTCTCAAAGGAGCAGAGCCCTGATTTCACTCGCATTGCCCTTGATAATCCATGGTTTTTCCGCGAGATAGCATTTCACCAGTTCCCGCCGGTACATACTCGCCCCGACACCGACCGCATCGAAGGCCATCGGAATATCCGCCGCTCTTGCGGCGCCGGCCGCAAGGCGCATGGCGCAATCCCTTGCCTCCGTGATGTTCGCGAGACTTAAAGAAAGGGCCGCCGCCTGCGCCGCAATCTCTGCGCTTTCTGCCGGGTGCTCGGCACAAATCGGACGCGCACCGAGGGCAAGCACCGTGTTTGCACAGAAGTTAACCGAGACCGCGCCTGTCATGCAGTGAACCAGAGGTGCCGTTTCCCGCAGGGCATCGAGCCGCGGCAACGCTTCCCGAAGCAGCGCTTCCGCGCCGTTCAAAGCTTTGCCTCACGCAGGGGACGCCGTGTACCGAGCGCCTCCTGCATCTTCCAAAGAACATTGGCGCGCTGTAAGCTGACAAGTAAGAGCATCGCAAGACTACCGCCGATGATGGTTCCCATAAAGAAAGAAGGAAGATAGAAAAAGAGGGTAAGTCCGCCCCGTCCCCAGAGATAGGTCATCACCGGATAGGAGACCAGCGCGCCGATGACACCGGTTCCGAACACTTCACCGAGAAAGGCCGCAACGAGTTTTCCACCCGAAGCCCGGTATAAAAGCCCCGAAAGAAAGGCGCCGAAGACCGCACCGGTCAGTGCGAGCGGCGGTATGCCCATCAGCACCATGCGTATGACGCCGATCAGAAAGGCGCAGAGCAGGGCATCCGCGGGCCCGAGGAGCACCGCACAGCAAATGTTGATGAGATGTGCCATGGGGCACATGCCCTCCACGCGAAGTAAGGGCGAGATCACCACGCCGAGCGCAATCATAATTCCCATAAAAATCAGGCGAAGCAAAGTTTTCTGCTGCTGTTGCATTTCACTGTCCTCCCGGATTTTTAAGTTAAACACCTGTCTTTCGTTTCCTCAGTTCCCAAGTTCCGCATTGATAAACTGCTGAGCGGTTCGCCCCGAAACACCGCCGTGGCGCAGTTCGAAGCGATCCGCACGGCGCAGCAGTTCTTCGCGTTCCAGGGTGATGCCGTGGCGCTCGGCAAGCGCTGTCACAATCTCGTGGTAGGCCTGCCGCGCCGGCTTATAGTAGCCGATGGACAGACCGAAGCGATTCGCGAGCGAGAGTTTCTCCTCCATGGTGTCGGAATGGTGGATGTCCGCATCCTGCTCCACATCGTTCCGATCTCTCCAGATCTCCCGTATCAAATGACGCCGGTTCGAAGTCGCGTAGATCAGGACATTTTCGGGACGCGTCTCGACACCGCCCTCAATCACTGCCTTCAGGAATTTGTACTCGGACTCGTTTTCCTCAAAGGAAAGATCGTCCATATAGATGATGAAGCGGTAGTTTCGGTTCTTGATTTCCGCGAGTACTTCGGAGAGCCGTCGGAACTGGTACTTGTAGATTTCTATCATGCGAAGTCCGTCTTTGTAGTACTCATTCACCACGGCCTTAATGCTCGTGGACTTTCCGGTTCCGCTGTCACCGTAGAGCAACACATTGTTGGCCCTCTGCCCGCGGAGAAAGGCCTCTGTATTCTTCCGGAGCTCCTCCTTCTGGCTCTCATAGCCGATGAGATCCGAGAACTTGACCGCATCCATATTGCGTATGGGCTTTAAGAGCACGCCCTTCTTCTCATCGTCCTCCAGACGGAAGGCTGCATTCAGTCCGAACTTACCCACGCCGTAAGCCCTATAAAACTCGCTCATGGTACGGAAAAAGGCCTCGTCACTCTCGGCAGCCGCAAGCGAAAGGCTCAGCGCCCTCACCTTTTCGCTGACCGCGCGGTAGCAACGCACCGCGGGTTTCGGCAAAGCCCGGTAATCGGTCAACACCGAGAAGCAATCCGTGCCGAGCGCCCTTTCCAGCGCGCCGAAATCATAGCGGAAGAGGACGCGAAAAATATGAAAATCCCGCTCCACAAAGCGGTTCACGCTGCCTTCTCCGGCCCCGACCTTCTCCGCCGTCAGCGTAAAGGGGTTTTCGTCCATCATGAGCAGAAAGCTCAGATAATTCTGCCACAGGTTATCATTGAAGCCGTACTCGGTCGCGAGCTCCCAAGAGTTCCCGCACCGCGCGATAGGCGCGTTTCCGCTCTGCCGAGCTCAGCGGCATGCCGCGCTTCCGCGCGTCTTCCAGTTCGGCAAGTGTTGCGAGCACGCTGTGTTCCGCGGTCTTACCGTACATCAGTAAATTCGAGATCAATTCGTCCATGGCGATCCTCCTTTAACTTTGCCAGTATACCGCCGAAACTTTCCTTGGAAAGAGCACGGGGCCGTGTATAATAGTGGAGAGAACGTGTAAACTTTGCTGTGCCTTGCACAGTACGAAAAAAGGAAGAAAGAGGAAGAAACATGGCTTGTTGGGGATTTCACGCATTGGAGTCGGATGAAGGACTGCTGCTCTTGGATTGCATCGGCGAAAAACTCGCCGCGGGAAAGAAGAGTCTTAAGCTCGCGGATATCGTGGCGCTGCTCCGCAGCGAAAAGCTGCTTGAGTCGGAAGCTGCGACGAATACCGAAGACTATGACCTCGCGGTGCTCGCGCTCTCGGAGTTTTACAACAGAATGCAGGGCGAAAAAAATCCGCTCGCACTGAAGAACAGCCGCCACGCGCTGCGCGGGCTGGAAGAGCTCGAGGAAATCAAGGGCGATCCGGAGAGCCTCGGCTATCTTTACAGACGCCTGCAGGAAATTCAGGATGACATCGACAGCTGCGAGCGCAGTTATGCGGCATTTTGGCTTGAGGCCGCAGACTACTACGACTGGATCAGCTATGTGGATCGCACGGTCGAAGCCATCGCAAAAGAGAAGGCTGCCTGTTCCGCGGCAGAGGCATGAGCGGCAGGGCAGCAAAGAGAGAGAATCAGAGAAGAGAGGCGAAGTGCTCCCAGCACCTCGCCTCTCTATTGTTCTCGCGGCAAAACCGCGACCATCACCCAAAGCGTAAGTCACTCTCTCAGAAAAAACGCAAACAAAAAAGCCCCATCCCAGCAGCTCGCAGTCTGCCAAGTCAGGACTTCAAGTGCGCCTTCAGGGACTCGAACCCTGGACAAATAGATTAAGAGTCTACTGCTCTACCAACTGAGCTAAAGGCGCTTCGTTTGTGTCTCGTCTCCGTGACACAAACAGTATTCTACCCGTTCTTATGATTCCTGTCAACAAAAAATTATAATTTTTTTCGCGTTGCAATCAGACGGGAAATCTTCTGTCCGCGCGAAGAAAACTTCTGCTCATACTCGGTCATCACATTGTCCTCGGGCCCCACTTCCCCGTGTAAATCCCGGGTGACGGCCTCCAGGGTCCAGCCTGCCGCCGGTATCTCCTCGAGCGACCACGCAAAGAGCCCGTCGTTGTCTGTCTTAAACCAAATCTCGCCCTCGGGTGCCAAGACCGCATCGTAGAGCTTCAGGAACTCCCGGGAGGTCAGACGGCGCATTGCATGTCCCGCCTTCGGCCAGGGATCCGAGAAATTTAGGTAGATGCGTGCCACTTCTCCGGGTGCAAAGATTTCGGTGAGGCGCTTGGCATCCTCCCAGAGAAAAAAGAGATTTTCTCTTTCCTTCTTTCCCTGTTCCCGCTCCTCTCGCTCTTTTCGCTCAATGGCCTTTTGCAGGACCGAGGCATAGCGCTCCAAGCCGAGAAAATTCCACCCGGGTTCCCGCGCCGAGAGTTCACGCAAAAAGCGTCCCTTGCCCATGCCGATTTCCAGCGCAAGCGGCGCGTCCTCTTGAAAGAACACGCTCCACTTGCCGCGGTAACGCTCGGGCTCGTTGACCGTTGCGCTTGCCCGGCGCACAAATCCTCGCTGCCCGGTATATGTCTAAGCCGCATTGATTCTATCTCCAATCTATTTAGTCTGAGAAGGCAAAGCCTCCGTCTCTCGCCTCGGTGCGCAAGCCGTAGAAGCGCGTTGCGAGCCGGATGAAATCCAGATAGTCCGAGCAGCCCGCCGTCTCATAGGGAGAGTGCATCGCGAGTTGCGCGAGGCCGATGTCGACCGTGGACAGAGCTACCTGGTTGCCCGAGAGATTTCCGAGCGTGGAACCGCCGGTGACATCCGAGCGGTTGTGGAAGTGCTGCAACTTCACTCCGGTCTCGGACGCGAGATAGCGGAATACCGCATCGCTGAGCGCATCCGTCGTGTAAAGCTGGTTTGCGCTGTGCTTCACGACAATCCCGCCGTTCATGTAGACGCGATTGCTCGGATCGCTCTTATCCGTATAGTTCGGATGTACCGCATGCGCATTGTCCGCGGAAATCATGAAACTGTTTGCAATTGCGCGGAGATAGGCCGCGCGATCCTCCCCCCGCTCGAGGAAGATGCGCTGTAACACATCCGCGAGGAAGGTAGATGCCGCTCCCTGCTTCGTGCTGCTTCCCACTTCCTCATTGTCGAAGAGCGCAAACACCGGCGTTCCCTTGCTCTCCTTCGCCTGAAGGAAGCCTTCCAGCGAAGCCGCGGCGCACTCCAAATCGTCAAGACGCGGCGCGGAGAAGTAGCAGTCTCCCTCACCCCAGACCGTGCCCGGCATGCGGTTGTAGAGGAAGAGATCCGAGCCGACGATATCTTCCGTCCGAACGCCCGCCGCCTCGGCAACGCAGCTCATGAACTTCTTGTCGGAATTTCCGTCTCTCCAGAGCGGCAACATATCGCGCTGCGCGTTGTACTCATAGCCCTTGTTTGCCTCCCGGTTCATGTGAATCGCGAGATTCGGAATCATCAAAAGATCGCGGTCGATGCAGACGAGCTCGGTCCGAATTTCCGCGCCGCGCCGCACCGCGATACGTCCCGCAACCGAGAGCGGACGGTCAAACCAGGGTGCGCAGAGCATACCGCCGTAGCGCTCCACATTCAGCTTGACATAGTGTCCCTCAACCTCCATGTCCGGATTTTCCTTGATCTTAAAGGACGGGGAGTCGCTGTGGCTCGCAATAATCTGGAAGCTGTCTGTCTTCCCCTTCGGCAGACGAAAGGCCATCAGGGCCGAGTCATTTCTCGTCGTAAAGTACTTTCCGCCCGCACTGAGTTTCCAGTTCTCCGCCTCTCTCAGCTCCGTATACCCCGCCTCTTTGAGACGCTTCTTAAAGGACCGCAACCGCCTGAAATGCGGTGGGGCTCTCCTGAATCAGTTGCAACAACGCTTCGATTTCACGCTTCATCTTCATTCTCCTCTGTTTTCGCAAACGCTTTTACAAAGCCTGTTCGCTCTCTATCATACCATCTCTCGCGCAAATAGGGTGCAAAGCTCTTGTTTTTCCTGTATAATATAAAAGAGTCTATAAAAGGAGGCCGTCATGGCAGCAGAGAGAAAAACGATTCAAGAACTCATAGAGGAAGGTCGCAGCACCACCGAGAGCCTGCTTTCTCACGCTAACTATGCGGAGGCAATGATATGTTCACGCAAGACCCTCGACACTTTGGTTCGGAGTCTGTGCAGACGGAATAATCTCCCGGACGGGGATCTCACCGATATGCTCGATAATCTCTACCGCGAAGGCGTTATTTCCAAAGAAGTCTTTGCGGGCTTTCTGAAGATTTCCATGCTCGGTGAACGTGCGCTGTCCGAGGGACAAAACGATCCCGCCTTGGCGAGTGAATCCTACGATCTGTTGAGTCAGGCCGTCTACGCCTATCGACAGATGCTGGAAAACCAGTCCTCGGCGCGGCGCAGATCCGCCACCAGGCGACCGGTCAGAAGAAGAGCCACCGGCGGTATCTCTCTTGACAATCTGCCGCCCTATGTAAAAATCGGAGTTCCGCTCGTCGTCATCTTGCTCCTCATCTTCCTTGTTCGCAGCTTTGCTTCCCACCGCAAGGCTGCAGACCCGACCGTCAACGCAAGCGTCGAGAGCAGCGAGAGCAGTGCGGAAGCGGCTCTCACGACAGAGGCGGAGACCAGCGCGGTCGCTCCTTCCTCGATTACGGTTTACACCACGAGTACTTCTCTGAACGTACGCGAGACTCCGTCCATAAGCGGCAAGCTGCTCACTACGCTGCCCGCGGGAACCGTACTCGATTATGTCGGATCCTATAACGACCAGTGGACCATCATCAACTATAACGGCACGCAGGCATACGTCGCAACCCAGTACGTGACCGCTTCCGAAGTGAATCCGGCTGAGCGCGGCAATGCCTCCGCGACGAGAAGCAGTTCGCAGACCGATGCCGCAGAGACCGAGCCCGCGCTCGGCAGCACTGCCTCCGGAACCACCGCGGCAGACGAAACCAGCGCGCAAAAGGCGCAGAGCAGCTCCGCAAAAAGCAGTACGAGCAGCACCCGCTGAGCCAAGTTTGCATGTTCAAAATGCCATCCCGCGCAAACGCTGAGATGGCATTTTCCTTTTTTGCCACCATCCTGTTTCGAACAGAGAGGAGGTCTGATTGAATCGATTTTTTGTTCGCGCGAAACAAACCGCAGTCGCGCTGCTTCTTGCACTTTGCGTTTTCTATACCACCCTCCCGACGCTTGAGAGTTTTGCCGCACCGGCCTGGCCGCAGGATGTTTTTTGATTGATGCGGAGGGCGGTATCTTGGTGGATGCCTCTTCCGGCTGTGTGCTCTATGGGAAAAAAACATTCACGAGCGCTATTATCCCGCGAGTATCACCAGAAATTCTGACCGCGCTCATTGTCATCGAGCGCTGCAATTTAGACGACACCATCACCTTTTTCGTATGATGCCGTCCACAATGTCGAGAACGGTTCCACAAGTGCGGGCTACGGTGTCGGCGACCGGATTACGGTCCGCGAAGCCCTCTACGCCCTCCTGCTCCGCTCCGCAAACGAAGTCGCCAATGCGCTCGCAGAACACTGCGCGGGGAGCAGAGAGGCCTTTGCCGCACTCATGAACGAAAAGGCGGCTTCCCTCGGCTGTAAGGAATCCCACTTCACCAATCCTTCGGGCCTGAACGACGAAAATCACTACACCACCGCCTATGATTATTCTCTGATTGCGATGGCAGCATTTAAGAATCCGACTTTCTTGGAATTCGACTCGACCACCTACTATGAGCTTCCGCCGAACAGCGCAAACGCAGAGCCCTTTACCATCTATGCCGGACACAAGATGTTAAAGAAGAGTTCGGGGCTCTATTATCCCGGTATCATCGGCGGCAAGACAGGTTATACCATGACCGCCGGCAATACCTTGGTCACCTGTGCGGAGCGCGACAATTTGCGCCTCATCACCGTTGTCTTAAACGGTCACCTGACCCATTACAGCGACACAAAAAAACTCCTGGACTTCGGCTTCTCCAATTTCAAAGCCGTAAGCCCGGAGGGAAGTGACAATCGCTATGAAAAGCCGCAGACGGATTTGGACCTTGTCGGACGGCACAACACCTTGCTTTCGCTCTCGGGCGGCAAAACCATCGTCTTGCCGCGAACGGCCCAGCTCTCGGACACCACAAGTACCCTGAGTTATGAGCTCCCGGCGGATGCCCCCGCAGATGCCGTCGCCCAAATCCGCTATCTCTACGGCGAGCGCACCGTGGGTTCGGTTTGGCTCTGCGCCGCGGCACCGGAATCAAACAACCAGGTTTCGACCTCTTCCAATGCGAAGGCGCTGCGCAGACTGCGCTACCGCATCACAAGCCTGCCGCGCAGACTGATTGCGGCAATCGCCGCGGGCGTCCTTGTCTTCCTGCTTCTTCTGTTCTTCCTGCATCGGCGCAGAAAGCGGCAGAGAGCGGCGGAACTCGCCTTTTCGCGCAGCATGAATCGTGTCGCCGAGCGCGAGGCCTTCAACGCGCCGAAGGAACTTTCAAACGGCCCCTCCTCGGTGGAGCGCTATTTGGGAGACAGTTCCCTCTCGCGGCGCGGTCGAAGAAAGGGCTTCTTCTCACGTTTCTTCTCGAGACGGCGTTAACTTTTTTTGCGGAGCTGCTGCCGATGTCTCTGCAGACTCTGCTTTTCACTGAGAACCTGCTTCATCTTGCCGAGGCGCTCCGCCGCCTCGGCATTTACGATTTTGGTTGTCTTAATACAATATACCTTGGTGCCTTCGGTCTTCCGAAAACGCAGCTTTCCGCGCAGAAAGCCATGTTCCGGACAAAGAGCAAGGCAATAATAGTTGCGCTGGTTTGCGGAAAACCAGCGCAGCTTTTTTTTCAGCATGCGGTTACAGCGATAGCAGAGCATATCCGTGACTGTTTTATCCTGAATGGCAGTCTCGCGGTCCGGAAACACCCGGGAGACATACTTCGCATAATCCGGAAAACAAAGATACAGCTCTTCCGCCTCATTTGCCGGCAAACGGTAGTAGTCGAGAGATCGGTATACCTTCAGGCTGTCAAAGGGCAACGCCGCCAGAACCGCGGCCGTATAGCGGGCATCCTCAATGGCCCGGTGAAAGGCCCCCTGTTCTTTGAGCCCCAGGGCTTCGACCGCGTTCGAAAGCGCCGTGACGCGCTTCTCCGCATCCGGAAAACACCTGCCGTATAGCTTTTGCACATCATAGTAGAAGAGCGGATAGGGGAAAGGATTCCGCACGCGGAAAAATTGCAGGTTGCGCTGCAATTCCATAAGGTCCGTGTCTCCCCAACTGCAAAACACGACTTCCTCCCCCTCTTTCTCCATGCCGCACCAGCGGAAGAACTCCCGCATGACAGTCACAAAGTCCTGCCCTTCGTTTCGAAGCTGTTTCGCTTGAATCTTTGTGAGTGCACGCACGCGATAATCCAGTGTTTTATAGACGAATGGGCGCACGAAGCGAGAGAACTCGGAGACCGGCTCCAGGTTCTCATTCAGCTTCACTGCGCCCACTTCTATAATCTCAAAGGGAAGGTCAGGCAGCTTCCCGACCTTCCCTCTATAACTTTGATTCCATTCCAAGTCAAAAACGATGTAGCTTGTTGCCATGAATTAAAACTCTCCGCTGCCCATTATCTCAACGCTCTCCACCATGTCTTCCGGAAGCGTCTCGTACTGCTCCAGGATTTTTCTCTGCATTCTGTCACGCGTTGTCGAATTGATGGGATGCGCAATGTCCCTGTATCCGCCGTCCCGCGAAAGACGGCTCGGCATTGCAATGAATAGGCCCCGATCTCCCTGTATCACCTTGATGTCGTGAATCACAAACTCGTTGTCTAGTGTGATGGATGCCACTGCCTTCATAGATCCGGCTTTCTGAATCTTTCTGATACGAACATCTGTAATCTGCATAGCGCCTCCTCCGATACAGCATGGATATGGATGGCGATAGGGTGATCAACCCGGGCTCCCCTGACACTGAACTCAGATCACATACCGCTCATTCTTTTCGATAACGATTTTTACCTCCTCCGGTGTTCCGATATGGCTCGTATTTGCCCGGAGCGTATCCCGACTCTCTACGATGCAATTTTCAATCACTGTGTCATTTCCAATGTAGACGTCGTTCAAAATCACGCAATTTCGAATTACGCAATTCTGGCCGACAAACACTTTCCGGAACAATACGGAATTCTCAACGCGCCCGTTGATGATGCAACCGCTTGAAACGAGCGAGTTTTTAACTTCCGCACCCGGATTGTACTTTGCGGGCGGCAAATCGTCAACTTTGGTGTAAACCTCCGGATAGCTTCTGAAGAAGTACTCCCGGATATCCCGCCGCAGGAAGTCCATATTTGTCTTGTAATAGGACTCCACGCTCGCGATATTACTCCAATAGGAATCCATTTTGTAGGCATAGATGCGCTTCAAATTCTTATATCGAACCAGGATGTCACGCACAAAGTCGTAGCGATCCTCGGCCGCGCATCTCTCGATGAACTCAATCAACTGTCTTCTGCGGATAATGTAAATACCGCAGGAAATCAGTCTGGAATCCGCAACCATGGGCTTTCATCAAATTGCGTAATCCGATTGTCTCCGTTCGTCTCCACAACGCCGAATCTCGTGATGTCCTCCAGCGCCGATGCCTCTTTGCAGACCACAGTGATGTCTGCCTTCTTCTCGATGTGATACTCAAGCACCTTGTTGTAATCCAACTTGTACACGCAGTCGCCCGAGGCAATCACCACATAGGGTTCGTGGCAATTCTTCAGGAACTGCAGGTTCTGATACAGGGCATCCGCCGTGCCGCGATACCAGTCATTGGAAGTCGCGGTGATGGTCGGCGTGAACACAAACATTCCGCCCTGCTTACGTCCGAAATCCCACCATTTCGAGGAGCTGAGGTGCTCATTCAGCGAGCGCGAGTTGTACTGCGTGAAGACAGCTACGCGCTGAATGTGAGAATTCGACATATTACTCAATACAAAATCAATACTCCGGTAGCTTCCTGCAATCGGCATCGCTGCGATGGCTCTTTTGTTGGACAACTCCCTCATGCGCTTCGAATTTCCGCCCGCTAATACGATTCCTATTGCTCTCATTTTAAGCCACCTGCCTTTATGATTGCGCCGCCGCTCTCCAGCATTCCGTTCGGATAGTCTGCCGCAACGGTCTCTCCCCAAATTGCCGTGTTCTTACCGATTTTCACGTCACTCGGGATTACCGTTTTCTCGCCGACCGTCACGAGATCGGAGTTGTAGACACGCCGGTCATAACAGCTCTCCCGGTATTCTCCCACCCCCAATTCGCTATTCTTGCCGACAACAACTTGTTCCGCCAAAATTGACTTTGTTATCTTTGCCCCTGCGCCAATCACCGATTCGCGCATGATGATAGAGTCACGGACCACTGCGCCTTCTTCAATCACGACACCGGCGCCGATTACGGAGTGTTGCACTTCACCGTAAATCTCGCAGCCCTCGCCAATGAGACTCGCCTCGATCTTTGCATGCTCACCGAGGTATTGCGGCGGAATAAAGTCGCTCTTCGTGAATATTCTCCAGTACTCCTCATAGAGGTTGAACTCCGGAACAATATCCACCAGCTCCATGTTGGCTTCCCAGTAAGAGGAGAGAGTCCCCACATCCTTCCAGTAGCCGTGAAATTCGTACGCAAACATGCGCTTGCCCTTATCTCTGCAATAGGGTATCACGTGCTTGCCAAAATCCAACTCCGGTACCTCTCGAAGTCGCAGCAGAGCTTCCTTCAAACCGGCCAGGAGAAAATATAGATGCCCATAGACGCCAAATTGCTCTTGGGCTCCTTCGGCTTTTCCTCAAAATCTATAATCCGATTTGTTTCGTCCGTGATCATGACGCCAAAGCGGCTGGCTTCTTCGATTGGCACGGGCATAACCGCCACCGTTAAATCCGAGCGGTTCGCCTTGTGAAAATCGAGCATCACCTCGTAATCCATCTTGTAGATGTGGTCTCCGGAGAGAATCAGGACGTAATCCGGATGATACGAGTCGATGTACTCGATGTTCTGGTAGATTGCATTGGCCGTGCCGGAATACCAGTCACTGCCCTTTGCACTCTCATAGGGCGCGAGCAGCGTCACGCCGCCGACCGCGCGATCCAGATCCCACGGGATACCGATTCCGATATGTGCATTGAGACGGAGAGGTTGGTACTGGGTCAATACGCCCACCGTATCCACACCGGAATTGATACAATTGCTCAGCGGAAAATCAATGATGCGATATTTTCCGCCGAATGAAACCGCAGGTTTTGCAACCATCTGGGTCAGGACGCCTAAGCGGCTACCCTGACCACCCGCCAGCAACATGGCAACCATTTCTTTTTTAATCACGCTCTCACCTCGCAGTCAAGTGTATTTCTACTTTATGAACCTATATTATGTAAACGGCAATGATGTAATTTTGAAACCGGTCCGCTTGCCTCTGCGGGCAGGCACAGCCCTGTTTTCAGACAGCTATGCCACCATAGATAGTCTGCTGCCAGTTTCAGTATATCATAATTTCCGAAAACGTGTACAAAAGTAAGCCAAAATTCATCAGAATTTTAAGGATTCTATCCAGAAATGAGCCTTTCCGCTTCCGATCGTCTCTGCCATCCTTCGGCATATTTCCCCAACCCTTACTGTTTGTTAGGTCTTACAAAAGCGCGGGGCTCCGCTTGGCCCGCCCGGCCGTTTCCGCACGCCCTCTTTTACGAAAGCAAAGCTTCTCGCTCGGCTTCTTCCTCTCCTGTAAGCCGCCCGCACCGTAGCGCTTTTCCGGGCTTTCGTCGGCCTCCTTTTCCCGAGCCTAGCGGATTTCCCCCGCCTCCGCCTTTTATTTTCCGACAAAGTGCGTTAGAATAGAGTAGTTATAGACTAGGCGTATTGGCGGTAGCCGTTTGCCTTGTTATTATCTTTGAGAGGAGTAAGCGAATGAAGCTCACAACAGTCAAACAAATATGGGAAAATCGAGAGGCGTATTTGAATCGGGAAATCGATTTGGGCGGCTGGGTGCGTTCGAATCGCGACTCCAAGTCCTTCGGCTTTTTGACCGTCAGCGACGGCAGTTTTTTTGAGCCCCTGCAGGTTGTCTATCACGACAGTCTCTCCAACTTTCAGGTGATTCGAAAAATCAATGTCGGTGCGGCGCTCATTATCCGCGGCACCCTCGTCGCGACGCCGGACGCAAAACAGCCCTTCGAAATTCAGGCGACGGAAATCTCGGTGGAAGGCGACTCCGCACCGGATTATCCGCTTCAGAAGAAGCGCCACTCGCCGGAATTTTTGCGCACCATTTTGCACCTGCGCCCCCGCACGAATCTGTTCCAGGCGGCGTTCCGCGTGCGCTCGGTCATCGCTTTTGCCATCCACAGTTTCTTCCAGGAGAGAAACTTTGTCTATGTCCACACGCCGCTTATCACTTCGAGTGATGCGGAAGGCGCGGGCGAAATGTTCCGCGTGACCACGCTGGACCCGAATGAGATTCCGCGCACCCCGGATGGCCTGGTCGACTACCGCGAGGATTTCTTCGGCAAGGAGACCAATCTCACGGTCAGCGGCCAGCTGAACGGCGAAGCCTTTGCCCAGGCCTTCCGTGATATTTATACCTTCGGGCCGACCTTCCGCGCCGAGAACTCCAACACCACCCGCCACGCGGCCGAGTTCTGGATGATAGAGCCGGAAATTTCCTTTGCGGATTTGAACGATGCAATGGCACTCGCAGAGGATATGCTGAAGTACATCATCCGCTATGTCTTGGAGCATGCACCGGAAGAGATGGCATTCTTGAACCGCTTTGTCGACACCGGCCTTCTTGAGCGCCTGAACCACGTGCTGAATTCCGAATTCGGTCACATCAGCTACACGGAGGCGGTCGAGATTCTGATGAAGAACAACGACAACTTTGACTACAAGGTGTCCTGGGGTACGGATCTTCAGACCGAGCACGAGCGTTTCCTGACCGAGCAGGTTTTCAAGCGCCCGCTCTTCGTCACCGATTACCCGAAGGACATCAAAGCCTTCTATATGAAGTTAAATCCCGACGGCAAGACAGTCGCAGCGATGGACTGCCTCGTCCCGGGCATCGGCGAAATTATCGGCGGCAGCCAGCGTGAGGACGACTACGAGAAGTTGCTCACGCGCATGAAAGAACTCAACATGGATGAGGAAGCTTACCGCTTCTATCTGGACCTCCGCAAGTACGGCAGCAGCCGCCATGCGGGCTACGGTCTCGGCTTTGAGCGCTGCGTCATGTATCTGACCGGCATTCAGAACATCCGTGACGTGCTGCCCTTCCCGCGCACCGTCGGAAACTGCGAGCTGTAAGCATAGGCTTTTTTCAACAAGGAGCTAGGTCATGAAGTTTATCCACACAGGCGATCTCCATTACGGCATGAAGCCGGACATCGGAAAACCTTGGAGCACGGAGCGAGCGCAGGCTGTCAAAGATGCGCTTGCTTCGATTGTTCGGGCTGCGCGCGATGAAAAAGCGGATCTCCTCCTGATTGCGGGAGATCTCTTCCATCATCAGCCGCTTGTGCGCGATCTCAAAGAAATCAGCTACTTGTTCGCCTCGATTCCGGATGTGGCGGTCGCCGTCATCGCCGGCAATCACGATCGCATTCGCGATAACTCCGCGGTGCTCTCGTTTCCCTGGCCGAAAAATGTCTACTATTTCACCGAGTCGGCCTTGAGCTCGGTCTACCTCCGCCGCCTGAACACGGAAGTCTACGGCTTTTCCTACCACACACGGGAAATTCGAGACAATCTCCTCGAGGGTGTGGAAGCCCCGGAAAACGGGCGCATTCGCATTCTGCTCTGCCACGGCGGAGATGCCAAACACCTGCCGCTCGATGTCAAAGAGCTCTCGGAATCCGGCTTTTCCTATTGCGCGCTCGGACACATCCATAAACCCGAGATTGCGGTTCCCGGCAAAGTCGCCTGGTGCGGTTCCCCCGAACCGCTCGACCTAACGGAGACAGGACCGCACGGCTACTTCCTCGGCGAAATCAATGATATTACCCGCCAGGTCACCTCACTTGATTTGTGCGACTTGCAAAAACACAGTACACCTCCCTCATCGTCCACGTCACACCGGACTCTACCAATGCGGAGTTGCTGATGACCCTGAGCGATGAGCTCGCAAGACGCGGCAATCAAAATATTTATCGCCTGCAAATCAAAGGACTCCGGGATCCGGATGTGGTCTTTGATTTGGATGCCCTACGTCAGCGCTTCCGCATCGCAGAGCTCTTTGACTATTCCGAACCCAAGTATGATTTTTCGCGTCTGTTTGCGGAGCATTCCTCCGATATGATAGGTTTCTTCATCCGGGAACTGGATAAGCCGAATCTGAGCCCGCTCGATAAAAAAGCACTCTATTACGGTGTGAGCGCGCTGCTCCACACGACAGAGGAAAGGGGGCAAAAGTAATGATTATCCGTGAGCTCAATATCCGCGGATTCGGTGCCCTGCAGAATCGACGCTTTGTTTTCGGCGACCGCCTGAATATCCTCTACGGTGCAAACGAGGCCGGAAAGTCAACGCTCCACCTTTTTCTCCGCGCCATGTTCTACGGTTTGGAGCGCGCGCGCGCGGCCGTGCCTCGAAAACGGACGCCTATGCACTCTATGAACCCTGGTTCGGGGAGGGCGCCTACGGCGGAAGCCTGCGCTTCGAAGAGGATGGGAAGTTGTACCGCATCGAACGTGATTTTCGAAAGAATCCGCTGGACCTCACCATCATCGATGAGAGTGCCGGGCTTGCGATCGAAGATCCGGAGACCTTTCTTCGCGGCTGTCTCTGCGGCCTGAGTCAAACCGCCTATATGAACACGGTCAGCATACGGCAGCTGAGGAGCGCGACCGATTCCGGCATGACGCAGGAATTGAAGAACTACATTGCCAACATGAATGCGACCGGCGAACATACGCTGAACATTGACCGTGCGACCGCCTATCTTCGCGATCAGCGCAAAGCCTTTGAACAGCGCATTGTGCCGGATGCCGCCAAGCACTATGCGGCAAATATCTCTGAAATTCGCAGACTGGAGGAGCAGATTTCCGTTCCCGGCTACCGGAATACCATGCAAAGTCTGAGCGCTTCCAAGCAGGACAGTCAGAGTGTTCAGGAAACCCTGCAGAGCGAAAAGGAAAAGCTTGTAAAAAGCTTGGCCGCCAAGCGCCAGACCATGGAAGAGCGCGGTTTTCAAAACCGACAGTCCCTGCTTCGCTTTCAGACTCAACTTTCCGAGCAGCAGAACGAACGCAAAGCCTTGCGCTCTCGGGCACAACTGCGGGCCCGGAGCATTGCCGCCTTTCTTTTGTTTCCGCTGGCACTCTTACTCTATTTTACGATGTTGCGTGTGGTTCCGGACAGTGCCAATAAACTCCAGGCTCTGCTCTGCGTCACGGCTGTCTGCTGTGTTGCCTTGGGAATCTGTTTAATCTTCTCGGTCTTGCTCGCGGGACGGAGAAGGCGAAAATCGACCCGCAACATCCAACAACTTGTTCGGGCACATTTCCCCGAACTTCTGCTGGAGAGTGAACTCAGAAAACGTCCGCATGCGCTCGCCGAGAGCGCCAAGGACAAGACGGCCGAACTGCTGGTTCTGCAGGATGAAATTTTGCGCTGTGAGTCCGCCGTCTACGATATTGAAGAGAAACTGCGCCTCTTAAAGACACAGCAGGCGGAAACCGAACAATCCCTGGCAAACCAGCAGAAGAGTCAGTGGTTGCTGGAACAGCAGTTACAGCAACTCTCCGCTCTGAAAGACGAGACTGCCGCCTTGAAAAATGTGGTTGCCGAAAACGACCGCCTGAATACCGAGATAGAGGCCATCAACATCGCAACGGAAACGCTGGCCCGACTCTCGGAGACCATTCATGATTCCTTCGGCCGCTACCTGAATCAGTCCGCTTCACAGCTCATCTCCGGTATCACCGGAAATGTCTATGATTCCCTTTCGGTCGATCAGAATCTGAATATCTTTTTGAACACCTCGCGAAAGCTGATTCCGATTGAGCAGGCAGGTGCCGGCACCGTGGACCAGGTGTATTTTGCACTGCGCCTCGCCGCCGCGGATTTGTTGCAATTCGGCAACAGCTCACTGCCGCTCCTACTGGACGACAGCTTTGCCAACTATGACGAACAGCGGCTTCGCACCGTTCTTCACTGGCTGTCGGAGAGTTATACGCCCCGCCAGATTTTACTCTTTACTCCGCATCTTCGCGAGGCACAGCTCCTCACGGCCTCCATGCTCCCGTTCCATCTCGTGGAACTTTGAGGCGCATCGCTTCTGTGCACTAAAAAGGCAGCAATCCCTTGGGCTTGCTGCCTTTTTGATTCCATGATTTACCTATACCGAAAACACTTTAGTCTCTTTTCTCATCCTCATCTGCGTCCTTCCGCGGAGAGCGCTTCCGCTTCGGATCGAACTTTCGCTTTCCCTCTTCAAAATAGACGGCCAGCTGCTTTAGCAGTATGCTCAGCATCCAGAGGGCCATACTGCAGACCAGAATCTCCGCGACCGGAAGGCCGCTCGCCGGGCCTCGCCTCTTTGCCGGCGGAGCTTCCTTTGCAATATCAAGTTCGAGCTGCCCTGCCGGTAGTTCCGGTCTCTTCAATTCCGCCTGTCGATTTACATCCCGCATCCTTGCGGTCCCGACTCGTTCTCCGTGCAAGCTGACACCGACTGCCGACAGCGCTTTCGTTTGTCCGGAAAGATCGTAGCGCTTCCTTGTCCTATGTTCTTCCTCCCCACGCCGCAGGCTCACATCCACTTCGAGTTCCGTTCGCCTGCCATCGCTCATTTCCGCGGATGCCACCGTTCCCTCTGCCTGCAACAGACACTGTTCTCCCGGTTTTAGCGAAGGGACAAAAATTTGCAGCGACTCCCCATGAGAAAGGGCATCATACGGTACGGCCTCCGTTCCTTCTCGCAGGAATTCCGCATTCGAGAAGCGGTATACCTGACCCGCACTTCCCTCCGGCAAGCGAAGAGAAAGATGTACTTCCGGAATTTCCTGTTCACTCTCATTTTCCAGTTCGCAGAGGAATAAAATACCGGATGTCTCATCCACAAAAACTCCGGAGAAATCCGCAGTTCTGTTCCCGCCTCTGCCTCTCGCAGGGAAAGCATAACCCCGAACAAGATGAGTGCAAGGAACACACAAAGTCTGATTCCAAGATGCAAGCTTCTATCCGCAAGTCGACGCATGTTGTCCTCCTCAGATGAATATCCTTTGCTCAGTATGTCTCGCCTGCGATTTCTTCCGTCTCCGTCGTCTCCGGCTCAAGTTTCGCCGTCTCCCCCTTCCGAAACAGATAGACCGCCTGATTTCCCGCTCTGTCTCGAATCTTAATCCGAAGCGGAAACAGTTCCTGCGGTATCCGCAAAACACCGTTTTCTCTGTCAATCGAAAAACTCTCTACCGTCTGTTCCTCGTGTTCACAACACAATGTATCCCAGTCTATTTGTGCCGCCTCATCGGAAAAGCGCAAGTGCATCCAATCCCCCTGCTCTTGATATCCGAGGTATACCGGCGCTTCGCTATCTATGTTTGAAATTCGAATGGTCTTTTTGGCTCTATGATTTGCGATATCGATTGCCTCTATCGTATAAACTCCGTTTTTTTCGACGATTGCTTCATACGCTTTTCCGTTCCGGAGCAAGGGAATTTCTTTCTCTCCGGACAGGCTTATCTTTTTAATCGGTGCTCCGCTTGTCACTTGAAAGCGCAGCAGCTGTTCATTGACATAGCAGCCGGGATCCCGATATTGCACCGCAGAAATACGGACACCACGCAGCGCAACGCTGCCGACCAGTCCCGTAGACAGGAGAACTGCCGCCGCGGCTTTGCCGAAAACAGCGGAAGAGGCCATGGCAGCCCGACCGCCCGTTTGCAGATACTCCAAATGAAGAAAGAAGGTATAAAAGCTGAAGGGACTGAAGCAAAAGAGTTTATTTCCGATCAACTTCTTCATCTTTTTCTTTGCTTCGGAGAGCCGACTTTTCACCGTTCCGATCGGTACATCCATAATTTCCGCGATATCTCTTTCCCTAAGTTCCGAAAAGAACTTGAGCAAGAGCGTGGCTCGCAAAGGCCAGGATAACTGATCCGCCGCCGTCATAATGGTATGTCGCTGTTCCAACTGCTCAATGGACAGCCCTCCGTCCGACATTACATCCGCCCTCAGCTCCGATTCCAGCATTTCCTCCAGCGGAACTCCCTTGGTGCTTGTATAACGAGCGGAAGTGATATAGTCCAGGGTGCTGTGATAGGCAATCCGATTGGACCAACACTTAAAACTCTTCGGATCCGTTAAATCTTCGATGCGATGGAATATTTGTAAAAACACTTCCTGTGTGAGATCCTCTGCCTCATGCTTGTCACGTACCATCTTGTAAATCAGATAATAAATCGGCTGATAGCAGAGGGAATAAATTCCGTCAAAGGCCTTTACATCGCCTTTCTGGTATTCTCTGACCAGTTCCACAACCCTTTGTTCCCGTAAACTCAGCATCTGTCAGTCCCCCTGTTTGTATGCAAACACTGCTTCAAAACCGACTGCAATAGCAACAGCGACATCAACAGACCCAAAAGCAGTGTTTCGTCCGGGAAAATGCCCTGTCGTCTTTCCCCCGTTTGCGGTAACTTCTGCCCGACGCGCTTTGTTTTCGCACCTTTCCCGCTTTGCAGCCTCTTTCCGCGAAGGTACGAATGCACCGGGCGTCCTCTGTGTACTTTACAATGCTCTAACCTAGCCCGCGGAAGCGGTGTCCTCGCTTGCTGCTTTGTCCTTTTCCTTTCTCGCAGCATCCGCTTCTCGCTGTTTTCCTCTGTCTCATAGCTTACATCGCTTCCTGTCCCATCCGTTCCGACATGCATTTCCCGCGTTTCCGGCTCATACCGCGCCGCTTCGATATGGAATCGCTCCGCTGTGTTCTCCCGTATTTTTTCGCGCCTCTCGGTCTGCCGCCTTCGCGCTTTCCTCATTTCCCTCCCGGCGATCGGCGGATTGATGCTCCGCGTCAGCATGACAGTTTCGGCCTTCCACGGAAACTCCGGTTGATTGCAGACCAGAAACACTGCCTCGCTTCCTTCGTAGCGGACCGCTTCATATTGCGGAATCCAACCGAACGGAATATTCATTTCCTCAACGCCGATTACGCAGCCATACGGCAAGACACCGGAGAATAGGAGAGCATCTTCTCGAAACAGCTCCGCCTCTTCGGCGTTGCTTGCGCTTGCCCGGCCGCTTCGGCTTCTCCTCGCATCGGAAGAACTTGCCGCAAAATCCCAGACAGCCTCCCAATGGTTGCTTGTATTCACTGCCTTGATTTCTCCGAGCACCGCAAGCACTTCTCCGTCACGCAAGAGCAGCGGGCGAAAATAAGCTTCTTCCTCTGTTCTGTCCGCACCCCAACTCTTTTTTACGACGATGCGCTCTATGGTCCTCCCTGTCTGTTTTACAAAAACCGCGCGTAAGCGCTGTGTCCGTTCCCGACAAGAGAGTTCCTCCGTCACAAGAATACGCTGGCTGCCGTCTTGCGGATTTCCTTCCCGCAGACGTCGATTGAGCGCCTGCCTTGCCTCAACGGGACTGCCGTAGACAGCCAATAAGCGTTCATCTTCGTAAAGCAGTACACGGCTCTCCGGCAGCAGGACATAGCCTTCGTGCTCCAAAATTTCCCCTTTTAACTGCCCGAGTTCATCGCCGTCCGCTATGAATCCATGCGCAATGCCTAAATTCGCATTCCGCATATGGGAATTTACGGCTTCCGCTTCTATTCCGAGAAAGGGCCCGCTCGCCGAGAAATATAGCTGCCATACCTCTTCGCTGTGCCCGATCTCGTCGAAACGATCCGATGTCGTATCGCGGCCACTCAGTGAAAGCACCGATACGGAGGCATCCGCTACCATAAAACGGAGCGTATCCTGTAAGCTGTGACAGTCCGGCGGGAAATTCTGCTGCTCAAGCCGGTAGCTTCCGCTCGGCAGGTTTGAAATCAGCAACTTGCCATCCGCATCGGTACAGAACTCCGCATACTCCGGCATCCGCATATTCGAATTGTCGCTTTCAGAGATCAGGCGATAGCATATACCGGAGAGCGGTTCACCCTCCGTTGTCACCGCGATTAATTCCACATCTCCCACAGTCTCAAGCCTTAACTCATCCCGAAACGCTCTCACATGCCGACAGTCAAACGGAAGCGACCAGCGAAGTCCGATTGACTCTTCCTCCGTCGCACTGCTCCGATAACTTGTCACTGCGGTCAAAGACTGCTGAAATGCATTTTCCACACTTTGCAGAATCTCGGCCTCGCCGCAAGTTCGAACGACGACCGCCTTTTCCCCTTGCTCTGTGCTGTGCAGAACGATTCGTCTCTCAATCGCTCCGTTTCTGTCGTAAAACGGAAGCGGGAGAATCAAGGTGCTGTCCAGACGATAGTGACCGTTTTCAAATCCGCGCAGTTTCTCCGGCACACGCGCGATTGGATTACCGCGCAGGTCCAATTCGCGTGCCCCGAAATACGTTAAATGTTCTTCAATTCCGGGATCCGCTGCCAGAGGGCTCAAGTCCGAAATCAGATTTTCCGAAAGATCGATATAGGTCGCATTCCGAAGCAGATGAATCCCCGCAATCTCTCGAATATTCCTCCCGTTTGCTCGAATTTCGGCATTCTCCGTGGTCGTTCCGTATTCCAGCAAAATTTTCTCCGTGCTCTCTTCGGGTGCTACCGTATAGCTGCCGTCCTCGATATGAGCCGAAATACTCTCAAAAATCGCTTCCGCAAACGCCCGATCCGATACGCCGGCCGCTTGAATGTGTTCCACGCTAAAGTCTGACACGGTATCGACCGCCAACACCGTGCCGCAGCAAAGCATGCACTGCCATAGCATCATAATCAGAACTACAATGTGAGAAGACCGTCTGCGTGCATCTGCCCTTGCTGTCGTCATGTCACGTTCCCTCCCCAAGTATGTTGCCACCTCAGCGTAAGTCACTCCACCTATATAAGGACGGGTTTTTGCAGTAAAAGGTTCGATTATTTTACAAAAAAACGGCGGAATTTTTCCAATTCCGCCGTTCAGCATGTACAGCAGAACTTGGTATAATACTACCATAGTTCTGCTTATTTTCTCTCTAAAAGTTAGCAAAGATTTCTTTCGATTTTATTAAGTTAACTCTCTTTGTAACCCAGTGCCTGCTCCAGAGCATCTTTTTCCTCGCTTCCGAGCAATACTTCGGTCTGACCGCAATCTACCGTCTTAATATAGAGATAGCATCCTTCGCGAGAGTGCACGGTATTCATAATAAAACCGGTATTGGTGTAGTCGAGCAGAGCAATCGCAAAACTCATTTTCCCGCCCATGTCCTTAAAGGCATTGTAGCGCACAATACCGAATTTCTGGTAGGAAGCTCTCTGATTCTTATTCAGAACACGAATGGCTTCTTTATTTGCTCTGTCCTCCGATCTCAGGTCACGAAGCGCTTCCTCCAAACCGAGTATCGTGTCCTCCATGCTCTCCGCATCTCTCCCCCCGCATGAAATAGTCATAAGAACGTTTGATTTTTCCGTACCTGCTCAGGAGATAGATCACAAGAATCAAAAGAATCGCATCAAATGCGGCTAAAACCCCAAATATCACTGTTTGCATACACAGTGCCCCCTCACTTGTTCTCTACGGAGCGCAAGAGATCCATGATGCGCTCCAACTCAGCCATTGAATAGTAGTCAATTTCCACACGCCCTTTGTTGTTATCTCGTCGGTTGATGTGGACCTTGGTGCCAAGTATGCCCCGCATCTTCTCCTCGTAGCTCTGATAGAACAAACTGAGATCCTCGGCCTCGACCTTCTTTTCTTTTTTCTCCTTGCGTTTCTTCTTTGCCTGTTTAACCAGTTTTTCCACTTCCCGAACGCTGAGCATTTCTGCGACAATCTTTTCCGCGAGCATTTCCTGCTCGCCTTCATCCTCCAATGCGAGCAGAGCTCTTGCATGACCGGAAGAAATTTTTCCCTCGATCAAAAGATCGCGCGCGCCCTCCGCAAGCTTCAAAAGGCGAAGTGCATTGGTAACCGTCGTGCGACTTTTGCTCACCTTGTCCGCGACTTCCTCCTGCGTGAGATGATAGTCGCGTATCAGCATCTGATACGCCATTGCCTCTTCAATCGGATTCAAATCGGCGCGCTGCACATTCTCAATGATGGAAATTTCCGCCACCTGCTGCGAACTGTAATCTCTGACCAACACCGGTATTTCCTTGAGTCCGGCTGCCCTGGCTGCACGGTAACGTCGCTCACCGGCAATAATCCGATAACCGCCCTTCTCATCCCGTTGTACCAGCAGAGGCTGCAATACACCGAAATGACGAATGGAATCCGAGAGTTCCTGCAAAGCCTCCGGATCAAAATGCTTGCGCGGCTGATCCGGATTTCCGTGCACCTCTTCGATGCGAAGCAACATCTCCTTATCCTTGACCGGAGCAACTGTCTGCTCGACAGCGGCTGCGCTGCCCGCTACTGCCGCCTCTTCCTTTTTTTCTTCGAGATGATCCATGCCGCCCAACAAATCGCTGAGCCCCTTACCGAGTCTACGCTTTTTACTCACCGCACACATAGATATTACTCTGCCTCTCTCATTAAAATCTCAGCCGCAAGTTTGCGGTAATTCTCCGCACCGGTAGAACGCGGGTCATACTCGGTTACCGGCATTCCGTAACTGGGAGACTCCGCGACACGCACATTTCTCGCAATGACTGTATCGTAGATATATTCCTTCAGAACATCTTTCACACTGTCCACGACTTGTTGCGACAAATTATTTCTCGCATCATACATCGTAAACACAATGCCGTTGATGCGCAGCGCGGGATTCAACTTCATCTGCAAGAGCTTGATGCTCCGCAGCATTTGGTTGAGACCCTCCATCGCGTAGTACTCACACTGAATGGGGATGATGACATCCGTCGCCGCGGTCAATGCATTGATGGTCAGAAGACTCAAGGAAGGAGGGCAGTCTATAAAGATATAGTCGTAACGATCGACCACAGCCTCCAAATAGTGCTTCAGAACATACTCTCGGTTCTTCTTTTCCAGAAGTTCGAGTTCCAGTCCTGAGAGATTTACATTGGATGTCAGCACATCTAAATTCTCGGAATAGCTCTTGTGTACAGCCTCCTCAAATGTGCATGCATCCATCAACAGCTCATATATCGTGTTATCGTCCTTTTTCTTTTCAATCCCGAGACCGCTCGATAAGTTCCCCTGCGGGTCAAAGTCAACCGCCAATACACGCATACCGGCTTCCGCAAATGCCGCTGCTAGATTAACGACAGTTGTCGTTTTTCCAACTCCGCCCTTTTGATTTGACAATGCAATGATTTTTTTCATGATTGCTTCACCGTGCGCCTCTCTATTCGAAAATTTTCGCTTTGTTCTATATCATAACACAAATTAAGACTCCAAGAAATAATAACCGTCCCCATAGCGGTAGTTTCTCTGAATTATTGAAGCAACAACTACTCTATCTTCCCGCTTTGTACCTACTGCCTCAGGCGGCGCGATTCCGGTCTTCAAGCCACCTGCTTTCTGACAGAAAAATCATTTTATCTTTGTCTTTCAATTCGAATCCGATACAAGCGAAATACAGTCTTGTCTATCCTTCGAACTGATATACGAACGTGATAAAACAATGGATTCATGAGAAAAGTTCCGATCAAAATTCCCTATCATTCCCCGAATTCATGTTAAGACCCATCCTTTGTTTCACGTGAAACAAAACTGCGGACAAGCGAAAGCAGGTTCACAGTGAGCAGCAAACGAAAGAGAAGACTTTACTGTAAGCAAGTCGATTGCAATGCAAAAAAGCGATGTATCAAACTGAAGCGTCTGATAAATATCAAAGAACACGCATAGCAGGCAAAATCGGTATATGGGAAACCGAATTGTATCCATACCGGAATTCCTCTGTTTGCATACATACGGGCAGTTGCCCCGCACTACAGAGCCGAATATTGCCGCAACGTCTTCAACCGTATGACAACAACGCATCGAATCATTTATTTCGCATGGAGTCAAAGCGCGACAACATAAACGGCTTCTCTGCAAAGATTCGATAGAGCCATATCTGCAAACGCAACAGTTGCAATCATTTAAAGTTCTTATTCACGTGAAACATTACACCGGAATGAAGATCAATTGTTCAACTGCCTGCCCGTAAATTCCGCGATCCCATTACATAGCGGCTATAATGACTCTCCGAAGACTATCCGATTGCCTTGTTATATGTAGCGGTTATCGCAAATTGCCGCTAAACATTACCGCCTGCGTATGAAAGCATGATAAGGTCACTTCGACACACAGAACTATTGCTCTGCGTGACAATCTGTCTTGAAACTATATTGCTTCACATGGCATAGCCGGTTCGCGAAATTTACGCTTAGAAATGACAGTGCAGTATTCGATACGAAACGGACACTGACTATGCGGAAGAAGCTCTCGTCATTGAAGTATCACTTTCATGATTGTCGCGCCAGAGGATATGGTTATGAAGCGTGAGCGACTGCATCTTTCTCACATGTTCCATGTGAAACATCCTTCGTTGTCGATTTCTTTTCCCGGTATTCGTTTGCATTGATCGTTCAATGACAGTAAATCTATCTTGCTGAAACAGAACTAGCAGCGAATCATGCGGCATATATCCGGAAAATAACTCCTTTCGATACAGCTTAACTTTCGTAAATTCCGGAGCCAGGGAGTATCGGTTTAAAGTAGTTCCGACTGCATTTTCTCAACTGTTCCACGTGATACATGACTGTGCAATTCTGTTTATCGGTGCTCGGTGACACAACAATCCCGACTACGATTGCTACCAAACGCATTGAGCTTCCTTACGGAAATCAAATCAGCTACCGCTTCCAAGTATCGCAACGGATTAATCTCATCCCCTCGGCGCAATAACAGCCTTCGACTTCACTGTTTCACGTGAAACAATACGCAGCGATTCAATTTCCACGTGCTCGATGGCACGACAATCCCGACTACGATTGCTACCAAACGCATTGAGCTTCCTTACGGAAATCAAATCAGTTACCGCTGCCAAGCATCACAACGGATTAATTTCGTACCCTCGGCACAATAACAGCCTTCGACTTTTCTGTTTCACGTGAGACATTACAGTGCGATTAATTTTCTAGTGCTAGATGACACGAGGATCCCAATTACGATTGGCTTCTGGACGCATTGAGCTTCCTTACGGAAATCAAATCAGTTACCGCTGCCAAGCATCACAACGGATTAATTTCGTACCCTCGGCACAATAACAGCCTTCGACTTTTCTCTGTCACGTGAAACATTAGGTGCGATTCAATTTCCATGTGCTCGGTGACACGACGATCCCGACTACGATTGCTACCATACGCATTGAGCTTCCTTACGGAAATCAAATCAGCTACTGTTGCCACGTATCGCAACGAATTGATCTCATCCCATCGAAGCAATAACAGCCTTCTATCTTTCAGTTTCACGTGAAACATTACAGTGCGATTTAATTTTCTAGTTCTAGATGACACGAGGATCCCAATTACGATTGGCTTCCGAACGCATTGAGCTGTCTTACAGAAATCAAATCAGCTACTGTTGCCAGGTATCGCAACGAATTGATCTCATCCCCTCGGCGCAATAACATTTTTCTCCTTTTCTGTTTCACGTGAAACACTACGGTGCGATTCGATTTCCAAGTGCTCGATGACATCGACAATACCATGAATACTCGGCTATCTGTTGCATCGAACCGGTCTTGGAATATTGATATATCCCGGTCTTAGAAGCTCCCGTTTATGTCATCTCGTCAGCTTGAAGAAACGGTCTCATCCGCCCTCACTGTTTCACGTGAAACATCATTGATCGTAGATTCAATCTCAAAGCTCCGGTCCGGCTGACATAACCGGGTACCATCGCTTGGCCGTAAAATTGAAGCATACAAGCATATATCCGGTATCGTTACATTCCCTCACATTATGAGAAGATTGTTTCGAGACGTCATGACTGAGACATGATTCTATCCTATCTGCAACTATTGCTTTGAATGGCTTACGAGCTATAAGAGCAGTTTGACAGTCATCAAGCACCGCGCTCGAATGTCTTCGTCCCTTTAGATTTTCCGCTAAGCCTGTCTTTACCGTTTCACGTGAAACATCCATCGTATCGATTCAATTACATGGGTATCACTCGGAACTGCAATATCAGAAACAAGCATTTCTTGATTGTATTATATCCGCCTTATACTCATCGTTTTATTGAAATTAGGTCTTAGCATCTAGCGTCTATGCCAAAATTCAAGAACCTAGAAGGTCTCAAGTCGAAAACGAAAGGAATCAATTTCTGCATCCGGCGGCATATGCTGACAGCATCAATTCAATAATCAATCGTTCTTATCTATAAGATAATACAGTCTATAAGATAATTCAGTTTCTGTCTTACGACTTCTAATCGGGCAGCATTTCTACACTTACGGCATGGTATTGATATCGGCTTTATGGGTCAATTTTCTCTTTACCACTTGGTCTGTTCGTATGAGCTATCAGTCGTTGCAATTTCGTTGTTTCAATGCCATAAGTTATATCGCAGATTGTAGTTTGATGTTCATTCCTTATGATTTGATGTCCATTTGAATTACACTTTGGCCCCGATCTGATTTCTGCTTTTGGGGCAACCGGGAGCCTGCGCTTCAGTCTGCTCTGTAGCTTTTTCAGATTTGCTTTCAGATATGCTGCTTTCAGATATGCTTTTGAATTTGTTATCTGCACAATGACTCATCCTGCGACAAGCAGAGAATAGGAGAACCTTATAATTTTATCTTTTTTAATCTCTGTCACAGAGAAATGTTTGCGATCTCTGATTTCACGTGAAACATAGTCCGGAAGCCGATAATCGAATACATATGAGCAGATATACGATAGCGATTTTTCCTCTACGTTTCACGTGAAACACTATATCGGAATGACCCCATCCGCTAATACAGACAAGGGTTTAACCTGCTTTCATTTTCGAAGGACAAATATCTCCAACCTGTCGAATCCGGCTTTTTCCGATGAACGGAAGCTCTCGACCATTTGCTCGGCTTTTCTTACACCGTTTTTTCATGTGAAACATACAATCGACACATGGTGTTTCACGTGAAACATATAAAAAAAAGAGCCTAGGCCGTGATTTCTACACAGCCTCGGCTTCTTCTCTGTTCCCGTTCCGAGTAAATTCCGACTCGGATTATTTCGATATCAACCGGTTCATTTTATTTCAGTACCAGCGGTGCCTTTGTCGGCATACCTGCTTTTCTCGGATAGATTCGCGCTGTCTCCTTAACTTTTCGAATGACAACCAAGCTTCGCTTGCCCGCATCGTCTGGCAGTGAGAAGGAAACCACTTGCTCCGTTATACCGCCTAATTTCTTGATTGCAAACTGCGCTTCGGCAAGCTCCTCCTCGATTTCTCCTGCTTTGTAGGCGAGCATCTGTCCCCCGACTTTGACAAAGGGGAGACAATACTCGGAGAGCACGGCCAGGCGGGCAACCGCACGCGAGCTGCAGTAGTCATAAGCTTCCCGCTGTCCTGTCTGTCGTGCCAGTTCCTCCGCGCGCGCATGAAGTGCCACCGTGTGATCCTGCAGGCCTAATTTTGCGATTTCATCTGTCAAATAAACAATCCTTTATTAAGACTGTCCATTAAAGTGAGGTGCAAGTTCGGAAAGACAATTGCAAGCGGAATTCCCGGAAATCCTGCGCCGCTGCCCAAATCCAGAAGTCTTGTTCCGGTTCTCGGAAAATCGGGGAGCAGGCAGGCAGGGAGCAGGCTGTCAATATAGTGTTTCACGATAACTTCCCGCCGCTCTGTAATGCCGGTCAGATTCATCACCTGATTCTTCTCCAGCATATCCTCGTAAAACTGTGCGAACTGTGCAAACTGTCCGTCTGACAAAGACAGTTTTCCCGACTCGGGAAGGTTCTCCAGAGCTGTTCGCATATCACGGACAAACTCGTTCAACGCTTCAAGCGTCATATGCCTCCTCCTGTTCTATGTTTATTGGCCTCCAACCAGACCAGCAAAACCGAGATATCCGCAGGTGAGACACCGGAAATGCGGGAAGCCTGTCCTATGGATCTCGGTTTCAGCGCCTTTAGCTTTTGCACTGCTTCGAGGCGCAGACTTCCTACGGACTCATAGTCCAAATCTTCCGGCAGCAGTTTATGTTCCAAGCGTTTGAATTGTTTCACCTGCTGTTCCTGGCGACGAATATAACCCTCGTATTTCAATTCTATGTTCACCTGCTCGCACACAGAGTGCGGTAATTCCGGGCGTTCCGTGTCCAAGGGGGGCAATCAACTCATAATTCAGTTCCGGCCGCTTAATAAGCTCCGCGAGAGAAATTCCGGTCTTCAGCGGTGTGGAATTTAATTTTTGAAGCAGCTCATTGTTCGCGGCACTCGCACCGATATGTGTTGCCATAAGACGTTTTCGCTCAGCTTCGATTCCGCTTCGCTTAAGCCTAAGTCTCTGTATCTTTTCTTCACCGACCAATCCCAGCTCGTACCCGCGTTCCGAGAGGCGAAGATCCGCATTGTCTTGGCGGAGCAGCAGGCGGTACTCCGAGCGGGAGGTCATCATGCGATAGGGTTCATGGCTCTCCTTGGTCACAAGGTCGTCGATCAGAACACCGATGTAGGCCTCCGAGCGGTCCAAAACAAAGGGTTCCTTCTTTTGAATCAGACGTGCGGCATTGATTCCGGCAACCAAACCCTGGGCCGCAGCCTCTTCGTAGCCCGAGCTTCCGTTGATTTGTCCGGCTGCAAAAAGAGCCGGAATTTCCTTGAACGCAAGACTCGCCGTCAACTGTCTCGCATCGATGCAATCGTATTCAATGGCATAGGCATTGCGTACGATGACCGCGTTTTCAAGACCGGGCGTCGCGTGTATTACCGCATACTGAACATCCTCGGGAAGAGAAGAGGACATACCGCCGAGATACATTTCATCGGTATAGAGGCCCTCCGGCTCAACAAAAATTTGATGTCCCTCTTTGTCCGGAAATTTCATCACCTTATCTTCAATCGAGGGGCAGTAACGGGGGCCGGTTCCTTGAATACTGCCGTTGTAAAGCGGCGAACGATCGATGTTCTCCTCAATCAGTCGCTTGACTTCACTGCCCGTATGCGTGAGCCAGCAGCTCACCTGTTCCCGCTGTACCGTGTCCGGATCGGTATCAAAGGAAAAGGGGACCACAGGGACATCTCCCTTTTGTTCCTGCATCTTGGAGTAATCAAGCGTTTTCCCGTCGACCCGCGCCGGCGTTCCGGTCTTAAAGCGGCGCATCTCAATGCCGAGTGAGAGAAGAGAAGCCGTTAATTTTGTGGCTGCCTTGAGCCCGTTCGGTCCTGTTTCTTCGCTGACTTCGCCGAAAACACAGCGCGCGTTGAGATAAACACCGGTTGCCAATACGACAGCCCCGGCATAGTAGTGGCTTCCCGAGACGGTTTTTACACCGATGCAGCGTCTTTTCCCCAGTTTATCCACAGCATCTTCGGTTAAAATTGTGGATATCTCTGCCTGCCGTATCGTAATCTGTGGGTTTCTCTCCAGTACACGGCGCATTTCCGCGATATAAGCCTGTTTATCCGCCTGCGCGCGCAGCGAATGAACCGCAGGTCCTTTTGACTCGTTGAGCATGCGCGACTGGATAAAGGTCTTATCAATCACATGTCCCATCTCACCGCCCAGCGCATCGAGTTCCCGGACCAAATGCCCCTTGGAAGTACCTCCGATGTTCGGATTACAGGGCATCAGGGCAATGGAGTCAACGCTGACGGTAAAGATAATTGTCTTCATCCCCAAACGCGCTGCCGCCAATGCCGCCTCGCAGCCCGCATGACCGGCTCCGACCACAATTACATCATATCTCTCTTCTATCATCACACACTTACTTTCCCGTGCAAAACTTTTCAAAAATGCGGTTGATGACATCGTCCTCAACGCTGTCTCCGGTAATGGTTCCGAGCGCGCGGTAGGCCGCGCTCAAATCAATCGAGAAGAAATCTTCCGGCATACCCGCAGCGACGGATGCCTGCACATTGCGAAGACTCTCGATGGCCTCTCTGAGCACCTCTTTGTGACGCGCATTGACGGAAAGTACCTCGTTCCTATTGTCAAAAACACCTTCAAAGAAGAGTTCCGTGACTGTCTCTTCCAAGGAGGCAAGTCCCTCCCCGGTTTTTGTCGAAAAACGCAGTATCTTTCCGGGACCGTATACGCTAAGCAACTCTCTCTCGTCGATACGCTGTCCCAGGTCGGCCTTGTTGAGAAGCAGAATGCTTCGCCGTTTGCCCGCATAGGAGAGGAGTTCCTTTTCTTCCTCGCTGAGCGGTTTGGAGCCGTCCAAAACAAGCAACAGCAGTTCTGCCGCTTCGGCAGCTTTTCTGGCACGTTCCACGCCGATTCTCTCGATTTGGTCTTCGCTCTCACGAATTCCCGCCGTATCGGAGAGCGTGAGTAAGAGTTTCCCGAGTCTTACCTGTTCTGTCAGAATATCCCGCGTGGTACCTGCAATATCCGTCACGATGGCCGCATCGTTCTGCGTGAGCAGGTTCATGAGCGACGATTTTCCGGCATTCGGCAAGCCGAGTATGACAGTCGGAATTCCCTCTCGAAAAAGGCGCCCGTCATCCGCGCTCTGAAGCAACTCTTCCAAAGAAGCGAGCATCGTCGCAATGCGTGCGGAAAGCAGCTCCGGGTATCCTTCCAAATCGTAGTTTTCCGGATCATCCAGAGCCGCCTCAATCCAAGCGATTTCATCCAGAATATCCGAGCGCAGTGCCCGCATTTTATCGGAGAGTCTTCCGTCCAGCTGGTTCATCGCTGCCTGCAGAGCATATTCATTTTTTGCGCCGATTAAATCCATGACAGCCTCTGCCTGCGCGAGATCGATTCTCCCGTTTAAAAAAGCGCGCTTTGAAAATTCTCCCGGCTCCGACGGACGGGCACCTGCACGGAGGACAGCATCCAAGACCCGTTGTAAGAGAAAAAGACCTCCGTGGCAATTGATTTCCACGCTGTCCTCTCCCGTAAAACTGTGCGGTGCGCGAAATACGCTCGCCAATACTTCATCCAACACCTCTCCGTTATCCAGCACATGACGATAATTCATGCTATACCCCGGCGCTCCCGAAATCGGGCGATCCAACACCGCATCCGCAATTTCAAACGCTTTTTCACCGCTGATGCGGATAATACCGATTCCTCCTTCGCCGAGAGCAGTGGCAATGGCCGCAACGGTTTCTCGTTCCTCTCTCAAAACCATCCCTTTCCCTTCCAAGATAAGACAAATCAAAAAGCTGCCAGCATATGGTTTGCCGGCAGCTTTTCGCACTTATTTGATTGACCCCTCTTTTTTCTGCCTGTCTCCGTCCTTCTGAAGCGTGATGACAACATGGCGCTGTTCACCCTCGCCCTCGGAATGTGTGGTCACATAGCGATCACGCTGCAAGGCGGCATGAATGATACGTCTCTCATTCGGCGTCATCGGATCCAGCGCGTAGGGCTTACCGCTCTGCTTGACACGGCGCGCTGCATTTCTGGCAAAAGCCCTCAACTTATTTTCCTGCTTTTCCCGATAGGAACCGATGTCCAGCTTAATGCGGAGAAACGGCTCCTGTTTTTTGTTGACAACATGACTCACCAGATACTGCAACGCATCCAGAGTCTGACCGCGCTTTCCGATCAAAGCTCCCAGGTTCTCACCCTTCACGTGAAAAATAACGGTTTTTTCCTGCGCTCTGATCTGCGTATCGATTTCCGCCTCAAGCTTTAGCGTTTCAAAGAGTTCTTGCAGGAAGGCGATGCCGGCCTTTTTTCCGTTTTCCAAGGATGTTGGGATGGTCGCATCCTGCACTTTCTTTTCCGGCCTTGCTGCCGCAAGCGTTTTGTTTGTCGTCTGCAGCGGCTTTTCTTCGCTTTCCTGCGGCTTTGCAGGCGCAATTTCGGGAACCGGTGTTACAATGACCGGTTCAGCGGGAGCTGCCTCTTCACAGACTTCCGAGCAAGTTTCCGCCTGATCCGGCAGCTTTTCTTCCTGCTGCTCGGCTGTCTTAATGACTGCGTGAAGTTTCCAGGGCTTACTTCCGATAAAACCGAGTAAACCGCTGCTTCCCTGTTCCACAACAGAGACTTCTAAGCGATCGCTTGTCGTCTCGAGCTCCAGAAGAGCCTTGGTGAGTGCCTCATCATAGGTCTTTCCTGTCACAGTGACTTCAGTCTTCATTGTCCTTCTCTCCGCCTGCAAGATCGACGTTTTTACCTTTGTTTTTGCGTTTGTTTGCGACGCGCTCATCGTACATCGCAACCATATTTGCCTTGGAAGCAAGCGACCCCGGCTTGGCATTCTTCTGATAGTATGCCGTCGAATCTTCGACTTGCTTTATCGTTCTCTCGGTGCGCTGACGCTGACGCTCTTCTTCGTTCTTCTCCGCTTCCTCTTGGCGCTTAACTTCGCGAAGCAGACGATCGGAGTTGCTCTTTACGAGAGCCGGATTCTTTCCCTCGCGTATCGCCTTCTCGTTTGCCTTTTCCGTATTCTTTCTTACAATCTCATCGACATCCATCTTGCTGAGCTGCGCGTTGATCACGAGCTGCTGAAGCATACGGCAAAGTCCGCTGGCAACCCAGTAAATACCGATACCTGCCGGAAGGGTGAAGCAGAAGAAGAGCGACATGACGGGCATCATCGTGTTCATACTCTGCATCTGCTGCGCCATCATATTGTCTTCATCGACCTTGGCCTTATTGTTCTTCGTGCCGGCGGTCATGAGTTTTGCGGAGTACCACTGTATACCCGCAGAAAGGAAGGGAATAATCCATGCGAGATTCGGACTGTTAATGCCCTGGAACGGCGGTGTCGCGAGATTGACGCCGAGGAAGTAGTTCATCTTCGCAATCTCTGCGGAACCTGCGGAAATAACCGATGCCAGTGCCGGATAAGCCTGCTCAAGGCTATTCCACTGCGCAGGAGTAAACTTATAGAGGAAATCGATGACATTCTGTACCGCAGAGGTATCCGTCAGCACCGGTTTTACCTTCGGTGCGATTTCGCTCAACGTGCTCACAAAATTTCCCTGCTGCATGACCGGCGTTGCAATGCTCTCAAATACCCGGTAAACGGAAGGGACATAGCCCGGAATCTTATAGATAACCTGGTAGAGACCGAAGAGTATCGGCATCTGAATCAGTAGGAAGAGGCAGCTGCCGCTCATGCTCGTTCCGTACTTTTGATAGACTGCGCGCGTCTCTGCCTGCATGCGCGCCATCGAAACCTGATCTGTCTTTCCCTTATACTTTTTCTGAACTGCCTGCAGTTCCGGCTGCATAACACTCATCAACTTCGAGGACTTCTGCTGTGAAACCGTAAGAGGCCACATTAAAAGGTTCGTGATGACGGTAAAGAGAATAATGCTGAGTCCTATGTTCGTAATGCCGAACTGACTCGTGAAGCGGAACAGTGCGTCCATGATCATTCCAAGGACGTAAGCGACCTGACCGATAATCGGCGCGGATGACTTTGTCAAAAAAAAATAAGCTCCAAGGCTTGCCTCCTATTACTTCAATTTTACGGAACCGGGTCATATCCGCCCTTTGAAAAGGGATTACAACGCAAAATACGGAAGAGTGCCATTTTTCCGCCCTTCCATGCACCGTACTTTTCAATTGCCTCCAGCGCATACTGCGAGCAGGTCGGATAAAACCTGCAATGACAGCGCCACTTATAGGGAGAGAGTGCTCTTCGATAAAATCGAATCAAGCAGAGCATAATTTGTTTTATCATTTTTGCTCCTCTAATATACCCTGCGCCCGACAAAGCTTCAAAAAAGAAGCTTCAATGGCATGGTATCCCTGCATTGCGCCATCCTTTCGCACAACAAAAACCAAATCACAGGATACGGAAAGTGCACTGCGATGCAGACGAAAAGCCTCTCGCAGCAGCCTTGTCACACGATGTCGAACGACACTGTTTCCGATTTTTTTTGACGCGCTGATACCGATACGCGGTTCTCCTGCGGTACGCGGACGAACATAGAGAACCAGATTACGGTCCGCTCTGGTTCTGCCTTCCTCATAAATTTTCCGAAACTCACAGTTATCCTTGATCGACGGAAAGCGTCTCATTCTTTCTCAATCCTTTGCATTCGTATGTTTCCCGGCCTTCGGACAAAGCGAAAAAGAAAGGGGTCGTCGTCAGACAACCCCATTGTTCTTCGACGCGAATGCCGATCAAATTTTAAACTGTCAGTCTCGCTCTGCCCTTTGCTCTTCTGGCAGCCAGAACTTTTCTTCCGCCCTTCGTCGCCATGCGCGCACGGAAACCGTGTACACGAAACTTCTGCGCATTATGAGGCTGGAATGTCATTGTACCCTTTCTCATTGTCAGAACACCTCCTCACTTCCTAGCATTTTCCCAACTGACTTTGATCTCACAGCTCCTATAGGAAGCAGCTTCCGGAGATATCACGCAAACATGGGAATATTCCTGCTTATTATACGGAACTGTGCCTTTTTCGTCAAGAACTTTCAAGCTCGCATTTTAAGCATATTCGCAGATAAAATAAGCGCTTCTGTAGCTTACAAAATATTGAATTTGGATTTCAACAATTTGTACCGTCATTCTGTGGATAAATTTTAACCCCTCTCATACTTATCCAGATTTCAACAACTTTTTGTGGATAACTCATTGTATACAAAAACCAAGCATGGTTTTTCAACTTTACATAATGTTATTCACATTTTGTGAGTAACTCGTTGATAACTTCTTCTTTTCACACCGCTTTTTCCTCCCTTCGGCTCTTTATGCCGTGTTTTAAGCTGTGGAAATGCGAATAACAACAGGCAAATCTCATCCACAGCTGTGACTTCACAATTACGGTTAACCCGAATTTACACCGTTATCCGCACACAATCACAAGCTTCCCACGCTGTTCCCACAGACTTATCCACAAGGCCGTTTTTGATTTCATTGAGATTGTCCTCTCTTTTTGCTATACTGAGATCGACTTATCCCCAAACGCGGCAAAGGAGTCTTTCATTATGGAGCAAAACGCAGCGTTCCAAACCATCGCGGATCATTGGACGGAAATACAGGATTACGTAAAAAACAAAAAAGTTACGACAGAGTTATCCTATGAGATGTGGATTGCTCCGTTGAAGCCCCACCATCTGACGCTTGACGAAGACGGAAGGGCTCTCTTTTACGTTGAAGTCACGGGAAAAGAAAACAGTGCCCCGAATTCCGGCTTCCAGGCCTTCATGTCGACGCATTACACACAAGTCATCGAGACCGCCATCGATCAAATTACCGGAATTCCCTGCACACTTATGTTTTACGGCGGAGAAAGCGAAACGCCCGTTTCGAATCAGCCGCATATATCGCCTGTAGGTCTGACTCCGTTTTCCACGGTAAAACTGGATCCGCGCTATACCTTCGATACCTTTGTCGTCGGTAAAAACAATAATCTCGCGCATGCCGCTTCCCTTGCGGTTGCCGAAAATCCCGGAGGCATCTATAACCCTCTCTTTATCTACGGCGGCGTGGGACTCGGAAAAACGCATTTGATGCAGTCCATCGCACATTTTGTACTACAGCATAATCCGAGTGCCAAGGTACAGTATGTGACCAGTGAATCCTTTACCAACGAACTCATTGAGGCCATCCGGAGCAAAAATAACTACACGACGACCGAATTCCGTGAAAAGTACCGCCACATCGATGTTCTCTTGATTGACGATATTCAATTTATAATAGGAAAGGACAGAACTCAGGAGGAGTTCTTCCACACCTTCAATGCCCTGCACGGCGCTAAAAAGCATATCATTATATCTTCAGATAAACCGCCGAGAGAACTCGTGACCTTGGAAGATCGTCTGCGCTCCCGCTTCGAGTGGGGCTTGACCGTGGACATCCAGCCGCCGGACTATGAGACGCGCATGGCGATTTTGAGAAAGCGCGAGGAACTGGACCACATCAACGTCGACAACGACGTCATCCAATACATTGCCTCGAATGTGCGCAGCAATATCCGAGAGCTCGAAGGATCTCTGACAAAGATTGTCGCCTTCGGCAAGCTGAACCACATGGAAGTCAATTTGGAGCTCGCACAAAAGGTACTCCGGGATATCATAGATCCCAATGTTCATCAAGAAATCACGCCGCAGTTCATTATTCAGATTGTCGCGGAACACTACGGATTTTCCGAAGCGGATCTCATCGGAAACAAGCGAACCCGAGAACTTGCGACCGCAAGACAGATCGGCATGTATCTCTGCCGCGAGATGACCGATGCGGCTCTGCAGCAAATCGGTGCAAGCTTCGGCGGTAAGGATCACACCACGGTGCTCTATGCAATTCGAAAGATATCCTCAGATATCACGGACAATAAGGATCTCGCCGGTACCGTGGACGTCCTGAAGAAGAAGATTTCTGCACAGTAATTCACAGCGGAATGTACCCGAAAGCGGGCTATCCACCCTCTTGTTCAAGCGGAAAAAGCTTACGGGAAGCGGCTTTACGGTGGATGCTCACATACTCACAGCCCCTATTATTATGATTACGGGATAAAATGAAAGAGAGGACGGCTCTATGAAGCTCGCGTTCAACAAAGAAAAACTCACAGCCGCTTTGGGAATTGTTTCCAGAGCAATTCCGACCCGAACGACAAACCCCATTTTAAGTTGCATCTTATTTGACGCGTCGGAAGACAAGGTGACCCTGATTGCCAATGACTCCGAATTCGGAATTTCGACCGAAGTAGAGGGCATCATCCGGGAAAGGGAAAGGTAGCGCTCGATGCCAGACTGGTCGGTGATATCATTCGCAAACTGGAAGGCGGAGATGAACTCGTAAACATTGAGACGGAAGCGAATTTCACGACGAAGATTTCTTGCAGCGATGTCCTCTTTACAATTCCGGGCAGAGACGGCGAAGAGTTTTCTTATCTCCCGCAGATAGAGCGGGAACATAGCCTGCGCCTCAGTCAGTTCACACTCAAGGAAGTCATTCGTAAAACCATCTTTGCCGCGGCCTTGAACGACAGCAATAAGATGATGGGCGGTGAGTTTGTCAATATCAAGGGACGAGTCGCAACTTTTGTGGCGCTCGACGGCCACCGTGTCGCGGTGAGAAATATGACCCTCCGTGAGGGCGAGGAAGATTTTCACGCAATCATCCCCGGTAAGACCATGAATGAAATCAGCAAAATCATGGAGGATGACAACGAAAAAGAGGTAGAGCTCTTCTTTTCGAAGAACCATGTGCTCTTTTCCTTTGACGGGACCCTGGTGCTTTCGCGTTTGATTGACGGCGAGTACTTCAAGATTGAGCATATGCTCTCGAAAGACTATGTGACCAGAGTCGAAATCAATCGTGTGAAGTTCCTCGGCAACATTGATCGCGCAACCATCCTGATCAAGGAGAGCGATCATAAGCCTATCGTTCTGGATATCCGGGATGGGAAGCTTCAGCTGAAGGTGAAGTCCTCCTACGGATCGATGGACGGTGAAGTGCCCTGTGAAAAGAGCGGAAACGATCTGCTGATTGCCTTCAATCCGAAATTTCTGATGGACGCGCTCCGCGCCATCGATGACGAGACCGTGACTCTCTACTTCACCAACGCAAAATCTCCCTGTTTCCTCAGGGATGAGCATGACAGCTTTGTCTATTTGATTTTGCCGGTCAATTTTGTCGCCTGAGGCGAAGAAGGAAGAAGACGTGAAGGAAGTAAAAATCAAAGATGCTTTTATTAAACTGGATCAGGCACTGAAACTTTCGGGGGCTTGTGATCTGGGTTCCGATGCGAAGTATGCAATTCAGGGCGGGGAGGTCTCCGTAAACGGAGAAGTCGAAGAACGCCGCGGCCGTAAGTTGCATCCGGGAGATTGCTTCTCCTTTGACGGGCATGATTATCGAATCGTTGGAGCTTGAGAATTTCAGAAATTACCGAAACGGAAAGTTCATCTTTTCGCCGGGGAGTAATTTGCTCTACGGGGACAACGCGCAGGGAAAGACCAATCTCTTGGAGGCGCTCTACTACTGTGCCGGTGCAAAATCACAGCGCGCCGGCAAGGACCGGGAAATGATACGCTTCGGAGAGAACGAGGCGCACATCAAACTCTTGGTTCGGAGCAGAGATATTCCGCGGCGCATTGACATCCATCTCAGAAAAACGGCAGTAAGGGAATTGCGGTAGACGGAATTCCGCTTCGTCGCGCCAGTGAGCTCTTCGGTACGGTGAAAATGGTAGTTTTTTCTCCGGAAGATCTGAACTTGATTAAGAGCGGTCCCGCAGAGCGGCGTCGTTTTCTGGATATTGAATTATGTCAACTGAATCGGCGCTATGTCAAAGAACTGCTGAATTACAATCGCGCTTTGTTGCAGCGCAACAAGCTCTTAAAGGAGATCTCCTTCCGTTCGGAATTGATGGAAACCCTGGAATTATGGGATGAACAGTTGGTTGCAGCCGGAATTGCTCTGATGCAGAGTCGTGCGGTTTTTCTGGAACAGTTGAATGAAATCTGTGTGGAAAAATATGCCTCTCTCACGGGACAAAAGGAGGCGCTTCGTCTCTGCTATGAGCCCAATATCACGGAAGAGCGCTACGCGGCGTCGCTGCAACGAAGTCGTGAATTCGATCTTCGGCAAAAAGCGACTTCGGTCGGACCGCATCGCGATGACATTGCGTTCTATTTGCGTCAGGGACAGGGCGAGGAAATGGACCTTCGGAAATTCGGTTCCCAAGGACAGCAGAGATCTGCGGCGCTCGCTGTGAAACTGTCGGAGTTTGCGCTTATGCAGAGGGAAAGCGGTGAAAATCCGGTCTTTCTTCTGGATGATGTGCTCTCGGAGCTTGATACGGACAGACAAAAGCAACTCTTAAAAAGCATTCGGGAAGTACAAACCGTGCTCACAAGCACCGGTATGGATAATTTGTTACAGGACGGTTTTCAGATTTCCAAGAAATTTTTGGTAAAGATGGGAACGGTAACTGAGGTAACGGAGGAGGAAAGTGCATGAGTGAAGAATACAACGCAGACCAAATACAGGTTCTGGAAGGTCTGGAAGCAGTTCGGAAGAGACCGGGCATGTACATCGGTTCGACCTCTTCGCGGGGACTGCATCATCTCGTGTACGAAATTGTGGATAATTCCGTCGATGAAGCTTTGGCCGGTTACTGCAGCGAGATTGAAGTGACGGTACATCGCGACAATTCCGTGACAGTTAAGGACAACGGAAGAGGAATTCCCGTCGATATTCAAAAGAAACTGGGAATTCCGGCGATCGAAGTGGTATTTACGGTTTTACATGCGGGCGGAAAATTCGGCGGCGGCGGATATAAAGTGTCCGGCGGTCTTCACGGTGTCGGTGCATCCGTGGTCAATGCGCTCTCTGTTTGGCTCAAAGTTCAGGTCTATCGGAACGGAAAATGCTATGAAGAGGAGTTTGCGCGCGGAAAAACGACGGTTCCTCTGCATGTGGTGCGTGAGGTCAGTCCGGATTTACACGGTACGGTCGTGCACTTTATGCCGGATTCCGAGATTTTCGAGACCACGGTTTATGACTATGAGACGCTGCGTGTACGCCTCAGAGAGACAGCTTTTCTGACCAAAAACCTGAAAATCACTCTGACGGATGAACGTGATGAGGGAAGAAGCGAGAGCTTTCACTTTGAGGGCGGAATACGTGAATTTGTACAGTATTTAAATCGCGGTAAAAATGCGCTCTACGATCAAGTCATTTCCTGTGAAGAAAAGCGGGAAGGTGTGATGGTCGAAGTGGCTATGCAACATAACGATAGCTACAGTGAAAATATATTCACCTTCGTGAATAACATAAATACGCCGGAGGGCGGAACTCACCTGACCGGTTTTAAGAATGCCATCACAAAGACCTTTAACGACTATGCGCGGACCAGAAAGCTACTCAAAGAGAGCGATGAAAATTTGACGGGTGAGGATCTGCGAGAAGGACTCACGGCAATCGTCTCCGTCAAAGTCGAAATCCGCAGTTCGAGGGTCAGACCAAGCAGAAGCTCGGAAACTCCGAGGTCACCGGTGCGGTGAGTTCGGTGCTGAGTGAACAACTCACTTATTTTTTGGAGCAGAATCCGGCAATCGCGAAACAAATTTGCGACAAGGCCATACTCGCGCAGCATGCGCGGGCGGCAGCGAGAAAGGCTCGCGACTTGACGCGCAGAAAATCCGCATTGGACGGCATGGCGCTGCCCGGAAAGTTGGCGGATTGCTCGAGTAAGGATCCGGAGGAATGCGAAATTTTCATTGTCGAGGGAGATTCGGCAGGCGGTTCGGCAAAGACCGCACGCGATCGAAAGACCCAGGCAATACTGCCTCTTCGCGGTAAGATTTTGAACGTTGAGAAGGCGAGAATGGATCGTGTCTACGGAAATGCGGAAATTAAGGCGATGATTACCGCTTTCGGCGCAGGTATCCACGAGGATTTCGATATCTCCAAACTGCGCTATCACAAAATCATCATCATGACGGATGCCGATGTGGACGGTGCGCACATTGCGACTCTGATGCTCACCTTCATCTACCGCTATATGCCGCAGCTCATTCAGGAGGGCTATGTGTACCTTGCACAGCCGCCGCTTTATAAGCTGGAGAAGAACAAGCGCATCTGGTATGCCTACTCCGACGAGGAGTTGAGCCGGATATTGCAGGAAGTCGGCAGAGACGATAGCAATAAGATTCAGCGCTACAAGGGACTCGGCGAGATGGATGCGGAGCAACTCTGGGAGACAACGATGGATCCGGAGCGGCGCGTGTTGCTTCGCGTGAGTATGGATGAAGATGCCCGCTCGGAACTGGAACTCACCTTCACGACCTTAATGGGAGATCAGGTGGAGCCGCGCCGGGAATTCATCGAGAACAATGCGAAGTACGTGACCAATCTTGATATTTGACGAAACGGGGGCTATGGATGGAACCGAATGTATTTGATCAGATCAAAGAAGTCGATCTGAAAAAAACAATGGAGAAGTCGTATATCGACTATGCGATGTCCGTCATTGCGGCGCGCGCGTTGCCGGATGTGCGAGACGGCTTAAAGCCGGTGCAGCGTCGCATCCTGTTCTCCATGTTTGAATTGAACAATGGACCGGACAAAGCCCACAGAAAATGCGCGCGTATTGTCGGTGACACCATGGGTAAGTATCACCCGCACGGTGACTCGTCGATCTACGGAGCACTTGTCAACATGGCTCAGGAATGGGCAATGCGCAATTGCCTGGTCGACGGACACGGAAACTTCGGCTCCATAGACGGTGACGGCGCTGCGGCGATGCGTTACACAGAGGCGCGTCTCTCCAAGATTGCAATGGAGATGATAGCGGACATCAATAAGGATACGGTGGATTTTGTCCCGAACTTTGATGAGACCGAACAGGAACCTGTGGTGTTGCCGAGTCGCTATCCGAACTTACTGGTCAACGGTGCCCAGGGCATTGCGGTCGGTATGGCGACCAATATTCCGCCGCATAATTTACGGGAAGTTGTGGCTGCGGTCGATTGCTCATTGAGAATAAGATTGCGGACCGCGAGACAACACTGGATGAGGTTATATCCCTGGTAAAAGGCCCCGATTTCCCGACCGGAGCCACCATACTCGGAAAAAGCGGTGTGCTGGAGGCCTACCGGACCGGCAGAGGAAAAATTCGTGTACGCGCCGTGACCAATATAGAGCCGATGCAGAACGGAAAGCATCGCATCGTCGTGACGGAACTACCCTATCTGGTCAATAAGGCGAGACTTATTGAGAAGATTGCGGATTTGGTGCGCGATAAGCGTGTGGACGGAATTACGGATCTTCGGGATGAGTCAAACCGAGAGGGCATGCGCATTGTCATTGAGCTCAGAAAAGACGTCAATCCGCAGATTGTGTTGAACCGGCTCTTAAAGCACACCCAGCTTGAGGATACCTTCGGTGTCATTATGCTCGCGCTGGTCAACAACGAGCCCAGAGTTCTGAATCTCTTGCAGATGCTGGAGCACTACCTTGAGCACCAGAAGGATGTGGTGACGCGGAGAACCAAGTATGACTTAAACCGCGCGGAAGAGAGAGCGCACATCTTAAAGGGTCTCCTGATAGCACTCGATCACATCGACGAAGTGATACGTATCATACGTGAGAGCCGCAGCGTGGCACTTGCAAAACAGAGCTTAATGGAGCGTTTTGCACTCACCGATGTTCAGGCCCAGGCCATTGTGGACATGCGTCTTCGCGCTCTGACCGGTTTGGAGAGAGAAAAGCTCGAGGCCGAGTATCAGGAACTTGAGCGGAAATAGCTTACTTTAAGAGCATACTCGAGGATGAAAAGAAGTTGCTCGCCGTCATCAAAGAAGAGATGGATCTGGTCGCGGAAAAGTACGGGGACGACAGAAGAACCGGCTTCGGCATCAGCGATGAGATGGAGGCAGAGGACTTGATCCCGGATGAAGTTGTTGTTGTCGCAATGACAAACCGCGGCTACATCAAACGCATGAATCCGGATTTCTTCCGAAATCAGGCGCGCGGCGGCAAGGGAATACGCGGAATGCAGACCATAGAAGACGATTTCATCATCGATCTTCTGATGACCACGACGCACCGTCCGATTGATTTCTTCACCAACAAGGGAAGATTGTATCGACTCAAGGTGTATCAGATTCCGGATGCGAGCCGAACGGCGCGCGGTACGGCAATCGTAAATCTCCTGCAGTTGCAGCCGGATGAAAAAGTCACGGCTATGATTTCCTATCGGAATAAGAGCGAGACCAAGTACCTCTTTATGGCGACCAAACAGGGCATGGTCAAGAAAACCGAGCTCAGCGCCTATATGAATGTTCGGAGTAACGGACTTGCGGCAATCGCGCTCCGCGAGGAGGATGAACTCATCGGTGTCAAGGCGAGCCGCGGTACGGAAGATGTACTCCTGGTGACACAAAACGGACAGAGTATACTCTTCTCCGAGGAGACAGTCCGTGTCACAGGAAGAAATTCCTACGGTGTCAAGGGCATTGCACTCCGCGAGGGCGATGCGGTCGTCGCAATGCAGTTTACGGCGCAGGGCGAAGAACTTTTGACAGTCACGGCCTACGGTATGGGTAAGCGGACGGAACTCACGGAGTTCCACGCCCAGAACCGCGGCGGCTACGGTAACCTCTGCCATAAACTGACGGATAAGACGGGACTCCTGATCGGTGCGAAGCTGGTTCGGGAAGATCAGGAGATGCTGCTGATTACGAATACCGGTGTCATGATACGGATTTCGGTCGGTGATATTTCCAAGTACGGACGTCTTGCGTCCGGTGTGAAACTCATGAACATTGAGCGGGACGGTGAAGAAGAAATCAGAATCGCCGGAATCGCAATGGTAAAAGAGAGCATGAGTGCCGTACAGGAGAATGAGGGCGACGCGGAATCCGGCGAGGACAGTGAAGATATAGAAAGCAACAAATAAGAAACAACAAGATATTGAAGAACAAAACAAATTGCTGCGCCCGGGAAATAAAGCCTGAAAAAGATTCGAAAAAATGGCTTTTATCCGTTGACAGATGGTAAAAACATCCGTTATAATGGCGTAGCAATTCGTTTCTGGAGAAATACTCAAGAGGCCGAAGAGGCCCCCCTGCTAAGGGGGTAGGTCGGGTAATACCGGCGCGAGGGTTCAAATCCCTCTTTCTCCGCTCGAATTTCCGAATGAAAATGCTTCAAAAAAAGTGTTGACAGAGGAAATTCAAAGTGATAAAGTAAGGGAGTTGCGCCTGAAAAAGGCCGACAACCGACAGAACCTTGAAAATCAAAGATCAGACAGTACAAACAACCCTGAAATCTCTGAGAAAACAGAGGGTTTGCGGACATTTTTCGAATGTGTTCGTGAGCTTCCAAAAGAATTTCAAAAAAGAACCAAACCAAGTAATAACGGGTAAAATAACTGAGAAAGACCAACGTTATTTTGACCGGAACGAACAAACTTTAAATTGAGAGTTCGATCCTGGCTCAGGATGAACGCTGGCGGCGTGCTTAACACATGCAAGTCGAACGAGAAATGGAGATGGAAACCTTCGGGCGGAAGCCTTCATTTCGAGTGGCGGACGGGTGAGTAACGCGTGGGTAACCTGCCTCATACAGGGGGATAACAGTTGGAAACGACTGTTAATACCGCATAAGACCACAGCACCGCATGGTGCGGGGGTAAAAACTCCGGTGGTATGAGATGGACCCGCGTTCGATTAGCCAGTTGGCGGGGTAACGGCCCACCAAAGCGACGATCGATAGCCGATCTGAGAGGATGACCGGCCACATTGGGACTGAGACACGGCCCAAACTCCTACGGGAGGCAGCAGTGGGGAATATTGCACAATGGGGGAAACCCTGATGCAGCGACGCCGCGTGAGTGAAGAAGTACTTCGGTATGTAAAAGCTCTATCAGCAGGGAAGAAAAATGACGGTACCTGAGTAAGAAGCCCCGGCTAACTACGTGCCAGCAGCCGCGGTAATACGTAGGGGGCAAGCGTTATCCGGATTTACTGGGTGTAAAGGGAGCGCAGACGGTTGCGCAAGTCTGAAGTGAAATCCCGAGGCTTAACCACGGGACTGCTTTGGAAACTGTGCGACTTGAGTATCGGAGGGGCAGGCGGAATTCCTAGTGTAGCGGTGAAATGCGTAGATATTAGGAAGAACACCGGTGGCGAAGGCGGCCTGCTGGACGAAAAACTGACGTTGAGGCTCGAAGGCGTGGGGAGCAAACAGGATTAGATACCCTGGTAGTCCACGCGGTAAACGATGAATACTAGGTGTTGGTGCCCCAAGGGCATCGGTGCCGTCGCAAACGCAATAAGTATTCCACCTGGGGAGTACGTTCGCAAGAATGAAACTCAAAAGGAATTGACGGGGACCCGCACAAGCAGTGGAGCATGTGGTTTAATTCGAAGCAACGCGAAGAACCTACCAAATCTTGACATCCTTCTGACCGCACCGTAATGGGTGCTTTCCTTTGGGACAGGAGTGACAGGTGGTGCATGGTTGTCGTCAGCTCGTGTCGTGAGATGTTGGGTTAAGTCCCGCAACGAGCGCAACCCCTATTGCCGGTAGCCAGCAGGTAAAGCTGGGCACTCTGGCGAGACTGCCCGATAACCGGGAGGAAGGCGGGGATGACGTCAAATCATCATGCCCCCTTATGATTTGGGCAACACACGTGCTACAATGGCGTTAACAAAGAGAGGCGAGAACGCGAGTTTAAGCAAAGCTCAAAAATAACGTCTCAGTTCGGACTGCAGTCTGCAACTCGACTGCACGAAGCCGGAATTGCTAGTAATCGCGAATCAGCATGTCGCGGTGAATACGTTCCCGGGTCTTGTACACACCGCCCGTCACACCATGGGAGTCAGCAACGCCCGAAGTCAGTGACCCAACCGCAAGGAGGGAGCTGCCGAAGGCGGGGCGGATAACTGGGGTGAAGTCGTAACAAGGTAGCCGTATCGGAAGGTGCGGCTGGATCACCTCCTTTCTAAGGAAAAAGTAAGGGTTGTTTGTGCTGTCTGGTTTTTGATCAAAGGTTCATACCGGATTTCCGGTGTCGATGCGTCTTCTTGAAACACCCGTTCCCATCCCGAACACGACGGTTAAGAGGAAGACGGCCGAAGGTACTATGCTGGTAACGGCATGGGAGAATAGGCGGGCGCCGGATTATTATGGGGGTGTAGCTCAGTTGGGAGAGCACCTGCCTTGCAAGCAGGGGGTCAAGAGTTCGAATCTCTCCATCTCCATTTTGCACCTTGAAAATCGCATACAGAATGAATATTCAATTAAGAATATCTAGACATCCGAGGTGATACGACGAAAGTCGTATCCGATAGATGTGACGAAAGTCATGTCTATCATGTAACAAATAATACGTAACTCTGTGAGAGCAGAGTTGACCAACCCGCATGTTCTTACGCTAGAGAACATGTAAGAGGTTAAACAGAAAAGAGCGTAGGGCGGATGCCTTGGCACTAAGAGCCGATGAAGGACGTGATAAGCTGCGATAAGCTGCGGGGAAGAGCAAATATCTATTGATCCGCAGATTTCCGAATGGGGAAACCTACTGCAGAAGACCTGCAGTGACTGTGCGTAAATCCATAGCGTACAGCCGGGAACCCGCTGAACTGAAACATCTAAGTAGGCGGAGGAAGAGAAAACAACAGTGATTCCGTAAGTAGTGGCGAGCGAACACGGAAGAGCCCAAACCGCGGTGCGTGCACTGCGGGGTTCGGACTGCATAAGGGGATTGAATGGTTACCGGAAGGACTTTGGAAAAGTCCGCCACAGAGGGTGAAAGCCCCGTACGGGAAAACGATTCAAAACTCGGCAGGATCCAGAGTACCACGAGACACGTGAAACCTTGAGGGAATACGGGGGGACCACCCCCTAAGGCTAAATACTACTTAGTGACCGATAGTGCATAGTACTGTGAAGGAAAGGTGAAAAAGGACCCCGGGAGGGAGTGAAAAAGAACCTGAAACCCCTATGTTTACATGCAGTGGAAGTGCGATACATGAACGCACAACCGCGTACTTTTTGTAGAACGGTCCGGCGAGTTGCCGGTGCTGGCAAGGTTAAGGACTACAGGTCCGGAGCCGAAGGGAAACCGAGTCTTAATAGGGCTTACAGTCAGCATCGGCAGACCCGAAACCGGGTGATCTATCCATGTCCAGGTTGAAGTTCCCGTAAAAGGGAATGGAGGACCGAACACACATCCGTTGAAAAGGGTGGTGATGAGGTGTGGATAGGGGAGAAATTCCAATCGAACCCGGAGATAGCTGGTTCTCCTCGAAATAGCTTTTAGGGCTAGCCTCGACTTAGTCAGACGGAGGTAGAGCACTGAATTCCTGAGGGGCGTCAAAGCCTACCAAGGGATATCAAACTGCGAATGCCGCACTGATGATGGTCGGGAGTCAGACTGTACGAGATAAGTTGGACAGTCAAAAGGGAAAGAGCCCAGACCTACAGCTAAGGTCCCAAAATACGTGTTAAGTGGAAAAGGATGTGGGATTTCGAAGACAGCTAGGATGTTGGCTTAGAAGCAGCCACACATTCAAAGAGTGCGTAATAGCTCACTAGTCGAGAGGTCCTGCGCCGAAAATTTCCGGGGCTAAAACACGATACCGAAGCTTAGGAATGTAGCAATACATTGGTAGAGGAGCAATCTCAGAGTGCCGAAGCGCTACCGCAAGGAAGCGTGGAGTTCTGAGAAGAGAGAATGCCGGAATGAGTAGCGAGAATGATGTGAGAATCATCATGGCCGAATATCCAAGGATTCCAGGGTAAAGCTGATCTGCCCTGGGTAAGTCGGGACCTAAGGCGAGGGAGAAATCCGTAGTCGATGGACAGCAGGTTCATATTCCTGCACCTGACATGATCAGAACTGTGGGGACACAGGAACGAAACCGGACCCGGGAGAGCAAAGACCGGGCGAAGCGAAGTTAGGAGTGTGGTAGGCAAATCCGCCATACAATCCGAAAGCGTGATAGGGAGCGAAATATAAGTAGCGAAGCCGGTGGAGGGACTGTCGAGAAAAGCCGCTATTGTATCATGTCAGCCCGTACCGCAAACCGACACAGGTGGATGAGGAGAGAATCCTAAGGCCGGCGGGAGAAGCATTGTTAAGGAACTCGGCAAAATGACCCCGTAACTTCGGGAGAAGGGGTGCTGCAGAGATGCAGCCGCAGAGAAAAGGCTCAAGCAACTGTTTAGCAAAAACACAGGTCTATGCGAAACCGTAAGGTGAGGTATATGGGCTGACGCCTGCCCGGTGCTGGAAGGTTAAGAGGAGAGGTTAGCGCAAGCGAAGCTTTGAATTTAAGCCCCAGTAAACGGCGGCCGTAACTATAACGGTCCTAAGGTAGCGAAATTCCTTGTCGGGTAAGTTCCGACCCGCACGAAAGGCGTAATGATTTGAGCGCTGTCTCAACAATGCACCCGGTGAAATTGAAGTACCAGTGAAGATGCTGGTGACCTGCGCCAGGACGGAAAGACCCCATGGAGCTTTACTCCAGCTTGATACCGGGATTCGGTGTTACTCGTACAGGATAGGTGGGAGGCTAAGAAGGAAGGACGCCAGTCTTTCCGGAGCCGCTGTTGGGATACCACCCCTGTGGCACTGGATTTCTAACCTACATCCGTAATCCGGATGGGGGACAATGTCAGGTGGGGAGTTTGACTGGGGCGGTCGCCTCCGAAAGTGTATCGGAGGCGCTCAAAGGTTCCCTCAGAATGGTTGGAAACCATTCGAAGAGCGCAAAGGCAGAAGGGAGCTTGACTGCGACACCGACGGGTGGAGCAGGTACGAAAGTAGGACTTAGTGATCCGGTGGTATAAAGTGGGATTGCCATCGCTCAACGGATAAAAGCTACCCTGGGGATAACAGGCTTATCACTCCCAAGAGTTCACATCGACGGAGTGGTTTGGCACCTCGATGTCGGCTCATCGCATCCTGGGGCTGAAGTCGGTCCCAAGGGTTGGGCTGTTCGCCCATTAAAGCGGTACGCGAGCTGGGTTCAGAACGTCGTGAGACAGTTCGGTCCCTATCCGGCGCGGGCGTAAGATATCTGAGAGGAGCTGTCCTTAGTACGAGAGGACCGGGATGGACTGACCACTGGTGCACCGGTTGGGGAGCAACCCCATGGCCGGGTAGCCAAGTCGGGACGGGATAAACGCTGAAGGCATCTAAGCGTGAAGCCCCCCTCAAGATGGGATATCTCATGCGAAAGCGGTAAGACCCCTTGAAGACTACAAGGTAGATAGGAGAGAGGTGTAAGCGTGGCGACACGTTCAGCTGACTCTTACTAATCGGTCGAGGGTTTAACCAAAGGGTTTGGGAAAAGAGATGAATAGATAAAAAAATTCTGTGTGCGGTTTTCAGGGTGTAAAAATGGCCCGATGGCTCAGTTGGTTAGAGCGCCGCCCTGTCACGGCGGAGGTCGACGGTTCAAGTCCGTTTCGGGTCGCTAGGTTTGATACAAACAGTTTGGGATCTTAGCTCAGCTGGGAGAGCATCTGCCTTACAAGCAGAGGGTCACAGGTTCGAGCCCTGTAGGTCCCATTTACCAAACCAATGTATGTCGTGCCGATGTGGCTCAATGGCAGAGCAGCTGATTTGTAATCAGCAGGTTATCGGTTCGAGTCCGATCATCGGCTTTGGTATCAGACCAAACAATATGGGGGAATTCCCGAGTGGCCAAAGGGGACAGACTGTAAATCTGCTGGCACTGCCTTCAGTGGTTCGAATCCACTTTCCCCCACTCCACAGTTTCGACTGAGAACTTACAAATTGGTGTGGAGACACATCACATACTGTCGCGGGGTAGAGCAGTCCGGAAGCTCGTCGGGCTCATAACCCGGAGGTCGCAGGTTCAAATCCTGTCCCCGCAATCCATGCCTTGGTAGCTCAGTTGGTAGAGCGGAGGACTGAAAATCCTTATGTCACTGGTTCGATTCCGGTCCAAGGCATTTTTCTTTTATCTAAAAAGGGTTTTGCTCGTCTTTTAGAGAAAGAAAGATGGGATACTAGCTCAGGTGGTAGAGCACTTGACTTTTAATCAAGTTGTCGCGGGTTCGAGTCCCGCGTATCTCAGTTATGAGAACATGAGTCATCGCAGTCGCTGCGATGGCTTTTTTTGATACAAAATCGATTCGATATGGGAAACTATAGGGAGAAGACTGTGAATCCGAGCGAAGAAGAGAGAGTGCATGAAATTATGCGCCGCTTAAATGCGCATTTTGAGGACAAACCCATGGAGTTTCTGACGGAGCGTGAGCCCTGGAAACTTTTGTTTGCTACCATACTGAGTGCCCAATGTACGGATGCGCGCGTCAATCAGGTGACGAAGGAGCTCTACCGGAAGTACCCGAGTGTCGCGGCCATTGCATCTGCGAGCATCAATGAATTGGAGCGGGAAATTTATACGACCGGCTTTTATCACAACAAAGCGAGAAATTTGCAGGCCTGTGCGCGGACTTTGCTCACTGACTTCGGCGGAGAGGTACCGGATGAGATGGAAGCCTTACTGACCCTTCCCGGGGTCGGAAGAAAGACGGCAAGTCTGATTTTGGGTGAAATCTACGGAAAGCCTTCGATCGTTGTGGATACACATGTGAAGCGTGTCTCAAAGCGTCTCGGCCTGGTTGTCTCAACAGATCCGACCAAGGTGGAGAGCGAGTTGAAACAAGTGTTGCCGGAGTCCTACTGGATACTCTGGAATACCAGACTCATGGCGCTCGGAAGGACCTACTGTATGGCAAGAGGCACGAATTGTGAGGCTTGCTATCTGACGGATCTCTGTCCGAAGGTAGATGTGAAGGAAGCGTAGTGTTTTGCACGGACGATGTCCGCAAGGAAATTAGGGTCAAACAAAGAAGAAAAGTACAGAAACAGAGAACAGAGAAGCAGAGAACCGATAAGCAGAAAAAAAGAAGCAGAGGACAGATAGGCAGAGTACAGAGAAGCAGAGTACAGATAGGCAGAAACAGAGAAGCAGAGGGAAGATAGGCAGAGAACAGACAAGCAGAGGACAGATAGACAGAGAATAGATAGGCAGAAACAGAGAAGCAGAGAAGCAGAGAAGCAGAGAACCGACAGGAAGAGAACAGACAAGCAGAACAGAGAAGCATAGAACCGACAGACAGAAACAGACAAACATCAGCAGAAATGCTTGCTTGAAGTGTCCGGAAAACAGACGAGGAGTCTGCGATAACGGGAGGAACGCAGTGTTACGATATCGGAGGCGGGGAGAGAATTTTGTGCTTCGAGAGGAGAATTAATGAATATAGTCCTACATGAACCTGAAATTCCGTTTAACACGGGGGCAATCGGAAGAACCTGTGTCGCTACCGACACGGCCCTTCATCTCATAAAGCCGTATGGATTCGAACTGACTGATAAGTACTTGAAACGCGCGGGTATGGATTATTGGAGTAAGCTCTCTCTAACGGAGTATGAGAGTTATGATGCTTTTCTAAGTCGCCGGGGTGATTTATTATCCCCGGGAGGCAAGAAGCCCAGGCTCTGGTTTGCGACCACGAAGGCCGAGCAGACCTATGCGGATGTCGAGTTCGGGCCGGACGATTACATCATGTTCGGAAAAGAGTCAGCCGGCATTCCGGAGGAAATACTTGCTCCGAACAAAGACGCCTGCATTCGCATTCCCATGTGGGGTGATATTCGCTCTTTGAATCTCTCGAATGCCGTTGCCGTTATCTTATACGAGGCGCTTCGCCAACAGGATTTTGCCGCTTTGGAAAAGAAGGGTTCCCTGCATCGATTGCAGTGGGAGAGAGAGCGGAAATATTAAGTTTTATGTAAGCAAACTGTTAAGAACAAGGGTAGTTCTTATCTTGAATACGGTGCATATACAGGCTAAAATAGAGAAGGTTTCAAACGAAAGGGAGTATGAACTCCCGGAATATACAGGAGGAGGAAAGTAAAATGAAAAAGGCATTAAGCATGTTTGCCGCTGCGGCAATGATTTCGGTGATGATGGCATCGAGCTCGTTTGCATACATCGGATGGGTCAGAGATACGAGATTTACACCGGAGAGATGGTGGTACTCGACGCAGGACAATTTCGGTGACTGGTACCGCGGCGAGACCGGCAAGGTCAAGTGGGCTTGGATTGACAGCAACCACGACGGTCTTGAGGAGTGCTACTGCTTCGGTGACGACGGCTGGATGAAGGCAAACCAGAGAACGCCGGACGGCTACTATGTCAACGAGAAGGGCCAGTGGGTCGTGAACGGTGTCGTGCAGACCCGTTCGGCGCACTACTACGCACCGGGTGCAAGAAGATAATTGAGACTGAGAACAGCTCGGAGAAATCCGAGCTGTTTGTTTTTCTTAGAAGCCCTTTTCCTGTCAGTCATTCGGGTTCTGTGGTAAAATGATACATTGACGAAGAAGGAGGAACGGTATTGAGTACACAGGCGGGAAATCTGCTCTCGAGCGCAATTTTGCGCACGAGGGCCGGTGAGAGCGCAGGGTTCGAAGATTTGTACCTTCTCAGCTATCAGAAGACATATCGGGATATTGCGGCTCTCGGATTTTCGGGAGAAGCATGCTGGGAAATTTTATCAGCGCTCTATGAAGAAGTTTGGAATAAGCGAGAGAGTATCCCGGAGTCCGGTATTTTCCGTTCCTGGCTTCGCGTTTTATTGCGGGAATGTGTGAAGCAGTACGGTGGGAATCTGCCGGCGGTGGTTGAATTTTCTGCGGATAACAGCACCGATAAGGAGCTCACCGAGCGAGCGACAACGGTGTTGATTTCTCTCGAAGAGCGCATCGGTATGCTCGGCGGCGGAAAGAAGAAGGCGAAAAAGAGCCGCCTTAAGACCCGTATGCAATGGCTCTTGACCATAGGAAGTATAGGCGCAACCTTTGCCGCGGTCTCGCTGCTCTTCGGATATTTGAACCGGGAATCCGGTGCGATACATCGCGCCAAGGCGGCGGTCAGCAGCGCGGTGGAGACTACGGAACACGCTTCCGCGGAAAGCGGCGGGGCACTTGCCTATGCCGGTTGGAACGAGAGCGCGCGGGGAAGAAGCTATCTTACGGCAAACGGTCAATGGATGGAGAGCTGTTGGTTTGAAGATGAGGATGCGCTCTACTACTTCAACGAGGAAGGCTATGTACTGACCGGTGATCACAATATGGAGCGCGAGACCTTTCATTTCGGGAAGAACGGTGCGCTCGAGAACATCACCTGCGCCTTAAACCGTGAAACCGGAAAGACAGTGCTCTCCGAAAAGATGAGGGAAGAGGGGGAGGGCCGAAGCGGCCTCCGGTATCATTGCGAATTCCATTACCATAGACGGAGAGTGGATTTACTACCTCTATATGGAGGATGAGCATGCCTCTCTGCCGAGTCTCCTGAGGGTGCGCCGGGACAGCAGCAATACCCAGGTCATAGCGGACAAGGTAAGCGGTTATACGGTACAACAAAAAGCAGTCTGGTATGCACGCGAAAATAAGGTTGAGCGTTTTGAGAAGAATGCAGCCGGAGCTGCCATAGGTGCCGGTTTCTATGTGGAGCAGGAGGAGAAGCATTATATTCTGAGAGACCGCTTCGGAAAGCGGGTCACGGAGGAATTGCAGAGCATCAACGGACGTCGCTATACGCTCTCGGATGCGGTGATAGAGGATGTGGTATCCGAGAGTGCGGCCATAGGAGAACAGCGCTTCTATGCCGCAAATTTGGGCGTAAGTCCCTCTGTTTTGACCGGTGACGGGAAGGAATACTTGCGCCACGGCATTGCAATCGATGCGTTGACGGTCTTTGATTCCTCGCTCTATTACAGCGTGATGCTTTCGACGGAGGGCAGTGCGCCGACAAGCCAGATTTGGAAGTTGAATGTAAAGACCGGAAGAGCCGAAGCGGTGAGCGGTCTCTTCCCGGGTCGTGTTGTGCGTATGCTGCCTTATCCGGAGACGGATACCATATACATGGAATACAGACCCGGTTCTCTGGGCTCGGTCTACGGAAAGCTCGCGATGGTTCGCGGCGATGAAACCTATCTCTTAGACGACAGCGCGTTTAGAAGCGGCGAGTTCGGAACGGGAAACGACAGATTGCTTCCGATTTGGGCCATGGATGACAGAGTTCTCGCCTATTGGGAGAACTGCGAACCGAGTTCCGAAATCAACGGAGAAGTTAAGGTATCGGATCGTCAGGCGGTTCAGGTTCCGCTCAAAAAGAAAAAAAGCGCCTCGGGGAGTGGAAAAAGAGCGAGAAGCCCTTACTTTCGACGGGCAAGGGCGGAATACCGGAAACCACGCCGGAGGAGACGCCGGAAGCGGTGGAATCGACCGCGGAGCGTTTTCGTCAGGTGGAATCCCTGCCGAGCGCAGAGAAATTTGTCGGAGAAGAGACAACGGATTGGACCGAACCGCTGGACGGAAGCCGGGATTTCGGCATACTCGAAGGGCCGACCGAGGAGTAAAAATGCGGATTTTTTATTTGATGGGCAAGAGCGCGGCCGGAAAGGATACGATTTATCGAAAACTGCTGGAGCGCTTTCAAACACTGCGGCCGCTCGTTCCCTACACAACCAGACCCCAGCGGGCCGGCGAAGCGGAAGGCCGGGAATATCACTTTGTGAGTGAAGCGCGTTTTCTCGAACTGCGCGAGAGCGGTCGCATGATAGAGGAGAGGGCGTATCAAACCGAGAAGGGACTCTGGCGCTACGGGAGTGTCGATGAGGGCGGCGGAGAAGATACCTTGTGGCTCGGCATCGGTACACTCGAGAGCTATCGGAAGTTTTGCGCTTATTTTGGCTGCGAGCGCGTAATTCCGCTCTACTTGGAGGTCGATGCCGGAGAGCGGTTAAAGAGGAGCTTTGCGCGGGAACAAAAGGAAGCTGCGCCCTGTTATGCCGAGTTGGTGCGCCGTTTTCAGGCGGACGAGGCGGACTATGCCGAGGATAAACTGCTTGCGGCGGGAATTAAAAAGCGCTATCGCAATGCGGAACTCGGCGCTTGCCTTGGCGAGTTGTATGAGGATATGTTACAATATGTGTGATTTTCGTGACATACTCGGGCAAGAACATATCAAACAGAGGCTGGAACAGAGCATAAGGCGCGATCAGCTTTCCCACAGCTACTTGTTTCTCGGAGAAAAAGGGATGGGAAAGCAGGCTATGGCGCGTGCGTTTGCGAAGCGCTTGCTCTGTACCGGGGAGGGGGATGCGCCCCTGCGGGCACTGTCACAGTTGTATTCAGCTTGCGGCGGATACGCATCCGGACGTCATCACAATCAGTCGGGATAAAACGACCCTCGGCGTGGACCGGGTGAGAGAACAGCTCTCACAGGAAATACGGATACGGCCGTTTTCGGGGGAGCGACGTATTTTCATTATTCCGGAAGCGGAGAAAATGACCCAGCAGGCCCAAAATGCGATTTTGAAGACCATAGAGGAGCCTCCGACGTATGCGATTATCATACTGCTCGCGGATCAGGAGGAAGCCTTACTTCCGACGATACGGAGTCGTGTTTTGCGGCTGTCCTTTCGTCCGGTTCCGGAGAGCGAGATTTTAGAGTGTTTACGCCGAAAGGGTGCGGACGCAAAACGTGCCGGAGAGGCGGCGCGTTTTTCCCGCGGCATTTACCGGCGGGCCGAGGAGCTGGCGCTTTCGGAAGAGGCCTATGCGCGCTATCGGAGAACGCTTGATTTACTCAGAGCATTGCCGAAATGCGGCGAAACGGTATTTCACAGGGCGCAGACAGAAATCACGGAGCTCTACCCGGAGCCGCGTGATTTTTTGAACTTTCTCCGTCTCTACTACCGCGATGTACTCTGTGTGAAGAGCGGTGGGAGCAGTGAGGCGCTCATCTTCCCGCAGGAAGAAGAAGCACTGATTCGGGAGGCAAAGGACCTGAGTTACGAACAGGCAGGTGTGATTTTAAAAGAGACAGAGGCAGCCGAGGAGCGGTTCCGACTCAACGTGAATAAGGAACTTTCATCGGAACTCCTGCTTCTTGCGATACGGAGGGAGTGATCGAAAATGACGGAGGTGATAGGCGTTCGCTTTCGCGAAGTCGGAACCATAGAAACTTACAGTGTTACGGGCGAACAGTTTCGGCGCGGTGACCACGTGCTCTGCGAGACGCAGTGCGGTGTGGAATACGGCACGGTGATTCTGGGAAACTACACGCTCTGCGGATGTAAAGGCGGAGAATCCCCCGCAGAGCATACTCGCGCGGGCCACGGAGGAGGATGCGGCGCGTGCCGCGGTCTATAAGAGCAAAGAACGGGAGGCTCTTTTGTTTTGCCGGAAAAAGGCGGAAGAACTCGGGCTCAACATGAAGATTATCTCGGCGGTCTTTTCGCTTCGGGATGACAAGGTGCTGTTCTTCTTCAGCGCGGAAGCGCGCGTGGATTTTCGCGTGCTCGTGAAGGAACTCGGCGCACAGTACCAGAGACGCATCGAACTTCGCCAAGTCGGCGCGAGAGACGAGACCAAGTTGCTCGGCGGCATGGGAAATTGCGGACGTCCGCTCTGCTGCCATTCCTATCTCTCGGAGTTCATGCCGGTGTCGATTAAGATGGCAAAGGAGCAGGGGCTCGCGCTCAATCCGCAAAAAATCAGCGGTGCCTGCGGTCGTCTCATGTGCTGTCTGAAGCACGAGACCGATACCTATGCGGAACTCAACAAGACCCTTCCGCGTAAGGGTGACAGCGTGCAGCTTACGGACGGTGTGCGCGGCGACGTGGTGGAGGTCAGTGTCTTGAAGCAGGCTCTGCGTGTCGCCTGCTATGTGAACGGCGAGAAGGAACTGCGGGATGTCGCGGTTGCGGATACGGTGATTGTGGAGCGCAAGAAGAAGGGTATGCCGCCGGCTCAGAAGCGCGCCGCGGATGCGCAGCGGGAAGCGCGCGAAAAAGAGAAAAAGGACGGAGAAGCAATGCCCGGCGCGAGAGAGGGCCGAGCAAGAGGCGGAAAGCGCGGCGGCGGCCAGCAGAGAGACAGAGCGCAGGAGAAGAAGAAGTGAATTTCCTAAAGCCGGGCGAGCGCATTGACGACTTACAACGCAGTCAACTCGGTATCATTCAAAACCCGACCCATTTCTGTTTCGGGACGGATGCGGTGCTGCTCAGTGGTTTTGTGCGTGCGGGCGGGAAAGAGCGGGTGGTGGATCTCTGTACCGGAAACGGCATCATCCCCCTCTTACTCTCGGCGAAGACTCGTGCCAAGGAAATTACGGGCGTGGAGATTCAGGCGGAGATTGCCGATATGGCGCGGCGCAGTGTGGCCATGAACGGTCTCGAGGAGAGAATACGGATTCTGAACGGAGATCTTCGAGAGGGCATTGCCGGGGCGAGCGGAAGCGTCGATGTGGTGAGCTGTAATCCGCCCTACATGGCACTTCGGCGCGGAGAGCAGAGTCAGGCGACAAGCCGCGCGATTGCACGGCAGGAACTTTGCTGCACACTGGAAGAAGCGGTCAATGAGACAGCGCGTCTCCTGAAAAACGGCGGACGCGCCTATTTTGTCTACAGACCTCATCGTCTCGACGAACTCTTTGCGGCCTGCAATGCTGCGCGCCTCACACCGAAGCGCATGAAGTTTGCCCACCCCTATTCGGGGCGCGAGGCAAACTTGGTGTTGGTGGAGGCCGTAAAGGGCGGCGGCTCGTTTCTGCGAGTTGAGGCCCCCATCATTGTTTTTCGTTCTCCCGGTGTGTACAGCGACGAAATCCGGGATATTTACGGATACTAAGGAGAGCAGTGGAACAAAGCGGAAAAAAATCTACCTGGTTGCAACGCCGATCGGAAAATCTGGGGACATGAGCCCGCGCGCGATTGAGACCCTGCGGGCGGCGGATCTCATTGCGGCGGAGGACACCAGAAATACCATTAAGCTCTTAAATCACTTTGAGATTAAGACACATATGACCAGCTACCACGAGTACAACCGGACCGAAAAAAAGCCTACGAACTCGTGCGGCGCGCGGAACAAGGGAGATCATCGCGGTTGTGAGCGATGCGGGCATGCCGGCGATATCCGATCCCGGTGAGGTGCTGGTGCGCGTGGCCTTGGATGCGGGCATCGAAGTCACGATAGTCCCGGGACCCTGTGCGGCGGTGAGCGCGCTTGCAATCAGCGGGCAGCCTACCGGTCGTTTTGTGTTCGAGGCGTTTCTGCCCCAGGAGAAAAAAAGAGAGAAAGGCAAGGATAGAAGGACTCAGAGACGAGACAAGGACCATCGTTCTCTACGAAGCGCCGCACAGGCTTACGAAGACCTTAGCGGAACTCGCCGAAGTGCTCGGCGGGGAGAGAGAACTCAGTTTGGTGCGTGAGCTCACAAAGCGGCATGAAGAAGTGCAGCGCGGCAATTTTTCCTATTTTTTGGAGCGCTACGCGGAGGAAGCCGGTCGCGCGGAAATTCGCGGCGAATATGTTCTGGTCATATCCGGAAAGAGCGAGGAAGAGCTGCGCGCGGAAGAAATCTCCGTTTTTTCGGATTTCACACCGGCCGAACATGTGGCTTGGTATGAGTCGCAGGGCTTTGACCGCAAGGAGGCCATGAAAAAAGCCGCAAAAGACCGCGGAATCAGCCGCAGAGAACTCTATCACATGTTGCTCTGATATGTTACACTAATAAGAATCGAAGAATATTCGGAGGGCTGAGGATATGGGAGAAAAAATCAGAAAACCTTACTATATCACGACGGCAATTGCCTATGCTTCCGGCAAGCCGCACATCGGAAACACCTATGAGATCATCTTAGCGGATGCGATTGCCCGCTTTAAACGAGAAGAGAACTTTGATGTCTACTTCCAGACCGGAACCGATGAGCACGGTCAGAAGATTGAGGGCAAGGCAAAGGATGCCGGCATGACGCCGCAGGCCTATGTCGACAAGGTATCCGCGGAGATTAAGCGCATCTGGGACCTGATGAACACGTCCTACGACCGCTTTATGCGGACCACCGAGCCCTATCATGAGAAGCAGGTGCAGAAGATTTTCAAAAAGCTCTACGAGCAGGGCGATATCTATAAGAGTTCCTACGAGGGCCTTTACTGCACACCCTGCGAGAGCTTCTGGACCGAGTCGCAGCTTGTTGACGGCAAGTGCCCGACCTGCGGCAGAGAAGTGAAGCAGGCTTCGGAGGAGGCATACTTTTTCTGCATGAGCAAGTATGCGGACCGCCTGATTCAGTACATCGAAGAGCATCCGGAATTCATTCAGCCCGTCTCCAGAAAGAATGAGATGATGAATAACTTCCTGAAGCCGGGTCTGCAGGATCTCTGCGTGTCGCGCACCAGCTTTGAATGGGGCATTCCGGTCGATTTTGCGCCGGGCCATGTGGTCTATGTTTGGCTCGATGCACTGACCAACTATACGACGGGCATAGGCTACGACGCGGACGGCAACAACGGAGAGCTCTATCAAAAGTACTGGCCGGCAGATCTGCACTTAATCGGTAAGGACATTGTCCGCTTCCACACGATTTACTGGCCCATCTTCCTGATGGCGCTCGGCGAGCCGCTGCCGAAGCAGGTCTTCGGTCACCCCTGGCTTTTACAGGCCGGCGGCAAGATGTCGAAGTCCAAGGGCAATGTGCTCTACGCGGACGAACTGGTCTCCTTCTTCGGCGTGGACCCGGTGCGTTATTTCTGCCTGCACGAGATGCCCTTTGAGAACGACGGCAGCATCAGCTGGGATCTCATGGTGGAGAGATACAATGCGGATCTCGCAAACGTGCTCGGCAACCTCGTGAGCCGCACCATCGCCATGACCAACAAGTATTTCGGCGGCGTGGTGGAGAGACCGGATGCGAACTTTTCTCCGGAAGATGTCGCGCTCGATGCGGATCTTGAGAAGACCGTGCTCGACGGCGTCAAGAAGATTCGGGAGAAGATGGACGTGCTCCGCGTTGCGGACGCGATGACCGAGCTCTGGAATATCTTTAAGCGCTGCAACAAGTATATCGACGAGACTTTGCCCTGGGCGCTCGCAAAGGATGAGAGCAAGCAGGACAGACTGAAGGCTGTGCTCTATCACTTGACCGAGGCACTGACCATAGCTTCCTCCCTGCTCTTTAGCTTCATGCCGGAGACCTCCGAGAAGATTTTGAAGGAGCTCGGCACGGAAAAGAGAGAGCTGGAGGCAATGGATACCTTCGGTCTCTATCCCTCGGGTACGAGGGTCGCAGCTGAGGCAGAGATGCTGTTCCGCCGCTTGGATCCGAAGGAGGTCGAGGCAAAGCTGAATGCGGAGAACGCAGCGGCCGAAGAGGCGGCAGCGGAAGAAGAGAAGGCGGAAGCGCCGAAGTCCGATATTCAAATTCCGTCCAAGCCGGAAGTGGAATACGATGCCTTTGCGCAGTGCGAGTTCCGTGTCTGCAAGGTCTTAAAGTGCGAGGAAGTTCCGAAGTCGAAGAAGCTCCTTTGCTTCCGACTGGATTGCGGCGGTAAGGAGATTCAGATTCTCTCCGGTATTAAGAAGTGGTATCCGGAACCGGAGAAGCTGGTCGGAAAGCGCGTTATGGCAATTGTGAACTTAAAGCCCGCGCGTCTTGCGGGCATGGAGTCCCAGGGCATGTTGCTCTCGGCGGCGGATGAGAACGGAAATCTGAGTCTCATGACAACGATGTCCGAGGATATGCCGTCCGGCGCGGAGATCGGCTGATGCTCCTGGATACCCATGCGCACTACGATGACGAGGCGTTTGATGCCGACCGGGACGAGTTGCTCGACAGTCTGAAAGAGCACGGCATAGAGAAGGTCATCAACGCGGGCGCATCGGTGGAATCGAGTTATACGGGGCTTAGGCTCGCAGAGCGTTATCCATGGATGTACGCGGCGCTCGGTGCACATCCGAACCATGTCGAAGAACTGAGCGATCGTGTTTTAAGTGAGTTTGAGGCGCTCGCGAAACATCCGAAGGTGGTTGCAATCGGTGAAATCGGCCTGGAGTACCACTACGAGGAACCGGCGCGGGACGTACAGAAAATTTGGTTTCGCCGCCAGTTGGATTTGGCGGCGGAGACCGGGCTTCCGGTCATCATTCACTCCAGAGAGGCAGCGCAGGACACATTCGATGAGATGCAGCGCGCAGCGGCGCGCGGCATCGGCGGGGGTAATACACTGCTTTTCTTCCGGTGCGGAGCTTGCGCGCCGCTACACAGATCTCGGCTTCTACATCGGAATCGGCGGCGTCGTAACCTTTAAGAACGGCAAGAAGATGAAAGAGGTGGCGGAGGCGGTTCCGCTCACGAGCATTTTGCTCGAGACGGACAGTCCCTATCTCTCGCCGGAGCCGAGGCGCGGCAAGCGAAACGACTCGCGGAATCTGCCTTATATCGCGCAGGAAATAGCGCGCATCAAGGGGATTCCGGAGGAGGAAGTGCGGCGCGTCACAGAGGAAAATGCGCTGCGCTGTTTCCCGAAGCTCGCAGACAGGGAGGTGTGCTGATGGCAGATCTCGGCAGAGCGGAAAACACCATAGCGCTCTTAAAGCGCCACGAGGAATTTCGTTTTCAAAAGAAGTTCGGGCAGAATTTTTTGATTGACAGCCATGTCTTGGATCGGATTGCCGATGCGGCGCAGATTTCCGATGCGGACGCTGTGCTGGAGATAGGCCCCGGCATCGGGACCCTGACCCAGAGGCTCGCGGAGCGGGCGGGGAAGGTGCTCGCGGTGGAGATAGACCGCGGTTTGATTCCGATTCTTGCGGAGAGTCTCGCGGAGTACGACAATGTGGAAGTGATTCAGGGCGATATCCTGGAACAGGACCTGAACGATTTGTCAAAAAGACTCGGCGGGAAGCGAATCAAGGTGGTTGCAAATCTCCCTTACTACATCACAACGCCGATATTGATGAAGCTCCTGGAGAGCGGACTCCCGATTGAGAACATCACCGTTATGGTGCAAAAGGAAGTGGCGGAGCGCATGCAGGCTTCGCCGGGCGGAAAGGACTACGGCTCGCTCTCGCTCGCGGTGCAGTATTATGCCGCGGCCGAGATTGTGGCGAATGTGCCGCCCCACTGTTTTCTCCCGAGACCCAAGGTCGGTTCTGCGGTCATCTGCCTCAGGACCTATGCGGAGAAACCGGTGCAGACCGAAGATGAGGCCTTCCTGTTTCGCATCATCCGGGCTTCGTTCAATCAGAGAAGAAAAACTTTGGTGAACGGACTCAAGAACGCGGGCTTCTCGCGGGAGAAGGTTAACGAGGCGCTTTGTCGCTCGGACTCCCGGAGACGGTGCGCGGCGAGGTGCTCTCGCTTGCACAGTTTGCGGCCTTGGCAGAGAGATTGCGGGCATAAGCATTTGAGAAACATTTGATATTTATTCCGCGGGGGACCCCGCGTTTTCATAAATCGAGGACATTAAAATGAGACGGAGAATTTCGAAGAAGCAGGCGCTCGCGCTGTTTGTGACAGCGGCGATGCTAACGGCCTGCTCGCAGGGAAAGACGGCACAGAGCGATGCGGCAAAGGAGAGCGCCGCGAGCACGGAACGGAGCAGCGCGGAGAGTGCGGCAAGTTCAGAGGGAACAGCGGAGGGCAGCTCCGAGAGCAGTGTTGCGGAGAGCAGCGAGAAGCGGTGCGGATCAGAGTGCGGAGGGAAGTTCGGAGAGCAGTGCCGAGGCAGCGCTCCCCGCAAATCCGGGTGATATCATGGCGGTATCTCCCTCCGGCGCACAGTTCCCGGATATGGATTTGGTCGTGCCGACCACGGAGCCCGCACCCGAAATTATCCGCATCGGTACGCGGAACTGGATTGTCAAAGACTTGCAGGCGCGTCTCATGGAACTCGGATTTATGGACAACGATGAGCCGACGGATTATTACGGCGAGGTGACCGCGGCGGCGGTCAAGGTTTATCAGCGGCAGAACAAGCTGCCGCAGGACGGCATTGTGGGCGAGTCGACCCTCAAGGCCATTATGGATGAGAATGCGCACTACTACACGGCGCAGGAGGGCGACAGCGGAACGGACATCGTGACGTTGCAGCAGAGACTTTATCAGCTCGGCTATCTCGCGCAGACCGCGGATGTAAACGGAACCTTTGACGGAAAGACTCTGGCAGCGGTGCAGAAGTTCCAGCAGATGAACGGTCTGGGACAGGACGGAAAGGTCGGACTTAAAACCATGAACCTCATCTATTCCGATGAGGTCAAGCCGAACATGGTGGTCTACGGTGAGAAGAGCGACATTGTCATGGCAGCGCAGCAGCGGCTCAAGGAGTTGGGCTATCTGACCGGAGAGGCAGACGGCAATTTCGGTCTCGGCACTGTCATGGCCATCAAGGAGTTCCAGAGCAGAAACAACCAGGTTGTCGACGGTTATCTGGGACCCGGCACACGCGATGCACTGAACAGCCCGAATGCGCAGGCCTTCGGTCTGACACTCGGTGACGAGAGCGAATCCGTGGAGCGGGTGCAGGAACTTCTCAGCAAGTGGGGATATCTCGACAAGCAGCTCGCGACCGGCTATTACGGAGATGCGACCAAGAATGCGGTCAAGGCCTTCCAGGAGAGAAACGGTCTCTCGGCGGACGGCATGGTCGGCGCGGCAACAATGGCAAAGCTTGCGAGCAACGATGTTGTGCGGCCGGCACCGAAGCCGAAGGCAAAGACAAAGACGCAGAACAACGACAGACCGAAGAACGGCGGAAATAAGAGCAACAGTTCCGGCTCTCAGGACAGCGGCGGCGGCTCGAGCTACACTTATTCGGGCAGCGGTTCCGTGGGAACGCTCTTAAGCGTCGCGAGCTCCAAGCTCGGCACGCCCTATGTCTGGGGCGCCAAGGGCGACAGTGCTTTTGACTGCTCCGGTTTTGTCTACTGGTGTCTGAATCACTCCGGTGTGAGCCAGTCCTATATGACTTCCGGCGGTTGGGCGAGCTCCGGTCGAGGTCAGAGAATCAATAATTTCTCGGACTTGCAGGCGGGTGATATCATCGTTGTCTCGGGACATGTCGGCATTGTTGCGGGCGGAGGCAGCGTGATTGACGCGAGCTCTTCGAACGGAAGAGTGGTGCACCGTTCTCTGAACGGCTGGTGGCAGAGAAACTTTATTTGCGGCTGGCGCATTTCTAAGCAGAGAGCAATGCGCGGAAGGTTTTAGGTAGGAATCAAAGGATGCACAGATATTTTCGGACAATCGGCTTTGCAAGAGTGGACAGTGACAGAGATGCCAGAGAAATTCTGGAGGAACTGCTGTTTCGCAATCGGGATGCCGTTCATCACATTGCCATGCGAAACGGGGACAGGCTCTGGGAACTCCGGATTCCGCTCGGTGAGCGCCTCGGCTTAACGATGGGGGGCTATGTCGCGGCGGACGGAAAACTTGTCAGAGAGCGCTATCTGCCCTACATCGATGCCGACGGCATTACCTCGACGGCAGAGTGCATGATAGAGCGCCACGTGGACAATGAGGTTTATTCCGGACTCATTGATGATATGCGCATCGGCATCAGCCTGATATTCCGTCTGACCAATGTCGCGGAATATCGGCAGCAGCGTGCCAAGACTCCGTACAAAATGCCGCGGGGCGTGAGTATCGGCGGTCTTTGCCGGGACGGAAAGATACTGTTGCCGGTGTATAAAAATGAAAGGCAACGCGAACTCTTGCATATCACGGAACGCGAGCGCGCGCGCATGATCAGCGCGGCGAAGGATGGCGATGAGGGTGCCATGGAGACTCTGACCGCAAGCGATCTTCGCCTCTACGAGTCGGTCAACAAACGCCTGCGCCGCGAAGACATTTATTCCATTGTGGAATCCTGTTTTATGCCGGACGGCATAGAGTGCGATCTGTATGTGGTGGTCGGCGAGATACGAGAAATCAACCGGAGAAAAAACTGGGAAACCGGCGAGATTATTTGGGATTTTCTGCTGCGCACCCACGATCTCCAATTTCATGTCTACATCAACAGCCTGGATTTGCAGGGCGAACCGAAGGTCGGCAGACGTTTTAAGGGCACGGTGTGGATGCAGGGCACAGCGGTCTGGTAACAACAGCGATCAGAGAGAACTTCCGTCCGGGAGTTCTCTTTTTTTTGGATGCGTGCAAGTCTTTCAAAAGCAAGCGCTTTCGGGTATAGTAAAAAGAGCGATTTGACCAAAAAATCAGTACAGAAAGAGGTGCAAAATGGGAGTACTCAGCAATTTGGAACCCAAGGAAGTATTCGCTTTTTTTTTGAGGAAATCTCTCAGATTCCGAGACCCTCACATCAGGAGGAAAGAATCAGCAAGTACCTCCAGCACTTTGCGGAGGAGAGAGGGCTCGAGCACTACCGGGATGAGAAGTACAATATAATCATCATTAAGGAGGCTTCCGAGGGCTATGAAGCGGAGGCGCCGATTATTCTGCAGGGTCACATGGACATGGTGACGGAGAAGGCGGCGGACTGCGATAAGGACATGACAAAAGAGGGCTTGGACCTCTATGTGGACGGTGACTGGCTTCGGGCAAAGGGAACCACACTCGGTGCGGACGACGGCATTGCGCTTGCCTATGCGCTAGCGCTTCTCGATTCGCCCACGCTCAAGCACCCGAGACTTGAATTTATATGCACGGTCTCGGAGGAAACGGATATGAGCGGCGCCCACGCGGTCGATGTGTCCATGCTGAAGGGAAACAGAATGTTAAACCTGGACTCGGATGAGGAGGGCATTGCGCTCGCGGGTTGCGCGGGCGGCGGCGATGTGGACTTAAACCTCCCGGTGCGGCGAGAAGCGCTGAAGGGAGAGCATGTGCTGATTGAGGTATCCGGACTCTCCGGCGGTCATTCCGGCATGGAAATCGGAAAGGGCAGAGCGAGTGCGGCGCTCCTCATTGCGCGCGTGCTGACGGCACTCCGCCGGGACTATAGCTTCCGCTTGGTCTCGCTTGCGGGCGGCGCGAAGTACAACGCAATTACCCGAGAGGCGAGCGCCGAACTGGTGCTCTCGGACAGTGTGAGCACGAGTGCGTTCCGCGAGGCAGTGCGGGCGGAAGAGACCGTGCTTCGAAACGAGTATGCGGGAACCGATCCGGCGCTCAGTCTCACGGCAAAGGTCGTTGACAGCAATGAGGCAGCGCTCACGGCAGAGAGCACGGAGAAGGTGCTCGGACTCATGGCAGCCCTCCCCTACGGCGTGCAGCGCATGAGCGCGGACATCGAGGGGCTGGTTGAGACCTCGGTAAACCTCGGCATCACGGAGCTCTCGGCCGAGAACTTTACGCTCAAGTATTCCATCCGCAGTTCGGTTGCGACGGCATTCCGGGCAGTGGTCGATAAAATCGAATTTGTCGCAAGCTGCTTTGGGGCGAGCTCTGCGGTACACAGCGTATACCCGGCCTGGGAGTATGTGCGGGAGTCTGCGTTCCGCGATGAGGCGGCGGCTATTTACCGCGAGCTCTTCGGAAAAGAGCTTTCGGTGCAGGCCATTCACGCAGGTCTGGAGTGCGGCATCCTCTCGGGCAAAATTAAAAACCTCGATGCGGTCTCGATCGGACCGGATATGAAGGACATTCATACGCCCGAGGAGAGACTGAATATTCCCTCGACCAAGCGCGTCTTTGATTTTGTCGTGAAGATCATAGAGCATAAGAGTAAGTGAGACGCGTGAGACAGTACAGTTTACAAATGCCGCAAGAGCTCGAGAAGGGCAAGCGTTACCCCCTGCTTCTCTGGAACGATGCGCTTCCCGAGACGCTTTCGGCTTTTCTTTCGGATATGTTTGTGCTGTCCGTGGTTTCAGAGGAGAGAACCGCGGATTTCAGTCCCTGGCCGCAGCCTGCATTCCGGGCGGATGCACCGCCCTTCGGAGGAGGGGCGGATGCGTATCACAGGGAGCTTTTCGAGGAAAAACTTCCGGAACTGATAGCGAAATATCCCATTGACGCGGGGCGCATTGCCTACGGAGGATATTCCCTCGGCGGGCTTGCGGCAGTGTACAGCATATTCCGCGAGACCGCAGCGTGTGCCGTCTTCTCACTCTGCGGTTCTTTTTGGTACCCGGGTTTTGCGGACTACTGCGCGAGGACGGAAATCCGGAATACGAATTGCCGCCTTTATCTGCAAAACGGCAGACGCGAGGGAGAAGGGCACCCGGCGCCGCTCTCTACGGCCGCGGATGCCGCAGTGCGGGTCGCGGACATCTTGAGAAAAAAGGGCGTAAAGCTGCGGTCTTCCATGGATGACTACGGTCACCACGACGGAAAGGAAGCGCGTTTTCAGGAACTGGGAGAACAAATTCGTTCGGCGCTCTGCGAGAGTGATGTCAGCTGAAACGGAAAACGGAGCCTGCATGTTTGCGGAAAAGGCTTGCGGGCACGGAAGGAGCGAAGCATGTACATAGAGAGCTACTGGGGCAGTTATATCGGCGGGACAGACGACAGTCTGACTCTCTTAAGCCTACTGGAAGACTTTGAAAAAGATGAGATAGGGCTCGGCGAGATTTTTGCAAGGACGGGCCTTAAGGCGCTCGAAGAGCGGGCGTCTTCGCTCCGCATGACCGGGGATGCGCTTCGCTTTACGAACCGCGAGGGATTGGAACTAAACTTTTACTATGCCATTGATTTGATCGGCGACCTTGCGGCCCTCTTCTTAGAGTGCCTGCGGAGCGGGAGCGTGAATCTACAGGACCTGGATGAAGGGCTCGAAGCGCGGAACATTCGCCTTACGGCGAGCAGCGAAGAAAAGGAAGTTCTTCGGGCAGCGCTCCTTGACTTTGCGGAACATGCGAGGGAATACGATATCACAGAGGTGATGGACGAGACTTCGCTTGCGGAATTCCGCGAAGAACTGAAAGCCCTGCGTTTGGAATTGTTTGAGAGCTGAAAGGGAGCGCTCGTTCGGAGCGACTTTAAACGGGAGAAAAGGATGAGCGAAGAAGTATTTCGACAGGATTTGGATGAGAACAAGGCAGAGCGCCCCGGTGGTCCTTTTGTGATAGAGCTCCTGTTCCGAGAGCCGGCAGCGATGCCGTCTAAGGAGCGGATGTGTGCGGTCATCGAGAAGCATGTCGGAAAGACAGAGTGCTTTTGCCACGACGGTAAGACAGCAGGTTTTGCGGCACTCGACTATAGGGCAGAGTTTCAAGATCAAAGCGTGCCGGTGCAGCTCATGGTGACGGAGTGCACGGCATTTGACGGCGAGGAGATCGATGACTTCCTTCGGAGCCAGATGTGGGACTGCCTCGAGGAGAGAGACCGTATACTCGGCAACTGCCGCTACCGTGTGATTGCGACCGATATGCTTGCGAGGGCGCTTCCGGCCGTGCAGCGCGCCACCCTCGACATGGACTTTCTGGAGGCCCTTTCGGAACTGTACCCGGACTGTGAGGCCTTCTATTTCCCGAGTTCCGGAAAACTGTTTGCTGCGGAGAGCGTGCGGTGGGATGAGACGGAGGGCACCAACCGCTTTATCTACTTCGGTGTCAATGTGCGTTTTTTCAATGTGCAGGACAGCGAGGACATGGTTGTGGATACCCTCGGCATGAGCACCCTCTTCCTGCCGGATTTACAGTACCATTTCCACGGCATGAACCCGAACTGGGTTGTGAATCACGCCTACAATGTAGCCGCCTATCTGCTTTCCAGCGGAAACGTAATTGCGGACGGGGAGACGGTGGACGGTGTCGTAGACGGGGAGATGAGTTCCGAGCTGCACTGGTCCTGCCGCTATGAGGATGCATTGATTCAGCCGCCGCGGGAGGTACTGGATATCAATATGGGTGAGTACGCGTCGGGGACGCGCTGAAAAACGGAGTCAACAAAAACACCGGAAAAACCGGTTTATCGAGAGGAAAAAAGATGCCGACAGCAGAGTGGATGAAACAGTATGAGGCAGTGCGTGAAATTCTGGACGCGGATGTCAAATTGGAGCGCTATTTTACGGAGAAGGTCATCGGAAGAAAGGAAGTGGATATCCTGGATCTCGGGCCCGTGCATTTTCCGACGGGGAAAATCGTGGTCTGTGACCCCATGGTCACCCTGGATGATGCCGTGCCCTATCTGCAGACCATACCGGCCGGAAGCTATACGCTTAAGCTCTGCGTGGTGCCGAGCAAGGAGTACGGAGACCGCTATGCCTGTGCCAAGCTGGAAGTCAGCGGTCGAATACCTGTGCGCTATGAGCTCGCGGTGACGGGCCAGGAGAGACTCGAGGGAGAATTTAAGGAGGGCGATTACTTCGGCTTCGGCGTGGATGCCGGCATGGCTTGCATCGCGGACTTCGCGACAAAAGAAGCTTATCTTGCCTTCCTGGAAGAGAAGACAAAGCAGGACAGCGACTTTGACCTCTACGGCGATTTACTGGAAGAACTCTTAAAAAGAACGCAGCGGAAAATCCGAAGTATCAGGGAGAATGGGGCGACTGGCTCAAGTGGGAGGTTCCGGGTGCGAATGCGGAAGTGGCTCTCTTTGCGAGCGGCTGGGGAGACGGCTATTACCCGACATATTTCGGCTATGACAGCGAGGGTGAAGTCTCCGGCATCTACATTCAGTTTATAGACATCGAGCGGACCTATACCGAGGAAAACGAGGCATGAGTGAGCCGAACGAGGAGAGTCTCTATGAGGCGCTCAACAAGGGAGAGCTGAGTGCTTTCGTATCGCTGGTGGAGGCGGGCGTCCGCGTCACTTCGAGGGAAGAGAACATAAGCCGTCTCTTCTTTTGCCTGGAAGATGTCAGAGATCCGAAGATACTGCCCGTAATCGACCGGCTATCCTTGGATTTACGGCGCTACGGCGGCAAGCCGCTCCGCGCTGCGGCGCACAGCGGGAACCGCATGCTCACGGAGTACCTCTTAGAGCAGGGGGCGGACATCAACTTTCATAAGCCTGACATGGTCTTTCCCTATGCCTCGACCCCGGTCACGGAGGCGGCACGCGAGAATCACTTTGAACTTCTACGCTATCTCGTTTCAAAGGGGGCGGATATCACCCTTGCGGACAAGTACGGCGACCGTCCTTATACGCTGGCGGTACAGAATAAGAACGGAGAGATGGCAGAGTATTTGCGCTCTCTCGAGCCGGAGGACTGGCACAACGAGCAGGAAAAGCTTAGACAGCTAAAGAACTATCATCTGCCTGCGGCCATGACAGCGTATTTTAAAAACGAAGCGCTGCGCCTCGAATTTCCGGAGCGCGAGTCGGTGCGGTGGATGGTGTTTTACCCCTATCTTGAACTTCGGGAGTTTCGTTGGAAGCGGAAAAAGCTCTTGTCTCTCATGGCGGAGATGGATAACTACAGCGATTATCTTTTGCTCTGGAGTCCGAGAGACAAGCGAATCTGGTATCTCGATACGGAGCAGGAGGAATTCTGCCCGCTCGCAAGCTGGGAAGCGTTTATCGCAGACCCCGGACATTATTTGAACGGCATGGTGGACGGAGAATTTTCGGAGTAGTATAGGATTGGTTTTCGAAGTCCTTTGCAGTGAGCAAGGGCTATGCTGCGTTTCGGCAAAAGTCGGAAAGCGAATGAGGAGGAAAGCGCGTGGATATTTTGGAACAATGCCGGCAATGGAACGAGAGCGGCGCGTTTGAGAAGAGCAGGGAGATGTTGGAGGCCATTCCCGCCGAGGAGCGCGGCCCCGAGGGGGATGCAGAGCTCCGCGGAGGCCTATCTCGCACTTGCGGAGACCGAGGGAACAGAGCTCTATCATAAGGCGATTGCAGTCTTGGCAGCGCACGAAGAGGCGCAATCGGAAGATTTTCGGCATAACCGGCTGATGGCGCTCGCTTATTATTACCTCGACGAGGACGGGCTTGCGCTTAGCTACTTTGAGCGCGCCCTCTCCCTGCATCCGGAAGACAAGGAAATGAGCGACTACGTAGAAGACTGCAGGGAGCGTCTTACCTTTCCGCGCTTTGAGAAAAATTTCCGGGAGAGAACAAAGGAGGCCTGGGCTGACTTCCTTGCAATCGAGGCAGAACTCCGGGCGGCAATCGACCGAAACGAGGACGATGGAGCGGCGATGTTGCAGCGCTGCGGTGCCGTATTGGAGCAGGCAATTCGGGATGTCTCGTTTGAACTCGGCTTTGACGGAGAGAAGTATGAGCTCATACTCTGTGCGGAGGGAAGACGCTCCGCGCTCTATCCCCTCGTGTATTTTTGTCGTCGCGCGCCGAAAGAAGTTCTGGAACATTGGAAGATACGGGCGGGTTCCGCGCCGAGCGATAAGTTTGCGCTGCAACAAGACAGCGTTCAAATTGATGCCGCGGATGTAGACATTTGGCTGATTCCGACCGGAGAGCAGCTCTTTTCCCTGAAACTCTACTGTGAAAAGCTCCTGCCCCTGCAGCGGGAGAACCCGCGGCGTGCGGAGTGGATGCTCTATAAGCTCACGAACCAGGTACTCGGCGACATAGCGGCGATTGCGTTCCTCACGGGTATCGAGTTACTGGAAGCGCCCGAGGACAGCGAGGCGAAGAAACTTTCGGACTTATATGCTTACTTAGGAGAGCTCGGTTATCCTCTGTGGGAGGATGCAGCTGCCTATTTGGATACTTCCGAAATTGCGTATCGGCTCGATGCGGATGAAAATCCGGACGCCGACTGGCGCCTGGATGTCTATGAGGGCAGCACGCGCCTTTCCGCGGCCATCAATGAATATCTGCACGGGGAGAGCGATCTGGTTGACGAATATCACCGGAACGGCATTGTGCCGGGCTTCCTTCTGTATCCCCTCAGTACCTTTCCGGAAGAGGGAAGAGAAGAGGCGCTCGCGGCATTTCGCGATGAATTGCGTACCTATTTGAGCGAACACGGCGGAGAGGATGCCCTCTACCATACGGGCTTTGCGAGTGGCCTGTACTACGGCTATTTGGATTTTATCGCCTGGGATTTGGAGTCCGCGCTGGATGCCGCCCTCGCCTTTTTCAAGGAGAGGGGCATGACCGGAGCGGAGTTTCACAGCTTTCGGAGAAATGTGGGCGGAATTACCCTCTTCCGCGCGGAACCGAAACGGTACGAGGAGACCGGCTCCCTGCTTTCGCCAAAAGACATTGAGACTCTGGAGGCCTTCCTCGAGGATGACGGCGGCTATTATGGGAAAATGGTGCGTTGGATCGAGCAGTTCGTAGATGCGGGCGCCGCGGCCGGCCGCTTTCAAAGAAGCAGGCGCGCCGGGATTTGAAACTCTCGCTCTACTACGGACTCGCCTGCAATAACTTCGGAGAATACAGTTATTACTACCGCGGGCAAGCGTGGATGAAGGACGCCGAAGAAAACGCCAAGGGTTCCGGAGTCTGGTATTACCGCTATGCCGTGGGACTTTTGTACAGCGGCTATCCGGAAGAGGCGCTGCGCTATGCGGAACAAGGTGTGCTTGAAGAAGCGGACTACCCCTGGACTTACCTCTTGCTCGGAAAGCTTCGCGCGGCCTTCGGAGACAAGGAGGGCGCACGCGCCGCGGCAGAGCAGGGATTAAAACTCGAACCGGGAGATTATGAGTTCCTCACCCTAAAGCGGGAAGTGGAAGAAGGGGCAAGTCTGGAAGCGATGCTCTACCACTGGATCGATCCCGAAGCGGACCGGGCACTGCAGGAGGGAAGGGATGAGGACGGCCCGGAAAAGAAGCGGGCCATTGCCTGTATCCGAAAGGACGAGGCAGGGCTCAGAGACTTTTACGAACTTTTCCGTCCGGAGGAGCACGAGTACACGAAGGATGCGCCCTTCTGTGAGCTCTACTATCCCGTGGGAGACCGGGCGGTGAAGCTCTGCTTCCGCATGAATGAGGCCGGACTCTCGAAGCTCGGGCACAGCTATCTCGCTGCGCTGAAGGAGAAGCTTGACAGCGGCTCTCTCATCTCCGCAGAGTCCGAGGAAGGGGTGGCAGGCAAGTTGGAGGCCGTTCTGGTGCAGCAGACAGGGCAATTGGCGCTCTTTTACCGCAGACCCGGAAGCAGGCAGTATTTTACGGTGGAGGATGACAGTCTGGACGACAAGATTGATGCCGCGCTTCGATAAAGGAAATGCAGAGAGCTCTGCCATGCCAAAATACAAGCGACATGACAGCGTTGAGCGCTCGAGCAAAAGGAGGAATGTCGCTTCGGGATGGACAGACGGCAAGAGATATAGGAGTCGCTTATGATACGGAAATACCTTCGATTTTACGGCTTTGTGCAGGGCGTCGGTTTTCGCTACCGGGCAAAGTATGCCGCCGAGTTTGCGGGCGCCGTGGGCTGGGTGCGAAATGAGGACGACGGTTCTGTCAGCATGGAGATACAGGGGACGGAAGAGCAGATTGACCGGGTGATCCTGGAAATCGAACAGGGACGCTATGTGAAGATTGAAAACATGGAGGTCAGAACTATTCCGATTAAGGAAGAGGAAAGGGGATTTCGGATACGATGAGAGTCTTCTTTCTACGGACAGACTGTATTTCTTAACTTGTTCCGCAATCGGTGATACGCTATAGTTAGCCTTGTTATATCGTTGCCGAAGGATCACGGAAACAGCAGGGAAAATAGTTCGTTTCGAGAAGGGAGTTCTTATGAGAAAGAAGAACGGTCGTATGCTGTTGCTTGCGACAGCGGTGGCGCTCAGTGTTGCCGCCTGCGGAAACAAGGCTGCCACAAGCACCGAGACAGAGAGCAGCATGGCGCAGGGAGAAGCGCCGAGCGGTGCGCCGGATGGGAAGGCACCGGACGGAAAGGGCGGCCCGGGCGGCGCACCGGGCGGAAGCAGCTCGGACATCGAGTACAAGGGCGCCGCGGAAATCACATCCGCAACTTCGACGAGCGACCAGACTTATGTGAGCGCGACGAGCGATGAGAGCGCTCTGCTCATTTCGACTTCCGATGCGGTGAGCATTGCGAATCCCCTGCTCACGAAGACCGGCGACTCCGACGGCGGCGACAACTGCAACTTTTACGGCCTCAACGCAGCGCTTCTGGTAAAAGGCGGTTCCAAGACCACGATTACCGGCGGAAGCATCACATCCAACGCGAACGGCGCGAACGGTGTGTTCAGCTACGGCGGCAACGGGGGAAAGAACGGAGCAAGCGGCGACGGCACAACGGTCACCATCAAGGACACGAAAATCACAACCATGGGCGACGGCTCCGGCGGCATCATGACAACCGGAGGCGGCATCACGAACGCTTCGAATCTGAAGGTCACGACGACAGGACAGTCCTCTGCGGCGATTCGAACGGACAGAGGCGGCGGCACGGTTGTGGTAGACGGCGGCAGCTATGAGTCAAGCGGCCTCGGCTCCCCGGCGATTTATTCCACGGCGGACATCACGGTTTCTAACGCGGAACTCAAGTCGTATCGCGCGGAGGGTGTCTGCATCGAGGGATTGAACTCCATTAAGCTTGAGAACTGCAATCTCACGGCGAAGAACACCGAGCGAAACGGCAATGCGACCTTCCTCGACAGCATCATGATCTATCAGTCCATGTCCGGTGATGCGGACAGCGGCACGAGCAGTTTTACGATGAACGGCGGCAGCCTGACCAGTCAGAGCGGTCATGTGTTCCACGTGACCAACACCGATGCGGTAATCACATTGAACGATGTGAAGATTGTCAACGAGGACTCCGAGAAGATACTGCTCTCTGTCTGCGCGGACGGCTGGAGCGGCGGAAAGAACATTGCGACCTTGAAGGCGAGCAAGCAGACGCTTGCGGGCGCGATCAAGGTTGGCAACGATTCCACCTTAAATCTTGAGCTTGGCGACGGCTCGAGCTTTGAAGGTTCCGTGGACGGCAACATCAGCAATGCAAAGGGTGAGAGCGTTTCGACCGAAGTCGGAACCGTCTCTGTGACCCTGGACAGCACAAGTACCTGGACGCTCAGCGCGGACAGCTATGTGAGTTCCTTTAACGGAAATGCGGCGAATGTGACGGCCAACGGGCACACGCTCTATGTGAACGGCGTAGCGCTCACGGGAACCAAGTAAAGAAACGCAAAGAGGCAAAGATAAACACTTCGTGTAGCGGCGCTTGTCATCGCAATGCGCTATCGTAAGCACTAAGCCATACAGAGAAAAAGAGACGGCCTCCCGCAGTTTGGGAGGCCGTCATTTTATGCGCTTGACCATGTCGATGCGAATGCGTGTAGATAAGACGCTTCGAACGGCCGGTTCCGCTTGTGCTTCCCGCGCAAAGCTTTTATAATGTGAAGCACAGGTTTCTGTAGCTCAGTTGGATAGAGCGTTCACCTCCTAAGAAAGATGTTATCATACGCCAAATCGAATTTTGATTTTTTTGTTTGGAGTTCGAATCGGGAAGGGGGGGAGTTAGAGCTCCGAAGAGCGGAGGTCAGAGACGTCTGATCAATGGTTCCCTTGACCATCACGGCAAAGCCTTGAAAATAAAGGAAAAATCCAATATGTCTTCGTACCTCAGCTGGATAGAGGGTTCGCCTCCTAAGAAACATGTTATCATGCGCCTAATCGAATTTCGAAATTTTTGTTCGGCGTTCGAAACGGGAAAGGGAGATTCAGAGCGCCGAAGTGCGGCGAGCAGAGTCATTTGATTCATGGTTTTCTTGACCATCACGGCAAAGCCTTGAAAATAAAGGAAAATCCAATATGTCTTCGTACCTCAGCTGGATAGAGGGTTCGCCTCCTAAGCGAAACGTCGGCGGTTCAAATCCGCCCGGGGACAGTTAGGAACAGGGAAGATTGCACAATCTTCCCCTGTTTTCATCTAAAAAAACAGAGATCCGATTAGATAATTTCTAAAAAACGGCTTTTTTTTCTAATTCAGGAGCAAGTCCTCAGAGGGGACGCAAGCTAAAAATGGCGGGAGGTCGTGTGTTTTTCGCTGCGCAGCGGTGTTTACCGGTGCTCAAACCGGAAAAATAAATTAGAAATATGGCAATTATATACGGAGAATATCTAAAGGTGTTAGAAATTAAGTCCCGAGGATTTTAGATTTCCAAAGGCACGCGCCTTGATTAGCCCGATTCCTCTCACAGTCATCCAATACGATATCTTACATAGCCCTGTAGTGAAGAAAATTCACTGCGGGGCTTTGTCGTTTCCGGATTTTCCGGAGGCGTAGCAAAGAGAGGAGGATATCAGCTTGAGAGGAAACAAACAGAAACGAAGAAGAGTCATTCTGGTGGATGGCATTCGCTACTACGATGACAAGCCGGAAAGCTGCAGACGCTGTTTCTTCTGGAAAAACCGCAAGGCCGGTTGCATCCTGGAAGAGCGGAACTGCTACTATCTGGCCGAGAGCGTGAAGAGCGAGCAGGAAAGAAATGCGAGGGATGCTGCTATGCGAAAACGCAGCCCTGTGTCAGCGCCTGCTGTTACAAGGAGCTGGACAGGTGGCTACTGGCAAGCAGAGAAATGCGCAGGGAGAAGGACGGGGCGCAAAATGAGCAGGAATGAAGCGATCTTCCGACGATATGAGAAGCTGACAAAGGAAGCCAAAAAGGTAGGCCGGAAATCAAAGGAGAGGCCTGTTAGCTGTGCCCGCTGTAGCTTCTGGCGTCCGGAATTCAAGTACCGCAACTGTCAGTTCAGCAGCTGTCCTTTCGGCGCGGAGAAGGATGTATTCCGCAAGAAGCCGCTCAGGCGGGACGGGTTCTCCTGAAAAGAGGTGGTGATGATGCTTGTTTGATTATTTCTACGGAGCCCAGGCGGAACAGTTTTCCTTCTACCGGGTTCCCAAAGTGCTGTTTACCAAGGAGCAGTTCAAGCAACTGTCGGCGGAGGCCAAAATCCTGTACGGCATCATGCTCGATAAGCTGAATCTGTCCGTCAAGAACAAGTGGGGAGATGAAAAGGGGCGGGTGTATATCATCTACACCATCGAACAGATCATGGCAGACATGAACTGTGCCGACCAGAAAGCCACGAAGTTACTGGATGAACTTGAAAAGAAATGCGGTCTGATTGAGCGGAAACGGCAGGGACTCGGAAAACCGAATTTGATCTTTGTAAAGAATTTCATTACCGGTGTGGAAGGCTCTCTGATGGCACAAATTCAGAATCGTGAAAACCACGATTCCGGAGTCGTGAATATCACAACTGCTGATTACCCGAAATCACGAGGAATCAATACTAATCATAACAATACTGAGAATAGCGATATCAATCCCATCCAATCGGGATTTGATGAGGATGGAATCAGTGAACGCAATGAGTATGAGCACTATTTCAGAGAATCGCTGTCCATTGACGTGCTGCTTCGGGAGAATCTCGGCGAAGAGGAAACCATTCTCGGCATTCTGGATCTCCTGGTGGATGTCTGCTGTTTCAAGCGAAGCGTTATCCGTATCGCCGGTGATGATAAGCCGCTCGCAGTGGTAAAGAGTCGCTTTATGAAGCTGAACGCAGAGCATATCCGCTATGTTCTGAAGTGCCTTTCCGAGAATACGACCAGGGTGCGGAATATCAGGCAGTATCTCTTGGCCGCGCTCTACAATGCGCCTGCGACAATCCGCCCCTTTTATCAGGCGTGGGTAAATAACGACATGGCCACAGGCCGGTTTTAGGGAGGTGATCAATCAATGTCAAAAGCCACAGTGATGGCAGTCGTCAATCAGAAGGGGGGAACCGGCAAGACCACCACCTGTGAAAATCTCGGAATCGGTCTTGCCAGAGAAGGGAAGCGGGTGCTGTTAATCGATACGGATCCACAGGGCTCTCTTACGATTGCGCTGGGACATTCCAGACCGGATGACCTTCCGGTCACTCTAACAGATTTGATGGCAAAGGTCATGCAGGATCAGCCGCTTTCGCCGAAGGAGGGGATACTACCGCATGAAGAAGGCGTCGAGCTTGTCCCTGCAAATATCACGCTGTCAGGTCTTGAGGTTTCATTGGTCAATGCCATGAGTCGGGAAACGGTTATGAAGCAATATCTGGAGACCGTGAAGGGTAGCTATGATTTCATTTTGCTGGACTGTATGCCTTCTCTCGGAATGCTCACCGTCAATGCACTTGCGGCATCGGATCAGGTGCTGATTCCCGTTCAGGCCAACTATCTTTCTGCCAAAGGTCTGGAACAGCTGCTTCAGACAGTCAACAAGGTGAAGCGCCAGATTAATCCGAAGCTCAGGATTGAAGGGATACTGCTGACTATGGTGGATTACCGCACGAATTTCGCAAAAGAGATTAGCGCTCTGATCCGTGACACCTACGGCGGAAGGCTGAAGGTCTACGATGCGGATATTCCGCGTTCCGTCCGGGCGGCAGAAATCAGCGCCGAGGGCGTGAGCATTTTCAAACATGATCCCGGAGGTAAGGTTGCCGAGGCTTATCAGAGTCTGACAAAGGAGGTGATGGCAAATGCCGAAAAGAGGCGGAAACATCAGCTTGACCAGCTACGATGATATCTTTGAGACAGATGAGAGCCGCGCGGAAAGTAAGCTTGAGCGTGTGCAGAGCATCCCTCTCAGCGCATTGGTGCCCTTTAAGGAGCATCCGTTCAAGGTAGTGGATGACGAAGCCATGCTCCGGACCACGGAGAGCATTGCCCAGTACGGCGTCTTGACGCCTCTGATTGCGCGGCCGCTGGAGGATGGCAGCTACGAGATTATCTCCGGGCACCGGCGGGCGCACGCAGCAGAACTTGCGGGACTCACAGAAGTTCCGGTGCTGGTTCGCCGTATGGATGACGATGCAGCGACAGTGCTCATGGTGGATTCCAACCTGCAGAGAGAAAACATTCTACCCAGCGAGAGAGCCTATGCGTACAAGATGAAGTTGGAAGCCATGAAACATCAGGCGGGAAGACCGGCTCAAGAAAATTATTCCCAAGTTGGGAATAATTCCGGGAAATTGTCCAGTGAAGAGATGGCTGAAGAACTTGGAACGAGCAAAAATCAGATTTTTCGGTTTATCCGTCTCACCAATCTCATCCCCGAAGTCCTAGATATGGTTGATCAGAAGCAGATCTCCTTCAACCCCGCAGTTGAGCTCTCTTACCTGAAAGCAGAGGAACAGGAAATGTTCATCCAGGCCATGGATGAAGTGCAGGCTGCTCCGTCACTTTCCCAGGCACAGCGTCTGAAAAAGCTGAGTCAGGAAGGCGGTTTCACTCTGGATGCCGCAAGAGAAATCATGAATGAAGTAAAGAAGGGGGATCTTGAGCGGGTTACCTTCCGGAACGAGCAGCTTAGGAAGTACTTTCCCAGATCCTACACCACGCAGCAGATGCAGAACACCATTCTGAAGCTTCTTGATCAGTGGCAGAAAAAGAAAGGCCGGGATCAGGAGCGATAATGCCATACCCAGTGAACAGCGTCCTTGAGGAATCGGGGACGTTTTTCTTTTGCCGAAAACCGGCAGGAAAGGAGCGATAGCGGATGACAAAAGAAGCCATGGCGCGCATGGCGGAGACCATGCGTTATTACCGGCAGACCAAGAAGGCAAAAGATTCTCACTGAAAAAGTGGAATGAACTCTTCCGAGAGACCGGGGAGATTCCGGAGGAACCGGACGACGTGACTGCAGACGAAGAAGATGAGGATGTCTACGAAGAAGAGGCCATCGTCCTCTATGCGGAACTCAACAATAGCTTCCATCTGATTGAGGAGGTCGAGGCGATTGAGGAAATCATGCTGAATCACAGCATGTCCGGTTTTATCAGTCACTTCATCACGGACGAGCTGATGGCGATGTACCCGAAGGAATATGCCCGTTCGCGTAAGGACGGAAGTGTCCTGGTGACCGGACCTCTCTATATCGCGCATCCCGTCATCGACGAGGATGAGCTGGATGCCTGCATGGATTTAAGCGCAGTGGAGTTCTGTGAAGCGCTGGCATACCTCACGTCTCACACTATTTATGCGAAAAACAATGCGGAAGCGATCGGCTTCCTGCTGGAAAAGGAGGACTGACACATGGAGTTTGATGTTTTCAGGAAGACCGTAATGGATGAAATGCGCGAACGCTTCCCGAATCTGGAATTCGGATCCCGGGAGATGAAGAAGCTGCAGGGAGAGTCCTATGAGGGACTTATGGTAACAATTCCCGGCAGCAAGGTGAGCGCAAGCCTGAACCTGGATGCCTACTATGATCGTACCAATACCGGTATTTCCGAGCACCAGGTGATGGATATGATTGAGCGTGCGGTTCGGGAGGCTTCTCAGAATATGCCGCAGCTTGACTGGAATGTACTCGGTAACTATGAGCAGATGAAGGAGACTTTGATGCTGCAGATGATTCCGGTCAAGGGGAATGAAGAGAAACTCGCTGAACTTCCTCATAAGACGGTAGAGGACATGGCGGTGGTCTACCGCTTTGACTTGGGCAGCAATGAACGTGGCGCGTCCAGCGTTCTCGTGACCGATGCGATGCTTAGTAGCTACGGCATCACAAAGGAGCAGCTGGCGGCAGATGCAATCGACGCAGCCGTTAAAAATCATCCGGCAAGTCTTCGGAACATGAATGAAGTGCTGCAGGAAATGGCGGGCGACAGGGCAGATTTCCGTCCCGAGGAGCCCTCTCCTCTTTGGGTGGCAACGGTCGAGGGCGGCATGAACGGAGCCGCAGTAATCCAATACCCGGGATTTCTTGACCGGGCGGTTGAGACCATCGGCGGGGATTTCTATGTACTTCCCTCTTCTATCCATGAAGTTCTGCTGGTTGCCGATGACGGCAGCGTTGCACTGACGCATCTTGAGCAGATGGTGCGAGACATCAACGAAGCTGAAGTTGCCCCGGCGGACCGGCTTTCCGACAACGTGTTTCACTATGACAGCGAGGCACACCTCTTTGAGAACGCCCGCAGCTTTGAACTCCGTGAGGCCATGCTGGCAGAGACGCTCTTTTCAGAAGACTTGTGTTATAGTAGCTACAGCGGAAGCCCTCCTTATGTTTGTTATTTTGTGGTGATCTAACTTTAACACAAGACAGGTGCTTCCGTTTTTATTATTTAGTTGTGATGTAACAAATGTATTGTAATCCCTACATTTATGGAGAAACTCTATCGAGAAAGTTGATTGATATTTTTAGACTAAACGGTTTATAATTTAAAAAAATCTAGAGGTGCATACATGAGAAAAAGAAGAAAAAAACAAGACTGCGAAGAGAGAAAATCATTACCGCTGCTTTGTTCGAATTTGCTACAAAAAGGCTATAAAGGTTTTGTCATCAATGAACTTTGTAAAGTGGATGGTATTTCCAAAGGAGTTTTTGTATCATAATTTTTTTCAGGGAAATCAGACCTCTATCTAACTTGTGTTCAGGAGAGTTTTTGAGAAAGCTTTGGCAGTGCTTCTGGGGTGGAAGGTCAAGTACCCTCCTTAGCTGATTATATGGAAAGACGTCACCAATTTTATCAGCAATACCCGGAACATAGCCACATTTTTCTTTGAGGCAATGATTGCGACGCCAAAAAGAATTGGAAGCAGACATCGCACCACAGAAAGCTATTTTTTGGACTTGAATGAACAAGTTTGTCAAAAACTTATATCAGAATCCAAACTGAAAGAGCATATTGATGAGAAGCGAGCTATGGCCTATCTGCGATTGATTCAGAATATGTTTCGTTCCTATTATTTAACTGTTTCATCAGATAGCAGTTTGCCTGACTTGGTTTCAGGATATGAACGTCAATTATCACAGGTTTTGGATATGATGATTTATGGAATACTAGAGGAAGATTCCTCTAAAAAAGGAGAAAAATAATGTCGAAAATTGGGAAGTGGTTGTTACTAATTGCGGGTATTTTTGCAGTTTTTGTAGGTTTTAAAATGCTTGCACATCCTGTTGCTACTTTGGCTTCCATGACTTTCTTGTTTGCACTTGTATTTGCAGTTCAAGGGATTTCTGAGATTGTACAATACTTCAAATCAGAAGAAAAGCATGGCTGGAATTTATTTGGAGGAATTGTTACCCTCATCCTCGCTCTTTCCTTGTTCTCAGGTAGCTTTATTGAAATGGTAACTTTTGTGCCATTTATCATTTCTTTCTGGGCATTGACAAATGGTATTACAAAAACTATCGTTGGTTTCAAGGTTCGTAAGACGGATAAATCGGTAGGTACTCCTCTAGTTTGGATGGGGATTTTAGGAATCGTAGCAGGTTTAATCATGATGGGACACCCATTGATGACCGGTCTCTTCGTTAGTTACACCACTGCCTTTGTCTTTATTTATCAAGGTATTGTGTCGATTGTTCAATTCTTCAAGATTAAATAAGAAAAAAGGCTCTTTATCAACTGTAGTGGGTTGATAAAAACTCACAACCAGGAGAGGACCAAATTGACTCTCTCCTTTTTGATATGCAAAGCAATGAGAATTCTCGTCGAAAATTTTTTTGAATGATGTGGGATACAAAAAAATAGTATCTGCTGGCTTTTATGAAAACAAACGGCACGAACTACTTAACGAAAAAAAGAAAGACAGGACATTTATAAAGACATTTTTGGGATTTATAGAATAACTTCAAATTCACCAACGAAAACCTCATTGAAATTAAAATAGTCTGAAAAAAAGGAAAAAAACAATGGAATTATACGATATTTTTTTCATGAATTAAATATTTCATACACAGAAATTCATCACGAGCCAGTGTTTACTGTGGAACAGGCAAAAAAATATCTCATACAAAAATAGAAGGGACTGGGAGCAAGAATTTATTCTTAAAAAAAGCAAGAAATCTCAATACTATTTAGTGATTTTTAGAGGAAAATAAGAAATTGAATTTTTAAGATGCTTGCAAAAGAGTTGTCCGTTTCAGGTCTTACATTTGCATCTGAGCAGGAATTAAGCGAGTTGCTTAATTTAACTGCGGGTAGTGTTAGTCCCTTTGGCATTATCAATGATAGAGAATGTAAAGTTCTTCTGCTGATTGATAAAGAATTAGAAGGAAAAACTCTGGTTTTTCATCCGAATACAAATGAAAAATCAATTTCACTTACATTTGATGATTTGATTAAGTTTATAGAATATGAGCGGCATGACTATTTATTGATATAGTTTCCCCATTCCAGTTTGGGATATTGAAGTTGGAGAGCAGTTCCTTGCTTGTGTGGAGGAATGCTTTGAACAGTTAAAAGAATACATCCAAAATCGTATATTCATTGAAACAGAATCAAGCTCTTTGAAGGAATGTCTTACACAGTACTATAAGACCAGAATGATATTCTTTCATGAAAATCCGCTGTATCAGAAAATTTTCTGTGAAGCTGTGATTATGCCTCCTGCACATCTGAAATCGGAAATAACACACCGACGGAAGGCACTGGAAAATATGAATATACAGATTTTAGAGCAATTCTTGTCTAAAATTTCTTTGCGTGACCGGTTTCAGCAATCGGAAGTGGCAAAACTATTTGTCCAGTTCCTGAATTTTATGGATTTGCAGTCAAGAACAACAGAGAATCATGTTTTAGATTTGCAGGAATACGAACAAAGAGGACAAGTGATTATGGATATTTTTTTGTTTGGCGTTGTGAAGAAGGAGACTATTTAAATGTTTGAAATGTTAATTCGTTTATTGACGGTTGTGCTATTGGCAGTAATCGCCGGGAAGGTGGCAGCAAAATTTAAAATGCCCGCTGTTTTAGGTTTTTAATTGCGGGAATGCTCTTAGGGCCCTATGCAGTAAATCTGCTGACACAAGATATTTTAGATAACTCGATGTATCATACACTGATTGAGCTCATGGAATGCGGTATGGGGCTGATGCTGGGCAGTGAAATGATCTGGCGAAAGATGCGTTCTTCCGGTAAACAGATTGTTGTGATTACTTTGGCGCAGTCACTCATGACTTTTGCTGTTGTCAGTCTTGCGTTTTCTGCTATTTTTTATTTTATGGATATCCCTGTTTTCCTTGGCTTGATTTTTGGCGGTATTGCCTTAGCTACCGCACCTGCACCGGCGTTATCCATTGTGTCAGAATATAAAACAGACGGACCTGTTACAAGGACACTGATACCTTTGGCGGTAATTGACGATGTGTTGGCAATCTGCGTATTTTTGCTTGTTATGAGTTTCATCCTTCCGATTACCTCGGGAGGCTCTGTACCAAAATATCTGATTATACTGATCGTTATTTTCCCGGTTTTGATTGGTCTTATAACCGGAGGCATCACAGCCTTTATTATGAAAAAAATCAGGTCAGAAAAAGTCTGTGCAATCACGGTGTTTGCCGGTGTGCTTGTTACAGCGGCTATGACCGCACTTGCCAACCATTACCTTATGCCTGTTCCAGTCCTTAATTTTATGCTGAGCGGTATGGTTTATTCCGCAACCTTTGCAAATATCCTGGATGAAAAAAAGCTGGAAGATATTATGAAATATTGCACTCCGAGCATCAGCGCTTGCTTTGCATTGATTGTTCTGAATCTGGGTGCTCCGCTGGATTATCATCTCATTTTAGGGGCAGGAATTTTTTTACAGCAGTATACATTATTGCCCGCGCAGCAGGAAAAATAGGCGGAGCGGCTCTCGGTGCACAGCTTTCGCACGCCCCTGCTACGGTAAAAAAATATCTCGGGCTGGTCATTTTGCCTCATTCCGGCGTATCTCTTGTCATGACAGGTATTGCTATTTCGGCATTAAAGGGAGATTTCGGACAATATGGAAACATTGTTCGAGGTACAATTGCGGCTGCAGCAGTCATTAATGAAATTATAGCTGTTTTCTTAGCTCGTAAGGGATTTAAGGCGGCCGGAGAGATGGGAAAGGCTATCAAATGCAAATAAAAATGATATAATGAAACGAAATAAGGTGTTTGTGCAATGAATAAGAAAGAACTTATGCGATGCCTATTGTTGCCTTGGCATTGAATTTATGCTGGGAGAGTTTGTATGCTTATGTGTACCTAAACAGAAATATTGCAGATATACAAGCTTGTATTACCATAGGGCTCCGAAAGGAGCCTATCTGTGTATTCAAAACAACAAAAAGAAATCGCACTTAAACTACATCATCAGACAGAATCTGTATCAGAGACAGTAAGGATATTGGGATATCCTACTAGACAGAATCTTTATAACTGGATTTATGAAGAAAAACATCCTACTAAGGTTCGGGAGGATTATCAGCTAACATCATTTGTAGAAAGGGTCTCCATGTTTTTCGCTCATCTTTGGTTTTTAAACATTTATTTCGAATCATCCGTCAGGTTTTTCAAAGCGAAGAGGGGCAGGCGATTTTTAGCCAGTTTAGCCTCCCTCTTGGTTTTGGGTACGGTTTTTCTATACGATGGTGGAAAAAGTTAGCCGTGCTGGACTCCCTTTATTTATCCTTTACGACCTTGACCACCATTGGCTATGGGGATTTTACGCCCAAGACCGCCTTGGGAAAGATTTTTTTACCATGATCTACGGTCTTTTTGGGACTAGGTATTGTCAGCCTCAGCCTTGGTATTATTGCTAAAGAAGCGCAGGCACTTCAGAAACAGCGCAAAAAAACAACGCCGAACTAAGCAAAAAAATAGAGTCTGAAATTTTTATATGTCCTTTTATATGAGTTTTTTTGAATTATCTGCATAAACACTACATCTATAAGCAATTTCATAATTGCAAAGACATTCATTTTACCATGCATTTACCACGATTGAATGAGCCTTGATATGACAATAAAACCGATAAGGGAGATAGCACATGAAAAAGCTGTGTATCTCCCTTTGTTCATGCTAAATGACTACTTTACTCTGATTTCAAACTTCAAGCTTTCATCATTTACGCATGGATTTCTCCCTTTAGTTCTTCATCAACTTGCATATGCACAGTACCATTTGCATGATAGCATGGTCGTAAGCATACTTTGAAGATATAGGCGTTATAAAAAAATCTAATATTTCTTTGACTGCCTTTTTCCTCTCCGCTAGTCGCTCTGCAAATGAGTTCATAAGAGGGATAAGCATAATCTTTTTTTCATTCGTTCTACTTCCTTTCGCTCAATAATTTTTTTGTAATTTCTTTAGCCCTCTATCCCGTCTGCTATTGATAGTGGAACGTGATACATGATACAATTCTGAAATTTCTCTGTCGTTCATGCCTCGAAAAGAAATGCAACAAGATAGCAGTACGCTGTTTTTTCGGTCAATTCTTGTAAAGCTGTACCTAGTTCTTCATCAGATACACGGATTGTAAAATTCATAACTTGAAACGATACAAAATCGGAAAAAAATATTCATCATTTGTACCATTTTTCCATACGTTTCATTTCAGACAATTCACAAAACAAGACTTCATGTTTAGAACGTCTTGCACTTTGTCTTCTATGACTTGACAATGTACCTTTAATCACAATCATCATTAAAGCATTAAACTGTAAACAGACAGATTTCTCAAAAAGAAGATGCTTCCATGATTTCACCTCCTTTCTGCTGAAAGCTAACTTATATAAACAACATAAAAAAATGATGTTTATACCGTTGATAAAAACAAAAAGGCTCGTATCAAACAAAATGTTTGTACGAACCTCTTTTGACGATATAATTGTTATTTTGATAATTATTACTGTTTCTCTTGTTCAGATTTTTTTAGGAGTTTTTCCCGTTATTCAAAAATCCATAGAAACAACGACTTTCCCTTGTGCGTGAGAAGTTATAATATAACGAATGGCTTCTTTTGTATCCTTGACAGAATAGATTTTTGTCTATATAAGGTATCAATTTACCCGTTTCTGCCAGTTCTTTTGCATAAGATAAATAATCTTTTTGGGGCATCATAGGACCAGCAAAAATAAGAAAAAAATTCCTTGATGTAAACGAACGAAAAAAAGTGCTTTAGTTACTTGTTTTTACATTTCCTACACCTATAAAAAAATTCCATTTTGGTTTCAAAAATCTGTTTATAGTCTTTCATGGAATTACAGCCATTCACACCTATGATTACATCAAACTTTGTCCGCACTTTCGTAAAAATCTTCTTTTTTTATAGTCAATTACGTAATCACACCCCATTTGTTTTTGCTAGCTCAAGATTACGGGTACTACATACACCTGTAACAGTTGCTCCCATGATTTTTAGCTAATTGTACTGCATATAAACCAACGCCACCCGAAGAACCGTAAATCATAACTTGCTGACCTGCTTTTACATTCCCTTTACGATGTGCCCCTAATGCAGTTTCAAAAGAAATAGGAATAGCAGACGCTTGTTCAAAGCTTAGATTTTGAGGTTTTACAAAAACACGGTCTTTATCCATAAGAGCGTATTTCGCAAAACCTCCGCAACATATTTTCAAACTTTTTGAAGATAAGGAACTGTCAGTCAAAGCACTTTTGGGAGAATATGGGAATATCCGATTTTTAGAAAAAATGCTAAATTGAAAAAGTAAATTCCAGTGCAGAGGTAAATTCTACCTAGCTTTAAAAAATCCCTAAAATCAGGCAGTTTGAAATTTCATTTCTGCCTGATTTTGTTATAATAGTGCATAACAACCTCAAAAAAATCTCTTTCCGGACATGGGAAATAAGCCACAGGACAAGTCGTGTGTAGGACTAAATTCCACTGGCTATATCGAAAAATGTAAAAGTTTTTTTGCCCTGTCTGACAGCAGATCGGTTTTGGGTTGTTGGGTTACTTAAAGCGAATCAGCTTGGGCCTCAGACAAACCTCGTCAGGATGAATGGGCCCGAGCTGAAGTGCTTTTAAGACATCTTCTCCATATCTGTTTAGTGCCCTTTGATAAGGGGTATCTCCGTTTAAGCTTTCCCTTGGCGTGGAATTGATGTGGTTTACAATCCGATTCACATCCCATTGTGTAAGAAAAGCAAAAGAAGAGCCTTTTGGAAGAATCATGCGAAGCATGGTATGGGCTTGCTCTAATCCCCCTTTTTGCCCACTACGCATAGGATCGCAATAATAGATGCTACTACGTTGGATTCCATTAGGGTTTGTTTCCAAAGCGATAGGATCGCCAAACTCCGATCCTCGGTCTGTGAGGATATATTCAAAGATAGATTGAAAGTCAAAGACATCTTCAAAACGTCTTTCTAAACGGTCAAAGACTGCTTTGACTGCTCCCTTTGTACATCGATTTAACAGATAAGCCAGGAAGAGCTTTTCCTCAGTAAAGAAAAAGGTCAGTAGAGTTTTTTGCGAATCCCTACAGGAATGAACGGTATCCATCTCTACAAAAGCATTTAATCCAAGCTTCAAGAAATCCTCATAGCTTCGACCATGAAATATTTCGCGGTTTGATATCTGTGTTTTATGGCATTTCCTTGGTTTGAATGTCACCTTCCGTTTTAAATCGATATTTTTGGAAGTAAAAATTCCTTGGTCAATGTATGAGTACATGGTGCGAACAGACATCTGTAATTCCGGATGATTCACTAAAATCTGGTAAGGGGATTGTCCCTTTGCAATCAGAGGAGTAATGATGCTGTCCTTTTCTCTTGCTTCCTTTTCGGAAAGATTTATTCCTCGACGAGAGTCTTTAAGGGTTTCCCTGTATTTTCTATCAGCAAATCTGGCATCATAGGTATATTTATGGGCGATGCTGCAGTGATGAAGCTTTTGTGAGCAGCCATTACAGACATAGGGAGCTTTCATTAGGCGATTACAGCATTCCTTTTCAAAGTCCTTACAGGTCTGATTGCAGCTAGGACAAGAAGTACACTTTATCCCACAAAGAATAATCTTCTTACAGACATTTGTTTTACGACACTGGTAACGATGAACGCAAAAGTTCTTTTTGTTCAGAAAGCTGCCCTTGTGATACCAGCTCGATGCTCGGTGTTTCTTCACTTCTTTAGAAATGGTAGAAGGGTCTTTGCAAAGATACTTGGCAATCTCCTTGAAGGAAAGCCCTTGATTTAGACTTTGCTCTATAAAAAAAGGCGGTCTTCTAAAGAAAGATGTTTTTTTGGTTACCGGGAATAATTTTACTCATAATAAACTCCTTCCATTGCTGTCAGAAGGAGGTCTAAACATACCATGAATGGTGTGAAAGAGAAAATATCAACTGTGCAGAAGTAAAATCTACTGGGAGGCCGATGAGTAGAATTTACTTTTTCATTTTTGGTCCAGATAAAAAAATGATAGAAAAAAATAACTAAAAAAAGTGGTATAATAAAGTATAATTATATTCAAAAACTAAATGAACGGAGGAACAAAAAATGGGGTTATTCGGACTGTTTGGAGGAAAAAAAGAAGTTGAATTAGATAAAGCAAAAAGCGATAAAAACAAGGCATTAATGAGAGAAATCTTTGATAGGAAAGTAGATAATGGCTCAGAATATAGAATAATCTATGCTTATTCAGAAGATATAGGTGGAGCTAATTTTGCGGTACTTCGTACGGTTTCCTATAAGTATAGAAGTTTTATACTTGGCTACAAGGAAAGTGATTTAAGTTTAGTTTTCCTTGAGGTAAGCCCTGATTTAACTCAGGTTGGTGAAGCACTTCTTTATAGACCACAAGATATAAAGAAAACTAATTTCACCAAGATGGTAGGTTCATATTATCTACAATACGGAAACTCATTCAAGAAAGAATTTTTTTCAACTTTTTTTGTTCCTGAGACTATTGGCGATATAGTAAATCATGATTGGTATGATGAAGAAACATTCACTTATATTGACCAAAAGAGAAGAACATAGTGGTTGGGTAGATTTTTGGAATAAATTTTGCAAATAAAAAGGTAAAAGTATAATGAGTATGTTACCAAATTATATTTTTGGCTTTTATATTTGCAGTATTTCTCATATATAGCTATATAAATATAAAAGTTAAAAAAAGCTAAAGTTAGTAACGGATGTCTTTATGGAATAGGCATAGTTGTTGCAGTATTGCTACTTGGAATGTCTATTTACGGTATAATATTTAATATCCCATTAGGGCAAGTGCAGATGCTAATAGAAAAATAGCTTTAAATAAAAAAAATAGATATATGAAACAGTAAATCAAATTCGGTTTACTGTTTTTTTATTTGCTCAAAATTAGAAAAGAGAGGAAATGAGAAAATGAAGAACATAGAAGAAAAAAATCTTAATGGCAGATGAAGAAATCAAGCAGTTACAAAACAAAAAGGAAAAAAAGCTCATCAGTCAGCAGAAACAGGAAGAAAGAAAAAAGAGAGATAAAAGAATATATGAAAAAGGAGCAGTCTTTGAAAGTATCTTTACAGAAAGCAAAAATCTAACCAAAGATGAATTTTATCAGTTAATCACATCTTTAATTCGTAAAGAGGAAGCCAATCTCAAAAATACAAAAAAATTATAGAAAGCAGAGAAGAAAGCGAAGTTGAAAATATAGAAAAAGAAGATGAAGAAACGGGGATAGAGGAATAGTCCCTTGTTTACAAGGGCGCACATATACACCTTAGCAGGTGTGTGCGTTCTCCGAAGGCTCTTAGCAGAGGGCATATCAGCTAACGCTGATACAGGGGAACTACATTCCCCTACGGAAATAAATTTTCTACCCCTTGTGTACTTACCAAAAGAAATCGGATAAAAAGCAATCCGATTTCTTTAGGAAGTCTTATCTATCGCCACATCAAAGTATCAGAAAAACGAAAGGAGGTTTTTTCTTATGGCGATATATCATCTTTGTATAAAAGATTATTTCAAGAGGTAAAGGCAAAAGTGCAGTAGCAGCTTCCGCCTATCGAAGTGGCGAAAAAATAAAAAATGAATACGATGGCGAACTGCATGACTTTACAAGAAAAGGCGGAATAGCACATACTGAAATTCTTTTACCACAAAATGCACCACAGGAATTTTTAGATAGAGGGACATTGTGGAACAGTGTTGAGAAAATAGAAAAAAGTAAAAACTCACAGCTTGCAAGAGAAATTGAAGTAGCCTTACCTAAAGAATTAGACCGAGAGAAACAAATAAATCTTGTACGAGAATATGTAAAAAGAAAAATTTTTGTAAAAGTAGGTATATGTGCCGACATTGCCCTACATGATAAAAATGATGGAAACCCACATTGTCATATATTACTTACCATGCGACCACTAAACGAAGATACAACATGGGGAGCAAAATCAAAAAAGGAATATATCCTTGATGAAAATGGAGAAAAAGTAAAACTTAAAAATGGTAATTACAAAACAAGAAAGATAAATACAACAGATTGGAACGAGCAAGACAAGGCAGAAGAATGGCGAAAAGCATGGGCAGATATTACAAACAAATATCTTGAAGAAAACAGCATACAGGAGAAAGTAGATCATCGTTCTTATCAAAGACAAGGGATAGAACAAATACCGACCATTCATTTAGGAGTGTCAGCAACCCAAATGGAGAAGAAAGGCATAGCCACAGACAGAGGAAATATCAACCGAGAAATCAAACATCAAAATATGATTTTAAGAGAAATTTCAAGAAGAATAAAGGCATTACTAAATTGGATAAGAGGAATAGGAAAAAGAAGAAAAAAATAGAAAACGAAAATACAAAGTCCACCCTCCCACCCAAAGAAAATCTGTTGTCAATCTTTGAAAATCTTATTCATAAAAAAACGCAGATAACAATAATGCAGACTTGGAGAAATATATTGAAAGTTATCAGCTACTCAAAGAGAAAAACATCACTTCATTATCCGAGCTTAAAGAAAATATAGTTATCCTTAGAGATAAGAATTATAAGACAACACGAGCCTTAAAAAGATACCGAGAAGAAGATTGATGAAAAAAACACAACTCATCGACCAATCAGAAAAATATTTGAAGTATAAGGACACCTACAAAGTCTATGCACAATTAAAGAAAAGAAAACAGGAAGATTTTTATAATGAGCATACAGCAGAGATTATTTTTATTTGAAAAGTGCTAAGAAATATTTGAAAGACCATTTAGGAGAAAGCAAGACCTTAGCCATCAGTAAATGGGAACCAGAAGTTGCCACTTTGAAGAAAGAGAAAAAGAGCCTTTACAATCAAATATTAGAGATAAGAGAAGAAGTAGAACAAGCAGAAAAAGTTAAGACCTGTATAGAGCAGTTACAGGAACACGAAAAGCAACTATCACAGGTAAAAAGCGGAACGAGTTAGACCTATAAAACTAAGTGAAAAAAATGGTATAATAATATATAAATATTTGATTTTTGGAGGTGCTAAATATATGGATGAAAGAGAAAAAATCATTCGTTTATGGTTTGATATGTGGCTTGAACAACAAGACTTAGGGATAGATGAAATTTTTTCAGATGATGTAATTTATGTTGAAAGTTGGTGTCCAAAGTATGAAAATCGTCAAACTGTAAAGCACTGGTTTAATGAATGGAATACAAGAGGAACAGTGCTTGCGTGGGATATAAAGCAATTTTTTCATAAGGATAATCAAACCATTGTAGAATGGCACTTCAAAAATAAAATGAATGAAGGGAAAGTTGAAGAATTTGACGGTATTTCTTTGATTGTTTGGACAGCCGATAATAAGATAAAAACATTGAAAGAGTTTGGTTGTAATTGCAATAACTACAATCCTTATAAACAGAGTAAAAGTCCATTATTTAGAGATGAAAAAGTAAATTGGTTTTTGAGGAGATGAAATATAACGAAAATGGAGTTAAGAGATGATAGAAAATCATATAAAAAAATATTTTTTTAATTGGAATATTGGTGGGATGTATTACTCGATTATTAGATTACTGCTCATTAGATACTTTATGGAGTTGGTCTTCTGTTCAAACACTATTAGGATTTTTGGATGATTTCAAATACTGTAATAGTAGTAAAAAGTTCATCTAATAAGTGTGCAGGAATTAGCTCATTCTTATATATGTTTGGAATGACATTGAGCTTTTTATGGATTGCAAGCTATTCTTGGTATGTTTATTCCAATGTTTTTCGGATGGATTTCGTTTTTTTCTTTATTTATAATGTTTACTATTTTGTCTATACCATGTGCGATTGCAGCGTTTGTACTTTATTATTGGAATAGAGATAAATTTTTATAACTCTATTTTTATATTCGTTGCCTGTAGGAGCATTATTTTTCTGAAACGGTAGCTATAGCAATAAAATTTTACATGACACATACTTTTTCTATTTCAGTTACTAATGGATGGAATAGGAACTATTGCTTTCGGAGTATTATTTTTTTAGAAGAGTGAAAAATCGCTATGTTTACTTATTTTCTATAATCATAAGTTTCTTAGTATTTTTACTTTATTCTATATCATAGAGAAGTTCTTACATGGTTATAGTGATTTTACTTGCGTAATTTATAAAAATAGTAATTTATACGAAACTAAAACAAGAACAGTAAATCAAAAAAAGGTTTACTGTTTTTTTCTTTGTCTAAAAAGTTAAAATGCCATTGTAGAAAAAAAGCATCCATAAATATAAAAAGGCACTTGACAAAAACGCTTCCTGGGGCGGCCCGAACGACATTGCGCCATTCATGGATCCGGTTTTTGAAAACAATGTGCTTCTCACCAGGACAGAGCGGCTCATGATGAGCAACCGGCCAAAGAATCCCGCCAATGCAAGAAATAAGAATGTGCTGATTGTAGGCGGTTCCGGTTCCGGTAAGACAAGGTTCTGGATTAAGCCGAATCTCCTTCAGCTTCACAGCTCCTATGTTTTAACCGATCCGAAAGGAACGACCCTTCTTGAGGTGGGGAACGCCTTTGTTAAGGCGAAATACCGCATCCGGTTCTTCAATACGATCAACTTCAAAAAGTCGATGCACTATAACCCGTTTGCCTATATCCATTCGGAAAAGGACATCCTGAAGCTGACCACAACCCTGATGGCGAATACCAGGGGAGAAGGCAAGGGGGGAGATCCGTTCTGGGACAAGGCAGAGGCGCTGCTCTACTGTGCTCTCATTGGCTATATCCATTATGAGGCACCGCAGGAGGAGCAGAACTTTGCGACTCTCATCGAGTTCATCAATGCCATGGAGGTTCGGGAGGATGACGAGGAGTTCCAGAATCCGGTGGATCTGATGTTTGAGGATCTGAAGAAAAGGAAGCCGAATCACTTCGCTGTCAGGCAGTATGCCAAGTTTAAGCTTGCGGCGGGGAAAACCCTTAAGTCGATACTCGTTTCAGCCGGTGCAAGACTTGCGCCCTTCGATATTCAGGAAGTCCGTGAGATCACGATGTATGACGAGCTTGGACTGGATACCCTCGGAGATGAGAAAACCGCTTTGTTCCTGATGATGTCCGATACGGACGGCAGCTTTAATTTCCTGATCAGCATGATCTATACTCAGCTCTTTAACCTGCTTTGTGAGAAGGCGGATGATGTGTACGGCGGCAGACTTCCGGTCCATGTGAGATGCCTGATTGACGAGGCGGCGAATATCGGCCAGATTCCGAATCTGGAAAGCTGGTCGCCACGATTCGCTCCCGCGAAATCAGCGCCTGCCTAGTACTTCAGGCAAGGTCTCAGCTAAAGGCAATCTATAAAGACAACGCCGACACGATTATCGGCAACATGGACAGCCAGGTCTTCCTTGGCGGCTCCGAACCTACAACGCTGAAAGAGCTCTCCGAAGCACTCGGCAAGGAAACCATCGATACCTTCAACACCTCGGATACGCGGGGCAACAGTCCAAGCTACGGAACCAATTATCAGAAGCTTGGCAAGGAGCTTATGAGCCGGGATGAGCTTGCGGTTCTGGACGGCAGCAAATGCGTGTTACAGCTTCGCGGTGTCCGTCCGTTCCTGTCGGAGAAGTACGATTTGACGCAGCACCCGAATTACAAATTAACAGCCGACTACGATAAGAAACTCACCTTTGACATGGAGAAGTTCCTGGATACCAGGGCAAAGCTCCACCCGAAGGATGAGTTTTTTGTTGTTGAGGCCACGGAATAAGGAGAAACAGCAAAATGGCAGATGAAAGATTTGCAATGCCCGGAGATATGCCCGGAGATATGCCTGATTTTGTCCGGGAGGCCGAAGAGGCAAAACACACGGATGAATCCCTTCCCGAGCAGACGGATCAGGTAACCATCAAGTTTGGCAGGGGGCTTGTCGGAGAGCCCTTTACTTCAAAGAATGGAAAGGAACTTGTGGAAGTCAGTATTCCAAACCCCGACAGGGGGACTCTCGCCCTGGGAGACCTTTTGTGATTTCGCCGAGAAAGATTCATGACAATCAGTTCGGCAAGGGGGTATGGATGAAGCTTCCCGAGTACGGCATCACCAGACTTTCCCGCTCTGTAAAAATCGGAATCGATAAAGCCGGTAAGGCAATCTGGGGTCGTGAGACGCATGATGTCACGAATGCACAGCTTAAGTTACTCCTGGAAGCCTATAAGGAAAAATCCAGAGGCTCTGTGCTCTCGGACTTATCCGAACGGAAGGCTGATACACCGTCAGTAAAGCCTCCCGGGAAGGATTCTAAAGAGATGACGGCTGACAGGTAATTTTCCTGAGATTAGGGCATGTCCGGAACCAAACACAATGCGGTTCAGCAGACAACAATCAAGAATGGGGTTCAAGCGGACGATAGCCACGGTTTCAGGTCAATGATGAGCCAAACAAAGACAAATAAAAGCAAAACAAAGGAGGAAAACAAAATGGCATTTTTCAACAGCGCAGTCGGTGTATTGCAGACTCTCGTGGTGGCACTCGGTGCAGGTCTCGGCATCTGGGGTGCAATCAACCTTCTGGAAGGTTACGGCAATGATAACCCCGGTGCCAATGCTCATGTACGGTAAGGAAGCAAGCAACCGAAAACAAGAGATAGACCGCCAGCACTACACTATTCCGAACCAAAGACCAAAAGATAAGCATTGTGGGAAAATCTAAACTTTTGGATTTTCCTACAATGCCAACTACGGCGGAATCCCTCCCACTCCTTATATCTTTCTGTATACATTGAATTTGTATTTAGTAAAATGCAGACAACACCACGGATCGGCTTTTGGTTGGACAATTCCAACCAAACACCACAGCAGACAGCAGAAAACATTCTGAACGCTAGGAAGCCGGTATGATTGTTACATATAAGGGGAAGAAAAATTTCTTTTAGGTACTTGCTTTCCTAAAACTGATGTGATACAATGATTTAATCCAGAAAAGGAGTAAAAAATATGCGGCAAGGTATTCTTAAATAAAACTATAATCAAATAGTGGGAACAAAGGATTATGATAGCTCCTTTTGTAGGGGCTTAGTTTTTTGTACCCAATTTAAGAATACTTTTGCCTTATCAATTTTGACATATCCCCAAAAAAACAGCAATCACAAACAGGTGTATGCTGTATATGTGTATGTCCGCAACTTATAATCCCCAGTGGTAAAAAGTATTTTACTGCTGGGGATTTTTTTATGCCCTTTGGGGCTGTAAAGGGAGGACAATCACATGAAAATAATCAATATTGGAATTCTTGCCCATGTAGACGCTGGAAAGACGACCTTGACGGAGAGCCTGCTATATGCCAGCGGAGCCATTTCAGAACCGGGGAGCGTCGAAAAAAAGGGACAACGAGGACGGACACCATGTTTTTTTGGAGCGGCAGCGTGGGATTACCATTCAAGCGGCAGTCACTTCCTTCCAGTGGCACAGATGTAAAGTTAACATTGTGGATACGCCCGGCCACATGGATTTTTTTGGCGGAGGTGTACCGCTCTTTGGCTGTTTTTAGATGGGGCCATCTTGGTGATCTCCGCTAAAGATGGCGTGCAGGCCCAGACCCGTATTCTGTTCCATGCCCTGCGGAAAATGAACATTCCCACCGTTATCTTTATCAACAAGATCGACCAGGCTGGCGTTGATTTGCAGAGCGTGGTTCAGTCTGTTCGGGATAAGCTCTCCGCCGATATTATCATCAAGCAGACGGTGTCGCTGTCCCCGGAAATAGTCCTGGAGGAAAATACCGACATAGAAGCATGGGATGCGGTCATCGAAAATAACGATGAATTATTGGAAAAGTATATCGCAGGAGAACCAATCAGCCGGGAAAAACTTGCGCGGGAGGAACAGCAGCGGGTTCAAGACGCCTCCCTGTTCCCAGTCTATCATGGCAGCGCCAAAAATGGCCTTGGCATTCAACCGTTGATGGATGCGGTGACAGGGCTGTTCCAACCGATTGGGGAACAGGGGGGCGCCGCCCTATGCGGCAGCGTTTTCAAGGTTGAGTACACCGATTGCGGCCAGCGGCGTGTCTATCTACGGTTATACAGCGGAACGCTGCGCCTGCGGGATACGGTGGCCCTGGCCGGGAGAGAAAAGCTGAAAATCACAGAGATGCGTATTCCATCCAAAGGGGAAATTGTTCGGACAGACACCGCTTATCAGGGTGAAATTGTTATCCTTCCCAGCGACAGCGTGAGGTTAAACGATGTATTAGGGGACCAAACCCGGCTCCCTCGTAAAAGGTGGCGCGAGGACCCCCTCCCCATGCTGCGGACGACGATTGCGCCGAAAACGGCAGCGCAAAGAGAACGGCTGCTGGACGCTCTTACGCAACTTGCGGATACTGACCCGCTTTTTGCGTTGCGAAGTGGATTCCATCACCCATGAGATCATTCTTTCTTTTTTTGGGCCGGGTGCAGTTGGAGGTTGTTTCCGCTTTGCTGTCGGAAAAATACAAGCTTGAAACAGTGGTAAAGGAACCCTCCGTCATTTATATGGAGCGGCCGCTCAAAGCAGCCAGCCACACCATCCATATCGAGGTGCCGCCCAACCCGTTTTGGGCATCCATAGGACTGTCTGTTACACCACTCTCGCTTGGCTCCGGTGTACAATACGAGAGCCGGGTTTCGCTGGGATACTTGAACCAGAGTTTTCAAAACGCTGTCAGGGATGGTATCCGTTACGGGCTGGAGCAGGGCTTGTTCGGCTGGAACGTAACGGACTGTAAGATTTGCTTTGAATACGGGCTTTATTACAGTCCGGTCAGCACGCCGGCGGACTTCCGCTCATTGGCCCCGATTGTATTGGAACAGGCATTGAAGGAATCGGGGACGCAGCTGCTGGAACCTTATCTCTCCTTCATCCTCTATGCGCCCCAGGAATACCTTTCCAGGGCTTATCATGATGCACCGAAATACTGTGCCACCATCGAAACGGCCCAGGTAAAAAAGGATGAAGTTGTCTTTACTGGCGAGATTCCCGCCCGCTGTATACAGGCATACCGTACTGATCTGGCCTTTTACACCAACGGGCGGAGCGTATGCCTTACAGAGCTGAAAGGATATCAGGCCGCTGTCGGTCAGCCGGTCATCCAGCCCCGCCGTCCAAACAGCCGCCTGGACAAGGTGCGCCATATGTTTCAGAAGGTAATGTAAAGATACATAATCGTCAAGACGGCAACAATCAGAAGTTATGGAGGGTAACAATGGAATATAGTAAGGAAGATTTAATGGAAGCAAAAAAGCAAATTTGGGGAGTGGGAGAGAACATGGGAACAGAGGAAAGTAAAAAAATCTGGGAGGAGAACGCACAATTTTTGGGATAATGCAATGGGTGACGAATCTAATGAATTTCACAGAGAGGTAGTGCGTCCCAAAGTAACGGAACTTCTATCTCCTAATCCTGCGGATTACATTTTTGGATATTGCGTGTGGCAATGGAAATTATTCTTCGTATCTTGCACAAAGAGGCGCTTCGGTTGTCGCTTTTTGATTACAGCAAAAAAATGATAGAATTGGCTAAAAGACGGCAATCACAATATGCAAAACAAATTGAATTTTGTGTGGCGGATGCGACCGATAGAAAAAGTATATTAGAATTAAAAAGAAATCGAGCCTTTACGAAAGCAGTTTCTAATATGGCAATTATGGATATTACGGATATTGAACCACTTCTTATGGCTGTTTATGAACTGTTGCAGGAAAGCGGAATTTTTTTGTCTTTGCAACGCAACACCCTTTGTTTTGTCACGTTGACTGAAAAAAATATGACACCGCACAGTTACTATGATATAGCGATTGAAGGGCAACCGAAAGAGCAGATTTATTATCATCGTTCCATACAAGATATTTTTTTAACCTTTGTTTTAGAGCTGGATTTGTCATTGATGGATTTTTATGAAGAATGTTTTAAAACCAACAAAGAAATTCCTATGGTAATGATAGTAAGGCTTAAGAAGGTAAAACGTGATAGCTTAAAAATAAATTCAAGTTTGTCGGGTAAATAGCAAACCCAGCCGAGCCAGTCAACGGTCAAGATGAACGGCGCATATGCGCAGCCGTTGACAGCCCCGCCCGCCTTTGCTGGTAGGCAATCAAGGGGCGACAGCAAGAAGTGCCACCGCCCCGCACTATTATTCAGAAAGGGGAATTTCCATGACCGACCAGATAGCCTATCAAGAATATATCCAGCGCAGGTACAACGCCTTTTGCAAGACTGTTATCCGCTGTGCCGCCTTGGACAAGATTTTGAAGCTTAAACGGCAATGGGAACGGCAAGTTTCCCTTGACTATCTGATGAACGAGAAGTTTGTCCAGTTTGCCGCGTCGGAGCCGGACGAGGAATACCCATTTACCGTCTGCGGTCAGACCGTCCTGCTCTGCAACGCCGCCCTTGCCGACGCGATCTCTGTTTTGCCGGAGCAGACGCGGGAAGAAATCCTGCGCTATTACTTTCTGCGCCAGCCGCAGCGCGTGATCGGCGCGTGTATTGGCCGGTCACGCAGCACAGCGGGGCGGCATATCCAGCTTGCCTTGCAGCGGCTACGCGAAGAAATGGGGGTGAGCCGGTATGAGTAGACTTCTCCCCTATGAAACAATCCTCAAAGCCCGTGAGGGCGACCCAGAAGCCGTGAACGCTGTCCTGCTCCACTACGCCGGATATATCCGCTATTTCTCAAAAGTGAACGGGCAGGTCAACGCCGAGGTGGAGGACTATGTAAAGCAGCGGTTAATTGACTGTCAATTCAAGTTCCGGCTTGACGAACCACCGGACAAGTCATAAAAACTGAATACCAGCCGCCACCGACGCGGCCAGCGAAAGCAGTAAGTCTTGAAAAAGATTTACTGCTTTTTTTGTTGTCCGGCTCCGCTCCCGGCCATTTTGCCCCCTGCCGGTTGTAGTAGTAAGCGAGGAGGGAATTTTTCTGCCCTGGTGTTTGGCATTTGGAGCATTTACCCGTAGTAGAGGGCAAAGAGAAAGGATTTCTCCAACACCGGGTAGAAACCACTGCGTCCGGTGTCATTTTAGCGAAAGCGGGCAGGAATGCCCTTTACAGGATTAGTAGTAGCAGAAAAAGAGAAACAAACTTTTGTGGTTGCAGTTTTCCAAAAAAGTGGCGGACGGAAGTGAGAGAAAGTTTGCAGTCACGGAGAGCAAGATTCTACCGCAGTACCAAAATTCGCTTATCGCTCATTTTGCCCCTGCGGGAATCTTGTTGGGGAGTGCCTTCCCCAAACCCTGCCATGCGGCTTACGCCGCTTATCCCGCCGCAGCCATGCGGCAGTCGAAAGGAGGTTTTACCATGCGAAAACGATACAACACACCGCACCGCAGCCGGGTAGTCAAAACACGCATGACCGAGGAAGAATACGCCGAGTTTGCAGAAAGGCTTTCTGCCTACAACATGAGCCAAGCCGAGTTTATCCGGCAAGCCATAACCGGGGCAGCCATACGCCCCATCATAACCGTTTCTCCCGTCAATGATGAGCTGCTTGCCGCTGTTGGGAAGCTGACCGCCGAATACGGCAGGATCGGCGGCAACTTAAACCAGATAGCCCGGACGCTGAACGAGTGGCACAGCCCCTACCCGCAGCTTGCCGGGGAGGTACGGGCGGCGGTTTTCGACCTTGCTGCCCTAAAGTTTGAAGTCTTGCAGAAAGTGGGTGACGCTGTTGGCAACATTCAAACATATCAGCTCTAAAAATGCGGACTATGGCGCAGCGGAAGCCTACCTCACATTTGAGCATGACGAGTTTACCATGAAGCCCACCCTTGATGAAAACGGGCGGCTGATACCGAGGGAGGATTACCGCATTTCTTCCCTTAACTGCGGGGGCGAGGATTTCGCTGTTGCCTGTATGCGGGCTAATCTCCGCTATGAGAAAAACCAAAAACGGGAAGATGTGAAAAGCCACCACTATATCATCAGCTTTGACCCACGGGACGGGACAGACAACGGCTTGACCACAGACCGGGCGCAGGAACTGGGGGAACAGTTCTGCAAGGCACATTTCCCCGGACACCAAGCCCTAATCTGCACCCACCCGGACGGGCATAACCACAGCGGGAATATCCATGTGCATATCGTCATCAACTCCCTGCGGATTTACGAAGTCCCGCTTCTGCCCTACATGGACAGACCAGCCGACACAAGGGAGGGCTGCAAGCACCGCTGTACCAATGCCGCTATGGAATATTTCAAGAGTGAAGTCATGGAGATGTGCCACCGGGAGGGGGCTTTACCAAATCGACCTCTTGAACGGCAGCAAGGAACGGATAACCGAACGGGAATACTGGGCGGCAAAAGAAAGGGCAGCTTGCCCTTGATAAAGAGAACGCCGCCAGAGAAGCCGCCGGACAGCCGACCAAGCCCACCAAGTTTGAAACGGACAAGGCGAAGCTGCGCCGGACGATACGGCAGGCACTTTCCCAAGCTACCAGCTTTGACGAGTTTTCTTCCCTTTTGCTGCGGGAGGGTGTGACCGTCAAGGAGAGCCGGGGGCGGCTTTTCCCTACCTCACGCCGGACAGGACGAAGCCTATCACAGCCCGGAAGCTGGGGACGATTTTGACAAGGCTGCTGTCCTTGCCCTGCTTACGCAGAACGCCAACAGAGCCGCCGAACAGACCAAAGCCATACCCGAATACCCCTGCCGCAGCTAAAAAAAGCCGTCACAAGGGGAAAAACCGCAAAAACCACCCCGGCAGACAACACCTTGCAGCGCATGGTTGACCGGGAAGCCAAGCGAGCCGAGGGCAAGGGCGTGGGCTATGACCGCTGGGCGGCAAAGCACAACCTAAAGCAAATGGCAGCTACCGTTACCGCCTATCAGCAGTATGGCTTTTCTTCCCCGGAGGAACTGGACGAAGCCTGTTCTGCCGCTTATGCCGCCATGCAGGAAAGCCTTACAGAGCTGAAGCAGGTGGAAAAGACGCTGAACGGGAAAAAGGAGCTGCAACGGCAGGTGCTTGCCTATTCCAAGACCCACCCTGTCCGGGACGGGCTGAAACAGCAGAAAAACGCCAAAGCAAAAGCAGCCTACCGTCAGAAGCACGAAAGCGACTTTATCATAGCAGACGCAGCCGCCCGTTATTTCAGGGAGAACGGCATTTCCAAGCTGCCGAGCTATAAAGCCCTGCAAGCAGAGATTGAAAGCCTTATCCAAGAGAAAAACAGCGGCTACAACGATTACCGGGCAAAACGGGAGGAATACCGCCGCTTACAGACTGTCAAGGGCAATATCGACCAGATTTTACGCCGGGAACGCAAGCCTGTGAAAAGGCAGGAACAGGAGCGATAAAAACCACCCCAAAATGTACCCGAACCCATACAGAACAAGGGGGCTGCCCCGTACCCTATCCGCAATACCAAAGGATTTTTTAACGGGCTTACAGGGCAGAAAAACCCCGAAAATGATACCGAGATGATACAGAATTACCGCCGATACCGCCACACCAGCGGAAACGGCAGAAAGGAGCGCACCCATGCCAAGAATGAGCAAGAAACGGCGGCTGGAATGGTCTTTTTTCCTGCGGCAAGTAAAAGTCGGAAATACCACCTGCGACCGTATCACATACAACGACCTCTGCCGGGGCTGTACCCATAGCTGCAAGCAGAGCTTCCGGGCGGTTATCATACTCTGCCCCCGCTACTACTCCAAACGCCGGAAAAAGGAGGACAAGGACAATGGCAGATAACCGCAAGTATTACTACCTCAAGCTGAAAGAAAACTTTTTTGACAGCGACTCCATTGTGCTGCTGGAAGATATGAAAGACGGAATTTTATATTCCAATATCCTCTTGAAGCTGTACTTAAAATCGCTGAAAAACGGCGGGAAGTTGCAGCTTGACGAGCATATCCCCTACACAGCACAGATGATAGCGACACTGACCCGCCACCAGATAGGGACGGTTGAAAGGGCTTTAGAGATTTTCCGGCAGTTGGGGCTTGTGGAGCAGCTTGACAGCGGGGCTTTCTATATGACCGACATTGAACTGATGATAGGACAGTCCTCTACCGAAGCCGAAAGGAAACGGGCTGCAAGGCTGGAAAACAAGGCACTTTTACCGTCCCGGACAAAAGGCGGACATTTGTCCGACATTCGTCCACCAGAGATAGAGATAGAGTTAGAGAAAGAGATAAAGATAGAAAAAGAGAGAGAGGGAGAAACGGGACACCCCGCCCTCGCCGCTTATGGCAGATACAACAATGTGATACTGACCGATACAGAGCTTTCCGGGCTGAAAACAGAGCTGCCCGACAAGTGGGAGTATTATATTGACCGGCTTTCCTGCCATATCGCTTCCACTGGGAAGCAGTACCACAGCCATGCAGCCACCATTTACAAGTGGGCGCAGGAGGACGCTGCCAAAGGCAAGGCTGCCCCGAAACAGGGCATACCCGATTATTCATGCAAGGAGGGCGAGAGCTTATGAAAAACGAGATTGAAGCTATGATTACGGACATTACAGCCACTACCGCCGAAGCGGAGGACTACACAGGCGAGGACGGGCTTTTATACTGCGGCAAGTGCCATACGCCCAAAGAAGCCTACTTTTCCCAAAAGAAACCGCCCAATGGTTAGGGCATGACCGACACCCGACAGAGTGCGACTGCCAGCGGGCAGCCCGTGAAAAACGGGAAGCCGCTGAAAGCCGACAGAAGCACCTTGAAACAGTGGAGGACTTGAAACGCCGGGGCTTTACCGACCCTGCTATGCGGAACTGGACATTTGAGCATGACAACGGCAGAAACCCGCAGACCGCAACCGCCCGTTTTTATGTGGAGAGCTGGGAAACCATGCAGGCTGAAAATATCGGCTACCTGTTCTGGGGCGGCGTGGGGACAGGAAAAAGCTACCTTGCCGCCTGTATCGCCAACGCCCTTATGGAGAAAGAGGTTGCCGTCTGCATGACAAACTTTGCAACAATACTCAATGACCTTGCCGCCAGCTTTGAGGGCAGGAATGAGTATAATTCCCGCCTTTGCAGCTACCCCCTGCTGATACTTGATGATTTCGGTATGGAGCGAGGGACAGAATACGGGCTGGAACAGGTTTATAGCGTGATTGACAGCCGTTACCGAAGCGGCAAGCCGCTGATCGCCACGACCAACATCACGCTGGAGGAATTGCAGCACCCGCAGGACACGCCCCACGCCCGTATCTATGACAGGCTGACTTCCATGTGCGCCCCCGTCCGCTTCACGGGCAGCAACTTCCGAAAGGAAACCGCACAGGAAAAGCTGGAACGCTTAAAGCAACTGATGAAGCAGCGAAAGGAGAGCCTATGACAGAAACCAAACAGACAAGCACCACCAAAACAGACCGCCGCCCGGACTGTGTGACGGAAATCCGCATGGGCAACTCCGTCCTTACCGTTTCCGGCTTCTTCAAGCAGGGCGCAACCGACACCGCAGCCGACAAGATGATGAAAGTGCTGGAAGCGGAAGCTGCTACACAAAAACGGCGATTTGACCGACCATAAAGAAGCAGATTTGACGCTTTTGCCGCTATACAGACAGCCGCCCCATGTGGTACAATCAAGGTACGGAATAGTGGGGCTGGCTGTCGGAAACGGAGGATTTTATGTTAAGACAGACCAACCAACAACCAATTACCGCCCTTTACCCAAGACTTTCCCATGAGGACGAGCTGCAAGGCGAGAGCAATTCCATTTCCAATCAGAAGCGTATCCTTGAAACCTATGCAAAGCAGAACGGCTTTTCCAATCTGCGCTGGTACACGGACGACGGTTATTCTGGTGCGAACTTTCAAAGACCCGGTTTTCAAGCCATGCTTGCGGACATTGAAGCCGGAAAAGTCGGGACAGTTATCGTAAAGGATATGTCGAGATTAGGGCGAAACTACCTGCAAGTGGGAATGTACACGGAAATGATTTTCCCACAGAAAGGTGTCCGCTTCATCGCTATCAATGACGGAGTGGACAGCGCACAGGGCGACAATGATTTTGCCCCGCTGCGGAATATCTTTAACGAATGGCTGGTGAGAGATACGAGCAAGAAAATCAAAGCAGTGAAACGCTCAAAAGGCATGAGTGGCAAGCCTATCACAAGCAAGCCTGTGTATGGCTACCTCATGGACGAGGACGAAAATTTCATCATTGACGAGGAAGCTGCACCCGTAGTCAAGCAGATATACAATTTCTGCCTTGCCGGGAATGGTCCGACCAAGATAGCCCGTATGCTCACAGAGCAGCAAATCCCCACGCCGGGGACGCTGGAATACCGCAGGACGGGCAGCACCCGCCGCTACCACCCCGGCTATGAGTGCAAGTGGGCGACCAATACCGTTGTGCATATCCTTGAAAACCGGGAATACACGGGCTGCCTGGTAAACTTCAAGACGGAAAAACTCTCTTACAAAGTCAAGCACAGCGTAGAAAACCCGGAGGAAAAGCAAGCGATATTCGAGAACCACCACGAGCCTATCATAGACACCCAAACATGGGAACGGGTGCAGGAGCTTCGCAAGCAGCGCAAACGCCCCAACCGCTATGATGAAGTGGGCTTGTTCTCCGGCATACTGTTCTGTGCAGACTGCGGCAGTGTCATGTATCAGCAGCGTTACCAGACCGATAAGCGGAAACAGGACTGCTATATCTGTGGGAATTACAAGAAGCGTACCCATGACTGCACCGCGCATTTTATCCGCACTGACCTTTTGACTGCGGGCGTTCTCTCCAATCTGCGGAAAGTGACCAGCTATGCGGCAAAGCACGAAGCCCGGTTTATAAAGCTCTTGATTGAGCAGAACGAGGACGGGGGCAAGCGCAGGAACGCCGCCAAGAAAAAGGAACTGGAAGCCGCCGAGAAACGCATAGCCGAGTTATCCGCTATCTTCAAGCGGCTGTATGAGGACAGCGTGACCGGGCGCATATCAGACGAGCGTTTCACAGAGCTGTCGGCAGACTATGAAGCAGAGCAACGGGAACTGAAAGAAAAAGCCGCCGCTATCCAAGCGGAGCTTTCCAAGCACAGGAAGCCACCGTGAACGCAGAAAAGTTTATGAATGTTGTTCGGCGGCATACCAGCTTTGAAGAACTTACCCCTACTCTGCTGCGGGAGTTTGTAGAGAAAATCGTTGTACATGAGTGCAGCTATGACGAGAACAAGACCCGCAGACAGGACATTGAGATTTATTATTCTTTTGTTGGCAAGGTGGACTTGCCCGAATAACCGCCCGACCTATCCGACACAATGCGCAAGTGCCGGATAGGAACGGCAAAATTTTTTACACTTCTATTACTTCTTTATCGCACATTAGTAAAGTCGCAGGGCATGAAGCAGCTGATGGCAGGCGGCGGTGTCGCCCTCATCGGTATCACTCTGGTGCCTCAGCTTGCCGGTCTTTTCGGTTGACTAAAACGGGAGGCGAGGATAATCTCCCGCCTCCCGTTGAGCTTTATTGTTCAAGATGAGTTGTTCCCCAATTCACAAGTAAAATAAAAGGCTGAACCAAGAGGTCCAGCCTGGTCCCCGACACACATTACCTCGGGCAACTCTGTTGAGTAGATAATAACAGAAAAGTGAATTGAATACAAAGATAAAGGCAAATTTTGGGATTAATGATAATTTTCTTCAACAAAGCAGTCAAAGTACTACAGAAAGGAGCGTAGCCTTTGGAAGACGTACTCCAACAGCTTGGCACCTGGATGAAGGTAATCCTTGTCAACGGCATCATGACCCAGCTAACAGGGCTGTTTGATTCGGTAAACACGCAGGTTGGTGATATTGCAACCCAGGTGGGGACTACCCCGGCGAACTTTTCGCCGGGGATTTTCTCCCTGATACGGAGTATTTCCGAGTCAGTCATACTCCCGATTGCAGGTCTGATTCTCACCTTCATTGCCTGCTGCGAACTGATTCAGATGATTATTGACCACAATAATCTTGCAAACTTTGAGACGTGGATTTTTCTTCAAATGGATTTTTCAAGACCTTTGTGGCAGTCACGCTCATTAGCAATACCTTCAACATTGTGATGGCGGTCTTTGATGTGGCACAGCATGTCATTAACAGCGCGGGCGGTCTGATTGCCGGTAGCACGGCGGTGAATGGAAGCGCCTTAGAGACCATGCGACATACCCCTGGAAGGGATGGACACCGGGGAACTCTTTGGCCTATATCTGCAGAGCATGATACTGCAGTTCACAATAAAGGCGCTTAGCGTTGTGATTTTTTTGTAATCGTCTACGGACGTATGATTGAAATCTACCTGATGACCAGTATGGCGCCGATTCCGTTCTCGACCTTCGGGAATCGTGAGCAGAGCGCGGCGGGACAGAATTATCTCAAATCCATGCTTGCTCTTGGCTTTCAGGGTTTTCTTATCATGATTTGCGTCGGTATCTACGCAGTGCTGATTCAGGGAATCACCATCTCAAGTGATATCGTTGGATCCATCTGGGGCGTTGTCGGGTATACGGTGTTATTGTGCTTTACCTTATTCAAGACAGGATCGATTGCAAAGAGCGTTTTCTCGGCGCACTGAGGAGGGAGGTTCGTTTCATGGCAGCTTATATCCCTGTCCCTCGGGATCTCACGAGGGTCAAATCAAAAATTCTTTTCAACCTGACAAAACGTCAGCTTATCTGTTTTGGGGCGGGAGCACTGATCGGTGTCCCGTCTTTCTTTATGCTCAAAAACTTCGGCACGACCAGCATGGCAGTCATTTGCATGATGGTCATCATGTTGCCGTTCTTCTTTCTCGGAATGTATGAGAAAGATGGGCAGCCACTTGAAAAGATTGCAAAGCAGTTCATAGAGGCCAAGTTCGTAAGACCCAAAGTTCGTCCCTACCGCACCAATAACTATTACGCAGCACTGATTCGCCAGGCAAAAAGTTGAGAGGAGATAGAGCGTATTTTTGCAGGCCGCATCCGGCGGTAAGAAGTAAAAATTTGAAAGGAGATAAATACCCTTGTTTACGATGAAAAATCCGTTTCGAAAAACGGGGAAAAGAGACCTTGGCCTACCAAAGAATTTGAGTAAGGCGCAGGAAAAAGAGATTCTCCGGATTATCAGGAAGGCAAGAAGAGATGACGGAATTCCCCGCAGCGCCCAGGATTCGATTCCGTTTCAGCGTATGTTTCCAGACGGTATTTGCAGGGTGACGGACCACTACTATACCCTGACCATTCAGTATCAGGACATCAACTACCAGCTGGCTCAGCAGGAAGACAAGACCGCAATCTTCGAAGAGTGGTGTGCCTTCCTGAACTCTTTTGACAGCACGATTCACTTTGAACTGTCCTTCATGAACATGGCAACGGACGCGGAAAGCTTTGAGAAAAAGGTCCGCATTCCCTACCGGAATGACCGCTTTAACGGCATTCGCAACGAATACAGCCAGATGCTGAGAACCCAGCTGGCACAGGGGAACAACGGTCTGACAAAGACCAAGTATATTACCTTCGGAATCGAAGCGGATTCCATGCGAGAAGCTAAGCCAAGGCTTCAACATGTACAGACGGACATGATGAATAACTTAAAGCGCCTCGGTGTTTCCGCCAGGGTATTAAACGGCAGGGAGCGCCTGCAGCTAATGCATGCCATGTTCCACATGGTAGACCATGACCGCTTCTATTTTTGACTGGAACTGGCTTGCGGGTTCCGGTCTCTCTGTGAAGGATTTTATCGCGCCTACTTCGTTTTCCTTTCCCGGCAGCAGGTCTTTTACGATGGGGGACTTGAAGGGAGCCATGAGCTATTTGCAAATCACGGCATCGGATCTTTCGGATCAGATGCTGAAGGATTTTCTGGACATGGAGTCCAGCCAGGTTGTGACGATGCATGTTCAGTCGGTGAATCAGACGACAGCCATCAAGCAGATTAAGCACACCATCACGGAGCTCGATCGAAGCAAAATCGAAGAGCAGAAAAAGGCCGTCCGTTCCGGTTACGACATGGACATCATCCCTTCGGATCTTGCGACCTACGGAAAGGACGCAAAGGCGCTCTTGGAGGAGTTGCAGTCACAGAACGAGCGCATGTTTCTGATTACCTTCCTGATCATGAATACCGGTAAGACCGATCAGGAGCTGGAAAACAATGTGTTTCAGGCATCTTCGATTGCGCAGAAGCATAACTGCAATCTTCGAAGACTCGACTTCCAGCAGGAGCAGGGGCTCATGAGTAGCCTCCCGCTGGCAAACAACCTCATCGAAATCCAGCGTGCGCTGACCACAAGTTCGACGGCTATCTTTGTTCCCTTCACTACACAGGAGCTGTTTCAGACCGGAAGCGAGGCGCTTTACTACGGCCTGAATGCACTGTCCAACAACCTGATTATGGTGGACCGGAAGAAACTGAAAAACCCGAACGGCTTGATTCTCGGGACACCCGGTTCCGGCAAGTCATTCTCGGCAAAGAGAGAGATTGCCAATGCCTTTCTGGTGACGGATGACGACCTGATTATCTGTGATCCGGAGGCCGAGTATACGGCTCTGGCCAACTGCATGGAGGGGCAGGTCATCAAAATCAGCCCGACCAGCACGCAGTATATCAATCCCATGGACATCAACGATTCCTACAGCGAGGAGGATAACCCTCTGGCACTCAAGGCGGACTTTATCCTGTCCCTCTGCGAGCTGGTTGTAGGCGGCAAGGACGGCCTGCAGCCGATTGAGAAAACCGTGATTGACCGTTGTGTCCATCAGGTCTATCAGCACTATTTGAGGATTCGAAGCCGGAAAATATGCCCCTTCTGGAAGACCTGTACAATGCCCTCTTAAAGCAGGAGGAAACAGAGGCAAAGCGTGTGGCGGCAGCACTTGAAATCTATGTGAAGGGCTCTCTCAATCTCTTTAACCACAGAACCAATGTGGACATTCAGAACCGTTTTGTCTGCTATGACATCAAGGAGCTTGGCAAGCAGCTGAAAAAGCTTGGAATGCTGATTGTGCAGGATCAGGTCTGGGGACGTGTCACGGCCAATCGTTCCGCCGGAAAGACCACCCGCTACTATATGGACGAGTTCCACCTTCTTCTCAAGGAGGAGCAGACAGCGTCCTATTCCGTGGAAATCTGGAAGCGCTTCCGCAAATGGGGCGGCATTCCGACCGGCATCACCCAGAACGTAAAGGATCTCCTGTCCAGCCGCGAGGTAGAGAACATCTTCGAGAACTCTGACTTCGTATATATGCTGAACCAGGCTGCCGGTGACCGGCAGATTCTGGCGCAGCAGCTGAACATCTCCCCGCATCAGTTGTCCTATGTGACGCACTCCGGCGAGGGTGAAGGGCTTTTGTTCTACGGTAACGTCATTCTCCCCTTCGTGGACCATTTTCCGACGGATCTTCAGCTGTATAAGATCATGACGACCAAGTTATCCGAGGTGCAGGCGGTAGAGCATGAAACCGAGCGAACGGGCGAAAAAGGGCTTGCAGATAGTATGATGCGTGCAGAGCGCCTGCCGAAGCAGCGGACAAAGGAGGCGTAAATCATGGCAAGGAAAGCGCGCCGCCTCCGGTTTACCGAGGAAGAACTCACAAATCCCAAAGTAAAAAAAGGCGGCATATAGAGCTGAGAGAGCTGCGGATAAGGCTGAGCGTGCAGCCAGGAAAATCCGAAAGAAACGGAATCCGACGTCTGATACCGCTAGGGGGCGAAGGACCCGGCTTAGTTTTCAGAAACAGGGCGGTAAGGCAGCAAATTCTGTAACGACTACGGTTTCCAGGAAACTTCACGGCCAGGTGGCAAAGAACAATCAGGACAATAATACAGCCGTTGAGGCGGCAAACACAGCTACGGAGAGTGCGGAGACCGGTTTTCACACTGTCGATCATGCTGTCTACAGCAAGAAGCTGAAGGCCTATCAGAAAGTCGCACAGCTTGAAGCCAAGGCAGATGCGGCAAATGTAGAGGCAATCTTTCAGCGGCGTATGGCGGAACATCCGGAGGCGTTTTCCAATCCGATTTCCCGCATGAAGCAGAAGCAAGCAATCCGGCGGGAATACGCTGCCGCAAGGCGGGCGGAACAGGCAGCGGCAAGGAGCGGTTCAGCCGCAAAGGAAGGCGTGACCGAGGTAAAGTCCATTGCCCAGAGACTTTCGGAGCTGAAAGACAAGGGTATCGAGTATATCGCTGAGCATCCGCAGATGGCGCTAACGATTGCCGGACTGGCCCTGCTCATTATGGCCTTATCATCCGCGTTGTCTTCCTGTTCGGCCTTCCTGCCGAGCGGCTTCGGCGCAGTGGTAGCGACGACATTCACCGCAAAGGATGGGGATATCATCGGCGCCAATGAAGACTATAAGGCGCTTGAGGCTGATTTGCAGAGGCAGATTGATTCTATCCGGGCAACGCATCCGGGATATGACGAATACAACTTTCACCTGGATGAAATCGGGCATGATCCCTATCAGCTCGCGGCGTATCTGACCACTCAGTTTGAGGACTATACGAGGGCGGAGGTGCAGGACACGTTACGGAGACTCTTTCATCTGCAGTATGTGCTGAATATCGAGGAGGTGGTGGAAACGCGCACCAGAACCGAAACGCATACCAGCACAAGTACGGATCCTGTTACCGGAGAGACCTCGGAAGACAGCGAAGAGGTAGAGGTTGAGTATGAGTACTACATCCTCAACGTTACGTTGACCAACAAAAACTTGGGGCATGTCATCACGGAGTCCGGCGGCATGACAGAAAGCAGGCGGAGCGCTATGGAATTCTGCTGCTGACCAAGGGGAATAAGGCGAAGCTATTCGAGGACGAGGCCTTTGTGGCCTCCGGAAGCGAGTATCTTCCCTATGACATTCCCGGTGAGGCGCTGACGGATGAGCGCTTTCGGAACATGGTCAATGAAGCGGAGAAGTACCTGGGTTATCCCTATGTGTGGGGCGGGTCATCGCCTTCGACAAGCTTCGACTGTTCCGGGTTTGTGAGTTGGGTCATCAATCACTGTGGCAACGGCTGGAATGTGGGAAGGCTTACGGCAAATGGGCTAAAGAACTACTGCCAGACAATCCGGGCGAGTGAAGCAAAGCCCGGAGATCTGGTCTTTTTTCCGTGGCACCTATAACACTTCGGGAGCCAGCCATGTCGGTATTTATGTCGGAAACGGGATGATGATTCACTGCGGAAATCCAATCTCGTATGCGTCTATCAATACGCCCTACTGGCAGCGGCATTTCTACTGCTTCGGACGTCTGCCGTAATAAGGAGGAACACAATGACAAAACTTGAGAAAATCGGTGCTGATTTGAAGCGTGCCCGCGCCAAACAGGCCGTGTGGACGCAGCGCGTCAAGGAACTGGAGAGTCGCTATCGCGAAGAGGAGAACAGCGTGATTCATACGATGGTTCATGCGGCGAATCTGACGCCCGAGCAGCTTGCAAAGGTGATTGCCTTGGCAGGGCAAGGTATGGTTGGCGTTTACCCTGCAGAGACCGTCGAAGCGACTGGCAATAAGGAACAGGAGGATGAAAATGCGTATTAAGAGAATGATGGCAGGCTTTATGGCCGGAGTATTCCTGTGCGGAAGCAGTTCCGTGACCTGTTTTGCCTTTGCTACGGAGACAGAGAGCACTACGATGACTACCGATGCCGTCGCAGAGGAAGCATCCGCGGAGGCGGAAACGCTCTCTGAGGATGATACCCGTCCGCTGACACCAAGCGGAAATCTGACTCTGGTTGATGACATCGGGTCGCAGGTAGGACAGGGAAGGCAGTTCATCACCCTGGTAACCAAGTCCGGCAACTACTTTTATCTGATCATCGATCGCAATGATAAGGGAGAGGAAAACGTGCACTTCCTGAACATGGTGGATGAGGAGGATCTGTTTGCCCTGATGGATGAGAAGCAGGTTGCCGACTATAAGGCAGCCCGGAACGAAAAAGATGATGCAGCGGCAGCTACCGTTGCGACGCCTTCTGTGTCCGGTGCAGTGCAGGATTCTGCGCCGGATCCCACAGTGAAGGAAAAGAAACCCGTCCATCCCCTTTCTCTGGTCGGTGTCGTCATTGCGCTGGCTGCCGGTGTCATCGGATACCTCTACTTGCAGTCGAAGAAAAAGCAGACCGCTGCGCTGAGACCTGATCCGGATGCCGATTATGTGGATGAGGACGACGAAGAGACCTATGAATTCCCGGAGGATGATGAGACTGACGAGGAGGAAGATCCGGAGGAGTCGGAAGTTGAAAGCAGCGAGGACGAGGATCAGGCGTAAGGGGAGCTTCACGAAAGGAGGAGGCTGCATGGAAAAGAATAAGTGTAAAGCACATGTAACGGAACTGACGGTGGAAGAGCTCCGTGAACGTCTGGAAGCGCTGAAGGATGACAAGTTCATTCTTATCGTTTCCCTGCAAAAAGGAGGTGATGACGGTGACGAAAAAGCCTGATCTTTACGAAGCAGACGGGAATGGCTTTCAGCTGGAGCAGGTCGGTATTCGTCTTGTCAAGGAGCGGTCGCTGTATTCCGAGACAAAGATTGACTCTCCGGAAGCTGCGGTACAGCTGGTAGCGGACGCACTTCTCGACTATGATCGTGAGGTTTTTGGCCTCATCAATCTGCAGGTTGATAATAGACCGATCAATTTAAATATCATTAGCATGGGCACGCTGAATTCTTCGCTGGTTCATCCGCGGGAAACGTTGAAGTCGACCATTTTAAGCAACGCTTCGAATGTGTTGCTGTTCCACAACCATCCTTCCGGCAAGTTAAAGCCCAGCAAGGAAGACATCTCCATTACAGACCAACTGGTGCAGGCCTTTAACATGATGGGAATCAAGGTGTTGGATCATGTCATTGTCGGGAATGCAACGAATTACTACTCGTTCCTTGAGCAATGTACGCTTCCCCTGCCAAGGTCTTCCTATGCCACTTCTTTGGATCAACTGGATTTACGGAAACAGAAAGTTGCCGAAGCGGAATCGGTGGTAGCCAAGCTGAAAGAGACTGAGCATCCGCAGAAAAGAAAGGAGTAAGGCAAAGGCGAAGGAAGCGGAGTTATGAAGAAGGCGGAAAGGAGACGCAATGGTATTTACAAAAGATGAGAGAACTCTGTTGATTCTCTACTGTGAGAGAAACAGAAGCGGAACACTCAAAAATCTGTTTCTCATGCGGGGACAGCTTCAAGCGGATGAGAAAGCACTGTCAGCTCTGACAGATGCCGTAATTCGGAAACTTGGCGGCATGACCGATTCTGAATTTGATGGTCTGAATCTCTTAGACACGGTGAGGAGTAGCGATGCGGGAACGTAATCAGGAAATTCATGTGCTCCTTCTTCCGGAAGAGATGGAACGGATTAGGCAGAAAATGGCCGAACTTGGCATCATCAACCGCAGCGCTTACGTGCGCAAGATGGCGCTGGACGGCTACTGTATCAACCTTGATCTGACGGACATGAAGGAAATGGTGTCTCTACTCCGGCGCTGTAGCAATAACCTGAACCAGTATGCAAAGCGGGCAAATGAGTCCGGATCTATTTACGCCGGGGACATCCGGGACTTACAGGCGAGGCAGAGTGAAATCTGGGAAATCGCGAAAGAGATGCTGGCAAGACTTGCGACGATTCAGTAAGAGTCATACAGTAGCGGAGAGCTTCGTTGACATCCTTGCAATACGGGTTAGGGCATTATAAACTGACTGTAAAGCAGAGAAGGAGGTAACGATATGTGGCTGATTAAACTCCCGTTTCGAATCATTGCACTCCCGATTATGGCAGTCGTTGGTGCACTGTCAATCTTTTACAGACTCATTCTGGAGGTTGGATTGCTTGCAATCGGGCTGATTTACGTTATCCTCGGTATCGGTCTTGTCAACTATCTGATTCAGCGAAATTGGCTGCAGGTAGGAATTATCCTTGGCATTGGAGCGATTGCTTTTGTAGGCTCCATGTTTGCCCAGGTACTTGCCACAGGTCTGGAGGCTCTTAGCGGAAAACTGGTCGCATTTGTCTTCACTTAAATAGTCAAATAAAGTCGAGGCCCGAGAACAGAAATGTTCCCGGGACTTTTTCTTTTGCAGCTGATACGGAAAGGAGTTACAGAGATGGCAGCCACACGACTCATTGCCCTTCATGCCAATAAGGGAAAGACCATTGCGCGAAGTCTCAGTGACCGGACGGATTATGCCAAGAATCCGGACAAGACCGAGAAAGGCGAGCTGGTCACCGGCTACCAGTGTGATCCCTTTACCGTAGATGAAGAGTTCATGCTGACCAAACGGAAGTATGAGCAGATTACAGGCCGTCACCAGAGACGGGATGTGATTGCATATCAGATTCGGCAGTCCTTTAAGCCCGGTGAAATCACGCCGGAGGAAGCGAACCGATTGGGGCGGGAGCTGGCACTTCGATTCACCAAAGGGAAGTTCGCTTTCATCGTTGCGACACACACGGACAGGGCACATATCCATAATCATATCGTGTTCAATTCGACTTCCCTTGACGGTACAAGGAAGTTTAAGAACTTCTGGTTTTCGGGTCTCTCACTGCAACGCTTAAGTGACCTTGTCTGCCTGGAAAACAGATTGTCGGTGATTGAAGCGAAGCCAATCGGCGAGCGGGAAACGGACGGAATACCCCACACGGACAAGCATCCGAGACTTCATTTGCCGGGATATTGACCGGATACTTCAAAAGAAGCCGAAGGACTTTGAGACAGTTCTCTTTCAGCTACAGCAACTTGGCTATGAAGTCAAGCGGGGGAAACATGTTTCAGTCAAGGGCGGGAATCAGAAGCGCTTTGTCCGCTTATCTTCACTTCCGGAAGGATATAGAGAAGCAGAGATTCGTGCAGCAATTTCCGGTGAAGCAAAGCGTGAAGGCAGACCACACCAAAAGCCGAAATATTCCTTCAACCTGCTTATTGATATTCAGAGCAAACTGCAGTCCAAAGGCAAAGGCTTCGAGCGCTGGGCTACAGTTTACAACCTGAAGCAGATGTCGAAGACGGTACTGTTCCTTCGTGACAACAAGATCGACACCATGGAACAGCTGAATGCTATCGTGGGAGAAAAGGTTAAGAAACGCGACCGGCTACTCGCCTCGATTCAGGTAGCCGAGAAGCGTCTAAAGGAAATTGCCGCGTTGAAAACAAACATTATCAACTACTCAAAGACCAGGACTGTCTACGAAGCGTATCGGAAAGCCGGCTACAGCAAAAGCTTTCTGGAGGCACACCGGACAGAGATCATGCTACACAAGGCGGCGAAAGCGGCCTTTGATGAACTTGGCATAAAGAAACTGCCAAGGGTTAAAGAACTGAGCCTTGAATACGAACAGGTACTGGAAGCGAAAAAGGCAGCCTATGCCGAGTACCGGCAGGTGAAAAAGGAAATGCAGGAATACTGGATTGCGCAGAGAAACATTGCATCTCTCTATGCCGCAGAGCGAGAAGCAGATGAAGAGAGACAGCGACAGGAGGAGAAAAAACAAAGATGATTAGGAACAGGACATCAGAGAAACACGTCAGTGTCCGGTTCTGCTATCAAGCGTTCCGCAGGAACGCGCAGCCTCACGAAGTGAGTTCTTCTAAGGGCTTGGGAGTATCCCAACAAGTGGCGTATGAGGTCCGGATGGACGCTCATACACTGCTTGCACAAGATATGATCCGTGGAAAACAGCCATGAAAATGAAATCATGATCCCCTGACGGCACTAAAAGATAAAATTCCTTGCGGCACAATGAAAAAATTGTCACAAGCACGATAATAGAGTCGAAATCTCGATCGGTTTGTGGTAGAGTATGAGATAAGTGGTTTTGTAACTGTTTTGGCTCATAAAGGTGAGGTATTTTACTATGGCTGTTTCGTACAAGAAATTATTCAAACTGTTAATCGACAGAGATATGAAGAAGAAAGATTTCAAGGAGCTGACCGGCATTAGCCAAGGTACGCTTAACAAACTACAGAATGGCGGTAATGTCATGGTTGATGTGCTCGAGAAGATTTGCCTCAACATGCATTGTGAGCCTGCTGATATTATGGAAATCTATCCTGATCCGGAACCGAGTCCGGAAAATGGTACAGGTGATTCCGTAAAATAGAGGATGGAGAGTTGCATCAATGGATAGAAGAGAGTACAGCGCAGGAGCTGTAAAGCATTCTTTCTGGTTCATGGAGTTCCGCAAAGTTGTGTCGCTCCGGTCGGAAGGAATGTCATGGGATGATATACGGATCCTGAACGAAAAAGAAAATATATTTGGCGCTCCGACCTCTCTCCGCGCCACACAGATTTTTCAGACGGTCTCCGCCAGAGTAAAGAGCCTGGATGAAAGCTTTTACCCTGTCTTTGAAACATGTGACCTGGCATCGCAAAAGCTCTTTGCGCTTGTTGCGGCAATGGCATACGACACACTGTTTGGTGCACTGGTTTATGAGCTGGTACGGGAGAAGATGATTATCGGCAGCAATGAGCTTTCTGACAGCGACCTGCGGATCTTCTTTAAAAACAAGCAGGAACAAAGCGAGAAAGCAGCCAAGTGGATGGAAGCTACGATCAAGAAACTTATGGTTTCTTATAAGTCCATGCTTTACGAAGCAGGCGTTACGAACAAAGCAAAGAATGTCAGAGAAATCTACAAGCCACTTCCCGATCCGGTCATGGAACGCTGGATGCAGGAACACGGCCTTGAATACGAATTAAAAGCAATCACGGGGGTGAGATGATGGCAGGACTACAGGAAAGACTTGATGAAATGGAAGCTGCCATCCGCAAATCGACATTCCGGCAGTCGAGCGGCAGAGCCAACGAGGTCAACTACTGGGTATTTGATTACGATCCCGCAAAGGAACTGGAAGTCCGGGAACGGATCGAATATATGAAAAAGAAAAACGCGAAGGGAACGGACGGATTCGAGCTAGTTGTCTTTGATCTTTATAACATGATCATGGACTATCTGGAGAGCAAGGATTTCGTGAATTCCTACATCCGTTATGAGGAACGGCGCGGTTTTGATTATATCGTTCGGGCGGCCTCTACATCCATGAAGATGAACGAGGATGACAGCATCCTGATTCAGAAATTGTGGAACAGACACCAGAGAACGCAGTGGTCTTCCTGACCGGAGTCGGAAAATGCTACCCGCTTCTCCGTTCCCATAAGATTCTGAACAACTTGCATCAGTCCGTGCTGAAAGCGCCGGTGGTGCTGTTCTTCCCCGGAACCTATAACGAGCAGGAACTGATCCTGTTCAATGAGATTAAAGACGATAACTACTACCGGGCATTCAAGATTGTAAAGTGAGGTATAGAAGATGAGAATTCAGGAAATGTTTAAGAAGCCGATCACCAGAGATATTCAGGGCGTCGTGATCGCAGGACAGGGTGAAAAAACCAATATCGCCACCGAGCTTGAAGAGTATGTAGTGACCCCGGAACTGCAGCGTCACTTTGCAGATTTCTTTTCCGCTTACGCAAAAGGAATCAACGGAAACACGACCAAGATGGGCGTATGGATCTCCGGCTTCTTTGGAAGTGGTAAATTCTCACTTGCTGAAGATCCTTTCCTACATACTGGACAATGAGGTTGTCGGCGATAAGAGAGCTATTGACTACTTTATCGATGATAAGAAGATTTCTGATCCGATGATTCTGGCGGATATGCAGCTGGCTGCCAACACGCCGACCGATGTCATTATCTTTAACATTGATGCCAAGAGCGAATCTGACGGAAAGTCCAATAAGGATGCGATTGTCAATGTGTTTCTGAAGGTCTTCAATAACTCTCTAGGGTTCTGCGGTGCAATTCCCTACATCGCAGATCTTGAGCGGAGGCTGACAGAAGATGGAAAGTACGAAGAGTTCAAGACTTCCTATCAGAAAGTTACCGGGCATGACTGGTATGAAGAACGCCATGAGTTCCTGTCCAAGCAGGACGGCGTTGTGGACGCACTTGTGGATATGGGATACATGAGTGAGAAAGCTGCTTGGAACTGGTGCGATGCCGCGATCGGCGACTATCAGATCAGCATCGAAGATTTTGCGAAGCGCGTGAAGTCCTATATCGACCGCATGGGCAACAACCATCATGTGGTTTTCCTTGTTGATGAAATCGGCCAGTACATCGGCGATGATTCCAAACTGATGCTGAACCTGCAGACGGTTACCGAAGAGCTCGGCAGAGAGTGCATGGGCAAGGCTTGGATCATCGTAACGAGCCAGCAGGATATCGACTCCATCACCAAGGTAAAGGGTAATGACTTCTCCAAAATTCAGGGTCGCTTTGATACCCGTCTGTCGTTGTCCTCTGCCAACGTCGATACTGTCATCAAAAAGAGAATTCTCGACAAGAATGAGACGGCGGCGCAGACGTTGCGCCTGCTCTATGAGCAGAAGGCTACCATCATTAAGAATCTGATCGTATTCAATGATGGCGTCGAGAAGAAATTATATGCAAATGACCGGGACTTTTCGGATGTTTATCCGTTTATCCCGTATCAGTTTAACCTGCTGGCCAGCGTGCTGACTTCCATCCGCACGCATGGCGCATCCGGCAAGCATCTATCTGAGGGCGAGCGTTCCATGCTGGCGCTCTTCAAAGAGTCCGCCATGGCGCTGAAGAAAAAGGAAGTCGGTGCGATCGTGCCGTTCCATCGCTTCTATGATGCGCTGGAGAACTTCCTGGATCACAGCCACCGCGGCGTTATCACCAAGGCATACGATAACAGTTATATCAATCCGGATCACAAGGAGAGCGATGTCTTCGCGATCGATGTCCTGAAGACACTCTTCATGATCAAGTATGTTCTGGAGATCGAGTCCAATATCGACAACATCACCAGCCTGATGGTCGAGAACATTGATGATGACCGTATCGCTGTGAAGGCCAAGGTTGAGGATGCACTGAAAGTTCTGATGCGCCAGATGCTGGTGCAGAAGAACGGCAGTCTTTATGTATTCCTGACGGATGAAGAGCAGGAGATCAACCGTGAGATCGACAGCCAGAACGTAGAGATGGCAGAAGTCATCAACAAGGTCTCCGAGATGATCTATGAAGACATCTTTACGGATAAGAAGTATCGTTATCCCGCTTTAATGGCAGATATTCCTTTGGCTTTAATCAGGCCGTGGATGATCGTCCGTATAAAGCAAACCAGAGCTATGATGTGGGCTTACGTATCCTGACGCCGTGGTATGAGGGCGGCAACGATGAGACTACGCTTCGCATGATGTCCGGGCAGGGCCGTGAGGTGCTGATAGTGCTGCCAAATGATGCGGCATTCCTGGATGAAATCCGCCGGTATTTGAAGATTGAAAAGTTCCTTCGTCTGAATACTTCCACCCAGCTTGCCAAGTACGAAACCATTAAGGAAGCAAAGCGCGTGGAGATGCGGGAGCGCAACGCTAACGCAAAACTATACCTGACGGAAAGCCTGAAGGATGCGACAATCTACGTTAATGGCGATACCGTGAAGACCTCTGCCAAGGAAGTGACCGGCAGGATCAATGAAGCCATCAGCAGACTGGTACAGACGGTTTATAATAAGCTTTCCTACATCGATGCTGCCATGGGTGAAGCAGAGATCCGGAAGATGTTCCATTCCACTAATCAGCTGACATTAGGACTGGAGACAACTTCCGAGGCAAATGCCCATGCACTGGACGATGTACTTGCCTTCATTGCGCAGAATTCTCATATGCACATGAAGACTTCGATGAAGACGGTCAAGGATCGCTTCATGAAGGCTCCATATGGCTTTGTGGAGGACGACGTGCATTGGCTGGTGGCGCGGCTCTTTAAGCGCGGCGACCTTGCCTTTACCGTTAACGGCGCAAGCGTCAACCAGAACAATAAGACGGAAGAGGAGTTGATCAGCTTTATCACGAAGAAATCATTCGTCGAGAAACTGCTGATGGAAGAGCGCATCCGTGTTCCTGAAAAGGACAAGAAAGCGGTGCGAGATGTCATGAAGGAAGTCTTTGGAACTGCAGGCGTTGCCGAGGATGAAGACAGCATCATGAAGAATTTTCAGCGTTATGCGCAGAATACGATCAACGAGATTCTCCGCCTGGAGCCGCAGTATCAGAGATATGCATTCCCCGGAAAGAAGGTATTGGATACCGGAAAACGGATCATGCAGTCGGTGATCCAGATTCAGTCTCCGATTGAGTTCTTCTCATATGTTTCCAAGAACAGAGATGATTACTATGACTTTGCTGAGGACTTTGAACCAGTAAAGGCCTTCTTTGACGGTGAACAGCTGCAGATCTTCACCAGAGCGTTGGTTATGCTGGCCATCTATGATGATAGCAAGACCTATATCGTGGATGAAGAACTGGAGAAGATCGTTGCGGAGATGCGGCATATCACCAAGCAGGAGAAACCGTACCCCAATATCCCGAAGCTTCCGGAACTGCGGGAAGAATTTATGCATGCCTACACAGAAATTTTGCAACGGGAAGAAAAGCCGGTTCTGAATGCAATCGATCAGGCGCAGGCGCGAGTAACGGAAGTCCTGAACACGAAAGAATATGCTGCTGAAAACCGCTCGCGATATTACGATCTGTTCCGCGAGATCCGTGACGGCGCGGAGCACTGCAACAATGTATCGTCTCTTCGCAGCTTCGCGGATAAGGCAGACGCTTTAAAGATCCGCCTCATGAATGAGATGGATGCTTTGGATCGCCAGATTGCCGAGAAAAAAGCAGAGGAAGCCAGATGCGCTGCTGAGGAAGCGGCCAGAAAGGCAAAAGAGCAGGGCAAGCCAGTCGATATCGTTGCTGAACCGCCGATTAAATATGATGTTAAGAAGACCAAGAACGTAACGATTAAGAACATGACACATACATCCTCCTGGCGTTTGGAGAATGCAGAGGATATCGATAAGGTTCTTGAAGCTCTGCGCAAGACTCTGCTTGCCGAGCTGGAAGGCAATGACATCGTGAACGTCGAGTTTTAACAGATAGAAGGGATGGCACGAACATGAACAAAACTGCCATAAAGAACTTTGCCATCTGGGCAAGGAATAAATTGATCGCGGATATCAGTTATCGCGCTGGTCTGATGGGCATCACTGTGGATGGGATTCAGAAAGCCCTGCCGCAGTCTACCGGCACGACGGAATTCTATGATATCGGCACTGCGGAGCCATATTCCATCAGCGGAGATGCCGTAAAACAGCGAAAATCTCTTGTGGAGAAGATCCGCGCCAAAGAGAAGGATACCAACTATCAGATTGCCTATAAGTATGTGATTGAGGAGGTTGCCTATACCTGGTTCAACCGTCTGATTGCTGTGCGCTTTATGGAGGTCAACGATTACCTGCCGTCCCATATCCGCGTGCTGTCCTCCGATTCCGGTAAGATGGAGCCGGATCTGGTGACCACGCCGTTTGATGTGGAACTGTCCTTCAAACCGGAGGAAGAGCAGGAAATCTACCGCCTGAAGCAGGAAACAAGCTGGATGAGGTGTTCCGTCTTCTCTTCATCAAGCAGTGCAATGCGCTGAATGAGATTCTTCCAGCGCTGTTTGAAAAGACCAGTGATTATACGGAGCTGCTCCTGAACCTCTCTGTGATTGACCAGGATGGCGTCGTCTACCATCTGGTGCATGACATCCCGGAGGCGGACTTCAATATCGAGCAGGGCGGACAGGTGGAGATCATCGGCTGGCTGTATCAGTATTACAACACAGAGCCGAAAAATGAGGCCTTTGCCAAGTCTGGGAAGATCAGCAAAGAAGAGATACCTGCGGTTACACAGCTCTTTACACCGGACTGGATCGTTCGTTACATGGTTGAAAACTCTGTCGGACGTATCTGGATCGAGCATCTGCGAACAATGGACGAATCCAAGGATGAGGCAGAGCTGGCGGCAGAATTCGGATGGAAATACTATCTGCCAGAGGCAAAGCAGGAACCGGAAGTGGAAGAAAAGCTCCGGGAGCTTCGCCGGGAGCGGCTGGAGCTGACCCCAGAACAGATCACCATGATCGATCCCTGTATGGGTTCAGGCCACATATTAGTCTATGGATTTTCCGTGCTGATGCAGATCTACGAGAGTGCCGGTTATGGTCAGCGGGATGCCGCCAGAAGTATTCTGGAACACAATCTGTTCGGTCTGGATATCGATGACCGTGCCTATCAGATGGCATACTTTGCCGTCATGATGAAGGCAAGGGAGTATAACCGCCGCATTCTGAATGGCGAGAATACCGGCAAGGTCTATGCGATTCAGGAGAGTAATGGCATTACCGATGCTGCTCTTGGAGATATGGGCGGCAGTCTGTCCGAAGATGAACGTAAGAAGGCGCTGAAGGAAATCAAATCTTTGATCGCTGAATTCAAGGATGCCAAAGAGTATGGCAGTATCCTGAACATCGAAAAGCGTGACTGGGATTTGCTGCGCCGCTTTGCTGTGCCGAATGTGGAGGTTGGGCAGCTCAGTTTAGATATGAATGGAGCGGAGTCTGCGGCGAATAGGCTGCAGGAGATCATTGATATTGCTGAAGTAATGACGGATCAGTATCTCACCACTTGTACGAATCCGCCCTATATGGGAAACGGAAACATGAGTGCGTTGTTATCGGCATATGTGAAGGCTAACTACAATAATGGACGTAATGATTTGTTTGCTGTTTTCATTGATCGGTGTATATGTTTCACAAAAAAAGAAGGCTACCAAGCGATGATTACACAGCACCAATGGATGTTCTTATCAAGTTATACCAAAATACGCGAAAAAGTGTTTGGCACAACACTTATTAATATGGCGCATCTTGGAGCGAGAGCATTTGAGGAAATAAGTGGAGAAGTTGTTCAGACAACTAGCTTTGTTTTACGTAGGCAGCTAACAAACGATTACTCTACTACATTTATTAGGTTGGTGGACTATTCTAGTCAGCAGGCAAAAGAAACTGCATTTCTACAGAAGGATAGTAGCATTGTTGCAAAATGCAATAAATTGAAGGAACTGCCAGGTTCAGCGCTTGCATATTGGATTAGTGATAATATGTTGAATCTGTTTAAGATGCAACCCGCTGATGAAGTAGTAACTCTTCGAGAAGGAATTCATACAGGAAAGAATGAGGACTTCCTTAGATATTGGGCTGAAGTTGATGTTAATCGTTTTATTACGGATGCCACATCATATGAAGATCTTGATGCAAAAGGGGTATGGGTTCCTTATAACAAAGGGGGAAGCTACAGAAAATGGTATGGCAATAACGAATTAGTAATCGGATTTAATAGCATATACAGAAACCGCATGAGTCAATTAAGTGGGCACGTGAGGCCTAGTCAAAATTTATACTTCAAGGAAGGGTGCACATGGAGTGCCTTGGCTAGTGGAAAATTTGGGCTCAGATATTATCCTTCAGGGTATCTTTTTGATAGTAAAGGTCAGGTAGCTGTTGGAAGCAAAGCAAAAGAGATTATGGGCCTCTTCAACCTAAGGCCTTATCAAGCTATGGCAGATATGATAATGCCGACGCTAGATTACAAATGTGGTGATGTTAAAAAGTTGCCATATTGCCCAGTTGCCGATCTAAAATTTAATGAACTAATTGAGAAGTGTATAAAGCTAGCTAAATCTGAATGGGACAGTTACGAAACAAGCTGGGACTTCAGTATCCACCCAATGTGTCAAACTCAAAAGGGTTTAGTTAGTGAAGCGTATGAACAATGGGTACATGAATCCAATGAAAGAATGCAGCAAATGATAGCTTGCGAAGGAAAGCTAAATAATATTTTCCAGCAAGAATATAATTTGTCATCATTAGATATGGGCACAGAAGACATTAATGATATTACGCTACGCAAAGCAAATCTTGCTACGGATATAAAATCCTTATTATCTTATGCAGTGGGGTGTATGTTTGGCCGATATTCTCTTGATGTCTTTGGCATTGCGTATGCTGGAGGTCATTGGGATTCCTCGAAGTATTCTTCTTTCCTGCCGGATGAAGACAATGTGATTCCGATCACCGATGAAGAGTATCTGGAAGACGATATCGTTTCCCGCCTCTGCACCTGGCTGAAGGTCGTATTTGGCGAATCCACGTTGGAAGCAAACCTTGATTTTATCGCCAAGGCGTTGGGCAATAAGGGCGATTCCTCTCGTGAGGTTATCCGGAATTATTTCCTGAACGATTTCTTCAAGGATCATTGCCAGACTTATTCTGTGACCGGTTCCGGCAAGCGCCCGATCTACTGGCTCTTCGACAGCGGCAAACAGAACGGCTTCAAGGCTCTGATTTATTTGCATCGCTACAATGCCGATACCATCGGAAACCTGCGTATTGATTACCTGCACAGAATGCAGCGCATCTATGAGAGCGAGATCAGCCGTATGCAGGATATGATCGACCACAGCACCAACGCCCGCGAGGTCGCCGGTGCAACGAAACGCCGTGAGAAACTGCAGAAGCAGCTGAAGGAATGCCGTGAATATGATGAGAAGCTGGCGCATCTGGCGCTGTCCCGTATAGAGCTAGATTTGGATGATGGCGTAAAGGTCAACTACCGGAAGATCCAAACTGCGAGTGACGGCAAGTTCTATGAGGTGCTGGCTGATTCCAAGAACATTATGGCGAAGAAATAGAAAGGAGGTGACCGGAGTGATCGTCCAAAAGGAATTATTCGGCGAGGGCAAACACGTCGAATTTAAAGCAGAAATTCCGAAGAAACATGAGAAGTTTCTGAAGGATATCATTGCGTTTGCCAATACCTCCGGTGGAAAGACCGTCGTAGGTATCGAAGATGAGACCGGAGAAGTTCTGGGGCTTGGTGACCAGAATCCTTTTAAGCTGTCCGATGCGATCTCCAATATGGTGTCAGATGCCTGCACGCCGCAGATCAATATAGAGATCACACCAAAGACCATAGGAGATAAAACTGTCCTGGAGGTTGAGGTATTTCATGGGCGTTATTGCCCATACTATCTTGCCGCGGTAGGTAAGGAGAAATCGGCTTACATCCGGGTAAATGGCACCAGCCGTCCGGCGGATGCGCGGAGACTGCGCGAACTGGAGTTGGAAGGACAGCAGATTTCCTATGACACGATGCGTGAGATTGGCGCAAGCTATGATGTAGATGCAACAAAAACGCTGATGGATAACATGTATCAGACTGCTTTGGCTGCCTGTAGGACTGAGGCAGAGCGGGAGAATGTGCATCCTTTGACGGCGGAGAAGCTGGAAGACTTCGGTATTCTCGCTAAAGAAGGTAGAGACTATGTACCGACACACGCCTTCACTCTTTTGACGAAGACGATTGACCGGAATATCAAGATTCAATGCGCTCTGTTTAAGGGAACAGAACGGGATGAGTTTATCGACAAAAAGGAATTCCCGGGGCCGGTTCAGGATCAGGTAGAAGACGCCTATCAGTTTGTGCTCAAGCACATCAACCGCAGCGCAGTGATTGAAGGACTTTACCGACATGACCGATATGAACTTCCGACGAAATCGATCCGTGAGGTCATCGCCAACGCAGCTCTGCATCGCTCCTATCTGGATTCTTCGGCGATTCAGGTTTCTATCTTTGATGACCGGCTTGAAGTGAGTTCTCCGGGCATGCTGTATGATGGCCTGAACCGGGCAGAGGCGCTTTCCGGCAAATCGAAATGCAGAAATAAAGCGATTGCTGAAGCGTTTCAGTATATGAAGATCATCGAAGGCTGGGGCACGGGACTTCCGCGTCTGTTCCGGCAATGCAAAGAAATGGGGCTCCCTGAGCCGAAGTTTGAGGAGTTTGGCGACGGAATTAAGGTGACAATTTATCGGGCCAATGGTGCCAATCCTTCTGGCACCGATGGCACCAATGAAGCCAATCGGTCCAATGATGAGGCCAATGAGGCCAAAGATGAGTCCATTCAAGCCCGGATTTGGCGGTTATCAAGTATGACCCCACCATATCTCAGAGAACGCTTGCCGAAAAGATCGGTGTGGCGCGTTCAACGGTTCAGCGGCACATGGCGCAGATGGAAGAAAGCGGACTGCTGAAGAGGCGAGGCGGAACTCGAGGTTCTTGGGAAATTCAGGAGAAGAATTAAGATATGGCTGAATTAAACCTAAAACAAATTATAGATAGGCTGAATGCTGAGTTTACGGGAGATACCCGTAAGCTGGTTTTCTGGTACGATGATAAGGCGGAGTTCGCAGAGGATATCGAAGGTGTGGAGCTGGAAAATGCAAAGGTATATATCCTGCAAGAACATAACCAATTCGCCACCAAGCGATTTCTGGAACGTGAAGATACCACTACGAATTACCTGATCTACGCGCCGTTCCCGAAACCGGATGTCCGTGAGAACCATTTGGAAGATACGATGCTGTATTCCAAGCGATTCTTTGCAGACCGCGCTTCCCTGCTGTCTGTAGACCTTGGCATAGAGGAAAAGTATAAGCCGATCATCGAAAAACATATTAAGTTCTTTGCCAGCAAAGAGCGCACGCAGCGTTTCTATGACCTGGAGATAGAGAACTTCAACGAGGAGAATATCCTTGTCGGTCTGCTAAGCGCTATCTGCAAGACACGCACCTGCTCCTTTGAGGAAGTGCTGCGCGTCATGATCACGGACGGTGAGCTGAAAGATAACAAGTTCCTAGCTGAGGCAGAGAAATACGACTTGCTGCCTTCCTTCTGGAAGCTTTGTGAGCAGCAATTTGGCTACACTGATCCGAAGCCGACGATGGAGAAACTGATTGTCACAATGTTTGTGACGGCGACGGCCAGGCAACTGGGCTGCGATGTGCCGCAGGGCTGGAAGAGCTTCGGCTCCTATAAGTCAGGCAATATCATCGCGTTCCTGGATAACCTGATGAACAGTGTCCTGTACAGTGATCGCTATGATGAGCTGTCCAAGCATGTGTCAGATGGACTTAATGCCATGATGGCATTCTCCGGGATGCAGCCGGAAGCACTGGTTGATGTCGATACCTTTATTGCAGCGGATCAGATTCTGGTGAAATGGATTCTGGAGCGTCTGACAGTGGAAGATACCGGTGCAAAGCTGGATCGGTTAACCATTCCGGAACTCTGTGAAAAGCGCGGAAAGATGCACTTCGGAAACCGGACAGCAAAGACTTATCAGCTTCTGATGAGTGCTTATTATCTGATTCAGGCGGCAAATTACACCTGCCCGGATGGCTTTAAGAAGATCATCAAGCAGTATCGTGAGAACGACTACCGAATCGACCGGGAATACCGGAATTTCTACACCTGCTTTGACAGCCTGGAGGATACCGGAGCTTTTGAAGGCCTTCGCACATTGGTGGAGAATATCTACACCAATGAGTTCCTGGCTGAGATCATGCCGAAATGGAACGAAGGTATTCAGGAGGAACAGGCATTTCAGGAGATTCCGCTGCAGAGGAACTTTTACAGCCGAAATATCCGATCCGCCAAGGAAAGAACGGTTGTCATTATTTCCGATGCCATGCGCTATGAGGTGGGGCAGGAACTGTTCCGCCGCATGACGGATGATCCGAAATGCACGGCCAAGCTGGATGTGCAGATTTCGGTACTTCCCTCCTATACGAGGCTTGGTATGGCGTCCTTGCTCCCGCATAACACACTGACTATGACGGATGATTTCCGTGTACTGGCGGACGATGTTCTCTGCAACGATCTTGCCGGACGGCAGACTGTTCTGCAAAAGCATCAGCAAAACGGCATCTGCGTTCAGTTCGATGACATCAAGGGGCTGAAAAAGAATGAGTTGCGCGATATCTTCACGGGCAAGCAGGTGGTCTATGTTTACCACAACCAGATTGATGCTCGTGGAGATAAGGCGACTACAGAAGATGAAGTGTTTGTGGCCTGTGAAGAGGCGATTCAGGAGATCATGGATCTGATCCGCAAGATCTCCACGAATGCGAATACATATCATTTCCTTGTTACTTCGGATCATGGATTTATCTATAAGCGGGACAAGTTATCTGAGAGCGACAAAATCGGTGGAATTAGCGATAAGAAAGCCTTATCAACCGTCGATTCATCGTGGCACAGGAGCCGGTAATCGACGAAGGCGTTCAGAATATCTCCATGGGGCGAATCCTGGATAACGATGATGCAAAAGTGGTTTCTTTCCCGGTCAGCAGCAATGTGTTCAAGGTCGCCGGTGGAGGCCAGAATTATGTGCATGGCGGTTCTTCTCCGCAGGAAATGCTGGTTCCGGTACTGGAAATCAAGATGGAGCGTGGTCATATGGAGACAAGACCGGTGCAGATCGCCCTTGTCAGCATCGTACAGAAGATCACGAACCTGATCACTACGATGGACTTCATCCAGTCCGATGCGGTCAGTGATACCGTGAAGAAGACAATATACAAGATGTACTTCATATCGGAGGACAACGAAAAGATTTCCAACGAGAACACCTATATTGCAGACAGCCGTGATCCCGATCCGCAGAAGAGAATCTTCCGGGAGAGGTTCACATTCAAGAATAAGAAATACGACAAGGACAGGCAGTATTACCTTGTCGTTTACGATGATGCAACCGATATCGAAGCGTTCCGTCATCCTGTGATTATGGACCTGGCGTTCGCAGATGATTTCGGGTTCAACATCTGATAGTATAGAAACGGAGGCAGAGCAATGTCGGAATTGACCGAGCGTAGCGAGGGACGCTTCTTGTCCGAAGGACAAGAAGATTGGAACCGCGGCTTATCAGGATTTTCTCAAACGGATGATAGAAGAGAAGTTATCAAGAATAAGCTCCGTCAGCATTTCGACGGAAAGACCGTCCGGAAGGATCTGACGAAGAAGATCAAGGAAGGGGCAAATGTGCCAGTTTATGTGCTGGAGTTCCTTCTTGGCCAGTATTGCAGTTCGGATGAGCCGGAAGTGATTGCGCAGGGAGTAGAGAACGTCAAGAGGATCCTGGCCGATAATTTCGTGCGTCCGGATGAGGCGCAGAAGATCCTTTCCATGCTTCGCCAGCGCGGCATCCATACTGTGATCGATATGATCACCGTGAATCTGGACATCAAGCATGACTGCTATGTCTCCGATTTTTCAAACCTGGGACTGAAGGGTATCCCGATTGATGAGGAATACCCGACTAAGTATGACCGGCTGCTTTGCGGCGGCATCTGGTGCATCGTGCAGCTGGATTATGAGTTTATCGAAGAGGAAAAGAACGGTACGCCGATCCATATCCGTAGGCTGACACCGATCCAGATGCCTCATGTGGATATCGATGAGCTGAAGGAAGGCCGCAAGGCCTTTACGAAGGATGAGTGGATCGATGTGCTGCTGCGCTCCATCGGCATGGAGCCGGAAGAACTGCAGTACCGTGAAAAGTGGCTGCTTCTGACCAGAATGCTGCCGCTGATTGAGAATAACTTCAACCTCTGCGAACTGGGGCCGAGGAGTACCGGTAAATCTCATCTGTATAAGGAGATCTCCCCGAACAGTATCCTTGTGTCCGGTGGCCAGACGACGGTTGCGAACCTCTTCTATAACATGGGCAGAAGACCGTCGGCCTTGTTGGCCTGTGGGACTGCGTTGCCTTTGATGAAGTTGCCGGCATCCACTTCAAGGATAAAGATGGCGTACAGATCATGAAGGATTATATGGCGTCCGGTTCCTTTGCACGCGGCAAAGAAGAAAAAGCTGCGTCTGCCTCCATGGTCTTTGTCGGCAACATCAACCAGAGCGTGGATGTTCTGCTGAAGACATCCAGCCTGTTTGACCCGTTCCCGCCGGAAATGGGCACAGATACGGCATTCCTTGACCGTATGCATTGCTACATCCCCGGCTGGGAGATTCCGAAGTTCCGTCCGGAGCACTTTACAGATGATTATGGCTTTATTACCGATTATCTGGCAGAGTTCGTTCGTGAGCTTCGCAAAGAACAGTACGGCGATTCCCTTGATAAGTTTTTCCGCCTGGGAAAGAACTTGAACCAGCGGGACACCATTGCAGTCCGCAAGATGGTAGATGCCTATGTGAAGCTTCTGTATCCGGACGGTGTGTTTGGCAAGGAAGAGATTGAAGAGATTCTGACGATTGCTCTTGAGATGCGTCGCCGCGTCAAGGAACAGCTGAAGAAGCTTGGTGGCATGGAGTTCTACGATGTGAACTTCTCCTACATAGATAACGAGACCTTTGAGGAACACTATGTCTCTGTTCCTGAGCAGGGCGGCGGCAAGTTGATTCCGGAAGGTATGTGCAATCCGGGACAGGTCTATACCGTCTCCCGTGGCAAGTCCGGCATGATCGGCGTATTCCGTCTGGAAAGCCAGATGCTGCTGGGTAATGGCAAGTTTGAGCGCACAGGGCTTGGCTCTGACCGGGAATGCCGTGAGGCTTCCAATACAGCATTCAACTTCCTGAAAGCAAACGGAAACCGGATCAGCGGCTCCATCAGCACTACGACGAAGGATTATATCGTCAATTATCAGGATCTTCAGGGTATCGGCATGACCGGAAAGCTGGCGCTGCCGACACTGATCGCATTGAGTTCGATCGCCCTGAGTAAGCCGACCGTTAGCAGTCTGGCGGTGCTCGGCGAGATAAGTATCAGCGGAACAATTATCAAGGTAGATGAGCTTGCAAATGCGCTGCAGGTTTGCCTGGATTCCGGTGCAAAGAAGGTATTGCTGCCGATCACATCGGCGGCTGATCTCGGCACGGTTCCGGCGGAACTGGTAGGCTGCTTCAATCTGATTTCTATAGCGGCGCTGAGGATGCGGTGTATAAGGCACTGGGAGTGGAGTGATGATATGAAGTTCACGGAAGATCAATTAAAACTGTATGCTGCACCATTAAGCAATACAGAAAATGACAAGTGTTTACATGCGATTAAAGCTATTAGAGATGCTCTGAAAAAACTTGGTTATTATACTGACACTGATGATGTTGAGCCCTTGGAAAAGGATACCTACTCGTATGCTGTAACTTTAAAGAGATCTACATCGAATGAAAAGATTGAGATTTTTATTCAGGGATCATATGCAAACAATACTTGTGTGCGTGGAGAAAGTGATGTAGATATTGCGGTCGTTCGCACAGATGTTTATGAGTATGCGTTTGGCAAGGCCTTTTCACCTTATGTGCCAGGATTTAAACATAATGCGGAGGCAGACGCTTTCAAAAATGCTGTAGAAAAGGTGTTGAAGGATTATTTTGGTGCTTATTTTGTTCATCGAAAGAACAAATCTATAAAAGTCGATGGAAATACATATTGTAAGCAGGCCGACACGGTTCCTGCATTCGGAATGCACCATATTTACAACTCAGATAATAATGATTACACACGTTATAACGAAGGTATTACTATCTATGCTGACGACGGCGAAGTTATCAATAATTTTCCCAAGCAACATATAGCAAACGGACGATCTAAAAATGTTGCAACAAATCATTATTATAAGAAGATGGTTCGTATAGCAAAAAAGCTTAGGTATATGATGGAGGACTTTGGATATTCAGCAGCTATGAAAGTCTCATCATTCGCCGTGGAATCATTGCTTTGGAACATTCCAAACGATGTATTTATGAAATACTCAACCTATAGATTTGCTTTGAAGAGGTTGTTGATTATCTTCACGAGCACAAGTCCTATCTGATTATATATAAAGAGGCGAACGGCATTAAAGACTTGTGTCCTACGTCAACAGAAAGGCAAAATATGTCAGACTTTATAGATGAACTGTATCGGTTTTATCAATATGACATATAGGTGTGAAACATGAAAAAACAGTTGGATAGCTTAATTAAGAAGGCTATGTGGATAGCAATAATCTTATTTGTAATTAGATGTTTTTTATCTGTTGGTGAGATAAAACAAGGTGCTTCTGCATATACGATATTCGGATATGCGGGAGAAGCCATAGGAATTGCTGCCCTAATAATGATTGCTTATGAAAAATGGTTATGGAGATTTGATCCATGTGTGAAGATCCCATATATCGCTGGAGAATATCAGGGGACGCTGAAGTCCGGTTATGATGGAAAAGAGAGATCTGCTTCCTTAACGATTAAACAAAGTCTTCTGTCTGTGGAAGTGCTAATAAAAACGGCTGAAAGCGCGAGTAGATCAGTTACAGGCTGTATTGAAGAAATACTGAACCAGCCAGAACTTATTTATTCATATCTGAACGAACCCAAGGCTAATGTGCGAGACCGAAGCGCTATTCATTATGGAACGGCGACATTCTTGTTAGATCAATCAGGAAGCCTGAATGGAAAATATTATACAGATCGAAATACAACTGGAGATATGGAATTTAATAAGGTGAAATAATAGATGGTTGGGGAATATAAGATAATCACTCTTTGCGGCAGCACACGCTTCAAGGATGCGTTTATGGAAGCCCAGAAACGCCTGACGTTAGAGGGCAATATAGTAATAAGTGTTGGGCTGTTTGGTCATTCCGGAGACAATGAAGTCTGGGAGAACATGAACGAAGGTACACTGACGCGGACTAAGGAGATGCTGGACGATATGCATAAGCGGAAGATCGACATGGCGGATGAGACATATGTCATCAATGTTGGCGGGTATATCGGCTCCAGCACGAAATCAGAGATTGAATATGCAAAAGCGACCGGAAAGCCGGTGCGCTATTTGGAAGAGATACAGTAATTGTGCGCAGGCACACAGTAGCGGAGGTACAGCATGAAAGGGTCAGAATCGAAGCTGATTAAATATATGGAAGGCGCAGACAAGCGGTTTGTGATCCCTGTCTATCAGAGAAATTATGACTGGAAGATCGAGGACTGCAAGCAGCTTTATGACGATCTGACCAAGGTAATCCGAAATGGGCGTAAGAATCACTTCTTTGGAAGTATTGTTTCGACCTTTAATCCGGACGGCGATAACGAAGAATATCAGATCATCGACGGACAACAGCGCCTGACGACAGTCTCCCTTTTGCTGCTGGCTATGTACAACCTGATTAAGCAGGGCAAAGTAGTTCCTTCTGATAATCGGTTGAGTGACCGTATCTATGAGGACTATCTGGTAGACAAGTATCAGCCGGAAGAGACCCGTATCAATTGCTAGAGCCGAGGATAGGTCTGAGGTGGATTATGGAAAATGGAACGAAACATAGAATCCTGTATTTGTACCAGCACTTACTTCAGCATACAGATGCAGAACATCCGCTCTCTACCGCGGAGTTGATAAAGATTCTGAAAGAGCAATATGCTATCAAGGTCTCCCGCAACACAATCAGCGATGACCTCGCCATCCTTCATGACTGCGGCCTTCACATTGAGCACTATGAGTCTACGCAGAACAAATACTACTATGATGGTCACGCGTATGAGCTGGCTGAGCTTAAGCTCCTTGTAGATGCAATTTCTTCCTCCAGGTTCATAACGCAGCGTAAGAGCGATGAACTGATTTCCAAGCTGCTTACACTGACCAGTGCAGCAAATGCTGTCAAGCTTCGCAGGCATGTCTATGTATCCGGACGCGCCAAGTCGGAGAACGAGCAAGGGTATTACATTGTGGATGCCATTCATGAAGCGATTGATACCCGCAGGAAAATCCGGCTCATCTACACGGACTATGATGTGAATAAGACACGCTATGTAACCAATGACGGTGCACCATATACGGTAAGTCCCTATACGCTGGAATGGGATGGTGACTATTATTATCTGCGCGGATTTTGCGATGAGCGCCAAGCTGTGCGGACCTTCCGCATCGACCATATTGCGGAGCAACCGAAGATTCTGAATCAGATTGCGGTGTCACTTCCGGAAGACTATTCGCCTGCTCAGTACAGCAAGTGTGTTTTCCGTATGCTTGACACGGATCAGCCGGAAGAGGTTCAGCTCCTGTGTCATGTGTCGATGATGAAGCATATCATCGATCACTTCGGCATGGATGTTAAGACAGAACCGATTGATGAAGAGAGCTTCAGAGCCAATATTCTTGTCTGTACCAGTGCCACCTTTTACCGCTGGATTTTTGGTTTTAGCGGTAAGATTAGGATTCTTGGGCCGGAATCGGTCAAGACTGCGTATCGGGAAATGCTCCGGAAGGCTATCGAGGAACTGTAGTCAAAACTTTGTGCCCAATATTCTGTGCACCTGCGTTCCATTAAACGCCTAACCCCTTGACCTCATCGTCAAGGGGTTTTATGATGCCATCAATGGAACGATTCGTTCCGTTATCGATTGAAAGGAATTAAGACCATGAGGAAAATGAACTCGGAGATGATGGAACTCATCATTTCTTACGTTGATCAGTATTTCTGCGAAATGCATGTCACGCCTTCGGTGAATGAAATTGCTAAGGGTGTGGACATCCCCAAAACAACTGCATATCGCTACCTGGTTGAAATGGATAATCGAGGAATGATTGAGTACGATGGTCAGTCTCGTGCCATCAATACACCGATGATCAACAAGTTCACGACCGGTTCTGCCCCCTGCCCTGTTGTCGGTTCCATTCCCTGTGGAACCGCGGAGGAAAAGGAGGAATGCATTCGGGAATACATCAGCCTTCCTGTTTCCCTTTTCGGGAAGGGTGAGTTCTATATTCTGGAGGCATGCGGTGACTCTATGGTTGATGCGGGCATCGATGACGGTGACAGAGTCGTTATCAGGATGGATTGCGAGGCCAGAGTTGGTGATATAGTTGTTGCCCTATTGGGTGACAATGAGAGCACGCTGAAGGTGTATGGCGGTGTTGATGCTGAGAATCAAGAAGCAATTCTTCTTTATCAGAATGAAGCTGTTTATCCCGGTAAAGAGATACGCACAAAAAATCTGATTGTCCAGGGAGTTGCAAAGCACGTCATCAAGGCGCTGTAATCCGGTGAACGGAGGTGAAAGCATGAATCAATATGATATGAAATGTCCGATTTGCGGAAGAGTCAATCATCAACTGCTGCTTGAAGAGACAGACGGATGGATGGAATGCGAATACTGCGGGGAAACGACGCAGCAGCTCCGGAGGATGTGGAAAATACAGAAGCCCTTTGTCTTGGCAAGAAGGGGTGAACATGTCGCAATTCCTACAGTATGAAAAAACGAGCGAATGAGAAGGGAGCAAGGTAATTGGCACATGAGAGCCAGGGCATATTACGCCCGAGAAGCGTTTGTTGCCCCAACTGCCATGAGGTTAATCACGGTTTGGAAGATCGCGAGGGCATAGTCCGCATCACTTGCAAACGTTGCAAGTCGGTTATGGTACAGAAGCGAATGGGCCGCAGACACAATCGTATCGATGTGTATGCGCCGGAAGACCGGAATGAACTTACATGTAATCAATGAAATTGAATGAGCGTACAGACGGGAATGGTCGAGTTGAAACAGACTGCGTAAATCCATTTCAGGTCACATGCTTGAATAGTCGATGAGTTAAGCCAGACATACATGAGAGGCCATCGGCAAGGACAGGATACCTATAACCATAGGGTTCCGTCCTTGTCGGTGGCTTCTTTTTTTGTACCGATTAGAAAGACAAATGCATGATTTCAATCCACTTCATAAACATATCGCATCCTGACATGTATGAAGGGCTGAGGATACACATATTGCATAGTTCAGATTTCGGAGAAAAGCGATATCGATATCCTTGTCTTTTTGGCTTTTGTAAGGCCCTGAAGGTTCTAATCTGTCTGCAGGAAGGTGTAGCTCCTTCCAATCTCCCGTGTCGGGAGGAAAGGAAAATAATTTTGTACAATATAGGGGAAGCTGATTTTGCAGGGCGTTTGAAAGCACTTCGTAAAGCCCGAGGTAAGACGCAGGAGAAAAGTGCTGAAGAACTCAACATCAGTCTCGAACATCTCGGCAATATAGAGCGTGGAAAAGGGAAACCATCGCTGGAACTGCTTGTTGAAATTGCTCTCTATTTTCATGTTAGCACAGACTATCTACTTCTGGGGAACGAGATTGATAAAGATTCTGTTCGCAGGAATCTTATTGAAATGGCTTCTCATATGATGGAACTTGCCAGTAAATTGTAGAGCATCGAAGTAGTAGAATTTTTCTCTTTTCTGTTGATAGAAAAAATGCTATAGACAACTTTACATATAGCTACAATCCAGAAGGTGAATGCCAACCTGAGTCCTGATGTAAACCTCATGGAATTAGTTTGGTTGCCCCAGGGGCAAAGAAAAACCTGCAGGTACCACAATTGTGGTACCTGCAGGTTTTTGCAGAGAAAAATAGGGCTCGATCCTAGGATAGAGCCCTTACAAAAGCATTGCTGCTTTTTCGACGTGCCATTAGTTTAAACGATGGAGAACCAGTTGTCAATGACCAGTTTCAAAAAGTTGAAATTCGCGGCAATCAACTGATTTGTATTGTAATAGTCAGCGTGCCTCATCATCCGATCTTTAAATGCATGTAATTTTTGAGCGGCCTTGTTGTGGACCCCTTTGCTGGTTACGATTTCGTTATGGATATAGAGAACATATATTAGCTCCTGCATCCGTTCATTCTGCATACGACGTTTACGGGAATCAGATGAAAGCGAGGGGATTACTGCTAACTTTTGGATTACAGGATACTTGGTCTTATATGGTGTAGTACCGATATGGAAATCATTGATGAAGCAGTCGTTGTGGGCACAGGCGTTTCGTACACTTTTACATCTTATCATGATATAAAAGCGATCGCACATCGGCTTAGAGTTAAAGCGTTTAGCACAAAAGAGATAAAAAAATCAAGGATTGTACCAAAAGGAAGAAGTTCTAAAAAAACCCAAGCAGGGAAATCAGGATTATATTTATTATAGACGTCTTTCGTGTAATAGCTGTTCTGATTTTTGCCGTAATTCTGATTGAATGTGTTGTTTTTCTGTCGGTTTTCTGAGCATTAAGAAAATCCGAGACAATTTTATAACCGTCTTCGTTATGACGTTCAATTTCCCTTAGAAGATTCATTTTTGCAAAATGCTCAATATCAAGTGTGAGTTGAATAAATGTGTATCTCAGTTCCATATCGATAATGGCAAGATCCTGAAGATATCCGAAATCTAGATTTACATACTCGTCTATTGGATTTTGCTTTGAATCAAGTCGTCTATTATAGTTCTTGCGGTAGGATGCCACACGAAAATAGTTATTATTTTGTTCCATGTAATGGACGGCATCTTCCGGAGAAACGATATTGAACGTGATTCCCTTGCTTTTCATATGTTCAACAAGGTCCTGGGCGGACTTCATTGGCTTAGTAAGTGTACTCATAAGATCGTCGGACTCCTTTAAAAATCAAATCCCAATGTGTATGAGTCAATGATGAATTATTGATTCGGATGAGAAATTTATTCTATTTTAGTCAGTTTAACCTGGGCCGTCAAGGAAAACGGAGCGAAAAGAGGTAAGCAAACCACCTTATCTTCTGTTGATATGTTGAATTAATAGTTCATTTCTTCGCATTGTCTTCATCCCATTGCGCTTGTCTCAGATGTCTCTTCTAATACTATATTCTACTATATTCCACCGCACCGCTTCTGCGAAAGGCTTCGACAAAAATAAATTTCATTTTACAACATCTGTAAATATGCCAAGCTGTTGAGTCAAGAACACTTCGTTCTTATCCACATAGTATTGTAATAACCGTTGAATTCGTGAATCCGTATAACCAGCATGGTAAATCCGTATTATCAGTTCCTAAAGTTTTATCATCTGTACAGCTAAACTTATATATGTCAGGAGCCAAGCAGTTCCTGTTTAGATCCTTGAAAACTGAATCTACATTCTTCAGGCACAACCCTGTGACGGGGAGCCACATCAGCGGGAAGCGCAACGATTGTCCTTAAAAGACAGGAGCGCGAACCGGTCTGTAAGCTTCGGATTGCTTCCGGAGTACAGCATTGATCCGTCACAGCATAATGATACTTCTGTACGCAGCTCGGTGAGAACCACGGAGGGGTTAGAGTCCCATGGATCCGGCAGCAACCGGACGCCTGAATGTATTCCCGGCAGGACAGAGGGCCTGCCAGTTCCCGGGGGTGTCGAGGACAAATGTGGGGATAACATACGTAATAAGCAGATCAGAACAGATCTGTTTAGGATACGACAGGCAGCGATGCCTGCCATTTGCATAGGAATATCTGCGAAGACAAGGAGGGATTACACATGCTTCGTGATAATTGGACTTACAGACGGGGAGATGTCTATCTGATTGATCTGCCGGAACCGGTGAATCACATTCAGGGCGGCCTTCGCCCGTGCATTAACATCCAGAATGAGATGGGGAACAGATACAGCCCGAATCTTCTGGTTTATCCGCTGACAACGCAGCTAAAGAAGCTCGGGCAGAAAACGCACTACGTTCTCTATAACGTGCCGTTTCTTGAGAAGCCGTCTATGATACTTGGCGAACAGCCGACGCCGGTTGATAAGTGCCGCGTGGTGAAATATCTCGGAAAGCTGATGCCGTGGCAGATGGACAAGGTCAATGATTTAATCCGTGTGGCGACCGGGTACACGAATCCCGAGGATCCGATTCCAGGCGAGTGCCTGGAATTCCCGTAATGCGGCAAATGCCGGGAAGCCAAATAAAAAGCAGAAAGTGAGGGGATTGCATCATGGAAGCGATTGAAACCGTTGAGCGCCAGGAAACAGCAGCAGTTGCCGGTGCGGAAAAGCGCTGTTATACCGTTGAGGACTTACAAATCATCCTCGGAATTGCAAGAGGTACTGCGTACAAGCTACTTGAGCGGCATGAGTTCCGCTGGTTCAAAATCGGATCCACGTATCGGATTTCGAAAAAGAGTTTTGATGAGTGGCTGGACAGCAAGCTATAAAGTGTCAAGGATGTCCGTTCGATCGGTGACATCCTAACAATTGAAACGGAGCTCCGCTACGATTTAGCCAGGTCATAAGACCTGGCTAAATCACGATAAGGAGGTTTTGAGATGAAGGACAGAGATAAGACGACCATGTCCGTTTCGGAAATGCGGCAGATACTTGGTCTGAAGAAAACGGACTCCTATTGGCTGGTACATAGACAGCTTTTGAAACGGTTCTGGTCGCCGGAAAGATGCGGGTGGTACTTGAGAGCTTCGAACACTGGTATGCGAATCAGGTGAAATACAAGAAGGTTGCCGGTCCGCCTCCCGGGGCTGAATTGAAGGCCTACTCTTATTCGATACCGGAGATTGCAACGCTTTTGGGCGTCTGTGATTCGACTGTCTATGAAATCATCAAGCGGGACAAGCTTGAAACATTTGAGGTTGCTTCCTGGAGGCGCATCCGTAAGGTGGACTTTAATGCCTGGTATAGGGCACAGACAAAGTACCGCACTGCCGATGACCGTACGCGGGATGCAGTCCTGGAGGAGGAGTCGATGACCATGCCGGAGATGGCAAGGCTGTTGCTAATTACACGTAAGGAGGTCTACGGGATTCTCTACGGTAAGGATGCGAACCGGTTTGAGTTTATTACCATTGCCAATCGTCGTCGTGTGACAAAGAAGAGCTTTGAACGCTGGTATGCTGGGCAGAGCAAGTATCGGAAATTGTGTGACCGGACGCTGGAGGAAGTCGAGAAGATGGAGAGGGAAAAGCAAGAGGCTGAACATCCGGAGCTCAAGATTGATATGAACAAAGCGGCCTTTACATTACAGGAGGCCGCGGTTCTTCTGGATATTACATACCAAGAAGTTCGTGCACTCATTGGAGAAGGCACACTGGAGGCGAAAAAGTACGGGGTGAAGTATCTAATACCTCGCGAGGATATCAAGTGGTTCATCTTCCGACGGACGATGGATTGTGAGAAGTAAGAAAGGAGACGTCCGATGGCATCCATTGTTGAACGAAGGAATCGTTTTTGTGTGGTATATCATCTATGATGATGCGGAAAGTGGCAAGCGCAAGCAGAAGTGGGAAAGCTATAAAACTATGGCCGATGCAAAGCGCAGAAAGACTGAAATCGAATACAAGCAGGAGCTCGGAACTCTGGTCATTCATCAGTGTCAGACTGTGGATGAGTTAATGCATGAATACGTGGCGCTGTACGGAAAAACTACTTGGTCCATGTCTATGTATACCGGAAATATTGGCCTGATTAAACATTACATATCTCCGATTATCGGAAATATGAAGCTGAATGAGGTGACGGCGAGGGTGCTTGAGAAGTATTACCTGCAGCTATTAAAAACACCATCTGTAGCTCGTATTACGCAGCGTAAGGACTCGAAGGAAGTTCATTACATTACGCCGCCTACCGTCCGGAAAATACATAACGTTCTTCGCAGCGCCTTTCATCAGGCAGTGAAATGGGAACTCATGGAAAAGAATCCTGCTATGTACGCGACGGTTCCGAAAGCGGAGCAGAAAAAGCGTGACATCTGGGATGCTCCGACTCTGTTTCACGCAATTGAGGTATGTGAGGATGAACGCTTGAAGCTGGCAATCAACCTTTCATTTGCTTGTTCTTTGAGAATCGGCGAGTTGCTGGGACTCACCTGGGATTGCGTAGACATTTCGCCGGAAAGCATTGCAGAAGGTAAGGCTTATGTCTATGTCAATAAGGAGCTGCAGCGCGTTGATAAGAGCGTTATGAAACTCTGGAGAAAAAGGATGTTCTTCGCGTATTCCCGGAACTTCGGGAAAACAATAAAACGGTTCTTGTACTGAAAAAACCAAAGACCTTTACCAGTACCCGTAAGATTTTTCTTCCGAGGAGTGTTGCGGAGATGCTGGTTGACTGGAAGCGTGAGCAGGACTTCACCAGAGAAGCCCTGGGAAGCGAGTATTTTGACTTTGACCTGGTGATGGCCAACAGTCTGGGAATGCCGACAGAGCAATCGAGAATCACTGCCCTGTTTCAGGAACTGATTGACCGTCAGGGGTTGCCAAGAGTTGTTTTTCATAGCCTTCGCCACTCGAGCATCACCTATAAGCTGAAGTTAAATGGCGGTGACATTAAGTCAGTTCAAGGTGACTCCGGTCATGCACAGGCTCAGATGGTGACAGATCAGTATTCGCACATTCTGGATGACGACAGAAAGAATAACGCCGAATTGTTCGAGAAGGCATTTTATAGCGGCAAGGGAACAGAAGTGCCAGAGGAGGAATCCAAAGTACAGGCGGATGTGAAGGTAGCGAAGCGAAAGTCATCAAAGCCAAAGACAGGAGTCGGTGATGTGGATCCCGCTCTGCTGGGAAAAATTCTAGCAAATCCGGAACTTGCCACCCTGCTGACGACCTTGGCCAAAGGCTTGACTCAAAGTTAAAGTTGAAGTACCACCGGTCCAAAGTTTACATAGAGAGTATTGCAAAAACCGATTCACTTCGAAGCGGAAAGGCAATACTCTCTTTTGTTATCCTTTTCCCCAACGAACGCTTTTCGGGGATTTGTTGAAGGGTGGATTTTCTGCTAATATAGGCGATAGCTGAAAAGAGTTCTTCTTCTCTTTGTTAGAAAAATCTAAAAACCGTCTAATAAGACGCTGTGGATATCTAACGACAAGGGTGAACATCGACGAGCCGGAATGAACTCGGAATGCGAAAATTCCTTGATATACAAAGACTTTCACGTACATAGGTGAACATGGATAAAAAGAGTTCTATGGTTCTCCTAAGCGAAACGTCGGCGGTTCAAATCCGCCCGGGGACAGGTCCGGACAGGGGAAGATTGCAAAATCTTCCCCTGTTTTCATCTAAAAAAACAGAGATCCGATTAGATGCAATCTAAAATACAGGCAAACCTTTCTGCACACGTTTAAAGAAACATCATATGAAGCAGAGTATGTCCAGAGTGCCCATTGTACCGACAATGGGCCGAGGAAGGTTTTTGGGGTATTACAACACAGAGCGGATCCAGCGGAAGATGCATCTGATGACACCTGCGGAATTCCAGGATCATTTCGATGCTGCGGCATAAGAATACCGCCAGCCGATTATTGCTCTGACTGGCGGTAAAGAGCTTTTTAATTATTCACTGTCCTCTTGACGGGTAGCACACCATTGCGGCAGCTCCCTTCCTCTTTTCTCATTTTCCGATCCTTCCGTACCGCTTCGTGATCTCATACAGCGTCTTCACTTCCTTCTCTCCGAATTCATCCTTCAGAAGACGCCATTTCCAGTTGTTTCCGTAGGTGGAAGGAGCGTTCATCCTTTGCCTCGTTTCCGTACCCCAGAAGGTCCTGCATGGGGATGATGCAGAGTTTGCTGACGCTTCGCATGGCGGCGCAGATCAGGGGTATGTGCATCCCGGCGTCGGGAGTCGTATGGTCGCAGAAATAGTCTCTGACTGCCTCCTTCTCCTCCGGCTTCAGGCCCTCGGAAAACCAGCCGGTCACCGTCTCGTTGTCATGGGTGCCGGTGTAGACCACACTGTTCTTTTCGTAATTGTGGGGAAGGTAATCCTCCGCACAGCCGGAATCTCTTGAGTCAAAGGCAAATTCCAGGACCTTCATCCCGGGATAGCCGCTGTCCTTCACCAGCTGCCGGACACTGTCCGTCACATACCCCAGATCCTCCGCGATGATCTCCCGTCCCGGGAAGGCTTCCGAGACCTTCCGGAACAGATCCATGCCGGGTCCCTTCTCCCAATGGCCTGCTCTTGCGTCCTCCGCACCGGCAGGAATGGAAAAATATTCATCGAAGCCGCGGAAATGGTCGATCCGCATCACATCATAAATATCAAAGCAGTTTTTAAGACGTTTCAGCCACCAGGCAAAACAGGTCTTTTTGTGATAGTCCCAGTCATAGAGTGGGTTGCCCCAGAGCTGTCCCACAGCGCTGAAGCCATCCGGCGGGCAGCCCGCCGCCGCGGTCTGTCGGCGGTTTTCATCCAGCTGGAAAAGTTCCGGATCCGCCCAGACGTCTGAACTGTCCAGGGATACATAGATCGGGATGTCTCCGATGATCCGTATTCCCTTCCGGTTCACGTAGTCCTTCAGCTGCATCCACTCTTCGTAAAACTCAAACTGCAGGAAACTGCAGAAACCGATGCCTTCCTCCAGGCGTTCCCGCGCCGCGGCCAAGGCTTCCGGATCCCTGAGTCTCAGCGGATCTTCCCATTCGTACCAGGGCCTTCCTCCGTTCTCTTCCTTCAGAGCCATGAACAGCGCGTAGTCCGGAAGCCATTCCGTCTTCTCCGTGAACGCCCGGAACTTCTCATTCTCTTCGATCCGGCTGTTTCTGTACGCCTTCCGGAGCAGCTCATAGCGGTGTTGGTACTGTAGCACGTAATCCACACCGCGCGAGTCGGAAGAAAGGCCGGCTTCGCGGCAGTCCGCCTCAGTGATCCATCCCTTTTCCACCAGCGTCTCAGGTGAAATGTAGTAAGGGTTGCCCGCGAAGGTGGAGAAGGACTGGTACGGTGAATCTCCGTATCCCACCGGCCCCAGCGGCAGGATCTGCCAGTAACTCTGGCCCGCCTCTGAAAGGCGGTCCGCAAACTCATATGCTTCCCTGCTGAAGCAGCCGATCCCGTATTCGGAAGGAAGGCTGCTGATGGCAAGAAGAATTCCACTTTCTCTCATGCTGTCTGCTCCTTTATTCATTCGATCACCGCCAGGACTCCGAAATGGTCGGAAAGCACCGGCCCGCTGATCCCGTTCAGGACCACCTTTGACTGAAGCACCCTGTGCCTTTTTGCGGTCCAGATATAATCCAGGCGCATGCCCGTATGTTCACCGTCCCTCCATCCGTCGATGTTTCCCGGAACGGTGATGCCGCTGTCTTTTATTTCGGCATCCTCATAACTGTCCCGCCACCCGAGGTCCAGGACCATGTCCCTTCCCTCTCCGCGGATCGCTGCGGGACTGTTGAAATCTCCCATAAGGAAACTGTCAGAACCGTCCTGCGGACGAAGCTTCCTTTCGCGGAGCGCCTTCTGCAGCCGTTCCATCTGCCCCCGGAAGTTTTCCTCCGGATCATTCCACCATCCCATGTGGACGCTCAAAAAGGCAGGCCCGTCAGCGGTGCAGGCCGCCAGCGCCTTCCGGGTCTTCCAGTTGGAGAAGTCCCGGACGCCGGAAATATAGAAACTGTCCGCGCCTGTAACAGGGCGGCGGCTGAAGATGGCCAGACCCTCATTGTATTTTCCGTACCCGAGCTTCGCTCCGGTCCAGGTCCACCAGTACTCCTGCTGCAGGCCCTGAAGTTCCTCCGCCAGGACCAGCGCACAGTTATCCTCCCGGACGCGGGAGTCCGGTCCGGCCGGCACCCAATGCATGGGGAGGGAGCCGGAGACCACCGGCCTGTCCTCCTCTTCACTGCATTCCTGGATCGCCGCGGCATCGATCTCTTCTTCCTTCATAAATGCCGCCAGCGCCTTCATCTTCTGATGATAAAGTTCCGGTTCAAAGTCACTTCCATGGCTGTGAATATTGATAGTAAGCAGTCTCATAGTTCTTTCCTCTGCGTATTGAGCAAAAATCTGCCCGGTGAGCAGGCTCCCCGTTCATATTTCACTCATTTTTTTCCGGGGTGCTGAATTGTTACAGGATATCGTTGATATCCGATTTCAGCACGTCCGCCTTGGGTCCGTAAATTGCCTGGATGCCGTTGTCTTTCTTCACAAGGCCCATGGCGCCCTCTGCCTTCCACGCCGGAAGTTCAGCCACCTTGAGAGATCCTTCACTGTCACGCGGAGCCTGGTCATGCAGGCGTCCACAAATTCAATGTTCTCCCGTCCGCCAAGGAGGGCGATGATACGCTCGGGCTGGCTGTTCCCGCCCGCTGCGTTTCCTGCCGCGCCGGCAGCGGGCCTGCCTCTTCCTTGCCTTCGTCATCCATGTAGTTTCCCAGACGGCCCGGCGTAGCGTAGCCGAACTTTCCGATCATGAAATACGCCACAAAGTAACCGATCGCAAAAGAAGACGACCACGCAGATTACAAAGTTTACCAGGTCCCCGGCAAGCCCCTGCCTTCAGCGCCATGGGAACGCGGGTCAGGAACCCAGGTTCCCGAAGGAATGAAGCCTGAGGTGGATAATGCCGGCCATGGCGAACGCGCAGCCCTGGAGAACTGCGTACACCAAGTAGAGCGGCAGTGCGCAGAACATAAACATGAACTCCAGAGGTTCCGTGACACCGGTCAGGAAGACCGCGGCCGCAGTGGAGATCAGCATGGACTTGTACTTTGCCCTGTGCTCCGGCTCCACCCGGCGGTAGATCGCCAGGGCGATGCCGAGAAGAAGGCCTGTGGCGCCGATCATCTGGCCAACCTTGAAGCGGGCAGGCGTCACCGTGGTGAGGAGGTTCGTATAGGCAGCGGTATCGCCCGCGTTCTTAAAGTTGATGAGATCCGTGATCCAGGCGAGCCAAAGCGGATCCTGTCCGAACACCTGGGTCCCGGCGTTGCTTCCCGTAAGGATCGTGTAGGTGCCTCCGAAAGAGGTATAGTTCATGGGAATGGTCAGCATGTGGTGCAGGCCGAAGGGGAGCAGCAGACGCTCCAGAGTGCCGTAGATAAACGGGGCAAGAATGGGGGAGGTGGAGCTGGAGTTCGCGATCCACACACCGAAAATCATTGATGCCGCCCTGGACCACCGGCCACACTACGCTTAAGATGATCGCCGTCACCGTAGAGTAGAAGATCACCACCAGGGGAACAAATCTCTTGCCGTTAAAGAAAGACAGCGCGTCCGGAAGCTTCCGGAAGTTATAATACTTATTGTATGCGTTGGCGCCCACGAAACCGGCGATAATACCCTACGAACACGCCCATGTTCAGCGCGGGCCTTCCCAGGATGTTGACAAAGTAATCCTTCACCAGGATCTCTTTTCCGAGCAGCGTGTGGGTGACTGCCGTCGGATCTTTCCAGCATGGCCGAGCTCACACCCAGCATGGCGCCGGTGACGACATTGATGAGACAGAAAGCAATGACTGCGGCAAAGGCGCCTCCTGCTTTCTCCTTCGCTCAGGAACCGCCGATGGCGGCAGCAAACAGGATGTGCAGGTTTCGATGATCGCCCAGCCGATCTGGGCCATGGTATTGCCCGCCATGAGGCCGAAGCCTTCCGGGAAGCTCATCGTCAGAATGTTGCCGAGACTGATCATCAGACCCGCGGCGGGCATGACCGCGATCACGGTCATGAGGGACTTGCCGAGCTTCTGCAGGAAGTCAAAGTCGATGGGGAACTTCTTTTTGGCGGAGGGTGCTGCCGCAGCTGCCTTTGCCTGCCGGCTGTGCGTCCGAGGGGTCCGCTTTCTGCGCATCTCCATCCGCGGCGGCTGCCGCATCCACGCTGATCTCCGCAGTCATGATCTCTTCCCCATGGCGGATCTCTCCTGTCTTTACAGAGAAGCTTCCCTCCTCTGCTCCGTCTGTCACCAGCACCGGCGTCACCGTGTTGATGCCCTTTGACTTCAGGAAGTCCATATCCGCTGTACAGAGAAGCTGACCCGCTTTCACTCTGTCCCCCACCTTCACCTTCGGGGAGAACCCTTCTCCCTTCAGGTTCACGGTCTCAAGGCCAAAGTGGACGATCATTTCGATCCCGGCGTCAGACCGGATTCCGTATGCATGAAGGCTCTCCGGAATAGAGACGATCTCGCCGTCTATCGGGCTGTAAATGTTTCCATTCTCAGGAATCACGGCTGCGCCGTCTCCCAGCACCTTTTCCGCGAAAACCTCATCCGGCACTTCCTCCAGCGGTATCACCCTGCCATCCAGAGGGGACAGTATCAACATCCTACTCATTTCCTGCTCCTTTCTGTTCATTTCCCGTCTCTTTTTAGTGTAATTTCAAGCTGTTTTCCATCTTCCCAAAGGTGTTTCAGCTCCGCAAGATACTTGCCACGGAAAAGGCGCGAAATGACCCTGATAGGAAGAAAGAACTCTTCTCCGTTGTCCTTTCCAATGGTTTTTTTGAGTCAAGACCGCCGTCAAGCACAACGGCATGAATGTGGGGATGGAAGTTCATCTCACTCCCCCAGGTATGGAGAATACAGATGTACCCGATATCCGCACCAAGATACTTGCTGTCTGAGGCCAGTTCCCGCAGTGTGTCAGATGAAGCGTGATAAAGGGCATCATACAGAAGCTTCTGGTTGCTATAGATTACCGGGTTCAGTTCCTCCGGGACAGTGAAGACTACGTGGAAGTATGGCGCATCCAGTACATCTTCCCGGCGGGCGTCCACCCACTTTTTCCTTTTGGGAACTCCTGGCACATACCATCCCGACAGCCTTTTTGATACAGGCGCGCCGCAGGAAATGAAAAAAATGTGCAGAATAGTGCAGCCTGTATTTAAATAGTATACTCGTTTTACGATCTTCTTAAAACGGAGAAATGTTGTATAAAGCCTTAATTTACGGGCTTTTTGTATTCTGGCGCCCGTGAGAGCGGTATTCCCTCGGGGACATTCCGTATTTGCGGCGGAAGCGCCGGATAAAATAAGAGAAGTTGTCGAACCCGCACAGGGAGGCGATGGCACCGACAGAGTCCGGGCGCTCCCTGAGCAGATAGGACGCGTATCTGAGCCGGTAATCCGACAGGTATTCGCCGAAAGTGAATCCCGTTTCGCGGCGGAAGACCCGCATGAAGTGAGCGTCGCTGTAGTCAATAAGACTTGCGGCGTCGCTTACCGTGATCGGCTCCGAAAAGTGATTCTGGACGTAGAGCAGGACCTGCTTGATGGCGTCCTCGTAGGGGGACGGCGGTAAGCTTTCCTCGCGGATCCGATGGGTGTAGAGCGCAAAGAAAAAACGAAACAGGCTGCTGCGCACCAAAAGAGAATAGCCGTCAGGCCTCTTGCTGCAGGCATCGTCAGCCGCGTCAAGGGCAGCGGATACCTCGGCGTGCATCGCGGTGTCCGCGTAGATCGGGCGGGGGAAGCGCAGGGTCCCCATCTGCAGAGGGGTCAGAATATTGCGCCTTGCCCAGTCGTTTTCAACCTGATTGTCCAAAAGGGAGAGGGGGAATATGATATTCTCGTACTCCATCCGCACGCCGGGGTCGCCGTCGATGGCGTGGAGTTCACCGGGGAGGATGGGCATGATGGAACCGGCCATGACGGGATATTTGCGGGAAGAGGCGGTCACTGTGCCGCGCCCTTTTTTGACATAGATGATCTCCATCTGGTCGTGCCAGTGCAGATCCACCCGGGCAAAGTCCTGGGGGATGGTACCCAGGTAAGTGTTGTAGGCGAAACCCGGCTGCTCATGCAGCAGGGTCTCTCTGTATTGTGAGTATTCCTCGAGATTCATAAAAACGGAACCCTTCTTTTGTGCCCTTCTTTGTGCTGAATTAATTAATATCATTATTGTACTATTATTTGCCGTTATTCTGCAAGATTATCACACATATAAATCATTATAATGCATTCTAATAAATGGAACCATTGTAAGCAGCGGAGATCTTCCGCAGGAGGCAGTAATGGATACATTAAAACTCAGAGATTACACTGGAAAAGCACTTAGCGAGTGCACGATTCTGGAACTTTACAACGCGGCGTTGGCCCTGACGCAGGACGCCTGCAGGAACAGGGGATACAACAGCGGAAAGAAGAAAGTTTACTATATTTCGGCAGAATTCCTGATCGGTAAACTTCTTTCCAACAACCTGATCAACCTCGGCATCTACGATGATGTGAAAGCGGAACTGGCTGAGGCTGGGAAAGACATTACGGAGCTGGAGGAATTTGAATACGAGCCCTCCCTCGGAAACGGCGGCCTTGGCAGACTTGCAGCCTGCTTCATCGACAGCCTTGCGACACTGGGCCTTTCCCGCTGACGGCGTAGGCCTGGCCTACCACTGCGGTCTGTTCAAACAGTCCTTCGAGGACCGCAAGCAGCACACGATACCTGACTACTGGCGCAAGTGGGGCATGGCCAACTGGATGAAGCGCACCGACAAGCACTATAAGGTGCAGTGCGGCGATCTGGAGCTTCTTTCCACCATGTATGAGATCGATGTCACAGGTTACGGAAGCAAGTGCGGACGCCTTCGTCTCTTTGACCTGGACACGGTCAATGAGGGACTGATCGGCTCGGGTATCGATTTTTGACAAAAAAAGAGATCGAGAAAAACCTGACTCTCTTCCTGTATCCCGATGACAGCGATGAGGACGGAAAGGCTTCTCCGCGTCTATCAGGAGTATTTCATGGTCAGCAATGCCGCCCAGCTGATCCTCGACGAGTGCGTGGAGCGCGGCAGCAACCTGCATGACCTTGCCGACTACGCGGCGATCCAGATCAACGATACGCACCCTTCTCTGGTCATTCCGGAACTGGTGCGCCTTCTGACCGAAAAGGGCATTGAGGAGAAAGAAGCATATCAGATTGTGACTGATGTCTGTGCTTACACGAACCACACGATCCTTGCTGAGGCACTGGAGACATGGCCCCAAGCACTTCTTCGAGGCTGTCGTGCCGCACCTTATGCCGATCATCAAGAGGATGAATGACGCTGTTAAGGCAAAATATGAAGAACCTTCCGTTCAGATCATCGACGAGTACGGCAACGTGCATATGGCCCACATGGACATTCACTACAGCCACTCCGTGAACGGCGTCGCGAGACTTCACACTGACATTCTCAAGGAGACAGAGCTCAACAATTTCTACAAGCTCTATCCCGAGAAGTTCAACAACAAGACCAACGGCATCACTTTCCGCAGATGGGTCATCGAGTGCAACCCTGAGCTGACAGAGCTGATCACCGAGAAGATCGGCGAGGGCTGGAAGACGGACGCCAGACAGCTTGAGCAGCTTATTCCTTACGCGGAGGATGAGACTTTCCTGCAGTGCATCCTGAACAGGAAGAACACGAAAAACACAAGTTCTCCGCATGGCTTGAACAATATCAGGGCGACAAGGTTGACCCCGAGTCCGTCTATGACGTGCAGATTAAGCGCCTGCACGAGTACAAGAGACAGCAGCTCAACCTCCTGTGGGCCATCGACCGTTACCTGCACATCAAGGACGGTTACAGGCCGAGAAGACCGGTCACGGTATTTTTTTGGCGCAAAGGCAGCTCCCTGCCTATGTGATCGCCAAGGATATAATCCATGCGATCCTCGCCTTCAGCAGCATCGTGAACAACGACCCTGAAGTGAGTCCTTACCTCAAGGTCGTCATGCTTCGCAACTACAACGTGTCCATGGCGGAGAAACTGATCCCCGCATCGGACATTTCCGAGCAGATCTCACTGGCCTCCAAGCGAAGCCAGCGGGACCGGCAATATGAAGTTCATGCTCAACGGCGCTGTGACGCTGGGAACCATGGACGGAGCGAACGTCGAGATCGCGGAACTTGTCGGGGAAGACAATATTTTCACCTTTCGGACAGTCCTCCGAGGAGGTCATCGAGCACTATAAGAACGCGGATTACGTCGCAAAGAACTGGTATAAGAAGGACAAGAGACTTGCTGCGGCTGTGGACTTCCTGGTCAGTGAAGAGATGCTCGAAGCCGGCGACAGGAAGCTTCTCAGCAGCTCTATGACGAGCTGCTGGGCAAAGACTGGTTCATGACATTCCCTGACTTCGAGAGTTACTGCAAGACCAAGGACAAGGCTCTGGCAGCTTATGAGGACAGAATGGGCTGGGCGAAGAAGATGGCAGTCAATATCGCCAAGGCGGGCTACTTCTCCTCCGACAGAACGATCGACCAGTACAACAATGATATCTGGCATTTGGAGAAAGACTGCTGACCGCAGGGAACAGAATATCGTGCAGAGAAAACCCCCGGAGATCCGATTTCCGGGGGTTTTAACTTGCCCCATTAAGGCCTCTCTGCAATAATAAAAGTGGAGGATTATGTCAAAAGCGGGGCATTATTGCAGCGGAGATTTTAATGCTCCGCCATCTCATGGTAGATGGTATTGAGTTCCTGATTATACCAGTCATTGTTATGGATCACAGCTGTCTTGGTATTATCCGGAACCAGGATACGGGTAACACCGCCGAAGTACTCATACATATGTACATGAGCTGTGATCCGGGCACGCTGTTTCTCATCGATAAAGGCTTCAACGTAAGGGTACTGGCTGTACGTCATAACGCCTACAAAGCGAAAGGTCGTGGGTTCGACTCCCGCCAGGAACAGCACAAAACGGGAGGAAGATTAAAAAAATCCATCTCCCGTTTGTTCTTATAATATGCAATTTAATTCGAATATTTCGGGGTTTAAACGCAAACAATGCAAGAGCTACGTATATTTATGAATAATATCTGAATGTAAACGATGGGGATTTTGCTAATAAAGTCGATGGCCGGAAAGAGTTCCTTTTCCCCGCGATTAGATAATCTAAAAACTGTCTAATGAGAATTCGTGGATATCTAACGAAAGGGTGAACATCGACGAAAAGAGCTCTATCGCTTCCCGGGCGAAAGGCTCCGGGTTCGACTCCCGTCAGGAACGGAACGCTTCTTAATTTCCGGAAGGGATGAGGTGTTCCGAGAAAGTCAGCGGTTTCTTCAGATTCATGTCCGTTCCCCAATTCACAGGTAAAATAAGAGGCTGAACCAAGAGGTTCAGCCTGGTCCCCGACACATATTACCTCGGGCAACTCTGTTGAGTAGATGGTAACAGAAAGGAGAATTGAATTCAAGAATATGAAGGAGAAATTGAAAAATCAGAATTTGTAGAAGCGAGAAATCATATAAAATCACGAGGATATGATAGGATGAACGATTATATCAAATTAAATGAAGACAGATGGAATCATGTAAAAAATGACTATACCGAGCCGTTGACACATGAAGAATTGGAAGAAGTTAGAAAGAACCCGATTTCTGTTGCATTAACTGTGGGAAAAAAGGTTCCGATCGAATGGTTTGAAAAAGCCAACGGGAAAAAGGTATTAGGCTTAGCTTGCGGCGGCGGACAGCAGGGACCGGTTTTTGCTGTAAAAGGCTATGATGTAACCATAATGGATTTTTCTGCATCTCAATTACAAAGAGATGAGATGGTTGCTGAAAGAGAAGGCTTAAAAATCAACACGGTTCAAGCCGACATGACAAAGCCGTTCCCATTTGAAGATGAGACCTTTGATATCATTTTTAACCCGGTCTCAAATGTGTATATAGAAGATTTGGAAAACATGTATCAAGAAGCCTCACGCGTCTTGAAAAAGGGTGGACTGTTAATGGTCGGATTTATGAACCCTTGGATATACATGTATGATGCTGACATCGTATGGGACAAACCCGACGAGGAATTACTTTTAAAGTATTCAATCCCGTTTAATTCAAAAGAGCTTGAAGCGGAAGGCAAGATAAGCATAAACCCGGAATATGGATATGAATTCAGCCATACCTTAGAAACGCAAATCAGAGGACAGCTTAAAAACGGTCTCGCGATGATAGATTTTTATGAATCGTGCGATAAAAGAAACAGGTTATCACGGTATGGAAACGACTATATAGCTACACTTTGCATCAAACTCTAATGTTACAGAACATGCTTCGGGAGAATGGTCCGTTTTATTTTTTGTGAGGGTTAAAATCTAAAATGGCAGTGACAGTCAGTCGGTTCAAGGTGACTCCGGTCATGAACGGAGCGACAATGTTTTGCCAACGTAGTAAGAGACCGTGTGTGAAAGCTATCGTTCATACGGAGATGGAGAGGGAAGATGTTTGAGCTGACAAAACACAAGGCCTACGAGTTATTGAAAACAACATGGAGTCGAGTGAGTCTCGATTATGTGATACTCTCTGTCGGCAAGGACTATGAAGGCTATGCCACGCATAAGCTTGCTGTGATTGAGGCATTCCGAATACTGGAACTCAGGCTTGCCGCTTTCGCGTATCAACTGAATATTGAGGCTGATAACATGAGGGCAACAAAAGTCGATACGGAAGAATTTTTGATGCCGCCGAGCCATGCGTATTATGAGGACAGAACCAAAAAACAGACATGTATCCATGTCCTCGCGCCTATGCCCTATTGGTATGCCTTTTTAGAACCGCCGTACGGAACGCCGTATTTAAAAGCGGATTTCATCCGCTTTAACGAGATCCTCTTTCCCAATCGGCAGGCGCTTGAAGTGTATCGATGGAACGATGATTTTCGAATTACTTTGATGCAGGCAAAGAGTGGTGGGGGACAGGATTATGGTCCGCATACGACAGAAAGACGGGGACAATGGTTGTAATCGGGGCATCACAGACGGATTAAGATGACAACGGAATAGGATGCATCGGAAAGCCCTGCAGTGATGAAAATGTGATGTCCCCAACTTTACAAAGCGCCTATAACCCCATAAAATGTCCCTAGGCTTGTAACAAGTTGTTTTCTTGAGGAGACATCATGAAGGTAAGCTACTTAGACCACAGCGGTTTCTTGCTGGAATTAAAAGACCGCTACTATGTGTTTGACTATTACAAGGGAGTACTGCCGCCGCTCGACCGGAAAAAGGAAGTGCTTGTCTTTTGCAGTCACTCCCACGGCGATCACTATAATCCAAAGATTTTCAATCTCCTCGATGAGCGGGGCATGCGCTACCGGGCGGTGCTGGCGAATGATATCAGCGATGAAAAGCGCTTGTCGAAGATAAAGCACTGCTTTGTGGAGCCCGATCAAAGCTATCGGCTTGCGGGCGGGATTCAAGTCGAGACCCTGCTTTCCAACGACAGCGGCGTCGCATATATTGTGAGCACCGAAGAGGGAAGCATTTATCACGCCGGTGACTTAAACGACTGGTATTGGGAGGGCGAACCGGAGGAGGAGAACCGGGAGCTCCGCACGATTTTTTTCACACGGAGATCGGAAAAATCAAGGGCAGGCATTTTGATCTCGCCTTTGTGCCGCTCGATCCGAGACTGGAAGCGCACTACGCGGACGGCTTGCTGTATTTCTGGAAAATGTGGACTGTGATGCCGTTTTTCCGATACACTACTGGGGAGATGCCGCAGTCATACAGCGTTTTCTCACGGAATACCCGCAGTATAGCGTCCGCATCAAAAACACGGAGACAGCGAAAGGAGAAGAGATATGAAGTTTCAGATGATACACGAGAATTTGAATGTTGCGGATTTGGAGCGCTCCATTCGCTTTTACAACGAGGCTCTCGACTTACACGAGGTGAGACGAAAGACGACGGACAATTTTATCATCGTGTATTTAAAGAGCGAGGTCGGGGAATTTGAGTTGGAACTCACTTGGCTGAAGGACCATACGCAGCCGTACGACCTCGGCGAGTGCGAATTCCACCTCGCGTTTCGGGCGGACGATTTTGACGCGGCGCACAAAAAGCACAAGGAGATGGGCTGCATCTGCTTTGAAAACGAGGCGATGGGCATCTACTTCATCGAAGATCCGGACGGCTACTGGCTTGAGATTTTGCCGTAATGGGAGTTTGTTGTAAGACAAAAAGGACAGAAAAGCAAAATCATGCTTTTCTGTCCTTTTATTTTGCCATGGCCGCGTCTGAGGGCGGTGGATCGGATTTGGCGGCGGCGCGAAAGAAGCGAACGTCCCGAACCTGTTCAAGCCGGAGTTCCCAGAAGGTTGCCTGAATGTAGTAACCTCTTCGCGACCAGTCATTGTCCAGGGGGCTTAAATCAAAGACACGCTCCCAGTTTTTTTCTCTCATGCGGCGCTTCTCGGAAGGGGGGAGCGCCTCGTATTGTGCTTCGAGATAACGGTCTTCTTGCTCGCTATCGGAGAGGAGGCCATTGCTCAAGATGATGCACCAGGCGTCAAAATCGGATAAGAGAACCTCTCGGTCCGGAATTTCGATTTCGAGACAGGCAAAACGTTCTCCGTTGCAGCCGACAGCCCAGCGCTCTTTGCGGAGATCGGTCTTACGGTGTTTTCCTTGCTGTTGATACCAGGCCCAGACCGGGTAAGAGACTTTGTCCGGCGGCGGGCCGATGCGCTGTTTCATTTGTCGCACCAGCCAGTCGTACTTCTCGCGACAATCTTTCATCGATGAGAGATTCAAATCGCAGCGATAGACACTGGTTTTCAGAAGCTCGTTGTAGACGGCTTCTTCCTGACAAGTCCAAAGTAGCATGGTTCTCCTTTCTGTCGCTTCGAAGCGTTTTCCGCAGGGGGGCGTTTCCCGGCTTCTCCGATATCAACCGCTATTTACGAGTCGTCCTTGCTGTGAAAGGCAAGCGGACTTGAGAAGTGGGGAGCGAAACGGTATACTTGCCTATAGCAAAGAAATCAGGCGAGAGAACAAGGGGGAGCAATGTCGGCATACAGACGAAAGAGGCGCGGGGGGAACATACGTCAGGCGCTGTGGATCCTGCTGATACTGCTCACCCTGGGAGCCCTGCAGCAGACGCTGTGGCCGAATGCCCGGCTGCCTTGGACAGACCGGGCGGAAAAAGAGGCAATCGGCATCATCGTGCCGCCGCCCGGAGATCCCGCGGAGGCGGTGCTAACGGCGGTCGGAAGCTATCAAGGCAGCCCGGATATCAGCATGAACATGGGGCAGCCGCTCTTTACGGAAGAGGAGCGGCAGCTCGGCGAGCAGCATGAGACAGAGGGCTATGAGTCCTATGCGGACTTGGATGCGCTTGGGCGCTGCGGTCCGGCCTTTGCGGTTCTGACAAAGGCGACCATGCCGACAGAAAAGCGTGAAAGCATAGGCGATGTGCGGCCGAGCGGCTGGCACACGGTGCGCTACGATGATTTGATCGAAGACAAGTATCTCTATAACCGCTGCCATCTGATTGCCTACATGCTCTCCGGGGAAAATGCGAACCCGCAGAACTTAATGACGGGAACCCGCTACCTTAACATAAGCGGGATGCTTCCCTATGAGAAGCGGGTCGCGGATTACATCGAGAACGGCGGCGGCGCGGTGCTCTACCGTGCGACCCCCGTTTTTCTCGGAGATGACTTGGTTGCGCGGGGTGTAGAGCTCGAAGCGGAGGCGCTTCGGGATCCGGAGTTTTCCTTCCATGTATTTCTCTACAATGTGCAGCCCGGCGTGCGCATCGACTATGCGAGCGGTCAGAGTAAGCGAGAAGCGTGAGTGAGCGCCGAGCGCATACAGGCGCCGGCCGCCCCGGCAGCAAGCACTTCCGGAAGCCGTTCCGGGGTGATGCCGCCGATTGCATAGACCGGAACCGGAACTGCCTGACAGAGCTCTGTGAGGAAGGAAAGACCGCGCGCCGCGAGCCCGGGTTTACAGCCGGTTTCATAGATATTTCCCGCGATGAGATAGCTTGCGCCAAAGGAGACGGCGCGCACGGCCTCATCGACAGCATGTACCGAAGCACCGAGAGAGGAGCAGCCTTCCAGAGGGAGGGCTGCTCCTCTTGATTTGTCGCAGCAGGGCAAGCGGGAGATGCAGGCCCTCACAGGGGAGCTCCTTTGCCGCGCGCGGAAAGGAGTGGAGAATCAGCGGTACGGAAGGAAGCAGCGTGCGGACACGCCTTGCGAGGGCAAAGTAATCCGCCTCTGTCATATCCTTTTCGCGGAGCAGAACAGCGCGCGGCTTTGCGGCTGCGATGCGCTCCAGATAGGACAAAAAGGCGGCCTCGGGATCTGCTTCGCGGTCAAACAAATGGCGGTCGCTCACAATGATGACCCGGGAGAGATCCATGGCTCAGCTCTCCACGCGGTTCATATAGTAATCCCAGCCGAAGACGGCCTTTTCGCAGAGGACGCCGATGCGGTAGGAAGGGGTGATGAGGGTGTCATATTCCTCGGCCTGTGGGAACTCGATGCCGAGCTCTAAGAGGATCTTGCCGTCTGCTTTTGTTTCGCTGAGAATCTGGAAGAGATACACGTCGCGGAGCTCGGGGAGCAGCGCGGTAACTTCCGCCGGAGAGAGCAGGGTGTCCGGGACGGATTCCAGGAGCACATCGTTCGCGTCTCGGTACTGATAGCCTTCTTTGACGCTCTCGGTGAACTGCCCTCCGAGTAGGCGCAGCTGAACCGTGCCCGCATAACTCGCGGTGAAGTTGGTGTTTTGCGAGTTTTCCGGGAGGACTATCAGTGCCTCGAGCGTCAGCTGAACGCCCGCGGGGCTCGCGCTCATCTCCGTGAGTACGCAGTCGGAAAAGGAGAAGTGAGAGAATTCGTTGACGGATTGATATTTCATGCCTGTCCTTTCTGAGGGGGAGAAAACCCGTTCTTCCTTAGGTCTATGATAGCGTAAATCCGAGGAGGCGCAAATCTTTTCTGTTTGTAATGCCTTTCTGTATCGAACGAAAAAGAAAATCCCCGGCGCCCATAAGGGAACCGGGGATATTTGCAGTGCAGTGTCAGACGGTCGTATCATCCTTGTTTTCGGTGTTGTCGGAAGTTTCGCTTTCGCTCGCAACGCTTTCCGGAGCGGCTTCGGCAACGACGGCCTCAACGTTTTCCGGCGCAGCGGTTGCGGTATCGACCGTTTCGTTAGCGGCATTTTCCGCAGTGTTTGCGGCAGCTTCGGAAGCAGCCTTAGCCTCCTTGGCTTCCTTCATTTTCTCGCTCTGCTTATTGATCTCTTCGGAAGCGGATTTCACGGCGGTTGTGGTTGCCTGTGCGACGGTCTTGGAGAGATTTTTGCTCGCATCCATGACCTCGTTCAGCGTGTCCTTCGAGAGCTTGCCGCCAGAGAGTGCCATGGCGCCGAAGACAGCGGTGGCAACGGCTGCAAGTAACACAAGGACGAAGCCGAAGCCGATGTGTACCGCAACACCGTAGGCTTTGAGCTCCGCCCCTTGGAGCCGAGCATGCGTCCGATGTTGATGAGATTCAGGAGCATGATGACACTCTGCACAGCACCGATTGCAAAGATGCCGGTCGCAAAGTTCTTCGGAAGCGCTGTCTTATAGTCTTTCAGGCAGGCAAGGACAATGGCGACGATTGCGAGTATGATGATGAAGGTTCCATCGCCTTCGGTACCGCGCACACTCATGGAGCCGAAGATACCCGCGGAGACAGTTGCCCAGGGGAGCAGACTCCCGAGGATGGCAGCAGCAGAGGAAATCAGGATAAACAAGCGATTTTTATTCATTAGCATATCTCCTTTCTGCCTTACTATACCATAGTTTGACAATATTAAGGTTAAAATTTTCATATAGGCAAAACTAAGTCTTGCCTTGTGAAGAACGCCCAAAACAGATTCACAAAGCACATTATTTTTGGTACGATAATACAGAAGATAACAACGGACTTCGAAAGGAGAGGATCCTATGGAACAGAAGCTACCCAAGAGAAGTGAAGTTGCGGTGGAACAAACCTGGAAGCTGGAGGATGTCTACCCGGATTTGCAGGCCTTTGAGGACGATGTAAAGCGCGGCCTCGCATTGGCGGATGAAATCGCGGGTTACGAAGGCAAGCTCGGCGACGGCGCGGAGGTGCTCTTAAAGGTTTATGAGCTCTATCAGGAGTGCAAGAAGACAGACTACCGCTTCTTCGGCTATGCGATGATGCGGAGCGACGTGGATACCGGAAACGCGGACAACCTTGCGCTCTTACAGAGGGCGCAGAGTGCGGATGTAAAGATTCTCGAGAAGACGGCTTTCATCGAGCCGGAAGTGTTGGCACTCGGCGAGGACAAATCAACGCTTATTACGAGAGCTGCCCGGCGCTCCGCGCGTTCAAGATTACAATTGACGATGCGATTCGCCTTGCGCCGCACACCCTGAATAAGAGTGAGGAGAAGCTGCTTGCGGCGGCAAACATCATGGCGCTTGCACCCTACCAGAGCTTCTCGATGCTGCAGAACGCGGACATGAAGTTCCCGACGGTCAAGGACGGCGACGAGGACGCACAGATTACAAACGGCAGATTTACGCTGCTCGAGGCTTCTCCGAACCGCGAGTTCCGCAAGGAAGTCTTTGAACAGTACTACGGAACCTATAAGAGTTTCCGCAATACCATTGCCTCTCTCTCTACGATGCGCAGATGAAGCAGCTCTTCTTCTTTGCAAAGGCGAGAGGGTATAAGAGCTCCTTTGAGGCGGCGGTCGGCAGAGACAATGTGTCTCCGCAGGTCTGCGAGCGTTTGCTCTCCAGCGTCCACAAGAACATCGGGCCCTTCCACCGCTATATGGCGCTCAGAAAGAAGATGCTCGGCGTGGATGAGCTCCACATGTACGATATCTACGCGAACATGTTAAAGGACTACGAGCGCAGCGTGACTTATGAGGAGGCAAAGGAGATGCTGCTTGAGGGTCTTGCACCGCTCGGCGAGCACTACCTTGAGCTGCTCCGCGAGGCGTTTGAGAATCGCTGGATCGATGCGGTCGAGAACGAGGGCAAGCGTGTCGGCGCATACTGCAACTCGGTCTATGCGACCCATCCCTTTGTCCTGATGAACTTTAACAATACCTTTGAAGATGCCTTTGTGCTCGCGCATGAGCTGGGTCACGCCATGCATTTCTGGCACTCCGACCACAGTCACGACTTCTTTGACGCGCAGTACAAGATGTTCGTCGCGGAGGTCGCTTCGATTACCAACGAGGTCCTGTTGAACCACTACCTGATCGGTAAGGCGGAGTCCCGCGAGGAGAAGGCGTATCTCATCAACCACCTGCTTGACAGCTTCAAGGGAACGCTGTTCCGTCAGGCCATGCTCGAGGAGTTCGAAATCGAGAGCAATCGGATGTCGGAGACGGGTGTGCCGATCACGGCGGATACGCTTTCCGAGCTCTATCTCCGCCTGAACAAGGAGTACTACGGTCCGGCTATGGTATCCGACCCGCTGATCGGCGAGGAGTGGAGCCGCGTGCCGCACATGTACATGAACTTCTATTGCTACCAGTACGCGACGAGTTTTGCGGCTTCGGTTGCGGTCGCAAAGCGCATCCTGACCGAGGGAGAGCCCGCACTCAAGGATTACATCCGCTTCCTCTCCGCAGGTTGCACGGACGATCCGGTCAGCATCCTGAAGATTGCAGGCGTGGATCTCTCGACCGAGAAGCCGGTTGAGGACGCAATGAAGTACTTTGATGAACTGCTGACACAGCTTGAGGAGCTGGCAGAGTAAATCGCGAGAGGCGCCCGAAGGGGCGCCTCTTTTTGAGAAATTTTTAGCGTTCGGTCATTCAGTAAGAGAGGAGTTAAGATGGCAGTTACGTTTTTTGCGGCTCTGTCGCGTATGAAATACATAGACCGCTGGGCGCTGATGCGCGCAAGCCGCCGCGAGAACTTAAGCGAACATGCGGCCGAGGTCGCGATTTTGGCGCACGCGCTCTGAGAAATCGGAAATGTGCGCTACGGAAAGCGGCTAAACGCAGATAGGGCGGCGGTAATCGGTTTATTCCACGATGCGAGCGAGATAATCACGGGCGATATGCCGACCCCGGTGAAGTACGGGAGCGAAGCGCTTCGAAAGGCTTACCATGCGGCGGAGGAGAGGGCAACCGAGAGCTTACTTGCGCGCTTGCCGAAGGAACTCGAGGCGGTCTATGCGCCCTTACTCGGTGTGGTCACTGCGGCGGAAGCGGGCGGCGCGGAAGAACTTTATCTTTGGCGGCTTGTCAAAGCGGCGGATAAGCTCTCGGCCTATATTAAATGCCTCGAAGAAGAGAGCGCGGGCAACACGGAGTTCCGCACGGCAAAGCGCAGCATAGAGGCAGAGCTCAAGCGGCTCGCCGGAGAATTGCCGGAGCTTCGGGAGTTTATGGAGAGCTGCCTGCCGCCCTACGGCAATACGCTGGACGAGCTCTCGGTCGAGGGGGATTGGAATGAAAACGAGAATGTGGACTAAAGAGGCGCTTCGCCGCGCGCTGCTTCTCTATGCGGTGAGTTCCCGCGCCTCGCTTCGCACGGGGGAAACACTTTACGGCGCGGTGAAAGAATTGCTTGACGGCGGCATTACCATGCTGCAGTGGAGAGAAAAGGGGAAAGAGGACGCAGCGCTCGCGGCCGAGCGAGAGCGCGTGCAGGCGCTCTGCCGCGCGGCGGGCCTTCCCTTTATCATGAATGACAGTTTGGAAGCCTTTCGGAAAAGCGGGGCGGACGGCGTGCACCTCGGGCAGACAGATCTCCGAGAGGCAGCGGCGCGGTCGCTCGGAATTTCGGTGGGAGATACGACAAAGCTCCCGGACGGCAGCATCAAGGCTTTGGTCGGCGAGGAGAAGATACTCGGTATCACGGCGAGAAGCGTAGAGGCCGCAAGAGAGGCAGAGCGCCTCGGAGCCGATTATATCGGCGCGGGGGCGGTCTTCGGGACAGCAACCAAGGCGGATGCCCTGCCGCTTTCCATCGCGGCCTTCCGGGAAATTACAGAGGCGGTTTCGATTCCCGTGGTCGCAATCGGCGGCATCAACGAAGAAAACGTCGAGAAGCTTTCGGGCAGCGGGGCGGCCGGCATTGCCGTGGTTTCGGCGCTCTTTGGCGCAGAGGAGCGGCAGCTGACGGCTGCGGCATTGCGGGCAAAGGCAGAGAAGCTCTTCGGCAACAAAAATTAGCGGCGTTAAAGCTGAAATTTCTTTGACATTTCCGAGAAAAGTGGTATTCTGAATTCGACACATGAACAAATGCTCATATGTTCAGGCATGAAAAAGACTTGCAAGTTGAGAGGAGGAAGGCATGACGGTGGCAGCAATGCAGAGGGCGCCGAGCGAGGATCAGCTCTACGATTTGGCGGAAGTCTTTAAGGTGTTCGGCGATTCGACGAGGATACGCATCCTTTACCGGCTGTTTTCGGGGGAGTACGGTGTGAATGAACTCGCGGAGAGCCTTAATTTAACGCAGTCGGCCGTTTCCCATCAGCTCAAACTCTTAAAGCAAGCGAGACTTGTCAGGGCACGCCGCGAGGGAAAATCGATGATTTATGCGCTGGCGGATGAGCATGTGAGGACCATGATGGGCCAGGGACTGGAACACATTTCGGAATGAGGAGGCAGGAGATGAAAAAGAAATTTGCTTGTGAGATTGACTGCGCGAACTGCGCAAAGAAGGTTGAGGATGCGATTCGGAAGCTGGACGGTGTTGTGGATGTGAAGGTGAATTTCCTGATGCAGAAGTTCACCCTGGAGGCGGCCGATGAGGTCTTGAAGAAGTGCTCGAGGAAGCGATTCGGACGGGGCAGAAAATCGAAGCGGATTTCAGCGTGAGCCGTTGAGCGGGGGGCATATGAATCGGAAACAGCAAACCCTGTTAAAGCGCATTTTGCTCGCGGTTGCGGGCTATGCGGCGATTTTGGAGAAGAGCCGCGCGGCCGAAAGACTGCAAATGCCCGCGTGGATGTTCGGCGTCCTCTTCCTCTTCCCTTATCTTTTGGTGGGACGAGAGGTCATCTTAAAGGCGCTTAAGAACATACGAAACGGCCGGGTTTTTGACGAGAACTTCTTAATGCTCATTGCAACGGTCGCTGCCTTTTGTATCGGTGAGTACTCGGAGGCTTGCGCGGTCATGATTTTTTATCAGGTCGGCGAACTCTTTGAGTCGCTCGCGGTCGGAAAATCCCGCGCGTCGATCACGGCGATGATGAGCATTGCGCCGGAGTACGCGAATGTGGAGCGCGAGGGCGAGATTGAGCAGACGGATCCCGACGAGGTAGAAGTGGGCTCGGTCATCTTAATCCGTCCCGGCGAGAAGGTGCCGCTCGATGGCATTGTCCTCGAGGGGAGCTCCTTCCTCGACACGGCGGCGCTGACCGGTGAGCCGGTGCCGCGCGAGGTGAGACCGGGCGATACGGTGATCAGCGGTTGCGTGAACGGGGAGACCGCGCTCCGTGTGAAAACGACCAAGGCGTATGAGGACTCGACGGTTGCGCGCATTTTGCAGTTGGTCGAGAGCGCGAGCGAGAAGAAGACCCGCATGGAGAACTTCATCACCCGCTTTGCGCGCTGGTATACGCCGGTGGTCACGGTCACGGCATTTTTGCTCGCGATTGTGCCGCCGCTCATTCTCGGCGTGCCCGCGGCGCCCTGGATTAAGCGCGCCTGCATCTTCCTCATTGTATCTTGCCCCTGTGCGCTGGTCATTTCGGTGCCGCTCGGTTTCTTCGGCGGCATCGGTGCGGCATCGAAGCGCGGCATTCTGGTGAAGGGTTCCAATTTTCTGGAGAGCGCCGCGGAGTTAAAGACGCTAGTCTTCGATAAGACCGGGACACTCACGCGGGGAGAATTCCGTGTGGTCGGCATTCATCCGGCGGAGGGCTCCGGACTCAGCGAGGCGGAATTGCTTGCACTTGCGGCGCACGGAGAGAGCGTCTCGGCGCACCCCATTGCGCAGTCTGTATTGCAGGCCTACGGTGGCAACATAGAGCGCGCGCGTCTCGGCGAAATGCACGAGATTGCGGGGCACGGGCTCACGGGTTCTCTGGACGGCAGAGAGCTGCTCCTCGGAAACGAAAGTTGCTTAAGAGCAAAGACATTGATTTCCCCGCGGTCAAAGAGCACGGCACCGTGGTCTATGCGGCGCACGGCGGCTGCTATGTGGGGCATATTGTCATTGCGGATGTCTTAAAGCCCGGGGCCGCGGAGGCACTGAAGGCGCTCCGCGCGGTCGGGGTCGAGAAGCTGGTCATGCTGACCGGTGACCGCAAGGAGGCCGCGGAGGCCATAGCGGCGGAAGTCGGCGTCGACACTGTGTATCACGACCTTTTGCCCGGGGATAAAGTGGAGCAGGTGGAGCGTCTTTTAACAGAAGCGAAGCCCGGAGAACGGGTCGGCTTTGTGGGTGACGGCATCAACGATGCGCCGGTATTGATGCGCGCGGATGTGGGCATCGCGATGGGTTCCCTCGGGAGCGACGCTGCGATTGAGGCAGCGGATCTGGTCATTATGGACGACGAGCTCTCGAAGCTTGCGGACATCATACGCATTTCGAGAAAGACCGTTCGCATTGTGCGCCAGAATGTCGCTTTCGCCTTGGCGGTCAAGGCAGCGGTCCTGATTCTCGGCGTCTTTGGACTCGCCAATATGTGGGAGGCGGTCTTCGGCGATGTCGGTGTCACGGTCCTCGCCGTGCTGAACGCGATGCGTGCGCTCACGCCTCCGTCCGCTCGGCGCTGAGACAAAATTCAATTTCTTCCAAAAAACGAAGCATCAGATCATTCGGAACGGTTCCCTTTTTTTAAGATGTAGCCGATTCGCATGGTCTGATTTTTATTTCGCCTGTCTTCGCGGAAGGGCACGGCGACATAGTCGGAGCCGTTTAAATCGCGGCTTATGATGCCCGAGCAGAGCGTGTAGCCCTGAATGGAGCGCATGAGATTTAAATTGGTCGCGCGGTCGGAGGTCTTGATGACGCGCGGGTAGTCGCGGTCGCTTAAAATCTCCTCGGCGAGAAAGGCGGAGCTGTCCTCGCCCTGATCGAACTGAATGCAGGGGTAGGGCTTGAGCTCCTCGAAGCTGATTGCGTCGAGCGAGGCCAGCGGGTGGTCCTTGTAGAGATAGACATAGGCGTTGCACTCGATCAGCGGGTGGAATTCAAGCAGTTCCTCGCGGAAAATCTTGGAGAGGAAGCGGTGGTTAAAGCCGCTCTCGTAGAGTATGCCCACATCGGACTTGCCGCTGATGACATTGCGGATCACATCGATGGTGCGGGTCTCGAGGACGGAGAATTGGTACTCGTTGGTGTCAAAGCTCTTTGTCATGCGAGCAAAGGCCTGGGTCACAAAGGAGTAGTGCTGGGTTGAAATCGAGAAGCGCTGGCGCACCTGCCTGGCGCTGCCGAAGCGGTCCATGAGGAGTTCATATTGCTGGTGCAGTTCCCGGGCGCGCGCCAAGAATTCGGTGCCGTCAGGCGTCAGGCTGATGCCGCGCGAGTTGCGGTTAAAGATGCGAAAGCCGAGCTCTTCCTCGGCCTCTTTGACGGCGTTTGTGAGCGCGGGCTGTGAGAGAAAGAGCTTCTCCGCGGCGCGGTTGATGCTGCCGGCCGCGGCAATCTCCGTGAGATAATAGATTTGCTGAAGGGTCATGACAGTCTCCTGCTATACAGTGGAGTTATAGGTATCAAAGGTGATACTAACACGTAAAACCGCGCAAAACAAGGGAAGGACATATACTCTCTGCGCGCGGCGGTGTAGGGGGACAAGGGCATATGCTCTGTGTGCGCGGCGCGCGAATCGGGCAAATATGCAGGGAAGAAAAACAGAGAGCGTTGAAGACAGTATGTGATTGAGATTTGAGAGGTAGGGGTTCGAAACAGGGGAAAAAGCTCGCCGCCGGGAGAACCGGAGACGAGCTCTTTTTGAGATAAGTTGCAAGAAGAATTACGCTTGCCTTTCCCCCGCGCGTGTCGAGCGCGAAGCCGCGCGTCGACAATGAAGTGGGCGCGCAAGTTCCGGTGTTCGCCGAAAAGCTTGTTGCGAGTCTGTGTCTGTTTCGGCAAACGGTCTCTGCGGCAAAAGCAAGAGAGAAAGGCCGCGGCTGGTGTTTCCGAAAAACAGCTTACGTTTATACGTACATTTGAAAGCGGAGTTCGCTGCGGAGTCGAAGCGAAAATCGGGCTCAGAGTTTCTCGAGGAGAGAAACCATTTCGAGCGCCGCGACAGCGCATTCAAAGCCCTTGTTGCCGGCCTTCGAGCCCGCGCGGAGCAGGGCCTGTTCCAGGGTATCGCAGGTCAGAACACCGAAGAGCACGGGAAGGCCGCTCTCCAGGCCGACAGCGGCAATGCCCTTGGAGACCTCGCTGCACACATAGTTGTAGTGGTCGGTGTCGCCGCGTATCACCGCGCCGAGCGCAATGACCGCGTCGTACTTGCCGCTCTCCGCCATCTTTTTGGCGACAAGGGGGAGCTCAAAGGCGCCCGGTACCTTTGCGAGCGAAATCTGTGCGGGAAGCACGCCGTGACGGAGCAGGGCATCCTCCGCGCCGTCAATGAGGCGGGAGACCACAAGATCGTTAAAGCGCGCTGCGACGATGCCGATGCGGATTTTTTCGGGGGACTCGAGATGTAAGCTTCCTTCGTAAAGATTCATGGTTGTATCCTCTCTTTCACTTGTATAAACACAGGGTATTTGCGTGCAAAGCGTTCAGCAGCTTTCGCGGAGCAGGGTCTCGTCGAGCAGATGTCCCATGCGCTTCTGCTTGGTGCGAAGGTAACGGATGTCGTGGCGGTTTGCGGGAATCTCGATCGGGACGCGCGATGTAACCGGAATGCCGAAGTCCGTGAGCTGTGTGATTTTATCGGGATTGTTGGTCATAAGGTGCAGGGACTGTACGCCGAGACTGCGGAGCATGGCCGCGGCGGGCGCATAATTCCGGAGGTCGTCCGGGAAGCCGAGGGCGCGGTTTGCCTCGACGGTGTCGAGCCCCTGCTCCTGGAGCGCATAGGCCTTCAGCTTGTTGAGGAGGCCTATACCGCGTCCCTCCTGGCGGAGATAGAGGAGGACCCCCTGTCCCTCGGCTTCAATCTGTCGCAGTGCGCGCTGCAGCTGTTCGCCGCAGTCGCAGCGCTTGGAGCCGAAGACATCGCCTGTCATGCATTCGGAGTGCATGCGGCAGAGGACATCGCTCTTACCGCGCAGCTCGCCCTTTACAAGCGCGAGGTGTTCGAGGCCGCTCAGCGGATCGAAAAAGCCGTGAATGTCAAAATCGCCGAAGGCAGTCGGAAGTGCGGCACTCGCCGCTTCTTCGAGCGTGTAGTCATAGCGCTCGCGGTAGCGCACCAAGTCCTCGATGCTGATGATGCAAAGGCCTTCGCGCTCGGCGAGAGAGAGCAGTTCTTTGGTGCGCATCATCTCCCCGTCCTCGCGCATCATCTCGCAGCAGAGACCGGCGGGCTTTAATCCCGCGAGGCGGCAGAGGTCAACGGTCGCCTCGGTGTGGCCGCGGCGCTCGAGTACGCCGTGCGGGCGGGCAAGGAGCGGGAAGAGATGGCCCGGGCGGCGAAAATCGGAGGGAACGGCATCCTCGGAGACCAGCTTCCTGGCGGTCAGGGCGCGCTCTGTAGCGCTGATGCCGGTGGTCGTCTCAATGTGATCGACGGAGACCAGAAAGGCGGTCTCGTGGTTATCGCTGTTTACGGAAGACATGGGCGGAAGCGCGAGCTTTTCCGCATAGCTTGCGTCTATGGGGAGGCAAATCAGGCCCCGCCCGAGGCTTGCCATTTGATTCACGAGTTCTGTGCTCGCAAATTCCGCCGCACAGATTAAATCGCCCTCGTTTTCCCGTTCCGGGTCGTCCACACAGAGTATTGCTTTGCCGCGCCGCAACGCTTCGAGCGCCTGTTCAATCGTAGAAAAAGCCATGATAACTCCCTTCTTTTTATAAACTGTGCCGTTCAGTAAGCGAGGGCGCGAAGCAGGCTCTCGTTGACGGAATTGTTGTTCTGAGACTGTGACAGGGAGAGCGCCCGCAGGACGTACTTGCCTATCATGTCCGTCTCCAAATTGATGTGATCGCCGGGGCGTCTCGCCGAGAGCGTGGTGACGGCAGCCGTGTGCGGAATCACGGAGACCGAAAATAGGCTTTCTGTCACTTCGACCACGGTGAGGCTGATGCCGTCGACCGCCACGGATCCCTTCGTGACGATGCCGCCAAGGAGTTCGGATGCCGCGCGTATCGAAAGCGGAGCGCATTGCCGTCGGGACGCACGGAGAGCAGAGTGCCGACACCGTCAATGTGTCCGCTCACAAAGTGGCCGCCGAAGCGGCCCGTTGCCGGAAGGGCGCGCTCCAGATTGACAAGGCTGCCTGTTCGCAGTTCCCCGAGATTCGAGCGATGCAGGGTTTCCGGCATGACATCGGCGGTAAAGTTTTGCCCGGAAAAAGAGCTCACGGTCAAGCAGACGCCGTTTACGGCAATGCTGTCGCCGAGGGCAAGGCCTTCCGTTACCTTGTCCGCGGCAAGGCTCAGTTTTCCGTTGCGGGGCGGTGTCAGTACCCGTCCCTGTTCTTCAATGAGTCCGGTAAACATAATCAGAGTTCCCCCTCGAATAGAAAGTCGGTCCCCAGTTGCTGTATGCGGAGATTTTTCAGCCGTAAGGCCTCGTCCGGAACGGGAACGCCGCAGCCGCCGAGGGCTGAGGGAGCCGTGCGGCCACCGAATAGTTTCGGTGCGATATAGGCCTGCACGCGTTGGGCAAGTCCCTCCGAAACGAGGGACCAGGCGAGTTCGGCGCCGCCCTCGACAAAGACCTCGTTGATGCCGCGTTCGCCGAGGCAGCGGAGCAGCTTTGCGAGCGGAACCCGCTCGCCGGAGAAGCAAGGACTTCGCAGCCGGCGCGAAGATAGGGCGCATGGCGCTCACTGTCCGAAACGCAGCAGGCGAGCAGAGTCGGAACCTTTGCCGCGCTTTTTACGAGGGCAGAGGAGAGCGGAGTTCGGAGTGCGGAGTCGCAGACAACGCGGAGCGGATTTCTGCCGCCAGGAATTCTGCAGGTGAGGAGAGGATCATCCTTCAGCACGGTGTTGATGCCGACCATGACAGCGCCGGCCGCAGCCCGACTTCGGTGGACCTCCTCGCGCGCGGCCTCGCCGGTAATCCAGCGGGAGGCGCCGGAAGCGCAGGCGGTCTTGCCGTCCAGAGTCATCGCGTACTTTACGGTGACCAGGGGAAGGCCGGTCTTCATGTGGCGAAAAAAGGGGGCGTTCAGGGCGTCGCATTCGTCCGTGAGCAAGCCCTCCGTGACCTGTATGCCCGCCGCGCGGAGTGCTGCCACCCCCTCTTGCCCGCCACCAGCGGGTTCGGGTCCGCGCTGCCCACAAAGACCGCGCGGATACCCGCATCCATGACAGCCTCGGTGCAGGGCGGTTGTTTTCCGTGGTGGCAGCAGGGTTCCAGTGTCACGTAGAGAACCGCGTCTTTGGGAGAGTGCCCGCGGCGCTTACAGTCTTCGAGCGCGGCTCGCTCCGCGTGAAGACCGCCGTAGACCGCATGCCAGCCTTCGCCTAAAATTTCACCGTCCCTCACAAGGACGGCGCCCACCAGAGGGTTCGGTGCCGTGTGTCCGCGACCTCGCGCGGCGAGTAAAACGGCACGGCGCATCATTTCTTCGTGCATAGAACCTCCTCTCAAACAAAAAAATCCCCGGATAGACTCCGGGGGCGGGCAAGTTGAAAAAAAAACCCTCGGAATTAGAATTCCAAGGGTTTTTTTGACTATGGAGGGTGCTTATGAGCGGAATGGGGAACAATCCGACCCAGCGCGCAGCTTCTTCCATCCAGACTGTACTGTCGGCTCCGGAATCTGACCGGATCTGCCTTTCGGCTCGCGGGCTATACCGCCGGTAGGGAATTTCACCCTGCCCTGAAGACTACTATCCCAGTATAGAATAGTGATGAAAGCTTGTCAAGTTTCGAAGCACAGTAAAAATCGATTAACTTTCTCGGTACTTTGCCATCATATGTTTGAAGAGTTCGGCGCTTTACCACTGTCGCTAAAAAAAGACAAGCCAATTTTGCGTTTCTCCTTTTCCCGCCCGAGAAAAAGATTTATGATAGGACAATCTTTAAAAAGAAACGAAAAAGGAAGAGTCGGAACCATGAGATTAATGCGACAGTTCGGCATCATTGCGGCCATGACCTGTATCGGCGAATTGATGCACTACTTTATTCCCCTGCCCGTGCCGGGCAGTATTTACGGCCTGCTGCTCATGCTGGCGGCGCTCATGACGGGAATCGTGAAGTTGGAGCAGGTCAAGGAGACCGCGGAATTTTTAATTGATGTCATGCCGCTCATGTTCATTCCGGCCGGCGTGGGACTCATGACAGCCTGGGGCCAGCTGCGGCAAATTTTATTGCCGGTCACGATTATTACCTTTGTTTCAACCGTTGCGGTCATGGGGGTTACGGGCCGTGTCACAGAGCTTTTGCTCGCGGTTACGGCGCGCGGCAGAGCAAAGGGCGAGACGGCCTCGGCGGAACTGCGGGAAGAACTGCTCGCGGAAGAGGCCGTGCTGAAGACGGAACTGGGAGCACTCGCGAACCGAGAGGCGGGGAAGGCCCGGGAACTGTTGGCGGAGGCAGAGCAGACGTTAAAGGGTGCCTCGGCAAAAGAAACGCGGAAGCATAACGATGCGGAAAAAGAGAAAGAGGGCTGCGGAGAGGAGGCAGAGAACCATGAATGAGGTCATACAGAATTCCACCATCATCGGCATTGTCATAAGTCTCTTGGCCTTGAAATCGGCGTTGTGCTCCGCACAAAGCTCGGCTGGCCGGTTTTAAATCCTCTGCTGATTTCAATCATTCTGGTCATCGCGTTCATGGTTGCATTTCGCATTGATTACAACAGCTACATTCTGAGCGCGCGTTATCTGAGTTACCTCTTAACGCCGGCCACCGTGGCACTCGCCGTTCCGCTCTACCAGCAGATGCAACTCTTAAAGGACAATTTCCTTGCGGTTATGCTCGGCGTTCTCTCGGGCGTGCTGACCAGCCTCGGCTCGATTTTGCTGCTCTGCCTTGTGTTCCGCATGAATCATGTGGAATACATCACGCTGCTGCCGAAGTCCATCACGACTGCCATAGGGATGAGCGTGGTCGAGGAGCTCGGCGGTTATACAACCATTACCGTGGCGACCATCATTGTGACGGGGATACTCGGCAATGTGCTTGCCGAGCCGATTTGTCACCTGTTTGCGGTCAAGAGCCCCATTGCGAAGGGCTTGGCGCTCGGCACCTCTGCGCATGCGATCGGCACTTCGAAGGCCATGCAGCTCGGTGAAGTGGAGGGCGCCATGGCGAGTCTCGCGATTGTGGTCTGCGGTATCATGACCGTGGTCGGTGCGTCTGTATTCGCAAATTTCCTCTAAGTCGTAAACAACGGATGTCCGAAGCCCTGTGCTTTAATGCAGGGCTTCGGCAAGTTCATAGATAAGCCCGCTTTCATAGGCGGGGAGCAAGGCGCAGGCATAGTCCTGCGCTTTTTCGCGTTCGTTCGGGAGTTCCAGGGTCTCGATTTTTTCGAGGAGCTTCTCGCGCCCGCTCCGGTGCAAGTATTCCCGGAAGGATGAAAGTTTTAAGGCAGAGAGCGGGTCTCCGAGAACGGGCATAAAGACCCGGTCACAGAGTTCCAAGAGCTCAAGCGCACGGCGGCCGAAGGAACCGAAGTCCAGGATTAAATTCCGGTAGCCGCTCTCGTCGGCAATGCGCTGAATCAGCGATGCGAGTTCTTCCGGCGGGAGCAGGGAGAGATCCTCCGCGGAGCGAACGGGCGGGAGCAGTTCCAGGGCGCCGAAGGCGGAGAGACAACTCTGCAACTCACTCCAGCGATAGCGCCCCGTACAGTGGGAAAGCAGGAGCTCGGACAGACTCTCGGCACTGTCCGGCGCAATTTGGCCGTAGACCCCCGCATACTCTTCGAGCGAGAGAAGCAGCGTTTCCCGCGCGCGGCGCGGGCCAGTCCGAGGGACAGCGCGAGGGTGGTTTTTCCGCAGCGGTGAACGGGCGAGTAGATTCCGAGAATTTCGCACTCGCCCCGAGAGACGGCAAGGAGGGCATCCCCCCGGGCTTTGGCATAGAGCGCCATGATGCTACGCGCCAGGGCATCGGCGGGACGATACAGGAAGAGTGCCGGTACGGAGATTGTATTCAGCGCCTGTTCGCCGACATAGCCGTCTTCGCTCAGAAGAAGCGCAAAGCTGTTGCCGATGAGTCCCTGCATCTCTTCCGCAAAGTGTTCGGAGAAGAGCAGAATTTCCACGGCAGCGCTTGTTCGAAAGTGCGCATATTGAGAGCACTCCGAGAAGGCGCGGACCGGCAGGCCGAGACTTTTTTGTTGAGACCAGAAAGCGGCGAGCCGTTTGCCGAGCTCCGCATCGGGATGTAAGATGACAGCATAACGTCGCATAGAAAGTCCTCCCAAAAGGCAGTTTGCGTTCAGTACAGGAAAAGCTTATGAAGCAGCCCGCTCTCCACGCTCAGATTGAGGAGCGCATAGCCGGCAAAGAAAAAGGGGGCCAGCGGCAACTGTTCGCAGCGCCGGTCCGAGAGCAGGAGACAGAGGGCGGGCAGACTGGCCGCGAGCAGACTGAGGAAAAAGAAGCTGAGAAAGGAAGAGAGCCCCAGATAGGCACAGCAGAGTCCGAGCAATTTCACATCGCCCGCGCCGAGGAGGCGCAGATGAAAGCAGGGATAAAAGACGAGCGTCGCAAGGGCAAGACGGAGCAGAAAGCGAAGGTCCGGAACCATGAGTCCCGGGAGCAGGGCTAGAAGGAGAAGACGGTTCGGGATGCGGCGCGTTCGGAGATCGGAGATGGAAAATAGCGGCAAAAAGAAAGAAAGCGGAGAAAGTTGTAAAAACACAGAAACCTCCTTATCTTGCTTTGTCAAACAGAAGAAAAAAAGCTATACTTGCAGTATAAAATACATTTGCACGGAGGGAGTATGGCAGAGGTCAACAGAGGTATGGGGGTCATCACGGAGACAGATTGCTATCTGTTCGGTCAAGGCACGCACTACGAGATTTATAAAAAGCTCGGCGCGCATCCCATGACGCGGGACGGCGTGTTTGGCTACTACTTTGCGGTTTGGGCGCCGCATGCCACCGCAGTGAGCGTGGTCGGAGATTTTAACGACTGGAAAACAGAGGCAAATCCGTGCGATGCGATTTTTGAGGGAGGCATTTGGGAGTGCTTTATTCCGGGACTTCAGGCGGGCATGCTCTATAAGTTTGCCCTGCGGAGTGCTGCGGGGGAGCTCTTGTATAAGGCCGATCCCTTTGCACGGAGTGCGGAATTCCGCCCGGGCACGGCGTCGAAACTCGCGGAAGAGCCCTGGGAGTATCGCTGGAAGGATGAGGCTTGGATGCGGAAGCGGGCTAAGCAGGATCCGAGAAAGGAAGCAATCAGCATCTACGAGTGTCACTTGGGATCTTGGAAGCGGGGCGATGAAAACGAGCGGGACGGCTTCCTCTCCTATGAAACCCTGGCACGCGAGCTCTCCGCCTACGTCAAGGAGATGGGTTACACCCATGTGGAACTCATGGGTATTGCGGAATATCCCTTTGACGGCAGCTGGGGCTATCAGGTGACCGGCTACTATGCGCCGACTTCGCGCTACGGAGACCCGAAGGGGGTTTCAGGCCTTTGTCGACAGCCTGCACGAGGCGGGAATCGGCGTGATTCTCGACTGGGTGCCGGCGCATTTTCCGCGCGATGCCTTCGGCCTTGCGGATTTTGACGGGCAGGCGCTCTATGAGTACGCGGATACCAGAAAGGGAGAGCACCCCGACTGGGGCACCAAGGTCTTTGACTACAGCAAGACGGAGGTCAAGAACTTCCTGATTGCGAACGCACTCTATTGGATGAACGAGTACCATGTGGACGGGCTCCGCGTGGATGCCGTCGCCTCCATGCTCTATTTGGATTACGGTCGTCAGGACGGACAGTGGTGCCCGAACCAATACGGCGGCAACGAAAATCTGGAGGCGATCGAGTTCTTCAAGCACTTAAACTCCGTCATTGCCGGGCGCAAGGACGGCAGCATGATCATCGCGGAGGAGAGCACGGCTTGGCCGCTGGTCACCCACAGTCCCGAGGAAAACGGGCTCGGTTTCACCTTCAAGTGGAACATGGGCTGGATGCACGACTTCCTTGAGTACATGAAGTTGGATCCCTACTTCCGTCGCGACAACCACAATAAGATGACCTTCGGTCTCACCTATTTTACGAGCGAGAACTATGTCCTGGTACTCTCGCACGATGAGGTGGTGCACCTCAAGTGCTCCATGATCAACAAGATGCCGGGCATCTACGAGGACAAGTTTTCAAACCTGAAGTGCGGCTACAGCTACATGATAGGCCACCCCGGCAAGAAGCTGCTCTTCATGGGCCAGGAATTCGCACAGTGGCATGAGTGGGATGAAAAGGTCTCGCTGAACTGGGAGCTTTCTCGAGGAGGCACCGCACCGCGATATGCAGAGCTTTGTGAGGGGACTCCTTCAGCTCTATAAGACACATCCCGCGCTGTACCGTCAGGACAATGACTGGAACGGCTTTGAGTGGATCAATGTGAACGATGCGGACCGTTCGATTTTCTCGTTTATTCGTCGGGATGAGACCCTGAAGAAATCCTTGGTCTTTGTGATCAACTTCACGCCGATTGCGCGCGAGGATTACCGCGTCGGTGTTCCGCACGCAGGAAGTTATCGCCTGATACTGGATGAGAGCGAGGGACTCTATGCAGAGAGCGGAAAGCGCGCAAGTTCCCATCGCGCGAAGCCGGGCGAGTGCGATCAGCGTCCGTTCTATCTGGAGTTTGCGCTTCCGGCTTACGGTGTGCGCGTGTTCGAGTTCGACGAGAAGAAGAAACTCGAGGACGCAAAGAAGCAGACAGCGAAGAAGGCGGAGAGCGGAAAGAAGACCGCGAGCGCAGGCAAAAAGGCAGACGCGAAGAAGACGGACGGAAAGAAGACGGACGGAAAGAAGACAGAGGGAACAAAAAAGACAGAAGGAAAGAAGAAGGCGGCTCCGAAGAAGACAACGGAGTCAAAGAAGCCTCAGAGCGCACGGAGTGCCTCCAAGAAGACGGCATCCTCGGCTGCGGGTTCCGCTTCTTCCTTGTGAGAAAAGAGTCGGCGGAGCAATCCGCCGCTCTTTTTTTGCGGGAGCGCTTCGGTTTGGACTTCACGAATTTCACAGACCAAAGAGTCGTTTTCCGGAATAAGAGGCTCCTCCTTGTGCGGAGCCGGTTCACTTGCGCCTAAAATGCGCTCCAAGTAATCCAAGGCGTGGGGGTGCCGCAAGCTTTCCTGATAGAGGCGGTAGGCGAGTACCACGCTCGCTTCATCGCTCTGATCGGTCAGGGAAAGGAGTTCCTGTAAAAAGGCGGAGAGTGTCTCCGAAAACGGACGCTGCTGCCCCGGGTGGTAGAGAAAGTGAGGTGCACGGCTTAAGGACTCCAAATACACGCAGTCACTTTGGAGCAGGACGCCGTCTGAGGAGAGGAGATAGGCGGGGAGCCGGGAGAGCGCCTGCAGCAGATAGAGGAGCAGGTGGCGGAGCTCCGCCGCGCGAAGCGCTTGTTCGCGGCAGGCTTCCGAAAGCGAGCGCAGCCCGCTCACCTCATAGCAGAGCTCGTTTTCGGCGCTCTCGCCGCAGGGGCGAAGCGGCAGAAAACCGGGGATAGAATTTTCTTCCAACATGCGAAGCGCAAAATGAGGCGCGGCATCTTCGGAGCACGGCAGCGCAAGAAAGCTGCGGGCTGCGCTGTGGAGCAGTTTCGGCATGGCGTTACCTCCTAGGGGGTTTCGGTGGGTAGTTCGGCTTTCAGGCGGAGCGCGTCTTCGGGATGTGGGTTTTGTCTTTCGATGCGCGCTTCGAACGAGGGGGCGCGAAGCTCTGCGCCGCCGCGCGTGCGCTCTCCCCAGACGGAAAATCGAGAGTCACCGAGCGGAAGCAGGGTTTCAAGACGCGGTCGATAGCGCTCTTTCAGCGCTTCGGCTTGAAGCGCTGCGGTCTCAAAGCGGGCATCGCTTCGGGCGGCCTCTCCGGCCGCCGCTTCCAAGAGAAAGCCGGATACACAGCGTGCCTGTTCGCGGTACACGAAGCGGGTCGCCGCAGTGAGAGCGAGAAAGAGAAGAGAAAAGACATAGAGCGCCTCGACGGTCAGTGAAGCGCGCAGCCGCTTGGAAAACAGCCGCTCGGAAGACAGCCGCTTCGAAAACGGGCGCATCATGACAGGCCTCCGTGTAAGAAAAAGAGGCTTCCGAGGGCGGGGAGTAACAAAAAGGGAAGCAGAGGCAGGCGCTGCGTTCCGACGCTTCGAAGCCTGCCGAAGCGAAGGCAGAGCAGGCAGAGAGAGAAAAGAGAGCTGCCGCTAGGGAGCCGAGCGTCAGTACGAACAAAAGCCGCCGAAAACCGGCCCCCAGGCCGAACGCGAGCAGGAAGAAGGCATCTCCGAGTCCCAGTGACTCGCGGGTCAGCAGGGAAAAGCCGAGAAGGGGCAAGGAGAGGAGGAGAGAAGCGGTAATCTCACTGCTGAGTGCCCGCGCGCCGCCGGCAAAGAGTTGCAGATAAAAGAGCAGCTCCGCGACAAAAATGGTGCCGAAAAAGAAGCGAGGGACACTTTGCCGTCGAAAATCCTCGCCGGCGCAGGCAAGCGAAAAGAGAATGAGCGAGATGCGCCCGAAGGCAGAGTTTGCAAACATGGGGGCTCCTTTTCAGCGGTAGCAGTAAGAGCAGGGACCGAGCGACTGCACTTCGCTTAGGCGCACGGCGCGGACATAGGCACGGATTGCGCGGCAGGCGGGGTCTCTGTGATAGGCGCTGCCGCTCGGCATGATATAGACAGTCCCCGCGGTCACAGCGCGCGCGCAAATCGGGCAGGCATGGTAGCGTCCGCCGCCCGCATTGCGCGCGCTTTTTGCGGCCTCGACGGAGACCGCGCTGAGCGCATTCGAGAGATAGTGACAGTGTGCGCTTTTATGGTAGCGCGTGGAGTTCTTCCCGATATAAACGATTTCATCCGCCGCGGTCTCCGACAGGCGATTTTCGGGATCGGTTTCTCCGACCCAGGCGCGCCGCGTCGCCGTGCAACTGAGGGTTAAGGGCGGCAGGCGAAAGAGGGGAATCGGGATTTGATAGCGATAGTCCAAAACCACGGAGACGGTTTCCCCGTCCGAAAGAAAGGAAGAGCGCTCGGCGCTCAGTCCGCTTACATTCGGATCTCGGACGGTCTCGCGTGCCGCTTTCAGTGCCTGCTCGCCGAGGGAGGACGTGTATCGCATGCTTTCCTCGTCCTGTAAGGCAGCCAGAGCGGCGGCACGCGCAGAGACCTCTTCGGCGGCGCGCTGCACCTGTCGCTCCGCCGTCATCATGCGAAAAGGGGAGGGCAAGTAAGAGCAGGACAAATAAAAAGAGGGGAAGAACGAGAGCGGCTTCAACGGTGAGGGAAGCTCGCAGCCGGGAACGGCGCCTCGGCGCTGCGCTCCTGCGGGAAAAGAGAGTCGATCCGTCGGGAATGTGCCTGGAGAGCTGTTTTCCGCTTTTGTTTGACAGTGGTTTTCATGACCGTCTCCTCTTTGCGCAGAAACGCAAGGTCGAAACGCCGTGCCGCAGCTAGATTTCGGGAAAGAAAGCAATCAAAGCAGGTAAAAAACAAAGAAGTGCGGCGAAACAAAGAAATGCAGCGAAACAAAGAAATACAGAGAAACAAAGAAATGCGGCGAAACAAAGAAATGCGGCGAATCAAAGAAATGCAAGCGAATCAGTAAGCACGAAAACTCCGCACCGAAATCCGGAAGCGATTCTCCGCTGTCTGCGGGCGGGATGAGAAAGAGAGCGCCGTGAAAAGGTGGGAGGCATTGCAGCGCAGTTCCGCACGAAGTGCGAAGAGGCATTGATCCAGCCGAAAGGCGCTGTCCGAGGTGGAAAGCGAAGCCTCGATGACATCCATCATGCGGTAATTTCTGAGAGAGCGCCCGGTCTCCGAATAATAGAGAAGCAGAGCACTCCGGTAGTCGAGTCCTTCGGGACTGTCTCCGCTTTGCGCTGCCGTCGGAAGGGAAGTCTCCGTTTGTAAGGCTTGTTTGGCAGTCAGGCGGGGCCGCGGTGCCGCGGTGAAGAGGGGCGCTTTTTCTCCGGAGAGGAGCAGTGAGAGGTCGTTCAGACTGTCGAGCGCGGCCATTGCAAAGAGGATGAGTGCGCTGAGCAGGGCGCGGAGACGAGGGCTCGCGGTAGCGGTACAGAGGCTGTCCGCAGCCTTGGCGGCTGCCTGCAGGGAAGCGCTGTCATGTAAGATGGCGAGTAGGCGCAGGCTTTGCTGGTCGGAAAAGAGGCGGGTACAGACAGCGGAGAAATTTTCGCGGTCCGAACCTAAGCCGCTGACCAGATATTCGAGTTGTAGCGAGAGGCCTGCACGCGGCGGCGTTGTTTCCGCAGAGAGAAAGCTGGGGAAAAAGGCTGCCGTATAGGCCGCGAGCGCGCAGAGTTCTTGCTCACTGCGCGCCGTTCCCGGCTCAAGTTCCGGGAGAGTCGCGGAAAACGAAGTGCCAAGCGTAAGTTGCCCCGCGGGAAGCGTTGAGGCTGCCGGGAGGCAGAGCGCTTCGCGGCTCTCGGGCGATAGGCGCAGGAGTTCCGATAGGGCAAGGAGCTCGGCATCCCTTATGAGCCCCGAGGGGGCAGAGAGGGTCGGGAGAGCGAGTTCCGCCTCAAATTGAGCGGCAAGTTCCTGCCAGAGAGCAGCGGCATCTATGCTTTCCCCGTCCTCATCGTCATCCTCGGCTTCGGCCTCCGCAATGCGCTCGGCGAGCGCGGCGGCCTCCGAATCAAAGGCAGAGAGCGCTTGGCCGAGTGCGGGTACGGCAGAGATAAGAGCCGCGAGTTCGGGTCTTTCCGCGCGATAGCTTTCACCGCTTTCCGAAAGTACAGCCGTGAGCGGAGAAAGTTCGTCTGCGGTCTCGGGTTCCGTCTCGCGGAGCGCAGCTTCGGCGCTCTCAAAGCGGAGTCCGGCATCCAGACAGCGTTCCGCCGAACGTTCGCTTGTTTCGAGGGCGGCTTGCAGGGCAGCGCGGTGTGCGCCGAAGGCCGCCAAGTCGCCGCTCGACAGAGCGGAGGCGGCGGCCTCTTTTTCGGCTGCGGCAAGAAGCAGCGCCTGTTCCGTTTGAAAATAGGAGGCCTCGCTCTCGGCCGCTTCGGCCGAGAGTAGGGAGAGCGAAAGTACGGCGGGAGCGCTCTTTTCGGCGCGCCGCAGTTCCGCCGTGTGAAGCAGAAGTGTCTCCGGCTTTAAGGGAAAGTCTGTCTCGGGCTTCTCCTTCATGTAGGCAAGCAGCTCCTCTTCGAGCCAGACCCCGCCGCCGTCGCCGAGGAAGGTCTTTTCCGGAAGGCCTATCTCTGCGTCAAAAAACGCATAGCGCCCGGCGTTTTCCCGGTACGTGCTTACGGTCTCCGAGAGCAGGGCAACGCAGCGCTCGTCGCCGGGATAGCGGTAGGCGAGAATGCGGTACTGTTCCCAGAGGGAGGTATCATAACGGGAAAAGGAGAGAGTCGGTGGCGGCATCCAGAGCGAGTGCGGCGTAGCAGCGGACCCCGGCGGTTCGCGCGCTCTCCAAGAGCGCACAGATGAGGGCGCAGCAGGAAGTCAGAATCAGCGCGAGAAACAGGGTGACCGAGCCGCGGAAGCGCATCAGTAGACCTGACCGGCCTGGTTGTTGATTTCGCTGAAGGCGCGGTTTAAGAGGGCAATCACCTGGCCCTTGAAGAGGACCACCAGGGTCACGAGCACCACGAGAATCAGAATCAACTCGATGGTGGAAAAACCGTCTTCCGCTTCGAAAAATCGGGTCGTATGCGTTTCATGCGTAACCTCCTTACGGGAAACTATGGGTTGAGAGTTCAGAAACTGAAGAGCGCGGGTACAACCATGATGACCATGACGACCAGCAACATGAGAAAGAGCGGCAGAAGCAATTTGGTGCCGGCCTCTTCTCCGAGCCGCCTGGCAAGGGTCTTTCGTTCTTCCCAGGCGAGGCTCATTTCGGCGGACAAAATGTTGCGGAGCGCGGCGACACCTGTTCTCTGGTTCTGCTCGAGGAGGGAGGCGAGTTTCATGTACTGGCGGAGGCCGCAGGCACGCCCGAAGGCGCGGTACATGTGACTCTCGCTCTCGCCGGTGCGGAGCAGAAGTAAGGCTTTCGTGAGTTCTTCATAGGCCGCGCGCGGGGACTTCCGTTGCGCCTGTTCTTCGGCGTAGTCCGAGGCGATCGAGAGCAGTGCCGCGCGGGCATTCATCCCCGCGCCGAGCAGGACCAACAGCTTCGAGACGAGCTCCGGGTAGTCAAGGAGCAGTTGCTCTCGCCTGGCCGCCGCTTTGTCCGCGCGGTCCTGCCGCTCCTTCAACACGAAAAGAACTGCGGCGACGGCACCCAGTAGGAAGAAGAGCCGCGACTCCTGCCTTTTTTTCTCGCGGTAGCGGAGCGTTTTTCCCCGGTAAGCGGTCGGCAGAGAGAGCGACGAATTGTGAAGCTGCCGACCGTCCTCTTCTTCGAGATAGGAGAGAAAGTCCTGCCGCAGGGCATCTTCCGCGCTCCGCGCGGGCGGCAGAATGGTGAGCGGTAGGGCAAATAAGAGCCCTTCTCGATCCGGGGAATCTCGGAGCCGCACACTGAGTGTTACATCCACGGCTTCCGTGAGCTTCCCGTTGTTGACATTTCCGTAGCTGTCCAGAAGAGAGGGATTCGAGGAGAGGTAGCTCGCCGAGAGCCCTTCTTCCGGGAAAAAATGCGGGAGGCTCAGCTTCGTTCGAATTTCCGAGAGCGAGGCATTGCCGTTTAAGACGGCGAGCGGAAGTTTTTCCATGCAGGTTTCCGCGGCCTTAGCGAGTTCCTCCTCGGTGTAGCGCCGTGCGCGGACCGGAAGCAGGAGTTCGGTTTCTTCGTCGGAGAGCCCTTCGACCACAAGGGCATAGCGGGCATCCTCCGCGCCGTAGTTTCCGCGCGGCAGCGTCGGCGCAGTGTCGGGAGAAAAAGACGGCCTTCGTGCTGTGCCGCAAAGAGGGATAGCAGAAGGCCGGACAGGAGGCAGAGACAGGGGGCGCGATAGCGCGAAAGGAAGAAAAAGCAGTCGTTTTTTTCATGACGGCTCCTGAGAGAGACGGAAGCGATGCGCTGTGAGAGATAGAGCGCGAAGAGATAGGGTTGCGAGGCAGAGTGTCATGACGAGACGCCCCATGAAGCTGGCGTACATGACCCGAAAGAAGCCCGGAGAGGAGAAGTCCACATAGAGTATCATAAAGAGCGGAATCACATTCATGACGCGCTGCTCGAAGCGCCTTGCTGCCGTGAGCGTCAGAATCTCCTCTTTGATTTGAATGCGGTCGCCGATTACCTCGCTGGTGCGCCGAAGAATGCCGGGAAGATCTCCGCCGGATTTTCGTGCGATGCGGAGGACACGGGCAAAGGTCTTGATGTCATCTAAGCCGGAGCGGCGCGCAAAGTCATCGACCGCCTGCTCCGGAGGAATGTTCATCTCAAGTTGGCGAAGCAGGTAGGCAAATTCGCGGACAATGAGGGAATCCAGGCCGTAGAGAACATTCAGTTCGCCGAGGCTTTCACGGAGGGCATTTTCGAGGGAGTAACCTGCGCTCAAAGAGGCGGCAAGCAGGGAGAGGGCCTCGCGAAAGGCAAGCAGGAGCTTGCGCCTTCTGGCGGCAATCAGCGCGTTGCGCCTTGTAAAGGGGAAGAGCAGTGTGAGGGGAAGCAGGAAAAGGAAGCAGAAAAGGCTGCGGTAAAAGACAAAGGAGAAAAGAGCCGCGGCGAGAACGGCGTGCAATAGGAGTTTCAGGTACTCCGAGGGGGAGAGTTGATAGCGCTCATAGTTCGATACCGGCTGCCGCGAGTTTACCGCGGTTTTTGAGACTGCCGACCCGGATAAGTCGCCCGTTGCATTTGTCGCCGCTTTGCGCGCCTTCTTCCCGAAAGGCAAAGAGTTCGTGAACTTGAATTTTCCCATGACTGATGCCTCCGACTTCCGAGACAGACAGGACACGGCGGCTCCGGTCGCGCAGCCTGCCGAGGTGGACAATGAGATCCAGGGCGCCGGAAATTTGTCGCTGAACGGCTTCCAGCGGGAGATTGGCACCGCCGAGCGCCATGGTTTCGAGTCGCGTCAGCATATCGGCGGCGGAATTTGCGTGCCCGGTTGAAAGGGAACCGTCGTGGCCGGTGTTCATGGCCTGCAACATGTCGAGCGCTTCGGCGCCGCGCACTTCGCCGACTATGATGCGGTCCGGGTTCATGCGAAGGCTTGCGCGTATCAGGTCCGAAATTCGCACCTGCCCTTCGCCTTCCGCCGTGCGATTTCTCGTCTCGAGGCGCACCAGATTTTCGATGTGAAGAAGTTGCAGCTCCGCGGAATCCTCTATGGTGATGACGCGCTCCGAGGCCGGGATGAAAGCGGAGAGCGCGTTCAGAAAGGTCGTCTTGCCGGAATTGGTGCCGCCGCTGATAAAGATGTTGTAGCCGGCTGCGACGGTCTTTTTGAGAAAGGCGGCGGCCTCCGCGGTCAGCGTTCCGTAGCCGATCAGGCGTTCCATGGTGATGGGCTCCGGAAATTTGCGTATGGTGACAGCGGGACCGCCGAGGGGAGATCGGCGGCAGCACAACGTGGACACGACTGCCGTCGGGAAGACGCGCATCCGCAATGGGCGTGGAGACATTGACGCTGCGGTTTACGCGGCTCACAATGCGCTGAATCAAGTCCTCCAACTGTTCCTCACTCGAAAAACGAAGGTCACAGCGCTCTATCTTGCCGCGCCGTTCGATGAAAATCCGGTCCTTGCCGTTTACCATGATTTCCGTGACATCGTTCCGGTCTAGGAGTTCCTGGAGTATGTCCAGCCTGCGAAAGGAATTGAAAAGAGAGCTGCGGAGGGACAGATGCTCCGCGACCGAGAGCAGATGCTCGGAGGAAAGACCGGCGAGTGCGTCATCGATCACAGCAAAGAGTGCGTCGTCGCTCAGATCCGGCAGGGTGCAAAGGGTCTCGGACAAGCGTTCACGCAGCGAAGCGCAGAGTACTTCCAAGGACTTCATAAGCTCTCCTTTCGTCTTACAGTATGAAGGACGGTTGAAAGAGCAAAAAGGTTCGATGTTTTTCGAAAAATAAATAAAAATAATTTTTGCGGTCGAGAAAATCGCAAGGCGGGTGAGAGACAGCGCGAAGTCACGGAGAAGGGGAAGAGGAAGGATAGGCGGAGAAATGCAGAGGCAAGGCGAAAACAGAGGCAGGGCGAAAACAGAGGCAGAATGAAAGCGGCGGCAGCGTGAGAGCGCAGGTGTGAAAGCGGCGGCAGTGTGAAAGCGCAGGCATGAGAGCTGCGGCAGAGATACTTCTCCTCGAAATGGACAAAAAAACCGCAGTGCTGTAAAGTAAAGACAACACTGCGGCAAGTTTGTTTGCACGGAAAGAGGAGGCTTGAGGATGAGACAAGACGATTGTATTTCTGTAAAATCGCAAACGGAGAAATTCCGGCGACGGAAATCTGTGAGAATGAGGGCTTTCGCGTGATTCTGGATCTGGGCCCCGCGTCCGAGGGGCACGCGCTGGTGCTGCCGAAAGAGCACTATCGCGATATCACCGAGCTTCCGGAAAAGGCCGCGGGCGAGGCGTTCTCGCTTGCGGGCAAGGTCGGAAAGGCCATGCAGCAAGGACTCGGCGCCGCGGGCTTTAACATTGTCCAGAACAACGGCACGGCGGCCGGTCAGACGGTGTTTCACTTCCACATCCATGTGATACCGCGCTATGAGGGCGGTCCGGAGATGGTCGCGTGGACGCCCGGAAAGGCAGAGGCAGAGGAACTGAAGGCAACTGCCGAGAGCATACGTAAGGCGCTTTGAAACCATGTACGGGAAAAGACGAAATGCGCCGGTCACGGATTTCCTGATTCTTGTGAATGTGCTGGTGTTTCTTTATGTCGCATTGCGCGGCGGCCTGCGGGACGATGAGGTTTTGCTTCGCTTAGGCGCAAGCTATACGCCTTATCTCACGGAGAGACATGAGTACTGGAGACTGCTCACGGCTGCCTTTTTGCACTTCGGCATACGGCATCTCGGGAACAATATGTTTGTTCTCTTTGTGACCGGCGACAGTCTGGAGCACGCGCTGGGGCATGTGAAATACCTGATCTTTTACCTCTTCTCGGCTGTCGGCGCCTCGGCCGCTTCCCTTGCGGTCGAGGTAGCTATGGGGCAGAAGGTACTCAGCGCGGGTGCCTCGGGCGCGGTTTTCGCCGTGCTCGGCGGCCTGATCTGGGTACTCATCAGAAACAGCAGTCGCTTTGAGGAGTTCCGCATCCGCAACCTTCTCTTTTTCTCGGGCATGATGCTGCTGAGCGGTTTCTTCACCGAGGGGGTTGACAACGCGGCGCATGCGGGCGGTCTGCTGGTCGGTTTTCTGCTCGCGGTCGTGCTTTACCGGCGACCGGCAGTCACGCTGTTCAGCACAGACATGACCTGAGCCACACCGTCCGCGCTGCCGCCCGCTTCCATTGCGGCGAGGTAGCGCGCCCGGTCCGCATAGGTCTCCCGCACAGCGGCGAGCAGGGTCTCGCGCGACAGGGCTTCTTCCTCGAGTACGCGGGAGTAGCCCTGTTTTTCGTAGGAGCGGGCATTCAGAATCTGGTCGCCGCGGCTTGCCTTCGCGGAGAGCGGTATCAGCACATTGGGCTTTCGGAGCGCCAGGATTTCGCAGATGGCATTGGCGCCCGCGCGGCTCACCATGATGTCCGCAAGGGCAAAGTAGTCCTTTAATTCCTCGGAGACATACTCAAACTGGCGGTAGCCCGGGGTTTCGGAAAGGGTTGGATCCAGGTTATTCTTGCCCGCAATGTGCAGCACCTGGAACTCTTTCAGGAGGTCCGGAAGCGCCTCGCGGACGGCCGCATTGACCGCGCGGGAACCGAGACTGCCGCCGATCACGAGGAGCACCGGGCGCTCCGGCGTAAAGCCGGTTCGTTCATAAGCCGCCTCGCGACTGCCCGAGAGGAGCTCGGCGCGTATCGGAGAGCCGGTCAGCACAGCCTTGTCTTTTGGGAGCAGGGAAAGTGTCTCCGGGAAGTTACAGCAGATTTTGGTCGCCGCACTGTAGGAGAGGCGGTTTGCGAGTCCGGGTGTCATATCCGACTCGTGGATCACGGCGGGAATGCCGAGACGCTTTGCGGCGCGCACCACGGGCACAGCGACATAGCCGCCCTTTGAAAAGACGAGGTCCGGCTGAAAGTCGCGCAGAATGGATTTTGCCTCGCCGTAACCCTTCAACACGCGGAAGGGATCCGTAAAGTTCTTCCAGTCAAAATAGCGGCGCAGTTTTCCGGAGGAAATGCCGCGGTAGGGAGTTCCGGTCGCTTCGATTAATTTGCGCTCCATGCCCTCGTAGGAGCCGATGTAGAGGACCTCAAAGCCGGCTTCGCGGAGCGCTCGGGAGCAGGGCGATATTCGGTGTGACGTGACCCTGCGGTTCCGCCGCCGGTCAGAACGATTTTTTTCATTTACGAACCTCTCCTTACAGGGTAAGATGAAGAAAGCTATGTCTTGTATTTTACTCTGCGGAGGGCATTATCTCAAGGCAGCAAAGGAGGCATTATGACGGTTGGTATCATTGGGGCGATGGAAGAAGAGGTGAGCGGCCTAGCGGCGCGGCTTGCCGAGGCAAAAGAAGAAGTACGCGCGGGTATGCGCTTTCTGACGGGAAAAATCGAGGGGAAAGAGGTTGCGCTGGTCTGCTCCGGCATAGGCAAGGTAAATGCAGCCGTTGCGGCGAGCATCTTGATTGAGCGCTTTCATGCGGATTGCATCCTGAACACCGGCATTGCGGGCGGCATTGCGCCGGAGGTAAAGCTCGGTGACATTGTGCTCTCGACGGCTTGCCTGGAGCATGATTTTAATGTCACGGCCTTCGGCTATGAGAAGGGTGTGATTCCGAGAATGGAGACCAGTGTGTTTCCGGCGGATCAAAGACTCCTGGAACTCGCGAAGACCTGCGAAGAGGAGCTTGCTTCCGGCGTCACGGTGCACACGGGACGCGTGGTGTCCGGAGATCTCTTTGTCGCGAGCCGGGAAAAGAAGGAAGAGCTGTACCGCGACTTTCACGGCAGCTGCTGTGAGATGGAGGGCGCCGCGATTGCACACACAGCCTACCTCTACGACGTGCCCTATCTTGTGATCCGCGCAATCTCCGATCAGGCGGATATGAAGGCGACGGAGAATTATCCGGAATTTACGGCGCAGGCCATCGAGAACTTCTTAAAGCTCACGCTCCGCATGCTGAAAGCACTCTGAGTTTACTCTTCGATTACCTCAATCTCCAGATAGTCGAAGGGGAGAGGTTCGAGAAAATTATCGGAAGTAAAGCGCGTGCGTGCACGGCGCTTAAAGTCACGGATGTTCTTCTCAAGCCAGAGCGGCGAGGGGAGGTCGAATTCCGCGGCGAGGGCGGTGACGGCGCCGAGTACCTTTTCGGTACGGCTTTTTTTCGGAACTCTCATCGCCGATGACAGCGCTGAGAACTATTTTGGTGTGCCGGACACATTTTCCGGAGAGACGAAACATGAGCTTACCTCCGCATCTGCAAGTTGAGTTTTAGCTGTCCGTCTATCGTAGCGGAAGCGCGGCGCAAATGCAATGCGGCGTTTAGAAAGGAGTTTTGGGTGGAACAATCGGGTATGGATTACAGCAAGTTCCTCGAGGAAGCGCGTCAGGCGGTAATCGAGGAGGCAGAGCTTCGAAAGCAGGAGGAAGAGCTCGGTGTGCAGGAAGCGGAGCGCCGTCAGGAACTCATGGCGGAGGAGCAGAGCCTCAAGGACAACATCGAGCGCACCGTGCAGAACCGCAGAAAAGAGCTCAGCGATAACTTTGACGACGAAATCGCGCGGGAGCGGGATGCCGTCAAGCGGGCGCAGTCCAAGAAAGAGAGAGCAAAGAGCATAGGCAAGCAGGAGAGAATTGCGTCGGAATCCGCGCCGCTCGAGGATAAGCGGACAGAAATCAAGCGCACACTCCGCGAACTGTTTAGGAAGAACGGGGTCCCCTCGATATTCCGCTCCAAACTCTACTATGCGCTCTACTGGCCGCAGCACTTCGCCGAGTGGATTAAGATTCTGCTCTTTGTCGCAGCTCTCTTTGTCGCGCTGCCCTGCGGCATTTATTTCTTTGCGCTGCCCGAGCACTTGCGCAATATACCGGCTCTGATATTGATTTACATTGCGGATATCGTGGTAATCGGCGGCATCTACACGGCCATCGGCACGCGCTCCAAGCTCCGTTACCTGGAGACTCTGAAAGAGGGGCGTCGCATGCAGAACGAACTTATGCAGCTTGCGCGAGAGCTCAAGAAGTTAAAGAAGAGCATTCAGCGCGATAAGAGCGATGAGCCCTATGCGCTGGACAGCTACGACAGTGAGATTTCCGCGGCGGAGCAGCAGCTTGAGGAGACCCAGCGGAAGAAGCAGGCCGCGATGCAGAAATTCGAAGCGGAAACCTGCGGACTCATTGCGAAGGAACTCAGCGGAGAGGCAGAGCCGCGCATCACACAGAAGAAGAGTGCGTACGAAGAGACCCACAGCCGCTTGACCGAGATTGGCAAAGAGCGGCAGGCAGCGGCCCTCCGCCTTGCGGAAACGTATGAACCCCTGCTCGGCAAGGAGTTCATGTCGGAGGAAAAACTCGAGGCGTTAAAGAATATCATGGATAACGGAACGGCAACCAATTTGGCGGAGGCTGTAGAACAGTACCGGAACCGACAGGAGTCCTAAATATGGCGGGTGAAACAAACACGCTGAAAAAGGACTGGCGCAGACTGATATGGATTACGGCCTGCCTCCTTACGGTGCTGGTTGCGTGGAACATCTACCACGGGCGTAAGAGTTACCGCGCCTATGCGGTGCTGAACCAGCAGGATGTGAGTCAGGGCAGCCTGGTCGGTTACGAGCCCTTCAAGCGAGGTTTTCTCAAGTATTCGAAGGACGGCGTCAGCTATATCGGCGAAAAGAACGAGACCTACTGGTCCTCGAGTTTTGAGATGAAGGACCCGGTCATCGATGTCAACGGGGCTTATGCGGTCATTGCGGACCGCACCGGAAACACCCTGCAGATATTTGATGAGAAGCACGGAAAAATCGGCGAATGCCGCACGGAGCGAAGTTTGGACAGCGCTTCGATTTCGGCCGGCGGCATTGTCGCGACACTCGAAGAGGACAGCGTTGCGAGCTATATTCAGTTCTACAACCCGGACGGCACGGTGCTCGACATCACGGTAAAGGCGCTGCTCGAGGGCGACGGTTTCTTTACGGCGCTTGACCTCTCGGATGACGGCAGCCAGGTCATAGTGGGTGTTGCCTATCTCGAGGGCGGCGTGCTCCACGGGAAGGTGGCGGCCTACGATTTCTCGGAGAAAGAGAGCAGCGGCAAGGGGCCGATGCGCGGCGGCGTGGAACCCTTTGCCGGGAAAAATCTGATCTCGGAGGTGCGCTACCTGCAGAACGGAACCGCCTTTGCGGCTTCCACACGCGGACTCTTCTTTTTCCGGGTCGGAGAACAGAAGGTGGAGGGCTACAGCTCCGTCGAGGCGGAGGAGGAGATACGCTCGCTCTGCTTCGACCGATCCTATGTGGGCATAGTCCTGAACGATACGGTGTCCAAAAACGGGCCGTACCGCATAGAACTCTACAACAGCAGCGGAGAGCGGGTGATGCACGCGAACTTTCGGTGAGCACTACAGCGCCTCCTTTGTGGACAAGGGAACCGTGTTCCTGCTCGGAAGCGATACCCTGACAATTTTCTTAAAGAACGGCACCAAACAGTTCAGCGGAAACGTGGATTTTTCTCTGGTGCGCGCCGTGCGCCGTCCCGGGGAAAATCGCTACCTCTGGCTCGGGGCCTCGCACATCAAAGAAGTAAAACTAAAGTGAGCGGAGGGGAAGAAACATGGAGAAGATTTGCATCGGCGTAGATGTCGGCGGAACCGGAATCAAGTTGGGAATGTTTCGGGAAGACGGGACGCTCATCAAGAAATGGGATTTCCCGACCGATACAAGCGATAACGGAAGCCGTATTTTGCCGGATATCGCAGAGAGTATCCGAAAGACGATGGATGAGAGCTTTCACGGAAAGGCAGAGTTCATCGGTGTGGGACTCGGCGTTCCGGGGCCGGTGCAGCCGACCGGCTATGTGGAGGTTTGCGTCAACCTGAATTGGCGGGAGATGTACCCGGCGCGCGAGCTCTCCGAACTGCTCGGCGGTGTTCGCGTTGAGGTCGGCAACGATGCCAATGTCGCTGCGCTCGGTGAGGCGTGGCGCGGCGGCGGCGAAGGCGCGGCGAATGCGGTGCTGATTACACTCGGAACCGGTGTCGGCGGCGGCATTGTCATGGACGGCGAAATCGTGACCGGAAAGCACGGTCTCGCGGGTGAGATCGGGCACATTCATGTGCGGGACGGCGAGACCGAGCCCTGTAACTGCGGGGCGGTGGGCTGCTCGAGCAGATTGCGAGTGCCACCGGCATTGTCCGCGAGGCGAAACGCCGCCTCTCGAAAGAAAAGGAGCGGGAGAGCGGTCTCCGCGCCTTCGGCGACAAGCTGACGGCGAAGGATGTCTGCGACCTCGGACGGGAGGGCGATGCCCTCGCGGATGAAATTATGGAGACGGTCGCCAAGTATCTTGGGGAGACGGTTGACATGCTCGCTATGACCATAGACCCGGAGATCTTTATCATAGGCGGCGGCGTATCCCGGGCGGGGGCTTACCTGCTCGACAAAATCAGAGTCTATTACGACCGCTATATGAAGATCTCTCAGAACCGCGGTCGCGTGGTGCTCGCAGAGCTCGGCAACGACGCCGGCATCTACGGCGCGGCAAAGCTGGTGCTCGGATGACGCAGGAGCTTTTCCCGGGCGTCTTCGTGGTCGAAGCCGAGACTGAAATGGTAGGCGTCCGGCATTTGAATTACGGTATTTTGCGCGGAAAACCCGGAGAGCGCAGCGTGCTGATTGACTGCGGCTTTCCGGCGGGACTGGATCCTTCCGGGGCAAAGACTCTCAGGGAGGCGTTCGCCGCCTTACAAATAACGCCCGCGGAACTCGATGTGCTGATTACACACGGGCACAAGGATCACCTCGGGCAGGCGCAGGAACTCGAACGTTTGGGTGCGCGCATCTTTGTAAACCCGGAGGACATGGATCAAAGCGCCATTCTGAACACCCTCCTTATGGGCGATGAAGGACGGCGCATGCTCTTTCGCTTGGTCGGGCTCGAGACCTATGACCGGGAGACCTATGCGGCCTTCTGGGAGGCGGCGGACGGCTTTGTGGAGGGCTATCGAAACATCTGGGACTTTCCCTACACGCCCATACACCCGGGGGAGAGCCGCACGGTCGGCGACTATTGCCTTGAGGTCGCGGCGCTGCCGGGACACACGCGGGGGGAGCTCGGCTTCTTCGATCGGAAGCACAAATTTATTTTCAGCGGAGACCATGTGCTCGAAGAGGTTGCGCCCATCGTGAGCAATATCGGCGAGTTTCCGAATGCGCTGTCCGCCTATCTCGGAACGCTCCGGGAGGCGGCGGATCGCTTTTCGGACTATCTCTTTGTGCCCGGGCACGGCGTCCCCTTCCGAAACCCGGCGGCTGCCGTCCGGAAGGCACAGCGCTATTACCGGAAGCACTGCGACCAGCTGGAAAAATTGTCAGAACAGAGGGGAGAGCGGTGTTGCTCCGCGACGTCGGGTCCATGGCCTACCGTCGCTATCGGCGGCCGCTCACCATGAAGGAGAGAGAAGTCTGCATTCAGATTTGGTTTAAGACTTACGCCTGCTTAAAATACTTGGAAGAGCAGGGGCGTCTTCGGGAAGAGCTGAGAGACGGCGCATCCTATTGGATTGCGGTATCGTGAGCAAAGAGCCGGCAAAGAAACAAGAAAACAGGCAAAGAAAAACGCGTCCGGGATTCGGACGCGTTTTTCTTTGCCTGTGCTTATTTATTCGGTGACGCGGCGAAAGCGCACGCTCGCCTTGAAGTAATCGCCGTCGATTTGGATGTCCAGCGTGCCGCCCTGCAGCTCCGTGAGCGACTTCGCAATTGAGAGCCCGAGGCCGCTGCCCTCGGTCGTTCGGGAGCGGTCGCCGCGCACAAAGCGCTCGGTCAGCTCCTCGGGGCTTATGTTCAAAGCGCTCGCCGAGATATTCTTCAGCGTAAAGCTAACAAAGGCCTCATCCGCGGAGACTTCCGCGTAGACGCGGGAGTTTTTGGCGGCGTACTTGCAGGCGTTGTTGTAGAGATTCTCGAGGACACGCCAGAGGTGTTGACCGTCCGCGAAGATATAGAGCGGCTCTTCGGGGAGGGTCGGAATCAGCGTGAGCCCGCTCGCTAGGAAGCGTTCTTCGAACTCGCCGTTGGTCTGTTCGACCAGTTCGACAAAGTCGATTTTTACGGGATCGATCTGCACATTGCCGGTGGAAGCCTTGCTCGCTTCAACCAAGTCCTCGGTCAGGGTCTTTAAGTGCTGCGATTTTTTCTCTAAGATGTCGACATAGTTCTGCACCGCAGGGTCGGAGGGATGTGCTCTCCGAATCAGGTCGATGTAGTTGATAATCGAAGTGAGCGGCGTCTTGATGTCGTGCGACACATTCGTGATGAGCTCGGCCTTCATGCGTTCGGAGCGAACACTGTCGTTCAGGGCGCGCTGCAGTCCCGCGTTGATGTTGTTGATGGTCGCGGCGAGCCGTGCCTCTTTGCCGTGGAAGCGCGCGGGGTCAAGGAGCTGCTCGCTCCGATCGGGCTCGCTGTCCAGCAGGCCGATTGCGGCCGCAATCTCATCGCTCTCGCTCTGTTTCTGATAGAGATGCTGATAGAGCCAGAGATCGAAGATGGCCAGCAAAAGAATTAAGAAACTTGCCTCGAGCCGCGCGTTCAGCGACTTGCCGTGCAGCAGGAGAAAGCTTGCGGTCACCGCGCCCGCGAGATTTACCAAGAGAAAAAGCAGTAATAAACCGTCATTCGCTGCACAAAACTCACCGTTCTCGACTGCCGCACGAGGCTCTCGAAGAGCTCCTTAAGAAAGCTGTTCTGCCAAAGGATTTTCGCCTTATGCATGCGGAGGGCGGAGAACCAGAAGAGCAGCACAAAGAGGTAGATGATGGCCGCGTGAAGCAATTTCTCCGAGAAGGACCAGTAGGCCGTGGGCAGCATGAGATGCAGGATGCGCACCGCAACCTGGGTCGCAAAGAGCATGCAGAGGGCACAGAGAGCGCCGAGCAGCAAAGCCTTGCTCTCGATGCGGTAGCGATCGATGGGAAGCAGTTGAATTTCGACCGCACCCTTGCGCTTATGTCCCGAGAGCAGAGAGAGGGAAATCAGCGTGAGCAGCATAAAGCTTGCGCCCGCAAAGAGGAAAATCATGCCGACCCCGTAGAGCGCGCGCTGGCGCGCATAGTTCAGCACGCCTTGGTAAAAGGCATCCTGCAGGGGATAGTTCGTATCGACCGCAAGTATCAGGTGATAGTCCGCGGTTCGGCTCGCAACCTCCTCGAGGAGCAGCGAGCGTATCTTGTTCGGCGTCTCCGGCAGATTGTTGTCCGGCAGAGGATTTTCGGAGTTGAAAATCGCATAGCGCCCAAAGGAACGCGCCTGCGCATCGCTTAAGCCGGGGCGGTTCGTATAGTTCTTCCGCCCATCGATTTCCAGGAGATAGTAGAGATTTGAATTCCCCGTGTTAAAGAGCTTAACACCCCGGTAGTAGTCGCCGAGGCACTGCATGACCTCGCGGGTCATGGTGTCTAGGGTCTTAAAGGCGGAGCCGGGGCCGGTCGCTTTCTGGGTCTCTCGGTAAGCTCTCCAAGTAATCGGATAGGTCTGACCGTCGCCGCCGGGTGCCGCGTCGTCATGAACCACGTGGTAGTCGTTGTCAAAGCGAGTAACCGTGCTCCTTGGCGTAGGCAAGGACATCGGCGACGCTGAAAAGCTTCTCGGCGCCGTTGCCGTCGGAATAGGAGAAGACCTCGTTGTCGGCGTCAAAGGCGCCGTCGGTCTCGAACACATCACGGTAGCGGACATAGCCGAGCAGTTGCTGTACCCGATCGCGGAGCAGGGCCTCAAAGGCGGGCGAGTCCTCGTAGTGCGCGGGATTCACCCAGCTTAAGCCCTCGCGAAACGCTGCGCTCCCGTAGAGCAGACAGATGCCGGACAGGAAGGCAAAGAGCGCCAGAAGATGCACAATCAGCAGAACCGCCTTTTTGTAGAACATAACTCTTTCTGCCTTGGCGTCCGATTTCATGGCTTCTTTTCCACCTTATAGCCGACGCCCCAGACAACCTTTAAGTAACGCGGCTCCTTCGGATTGATCTCTATCTTTTCGCGAATGTGGCGGATGTGGACGGCAACGGTGTTATCCGCGCCGATGGCCTCTTCGTTCCAAATTTTCTCATAGATCTCATCGATCGAGAAAACCTTGCCCGCATTCTTGACGAGCAGCAGGAGGATATTGTACTCAATCGGTGTGAGTTTGACGGCATTGCCGCCGACCTGAACTTCCTTGGTCTCATCGTTGATTACCAGATCGCCGACCGAGTAGAGGTGCTGATTGTCGCGGCTGTCCACGTTGCCGAGCTCCGTATAGCGGCGAAGCTGGCTCTTGACGCGCGCCACGAGTTCCAGGGGATTGAAGGGCTTGGTGAGATAGTCGTCCGCACCGATATTCAGGCCCAAAATCTTGTCATTGTCTTCGGATTTGGCCGAGAGAATAATAATCGGGATGGAACTTTTTTCTCGGACCTGTCTGGTGGTCCGGATGCCGTCGAGTCCGGGCATCATGACATCGACAATCAGGAGGTCGACCGGCGTCTCCTCCATAATTTCCAGCGCCTCCGCGCCGTCGTAGGCGGGAAGAACTTTAAAGCCCTCGCCGGTGAGGTAGATGCTGATTGCCTCGACGATTTCGTGGTCATCGTCACAAACCAGAATTCTCTGCATATGCTTTCCTCGCTGTGTTAAAATAAACCTTCCGGTTGCAACGCGGGTTTTGAGCCGCGTTGCGTCTAGTATAACATAAGGAGAGCAGGAAGCGAAATGACGGATGAACAGTTGATGCGGGCCGCAATTCGGGAGGCCGGAAAAGCGGAGGCACTCGGCGAGACGCCGATCGGCTGTGTGATTGCGCGCGAGGGGAAAATCATCGCACGGGGCTATAACCGCCGCATGACGGATAAGCAGACACTTGCGCACGCGGAGCTCTTTGCTCTCCGCAAGGCTTGCAAAAAGGCGGGGGACTGGCGGCTTGAGGACTGCACGCTCTACGTGACCTTGGAGCCCTGCCCCATGTGTGCGGGGGCCATTGTGCAGGCGCGCATTCCGCGGGTGGTCTACGGGGCCTCGAATCCCAAGGCGGGCTGTGCGGGTTCGGTGCTGAATTTACTCAACGAGCCGCGCTTTAATCATCAGGCCGCTGTGGAAGCCGGTCTGCTCGGTGAAACGTGTGCGGATCTCATGCGGGATTTTTTTTTCGCACATTGCGGGAGAAAAAACGCGCCGCACAGACAGAGAGCGCGGAAGGAACGGAAAAAACGGAGTAAGAAGACTGAATTCCCAGACAATATAAGCCTAAAACTACAAAACACCGCAGAAAAGATTGCAAAACTCCCGGAACTATACTATACTTAATTCGGGAGAAAAGTGTATTATCCGGTAAAGGGGAGGTCTCATGGAGCGGGCGGAGCGGTGTTTTCAGCGTATCTTTGTCGGCTATGCGAGCTTCTATCAGCTTCTTTTGCTGCTTGAGTGTGCCGTCCAGTATGTGAGCGGCAGCGCGCGCAGTTTTGCGACACATAACGCCCTGTTGAACGGGCTTTTGTTGCTCATGAGCCTCTGTGCCATGTTCCGGCTCGGGCAGAAAGAGAGAAGACCTTCGCTCACGCTGAAGCTCGCGCTGATTGCGCTGTTCTGTGTATTCGGAAAAGAGGCGATATTACAGGGAGCTGTGCCGCCCTACGCCTATGCGGAACTTTTGAACGGAGAACTTTTTTTCATGGTTTTTCTGCTCTATCAGGCTTTGTTTTGCCGCGAGACCGAGTACTTTTGAAGCGCGGAAGCGGGCGCTGTCCGCTTGACAAAGCACAGGTGGCTCTCGTATACTGAAAGTCCGCACAGCCGGGGAGACGGCGGTTCCCTGCACCTGCAGTCCGCCATAGCAGGGGTGATATCCCGCCTCGGGCGTGCAGAGCTGTGAAGCAGCCCGCGATAAGCGGCGTAGACGCGAGGGCCCCTGCGCGGCGTGCCTTTGTGAACCGTGTCAGGGCAGGAATGCAGCAGCACTAAGCAAATGCGTACGGGCGATGCGGGATCGCCGTCGCCGAGCTGGCTGCCGCGGTAACGTTCATGGCTCCCGTTCAAAGCGGGATGTGCGGCTTGTTTTTGATTTGACAGAGAGAGACGGCAGAGCCGTCTTTTTTTGTTTTGGGCTTCCTTGTGATATGGCCGAATCTGTCGTATACTTTTGACAAGTATGCGGCGTTTTGAGGTGCATACGCAAGCGGTAAGAGGAGTCGGATATGGCAGAAAAAGAAAAGTTAGAGAGAGAGAAGTCGGAGAAGGCAAAAACAGAGAAAAAGGGCGGCCGAATTCGCGTCGGTATGCTGACCAGCGGCGGCGATTGCCAGGCGCTGAATGCGACCATGCGCGGCATTGCGAAGGCGCTCTACAATCTGTACGAGAGCGTTGACATTGTCGGCTTTCGGGACGGTTACCGCGGCCTTATGTATGAGGACTACCGTCTGCTGTTAAAGAGTGATTTCGGGCATACTCACGCGGGGCGGCACCCTGCTCGGCACCAGCCGGCAGCCGTTCAAGCAGATGACGGTGCCGGATGAAAACGGAAACAATAAGGTGGAACTCATGAAGGCGACCTACCGGAAGCTGGGGCTTGACTGCCTCTGCGTGCTCGGCGGAAACGGAAGCCAGAAGACGGCAAACCTGCTGCGCCAGGAGGGACTTAACATTATCTCCCTGCCGAAGACCATAGACAACGATCTCTACGGCACGGATGAGACCTTCGGGTTCCAGAGTGCCATTGAGATTGCTTCCAATGCGATTGACTGCATTCACACGACGGCGGCATCGCATGGCAGAGTCTTCATTGTCGAGGTCATGGGACACAAGGTGGGTTGGCTCACGCTCTATGCGGGAATCGCGGGCGGCGCGGATATCATCCTGATTCCGGAAATTCCCTATGACATTCACGCCGTGATTGAGGCGCTTCAGAAGAGACAGAAAGCGGGCAGTCGTTTTTCGATTATCGTGGTTGCGGAGGGCGCAATCTCCAAGGAGACCGCGGCGCTCAGCAAGAAGGAGAGAAAAACCAAGCTTGCGGCGCGGCGCTATCCCTCGGTTGCCTATGAGATCGGCGCGGAAATCGAGGCGCTCACCGGGCAGGAAGTGCGCGTGACCGTGCCGGGACACACCCAGCGCGGCGGTGCGCCGAACCCCTATGACCGTGTGCTGTCAACGCGTCTCGGCGCGCGCGCGGCAAAGCTGATTTACGACGGCAAGTTCGGACAGATGGTCGTAATCCGGAACAATGAGATTACGAGCATTCCGCTCGAAGAGTCGGCCGGCAAGTTAAAGGTGGTGGATCCGAATTCTTCGATTGTCGAAGAGGCGCGGCTCCTTGGCCTCTCGTTCGGAGACCGCTGAGATGGCGTATGTCGCACTCTATCGCAAATGGAGACCCCAAAACTTCGATGAGGTAAAGGGACAGGATGCCGTCTGCACGGCGCTCCGCAACCAGGTCGAGAGCGGGCGCGTGGGTCATGCTTACCTCTTCTGCGGCACCAGGGGGTACGGGTAAGACGAGTGTCGCAAAGATTATGGCGCGCGCCGTGAACTGTGAGCAGCCGGAGCGGGGCAACCCCTGCGGTGTCTGCGCATCCTGTCGGGCCATACTCTCGGAGAGCTCCATGAACGTGCAGGAGATCGATGCGGCATCGAATAACGGCGTCGATAACATCCGCGACATTAAGGAGCAGGTGCAGTACCCGCCGACTGCGGGGAAATACCGGGTCTTTATCATCGACGAGGTGCACATGCTCTCGAGCGGCGCTTTCAACGCGCTCCTTAAGACCCTGGAAGAACCGCCGCCCTATGTGATTTTCATTTTGGCGACAACGGAGCAGAGTAAAATACCCGTCACCGTCCTGTCCCGCTGCCAGCGCTACGATTTCCGCCGTATTACGGCGGACACCATTGCGGAGCGCCTGCGGGAACTCGCGACGGCCGAGGGGATACAGGCGGAAGAGGAAGCCCTGCGCTACATTGCGACGCAGGCGGACGGCGCCATGCGAGACGCGCTGAGCCTGCTCGATGAGTGCGTGGCCTTTTGTCCGGACGGAGAGATACGCTACGAGGCGGTGCTGAACATACTCGGCGCCGTGGATGTCTCGGTCTTTTCCGGGCTGTTTCGCGCGCTGCTGCGCGGCCGGGCCGGGGAAGCGCTTGAAATTCTGAACCGCGCCTTTTTGGGAAGGGCGTGAGCTCGGGCAGTTCAATGCGGATTTCCTCTGGTATCTCAGAAACCTGCTGGTCTTAAAGACCGCGGAGCGCGCGGACGGTTTGGTGGACTGTGCCGGGGAGCGCCTGAAGCAGCTCCGGGAGGATGCCGAACAGGCGAACAAGGCGGTGCTGCTTCGCGCGATTCGTGTGCAATCGGAACTGGCCCAGCAACTCCGCTATGCCTCGGACAAGCGAACGCTCACGGAGCTCTCGCTGATTCGGCTCTCGGAGCCGGAGATGGATACGGACGGCGATGCGCTTCTCAGCCGCATTGCGCGCCTGGAGAAGCGGATTCAGGAACTCGGAAAACGAGGTGTGGTGCAGACGGTCGCGGCGACGGCGGAAGCCGAGCGGCAGACCGAGGTTCCGGAGGCGGCGGGGACGGTTGTTCAGGAAGTTGCCCTGCCGCGCGCGGCCTACGAGGACTTTATGAAAATCCGCGGAGAGCTCGGCAGCATCGCAGAGAGTCTCGGCGGCATTTACGGCCCCATGTTACATCGCTGCGAACTTGCTGCGGAAGAGGGCGGAAGGCTGACCCTCTGCTGTCCGGATGAAATTACCGAAAAGAGCTTTCAGAGCGGCGGGCTCAAGGCCTTGGAGGACTGCCTGACCGCACGTTACGGGCGGACGTTTTCGCTCGGCACCAAGTATGTGCGGGGCGGAACGGCGGCGCGGAGCTATCGCATTACGGATGAAGAGTTACGGGAACAAATTCACTTCCCGATTGAGCGGGAAAGCTAAAGCGCTGCGGCGCAAAACCAGAGAGAAGAGGAGAAGAGAGATGGCAAGATTTAACGGTATGCCCGGCAACGCAAATAACATGATGAAGCAGCTCCAGAAGATGCAGAAGCAGATGGAGGAGCAGGCGAAAGCCTTCGAGAGCAAGGAATTCGAGGCGACGGCCGGCGGCGGCGCGGTGCGCGTCACGGTGGTCGGCGGCAGAGAGGTCAGCAAGATTACGCTGGACAAGGATGCGGTGGATCCGGACGATGTTGAGATGCTGGAGGATCTCATCAAGGCTGCGGTCAATGAGGCGCTTCGCATGGCGGAGACCGAAAACCAGCAGATGATGGGCAAGCTGACCGGCGGCCTCCCCTTCTAAAAATAAGGCTTTCAATGGACTACTACGGCAAACAAATCACAAGGCTCATGGAAGAGCTGTCCGCGCTGCCGGGCGTCGGAAGAAAGTCCGCGCAGCGCCTTGCGTTTCATATTATCAACATGCCGCCGGAGCGCGTCGAGTCTTTGACCGACGCCATCCGCAGCGCACGGCAGAATGTGCGCTATTGCAAGGAATGTTTTACGCTGACCGATGAGGATCTGTGCCCCATCTGTAAGAGTACCAAGCGAAATCACAGACAGATTATGGTGGTCGAGAACACGAGAGATCTCGCCGCTTATGAGAAAAACAGGAAAATACGAAGGCGTCTCACCATGTGTTGCACGGTGCCATTTCCCCGATGCTCGGCATCGGGCCCTCGGACATCAAGCTGAAAGAGCTGATGCGCCGTCTGGAGGGCGATGTGGAAGAGGTCATCATCGCGACCAATCCGAGTCTGGAGGGTGAGACCACAGCGATGTACATTGCAAAGCTGGTCAAACCGACCGGCATTAAGGTCTCCAGAATTGCGAGCGGCGTGCCGGTGGGCGGCGATTTGGAATATATCGATGAGGTCACGCTCTTGCGTGCCTTGGAAGGAAGAACGGAGCTCTAGAGAGACGGAAAGGAAGCGGATGGACAAGCACGAACTGAACGTAAAAGTAGAGCAGATGCGAAAGCAGGCGGGGCTTGGCGACTATCAGACGGCGGTGAAGATCGCCGATAAAATTGACTGGAGGCGCGTGTCAAATGTAAGTCTCCTGACGCAGGTCTCCGAGATTTATGAAAAGGTCGGGAAGTACGCGGAGGCAAAGGATATTCTGCTTCTGGCGGTCGAACGTACCCCGATGGGAAGAGGGCTGCTCTTTAAGCTGACGCAGCTCGCTCTGAAGGTAAACAGCATAGATGAGGCGGAGGAGTGCTTTGAGGAGTTTCAGAGACTTGCGCCGCAGGATACGCGCCAAAGCTGCTTCGCTATCTGATCCTCAAAGCGAAGGGCGCGCAGCCGCAGCAGCTGTTGCCGCCGCTTGAGGAGTATGTGAGCGAGGAACTCTCCGATGAGTGGATGTACGAACTCGCGGAACTCTACCACAGAGCCGGCATGCGGGAAGCCTGCCTGGACCTTTGCGACCGCATTACCATACTTTTCGGCACCGGCGAGTGGGTGCAAAAGGCCCTGCGCCTAAAGGCCGAGGGAGAAGGGGAGCCGCTCAACGAATATCAGCAGAGCATTCTGCAGGGCGAAATTTACTATCAGCCCACCGCGCCGCGTCAGAATGCGGTGCGCGAACCGGCACCGCTCACGACACCCTATGCGCAGCAACCCATGATGGCGACAGAGTACGGTACGCAGTTGCCGTATCAGACCGCGGCAGAGCCGTACGGAATGGAGCCGGCGCCCGCGCTTGCGGAACAGTACGCGGCACCGATACCGCAGCCGCAGCCGACAGCGTTTGCGCAGCCTGCAGAGTTTACACAGCCTGCGGCATTTGCACAGCCGGAAGAGAGTTATGATCAGGCGCCGCTTCAGTATGCTGCGCCGAGCGAAGAGCGCTATCGCAATGTCCCGACGTTCCAAACACCGGCGGCGGCTTCGACGGGAATCCCCCTCCTGGACCGAAGCGGCCAAGCCGCAGGAAGCACCCGCACAGAATGATATCGATGCGGAGATCGATGCGCACCTTCGTCGTTTGGAAGAGGAGAAGCGGAACGGTGTAAGAGCCAAAGCCGCAGCGACGCCGGTAAGCACCGAGACCGTACAAGAGCCGTTGCGCGAGACAGCGGCAGAGCTTCGGGAGAGTGCGCTCCCATCCGCGGAGGAGGATGCGCGCAGCGTGGAGCAGCGCTACCGTGAAGAAAGCGCCCGCCTCGCGGGACTATGTGGTCTCTAGCGGAGAGCGCAGCGAGACCTCCGAGTTCCCGGGAACGGAACAGCTCATGGTGGATCGCCTGCGCTATGAGGAAGAGAGCGAGGCGGCAAAACTGCGCGCCGAAGCACGCGCGGCCGAGACCGAAGAGGCCATTCGGCAGCGCGAGGCAAAACTCGACGAGACCAAGGTGCTGCCGAAACTCCCGGCCCAGGAGAGAAGAGAGCAGCTCGCGCGCGAAGAAGCGGCGCTCCGTCGGATTGAGCAGGACAAAGAAGCCGAACAGATTAAAAAGAGTGTCATCGAGGCGGAAAAAAAAAGCCCGAGATCGAAGAGACGGCAAAGGAAAGCCCGGAAGCTGTGAGTGCTGCGGCGACGGAAGAAAAAGCGAGCCAAACGAAGCCCGTGGAAACAGTTGCCACTGCGGAAAAGCAGCCTCGGGAAGAAGCGGTCACCGCGGAAAAGCAGCCTGCGGAAACGGCCACTGCGGAAACGGCCACTGCGGAAACGGCCGCTGCGGAAAAGCAGTCTCGGGAAGAAGTCGTCGCCGCGGACAAGGAGCCCGCGGAAACGGCCGCTGCGGAAAAGCAGTCTCAGGCAGAAGCCGTCGCTGCAGAGAAGCAGCCTGCAGAAACGGCCGTTGCGGAAAAACAGTCTGCGGAAGAGGGTGAGCTTGTCGAAGAGAGCGCGGAGGCAAGACGGGAAGTGCCGAGACAGCCGAAATTGCTTCGTACACCGGGCTCCTTCAATGCCTTGATTGAAGGCAGAACGCCCGAGGAGGGCTTACAGTCTGCGGTGGAGCGCCTCAAGGAGGCGCAGGCTGTAACCGGTTTTAAGCGCCCGGCTGCCAAGGTAAAGGCAGAGCGACTCAATGTCTACGGTGTCCGAAATTCGGCGGAGAAGACCGCGGGACGCGACCTCATCATTGAAGAAGCGGGCGATTTAAGCGATGTGAGCCTCAGCGAGCTGATTCAGCTCATCGCGGCCGACGGCGGTATGCGCACCGTCCTTCTCATTGACAATCCGCTGCAGCTCACCAGACTTCGGGCTTCGCATCCGGAGGTCGAGACGGTTTTTCACACCGCGGATAAGCGGGAGGATGTAAAAGCCTACTTTGCCGCGGAGGCAAAGTTCCGTGAGGCGGAGGCACGCCTACGGGAAGAGGCGGTTAAGACCGCGCTCGAAGCGAAGGAGGCGCGCCGCAAAGAAGAAGAGGCGAAACGCGCGGAGGAAGAGGCAAGACGCGCGGAAGAAGAGGCGAGACGCCTTGCCGAGCGCGAAGCCGCCGAGAATGCGCGGAAGGCTGCGGAGGCCGCGGCCGCTGCGGCGGAAGCGAAAGCTGCGGCCGAAAGAGAAGAGGAAGCACGGCGAAAGGAAGAAGAGGCACGGCGCGCGGAAGAACTTTTGAACCGCGTGGCGGAAGAAATCATTGTCCGCGAACCGGAGACAGTCTCGGCGGCGCGCGCGGAAGCGGAGGCACAGCGCCCCGCGCAGCGAGCGGTGCCGCGTGCGGAGGACAGGGCGAAACTCGATGCCGAGAGGAGGCGGGCCAAGGAGAATGAACTCCTGACGAAGGATGCCTTCGCGAATTACGCCGCCGCATATGCGCGGAACATAGACTGTGTCATGACCGGAAAGAGCATGAATGCGCTCTATGAGAGAATTGAATTGTTACAGGAAGACGGTGTGAGCCTCACGCGAAAGAATGCGGAAATTTTAATCGAAGAGGCGGCAGATCACGCGGAGAGACCGCCGCTCGGAAGAAGACTCAGCGGACTCTTCTCGAAGCGCTATAATAAGGACGGTCTCTTAATCCTGAAAGAAGAGGATTTCTTAGGCTGATGGCGGTACAAGTCACAGCCTGGCTCGACCGGAATTGGTTCACGCTCTTAATCGCTCTGTTTTTGCTCGGAATGACACTGGACGGTCACCGGAGAGGCTTTCTGCGTCTCACGGTGAGCGCCCTTGCCCTGATTCTCACGACGCTGTTTGCGCGGGTTGCGCTCCCGAGTACGGCGGGTTTTTTGGCAAAAAACACGGGGATGCAGGCGGCTGCCGAGCGGTATATTACCGAAAAGATAGGCTTGGACACAGTGACGGATCGCCAGACCGCAGACAGCGCGGGACAGGACCGCGTCATTGAAAATCTGCCCATACCGGATAATTTTAAACAGGGACTCCGCAAAAATAACACGACGGAAGTCTGGCAGGCAGTCGGCGCGACAGAGTTTCAGCAGTATGCCGCGGATTTTTTGGGGCGAACGCTCCTGAATTACCTCGGCTTCACCTTTGCTTTTTTCCTTCTGTTTCGCATGTTGCTCTACTGTGTATTCCGTTTTTTGAATTTGTTTACCGCACTCCCCGTGATTCACGGCATGAATCAAATTGCGGGAGCCGCACTGGGCTTGGCGGAGGGGCTCTTTTTCCTCTGGCTCGGCTTCCTCATCCTGAATCTCTTTCAGTATACGCCGATCGGCAGCGGCATACTGGAGCAGGTAGAGGCAAGCCCCTGCGTATTTCCTTTATCGGAATAACCTCTTGCTGAGCGCGCTCGGCAATCTGTGGCAGGGAATTTTTCTGAATTTTGCTTTCCCGTGCTTGCAAAGCGGAATCAAAAAGCTCGAATCCGTTCGGATTCGAGCTTTTTTTGTTTGTCGAAAAAGCCTGTGTATATTCAGCGATTCAGAGGCTCTACCGTCTGAATGGCTGCGGTAGATCCGCTCTTTTTGCTCGCGTGTTGCGGAGGGCCCGCTTTTTCCGCCGGAAATGGTCTCGCCGGGCGCGGGTGCACTGCTGTTATTCACTGCGTTCGCCTTTACTGCTCGTCTTTGCCGCGGAAGTTTCCTTTGCCTTTGGAGCTTGCTGTCGTGGTCTTGGCGGCAGCGGAAGTCTCCTTAGCCTTGGAATCGGCTGCCGTGGTCTTACTTGCCGCGGAAGTCTCCTTAGCCTTGGAGCTTGCGGCCGTGGTCTTAGCGGCCGCGGAAGTCTCCTTAGCCTTGGAACTGGCGGCCGTGGTCTTAGCGGCCGCGGAAGTCTCCCTTTGCCTCAGAGCTTGCGGTCGTAGTCTTAGCGGCTGCGGAAGTCTCCCTTGCCTTGGAACTTGCGGCAGCGGTTGTTGACGCGCTGCTCGTCTTTTTCTGCGTTTTACTGCTTTTTACCGCTGTTCTTTTCTGCGGAACTCTCTTCCTCGGCAGTGGTTTCCTTGGTCTTATCATCCGTGCCGTAGGTGTGGTACTCGTGGCTGTTGTCGCCGCCGTTCCCCATCGCATCGAGCTCGGTGAAGTTCGCAACCGCCTCGTGGCCCAGCTGATCGGATATATGGACTTCCAGGCGCGAGGTCAAAACCTGAAATACGGCTTTGTTCTCGCCTCATCGATGCTGCTCGGAAGAACACGCTCCTCATCGGCATCCATGGCATAGATGGAGTCGTAGTTAATGCCGGACTGCGGATCGTCAAAACTCACGGTTAACATATTGCCGTCGAGCTCATCGCCCGAAATCAACGGCGGCTGGTCATCCACGGAGCCTATGTGCTCGTACTGGGTGCGGTGCATGCCGTTGATGTAGCGAACCGTGACTTCCAGAGTTCCGTTTTTATCGACCGAAGCCTTATAGTGGCCACCGCCGAGGTTCTCAAGATTCAGCGGTGTATCATCCAGCTTGACCTCAAATGCGGCGAGCGGCAGGCGCGGGTGCATCTCCACTTGGATTTCCGCCGTGCGAAAATCGGAAGACTCCTCAATATGAAGCTTAAACTTGGGACGCAGGGTCACCAAGAAAAAGATCAGGAGATTGATGAGGAGAAAGGGGATAATATAGAAGAGAACCACATTGCCCGGTTTCTTTTTCTTCACCCGGATTCGGATTTTCTGCTCCTCGTTGGCCATAGGACTCCTTTCAATATAACTGGTCTGTATTT